>NZ_JBEXPD010000001.1:0-1341826 GCF_040611875.1 Streptomyces sp. NPDC006516
GTTGATAGGCCAGATGTGGAAGCCCGGTAACGGGTGGAGCTGACTGGTACTAATAGGCCGAGGGCTTGTCCTCAGTTGCTCGCGTCCACTGTGTTAGTTCTGAAATAACGAACGGCCGTGTTTTGTTCCGGTGTTGGTTAATTTCATAGTGTTTCGGTGGTCATTGCGTTAGGGAAACGCCCGGTTACATTCCGAACCCGGAAGCTAAGCCTTTCAGCGCCGATGGTACTGCAGGGGGGACCCTGTGGGAGAGTAGGACGCCGCCGAACAATTATTCCGGGAAAGCCCCGTGCCCTTGTGGCACGGGGCTTTTCTGCGTTCCAGAGGCAATCGCAGCCAGAACCACTATCCCGTGGGGGCAGGCAGCGTCACCCGTCAGCAGGCCCCATGGGTGCGGCAGGTGCGGTACACCTGCCGCATTCAGGTGGAGCGCGGCTTGTACGGATTCGATGCGCTGGGCGTGCCGGACGGAACAGTTTCTGTCGGCGCAGAGATCTTTACAGTCGGCCGGCGGCTTTCAGCGCGAGGTACGCGTCAGCCAAAGCGGGTGCGAGGGCATCCGGGCCGGCATCGACGACCGTGACTCCGTGCCGCCGGAGCTGGTCCGCCGTCCGGCGTCGCTGAGCCTGTGTCTGTTCTCCTGCCGCGGCCTCGTAGGCGGCCTCCACCGTCCCCCGTCCTTCCGTCATCGCTTCTACATGCGGATCGGCGACTGCGGCCACCAGGACCGTGTGGCGCTGGGTGAGCTGAGGGAGCACCGGGAGGAGGCCCTCCTCGATGGGTGCGGCGTCCAAGCTCGTGAGCAGGACGATGAGAGACCGCCGGGGGGCACTTGCCAGGGCGGCCGTACTGAGGCCACGGGCGTCGGTCTCGACGAGTTCCGGTTCGAGGGTGGCCAGGGCGCCGACCACACTCGACAGGACGTCCCCGCCCGCGGCTTTGCCCTGGACCCGAGCTCGGACACGCCGGTCGTAGGCGAGCAGGTTCACACGATCGCCGGCACGCGCGGCGAGAGCGGTCAGGAGCAGTGTCGCGTCCATGGCGGCGTCGAGCCGAGGCACGTCGCCCACCCGGCCTGCCGAGGTCCGTCCGGTGTCGAGAACGATGAGGATGTGCCGGTCACGCTCGGGGCGCCAGGTGCGGACGGCGACCGCGGAGTGCCGGGCAGTCGCTCGCCAGTCGATGGAACGGGTGTCGTCTCCCGGCACGTAGGCCCGCAGGCTGTCGAATTCGGTGCCCTCCCCGCGGGTGAGCACGCTGGTCCGGCCGTCCAGTTCACGGAGGCGGGCGAGCCGGGAGGGCAGGTGCTTGCGGCTGGTGAACGGAGGGAGCACCCGGACCGTCCAGGGCACCCGGTGGTATCCCTGACGGGCCGCGAGCCCGAGGGGCCCGAACGACCGGACGGTGACGCGGTCGGCCTCGCGGTCTCCACGCCGCGAGGGGCGGAGCACCGTGGTGAGACGCCGCCGCTCGCCGGCGGGAACAGCGAATCGGTGCCGTGACGATGCCTGCTCCGCCTCCGAGGCCCAGCTGCTGGGTGGCCAGGCGTCCCGGAGGTGGGCGCGCAGTTTTCGGCGGGATGGGTTGGTCACGGTGAGTTGCAGGGTCGCGGTTTCACCGAGTCGAACGGATGTGTCACCGTTTCGGGTGAACTGCAGCCTTCGCACTGGCGCGGCCATGGCGTAGTCGCACAGAATTGCCAGTGACAGCGGGGCGTTGACCGCGAGCAGGCCCGTCCAGCTCGGGGCCGCGATGCCTACGGGGAGTGACCCCAAGGCCGCCAGCAGTGCCGCTCTTCCGGTGAGGGCCATGGTCACCGCCTCACCGGGGGACGGCGACGTGGGCGAGGAGAGCGGTGATGACGGAATCGGCGGTGACGCCCTCCATCTCAGCTTCCGGCCTCAGCTGTACGCGGTGGCGAAGTGTGGGCAGAGCGAGCGCTTTCACGTCGTCCGGGATGACGTAGTCCCGGCCGGTGAGCCAGGCCCATGCACGCGCGGTGGAGAGAAGAGCGGTGGCTCCTCGGGGGGAGGCGCCGAGGATGAGTGAGGGGGATTCACGCGTGGCACGGCAGATATCCACCACATAGGCAGCGATTTCCGGGGAGACCGAGGTCTTGGCGACGGCGGCGCGTGCTGCTTCGAGGTCGGCGGGGCCTGCGACGGCCCGTATGCCGGCTGCCTTGAGATCGCGCGGGTTGAACCCGTCCGCGTGGCGGGTGAGCACGTTGATCTCGTCCTCGCGTGAGGGAAGAGGCACGGTCAGCTTGAGCAGGAACCGGTCCAGTTGGGCTTCGGGCAGAGGGTATGTGCCCTCGTACTCGACCGGGTTCTGGGTGGCAGCGACCAGGAAGGGGTCAGGCAGCGGACGAGGGGTCCCGTCGATGGTGACCTGTCGTTCCTCCATGGCCTCCAAGAGGGAGGACTGCGTCTTCGGCGGGGTGCGGTTGATCTCGTCCGCGAGCAGGAGATTGGTGAAGACCGGGCCGGGCTGGAAGGAGAACTCGGAGGTTCGGGCGTCATAGACGAGGGAGCCCGTGACGTCGCTGGGCATCAGATCGGGGGTGAACTGGACGCGCTTGGTGTCCAGTTCGAGGGAGGCGGCCAGAGCGCGGACCAGAAGGGTCTTCGCGACTCCGGGTACGCCTTCGAGGAGGACATGTCCCCGGCACAGGAGTGCGACGACCATTCCTGTGACGGCGGGGTCCTGGCCGACCACGGCCTTCGCGATCTCGGAACGCAGAGCTTCCAGGGATGCGCGGGCACTGTCGGATTCCACAGGTGCCGCGAAGGTCCCTGTGCTTGCCGCAGGCTCGGCGGTCTCCGGGGTCGGGGCGCTCATGAAGTGCGTACCTCTCTTTCGAGGGCGTCGAGTTGGTCGGTCAGGAGGAGCAGGGCGGCGTCGTCGGCAGGAGCCGGGCCGAAGAGGAGGGAGCGGAGACCGACGTCCGGTGCTCGCAGGCGTGCGGCGACGGCAGGCACGAGGGCGTCGGGGGAATCGGCGTCGCGGGGGGAGACCCCGACGAGGGGGGAGATGCGGGAGCGGGCGGCGGAGCGCAGGACTGCCGCGGCGCGGTCGCGGGCGCCGGCCTTGCGGTAGAGGCGGGCGCGCCCCTCGGTGGATTCGGATGCCCGGACGGCCACCGGTAGCCGTTCGGTGACCAGAGGGCCGAGGCGCCGTGCGCGCCAGACGGCGGCCAGGAGGGCTGCGACCCCGAGTTGGAGGGTGCCCCAGAGCCAGCCGGAAGGGATCAGGCCGAGGAAGTCGCCTTCGCCTGAGGCTTCGTTGTCGTCGTTCTCGCCGTCCATGCCGGTGCCGCCTTGGGCGGCGGAAGGATCATCGAGCGAAGGGAGGTACCAGACGAGATGAGGGCGGGACCCGAGGAGTTGCAGTGCCAGGGACGCGTTGCCCTGCTGATCGAGGCGGCTGTTGTAGAGGACATCGGGGGATCCGAGCAGTACGGTGTCGCCGGTTTCCGCCTGGCCTCGCATGACAAGGAGGGTGGCGAGTCCGTCGTCCGGGTAGCAGGCGATGGCGTCCGGGGCATCCGTCGTGTAGCGGATGCCGCCCATGTCCGTGCTTCCCGCAGCGCGGGCGGCGGGGAGGTCGCAGCGCGGGAGACGTGCGGTCACCGGGCCGGACGCTTCCGCGTGTGCGCCTGGGGCGAGCCGAGGGACGGAGGCCCCGCCCGGGGCGACGAGGACGGTACGGCCCGTGGTGCCCCCGGTCGCCGCGTGGAGGCGGTGCTGCTGGTACGGGGTGAGCACGTTGGGCCCGGTCACGAGCAGGGTGGTGTCGGGGCCGGCGGCGCGGGCAGCCTCGTCGAGCGTGGTGACTACGTCGACGGATATGCCCTGGTCGTCGAGGAGTTCGGCGAGGGCCCGGCTGCCGTAGGGGTCCGGGGAGCGAGGATCGAGCCGGCCGTGCTGCCCACCGGAGCGGAGCACGGCGACGGTCAGGCCCGCGACGACGAGGATGAGTACGGCGAGCAGCAGTCCCCGTGTGCGTTGCCAGATCTGGTGCGGCGTGCGCGACGCCGACGTGGCGGGGGCGGGCGTGGCAGCGGTCATACGGCGGCCTCCCGCGACGTGCCCACGGCCGTCAGTGGCTTGGCGGCCTCGAGGTCCAGATCGAGTGTGCGCAGGGTCAGGTACGCGCTCTCGTCGGCGGCACGGCCGCCGTACGTGACGTCGTCGAAGACCCGGGCCGCCTTGATGAGCCGGCCGGCGTGTACGGGCAGCACCCTGCCCGCGTCGGCGGCCGCCTCGTCCGCGGTCCGGCCGGGGCGTGGGTCGAGTACGGCCCTGTCCTCCAGCGAACGCACGAGGGCCCGCATCCGCTCCTGGACTGCTTCGTTCCAGCGGTGGGCCTCGGCGTGTGCGGCGGCCGCCGTGCGGTGCGCCGCGGCGCTGCGGGCAGTGCCGCCGAAGAGGGTTTCCGGCGTACGGACTGTTCGCTGCGGTGTACCGAGCCGCCACCACAGGGCGGCGCCCAGGCCTATGACGACCAGGGCGATGACGACGAGACCGAGCGGGCCGCCGGGGGCGGCTCCTGCGGCGCCGTCCAGGAGTGCGCCGACCCAGTCCCAGAAGCGGTCGAGGGCGCGTTCGAGAAGGTTCGGATCGTGCTCGTGGTACATCGGGTCGGACAGTTCGTCCTCGGCTGCTTCACGCGCGGGTACGCGTGGGATGTCCACGGGTATGTCCTCGCTCGCCCCGTCGAGCCGTGCTGCCAAGATGCTGCCCCCCGCCCCCTTCACCGCATCAACTCCTGGGGGTGTCGTCGTAGCCGGGCACTCCGGCGGCACGGGCGAGGTCCAGGTCGAGTGCCTCGCGGCGGATGCGCTGGTCGACGTAGAGCAGGGCCATCACTCCCGCGGTGAAGGGATAGGCAAGCGTCGAGATGATCACCTCGCCGATGCCCGTGACGATGAGGAAGGGCCAGCCGAAGTCGGTCGCGCTGCTGTTGAGGAATTCGCTCAGGCCTTCGCTGTCGACGGTCACAGCGATGATGCCGAAGGGAATGGTGATGATCAAGGTGACGATGATGACCAGCACATAGGTGAGCGCGAGGATGCCGAAGGTCCGCCACCAGCTGCCCTTGACCAGCTTCGCGGACCGGCGCAGTGCGGTGAGGACGGGCTGCCGTTCCAGCATCAGCGCGGGCGCCGCCAGGGTGAACCGGACCATGAGCCAGAGGACGACGGCGCAGGCGGCGACGAAGCCGAGGAAGGTCAGCGCGAGCCCGCCGGCGCCGCTGCCCAGGAGCAGGCCTGGAACGAGGCCCGCCGCCATGATTCCGGCGCTCATGAGGCTCAGCAGGAGCGTCAGTCCGAGCAGGGGGAGGAGCCGGGGACGGGCTTCGGCCCAGGCTTCGCGGAAGGTGACGCCACGGCCGATCACGGAGCGGCTGATCACCACGGTGAGGACCGAGGTGGTGATGAGCGTGGCGATCATCGCGATGAGGGTGCCGGGGGCGCTGGTGATCAGCTGCGACTGCGCGGAGTCGGTGGCCTGACGCAGGGCTTCGGCACCGACGGCGTTGGGGTCGACGGACTTCGGCGCGGGCAGAAGGTAGCGCTGCACGAGAATGACCACGATCTCGGCGATCACGGAGACCGTGAGGCTGACGCCGAGCACCGTGCGCCAGTGGGTGCGCATCGTGGACACCGCGCCGTCGAGGATCTCGCCGACCCCCAGCGGGCGGAGCGGGATCACGCCTGGCTTCGCGGCCGGGGGCGGACCGCCCCACCCAGGTCCCCCCTGCTGCGGCATTCCGCCCCAGCCCGGTGCGGGCGGGGGTGCGCCAGGGCCCTGCCCGGGGGCGCTGGGTGGCGACCACTGCCCCGGAGGGGGCTGTGCGGGAGACCACTGCCCGGCGGGGTCCGTTCCGTCTACGGGCGAGGAGGGGCGGGGGATGCCCGTCTCCTGGCCGTCGGAGGGGGCGGATCCGGGCGAAGCCCAGCCCGGAGAGTCGTTCATCGTCGCTCCTTCACGATCCTGTCCGCTCATCGGGGCGGCAGGTTGGCTGCCATCGTGCCACGCGCCGGTCCGGTGCGGGTGGGGCCCTGTATCTCCTTCTTGCCGTCGTGTGCGGGCGGTTCAGCGGGCAGACTGGGCAGATGGCTGATCAGGACACACGAACACCCGTGGGCATCGAGCCCCCGGCCCTCTCCGTACTCCGCTGGGTCGAGCCTCCGGAAGGCCCCGCGGTGTTGCTCCTCGACCAGACGCGACTGCCCTCGGAAGAGGTCGAGGTCATATGCGCCGACGTGCCCGCGCTGGTACGGGCCATCCGGACGCTGGCCGTGCGGGGAGCGCCGCTGCTGGGTATCGCCGGGGGTTACGGAGTGGCACTGGCGGCTGCCCGGGGCGAGGACGCGGCAGGGGCCGCGGAGCTTCTGGAGCAGGCGCGGCCCACCGCGGTGAACCTCGGGTACGGGGCGCGGCGGGTGGAGCGCGCGCACCGGGAGGCCGTCGAGAGCGGGGCCGCTCCCGAGGCGGCTGCCGCGGCGGCGCTGGCCGAGGCTCGGGCGCTGCACCAGCAGGACGCGGCGGCCAGCGGGCGGATGGCGCAGTACGGACTGGATCTGCTGGCGGAGCTTCTGCCGGATGGCGGGCACCGTCTGCTGACCCACTGCAACACCGGCGCGCTCGTGTCCGGAGGTGGGGGGACGGCCTTCGCCGTGGCGCTGGAGACGCATCGGGCGGGCAAGCTGCACCATCTGTGGGTGGACGAGACCCGCCCTCTCCTCCAGGGCGCACGGCTGACGGCGTACGAGGCCGCGCGGAACGGCATGCCGTACAGCTTGCTCACGGACAGTGCGGCGGGTTCGCTGTTCGCGGCGGGGGAGGTGGATGCCGTACTCATCGGGGCCGACCGCATCGCTGCGGACGGCTCGGTGGCCAACAAGGTGGGGAGCTATCCGCTGGCGGTACTCGCGCGGTATCACCATGTGCCGTTCATCGTCGTCGCTCCGACGACCACCGTCGATGCAAAAACGGTGGATGGTACATCGATCGTCATCGAGCAGCGCTCCGCTTCCGAAGTGACGGAGGTCACATTCAGGCCAGGTGTGACGTCCGGTGGCGAGGGAAGCGCGACGGCCGTTGCGCCCCCCGGAGCCCAGGCGTACAACCCCGCATTCGACATCACGCCGCCCGAACTGGTCACGGCGATCGTCACGGAGGAGGGCGTCATTTCCCCGGTCACGGGGGTCGGACTGGCAGAGCTGTGTGCCAGGTCATCGCAGATAACGATTAGCTAATGGGATGATGTCGTTTATGAAGGGACGCGTCCTTGTCGTCGACGACGACACCGCACTGGCCGAGATGCTCGGGATTGTGCTGCGTGGAGAAGGTTTCGAGCCGTCGTTCGTAGCGGACGGCGACAAGGCACTGGCTGCATTTCGTGAGGCCAAGCCGGACCTGGTGCTGCTGGACCTGATGCTGCCCGGACGGGACGGCATCGAGGTCTGCAGGCTGATCAGGGCCGAGTCCGGTGTGCCGATCGTCATGCTCACTGCCAAGAGCGACACGGTGGATGTGGTGGTGGGCCTGGAATCAGGGGCCGACGACTACATCGTCAAGCCGTTCAAACCGAAGGAGTTGGTCGCCCGGATCAGGGCACGTCTGCGGAGGTCGGAGGAGCCCGCGCCCGAACAGCTGGCGATCGGGGACCTGGTCATCGACGTGGCCGGTCACTCGGTGAAGCGGGAGGGCCAGTCCATCGCCCTCACCCCGCTGGAGTTCGATCTGCTGGTCGCGCTCGCCCGTAAGCCGTGGCAGGTCTTCACCCGTGAGGTGCTGCTGGAGCAGGTGTGGGGTTACCGTCACGCCGCCGACACCCGTCTGGTGAACGTGCACGTCCAGAGGCTCCGCTCGAAGGTCGAGAAGGACCCCGAGCGCCCGGAGATCGTCGTCACCGTGCGCGGCGTCGGTTACAAGGCCGGACCGAGCTGACATGACCCTGGGCAGCGCTGCTCCGCCACCCGGGGGTTCCGGGGCCCGTACGGAGCGGGCTGCCGGTCCGGTACGGAGTTCTCCTCGATTCGGCAGGGTCCTGCGGGGCGGCCGGTTGCTTCGCGACCGGACGCCCGGCGGCCCCGTGCCCCGTCTGCTGATGCGGTGGATCCGCGGGCCTCTCCTGCCCGCGGTCCGGCTGTGGCGGCGCAATCTGCAGCTCCGCGTCGTCGCGGGCACGCTGTTGATGTCGATCGGCGTGGTGCTGCTGCTGGGCTTCGTCGTGATCGGGCAGGTCCGTAACGGCCTGCTCGAAGCGAAGGGCAAGGCTGCCCAGACGCAGGCTGCCGGTGGCTTCGCCGCTGCCCAGGCGAACGCCAACGCGCCTCTGGTCCCCGGGGACCAGAGCGAGGAGGGCGCCGACGGCATGACGGCCAACACCTCCTGGCGTACCGAGCTGGTCGACCAGCTCGCCAGCGGCGGCACGAATGCCTTCAACGTGGTGGCTCTCAGCGCCGACTCCGCCGACCGCGGCGTCACCAGCCGCGCCCCTCGCGGTTCCGGCAGCGTCGAGGCGTCCAGCGTTCCGCAGAGGCTGCGTGACGACGTCGGCAAGGGGCAGGGGGCGTACCAGACGTACTCGCTGATCCGGTACTCGTACGGGAAGGATCCGGAGCCCGGCCTCGTCGTGGGCAAGCGGCTCTACGACGTCGACCACAATCCGTACGAGCTGTACTACCTCTTCCCGCTCACGCAGGAGGAGAAGTCCCTCACGCTGGTCACGACGACGCTGGCCACGGCCGGCCTGTTCGTGGTCGTGCTCCTCGGCGCCATCGCCTGGTTCGTGGTGCGGCAGGTCGTCACACCCGTGCGGATGGCGGCGGGGATCGCCGAGCGGCTCTCCGCGGGCCGTCTCCAGGAGCGGATGAAGGTCACCGGCGAGGACGACATCGCCCGCCTCGGTGAGGCCTTCAACAAGATGGCGCAGAATCTGCAGCTGAAGATCCAGCAGCTGGAGGAGCTCTCCCGCATGCAGCGGCGTTTCGTCTCCGACGTCAGCCATGAGCTGCGGACCCCGTTGACGACGGTGCGGATGGCCGCCGACGTCATCCACGAGGCCCGCGTCGACTTCGACCCCGTGACCGCCCGGTCCGCGGAACTCCTGGGCGATCAGCTCGACCGGTTCGAGTCCCTCCTGTCCGACCTTCTGGAGATCAGCAGGTTCGACGCGGGAGCCGCGGCTCTGGAGGCCGAGCCGATAGACCTGCGCACGGTCGTCCATCGTGTGATCGGCGGTGCCGAGCCGCTGGCGGAGCGCAAGGGCTCCCGGATCCTGGTGGTCGGTGACGAACAGCCCGTCGTCGCGGAGGCCGATACGCGCCGCGTCGAGCGTGTCCTGCGCAACCTGGTCGTCAACGCCGTCGAGCACGGGGAGGGCCGGGACGTCGTCGTGCGGATGGGCGTCGCCCAGGGCGCCGTGGCCGTGGCCGTCAGGGACTACGGGGTGGGTCTCAAGCCTGGCGAGGCGACCCGCGTCTTCAACCGCTTCTGGCGGGCGGACCCGGCACGTGCCCGCACGACCGGTGGGACCGGCCTCGGCCTGTCGATCGCCGTCGAGGACGCCCGGCTGCACGGCGGCTGGCTGCAGGCATGGGGCGAGCCCGGTGGCGGTTCGCAGTTCCGGCTGACTCTGCCGCGCACGGCCGACGAGCCGCTGCGCGGGTCGCCGATACCGCTGGAGCCCGAGGACTCCCGGCGTAACCGGGAGGACCGGGAGCGCGCGGAGGCCGCGCCGGCGGCGGCCGATCACCGGCTGATGACCGTACCGACCCAGGCCGGTTCCACGGCACGGTCGCAGCTGCCCGCACACGGGACGGCGGCGCCGCGCAGGCCGGCATCGGTGGACCCGGCCGCCCTGCCGGGCAACGGAGCACGCGTGGTGTCCCGCCCTGCCGGGGAACGGCTGGGCGGGAGCATCGACACGGAAACGAAGGATCCGGAGCAGGGGGACACGGCACGTGGACACTGACCGTCGTCGGGGCGGCCACGGCCGGGCGGTGCGGCTCTCCGCGCTGCTGGGCTGCGGGGCCGTGGTGCTCGCGGGGTGTGGAGCCATGCCGGTCACCGGCGATGTGAAGGCGGTCGACGCCTCACAGCCCGGGGATTCCCAGGTGCAGGTGTACGCGGTGCCGCCCAGGGAAGGCGCGACGCCCAGCGAGGTCGTCGACGGATTCCTGGAGTCGATGACCAGTGACGACCCGGACTTCCGTACGACCCGCAAGTACCTCACCGCGGAGGCCTCCCGCACCTGGCAGCCGAGCGAGGGCACGACGGTCCTCTCGAAGGCGCCCAACCGCACCGGGCCGACCATCCACGACAAGGTACGCAGTTCCACCGAGACCACCTACGAGCTGAACGGCGAGCAGGTGGCGTCGGTCGACGCGCAGAGTTCCTACCGGCCGCTGGTGCCGTCGGAGTACGCGCAGACGCTGCATCTGATCCGGGAGAAGGGGACGGACGGCAAGCAGGAGTGGCGCATCGACCTCGTGCCGGACGGCCTCGTGCTCGGGCAGTCCGACTTCAAACGGCTCTACAGGTCCGTGAACAAGTACTACTTCGCGACCGGGCGCACGGACACGGAGCCCGCGCTGGTGGCCGACCCCGTGTACGTGCGTAACCGCACCGACCCCGTGACACGCATGGACACGGCCACCCAGACGGTGCGGACGCTGCTGGCGGGGCCGTCGAACTGGCTGCGCCCGGTGGTCGATTCACGTTTCCCGGCGGGCACGGCGCTGAAGAGGGGGGTCACCTCGCTGGCGCCGGACGACCAGAACGTCCTGAAGGTTCCGCTCAACAAGAAGGCGGACAAGGCCGGGCCGGGAGCCTGCCGGATGATGGCCGCCCAGGTGCTCTTCACCTTGCGGGACCTGACGTCCGCGCGGGTCGGACAGGTCGAGTTGCAGGGTGCGCACGGTCCGCTGTGCTCGCTCGGGGCGGACGAGGCCCAGGAGTACGTCTCGGACAAGGTCTCCGGTGCGCCGGACAGCCAGTACTTCGTCGACGACAAGGGGCATGTGCAGCGCATTCCGGGGAGCAGCAAGGGCGGCGGTGATCCGGAGCCGGTGATCGGCCCGTTCGGTGACGGCACGGTGGCCATGAGTGCCGTCGGCGTGGCCCGGGACGAACAGCTGGCCGCCGCGGTCTCGGAGAACCAGCAGCAGCTCTACGTGTCCTCCCTCGTCGAGGAGAGCGAGCCGGCCGCGCCCGTGGTGACCAGCAACGCGCCGAAGCCCGCGGACCGGCTGTCGGCACCGAGCTGGGACGGGAACGGTGACCTGTGGGTCGCCGACCGCGATCCGGCGGAGCCCCGGCTGCTGCGCCTGGCCGACGGGGCCGGAAAGCCGCAGGAGGTCGCGGTCCCCGGTCTCGACGGCGGGCGGATCGAGGCGTTGCGGATGTCGGCGGACGGGGTGCGGATCGCCCTGCGTGTGTCCAAGGACGGGCACACGACGCTGCACATCGGGCGGGTCGAGCGTCACGGCTCGGGGGAGGACGCACAGGTCTCCGTGGAGGACCTGCGCCGCGCGGCACCGCAACTCGCGGACGTGACGGCCATTTCCTGGTCCGGTCGCAGCCGCCTGGTGGTCGTCGGCAAGGAGGAGGGCGGAGTCCAGCAGGTGCGTTACGTACAGGCCGACGGTTCCACCTCGTCCTCCGCCGTCCTGCCGGGCGTGAACCAGGTGACCGCGGTCGCCGCGTCGGACGACGAGCAGTTGCCGCTGATGGCCGACACGGAGAGCGACGGCATAGTGAAGCTGTCGCCGGGTGACAACTGGCAGACGGTCCTCAAGGAGGGCGACTCGCTGGTCTACCCGGGCTGACCGGGAAGCTGCCGGTCCACGTCCACCCGAGCGGAGCAGGGCTCCCTCGGCGTGGCCCGCCCGACCGTATCGCGGGCCGCTGCGGGCCGGGCCTGAGGCGGACCCCGCCCCGGGCCCGGGTTTTCCACAGGGTTTTCCACAGGGGTGGCCGGGTGTTGGCGGTCCGGGCACAGTGGGACTGTGCGCGGATGGCGGCGGGAGATTGCCGGTCTGGTCCTGCCCGTGGCCTGCGGTGGCTGCGGCAGGCCACGTACGGAGCTGTGCGAGGAGTGCGCCGCGGCGCTGGCCATGGCGCCGCGCCGGGTGAGACCGGCGCCCGAACCAGCAGGTCTCCCGGTGGTGCACGCGACGGTTCCGTACGGGAACGCGGTACGCGCGATGCTGCTGGCCCACAAGGAGCGAGGTGCGCTCGGCCTCGCCGGAGCACTCGGCGGGGCGCTGGCGGCAGCCGTGCGGGCCGGAACGGGACAGCCGGGCGGCGCGGGCCCCCTGCTGCTGGTTCCCGTTCCCTCGGCGCGACGGGCCACGGCCGCGCGTGGACACGATCCCGCGCGCAGAATCGCGGTCGCGGCCTCGGCCGAGCTGCGGCGCGGCGGGGCGGAGGCCCGGGTGCTGACGGTGCTGCGGCAACGGCGGGCGGTGGCCGACCAGGCGGGGTTGGGGGCGCGGGAGCGGCAGGCGAATCTGGCGGGTGCCCTCATGGTGGTGAAAGGCGGCCGGGGTCTGCTCGACGGCGGCCGGGTGGTGCTGGTGGACGACCTGCTGACGACCGGGTCCTCACTCGCGGAAGCGGCACGGGCCGTTCGCGCCGCCGGGTACTCCTCGGGCGGCGCGGGGCCTTCCGGGAGCGGTGGGGCCGCCGGGCTCAGAGCCGCTGTCGTCGCAGCATCTCCGTCTGCTTTCGAATTAAACCGGAACTGACAGATAACTTGCATCGTTGCAGGTGATGAGTGGGTAAAGGGCCCTGATCGGAGGTACGCGCGAGTAGCGGGTGCCGACACGGTGGTGGGCAGGCTATGTTCGGTTGTGAGGCACGGTGAATACCGCACCTCGATGAATGCACCACCAGGTTTCGGGCAGGTGACTCACCGGTACGCCAGAAGCTTGGAATTCGGTGGGGTGGAGACCCTGCCGACGGGGGAGGAGGAGGTGAACGTCACCGAGTCCGAGACTCCGGCGACACCGGAGTCTGGTGCAAAAGGGAGATGCTCCGCCGCCGAAGCGGAGCGATCCGGGAACGGAGTTCTGCGTGGACATCGTCGTCAAGGGCCGCAAGACCGAGGTGCCCGAGCGGTTCCGCAAGCACGTGGCCGAGAAGCTGAAGCTGGACAAGATCCAGAAGTTCGACGGCAAGGTGATCAGCCTTGACGTCGAGGTGTCCAAGGAGCCGAATCCCCGTCAGGCCGACCGTGCTGCAAGGGTGGAGATCACGCTCCGCTCGCGTGGGCCGGTCATCCGGGCGGAAGCGGCGGCAGGCGACCCGTACGCAGCGCTGGACCTGGCCACCGACAAGCTGGACGCACGGCTGCGCAAGGAGCACGACAAGCGCTACAGCAGGCGCGGCAACGGCCGGCTGTCGGCGGCGGAAGTGGCGGAGGTCGTGCCCGGCGCCGCCTCGTTCAACGGGGACGGCGAGCTGATCCCCGCGGAGACACCGTCGTCCGTGCCCACCACCAGGATGGGTTCGCTCGAGGTGCAGGGTGAAGGCCCGCTCGTGGTGCGCGAGAAGACGCACGTCGCAGCACCGATGACGCTCGACCAGGCGCTCTACGAGATGGAGCTGGTCGGTCACGACTTCTACCTGTTCGTCGACTCCGAGACCAAGGAGCCCAGTGTCGTCTACCGGCGGCATGCCTACGACTACGGTGTCATCCACCTGAGGACCGACCCGCTCGCCTCGGACGGGGCGGGCGGCGCGGGCGGTGCGCTCGGCGGCTGACGCCCCCATTCACAGTCGACACGCGGTGCCCCTGGAAGCGTCTTTCGCGCCACCAGGGGCATCGCGTGCGACCGCGGGGGCACCGCTTCGGGGGCCAGGCATGAAAGCATGGCGTCCCAGGCCAATCGGTGCTCTGCGCACTGCCGTTGGCGGACAGCTTGTGACCTCGGGCAGTGGCCTTCAGGGGGAGGAACGATGGCGGACACCTTCGGGCCCGTGCGCGGGACGAACGATGCCGACAGCGCTGCCGGTGCGGATTCCGTGGCGGACGACGGAAGTTCCCGCAAGGAACCCATCAGGGTGCTGGTGGTGGACGACCACGCGCTCTTCCGCAGGGGCTTGGAGATCGTCCTCGCCCAGGAGGAGGACATCCAGGTCGTCGGGGAGGCGGGGGACGGGGCCGAGGCGGTCGACAAGGCGGCGGACCTGCTGCCCGACATCGTGCTGATGGACGTACGGATGCCCAAGCGTGGTGGGATCGAGGCGTGCACGTCCATCAAGGAGGTCGCTCCCAGCGCGAAGATCATCATGCTGACGATCAGCGACGAGGAGGCCGACCTCTACGAGGCGATCAAGGCCGGTGCGACCGGTTACCTCCTCAAGGAGATCTCCACCGACGAGGTGGCCACGGCCATTCGCGCGGTGGCGGACGGCCAGTCCCAGATCAGTCCGTCGATGGCTTCCAAACTCCTCACCGAGTTCAAGTCGATGATTCAGCGCACCGACGAACGCCGGCTCGTGCCCGCACCGCGTCTCACCGACCGGGAGCTGGAAGTGCTCAAACTCGTCGCCACGGGCATGAACAACCGGGATATCGCCAAAGAGCTGTTCATTTCCGAGAACACGGTGAAGAACCACGTCCGCAATATCCTGGAGAAGCTCCAGCTGCACTCCCGCATGGAAGCCGTGGTCTATGCCATGCGGGAGAAGATCCTCGAGATCAGGTAGTGCCCACGGAACGGCCCGTCCCGGACGGCAGGCCCTACGCCAGGATGCGGGCGATCTCCGCGGCGAGCGGTGCGCGCAGCTCCGGGGCATCGACCCGCTCCAGCCGCACGTCCGTGCAGCCGACCCAGGACGCGGCTTCGACGAGCGCCTCGGCCATCGGCGCCACGGACTTCCCGCCGTCAAGAGACACCTGGCGGGCGACCAGCGTGGCCCCCTCCCTCGCCGGGTCGACCCGGCCGCGCAACTGCCCGCCCGCCAGCAGGGGCATGGCGAAGTAGCCGTGGACCCGCTTGGGCCGGGGGACGTACGCCTCCAGGCGGTGGGTGAAGCCGAAGATCCGCTCCGTGCGCGCCCGTTCCCAGATCAGGGAGTCGAAGGGCGACAGCAGCGTCGTGCGGTGCCGGCCGCGCGGCTCGGAGGCCAGCGCCTCCGGGTGAGCCCAGGCGGGCTTCGTCCAGCCCCGCACCGACACCGGCACCAGCCCGGAGTCCGCCACGACGGCGTCGAACTGCTCGCCCTTGAGCCGGTGGTAGTCGGCGATGTCCGCCCGGGTGCCGACGCCCAGCGAACGTCCGGCCAGGGCCACCAGCCGTCGCGCGCACTCGGCGTCGTCCAGGTCGTCGTGGAGCAGGGCGTCGGGAATCGCGCGCTCGGCGAGGTCGTAGAGCCGCTTCCACCCGCGCCGCTCCGTGCACACCACCTCGCCGTACATCAGGGCGCGTTCGACGGCGACCTTGGAAGCGGACCAGTCCCACCACTCGCCGCCGTTCTTCGCGCCGCCGAGCTCGGTCGCCGTCAGCGGTCCCTCGCTGCGCAGCTGCTTGATCACCGTCTCGTAGGCCCCGTCGGGCAGGTCGTGGCCCCAGTGCGGCCGGGAGCGGTAGGCGCGGCGGCGGAAGGCGAAGTGCGGCCACTCCTCGACGGGCAGGATGCACGCGGCGTGCGACCAGTACTCGAACGAGCGGCCCCCCGACCAGTACGCCTCCTCCACCGCGCGGCGGCCGAGCGCCCCGAGACGGGCGTACGGCACGAGCTCGTGCGACCTGGCCAGGACCGAGATCGTGTCGAGCTGAACCGCCCCGAGATGGCGCAGCACGCCCGGGACCCCGCCCCGGCGGTCGGGCGCGCCCAGGAGGCCCTGCGCGCGCAGGGCGATGCGGCGTGCCTGGTCGGCGGAGAGTTCCAGAACGGGCTGCGGCACAGACGTCATGTGCCGAACCCTAGGGGGCGCCACTGACATCGGGGGCCGGCAGATACGGCTGGGTGCCGGGCAGTCCCAGGTCGGCCGGGAGCAGTGAGCCGGACCAGGTGTCGCGCCGGACCCCTTTGTTGAGCAGCGCCGCCCGCTGATCGCCCTCCATGCGGAAGCCCGCACGCAGGGCGACGGCCCGTGACGGGACGTTGCCGACCTCGGCCCGCCACTCCAGACGGTCCGTGCCGAGGGCGGTGAAGGCCCAGCGGGCGGCCCCGAGCACCGCTTCCGTCATGAGTCCGACGCCGCGGTGTTCCCGGGCCGTCCAGTAGCCGACCTCGTACGTTCCCGGGGATTCGCGGCGGTTGAGACCGAGCGCGCCGACGAGAGGTCCGCCGTCCCGCAGCAGTACCGCGAAGTTGTACATCGAGTCGTCCTGCCAGCCCGCGGGCGAGAGCTTCCCCGTGAAGAGTTCCGCGTCGGCACGGGTGTACGGGGAGGGCACGACTGTCCAGCGCTGGATCGCCGGATCCTGGCAGGCCGCGTAGGTCGCCTCCGCGTCCTCGGGCCCGAAAGGCCGCAGGAGCAGGCGCTCGGTGGTGACGGTGGTGGGTTCCATGCGGGAATTCTGGTGAGTGAGGGCGTGGGACGCGAGCACTTTTCGGGCTGCCCGGCACCTTCCGTCCCCTCTGTCCGTTGTCCTGGAAGGGTGCGGCGGGGACAACGCGGCAGCAGCCCTCCCGGCGTGGTGGGGTCCTCGCTTACGATGGCCGTTGCGGTGGGGCCCACCTGCCGTGCCCGCGCCAGAGTCCATCACACGACCCAGTGCCAGGCCCGACCGGCAAGGAGACCAGCCTCAGTGTCCGTCTTCAACAAGCTCATGCGTGCAGGCGAAGGCAAGATCCTGCGCAAACTGCACCGCATCGCGGACCAGGTCAGCTCCATCGAAGAGGACTTCGTCAACCTCTCCGACGCCGAGCTGCGGGCGCTCACCGACGAGTACAAGGAACGGTACGCGGACGGCGAGAGCCTGGACGACCTGCTTCCCGAAGCATTCGCGACCGTCCGTGAGGCCGCGAAGCGCGTTCTCGGACAGCGCCACTACGACGTACAGATGATGGGCGGCGCCGCCCTGCATCTCGGCTACGTCGCCGAGATGAAGACCGGTGAGGGCAAGACCCTCGTCGGCACCCTGCCCGCGTATCTCAACGCGCTCTCAGGCAAGGGCGTGCACCTGATCACGGTCAACGACTACCTGGCCGAGCGTGACTCCGAGCTGATGGGCCGGGTGCACAAGTTCCTCGGTCTCGAGGTCGGCTGCATCATCGCCAACATGACCCCGGCGCAGCGCCGTGAGCAGTACGCCTGTGACATCACGTACGGCACCAACAACGAGTTCGGATTCGACTACCTCCGCGACAACATGGCGTGGTCCAAGGACGAGCTCGTCCAGCGTGGCCACAACTTCGCCATCGTCGACGAGGTCGACTCGATCCTCGTCGACGAGGCCCGTACGCCGCTGATCATCTCCGGTCCCGCCGACCAGGCCACCAAGTGGTACGGCGACTTCGCCAAGCTGGTCACGCGTCTCACCAGGGGCGAGGCGGGCAACCCGCTGAAGGGCATCGAGGAGACCGGCGACTACGAGGTCGACGAGAAGAAGCGGACGGTGGCCATCCACGAGCCCGGTGTCTCGAAGGTCGAGGACTGGCTCGGGATCGACAACCTCTACGAGTCGGTGAACACCCCGCTCGTCGGTTACCTCAACAACGCGATCAAGGCCAAGGAACTCTTCAAGAAGGACAAGGACTACGTCGTCATCGACGGCGAAGTCATGATCGTCGACGAGCACACCGGCCGTATCCTCGCGGGCCGCCGTTACAACGAGGGCATGCACCAGGCCATCGAGGCGAAGGAAGGGGTGGACATCAAGGACGAGAACCAGACCCTCGCCACGATCACCCTGCAGAACTTCTTCCGCCTGTACGACAAGCTCTCGGGCATGACCGGTACGGCGATGACCGAGGCCGCAGAGTTCCACCAGATCTACAAGCTGGGCGTCGTGCCGATCCCGACGAACCGGCCGATGGTCCGCGCCGACCAGTCGGACCTGATCTACCGCACCGAGGTCGCGAAGTTCGCCGCGGTCGTCGACGACATCGCCGAGAAGCACGAGAAGGGGCAGCCGATCCTGGTCGGCACGACCTCCGTCGAGAAGTCGGAGTACCTCTCGCAGCAGCTCTCCAAGCGCGGTGTCCAGCACGAGGTCCTCAACGCCAAGCAGCACGACCGTGAGGCGACCATCGTCGCCCAGGCCGGCCGCAAGGGCGCGGTCACGGTCGCCACGAACATGGCCGGCCGAGGCACCGACATCAAGCTCGGCGGGAACCCGGACGATCTCGCCGAGGCGGAGCTGCGCCAGCGCGGTCTCGACCCGGTCGACCACGTCGAGGAATGGGCTGCCGCCCTGCCCGCCGCGCTGGAGAAGGCCGAGCAGGCCGTGAAGGCGGAGTTCGAAGAGGTCAAGGCGCTCGGCGGGCTGTACGTGCTGGGCACGGAGCGCCACGAGTCGCGGCGTATCGACAACCAGCTGCGCGGCCGTTCCGGCCGTCAGGGCGACCCGGGCGAGTCCCGGTTCTACCTGTCGCTGGGCGATGACCTGATGCGGCTCTTCAAGGCGCAGATGGTCGAGCGCGTCATGTCGATGGCCAACGTTCCCGACGACGTGCCGATCGAGAACAAGATGGTCACCCGGGCGATCGCCTCCGCGCAGTCGCAGGTGGAGCAGCAGAACTTCGAGACGCGTAAGAACGTCCTGAAGTACGACGAGGTGCTCAACCGGCAGCGCGAGGTCATCTACGGCGAGCGCCGGCGCGTTCTGGAGGGCGAGGACCTCCAGGACCAGATCCGTCACTTCATGGACGACACGATCGACGACTACATCCGCCAGGAGACGGCGGAGGGCTTCGCCGAGGAGTGGGACCTGGACCGGCTGTGGGGCGCCTTCAAGCAGCTCTACCCGGTGAAGGTGACGGTCGCCGAGCTGGAGGACGCCGCAGGTGACCTCGCCGGGGTCACGGCCGACTTCATCGCCGAGTCGGTGAAGGACGACATCCACGAGCAGTACGAGGAGCGGGAGAAGACGCTCGGCTCGGACATCATGCGCGAGCTGGAGCGTCGCGTGGTGCTCTCCGTCCTGGACCGTAAGTGGCGTGAGCACCTCTACGAGATGGACTACCTCCAGGAGGGCATCGGCCTGCGGGCCATGGCGCAGAAGGACCCGCTGGTCGAGTACCAGCGCGAGGGTTTCGACATGTTCAACGCCATGATGGAGGGCATCAAGGAGGAGTCCGTCGGCTACCTGTTCAACCTGGAGGTCCAGGTCGAGCAGCAGGTCGAGGAGGTCCCGGTGCAGGACGCGGGCGAGCGGACCTCGTTGGACAAGGGCGCGCCGGTGGCCGCCGGGGCCGGGCGTCCGGAGATCCGGGCCAAGGGCCTGGACGCGCCGCAGCGTCCGGACCGGCTGCACTTCTCCGCTCCCACGGTGGACGGGGAGGGCGGGGTCGTCGAGGGCGACTTCTCCAACGGTGACGCCGCGCGCTCCGAGGGCGACGGACTGACGCGTGCGGAGCGCCGCAAGGCGCAGAAGAGCGCCGGCGGCCGGCGCCGCAAGAAGTAGCGAGAGCGCACCCCTGGGGGCGCGTACCCCGCGCCCACCGCCGGGGCGTGCACCCGCGCAGTACGCGGCTCGCGAGACGCATAACCCGCACAGAGGGCCTGGGCCGGACACCACACGGTGTCCGGCCCAGGACCGTCTGTGCGGGTTCTCCGGCTCCTGCGGGCCGGCTGGGGCCCCACGGGCCACCCGCGGGCCCCAGCGGCCCGCAGGAGCCTCGTGGGGCCTGGTGTGCCCCGGCGGCGGCCCCCTCGCAGGCGCCCCATGCGGCCCTGCGCACGGCCCGGGCTCCCCGGGAGGGGTCATCTGGCCGCGGTGAGGCGTTCCCCTCCGAGGTCGATGGCGGCGCAGCGCCAGCGGAGGTCGGGGCCCTGTTCCAGGCGGAAGGCCATGGCCCGGACCTGTTCCCCCGTGGCGATGCTGGCGAATGCCTCGACCACGCCGTCGGCGGGCTGGGTGCCGTGGCAGGTGCGTACGACCGGCCGCCTGCGCCCCGCGCCGAGCGGTGCGTCCGGGGCGAGCTCGGCGAGCTGGTCGTAGGCCTCGCCGATGGTGTGGCCCAGCATCCAGTGCACCGGGCGCTGGCCACTCAGGACGGCGAGCAGGCGTTCCGCGAACCACTGGTGCGGCCGCAGGGGCCTGCGGGGCCGTTGTGCCGGTACGGTGCCCGGCCTGCTGCGGTCGTGCCGTCCGGCCGGCCTCGTCCTGTCGGTGCTCATGTTCGTAGCCCCCGTGGCTGCTGTCCGACGCCCGGCGGTACCGGGCGGTAACTTCTGCTGGGGACCTTCTACGGGGCCGGTCGGCGGCCTCGCAAGCGCGGCAGGGGCGCCGCAGGGCCCCCGACGGGATCACCTATCCAGGTGACGGGCCCCGCGCCGCAAGGGAACGGCGGGGGTGACGGGCGTCGCGCGGTGGACGACGGGGGGTGGATCGGCAACCCCGAAGGGGGACGCCCCACGTATCCTGATGGCGTCATCGACTACGAAAGCGGTCAGCCATGCGTGTGTACGTCCCCCTGACACTCTCCGGTCTTGCCGCGGTGCACGGGGCGGGCGAGATCGGACCGGGGCCGCTCACCGCGTACGCGGTGACGCCGGGGCTGCGCGAGTGGTACGTCTCCGACGACATCGAGGAGCTCGAGTACGCGGCGCTCAACCGGGCGGCCGCCGCCTCCCTGCGGCTGATCGCGGGCAAGCCGGACGAGCCCCGGCGCCGTGTCGTCGTGGCCCTCGACGTGCCGGACGGCGCGGCGGTCGCCGATCCGGACCACATCCTGGACGCCTCGTCCCTCGGTGAGGTGCGGATCGCGGACGCGGTGCCGCTGTCGAAGGCCGCCGCGGTGCACGTCGACTCGGACGACGCCGAGAAGGACGTCGCCGCGGCTGCCGCGGCCCTCGGGGCGGCGGACCTGGGCGACGACGACGCCCGGTTCACCGTGGACGGCGCGGAGGACCACGAACTCCTGTGGTTCGGGATCCAGGAGATCCCCGGCCTCCTCGCCTGAGAACGCGGGGCGCGCAAGCACGGACGCGAGAGCCCGGGGCGTCTGTCGTACCGGGCGAGTATTTTCTCTCCATGGCGACATCGGGGAAGCACCGCACCCACCTGGTCTGGGACTGGAACGGCACACTGCTCGACGACATCGAGGCAGTCCTCGGGGCGACCAACGCCGCGTTCGCGGAGGTCGACCTCGCTCCGCTCACGCTGGAGCAGTACCGCGAGACGTACTGCGTGCCGATACCCAAGTTCTACGAGCGGCTCATGGGCAGGCTGCCCACTCCCGCCGAGTGGGAGCGCATGGACGGCCTCTTCCACCGCCACTACACCGAGCGGCGGGATGGCTGCGGACTGACCGCCGGCGCCGAGGAGGTGCTGGACCGGTGGAAGAGGGCGGGCGGGAGCCACTCGCTGCTGAGCATGTACGGCCATGAGCACCTGGTCCCCGTCGTGCGGGCGTACGGCATCGAGCGTCACTTCGTGCGGGTCGACGGCCGCACGGGGCCCTCGGGCGGCAGCAAGGCGCAGCACATGGCACGCCACTTCGAGGTGCTGGGCGGCATCCCTCCCGAGCGGGCGGTCGTCATCGGTGACGCGGTGGACGACGCCGTGGCGGCGGCGCACGTCGGGGCGCGCGCGGTGCTCTACACCGGCGGCTCGCACAGCAGGAGCAGCCTGGAAGCGGCGGGCGTCCCCGTGGTGGACACGCTGGCCGAAGCGGTGGCCCTGGCAGGGCTGATGGCGGACTGAGCTCAAGGCGTGGGCGACCGAGCTCAGAGCCCCGAGCACGGCGCACCGAGCTCCACGGGCGGTGCGCTGAGTCTGAGCGCGGCCTGAGCGCGGTGCACTGAGCCTGAGCGCGGCGGACGGGACTCCGGGGCGATACGTGGCGCAAGGACCCGATACGCGCCACGGGGACTCCGTGCGATGTCCAGAGTGTCAAAGTTCGGGGCGTTCTTTTGTACATATGCGGCTCATGACGGTTGTGGGTGCGAGAGGGATAGCCTGGGGCCGTGATCAGCGCGATACGCCTCGGGGGCAGCGAAGCCCCCGGCCTGCGCCCGGAGTGCCACAGCGCCCGGGCGATCCGCGATCTCCGCGTCCCGGGCGGTCTGCCGAAAATGGCCGATATGGTCCCGGGAATCTCCCCAGGCGGCATAGCGTCGATCCAGACCGGAAACCCCGCGTCGTGGCGGTACGTCGTCGTTTACACCTACGTCACGCAACGGCGCGCGACAGGAGCCAGAGGACATGCAGACCAAGCTGGACGAAGCCAAGGCCGAGCTGCTCGCACGAGCGGCCCGGGTAGCTGACAACAGTCCGGGCGGTGGTGTCGGTGGCCCGGGAGGCGGCCTCCGGGTACACCTTGCCGAAGCAGGGACCGGAGCCGGGACCGGCAGCGAAGCGGCGGACGGCACCGAGGCCGCCCAGGGTGAGCCGTCGGCCCGGGAGATGCTGCTCGCCTATTTCCAGCGCTACTACCTGCACACCGCTCCGGAGGACATCACCGACCGCGACCCGGTCGACGTCTTCGGCGCCGCTTCGTCGCACTACCGGCTCGCCGAGAGCCGTCCCCAGGGCACCGCGAACGTCCGGGTGCACACCCCGACCGTGGAGGAGAACGGCTGGACGAGCAGCCACTCCGTCGTCGAGGTCGTCACCGACGACATGCCCTTCCTGGTCGACTCGGTCACCAACGAGCTGTCCCGGCAGGGCCGTGGCATCCACCTGGTGATCCACCCGCAGGTCGTGGTCCGCCGCGATGTCACCGGCAAGCTGATCGAGGTGCTTGCCGAGGACCGCCCCCGGCGCGACGGCACCACGGGCGCCAAGGGCCGCAAGGAGGCCAGGGCCGACCTGCCGCACGACGCGCTCGTCGAGTCGTGGATCCACGTCGAGATCGACCGGGAGACGGACCGTGCGGACCTGAAGCAGATCACCGCCGATCTGCTCCGCGTCCTGTCCGACGTACGGGAGACCGTCGAGGACTGGGACAAGATGCGCGACGCCGCGCTGCGGATCGCCGAGGACCTTCCCTCGGAGCCGCTCGACGAGCTGGCCGACGAGGAGGTCGAGGAGGCCCGTGAACTGCTGCGCTGGCTCGCCGCCGACCACTTCACGTTCCTCGGCTACCGCGAGTACGAGCTCCGCGACTCCGACGCGCTGACGGCCGTCCCCGGAACCGGCCTCGGCATCCTGCGCTCCGACCCGAAGCACAGCGAGGACGAGGCCCACCCGGTGAGCCCGTCCTTCGACCGGCTGCCCGCCGACGCCCGGGCCAAGGCCCGTGAGCACAAGCTCCTCATCCTGACGAAGGCCAACAGCAGGGCGACCGTGCACCGCCCCAGCTACCTCGACTACGTCGGCGTGAAGAAGTTCGACGCCGACGGCAACGTCATCGGTGAGCGGCGCTTCCTCGGTCTCTTCTCGTCCGCCGCGTACACCGAGTCGGTGCGCCGGGTGCCCGTGGTGCGGCGCAAGGTCGCCGAGGTGCTGGAAGGGGCGGGCTTCACGCCCAACAGCCACGACGGCCGTGACCTCCTCCAGATCCTGGAGACCTACCCGCGTGACGAGCTGTTCCAGACCCCCGTCGACCAGCTGCGCTCCATCGTCACCTCCGTGCTGTACCTCCAGGAGCGCCGCCGGCTGCGGCTCTACCTCCGCCAGGACGAGTACGGGCGCTACTACTCGGCCCTCGTCTACCTCCCGCGCGACCGCTACACCACCGGGGTGCGGCTCCGCCTGATCGACATCCTCAAGGAGGAACTGGGCGGCACCAGCGTCGACTTCACGGCCTGGAACACGGAGTCGATCCTCTCCCGGCTGCACTTCGTCGTCCGGGTCCCGCCGGGCACCGAGCTCCCGCACCTCACCGACGCCGACGCGGACCGCATCGAGGGGCGCCTCGTCGAGGCCGCCCGCTCCTGGTCCGACGGCTTCCAGGAGGCACTCAACGCGGAGTGCGGCGAGGAGCGCGCCGCCGAACTCATGCGCCGTTACGGGCAGTCCTTCCCCGAGGGCTACAAGGCGGACCACTCACCGCGTGCCGCCGTGGCCGACCTGGTGCACCTCGAAGCGCTCAAGAGCGAGCCCAAGGACTTCGCGCTGAGCCTGTACGAGCCGGTCGGCGCGGGCCCCGCCGAGCGCCGGTTCAAGATCTACCGGACCGGCGAGCAGGTCTCGCTCTCCGCCGTGCTCCCCGCGCTCCAGCGGCTCGGCGTCGAGGTCGTCGACGAGCGGCCGTACGAGCTGCGCTGCGCCGACCGCACGCACGCCTGGATCTACGACTTCGGGCTGCGCCTGCCCAAGAAGGCCACGGGCAACGGCGACTACCTCGCCGACGACGCCCGGGACCGCTTCCAGGAGGCCTTCGCGGCCATCTGGACCGGCGAGGCCGAGAACGACGGCTTCAACTCCCTCGTCCTGGGCGCCGGCCTCGACTGGCGTCAGGCCATGGTGCTGCGCGCCTACGCGAAGTACCTGCGCCAGGCGGGTTCGACCTTCAGCCAGGACTACATGGAGGACACCCTCCGCAACAACGTCCACACCACACGGCTGCTCGTCTCCCTCTTCGAGGCCCGGATGTCCCCGGCCCGGCAGAAGGCCGGTACGGAACTGACCGACGGGCTGCTGGAGGAGCTGGACGGGGCCCTCGACCAGGTCGCTTCACTGGACGAGGACCGGATCCTGCGGTCGTTCCTCACCGTCATCAAGGCCACGCTGCGGACGAACTACTTCCAGCTGGCCGACGACCACGAGCCGCACAACTACGTCTCGATGAAGTTCGACCCGCAGGCCATCCCCGATCTCCCGGCACCGCGCCCGGCGTTCGAGATCTGGGTCTACTCGCCGCGCGTCGAGGGTGTCCACCTGCGCTTCGGGAAGGTCGCGCGTGGCGGGCTGCGCTGGTCGGACCGGCGCGAGGACTTCCGTACGGAGATCCTCGGTCTGGTCAAGGCGCAGATGGTCAAGAACACGGTGATCGTGCCGGTGGGGGCCAAGGGCGGCTTCGTCGCCAAGCAGCTGCCCGACCCGGCTGTGGACCGTGACGCCTGGCTCGCCGAGGGCATCGCCTGCTACAAGATCTTCATCTCGGCGCTGCTCGACATCACCGACAACATGGTGACGGGGGAGGTCGTCCACCCCGCCGAAGTCGTCCGGCACGACGAGGACGACACCTACCTCGTGGTCGCAGCCGACAAGGGGACCGCGAGCTTCTCCGACATCGCCAACGACGTCGCCGTCGCGTACGGCTTCTGGCTGGGCGACGCCTTCGCGTCCGGCGGCTCGGCCGGCTACGACCACAAGGGCATGGGCATCACCGCCCGCGGTGCCTGGGAGTCCGTGAAGCGGCACTTCCGCGAACTGGGCCACGACACCCAGACGGAGGACTTCACCGTCGTCGGCGTCGGCGACATGTCCGGTGACGTGTTCGGCAACGGGATGCTGCTCTCCGAGCACATCAGGCTGGTTGCCGCCTTCGACCACCGGCACATCTTCATCGACCCGGAGCCGGACGCCGCCACCTCGTACGCCGAGCGGCGCCGGCTGTTCGATCTGCCGCGCAGTTCCTGGGCGGACTACAGCACGGACCTGCTGTCCGCCGGTGGTGGCATCCACCCGCGTTCCGCCAAGTCGATCCCGATCAACTCGCACATCCGCGCGGCGCTCGGCATCGAGGCCAAGGTCACGAAGATGACGCCCGCCGAGCTGATGCAGGCCATCCTCAAGGCGCCGGTCGACCTCGTGTGGAACGGCGGCATCGGCACCTACATCAAGTCCTCGGCCGAGTCGAACGCCGACGTCGGTGACAAGGCGAACGACGCGATCCGGGTGAACGGCGCGGACCTGCGGGCCCGTGTCGTCGGTGAGGGCGGCAACCTCGGGGCGACCCAGCTCGGCCGCATCGAGTTCGCGCGGGCGGGCGGCCGGATCAACACCGACGCCATCGACAACAGCGCCGGTGTGGACACCTCCGACCACGAGGTGAACATCAAGATCCTGCTCAACGGTCTCGTCAGGGACGGCGACCTGACGGTGAAGCAGCGCAACAAGGTGCTCGCGGAGATGACCGACGAGGTCGGCCGGCTCGTGCTGCGCAACAACTACGCGCAGAACATCGCGCTCGCCAACGCCTGTGCCCAGGCGCCTTCGCTCCTCCACGCCCACCAGCGCTTCATGCGCAGGCTCGGCCGCGAGGGGCACCTGGACCGGGCGCTGGAGTTCCTGCCGAACGACCGCCAGATCCGCGAGCTGCTGAACCACGGCAAGGGCCTCAGCCAGCCCGAACTGGCCGTGCTGCTCGCCTACACCAAGATCACGGCGGCGGAGGAGCTGATCACCACCAGCCTGCCGGACGACGCGCACCTGCAGAAGCTGGTGCACGCCTACTTCCCCGAGCAACTGAGCAAGCGGTTCCCCGAGGCGGTCGACGGGCACGCGCTGCGCCGCGAGATCATCACGACGGTGCTGGTCAACGACACGGTCAACACCGGTGGCTCGACGTTCCTGCACCGGCTCCGCGAGGAGACCGGGGCGTCGCTGGAGGAGATCGTGCGGGCGCAGTACGCCGCCCGTGAGATCTTCGGCCTGTCGGACGTGTGGGACGCCGTGGAGGCGCTCGACAACACGGTCGCCGCCGATGTGCTGACCCGGATCAGGCTGCACTCGCGCCGGCTCGTAGAGCGCGGCTCGCGCTGGCTGCTCGGCAACCGCCCGCAGCCGGTCGGGATCGCGGAGACCGTCGCGTTCTTCCGCGACGGCGTCGAGCGTGTCTGGAACGAGCTGCCCAAGCTGCTCAAGGGTGCCGACGCCGAGTGGTACGGGTCGATCCTCGACGAGCTCACCTCGGTGGGGGTCCCCGAGGACCTGGCGATCCGGGTGGCCGGATTCTCCTCGGCCTTCCCGGCGCTCGACATCGTGGCGATCGCCGACCGTACGGACAAGGACCCGCTGGCGGTCGCCGAGGTGTACTACGACCTCGCCGACCGGCTGGGGATCACCCAGCTGATGGACCGGATCATCGAGCTGCCGCGGGCCGACCGCTGGCAGTCCATGGCCCGCGCCTCCATCCGCGAGGACCTGTACGCCGCGCACGCCGCGCTCACCTCGGACGTGCTGTCCGTCGGCAACGGGGCGTCGTCGCCGGAGCAGCGGTTCACGGCGTGGGAGGAGAAGAACGCGGCGATCCTGGCGCGCTCGCGCTCCACCCTGGAGGAGATCCGCAGCTCGGAGGCCTTCGACCTGGCGAACCTGTCGGTGGCCATGCGGACCATGCGGACGCTGCTGCGTACGCACGCCTGACCCGCGGAGCGGCCTGACGGGCCGCGACACACAGCCGTCCGCCGGACGGGCCCGACTCGGCCCGTCCGGCGGACGGCTTTCCCGGCTTTCCCGGCAGGTGCCGGTTCACGGGTTCACTTCTTGGGCTTCTTGGGCTTCACGGGCCCGGTGAACTCCTCGTACGCGGCCACGACCTCCTTGGCGGGCCCGTCCATCCGCAGCGTCCCCGCCTCGAGCCAGATCGCCCGGTCGCAGGTCTCGGTGATGGACCTGTTGCTGTGGCTGACGAGGAAGACCGTGCCGGCCTCCTCGCGGAGTTCCATGATCCGGTCCTTGCTGCGCCGCTGGAACTTCGCGTCGCCCGTGGAGAGCGCCTCGTCGATGAGCAGGACGTCGTGGCTCTTCGCGGCAGCGATGGAGAAACGCAGCCTGGCTCCCATGCCGGAGGAGTAGGTGCGCATCGGCAGGGTGATGAAGTCGCCCTTCTCGTTGATACCGGAGAAGTCGACGATGTCCTGGTAGCGCTCGCGGATCTGCTCGCGGGTCATGCCCATGGCCAGGCCGCCGAGCACGACGTTGCGCTCCCCGGTCAGGTCGCTCATCAGGGCCGCGTTGACGCCGAGGAGCGAGGGCTGGCCCTGGGTGTGCACGCGGCCCTTCGACGGGGGCAGCAGGCCCGCGATCGCCTTGAGGAGCGTGGACTTCCCGGATCCGTTGGAGCCGATCAGGCCGATGGCCTCGCCCTTGTACGCGGCGAAGCTCACGCCCTTCACGGCGTGCACCTGGCGTGCGCCCCGCGGCTGGCGGCGCGAGACGATCCGGTTCAGGGCGGAGGTGGCACTCCCGCGCCCGGTGCGGGCGCCGTTGACCGTGTAGGTGATGTGGACGTCGTCGACGACGACGGTGGGCACGCGCGATTCGGGGGTGTCAGCCACGTCCGTACCTCTCCTCTGCCTTCCAGAAGTAGACGAATCCGCCGATGCCGCAGAGGAGCGCCCAGCCGGTCGCGACGGCCCACACGTGCGGGGGCAGTTGCGCGCCGGTGAAGCTGTCGATCAGGGCGTAGCGCATCAGGTCGATGTAGACGGCGGCGGGATTGCATTCGAGGGCCAGCAGGACGAGACGCGGCACCCGGTCGGCGGTGAGCAGGGTGTCGAGGCTCCACATGACGCCGGAGGCGTACATCCAGGTCCGCAGGACGAAGGGCGTCAGCTGGGCGATGTCGGGGGTCTTGGCGGCCAGCCGGGCCATGACCATGGAGACGCCGGTGTTGAACAGGGCCTGCAGGGCGAGCGCCGGGATCGCCAGCAGCCAGGAGGGCCGCGGGTACTGGCCGAACACCAGCAGGATCATGAAGAGCGCGCCGAGGGAGAACATCAGCTGCTGGAGCTGCTGGAGGGCCAGGGCGATGGGGAGGGACGCGCGGGGGAAGTGCAGGGCCCTGACGAGTCCGGTGTTGCCGCTGATCGCCCGGGTGCCGGCGGTGATCGAGCTCGAGGTGAAGGTCCAGATGAAGACGCCGGTGACGAGGAAGGGCACGTAGTCGGGGACTCCGTGCTTGGTGTTCATCAGGACACCGAAGATGAAGTAGTAGACCGTCGCGTTGAGCAGCGGGGTCATGATCTGCCAGATCTGGCCCAGCTTCGCCTGGCTGTACTGCGCGGTCAGCTTGGCCGTGGCGAACGCCGTGATGAAGTGCCTCCGCCCCCAGAGCTGCTTGACGTACGCACCGAGCGTCGGGCGGGCCCCGCTGACGGTCAGTCCGTGGCGCGCGGCGAGAGCGGCCAGCTCGCCTGGTTCGTACACGGGGAGGAGGGCGGGAGATGCGGTGTCCACCGGGGCCGGCGGGGCTGCTGTCTGGCTCACCACGATCGCTTTCGACGGGGGCGGGAGGAACAGGGCGAACAGGCGGGTCTCGATGGGACGGCACCGTATCGTCGCAACGCTGAGACTAGGACGTTTGTACGTCGCAACGCAACCGTTTCGTCGTTACGGTCTATCATTCGGGCCATGACCACCGAACGGCGAACCGGGCGCCGCACCCCGGCAGGTGCCGCGGTGCTGCGCGAGGACGTGACCGACGCGATCCGCGGCGCCGTCTTCGAGGAGCTGGCCGCCGTGGGATTCGCGCGGATGTCGATCGAGGGCATCGCCAGGCGGGCGGGGGTGGGCAAGACCGCCGTCTACCGCCGCTGGAAGTCCAAGCTCCACCTGGTCCTGGACCTGGTCGCCGCCGTGGCCGCCCAGGGCATGCCGGCGCCCGCGACCGGTTCGCTGTACGGCGATGTGCGCGCGGTGCTCGAACTGGCCGCGTACGCCCTGCGGCATCCCGTGGCCTCGCAGGTGATCCCTGATCTGCTGGTCGAGGCGGCCCGTAACCCGGAGATCTCCGGCATGATCAAGGCGGCGCTGCTCGACCAGCAGCAGGGCGTGGCCGCCGTGGTCGTGCGGGCGGCGGTGGAACGGGGGGAGCTGCCGCAGGGCAGTGATCCGGACCGGGCGCTCGACCTGATCGTCGGCCCGCTCTACTGGCGCCTGGTCGTGGTCCGGGGCGATCTGCCGAAGGGGTACCTGGACGACCTCGCGGCCTCGGCCGTCCGGGCGCTCAAGGCCTGACGGGGCGCGGCCGCGAGGGTCGCGACGACGCGCCCGGGGCGGTCCGTGCCGTGTCCCGCCCCGAGCACGCGTGCCGCACGTGCCGTGCGTGACTACCCGCTGTGCACGATCTGGATCAGGTTGCCGCAGGTGTCGTCCAGAACCGCGGTCGTGACAGGACCCGTCTCCACGGGGTCCTGGGCGAAGCGCACCCCGAGCGCGCGCAGCCGCTCGTACTCCGCCGGCACGTCGTCGACGGCGAAGGAAGCGGCCGGGATGCCGTCCCTGACCAGCGCCGTCTTGTACGGCTTCACCGCGGGGTGGCCGTCGGGTTCCAGCAGCAGTTCCGTCCCTTCGGGGTCTTCCGGCGAGACGACCGTCAGCCATCGGGCCGCGCCGAGCGGGATCTCGTGCTTCTTCACGAAGCCCAGCACGTCGGTGTAGAAGCGCAGGGCCTTGTCCTGGTCGTCGACGAACACGCTGGACAGGTGGATCCTCATGAGGTGCTCTCCGGTTGTGGGGTCGGGCCACCGCGCCGCGATGCTCCGGAGCGGTTCGGTGCCCAGGCTGCCTGCCGGGGCGCGATCGTGCCATCGGCCGGACGGTGCCCCTCAGTCTCTTGTTCGGACGAAAGGCCCTCAGCCGTCACCGCCCCGGGCGAGCAGCCGGTCCACGACCCGGCGGGCGGCCCCGCCGTCCGCCGGGCCGCAGTGGTCACGGCGGAAGGCCGCGTACGCCTTTGCGTGCGGCGCCGTGGCCCCGGGCAGGTCACGCAGGGCCTGGGCCACCTCCTCGGTGGTGGCGAGCAGAGGACCGGGAGCGCGGGCCTCGAAGTCCAGGCAGAAGCCGCGCACGGTGTCCCTGTAGTGCTCCAGGTCGTAGGTGTGGAACAGCATCGGACGGCCGGTGTGCGCGAAGTCGAAGGCCAGCCCCGAGTAGTCCGTGACCAGCACGTCCGCGATCAGCAGCAGTTCCGCCGTGTCCGGGTGTGCGGACACGTCGCGCAGGGAGGCGTGCGCCGGCACACTGCCGGTCACCCGGGGGTGCCTGCGGACCAGCACGGTGGTACGCGCGTCGAGCGAGCGGGCCAGCGCCGGCAGGCCGAGCGCGGGATCCCAGCGGTACAGCGGTGCCGAGCCGGGGGGAACGCTGCCCGGCGGGTGCGCGAGATGGTCCCGGTACGTCGGCGCGTACAGCACGACGCGGTGGCCGTCAGGGACGGCCAGCTGCCGGCGTACGCGCTCGGCCGTCCTGTCCCGGTCCGGTGCGTACAGCAGGTCGGTGGCCGGGGAGCCCGCCTCCAGCACCTCGCCGTCGTACCCGAGGGCGCGCCGCAGGTGCGGAGTGGCGAACGTGCCGGGGGAGACCAGCACCGACCACTGGGCGGAGCGGTGCGCCAGCGTGGCGAGGTACTGGTGGTCCGCGTACAGCGAGCCTTCGAGGTCCAGCCCGAACCGGCCGAGCGGAGTGTCGTGCCAGGTCTGGATCACCGTCTGGCCCGGCCTGCGTTCGAACCAGACGGGCAGCGGGCCGGCCGCGACGATGTGACGGGCCCGCGCCAGTGCCTCGTACCAGGCGGTGCCGTGCGCCACGACCGGCACGGCCGTGGACGGGACGCGGCCCGCGTCTCCCGCCGACCCGTCGGTGACCCAGAGCTGCTCCGCACCCGTGCTCCGGCGCACGAGTTCGGCGTGCACGGCGCGCGGTGAGCCTTCTCCCGTGCAGAGCACGGCGTCCCGCAGCGGCAGCTTCCGCTGCGTCGGGTAGTGCGCCGTCCGCAGACGGGCCTGGCGGTACGCGCTCCGCTCGGCATCCCCGAGCGCGGGCGCGCAGTGCAGGGTCAGCCGGTCGCCGTGACGGCGGTCGAGCCGGAACCGCGCCCCGGCGGCGGCCATGGGCAGGCGTGCGGCGAACGCCGCCCCCACGCGTACGGTCCGGCCGTCGAGCAGCACCTCCCACTCGCCCTCGCATGGTGGCTGGGTGAGGACGGCGGCGAACCCGCCCTCCCTGCCCTCGACGGGGACGGACACCGCCTCGCCGAGCGCGCTGTGGCGCAGGACCAGGGGCCCCGCAGCGGTCGCGCGGACGTCGAGGCGCAGCCCGCCGTCCGGAGCGGGCCCTGCGCCCTCCACGAACGGTTCGCCGGTCACCTCCACCACCAGCCGGCCCGCCGGGTCCGCGAAGGCCGGCGGCGGCAGGTCCGGGGCGGCGGCGAGCGGTACGCGGGTGCCGTCGGCGGCCTGGAGCGCCACCAGCCAGCGGTCACCGGCACGCCCGGCCGGCCCGCCGGGCTCCACGGGGCCGGCGGACTTCGTGGCCGCGACCCTGTCGGCGGCGGTCCCGGTGGTCCCGGTGGTCTCGGTGGTCTCGGTGGTCTCGGTGGTCTCGGTGGTCCCGGCGGTCCACGCGGCGAGCGCCGACAGCGGGATCCGGGCACCGAAGGCGGCGGGAGTGGCGAAGCCGGTGGAGCTCACCGGGCAGAGGTGCTCCGCGGCCCCGTCGCGGGTCAGCACGAGAGCCGTGGGCCTGCTCCCGCCGTACAGCCGCCCGGTGAGTTCCAGGGTGCCGGAGGAACCGCCGTCGTGGGCCACCGCCAGCGCGGGCAGGTGGGTCACGGTCAGTTCGAGCCGCCCGTCCCGGTAGCCGAGCACCGCGCGCCGTCCTCCGCCCAGGTCGTGGACGAGCGGTTGCGCCGCACCCGCCTCCACGGCGCGCAGGGCCGCCCGCCGTACGACGCCGTGCCCGGCCACCACCACGCCCACCAGCCAGCGGCCCTGCCCCAGCCGCCCGGGGTCCAGGACCATCTCGAAACCCGCGTGGTCGTAACAGTGCCTCTCCTGGCCGGAGTCCGCGGTGGGCCGGTCCGTCCGTACCGTGCGGACAGGCGCCGCCCGCAGCCGCCGGCCTCCCGCCTCCCGCAGGAGGCCCGCCTTCAGGGACTGCCGGGCCGAGGACGCCGGGAGGTTGCGGATGTACGCGTACCCGCGCAGCCGCAGCTTGCCGTCCTCGCCCCAGGACGACTCCACCGCCCGTGCCACGGCGGGGAGATCGCCGCGGCCCAGGCGCGCCGACACGCCCCGGCCTGCCGTGATCCCGGGGTGCGTGGCGCGCCGCCGACCCGGCGGCCCTTCCACGGTGAATGTGCCCGCGCCGTTGGCCCGTTCGAATTCCAGGACGGCCAGCAGCTCGCCGAGCCTGCGCTCCCGCACCAGCCGCCAGCGGATGCGTGCCTCGGCCGGCAGACCGGTCAGTGCCGCTTCGCCCGCACGGTCCAGGAAGGCGCCCGCGTCCTCCATGAACGCCGACCGGTAGGCGGGGCCGCCCATCGGCAGTCCCTCCAGGAAGTACACGAAGTCGTCCCGCAGGCACGAGGTGTCGTAGCGCAGCCGCTGCTCGGGATCGCGGCCCGCCAGGAACGCGCTGACCTGCTCGCACGCCGCGATACGGTCGCGTACGCCACGGACGTCCGTACGCCGCCGGGTGATCGAACCCTCCCGCACCCGCCAGTGGTAGACGTGCCGGTGCAGCACGTCCACCGATCCGGCGAGATAGTGCGCCGGGATCATGACGGGGGTGTCCTCGTACAGCTTGCCCACCGGGAACGTGAAGGAGTGCCGGTCCCAGAAGGAGCGGCGGAACACCTTGTTCCAGGCCACGCGGTCGGCCAGCAGCCGGGCGTCGCGGGTGATGTGGGTGCGCGGGCGGTCGCCGGTCAGCCAGCGGTACTGCCAGGCCTGCTGCCTGCCCTGGTCGTTCAGGCGCCACACGTTGCCCGTCACCAGGTCGGAGCCGGTCGACTCCAGGGATGCCAGCATCCTTTCGTACGCGTCGGGAACGACGACGTCGTCGCTGTCGGCGAACGCCAGGTACGGGACGCCCGGGGTCGTGTGGGCGATCCCCGTGTTCCGGGCGGCGCTCAGTCCCGCGTTGGACTGGCGGACGCAGCGGAAGCGGTCGTCCCGCGCCGCGAAGTCCCGCGCGATCCGGCTGCTCCCGTCCGTGGAGCCGTCGTCGACGAGCACCACCTCGATGTCGGCGAGGGACTGGCCGGCCAACGACAGGAGGCACTCCTCCAGGTAGTCCTCGACGTTGTGCACGGGGACGACGACGCTGAGGAGTGGCTTCATGTACGGCTCAACCCGGGGAAGCGCCGTGGGTCACGCCGTTGACCCGAACGGGTGAAGACGCGTAGGGCGGGCCGCCCGGTCCGCACTACGCTCGGCTGCCATGCTTCTCAGTGTCGTCGTGACCGCCCACCGTGTTCAGGGGTATCTCAGACAGGCCCTGGAGTCGGTGACGGGGCAGGCGGACGCGGGGGACTGCGAGCTGATCGCCGTCGCCGCACCGGAGGGGGGCCTGGACCTCGACATCGCACGGGAGTTCGCGGCGCGCGATCCCCGGGTGCGGGTGCTGCCGGCGGACCGCCCCTGGGACAGGGGGGCAGCCCGGAACGCGGGTGCGGCGGCGGCGCGGGGGGCCTACCTGCTCTTCCTCGACGGGGACGACCTGCTCCTGCCGGGCGCGGCGGCGGAGATCGCCGCGCACCTGGCCCCGGGTCCGGCGGGTCCACGCGCACCAGGCCTCACCCACCGCCCGCCCGACGTACTGCGCCTGGGGCACGACGAGCTCGACCCGTGGGGTGGTACACAGCCGGGCGACGCCCTCACGTACGCCCGGAACCACATCTTCCGCCGTGCCTTCTGGGAGACCCACGCCCTCCGCTTCACCGAGGGCCCCTATGACGACGTCGTGCCCGTGCACCGCGCGGTGTTCCTCGCGGCGGACACCGGCACGCTCGGCACGCTCGACCGGATCTGCGTGCGCCACAGGCTGCGCCGCACCGGTACGCCCGCCACGGCCCGGGGCCGCGCGCACTTCGCCGTCATCGGGGCGTACGAGCGGCTGACCGCCGAGACCGGCGGTGACCCGCGCGTCGCCGCCGCGCGCACCGCACATCTGACCGCCGTGCTCTCCGACCCCGGCCGGATCGCCCCCGGGGACCGCGCCGCCTTCTTCCGCGCCGCCGGGCTGCCCGGCCGGTACACCGCGTACCGCGCCCGCGACGCCGTCCGCGCCGGGCGCACCCGCGCGCGGAGCGCCGCGCGCGCGGGCCGGAAGTCGCTGCGCGCCCGGGTCATGCGGGCGGCCTACCGCGCCGACCTGCACCGCCCGCTGGACCCCTGCCTCGCCGTCTACGGGGCCTACTGGAACCGTGGTGTCGCCTGCAATCCCGCCGCCGTCTACGCCAAGGCCCGCGAGCTCGTCCCGCACATCCGCGGCGTGTGGGTCGTCTCCTCCCGCCACCTCGACCGGATGCCGCCGGACGTCCCGTACGTCATCGAGGGCTCCCGCGCCTACTGGCGGACCATGGCCACCGCGACGTACCTCGTCAACAACTCCAGCTTCCCGGGCGGCTTCACCAAACGTCCCGGCCAGGTCTACCTCCAGACCCACCACGGGACGCCGCTGAAGACCATGGGCCTGGACCAGCGCCCCTACCCGGCCCTCACGGGCGGCGTCAGCTTCGAACGGATCGTCGCCCACGCCGACCAGTGGGACTTCAGCCTCTCCGCCAACCCGCACAGCACCGAGGTCTGGGACCGGGTCTATCCCTCGTCGTACGAGCACCTGCCCTACGGCTACCCGCGCAACGACCTCCTGTGCGCCGCGACCGGGGAGCGGTCCGCGAAGATCAGGGCGGAGCTCGGCATCGCGCCCGGGGCGACCGTACTGCTGTACGCGCCGACCCACCGCGACTACCGCAGGGGCTTCCTCCCCCGGCTCGACCTGGAGGGCCTCGCCGCCGGACTCGGCCCGGACTGGGTGCTGCTGGTGCGGGCCCACTACTTCTACGGGCGTTCCTCGGGCACGGCGGCCGGGGACCGGGTCATCGACGTCACCGGGCATCGAAGCGTCGAGGAACTCTGCCTGGCCTCCGACGCGTTGATCACCGACTACTCCTCCCTGATGTTCGACTACGCCTGCCTGGACCGCCCCGTCATCACCTACGCGCCCGACTGGGAGGCCTACCGCGCGTCCCGGGGCACCTACTTCGACCTGCTGTCAGGGCGCCCCGGTGAGACCCCGGGGGCGGTCGCCACCACCGAGGCCGGGCTGCGCGAGGTGCTGCGGAGCGGCGCGTGGCGGGCGCCGGAGGCCGAGGCGCTGCGCGCCGCGTTCCGCGCCCGCTTCTGCCCGTACGACGACGGGCGGGCGGCCGAGCGGGTGGTGCGACGGGTCTTCCGCGTGCCGGCGGACTGAACTCCGGGGTCACCCGTACGGGGCCGACCCCTCCGCATCCCGCCGTCGTTGTGCTCAACAGCGCGCGCACACGGCAACGTTGGGAGAAGCTCATGCACCGGTCCGCCTACGAGCAGATGCAGCTCTGCATCGAGGAGTACCTGCCGAAGACCCGCAGGCACCGTGTGGTGGACCTGGGATCGCGGATCTCCGGGAAACAGACCCGCACCCACCGGGGCCTGCTCGCGGACCACGACATCGACTACTTCGGGGTCGACGTCCTCGACGGCCCCAACGTCGACGCCGTCATGACCCGGCCCTACCGGATCCCCGCGAAGTCCCGCAGCGCCGATGTGGTGCTGTCCGGCCAGGCGTTCGAGCACATCCCCTTCTTCTGGGTGTCGATGCTGGAGATCGCCCGGGTGCTCAAGCCCGGGGGCCACGCCTTCATCACCGCTCCCTCGCGCGGCCACGTCCACGACGCGCAGGACTGCTGGCGCTACTACCCCGACGGCTTCCGGGCGATGGCCGCCCACTCGGGGCTCGAACTCCGCGAGGCGTACACGGACTTCCCGCCCTCCAAGGGCATCTGGCACGACTACCGGTCCATCGACGCCAAGGCCGCCTACTGGGGCGACTCCGTCGGCGTCTTCCGCAGGCCGGCGCGCTATCCGCGGCTGACCATGTTCGCGGTGCGGGAGACGGCGGTGTGGTGGGCCAACCGGGTGGGCGGAGTGGAGCGGGTGCCCCTTCCGCGCCCGCTGGACGGCCGGGAGCTGTGCGGACGCCCGGACACCCGTACGGCGCCATCAACGACAGGTTGACGAAAGATGACATGAGCCGCATAACGCGCGTACTGTCCCGCCCCATGGCTTGGCGCAACGCCGTCAACGGCGTCCTTCAGCAACTCACCGGATACCAGCTCAGGCGCGCGACCCTGCCCGCTCCCCGGTCCGCCCCCGCCGCCGTGCCCGCGGCGGCGCCGAAGCCGCCCGCCCGGACGGGCGCGGCGAAGAGGCCGCCCCAGCTCCCCGTGGACTACGACGACGAGGCGAAGGACATCATCCGTGCGGTCAAGCCGTACACGATGACCTCTCCGGAGCGGCTCAACGCCTTCGTGCTCGCCACCCGGCACGTCGTGAAGCACGGCATCCCCGGCGACATCGTCGAGTGCGGTGTGTGGCGCGGCGGTTCCATGCAGGCCTGCGCGAAGACGCTGCTCTCGCTCGGCGCGACCGACCGTGACCTGTACCTCTTCGACACGTACGAGGGCATGACCCCGCCCACCGCCGAGGACCTGCGGCGTGACGGCAGGCCGGCCCGGGAACTGCTGGACGCCCAGGGCAAGGACCGGCCGATCTGGGCCGTGGCCTCGCTGGAGGACGTACAGGCCGGGTTCGAGCAGGTGCCGTACCCGAAGGACCGGGTGCACTACGTGCGGGGCAAGGTGGAGGACACCGTTCCGGAGCAGGCACCGGAGCAGATCTCCATCCTCCGGCTGGACACCGACTGGTACGCCTCGACCAAGCACGAACTCCAGCACCTGTACGGCCGTCTGGTCAGCGGAGGGGTCCTGCTGATCGACGACTACGGCTACTGGCAGGGTTCGCGTCAGGCCGTCGACGAGTTCCTGGAGGAGACCGGGGAACGGCTCCTGCTGCTGCGCATGGACGAGGGCCGTATCGCCGTCAAGCCCTGAGCGATCGGCCCCCGTTGATGAGCCCCGTGCCTCCCCGGCACGGGGCTCGTTCCATACAGAGGAAGCCCGTCAGTCCCTCCGGAAGGATCGTGCGCAGAGCCATGGCACCCCGTCTCACCGTCGTCGTCCCGCTCTACAACGTCGAGGAGTACCTAGGAGAGTGCCTGGACTCGCTCGCCGGACAGACCATGGCCGACCTGGAAGTCGTGATGGTCGACGACGGTTCGACGGACGGCAGCGCCGGCGTGGCGCTGGATTTCTCCCGGCGTGACCCGCGCTTCCGGCTGATCCGGCAGAGGAACGCCGGGCTCGGGGCCGCGCGCAACGCCGGAGCCGGACAGGCCCATCCGGACGCCGAGTTCCTCGCGTTCGTCGACAGCGACGACGTCGTCCCCGAGGCCGCCTTCGCCAGGATGCTCGGTGAACTCGACTCCTCGGGCTCCGACTTCGCGACGGGCAACGTGCTCAGGCTCCGGCCCAACGGCGTCCTCGAACAGTCCCCGATGTTCCGCAGACCGATGGAAAAACCCCGCAGGGGCACCCATGTCACCCGGGACTGGATCCTGCTCGGGGACCGCATCGCCTGCAACAAGGTGTTCCGCAGGTCCTTCTGGGACGAGCACGCCTTCGCCTTCCCCACCGGGGTCCTGTACGAGGACATCGCCGTGGTGCTGCCCGCCCACTTCCTGGCCCGGGGCGTGGACGTCGTCGAGGCGCCCGTCTACCACTGGCGGGACCGCGACGGCTCGATCACGACGAGGCGGGCGGTGGCCCGTGGCATCCGCGACCGGGTCACCGCCGTCTCCACCGTCAGCCGGTTCCTCGCGGACCGGGGGATGACGGAGGCGAAGCGGCGCTACGACGAGCACGCGCTCTCCGGTGACCTGTGGCTCTTCATCGAGGCGCTGCCGGACGGCGACGAGAGCTTCCACGAGGCCTTCCTCACCCATGCCAACGCCTTCGCCGACACGGTCGACCCGGCCGTCCTCGACGCGCTGCCCCTGCACCTGCGCGTCAGGTGGCAGCTCATCCGGGAGCGAAGGACGGCGGAGCTCCTCGCCCTCCTGGCCCACGAGTCCACCGATCGCGACACCTTCCACGTACGGGGGAGGCTGCGCCCGTCGGCCCGCTATCCAGGGATCGAGGCGCCGCTCCCGCGCCGCGTCACCGCCCTGTCGGCCGGGGACCTCCCCGTGCACGCGCACCTCACCGAGGCCGTGTGGCGGGACGGCCTCCTGCACCTCAAGGGGTACGCGTACGTCCGCAACGCCCCGGGCCGGTCGGCCGGGGCCGGCTGGCTGAGGGCCGGCCGCCGCGTGCTGCCGCTCCGGCTGCGGCGGACGGTGACGGACGAGGCGGCGGCCAGGTCGGGCCGCTCGCTGCACCGCTACGAGCGCTCGGGTTTCGAGACCGTCGTGGACCCGCGCCGGCTCGTCGCCCGCAACGCGCCCCCCGGCGCCCGGATTCTCTGGAAGCTGGAATCCGTCGTCGTCGGAGCGGGACGCCCCAGGCGGGGCCCGATGCGGCTGCTCGGCAATCCGGCCGCGCCCGCCGTGCGGTACGTCGACGAGCGCACGCGGGTGGTCCCGCTGCTCTCCGGCAACAAGCTGGAGCTGCGCGCCGAACGGATCGACGCGGTGCTGGCCGGGCACGCTCCCACGGAGACCGGGGACGCCATCCGGATCGCGGTGCGGCTGCTGTGCGGTGAGAGCCCGACGGCACTGCGGATCCAGGAGTGGCGTACGAGGACGGCCCGCGAGTTCCCCCTGACCGCGGACGCGAGCATGGACGGGCGCACCCTGCTGGCCGATGTGCCGCTGTCGGCGTTCGCGGGCGCCGACGGGGACTGGGGTGTCCAACTGGTCGGCGGCGCGCGCAGGCTGACGGTCGCGGCCCGCACGGAGACCGACGCGGGGCGCTATCCGCTGGCCGGCGGCCGTGAGGTGTACGCCGCCCCCAACCCCTCGGGCGACCTGGTGCTCACGGACCGGGCCGTGCGGCCCGTCGTCGCGCGCGCCGCCTGGACGGACGAGACCCGCCTGCTCCTGGAGTGGACCTTCCCCGCCGGGCGCGACCGTGCGGACGAGCTGGTCCTGCGTCACAGCGGCCACCAGGAGGAGACCGCCTTCGCCGTGGAGCGCGTGGGGGAGGAGTTCCGCGCGGAGCTCGCCCCCGGGGCGGTCCCCGGCGCGGGCGGCATCCTCCCGCTCGCCGAGGGCCGGTGGTACCCCTTCCTCCGCGAACCCGGCGAGACCGATCCCGAGCGCTACCTCCCGCTGAGGCTGGCGCCCCAGCTGCACGCCGGACTGCCGCTGCACCGCGAGGCCGGCGGGCGCCGCTTCACCCTGGAGCGGCGCTTCCACGACCGGCTCTGCCTGGAGTCCGGCAGCGCCCTGCCGCCGGCCGACCGCGGGCCGTACGGACAGCGAAGGCTGCGCGCCGCGTACGCCGCCGCGCGCGGTGGGGAGCTTCGGGACGCGGTGCTCTACTCCAGCTTCGACGGACGGCAGTACTCGGACTCGCCCCGGGCCGTCCACGAGGAACTGGCCCGCCGTGACACCGGCGTCGAGCATCTCTGGGTCGTGCGGGACCAGCAGGCCGCCGTACCCGCCGGGGTCCGCGCGGTGGCCCTGCACAGCGCCGAGTGGCACGAGGCCCTCGCCCGCAGCCGGTGGATCGTCACCAACACGCAGTTGCCGTCCTGGTTCGAGCGCGCCGAGGGCCAGTTCGTCGTCCAGACCTGGCACGGCACCCCGCTCAAGCGCATCGGCCGCGACCTGGAGGGCACCGCCTTCGCGGACGCCGCGTACATGGCCTCCATGCCCCGGCGGGCCGCCCAGTGGAGCGTGCTGGTCTCGCCGAACAGCTTCTCCACGCCCGTGCTGCGCCGCGCCTTCGGTCACACCGGCGAGGTACTGGAGTGCGGCTACCCGCGCAATGATGTGCTGTACGCACCCGACCGGTCGAAGATCGCCGCCGCCGTCCGGCAGTCGCTCGCCGTGCCCGACGGCAAGCGGGTCGTCCTGTACGCCCCCACATGGCGCGAGGACCGGCCCAAGCAGAGCGGACGGTACGGCCTCGATCTCCAACTGGACCTGGAACAGGCCCGGGAGGCGCTCGGCGAGGACCACGTGCTGCTGGTGCGCCGTCACTACCTGGTCGGCGGGAGCATCCCGGAGAGCGACTTCGTCCGCGACGTCTCGCGCCACCCCGACGTCGCCGAGCTGATGCTGATCAGCGACGTGCTCGTCACGGACTACTCGTCCCTGATGTTCGACTTCGCGCAGACGGGCCGGCCGATGCTCTTCCACACGTACGACCTGGAGCACTACCGCGACACCCTGCGCGGCTTCTGCTTCGACTTCGAGAACCAGGCGCCCGGCCCGCTGATCACCGGCTCGGCCGGGGTCGTCGAGGCACTGCGCGACCCGGACGCCGCGACCGCCGGGCACCGTGAGGCCTACGCCCGCTTCCGGGAGACCTTCTGCGACCTCGACGACGGGACGGCCGCGGCGCAGGTCGTGGACCGGATGCTCAAGGGGGCCCAGGCATGAGCGAGCCCGACTTCAGCTGTGTGGTCACCGCGACGGCGGGCGGCCCTGATGCCCTGCGGGCGTCCGTGGAATCCGTGCTGGAGCAGAGCCTGCGCTCGGTGGAAGCCCTGGTCACGCTGCCCGCCGAAGCATCGCAGGGGCTGCGGGCGCAGGCGGAGGCGCTCGCGGGGCGCGACCCGGACCGGGTCCGTGTCCTCGCCGGGGACGCGGGGTCGGCCGCGGCCCTGCGCAACGCCGGTCTGGACGCGGCGCGCGGCACGTACGTCCTCGTGCTCGGCGAGGGCGAACGCCTCCATCCGCATGCCTGCCGCAACCTCTGGGAGGCCGGCGCCCGCACCGGCGCCGACCTGGTCGCCGGGCGCTGGAGCCGGCTGACCGGGGAGGACACGAAGGAACGCGAACCCTCCTGGCAGCGCCCGCTGTTCCTCCGCTCCCGGACCGTCGCCCGGTTCACGGACGCCCCCGAACTGGCCGTGCACGACTCCCTGGTCACCGGATTCTGTCTGCGGCGCCAGGCCCTGGAGCGGCACCTGCTGCGCTACGACGAGGACCTCACGCACAGCGAGATCCTCTTCGGGCCGCTGGCGGCTGCCGTCGTCGGCCGGATCGCGCTCGTACGCCGCCGGATCGTCAACGGCCGAGCCGTGCCGGACGCCGGCCGGGACCTGGCGGGACTCGTGGAGGCGCACCGGCGGGTGTGCCATGTGCTGGTGGCGCAGGGGCTGGCCGAGCTGCGCGAGGAGCGGGACCGCGCCTTCCTCCTCGACCACCTCGTGCCCCTGGTACGCGACTGGCCGCGTCTGCCCGCCGCCGAACGCGACAGGATCGCCACGACGGCCGCCCGGGTCCTGCCCGAGTGCGTGGCGGAGCGGGCCCTGATCACCCTTCCGCCCGTCGAACGGGTCGGGGTGCGGCTGCTGGAACGGGGCGACGCGGAGGGGGTGCTCGCCGCGGCCTACGCGCTGCGCAGGCGGGGCACGGTGACCGCGCCGCTCTCCGTCCGCGACGACGGGCGGGTGTACTGGCCAGGTGGCCCCGATCCCGTCCTGGACGTCACCGAACTCGGCCACCAGTACCGCCCGTTCGGCGAGCTGAAGCTCATGAACAGGCTCACCCGCTACGAGGCCGACGGCCGGCGGGTCCTGCTCGCGGGACGGCTCGTCCTGCCCTCGCACACCGGGCCGGACCCGGACGGCCCCCTCACAGCCCATCTGGAGTTCCGCGTACGCGACGGCTCCCGCGCCTTCCGCGCCCCCGTGGACGAACTGCGGGCCGACGCCACCGGCATCGGCTGGTCCACCCACGCCGACCTGACCGGCCTGCTGGGCGCGTTCGGTCCCCGCGACACGGTGTGGGACGTCCGGATGGTGGTGGAGGACGGCCGGACCCGCTCGGTCAGCGACCTCTTCGCCGCCCACGACCTGGTCGGCCCGGCGCACGGCTCCCCGGCCAGGCCCCGGCTGGGCAGGCTGACCGGGGACACCTGGCAGCCCTACATCACCCTCCGGGACCACCTGGCCCTGCGGCTCGAAGCGCGCCGCCGTCCCGCCCGTACGGCCCGGCGTCTGGTCCACTACGCCACCCACTTCCGCCCCGCGCGCCGGGTCAGGCTCCTGGTGAAGGCCCTGGGCAGGCGCCGGGACCGGCTGCGGGCCCGTGGCTTCAAGGCCTCCGTCTACAACAACTGGCTGCTGCGGCTTCCCGTGCGCAAGGGCTCCGTGGTCTTCGAGAGCCACATGGGCACCTGCTACGGCGACAGCCCCCGGGCCGTCCACGAGGAGGTGAGGGCCCGGGGGCTGCCGCTGCGCGTGGTGTGGTCGTACGCCGACTCCCCGGACGGCTTCCCCGAGGACGCCCGGCTCGTGCGCCGCTGGTCGTGGCGGTATCTTTGGGCGCTTGCCCGGGCGGAGTACTGGGTCGACAACCAGGGGTTCCCGCAACACCTGGACAAGCCGTCCGGCACCACCTATCTGCAGACCTGGCACGGCTCGGCGTACAAGCGCATGGGCTTCGACGAGACCCGGGTGCGGTTGCAGAACGCCCCGCAGCGCGAGCGGCTCCAGCGGGCCGTGCACCGCTTCGACCACTTCCTCGTCCGCTCCGAGCACGACGTGGCGACCCTGGCCCGCGCCTACCGGCTGCCTGACGAGGCCCTGCTGCGCACCGGCTACCCGCGTAACGACGCGCTGGTCGCGGCGCGTGTCAGGGACGAGGCCGAGGGCCGGCTGCCGCGCCCGCCGCTCGCGGCCGAGCTGGGGCTGCCCGACCACCGCAAGGTGGTGCTCTACGCGCCGACCTTCCGGGGCGGGCCGGGCAAACGCAAGCGGCGGCGGCTCCTGCTGGACGCTGCACGCTTCGCGGAGCGCTTCGGCGACACCTGCACGCTGCTGGTGCGCGCGCACTACCTGGAGGCGGCGAGCCTGCCCGCCTGCCCGCCCGGGACGGTGGTGGACGTCTCGCGCCACCACGACGTCAGCGAACTGCTGGCCCTCGCCGACGTACTGGTCACCGACTACTCGTCGATCATGTTCGACTACGCCCTCCTGGACCGCCCGATCGTGCTGTTCGCCCCCGACCTCGACGAGTACGCCGCCGAGCGCGGCAGCTACTTCGACCTGCGGGAGAAGGCGCCGGGCCCGGTGACCACGACCGAGGAGGAGCTGTTCGGCGTGCTGGCCCGGCTGAAGAGCGCGGACGTCGCGCACCAGGAGGCGCGCGCGGCCTTCGCCGCGGAGTTCGGCGCCTACGACCGCGGGGACGCGGCACGCGCGGTCGTCGACACCGTCTTCGCCCGCCATCTCGTCCCGTCCCGTACCGCCCGCACCGGGGAGGCCCGCCGATGAGCCGCAGCCGTGACGTATTCATCGTCGCCAACAGCACCGACGAACTCGGTGGTGTGACGGGCTGGATGCACCGGACCGCCCAGCTGTTCCAGGAGGCCGGACACCGGGTGCACACCGTCGGCATCCACGCCGCCGAGCGGAAGATGGCGCTGCCCGACCCGCCCGGCTACCCCGTCACCGCTCTCTACCCGGCTCATCCTCCGACCCCCTGGGCACCGAAAGGTCTGCGGGACCGCTTCCGGATCGCCGAACGGAGGAAGGAGGCGGCCCGCGCCGCCGGGAAACGGCGTGCCGTCGAGCGGCTCTCCGAGATCTTCCGCGCCGCACGGCCAGGCGCGGTGGTGATCGTCAGCCAGGTCTGGGCGATGGAGTGGGTCGGCGAGGCGGACACCCGAGGGCTGCGGGTCGTCGGGATGAGCCACGAGTCCTACGACTACTCGCGGGCGAGCCATCGCTACCGCTGGATCAAGAACCACTACGCGCAGCTCGACCGCTGGCTCGTCCTGACGGAGGAGGACGCGGACATCTGGGCGGGCGACGGGATGAACAACGTCGGCTTCATGCCCAACGCCCTGGCCGCCCTGCCGGAACTGCCCTCCCCGCGCCGAGAGAAGTCGGTCGCGAGCGTCGGCAGGCTCACCGACCAGAAGGGCATCGACATGCTCCTGGACACCTGGGCTCTGGTGGCTCCGCGACGGCCCGACTGGCGCCTGGACATCCACGGCACGGGTGAGGACGAGGCGGAGCTCAGGGCGCAGTGCACCGCGCTGGGGCTGGACGCCTCGGTCGGCTGGCGGGGGCGCACCGACGACGTGCCGGGGGCGCTGGCCGCCTCCTCCGTCTTCGTGCAGTCCTCACGCGGGGAGGGCTTCCCGCTGGCGCTGATGGAGGCGATGGCGAGCGGGCTGCCCTGCGCGGCGTTCGACTGCGCCCCGGGTGTACGGGAGATCGTGCGCGACGGCGAGGACGGTCTCCTCGCGCCCGCCGGTGACATCGGCGCGCTCGCCGACCGGCTGTTGAGGCTCACCGGCAACCCCCGGTTGCGGGACGCCATGGGGGACCGTGCGCGGACCAACGTCCAGCGGTTCTCCGAGGCGGAGATCATGCACCGCTGGGAAGAGCTCTTCGCGTTCCTGGAGCGCTGACGGGCCCTTCCCCGGGGCCGCAGGGGCGCCGGGCGGAGGCCCGCACGGCCCCGGGGCGGCCCGGGCCCGCGCCTCAGCCGGTGGTGTACTCCCGTACCGGCACCTGCCGGGGCACCCCAGTCGGTCCCCGGCCGGTCAGCGGGGCGGGCGCCGGCAGCCCCGAGGTGTCGTTCAGGAAGACCCGGCGCACCACCCGCTCCGCCGCGTGCCCGTCGTCGTACGGACAGAAGCGCGCCCGGAAGGCCGCCCTGCGCTGCGCGGAGCGCGGCCCGCGCCAGTGGTCCGTGGCGAAGATCTCGTGCAGCTCCTCCTGGTCGCGGGCCACCGCTCCGGGCGGGAAGGCGGCCGGATCGAAGTACGTCCCGCGTGCGGCCTCGTACGCCTGCGCGTCCTCCAGGTACAGGACGACCGGGCGGTCGAGGTTGACGTAGTCGAACATCAGCGAGGAGTAGTCCGTGATCAGGCCGTCCGAGGCGAGGCAGAGCTCCTCGACGGACGGGTGGGCGCTGACGTCGATGATCCGTGGATGCGCGGTGTGCCCGGCCGTGGCCCGGGACGTGGCGTCCAGGTAGTGGGAGCGGGTCAGGACCACGAAGTGCGGGCCCAGGACGCGGACGAGCTGCTCCAGGTCCAGGGAGTGCCGCTGGGTGCGCCGGTAGTCGCGGTGCGTCGGGGCGTACAGGAGGGCGGTGCTGCCGGCCGGGACGCCCAGCAGCTCGCGCAGCCTGGCGGTCTCCTCGGGCCCGGTGCGGTGGAAGACGTCGTTGCGTGGGCTGCCGTACTCCAGCGTGGTGTAGCCGGAGGGGTAGGTGCGCTCCCAGACGAGGGTCGAGTGCTGATTGGCGGAGAGCGAGAAGTCCCACTTGTCGACGTTGCGCAGCAACTGCTCGAAGTCCATGGAGCCGGCCGCCGCCGGACGGTGCACGAGGTCCGTGCCCATCGTCTTCAGGGGCGTCCCGTGATGGGTCTGGAGCAGGATCTGCCCCCGTCTCTTGACGAGTCGGCGGTCGAAGTTGACGTTGTTCACGAGGAACTTGGAGCGTGCCAGCGCCGTCCAGTAGGCGGCCGTCCCCGGATGCAGCACACGGGTCGCCTCCGGCACCGTGCCGGCGTCCTCGGGGCGGCAGATCCAGGACGTGCGGAGCCCCGGCACCAGGGCCCTGGCCGCGGCCTCCAGAGCGGCGGGGCTGCAGGTGTAGCCGCGGTGCCAGTAGGCAGCGAACACCGCGTCGCCCGGACGCAGCGGCAGCCGGAGCTGGACGCGGTAGTGCAGCTGGAGCGCCGCACCGCGTGCCGCCCGGTGCAGGGAGGCCGCCGCGCGCCCCAGCCGGCCGCGCAGCCGCTGTGCGGCCCACAGGGCGCGGTAGGTGCGGTGGGCCCCGAGCCGGAAGAGGGCGTGCCGCAGCCGGGCGCGGCGGGGCACGGGGGCGCCGGGGGTGCGGTAGCGGCGGCAGTGGGCGCGGGCGAGGCGGAAGAACTGGGCCCGGGTGCCGCGCGGCAGCCGGCCCCGGGAGGTGTAGAGGGTCGAGAAGTGGTCCAGCATGCGGCGGAACATCACCGGTCGCCAGGAGGCGAGTTCGGGACGCGCGTCGATGAAGGCGAAGACGCGGTCGTACTGGTCGAAGATGTCGAAGTGCCGGTGGGTGGTGGTGGAGAGGATGTTGCCCCGGCGCCGCTGGCGGTAGCCGACGCAGACCTTGTCCAGGACGGCGACCGACCCCGCGGCCATCAGCACCGGGTAGGTCCAGGGCGTGTCCTCGTAGTAGCCGGGGGCGAAGGTGAAGCCCTCGGCCTCGACGAACTCGCGGCGGTAGGCCTTGTTCCAGACGACCATCAGGACCTTGAGCAGCTCGGGGCGGTCCGCGAGCCGGAAGGAGGGCGGGCCGGTCTCGGCGAGGTGGTGGGCGAAGACGTTGCGCACGCTCTCGCCCGACCAGTACGTACGGGCGTAGTCGTAGACCAGGACGTCGGGGCCGCCGGTGGCGTCCAGGCGGTCGGCGACGGCCTGGAGGGCCTCCGGGGTGAGGGTGTCGTCGCCGTCGAGGAACAGCAGGTAGTCTCCGGTCGCCCTGGCCATACCGGCGTTCCGGGCGGGTCCGAGACCGGAGTTGGCGGGCAGGTGGACGACGTTGACCCGGGGGTCACGGACGGCGTACTCATCGGCGATCGGGCCGCAGGCGTCCGGTGAGCAGTCGTTCACCACGATGATCTCGTAGTCCTTGAACGACTGGTTCAGCACGGAGTCGAGACACGCGTGCAGATACGCCTGGACCCGGTACGCGGGCACGATGACACTGAACCGGGGCACAACACATCCAGGGGTTCGCTCGCGGGCGGGCAGGTGGCCCGCAAACGGCCGATGGAGTGACTTGGTTACGCCGGACGTGGCATTCGGGGGAAACACGAGGTAGGGCGGCCCGATCGAGAGTGAAAGGGCCGCCCTGTGTTGACGAACGTATGTACTGAGCGGCTCCGCCTACTTGACGGCGCCCGCCATCACCCCGGAGACGAACTGCCTCTGGAAGGCGAAGAACACCGCCAGCGGAATCACCATCGACAGGAAGGCGCCGGGCGCCAGCACGTCGATGTTGTTACCGAACTGGCGGACCTGCTGCTGCAGCGCCACCGTGATCGGCGGGGAGTCCGAATCCGCGAAGATCAGGGCGACGAGCATGTCGTTCCACACCCAGAGGAACTGGAAGATCCCGAGCGACGCGATCGCGGGACCGCCGAGCGGCATCACCACCCGGGTGAACAGCCGGATCTCGCCCGCACCGTCCAGCCGTGCGGCCTCCAGCAGTTCACGGGGAATCTCGGCGAAGAAGTTCCGCAGCAGGAAGATGGCGAACGGCAGTCCGAACGCCGTGTGGAACATGATCACGCCGAACGTCGTCTCGAAGATCCCGAGGGTGCCGAAGAGCTCGGAGACCGGGATCAGCGCCACCTGTACGGGGACGACCAGCAACCCCACCACCAGCAGGAACCACCAGTCGCGGCCGGGGAACTCCATCCACGCGAAGGCGTACCCGGCGAGCGAGCCGATCACGACCACCAGGACGGTGGTCGGGACGGTGATCATCACCGTGCTGAAGAGGGAATCGGTGATGACCGAGTTCTCCAGCAGCCGCTGGTAGTTGTCGAAGGTGAGCTCCGACGGGGCGGTGAAGATCTTCCACCAGCCGGTCGCCGCGATGTCCTCGGCTCCGCGGAGGGAGGAGAGCAGCAGGCCGATGGTCGGCATCAGCCAGAACAGGCCCACCAGGACGAGGAAGACCCGCATGGCACCGCCACCGGCCCGTGCGGCGATCCGCGAGGCGAGGGACTGATAGGCCCCGGCGGTCTTTGCCGGCGTCGTCATCGGCGTCCCTCCTTCCGAATGCGGCGGATGTTGAACAGCATCACCGGGATCACCAGCAGCAGCAGGAGTACGGCGATGGCGCTGCCGACCCCGAGATCCGCGTCCGTGCCGAACGAGGAGCGGTAGAGCTGGAGGGCCAGGACGTTCGCGTCGTCCTGGGAGGAGCCGGGAGCGATGATGAAGACCAGGTCGAAGATCTTCAGGACGTTGATCATCAGCGTGACCAGCACCACCGCGAGCACGGGTGCCAGCATCGGCACCGTGATCCGGCGGAACACCTGCCACTCGTTCGCGCCGTCCACCCGGGCCGCTTCCAGCAGTTCGCGCGGCAGGCCCGCCAGGCCGGCCGCGATCAGCACCATGGCGAAGCCGGCCCACATCCAGACGTAGCTGCCGATGATCCCGGGCGTCACCAGGGAGGGGCCGAGCCAGTCGACCCCGTTGTACGGCTCACGGAAGTTGTCCGCCGGCAGCCGCAGCTGAGACCCGTCCGCCGAGGCGGGCAGGGTGAACACCCCGTTCGCTCCCGCCGTGGCCGAGGCGACGACCTTGCCGTCCTTGACCGCTTCGACGGTGATGCCTTTGAGCCCGAGCTCCTTGGGATCGACGACGTTCGGCTTGCCTCCGCCGCCCTTGGTGAAGTCCAGCCAGGCCGTTCCCGTGATCCCCTCGCCGGACGCGGTGGGCACCTTCGCCGGCTCCGCGTCGCCCGGCATCTTCGCCGGGACCACGCCGACCAGCGGGAGGCTGACCGGCTCACCGGCCCGCACGGTCTCCTTCGTGACGAAGGAACCCCCGCCGGCCGCCTTCAGCGGGTGGACGGGCAGCGGATGCGCCTTGGGGAAGCCCGAGGACCGGGCGAACGTGTCGTGCACGCCCACCGCCACGGCGTTGGCGACGCCGCGCTCCGGTGCCTGCTCGTACACCAGCCGGAAGATGATGCCCGCGGCCAGCATCGAGATCGCCATCGGCATGAAGACGATCAGCTTGAACGCCGTACCCCATCGGATGCGCTCGGTCAGCACCGCGAAGATCAGGCCCAGCGCGGTGGAGACCGTCGGCGCGAACACGACCCAGATCGCGTTGTTCTTGACCGCGGTCCGGATGGTGTCGTCGGTGAACAGCTCCTTGTAGTTGTCCAGGCCCACGAAGCCGGTGCCCGGCTGGTCGAGGAACGAGCGGTAGACGGAGTAGACGATCGGATAGACGACGAGGGCACCCAGCAGCACCAGGGCGGGCAGCAGGAAGACCGCTGCCACCACCCTGCGGGTGCCGGTCACGCTCTTGAGGGTGCGTGCCGCCGTGCTCGGATCAGGACGCTTGTCGGCGGGGGGCGCGGCTCCCGCGCCCCCCGTTCTCACTGTGGTCATCCCGTCAGCTCGTGTACGCCTTGGCCGCGTCGGACTCCAGCTTCGCCTGGGTCCCCGCGATGTCCTTCGGGTTCTTCAGGAAGTCCTGGAGCGTCTTCCACTCACCCTTGCCGGGCGTCCCGCCGAAGGACTGCGGGGCCTGGTCGGACATGTCGAAGCGGACGTCGTCACCGGCCGCGATCAGTGCCTCGGCGATCTTGCGCTGCACGTCGTTGGGGTACGAGGCCGCGTCCAGCGACTTGTTGGGCGAGATGAAGCCGCCCGCCTCGGCCCAGATCTTCGCCGCGTCGGTCGAGGCGAGCCAGGTCAGCAGCGCCTGGGCACCCTCGCCGTCCTTGAGTGCCACGGCCGCGTCGCCGCCGGTCACCACGGGAGACTCCGCGCCCACCGCCGGGAACGGGAAGACCTTGGCGTCCGTGCCGATCTTCGCCTTCGTCTGGGCGATGTTGATGGCGACGAAGTCACCCTCGAACACCATCGCGCCCTTGGGCTGGTCACCGCCGGTGAACGTCTGGGTGACGGACGCGGGGAACTCGGTCTGCAGCGCGCCGTCGGCCCCGCCGGAGATCAGGCTCGGCTTGCCGAAGAGCTCGGCCAGGGTGGTCAGCGCGTCCTTGACGGACGGGTCCGTCCACTTGATCTCGTGCTTGGCCAGCTGGTCGTACTTCTCCGGCCCGGCCTGCGAGAGGTAGATGTTCTCGAACCAGTCGGTGAGCGTCCAGCCGTCCGCGCCGCCGACCGAGACCGGGGTGACACCGGAGGCGGACACGGTCTCCGCGGTGGCGAGGAAGTCCTTCCAGGTCTTCGGCTCGCTGGCGCCCGCGTTCTCGAACGCCTTGGCGTTGTACCAGATCAGGGACTTGTTGGCGGCCTTGAAGTAGACGCCGTACTGGGTGCCGTCGACCGCGCCGAGGTCCTGCCAGACCTTCGCGTAGTTCTGGCCCAGCTGCGCCCGCGCCTCGTCGCCGACGGGCTTGGCCCACTTCTTGGCCACGGCCTGCTGGATCGCTCCCACCTGCGGGATCATCGCGACGTCCGGCGGCTGGCCGCCCGCTATCTTCGTACCGAGGAAGTTGACGATCGGGTCCTGCGCCGGGACGAAGGTGACGGTTGCCCCCGTGCGCTTCTCGAACTCGTCGAGCACCTTGGTGAAGTTGGCCTGTTCGGGGCCGGTCCAGACCGCCGCCACCGACAGCTTCTGGCCGTCCAGTTTCGGCAGGTTCACCGTCGAGGCGCTGTCCGGGCTCTTGCCTCCGGACTTCTCGCCCGCCTTGTCCTCGCCGTCCCCGTCACCGCCGCAGCCGGTGAGGGCCAGCGCCCCGATCGCCGTGAACACCACTGCGGCTCTACGCATTCGAAGGGTTCTGCGCATCCCTTGCCCCGTCTCTCCTGTGCGCCCATGTGTGCGTACCGGTACCGACGGCAGGACCGTCCGGCGCCGCTCACGTCTCACATCGTGCGGTTCAACTTGTCGTCCGTGCACACAGTCCTACGCCGGGCCAACAGGCGCCGCAATACCGCTATCAGCCTCACCGTAGAGATCGTGATCGGCCCGTGACGTCATGTCAGTACCCGGGCGGGAAAAGGGCAATTCAGGGATTCGAGAGGGTCAGTGGGGGTAGCCGGTCGGCGTTCACGGATCGGGCGGCCCGCTCCAGCGCGCTGGCCAGCAGGGCCAGGTCGGTCGGGCCGTTGCCCAGCTCGCGGACCGGCCGGCGGGTCGGCGGATCGCCCATCCGCTCCCACTCCAGGGGAACGACCGTCGGGCGCAGCGTGGCTGTGCGCGGGATGCGCCCGGTGACCCGGCCACCCTGGAACGGCGTCACCCGGCCGTCCGGATGCCCGAGGCGTCCCCGGCCCGGGGACGCCTCGTCCGGCGACGGGGGCACGACGGGCGGATCGAGCACGATGCGCAGGCGCGCCCCCCGGGCCAGCTCCGTGTCCTCCGTGCGGTCCGGGCGGCCGGAGGTGGCGACCAGATGGACGCCGAGCCGCTCGCCGTCCCTGGCCACGGCCTCCAGCACCCGCACGACGGACCCCGCGGACGGGCGGCCGGGGCTGCCGAGGGCCGGGGCGACCAGGGCGTCGAAGTCGTCGGCCAGGACGACGAGCCTGGGCAGGGGGGAGGGGCCTGGATCCGCGGGCCGGGCCGCGGCGGGCCGCAGTCTCAGGGTGCCGCTGGCGGGCGACTCGATGTCGCCGCGCTGCTCGGCGGCGCCCGGGGGGCGCCTGCCCGTGAGTGTCTGCGACTCCTCGTAGCGGGCGTGCCATGTGGTGAAGTCCAGCCCGCCGAGCAACTCCGCCCGGCGCTTCAGCTCACCGCCCAGCGCCTGGGCGAACTCCCGCATCCGTACGGGGTCGGAGGCCACCAGACGGGTGAAGACGTGCGGCAGCTCCGTGCACGGGCCCAGCCCCTCGCCGCCCGCCCCGTCGATGAGCAGGATGCCGAGCCGGTCGGGCCGGGCGGCGGAGGCCAGGGACGCGGCGACGGCGCGCAGCAGCTCCGTACGGCCGCTTCCCGCCGGTCCCTCGATGAGCAGGTGCGGACCCTCGTCGGCCAGGTCGACCGCGAGAGGGCCCCGGGGCCCGGCGCCGAGCACGATGACGGGCCGGCCCGCGTATCCGGAGGAGGCGGGTGCGGGGGCCGGGGACTCGCCGTCGCGACGCTGCGCACCGATCCTGGGGGCGCCGCTTCCGCCCGCCCGGGGGTAGGCGGAGCGCCCTGAACCGGAGCTGGTCACCCCGGCGGTCCGGTACGGGGTGCGCTCGGATTCGGGGGACTCGCGCTGCCCGCCCACCCGGGGGCCGGTGCTCAGCGTGCGGCCCGAGCTCGTGGTGTCCAGGTCCGCGCCTCCGGCCGGGGCGGTCGCGCGCACCGTGGCGCCCGGCTGGTCCTCCGCCGTGGAGGCCCAGCGGGCCATCAGGGAGGCGGGGGTGGCCCTGGCGAGGCCCAGTTCGTCCAGCAGGCGGGCCGAAGGGGGCAGGGCCGCCGCCATGGGCCGGCCGGGCAGGGTGGCCGAGCCCTCGTCACGCAGCGGGGCGAGTGCGCGTCCGAAACGCTCGGCCCAGGCCGCCGACACGGCGTCCACCGCGGCGACCGTGCCATGGCCCGCGGCCTGGCCGCCCGCCGTGCGCAGCAGCCGCAGGGCGGTCGCCACGTCGCCGCTCAGCATGGCGACCGCACCGCACTCACGGAAGGCGATCGAGGCACGGCACGCGGTGTCGTACGTCGCGGTGACCGGGGACGTCGGGGAGGCCGCCGGGGTCTCGGCCAGGCAGATCAGATGGATGCCGGCAGCCGCTCCGGCACCGGCCAGCGCGGCGGTGGTCTCGCGCAGCGCCGCCGAGCCGGGGTCGCCATCCACGATCACCACCGTGTGCGGCCCCGTGTGGTGGCGGGCGGCCTCGGCCACGGAGGCCCGGTCGGCGCTGGCCCAGCCGGGCCCCAGCGGGCCGTCCTCCATGCGGCGCACCAGCTCCCCGGCGCGGGCGCCCGCCTGCTCGCGGTCGTACGCCAGGAGGAGACGGCAGTCCTGGCCGTGCATGGGGCGCAGATGGGGCAGCCAGCCGAGCCAGGACCACTCGCGGCGGCGGTCCTCCGCGCTGCGGGCCCGGTCCGCGCTGATCAGCACGATCTCCAGGTCGAAGGGGGAGTGCAGCGCCGCGAGCTGCGCGAGCACCGAGCGGGCGAGCCCGGACAGCCGGGCCCGGGGGCCGGCCAGGCCGAGCGAGCCGGCCTCCCGCAGTCCCACCGTGACCGGTACGGCGGGCAGGTCGGCGCGTTCGGTCGTCCCGAGGCGTACGACCAGGGCCTCGGGGTGCGCGGGGTCGCGCTCCCACAGCCGGGGGCCCGGTCCGAGCGCCGTGAGCAGCACGGTGGCGGGGTCGGGCCAGGTCCCGGCCGGGGCCGAGGGGGTGCGGAAGGGTGCGGCGGCGTGGTGGGCGGAGCCGGAGGAGGGGCCGCCGGCCGAGGGCTCCCCGGCGGGCTCCCCTTGCGCGGGCTCGCCCCTGCCGCCGGTCAGGCGCCGCGCCCAGGCGCCTATGCCGCGCCGGGGCGCCTCGCCGGGCGTCAGGTGCGCGCCGCGGCCGTGGGTGACCGGCGGCAGGGGCTCGTCCCCGTGCGCGTCGTGACCGGCCGGGCCGTCGTCGTGGGGAGCGTGGAGGCCGTGGGGTGCGGGGCTGTAGGCGTGGCCGTGCCCCTCTCCTTCGGAGGCGTCCGCAGCCGCGCCCTCGGGAGCATGGGCGCTCCCCGCTTCCGGCCGGGCCACCCGCAGGTGGCCCTCGCCGTCGGGTGTCGTGGTGAGGGTGGGCGTGCGGCTGCCGGGCGCGAGCCGGAGCGTGGACTCGCCGAGCCGCAGCAGGGCGCCGGGCACGAGCCGGACCGGGCGGTCGCGGACCTCTGTGCCGTCGAGCGAGGTGCCGTTGGTGGAGCCCAGGTCGGCGACGGAGACCCGGCCGTCCTCCGAGACCGTGACCGCGCAGTGCAGGCGGGAGACGTCGGGGTCGTCGAGGGGGACGTCGGCCTCGGCCGAGCGGCCGATCCGGATCTGTCCGCCGTGCAGGAGGTGGACCCCGCCGGCGTCCGGTCCCGCGACCACGTGCAGCTGCGCCGGGACCGTGGCGTCGGCCGCCTCGTCCTCACCGGGCACCTGGAGCGAGAGCACCGCCCCGTCCACCAGCGGCGGCTCCCCGAGGGAGCATCGCTGCGGGTCGAGGCGCTCCCGGCCCGCGTACAGCACAGTGGCGCCGCCGCCCAGGGAGCCCTCGGGGCCGGCCACCGCCGTGGCCAGGCCGGAGGCGACGGCCGCGAGAGCGGTCCCCGCGGGGGCGGTGACGAGCACGTCGCAGGCGCGCGCCGGGGTCTGGCCGCTGCGCGGCGCGAGGACGGTCAGCCGGATCTGCATCGCCGTCAGCGGTCCCTTCTGCGCGGGGCGCCCGGCAGGGGAAATGCCCTGTGATTCCCCCCACCCGGCACGGACGCGTCGTCCGGTACAGGTCGTCACGGAGCGTGAGGCTCCCGACCTCACAGTTCCGTGCTGGAGGCATCCTCGCACCTGCCACTGACAACACGCCCGGGGGTGGCCGCTTAGTGATCTTGAATGGCCGAGTGTGGGCGTAAAAGTGCCTGCTTGGTCTTGCCGGGAAGGTCCTGCACACTCGTTCGGCAACCAACTCCTCCGTGTCTGCGTCTTCCCGGTTCCCCCGTGGGCACGGGGGCAACACGACCTGAGGACGACCGGCCGGTGCCCCGTACGGCGGCACTAGAGTGGGCCGGGACATCCTCGGTGGGCCCGGGGGACCGCGAAGCACAACGATCAGCAGGGAGCGCGTGACGTGCGGCCAGTCGGCAGCAAGTACCTGCTCGAGGAGCCGCTCGGACGCGGCGCCACGGGCACCGTCTGGCGAGCCCGCCAGCGGGAGACCGCGGGCGCCGAGGCGGCCGTCGCCGGGCAGCCCGGCGAGACCGTCGCGATCAAGGTGCTGAAGGAGGAGCTCGCCAACGACGCGGATGTCGTGATGCGGTTCCTGCGTGAGCGCTCCGTGCTCCTGCGGCTCACGCACGCGAACATCGTGCGTACCAGGGACCTCGTCGTCGAGGGTGATCTGCTCGCCCTCGTGATGGACCTGATCGACGGCCCCGACCTGCACCGCTATCTGCGTGAGAACGGTCCGTTCACCCCGGTCGCCGCCTCCCTGCTCACCGCCCAGATCGCGGACGCCCTCGCCGCCAGCCACGCCGACGGCGTCGTGCACCGTGACCTGAAGCCCGCCAACGTGCTGCTCGACGAGCGCAACGGCGAGATGCGCCCGATGCTCACCGACTTCGGCATCGCACGTCTCGCGGACTCCCCGGGGCTGACCCGGACCCACGAGTTCGTCGGCACGCCCGCCTATGTGGCGCCCGAGTCCGCCGAGGGCCGTCCGCAGACCTCCGCCGTGGACATCTACGGCGCGGGCATCCTGCTGTACGAGCTGGTCACAGGCCGTCCGCCGTTCGCCGGCGGCACCGCGCTCGAGGTCCTGCACCGGCACCTCAGCGAGGAGCCCCGTCGCCCCAGCACCGTCCCCGAGCCGCTCTGGACGGTCATCGAGCGCTGCCTGCGCAAGGACCCGGACCAGCGGCCCAGCGCCGTGAACCTCGCCCGCGCGCTGCGGACCGTCGGCGCGGGCATCGGCGTGCACGCGAACTCCGCGCAGATCGCCGCGGCCGAGGGCGTGGGTGCCCTGCTCGCGCCTGACCCGGCTCCCGCCGCGGTCCCGGAGACGCCGGGCGCCGCCGACGCGACCCAGGTGCTGCCGAGCAACGCGGGCTCGTACGACCCGGCGGCCCCCACCAGCGTGATGCGGCAGACCCCGGGCGGGGGCGGCCACGCCGACCCGACCGCCGTGATGCCGCCCGTGCCGCCGCGCCCCGACGGGCCCCCGCAGCCCGACGAGCCGCACCCCTGGCAGTCCCAGCTCCGTGCGGCCCGCGACCGCAACGAGCAGACGCAGGTCCAGTACCTCGACCCGAGCCAGGACCCGCTGCGCCGCCGGCCCCAGCGCCAGCAGGCACCGCAGCAGGCCCAGCCCCAGCGCCCGCAGCCTCAGCACCAGCAGTACCCGCCGCAGCAGCAGCCCCAGCGCTACCAGCCGCAGCAGCAGGCCCAGCCCCAGCGCCGGCAGCCCCAGCAGCCGCAGCGCCAGCAGTACGCGCCACCGCAGCAGCCGCCGCCCCAGCAGCCCGCGCCGCGCCAGCCCCGGCAGCGCAGTGCCAATCCGATGCGCATCCCGGGACTCGGCTGCCTCAAGGGGTGCCTGTTCTCCGTCGTGCTGCTGATCGTGGCGGGCTGGCTCATCTGGGAACTGACACCGCTGCAGGACTGGATCGCCCAGGGCAAGGGTTACTGGGAGGCCATCGGGGACGGCATCTCCGAGGTCACCGGTTGGTTCGAGGACCTCGGCGGAAGCAGCTCGGGCGGCACTACCGGCCAGTAACACCGCCGACTCCGTGTCTTTGTCGACTTCTGTGGGTGCAATTCGCCCGCAGAAGTGAAGGTTGGCGCCATCCAGGGCACGCGACACCCCGTTCGCCGCGTAACTTTGTCGACCGGGGGTCAACGCCAGCCGCTGAGGGAGCAGTCTTGGCACGGAATATCGGCAGCCGGTACACCGCCCACCAGATCCTGGGGCGCGGCAGCGCCGGCACGGTGTGGCTCGGCGAGGGGCCCGAGGGCCCCGTCGCCATCAAGCTGCTCCGCGAGGACCTCGCGTCCGACCAGGAGCTCGTGGGCCGCTTCGTGCAGGAACGCACGGCGCTGCTCGGGCTCGACCATCCGCACGTCGTCGCCGTACGCGACCTCGTGGTGGACGGCACCGACCTGGCGCTGGTGATGGATCTCGTGCGCGGCACCGATCTGCGCACCCGTCTCGACCGCGAGCGCCGTCTCGCGCCGGAGGCCGCCGCCGCGATCATCGCCGACGTCGCGGACGGCCTCGCCGCCGCGCACCGCGCCGGGGTGGTCCACCGCGACGTCAAGCCGGAGAACATCCTGCTCGACATGGAGGGCCCTGTCGGTCCCGGCGGTTCGCACCCCGCGCTGCTCACCGACTTCGGGGTCGCCAAGCTGATCGACACCCCGCGCCGCACCAAGGCCACGAAGATCATCGGCACGCCGGACTATCTGGCCCCCGAGATCGTCGAGGGCCTCCCTCCGCGCGCCGCCGTGGACATCTACGCCCTCGCCACCGTGCTCTACGAACTGCTCGCCGGGTTCACCCCCTTCGGCGGCGGTCACCCCGGCGCCGTCCTGCGCCGCCATGTGACCGAGACCGTCGTCCCGCTGCCCGGGATCCCGGAGGAGCTCTGGCAGCTCCTCGTGCAGTGCCTCGCCAAGGCCCCGGCGTCCCGGCTGCGCGCCTCCGAGCTGGCCACCAGGCTGCGTGAGCTCCTGCCGTTGCTGGCCGGGATACCCCCGCTCGACGTCGACGAGCCGGACAGCGAGGCCGAACCGCAGTCCTACGACGAGCAGCAGTACACCCCGGCCCCCGAGGAGCCCCGCCGCCGGGGCGCTGTCCCGCTGGTGCCGGGCTCCTCGCCGGACTCCAACCGGGACACCCACACGAGCATGCGCGTCCCCGCCCCGGACGAGCTGGCCGGGGGCCCGCTGGGCACCGCCCGGGCCCCGCGCGCCCCGGGCCGTCCCCGGCCCGGTTCGGCCCGCAACAAGGCGGCCGCCGTACGCAAGCGCCGCATCACCCTCGGTGCGGCCGCGATCGCCCTGTGTGCGGCGATAGGGGTGGGCGGCTGGTTCGCCACGAGCGGTGACGACGCGGACGGAGCGCCCGAGGACACGCGGAATTCGGCGCCCACGGCCCCCTGAGCACGGCCCTGGGAGCGCCCCGGCCCGGGGGAGGGACAGGTTCACTCGTCCAGCCGTTACGCTGGACCCGTGGCAGTCGTCGATATTTCCGAAGAGCTGAAGTCCCTCTCCTCCACCATGGGGTCGATCGAGGCCGTCCTGGACCTGGACGCGCTGAGGGCCGACATCGCCGCGCTCGAGGAGCAGGCGGCGGCGCCGTCCCTGTGGGACGACCCGGACGCGGCGCAGAAGATCACGAGCAAGCTTTCGCACCTCCAGGCCGAGGTCCGCAAGGCCGAGGCGCTCCGGGGTCGTATCGACGACCTCGCAATCCTCTTCGAGCTCGCCGAGGACGAGGGCGACGCCGACGCCCTCGGTGAGGCGGAGGCCGAGCTGGAGTCGGTCCGCAAGGCGCTGGACGAGATGGAGGTCCGCACCCTCCTCTCCGGCGAGTACGACGCGCGGGAGGCCCTGGTCACCATCCGGGCCGAGGCGGGCGGCGTCGACGCCGCCGACTTCGCCGAGAAGCTCCAGCGCATGTACCTCCGCTGGGCCGAGCGGCACAACTACAAGACCGAGGTCTACGAGACGGCGTACGCCGAAGAGGCCGGCATCAAGTCGACCACCTTCGCCGTCGAGGTGCCGTACGCCTACGGCACGCTCTCCGTCGAGCAGGGCACCCACCGGCTCGTCCGTATCTCGCCCTTCGACAACCAGGGCCGCCGCCAGACGTCCTTCGCGGGTGTCGAGGTGCTGCCCGTGGTCGAGCAGACCGACCACATCGAGATCGACGAGTCCGAGCTGCGCGTGGACGTGTACCGCTCGTCGGGCCCCGGCGGCCAGGGCGTCAACACCACGGACTCCGCGGTGCGCCTGACCCACCTGCCGACCGGCATCGTCGTCTCCTGCCAGAACGAGCGCTCGCAGATCCAGAACAAGGCGTCCGCGATGAACGTCCTCCAGGCGAAGCTCCTCGAGCGCCGCCGTCAGGAGGAGCAGGCCAAGATGAACGCCCTCAAGGGCGACGGCGGCAACTCCTGGGGCAACCAGATGCGTTCGTACGTCCTGCACCCGTACCAGATGGTCAAGGACCTGCGTACGGAGTTCGAGATGGGCAACCCCGAAGCGGTGTTCAACGGCGAGATCGACGGCTTCGTCGAGGCCGGCATCCGCTGGCGCAAGCAGAGCGAGAAGTAGGCGCAGCCCTATGGCTGTCGGGCCCGGACAGGCTTCCTGTCCGGGCCCGCCCTTTTTTCATCCCGCTGAGCAGACGCGGCAGTTGAGGGGAAGATGTGCCGAATGAGTCACAGTCGTGATTCCGAATAGCCGTCAAGAACCCCCATTCCGCCCGTATACCCCCGGAACGGCCTTGACGTAGTCCTTAACTCTGGACAGGGTGCTGGAGCAGCACGCGTATGTCTGGGACAGGTGTGATCGGGGGCGGGCGGGATGACCACGGTACGGCGTGGCCCTGCGAGTACGACTTACCCCGCAGGGCCGTGGACCGCATATGGCTGCTCCATCGACGAGATCAGCTACTGGGGGTAGCAACAGATGACGAAGAAGACGCGAATCCGCGTCGCGCGCATAGCCGCCTGCGCGGTTATCGCCGCAGGTGCCTCGCTCACCGCGGCGGGTGCGGCCCAGGCATCGGGCATCGGCCTCGGTTTCGGCCTCGACGGCGAGGACTCCACGCAGGTCAGCCTGACCGTGGGTGACCTGGACGAGACCGAGGAGCCGACGGAGGACCCGAACAACCCGGGTACCCCGACGGAGGAGCCGACCGAGGAGCCCACGGAGGAGCCCACCGAGGAGCCCACCGAGGAGCCCACGGAGGAGCCGACCGAGGAGCCCACGGAGGAGCCCACGGAGGAGCCCACGGAGGAGCCCACCGAGGAGCCGACCGAGGAGCCCACGGAGCCGTCCAACCCGACGGACCCGACGGGCGCTCCGGTCGACCCGACCGAGCCGGGCGAGGGCGACGGCGACGCCGGCACCTGCACCGTCGACCTCGACGGTGCCGCCTGCGCCGACAACACCGACACCGACAGTGCCGGCAACCAGCCGGTCGAGCAGGGCAAGGGCAAGGACGAGCTCGCCGAGACCGGTGCGGCCGAGACCACGTTCCTGCTGGTCGGCGCCGCGACGATGATCGCCGGTGGCATCGGCTTCCGCATCCTGCCGCGTCTGGCCGGCGGCAGCCGCACGGCCGCCTGACGCCCGTAGGCGCACGATGAGGGGCCCGGGAGCGCCGTCATGGCCTCCCGGGCCCCTTCGCGTACCGGAACCGCTCCTGCGGGCGTACGCGCATGCCTCTGGCCCCGCCGGGTGGCGGGGGTCGGTCCTCGCTCAGACGGCCTGGTGCGCCAGCAGAGCCAGCGCGGCCACCAGGATCACCATGAGCGCGACCAGCATCGCCGGATTCAGTCCGGCGAAGAATCCCTGCTCCTGCATCCGCTCGCGGCTCGCGCGGCAGACGCGGCAGCGGCCCTCGCTCACGGGCGCCGCGCAGTTCGCGCACACCAGTCTGTCGTAGGTCATGCGCAGTCCTCCTCCCGCGCGGCGGAGCCGCATACGCGTTCTCTCCGCACAACGCTCAGGGAAACGCAACCGTTCCCCCTACCACTGTGCCAGCTCGCGGGGATTTCGGCGCGGCCCGCCGGACAAGGCCCGGCACGCCCCGTTTCGTTCCCCGCCACGTTCCCCCACAAATCGTTCATTGCCGGACGCCGACTGCACGCGTCAGCTCGCTTCGCGTATGGTCACGCACACCTACCCCCGGCCGACCGTGGTGCATCCGTGATCCGATTCGACAACGTCTCCAAGACCTACCCGAAGCAGAGCCGTCCAGCTCTCCGGGACGTCTCACTCGACATCGAGAAGGGCGAGTTCGTCTTCCTGGTCGGCTCGTCCGGCTCCGGCAAGTCCACCTTCATGCGGCTCATCCTCCGGGAGGAGCGCGCCAGCCAGGGCATGGTCCACGTGCTCGGCAAGGACCTCGCCAGGCTGTCCAACTGGAAGGTGCCGCAGATGCGCCGCCAGCTGGGCACGGTCTTCCAGGACTTCCGCCTTCTGCCCAACAAGACCGTCGCCGAGAACGTGGCCTTCGCGCAGGAGGTCATCGGCAAGCCGCGCGGCGAGATCCGCAAGGCCGTGCCGCAGGTGCTCGACCTCGTCGGTCTCGGGGGCAAGGAGGACCGGATGCCCGGCGAGCTCTCCGGTGGTGAGCAGCAACGCGTCGCCATCGCGCGGGCGTTCGTCAACCGCCCCATGCTGCTGATCGCGGACGAGCCCACGGGCAACCTCGACCCGCAGACCTCCGTGGGCATCATGAAGCTGCTGGACCGGATCAACCGGACCGGCACCACCGTGATCATGGCGACCCACGACCAGAACATCGTCGACCAGATGCGCAAGCGCGTCATCGAGCTCGAGCAGGGCCGTCTCGTACGCGACCAGGCGCGTGGCGTCTACGGCTACCAGCACTGAGCCTCGAGTACTGAAAGGACGCCATGCGCGCCCAGTTCGTCCTGTCGGAGATCGGCGTCGGTCTTCGTCGTAACCTCACGATGACCTTCGCGGTCGTGGTCTCCGTCGCCCTCTCGCTCGCCCTGTTCGGCGGCGCGCTGCTGCTGCGCGAGCAGGTCGGCACGATGAAGACCTACTGGTACGACAAGGTCAACGTCTCGATCTACCTCTGCAACAAGAACGACGCCAAGGACGTGCCCAAGTGCGCCAAGGGCGCGGTCACGGCCGAGCAGAAGAAGGAGATCAAGGCCGACCTCGAGAAGATGGAGGCCGTCGAGAAGCCGGTCCTCTTCGAGACGGTCGACGAGGCGTACAAGCACTACCAGGAGGAGTTCGGCGACTCGCCGATGGCCGGGAGCATCACGCCGGACCAGATGCAGGAGTCGTTCCGGGTCAAGCTGAAGGACCCGGAGAAGTACAAGGTGGTCGCGACGGCCTTCGCGGGCCGTGACGGGGTGCAGTCCGTCCAGGACCAGCGCAGCATCCTGGACAACCTCTTCGAGCTGATGAACGGCATGAACGTGGCCGCGATCTTCCTGATGGCACTGATGCTGATCATCGCGCTGATGCTCATCGTCAACACCGTCCGCGTCTCGGCGTTCAGCCGGAGACGCGAGACCGGCATCATGCGGCTGGTCGGTGCCTCGGGCTTCTACATCCAGATGCCGTTCATCATGGAGGCGGCCTTCGCGGGCCTCATCGGCGGACTGCTCGCCTGCGTGATCCTGCTGGCCGGCCGGTACTTCCTGATCGACGGCGGTCTCGCGCTCCAGGACAAGCTGAATCTGATCGACTTCATCGGCTGGGAGGCGGTGCTCACGAAGCTGCCGCTGGTCATCGCGATCGGCCTGCTGATGCCCGCCGTTGCCGCTCTCTTCGCGTTGCGCAAGTACCTCAAGGTGTGACGAGCGCCCCGTCCCGCGTGCGGCCAACGAGCCGTGCGCGGACGGGGCGTTGTCCTACACTCGGCCACATGCCGGGCCTTACGTACCATTTGAAACCCTGCGGTCTCCGCCGCGGGGCGGCCCTGACGTTGGTGTTCGCGAGCGTGCTGGCCACCGCCGCGGCAACCGGGTCCCTGCCCCGGGAGGACGACGCGGGCACGGAGATAAAGGCCCGTTCGGTGTCCTCCACGGTCGGTTCCGTGGACCGTGAGGAGATCGCGGACGCGGTCGCCGACGCCGAGGCCGACGGCAAGTCGGGCAAGGACGCGGCCGAGGAGGTCGTCAGCCGCAGCGGGGACCGCTGGGGCGCGGTCTACGACGAGCGGGAGTACGAGGACTTCGAGCAGGCCCTCGACGGCTCGTACACCGGGGTCGGGATCTCCGCCAGGCGCTCGGCCGGTGGCGCGGTCACCGTGACCGGCGTCCAGCCGGGCGGTCCGGCGGACGCGGCCGGTGTGCGCAAGGGGGACCTGCTGCGCACCGTCGACGGGCTGCCCGTCGGGAAGCGCTCCGTCGCCGAGGTCGTCGCCCTGCTGCGCGGGGACCGGACCGAGGCGGCCGAGGGCACCACCGTGGTCCTCGGGCTGAGCCGCGGCGGGCACTCCTGGACCTCGACGCTCCACCGGGCCCGTCTCACCACGCAGCCGGTCAGTGTCCGGCAGCTGGGGGAGGACCCGGAGTCCGCCGTGCTGATCAAGGTCGCGGCCTTCACCAAGGGCGCCGGCACCGCGGTCCGCGAGGCCGTGGACGAGGCTCCCGGGGACGCCGGGATCCTGCTGGACCTCCGCGCCAACTCCGGCGGTCTGGTCACCGAGGCCGTCACCGCCTCCTCCGCCTTCCTCGACGGCGGGCTCGTCGCCACCTACGACGTGCACGGAGAACAGCGCGCCCTGTACGCGGAGCCCGGCGGGGACACCGAGCGGCCCGTGGTCGTCCTGGTCGACGGCGGCACGATGAGCGCGGCGGAGCTGCTGACCGGGGCGCTCCAGGACCGGGGCAGGGCCGTGACCGTCGGGTCGCGCACCTTCGGCAAGGGCTCGGTGCAGATGCCCAGCAAGCTTCCGGGCGGATCCGTGGCCGAGCTGACGGTCGGGCACTACCGCACGCCGGCGGGCCGCACCGTCGAGGGCAGCGGCATCACGCCGGACGTCGGAGCGGGTCCGGAGGCCCAGCAGCGGGCCGAGACGGTATTGAGTGGCCTCGGGGGTGGGTCGTAGTGCGAAAATGACCGCACTATGGCCAAGGAAAAAGACACCGGGCGCAAGATGATCGCCCAGAACAAGAAGGCCCGGCACGACTACCACGTCCTCGACACCTACGAGTGCGGGCTCGTGCTCATGGGTACGGAGGTCAAGTCGCTGCGGATGGGCAGGGCGTCGCTCGTCGACGGCTTCGTCCAGATCGACAACGGCGAGGCGTGGCTGCACAACATCCACGTCCCCGAGTACGTGCAGGGCACCTGGACCAACCACGCGGCCAAGCGGAAGCGCAAGCTGCTGCTGCACCGGGCCGAGATCGACAAGCTGGAGTCCAAGTCGCAGGAGACGGGCCACACGATCGTGCCCCTCGCCCTGTACTTCAAGGACGGCCGGGTCAAGGTCGAGATCGCGCTCGCGAAGGGCAAGAAGGAGTTCGACAAGCGTCAGACACTGCGCGAGAAGCAGGACACGCGGGAGACGAACCGCGCCATCGCGGCGGCCCGGCGGCGCCAGCGCAACGCATAGCCGCCACCCGGCCCGGCCCCGCGCCCCGGGCGCCGCCGGAATACAGTGGCATCCGTGCGCGTTGGTCACGTACGATGGGCCGTGCACCTCAGCGAAGGTGCGCGATTTGAAAAATCAACATGGGGATGATCGGTTTCGACAGCGGATGTCGAGGCAGGGGAAGCGAGTCGAGGAAGCGGCAATGATCTCGTAAACCATATGTCGCAAACAATAATCGCCACTTCTAAGCGCGATTCCTCCGCCTTCGCCCTCGCTGCCTAACAGCAGCTGAGCGAAGACTCTGCGGAGTGTCAGCCCGGGTTTGATCCCGACCCGGATCCTGGCATCAACTAGGGATCTAAACTTCTAAGCCCGGTCACGGGGCCTAGAAGGAAATCAAACAGTGACTGGGCCTGTCGGAGGCTTGTTCGCGTGACCTCCGGGGCCGAGAAAAGCGCAGCGAACTGCACTCGGAGAAGCCCTGGTTCTGCACCGTTGGACGCGGGTTCGATTCCCGCCATCTCCACAATTCCCATGTGATCGAGGACCCCGTTGCCACCGGCAGCGGGGTCCTCGTTTTTGCCTGTCCGGGGTCAGAGGACCTTTCGGGTTCCGGCCGCCGCGACGGACAGTGCCAGCGCCGCCGCGCACATCGGTGCCGCGTATCCCGTGGCAGTCCCGGCGTTCTCCACCGTCCAGCCGCCCACCGCGGATCCTGCGGCTATGCCGCCCAGCAGCGCGGTGACGGCGAGCGTCATGCCTTCGTTGATCTGCGCCTGCGGGGTGAGGCGCTGGACCAGTGTCATGCCGGTCACCATGGTCGGCGCGGTGGCCGCGCCGGCGAGCAGCAGGCAGCCGGCGAGGGCGAGCACGGCCCCGGTCGTGGCAGCCGCGAGCAGGGGCAGGGACATCAGGGCGGTCATGCCGGCCAGGCAGAGCAGCAGCCTGCGCCGGATGTCGGCGGCGGGGCGCAGCGCCCCGTACAGCAGCCCCGCCACGCAGGAACCGCCCGCCTGGAGCGCGAGGATCGCGCCTCCGGCGTGAGCGATGGAGACGACCTCCAGGGCGCCGAAGACGGCTCCCGTAGCCAGGAAGACCGCGAGCAGGGCGGGGATGCCGGGAGTGCGCAGGGGAGAGGCCGCGCGAGTGCGCGGGGCCACGGGGGGTTCCGTCGCGCGCTGTGCGGCGAAGATCAGGACCCCGGTCATCAGCAGGACGGCCCCCGTCAGGGTGCCGGCCTCGGGGAAGAGCGTCCCGCACAGGGTCGCGGCGAGCACCGGGCCCAGCATGAAACACAGTTCGTCGGCGGCCTGTTCGAAGGAGTTGGCGGTGTGCAGGGCCGCGGGGTCGCCCCGGAGCAGATGGGACCAGCGGGCCCGTGACATGCCCCCGGTGTTGGGTGTGGTGGCGGTGGCGGCGTAGGCGGCGAAGAGCGTCCAGACAGGTGCGTCGTGGTGCACGCAGAGGACGAGGGCGAGCGAGCCGAGCACGGCGACGGCGGTGGCGGGCACGGCGATCCGGGCCTGGCCGTGGCGGTCGACGAGGCGGGCGGTCCAGGGGGCGACCACGGCGGTCGCGGCCAGCCCGGTCGCGGTGACGGCCCCGGCCAGTGCGTACGAGCCGTGGGCCTCGGCGATCATGATGACGGCGCTGACGCTGAACATCCCCATGGGCAGCCGGGCGAGGAGATTGCCCGCGGTGAACGCGCGTGCGCCGGGGGTGGCGAGCAGCCGGAGGTACGGGTTGCGCGGAGCGGAGGGGTCCTTGGCGGTCACGGGCGGGAGGTCCGCCGCGGCCGTGGGGGCGACGGGGAGCGGGGCGGTCGCCGGGGCTGCGGGGTGCGGGGCCGGGGCGGCAGCGGGTTCGTGAGGCACGCGTCAACCCTCGGGGGCGTACGCCCGTACCGTCCAACACCTGCTCCGGGCCCATTCACGCATCCCCGTTGTAAATTGTTCCGGTGCCCGCACCCCACACCGATCCCCGGCTCCTGCGCGCCTTCGTCGCCGTGGCCGAGGAACTGCACTTCACCCGTGCCGCCGCCCGGCTCTACGTCGCGCAGCAGGCGCTGAGCCGGGACATCCGCAGGCTGGAGCGCGAACTGGGCTGTGAGCTCTTCGTGCGTACCACCCGGCAGGTGTCGCTCACCCCGGACGGGGAGAAGCTCCTCCCGCACGCCCGGCGGGTGCTCGACGCGCACGCCGGTCTGGCCGCCGCGTTCACGGACCCGGCGGACCGCCCTCTGCTCGTCGATCTGAACACGGACGGGATGACAGCGGCGCGTGTGCTGGCGCGCGCGCGGGAACTCGCGCCGGAGTGCGAGCTGATGGCGCGCTTCGAGAGCGGACTGACCTGGGCGGCCGGTGAGGTGCTCGCGGGGCGCCTCGACGTCACCTTCGGGCGGGCCGCGGGGCTCGATCCCGCCGTACTCGCCCGGCTGTCCGTACAGCCGGTGCGGTACGAGCCGATGGCCGTCCTCCTGCCGAGCGGGCACCCCCTGGCGGAGCGCGAGGCGGTCGCCATGGGTGACCTGACCGGCGAGACCGTCTACGCGGGAGCCGGTAACCCGCGCACCCTGGAGTGGACACATCTCGCCACCCTGCTGTTCGACGAGTGGGGCATCGTGCTGGCGCCGCCCGCCCCGCTCGCCGTGGGAGTGGCCGAATTTCAACGTGTCATGGCAAAGACGGGGCACCCCGTGCTGGCTGTCGTCGGCTTCCCTCCGCTGCCGGGGACGGTGCTGCGTCCGCTGGTACGACCGGTTCCGCTTTCCCCGCTTTTGATGGTATGGCGCAAGGGGCTGGACCACCCGGGGCTGTCCGCTCTGCGTGCCGCGAGCGCCGAACTCGCTGGGACAGAGGGATGGATGGTGAGGCCAACGGAATCGTGGCTGCCCGAAACCGATACGTCACTGATGCGTCACCGATGATGAACATCAGGCGATACGGGGCCGTGAGGGTGCCCGCCGTGCGCTACATTCAGGCTTTCGGGTGCACGAGGAGCAGTGTCGCCCGGACGGGGTGGGGGCCCGGTCCGTTGGCAGGATTCACGTCATTTTTTCGCGCACCTGTTTCATTGAGTGGGGGATGTGCGAACACCTGTGGACAATTGGCGCGAAGGTACCCGTACCGGGCACACGCATGAACCGAACGACGTCACCGTGCAGCTGGACGGGCTCGGGCGTCAGCTCTCCGAGCTGCCGGTCGAGCCGAACCTTCCCGATCCTTCCGACGGGCCGGTCTTCGTCGACGAGAGCGGCCGGCGGAGCAAGACGTACCGGCGGCTGGGCTGGGTGCTCGCCGCGATCTGCGCCGCGTACGCGGTGACCCTCGTGGTCGCCCTCCTCGGCGGCAACTCCACCGCTCCCTGGCTCCCGCTCTCCGGGCAGGAGAAGCAGCACTCGGAGGACATCGAGGTGCGGCCCGCCCCGAGTGGCGACGTCGTCTCCCGGAGCCCCGAAGCCACGCCGACCGCCTCCTCGGCATCCGGCGCGGCCGCGACTCCGTCGTCAGGCGCCTCCGCCTCCGCTTCCGCCGCACCCGGCGCGAGTGCCGCATCGGCCCCGGAGTCCGCCCAGGCCCCCCGGGACACCGAGTCGTCGGCGCCCGCCCCGGGCGGCTCGGTCACCTCGCCGTCCGCTGCCGGCCCGTCGCCGTCGGCCGACGTCGACCCGCCCACCGAGGAGAGCCCTCCGGCCTCCCCGGAACCCTCGGAATCCACGGTGCAACCACAAGAAGGCACTCAGTAAATGACCACCCCCGTCCCACGGGGCAGGCACAACCGGAGGAAGAAGCGGACCGTACGGCGCAGGCTCCCCATGCGCTATCTGCTTCCGTCGCTCCTTCTCGTCGCCCTGCTCGCCATGCTCATGCTGCGTGGATACGTCCACAGCGAGATCCTCGCCGACCACCGGGTCCAGGCCCCAGCCCCCACCACCCAGGTGCCGGGCGACGTACTGGAGGGCGGTCCGGTCATAGACGCCCGTAAGAGGGGCGAGGCCGCCAAGACCCTCCGGATACCCGACCACAAGATCGTCCTGACCTTCGACGACGGCCCCGACCCGGTCTGGACCCCCCGGGTCCTGGACGAGCTCAAGAAGCACCACGCGCACGGCGTCTTCTTCGTCACCGGCACCATGGCCTCGCGCTACCCGGAGCTCGTGCGGCGGATGGTCGACGAGGGCCACGAGATCGGGCTGCACACCTTCAACCACCCCGACCTCTCCTTCCAGTCCACCAGCCGCATCGACTGGGAACTCTCCCAGAACCAGCTGGTGCTCGCAGGTGCCGCCGGAATCCGCACGTCCCTGTTCCGGCCCCCGTACTCCTCGTTCTCCGACGCCATGGACAACAAGTCCTGGCCGGTCACGCAGTACATCGGCAGCCGCGGCTACCTCACCGTCGTGAACAACACCGACAGCGAGGACTGGAAGCGCCCCGGCGTCGACGCGATCATCGAGCGCGCCACGCCCGAGCACGGCGACGGCGCCATCATCCTCATGCACGACTCGGGCGGAGACCGGTCCCAGACCGTGGCCGCACTGGGGAAGTTCCTGCCGCAGATGCAGGAGCGCGGCTACGACTTCACCCACCTCACGGCGGCGCTCGGCGCGCCCAGCGCGCACACCCAGGTCACCGGGTTCGCGCTCTGGAAGGGCAAGGCGTTCATCGGGGCGGTGGGGATCTCCGAACACGTCACCGGAGTCCTGGTGGTCGGCCTGGCCGTCATCGGCGTCCTGGTGATGGTCCGCTTCGGGCTGATGCTCCTGCTCTCCTTCCTGCACGCCAGGAAGGTGCGCCGCAAGGACTTCAGCTGGGGCGAGCCGTTCACCCGCCCGGTGTCGGTCCTGGTGCCCGCGTACAACGAACGCGAATGCATCGAGGCCACCGTGCGGTCGCTGGTGGCCAGCGACTACCCGATCGAGGTCATCGTCATCGACGACGGCTCGACGGACGGTACGGCCGACCTCGTCGAGGCGATGTGGATCCCGAACGTCCGGGTCGTGCGCCAGCGCAACGCGGGCAAGCCGGCGGCCCTCAACAACGGCATCGCGCACGCCCGTTACGACATCGTCGTGATGATGGACGGCGACACCGTCTTCGAACCCTCCACCGTGCGCGAGCTCGTGCAGCCGTTCGCCGACCGGCGGGTCGGGGCGGTCGCGGGCAACGCCAAGGTCGGCAACCGCGATTCGCTGATCGGCGCCTGGCAGCACATCGAGTACGTGATGGGCTTCAACCTCGACCGCAGGATGTACGACCTGCTCGGCTGCATGCCCACCATCCCGGGAGCGGTCGGTGCCTTCCGCCGGGACGCGCTGGACCGGATCGGCGGCATGAGCGAGGACACCCTCGCCGAGGACACCGACGTCACCATGGCGCTGCACCGCGACGGCTGGCGTGTCGTCTACGCCGAGAACGCCCGGGCCTGGACCGAGGCCCCGGAGTCCGTGCAGCAGCTCTGGTCGCAGCGCTACCGGTGGTCGTACGGCACGATGCAGGCCATCTGGAAGCACCGCCGCGCCGTCGTCGAGCGCGGGCCCTCGGGCCGCTTCGGGCGGGTGGGACTGCCGTTCGTCTCGCTGTTCATGGTGGTCGCCCCGCTGCTGGCGCCCCTCATCGACGTCTTCCTGCTGTACGGACTCGTCTTCGGCCCGACCGGCAAGACGGTCGCCGCCTGGTTCGGCGTCCTTCTGGTGCAGGCCGTCTGCGCCGCGTACGCCTTCCGGCTCGACCGGGAGCGCATGACGCACCTGATCTCCCTGCCCCTCCAGCAGATCCTCTACCGGCAGCTGATGTACGTCGTGCTGCTCCAGTCCTGGATCACCGCCCTCACCGGAGGCCGGCTGCGCTGGCAGAAGCTCCGGCGGACGGGCGTGGTGGAGGCGCCCGGTGGCACACAGAACCGCCGCAAGGACACGGACCGGAGGCCGGTGGCATGACGTACCCCGACCGTCCCCGGCAGGACGGCGCCGGATACGACGACGGCGCCTGGGTGTCCTCCGGCACCGCCGCCTGGACCCCGGCGCCCCAGGGCACCGCCCACCCGGCACACGCCGGTGCGCCGCACGCCGCGCCCCACACGCCCGCCCCGGCGGCCCACCCCGAGTACGCGCACTCCCCCGTGCCCGCCCCGGCCGCCCACCACAGGCGCGCACACGCCGCTCCGGACACCGCCGCCGAGGCCCCCGCGCCACGGGCCAAGCCCGGGCGTGACCGCTACCTCGACCTGCTCAGGGCCGTGGCCCTGGTCCGCGTCGTCTTCTTCCACCTCTTCGGGTGGGGCTGGCTGACCATCCTCTTCCCCTCCATGGGCGTCATGTTCGCCCTGGCCGGGTCGCTGATGGCCCGCTCGCTGGCACGGCCGGCGGGGAGCGTCATCCGCGGCAGGCTGCGCAGGCTGCTGCCGCCGATGTGGGCGTTCGCGCTCATCGTCCTGCCGATGATGTTCGCGCTGAGCTGGAAGCCCGTCCGGGAGGAGGGGCTGTGGTGGTTCATCAAGCTCGGCAGCTACGTCCTCCCGCTCGGCTCCCCTCCGTATCCGGAGGAGATCGGCTCGGCGGGCGGCTGGCTGGAGCTGACCTGGGCCGACCAGGCGGCGGGTCCGCTCTGGTACCTCCGGGCCTACCTCTGGTTCGTGCTGGCCTCGCCCCTGCTGCTCAAGGCGTTCCGCAGGCTGCCGTGGGTGACCCTGCTCGCCCCGATCGGCCTGACCGCCGTGATCGGCACCGGTCTCGTGACGGTCCCCGGCACCTTCGGCGAGGGGCTCATGGACTTCGCCGTCTTCGGCTCCTGCTGGATCCTGGGCTTCGCCCACAACGACGGCCTGCTGAAGGAGATCCCGCGCTACCTGGCCGTGTCCTGTGCCGCGATCGTCATGGGCTTCGGCCTGTGGTGGGCGTCCGGACACCTCACCGAGGAGGGCTGGAACCTGGACGAGATCCCGCTGGCCCAGGCGACCTGGTCCCTCGGCTTCTGCGCGATCCTCCTCGTGTACGCACCCTCCTGGCAGAAGCTGCCCGGCAAGCTCGCCGGATGGGACAGCCTGGTCACGCTGGCCAACAACCGGGCCGTGACGATCTACCTGTGGCACAACCTGCTGCTGATGGCCGCCGCGCACCTCGTGGAGGGCCTCTGGTCCATCCCCTGGTTCGGCGACACGTTCGACACGTACATCGAGAAGTCGTACGAGGGGCTCGTCCTGATCGCGATCTGGCCGCTCCTGGGGCTCGCGATCCTGGCGTTCGGCTGGGTCGAGGACGTCGCCGCCAAGCGGCGCCCGCGTCTGTGGCCGAACGGGGCGGACCGGCGCCGTCCCGCCTGACCGGCACCGGGGGTGCGGTGGGCCCACGGCACGGGGTGCCGTGGGCCGGCTCACCGCACCCCCGGCGGCCGAGTGAGAGCAAGGTTGCGCACCGGTCACCTCACGGCACGGCACCGAAACGCGGACTCCCTAGCGTCGGGATCACAACACCCCGACCCTGTGGAGGCGCGTGATGGCCGGTCGTTGGATCGAGCAGTGGGAGCCGGAGGACGAGACCTTCTGGCGAGAGAAGGGCGAGAAGGTCGCCCGCCGGAACCTGTGGTTCTCCGTGCTCTCCGAGCACATCGGGTTCTCGATCTGGTCCCTGTGGTCCGTCATGGTGCTGTTCATGGGGCCGGAGTACGGGATCGACCCGGCGGGGAAGTTCTTCCTGATCTCCACGGCCACCCTGGTCGGCGCGATCGTCCGGGTGCCGTACACCTTCGCGGTCGCACTCTTCGGGGGGCGCAACTGGACGATCTTCAGCGCCCTGTCGCTCCTGGTGCCGACCGTCGCCGCCTTCCTGGTGATGGAGCCCGGCACCTCGTACACCACCTTCCTCGTCGTCGCCGGGCTCACCGGCATCGGGGGCGGCAACTTCGCCTCGTCGATGACGAACATCAACGCCTTCTTCCCGCTGCGCAAGAAGGGCTGGGCGCTCGGGCTCAACGCGGGCGGCGGCAACATCGGCGTCCCGGTCGTCCAGCTCGTCGGCCTGCTGGTGATCGGTACGGCGGGCGCCGCGCACCCGAGGATCGTGCTCGGCGTCTACGTGCCGCTGATCGTCGTCGCCGCGCTGGGCGCCGCGCTCAAGATGGACAACCTCCGGCCCGTCCAGAACGACACAGGGGCAGCGCTCCAGGCCGTACGCGAGCCGCACACCTGGATCATGTCGGTGCTCTACATCGGCACCTTCGGCTCCTTCATCGGCTACAGCTTCGCGTTCGGCCTCGTCCTGCAGACGCAGTTCGGCAGGACGCCGTTGCAGGCGGCCTCGCTCACCTTCATCGGCCCGCTGCTCGGCTCCCTGATCCGGCCCGCGGGCGGCCTGCTCGCCGACCGCTACGGCGGCGCCCGGATCACCCTGTGGAACTTCGCGGGCATGGCCGCCGCGACCGGTGTGGTCGTCTACGCCTCCGGCATCGAGTCGCTGCCCGTCTTCCTCGTCGGCTTCATCGCGCTGTTCGTGCTGACGGGCCTGGGCAACGGTTCGACCTTCAAGATGATCCCGGGCATCTTCCACGCCCAGGGGCTCGGCAAGGGACTGAGCGGCGAGGAGGCGGCGGCGTACGGCCGGCGGCTCTCCGGCGCGGCGATGGGGCTCATCGGGGCGATCGGCGCACTCGGCGGCCTCGCGATCAACCTCGCCTTCCGTCAGTCCTTCGCGACCTCCGGCGCCGGGACTGCCGCCTTCTGGGCCTTCCTGGTCTTCTACGCCGTCTGCTTCACCCTCACGTGGGCGGTATACCTTCGCCGGACCGAAGCCGTGGCCACGAAGCCGCAGCTCAGCTACGCCGAGGTGTGAGGATGGCCATAGCGCGTCGCACGACGTAACGGGTGGGAAATACAGAAGGACCGAGACTGTCACGCAGGGTTGACACTCTCGGTCCTTCGCATCATCGAGCAACAGCGGGACGAGAGCCGGGTATCGCCATGCACGACGACGACGCACAGCACGGGCCCCTCGCGGGCTTCACGGTCGGGGTGACCGCAGCCCGTCGCGCCGAGGAGCTCGGGACGCTCCTCACGCGCCGGGGCGCCGCGGTTCTGCACGCGCCCGCGCTGCGGATCGTTCCGCTCGCGGACGACAGCGAGCTCCTCGCCGCCACCAAGGACCTGATCGACAACGCACCCGATGTCGTGATCGCCACCACCGCCATCGGCTTCCGGGGCTGGGTCGAGGCGGCCGACGGCTGGGGCATCGGAGACGGGCTCCTCGACCGGCTGCGCGGCGTCGAGCTGCTCGCCCGCGGGCCCAAGGTCAAGGGCGCCATCCGGGCAGCGGGGCTCACCGAGGCGTGGTCGCCGCAGTCCGAGTCGATGGCGGAGGTCCTGGACCGACTGCTCGGCGAGGGGGTGGAAGGCCGCCGGATCGCCCTCCAGCTGCACGGCGAACCCCTGCCGGGCTTCGTCGAGTCGCTCCGGGCGGCGGGCGCCGAGGTCGTCGGCGTGCCCGTCTACCGGTGGATGCCCCCCGAGGACATCGCCCCCCTCGACCGCATGCTCGACCTGACGATCGCCCGCGGACTGGACGCCCTCACCTTCACCAGTGCGCCCGCCGCCGCCTCCTACCTCGACCGGGCCGAGGCGCGCGGCCTGCTGCCCGAGGTGCTGTCCGCGCTCGGACACGACATCGTCACCGCCTGCGTCGGTCCGGTCACGGCGCTGCCCCTGCAGGCCAAGGGCATCGACACCGTCCAGCCGGAACGCTTCCGGCTGGGGCCGCTCGTCCAGGTGCTCTGCGCCCAGCTGCCCGCCCGTGCGCGTACGCTGCCCGTCGCCGGCCACGTGGTCGAGATCCGGGGCCACGCGGTGCTGGTCGACGGCGCGCTGCGGCCGGTGCCTCCGGCCGGTATGGCGCTCCTGCACACGCTGGCCCGCAAGCCGGGCTGGGTGGTCTCCCGCGCCGACCTGCTCAGGGCGCTGCCCGGCAGCGGGACCGACGAGCACGCGGTGGAGACGGCGATGGCCCGGCTGCGTACGGCGCTGGGGGTGCCGAGGCTGATCCAGACGGTCGTCAAGCGCGGCTACCGGCTGGCGCTGGACCCCTCCGCCGACACCAAGTACGACGGTTCCTGACGGCCCGGTACCGTGCCGGGATGACCGACGACGTCCATCATCTGACCGAGGGTGTCCGGCTGCGCCCAGTGACCCTGAGCGACGCGGATTCCTTCGCCCGGGCCCTGACCCGCAGTCGCGCGTACATGCGCCGCTGGGAGCCCGTGCGGCCCGATGCCTTCTACACCCCCGAGGGGCAGGCCCGGCGGCTGACCGCGCTGCTCGCCGACCGGGACGCGGGGCGCGCGATGCCGTGGGCCCTGGCCGACGAGGAGGACCGGGTCGTGGGGGCGATGACGCTCGCCTCCATCGAGCGCGGCCCGTTCCGCAACGCCCGGCTCGGCTACTGGATCGACGTGGACCTGGCGGGCCGCGGCCTGGCCACCGCCGCCGTCACCCGGGTCTGCGAGGAGGCCAGGGACGTCCTCGGCCTGCACCGGATCGAAGCCGGCACGGTCCTGGACAACGCGGCCTCCCAACGGGTTCTGGCCAAGTGCGGGTTCGAGCTGTACGGCACGGCCCCGCGCTATCTCCACATCAACGGCGCGTGGCAGGACCACCGGATGTTCCAGCGCATCCTTCACGACGGCCCGCCGCAGGGCTGAGCGGCGCCGTGCGGGAGTGCCGGTGGCCGCCCAGCGGCATGCGCGGCGACCGGGCGGGAACGGACTCGGCCAGGGCGAAACCGGACTTCTCCGCGACCCGGCAGGACGCCTCGTTGCCCGCCCCGTGGAGCAGGTCCAGGCGCCGCAGGCCGTCCTCGGCGAACCGCGCGAACGCCCAGTCGGTGAGCGCCCCGAGCGCCCCTGTGGCCACGCCCCGCCCACGCGCCGAAGCCGTCGTCCAGTAACCGGCCTGGGCGCTCGGGGCGCCGGGGAGACGGTTCAGCGCGAGGTTGCCGACGATCTCCCCGTCCCGGGCCGTGTCGGTGACGGCGAAGCTGTACCGGCTGCCGTCCGCCCACCCCTCCTCCTGGACCGTCATCCAGCGCTCCGCCGCCCCGGCGTCGGGGACCTGCGTCCGCAGCCAGCGCCGCATCGCGGGGTCCTCGTACGCCGCGAGCAGCGCCGGTATGTCCGCACGCCGCCACGGACGCAGGAGCAGGGGCCCGGCCGTCAGCGTGGCCGCATCGTCGTTCATACCGGAACGGTACGACGGCGGAGGGGTTCCGGGCCGGGCAGGATGCGGGCACTCTGGGGGTGACTCTCCCCACAGGCGACCCCGAGGCGGTGACAGGCTCATGGCGGCGGGCGCGGGTTCGCACGGCTGGCGGTTCGACTCCGGTCGGATCTGCCTGGACCTGGTGGCGACGGGGGCGGTCGCCTCCGGCGGGTGCGAGCAGCTCGACTGCCCCGCCCGCCTCGCCGAATGGCTGGCGGCCTCCCCGCTGGTGCCGTACGGCACCGCGCTGGCAGCGGTGGACGAGACCTGGGTGGCTCGCTTCCGCGATCTGCGCGGCGGTGTCGACCGGTTGATGACGGCGCAGCTGACCGGCGGCACCGCCGACCACGCCCTGGACCGGGTCAACGCGCTCGCGGCCGGGGCGCCCCCTGGACTGCGCGCCGTGCGGGGGCAGGGCGGAGTGCTCGTACGGGCGCTGAGCGCCGACCCGGGGTGCGGGGAACTGCTTGCCGCGGTGGCCAGGGACGCGGTGGATCTGCTGACGGATCCGGCGGCGCGGGCGGGGCTGCGCCGGTGCGAGGGCGATGCCTGCCGGAGGCTCTACCTGGACACGTCCCGTGGGCTGCGGCGCCGCTGGTGCTCCAGCGAGGTCTGCGGCAACCGGGAGCGGGTGGCCCGGCACCGGCGCCGGGTCAAGGCCCTGTCGTAGCAGTCCGGGACCGCGGCGTCCGGGACCGAGGCCGTCCGCGACCAGTGGCCTTCCGCGACCCGGGGCCGCCCGAGACGCGTCGAACGCCCGTACGGATAAAGAAAGTTGCGCTCCGGCTGAATGAACCGGCGCCCGCTCCCGTACTGATGGACACAGAGCTCGACGAGGTCTCGACCGGGAGGTTCGGGTGCGCAAGGATGCGGCCGTGGCCGATGACCGTCCGCACAGGGCTCGACATCGCAGTGCACCGCCCCGCCCGCCCTCTGACATACCCGACGAGGACCTCATGCGGGCGCTCTACCGCGAGCACGCCGGCCCGCTGCTCGCCTACGTGCTCCGGCTCGTCGCGGGAGACCGCCAGCGGGCCGAGGACGTGGTGCAGGAGACGCTCATCCGTGCCTGGAAGAACGCCGGTTCGCTCAACCGGGCCACCGGCTCCGTCCGCCCCTGGCTGGTGACGGTCGCCCGGCGCATCGTCATCGACGGCCACCGCAGCCGGCAGGCCCGGCCCCGCGAGGTCGATCCGTCGCCGCTGGAGGTCATCCCCGCGGAGGACGAGATCGACAAGGCGTTGTGGCTCATGACGCTCTCGGACGCACTCGACGATTTGACCCCGGCCCACCGGGAAGCCTTGGTCGAGACCTACTTCAGGGGCCGTACGGTCAACGAGGCGGCCGAGATCCTCGGCGTGCCGAGCGGGACCGTGCGGTCCCGGGTGTTCTACGCACTGCGTTCGATGAAGCTCGCACTCGAGGAGAGGGGGATCACGGCATGAGCGACCAGGACTGGCAGCCCTTCGGCCCCAGGCCGGCCGGCCCCCGGAACCCCTCCGGCCCCATGAACCCCGCCGGCCCCTGGGACCCCTCCGGACCTCCGGGCGCACCGGACGACCCCTTCGCGTTCCCCGGCGAGGGCGCGGGGCACGACGCCGCCGGGGCCTACGCGCTGGGCATCCTCGACGACGCCGAGGCGAGCGCCTTCGAAGCCCATCTGGCGGGCTGCCCCAGGTGCGCCGCGCACCTGGACGAATTCGCCGGGATGGAGCCGATGCTGGCGATGCTCGCCCAGGCCCCGGCCGCCGGCCCCGGTGCCCGCCCCGTCCCGTACGTCCCGGAGCCCCCCGCGTCCCGGGTCCTGGAAGGGCTGGTCGACGAGGTCGCGCGGAAGCGGTCGCAGCGCCGGCGGCGCACCCGTTTCCTGATCGCGGCGGCGGCGGTCCTCGTGATCGGCGGCCCGGTGGTCGCGGTCACCGCCACCGCCGGAGAGGAGTCGCGCGGACGGGTCGAAGCGGCAGACCCGCATCCCACGAGCCCCGCCGAGGACGCGTTCTTCCACCACATGCCGGAGAAGGTGCGGGCGAGCGACCCCGTCACGCGGGTCGACGCCACGGTCGGCATGGAGCCCAAGGCCTGGGGCACGCACACGGTCCTGGAGCTGAAGAACGTCAAGGGCCCGCAGAAGTGCAGCCTGGTCGCCGTGTCCAAGTCCGGTGAGGAAGAGGTCGTCACGTCCTGGTCCGTACCGAAATGGGGCTACGGGATCGACGGCTCGGCGCACGCGGGCGCGCGGAACCCGCTGTACGTGCACGGGGGCGCCGCAATGGCGCGCGGGGACATCGACCACTTCGAGGTGCGCACCTTCGACGGCGAGCGGCTGGTGGAGATCGACGCGTAGGGCCCTCCCGTCCGGACGAAAGGACCGACGCGATCCTGGCGGCAGGTGCGCTCGGGGCCCCCTTTCGCGTACGGTTGACGGCTGCCCAGTGCACGTCAGAAGGGGGCCTCGGTGGCCGCGCAGGATGCCGCTGTCGATTCGTTGCGGGACCGGGAGATCGGGGTCGAACAAGACCACCTCGACCGGGTCTACCGCCGTCTCGAGGAGAAGATCGACGAGGCGGAATTTCTCATGCAGGACGCCAGTAAACGGGGCCAGGTCGGGACTCCGGGGGCGCTCGCCGAGCGCGATGCCCAGGTCTTCCGGGCAGGTGTCCATCTCAACCGGCTGAACAGCGAGTTCGAGGACTTCCTCTTCGGGCGGATCGACCTGCTGCGGGGCAAGGACGGCGAACGCGGCCCGGACGGCGCCTTCACCTCCGTCGAGGCCGCCGACGACGCCGTACGGGAGGACGACACCGCCGAGATCGCCGAGACGCTGCACATCGGCCGCATAGGAGTGCTCGACTCCGACTACGCGCCGCTGGTGATCGACTGGCGGGCGCCCGCCGCCGCGCCGTTCTACCGCTCGACGCCCAAGGACCCGGGCAGGGTGGTGCGCCGCCGGGTCATCCGCTCCAAGGGCCGCAAGGTCCTCGGGGTCGAGGACGATCTGATGCGCCCGGAGCTGACCGCGTATCTGAGCGGCGACCGGCTGCCCGTCATCGGCGACGGCGCGCTCATGGCCGCCCTCGGCCAGGCGCGCAGCCACACCATGCGGGACATCGTCTCGTCGATCCAGGCCGAGCAGGACCTCGTGATCCGCGCGCCCGCCGCGTCCGTCACCGAGGTGGCGGGCGGGCCCGGGACGGGCAAGACGGCGGTGGCCCTGCACCGGGCCGCGTACCTGCTCTACCAGGACCGGCGCCGTTACGCGGGCGGCATCCTCGTCGTCTCGCCGACGCCGCTCCTGGTCGCCTACACCGAAGGCGTGCTGCCCTCGCTCGGCGAGGAGGGCCAGGTCGCCATCCGCGCGGTCGGCTCCCTGTCCGACGAGGCCGCGGGGGTGGAGGGGGCGACCACCTACGACGAGCCCGCCGTCGCCCGGATCAAGGGCTCCTCCCGGATGCTCCACGTGCTGCGCAAGGCGGCACGGGGGGCGCTCGAACAGCCCGCGCCCCGTCCGGCGGCCCAGGAGGGGCAGCTGGAGTTCGGGGAGGAGCCGGCGCCGGCCCCGGCGGGCACGCCCACCCTGCTGCGGGTGGTGGCCTTCGGTGCCCGTGTCGAGCTCGAGGCGGACGAGCTCCGGCGCATCCGGCACAACGTCCTGGGCGGTACCGCCCCGGTCAACATGCTGCGCCCGCGTGCCCGCAAGCTGCTCCTGGACGCCCTGTGGAACAAGTCCTCGGGCCGGGGCCGCTACACCGACCCCGAACTGGTCGCGGAGCTGCGTTCCTCGTTCGACGACGACGTCTCCACCGAGACCCCGTTCCTCACGTTCCTGGACGCCTGGTGGCCCGAGCTCACCCCGCGCGGGGTGCTGGCCGCGATGGCGGACGAGCGGCGGCTGAACCGGTGGGCGCGCCGGATCCTGAACCAGGGCGAGGTGCGCCGCCTCGCCCGTTCGCTGAAGCGGCTGGGCGAGGACGGCAAAGGGCCGCTCTCCGTCCACGACGTGGCTCTCCTGGACGAGCTCCAGACCCTGCTGGGCACTCCCGCGCGGCCCAAGCGGAAGCGTGAGTACGACCCGCTGGACCAGCTCACGGGGCTGGAGGAGCTCATGCCGCAACGTGAGGAGACCCAGCGCGAACGGGCCGAACGGCTGGCGGCGGAGCGCACCGAGTACGCCCACGTCATCGTCGACGAGGCGCAGGACCTGACGCCGATGCAGTGGCGGATGGTCGGCCGCCGGGGTCGGCACGCCACCTGGACGGTCGTCGGCGACGCGGCGCAGTCCTCCTGGTCCGATCCGGACGAGGCGGCGGCGGCCCGCGACGAGGCGCTCGGCAACCGGCCCAGGCGCCGCTTCACGCTCACCGTGAACTACCGCAACCCGGCGGAGATCGCCGAGCTCGCGGCCAAGGTGCTGGCGCTGGCGATGCCCGGGATGGAGTCACCGGCGGCGGTCCGCTCGACCGGGGTGCGGCCGCGCTTCGAGACGGTCCGGGACGGTGACCTCGCCTCGACGGTCCGCGAGGAGGCGCGCAGGCTGCTCGCCTCGGTGGACGGCACGGTCGGGGTCGTCGTCGCGATGAACCGCAGGTTCGAGGCCCGTGGCTGGCTGGAGGAGCTCGGCGAGCGCGTGGTGGCGCTCGGAAGCCTGGAGGCGAAGGGCCTGGAGTACGACGCGACGGTGGTCGTCTCGCCAGCGGAGATCGCCGACGAGTCCCCGGCCGGGCTGCGGGTGCTGTACGTGGCCCTCACCCGTGCGACGCAGCAGCTGACCGTCGTCTCGGGGGAGCGTGACATGCCGGACGAGCAGGGCGTACCCGACCTGCTGAGGGACTGAGCGGCGGCTTCCCGGCGGCATCTGCCGGGTGGCTGGAAGGCGGGGCCGAGGGGGCCGTGCCGGGTTCTTTGCCGAGTCAACACGTCGCACAGGAATCACTTCTCCGGGGTGTTTGTTAGCCTGGGTGTCGGCACCGGCTCGATCCAAGCCCCCGGGCCCAACCTTCGTCGCTACGAGCGACCACTTGCCGCGAGGCGAGCATGGCGGGCCGGTGTCACTGACTGGAAAAAGACAGACCCGCGTCACCTCCTGGTGGCGCGGGTCTGTTTGTGTTTGCCCGTCTTCCGCCGTACGCCCCCGGCCCTCCTGCCCGTGCTGCCCCACCTTCCGGGCCCACCGGGGTTACGCGAAACGCCTACTTCTCGTATGGTGGAAAAAACTTTCCGAAAGGTGGCAGTCATTACCTGCTACTGGTCGGTAGGTGCGACCATCGGAACGCACGTGCGGGGCCGAGCCCCGTCCGCGTGCGGCAATGAAGCTCAGGAAAGCGAAGGACTCGGCCATGGCAACGGCGCCCAGCGTCTCGTACTCGATGACGGTCAGGCTGGAGGTGCCCGCGAGCGGCACAGCGGTCTCCCAGCTCACCACGGCCGTGGAGTCCTCCGGCGGCTCGGTCACCGGCCTCGACGTGACCGCTTCCGGCCACGAGAAGCTGCGGATCGACGTCACCATCGCGGCATCCTCCACCTCGCACGCGGACGAGATCGTCGAGGGGCTGCGCGACATCGAGGGCGTCGTCCTCGGCAAGGTCTCCGACCGTACGTTCCTGATGCACCTCGGCGGCAAGATCGAGATGGCGTCCAAGCACCCCATCCGCAACCGTGACGACCTCTCCATGATCTACACCCCGGGTGTGGCCCGGGTCTGCATGGCGATCGCCGAGAACCCCGAGGACGCCCGCCGACTCACCATCAAGCGGAACTCCGTCGCCGTGGTCACCGACGGCTCGGCCGTGCTCGGCCTCGGCAACATCGGCCCGATGGCCTCGCTCCCCGTCATGGAGGGCAAGGCGGCCCTGTTCAAGCGCTTCGCCGGTATCGACGCCTGGCCGATCTGCCTGGACACCCAGGACACCGACGAGATCGTCTCCATCGTGAAGGCGATCGCCCCCGGCTTCGCGGGGATCAACCTGGAGGACATCTCCGCCCCCCGCTGCTTCGAGATCGAGGCCCGGCTGCGCGAGGCCCTGGACATCCCGGTCTTCCACGACGACCAGCACGGCACCGCGATCGTCGTCCTGGCGGCGCTGACCAACGCGCTGCGGGTCGTGGGCAAGGCGGTCGGCGACGTGCGGGTCGTCATGTCGGGCGCCGGCGCGGCCGGCACGGCCATCCTGAAGCTGCTCATCGCCGCGGGCGTCAAGCACGCGGTCGTCGCCGACATCCACGGCGTGGTGCACGCGGGCCGAGAGGACCTCGTGGACGCGACCCCCGACTCGCCGCTGCGCTGGATCGCCGACAACACCAACCCCGAGGGCGTCACCGGCACCCTCAAGGAGGCCGTCGTCGGCGCCGACGTCTTCATCGGCGTCTCGGCCCCCAACGTCCTGGACGGCGACGACGTCGCGGCGATGGCCAAGGGCGCCATCGTGTTCGCGCTCGCGAACCCGGACCCCGAGGTCGACCCGGCAATCGCCCGCGAGACCGCGGCAGTTGTCGCCACCGGCCGTTCCGACTTCCCGAACCAGATCAACAACGTGCTGGTCTTCCCGGGCGTCTTCCGCGGTCTGCTGGACGCTCAGTCCCGCACCGTCAACACGGAGATGATGCTCGCCGCCGCGCGGGCCCTCGCCGACGTCGTCGCCGAGGACGAGGTGAACGCGAACTACATCATCCCGTCCGTCTTCAACGACAAGGTCGCGGGTGCCGTCGCCGGCGCGGTGCGTGAGGCCGCGAAGGCCGCAGGGGTCGCCGAGGTCGCGGCGGACCCGGCGTAAGGTTCTTTCCCGTCGACGGCCCTGTCGCACACCGTCCGCGGGGGCCTGCCCAGGCCCCTGCGGACGGTGCCGCACCTCACGCCGGGGCGCGCCGTACGGCGCGTCGCGGGTCGCGGCGTCCCAAACGCCCCTTTAGGGTGGGCGGGCAGCGAGCCCCACAGGCCCGGCATCCGCTGCGGACCGCTCCAACAAGTCGACGGAACGTCATCACAGGCATTCGGTGGTGCTTTTCGTGTGACGTCGAGAGGATCCGGATTGGCGTTAGCGCCGCAGGTGGGGGCAGGATGCGTATTCGGGCGCGAGGGTCTGACATCAGACCCGGGTCCGGGGGCTGTCAGAGGGCCCTGGCAGCATCGGCTTCGATCTCACGCCTCACAGGCAAGAAGAACACGGGAGTACAAACATGAACCGCAGTGAGCTGGTGGCCGCCCTGGCCGACCGTGCCGAGGTGACCCGCAAGGACGCCGACGCCGTTCTGGCCGCGCTCGCCGAGACCGTCGGCGAGATCGTCGCCAAGGGCGACGAGAAGGTCACCATCCCCGGCTTCCTGACCTTCGAGCGCACCCACCGTGCCGCTCGCACCGCTCGTAACCCGCAGACCGGCGACCCGATCAACATCCCGGCCGGCTACAGCGTGAAGGTCTCCGCGGGCTCCAAGCTCAAGGAAGCCGCCAAGGGCAAGTAAGGCCCCCGAGGCAGCAAGAAGGGCGGCCGTCCCGACCAGGACGGCCGCCCTTCGGCATGCCTGGGCACCAGTCAGGAGCCGCACCACCCTCGCCCGCACGGCCGTGCGGGCGCTGTGAGGCGGGCTGCGGCGCCCCGGCGCCCCGGAGCGGACCGGGGGGAGGCCTCCCGGTCCGTTCGGCGCTGTACGGGCGCTCAGCGGCGCCCCGCGCCTGCCCCGGGAGCAGGGGGGGCCGGGGGACACACGAAGTCCGCCGCCCCGGTCCTCGTACGGGGACCGGGGCGGCGGACTGTGGTGCGGAGGCGCAATGCTGTGTGCGGCAGCACTGTGCGTGCGCCGGAGCGCGTCGGGCGGGACGTCAGACGAGTGAGCCGCCCGGCAGCTCGACCTTCGCGCCGAGCTTCTCCAGCTTGTCCATGAAGTTCTCGTAACCGCGGTTGATCAGGTCGATGCCGTGCACCCGGGAGGTGCCCTGCGCCGCCAGAGCCGCGATGAGGTACGAGAAACCGCCACGCAGGTCCGGGATGACCAGATCCGCGCCCTGGAGTTTCGTGGGGCCGGAGACGACCGCCGAGTGCAGGAAGTTCCGCTGCCCGAAGCGGCAGTCGGACCCCCCGAGGCACTCGCGGTAGAGCTGGATGTGCGCGCCCATCTGGTTGAGCGCCGAGGTGAAGCCGAGCCGGGACTCGTAGACCGTCTCGTGGACGATCGACAGGCCGGCGGCCTGTGTCAGCGCCACCACGAGAGGCTGCTGCCAGTCGGTCTGGAAGCCGGGGTGCACGTCCGTCTCCAGGGCGATGGCGTTCAGCGCGCCGCCCGGGTGCCAGAAGCGGATGCCCTCGTCGTCGATCTCGAAGGCGCCACCGACCCTGCGGTAGGTGTTCAGGAAGGTCATCATCGAGCGCTGCTGGGCGCCGCGCACATAGATGTTGCCCTCGGTCGCCAGGGCCGCGGACGCCCAGGAGGCGGCTTCCAGGCGGTCCGGGATCGCCCGGTGGGTGTAACCGTCGAGCTTGTCGACACCGGTGATCCGGATGGTCCGGTCGGTGTCCATGGAGATGATCGCGCCCATCTTCTGCAGTACGCAGATGAGGTCCTCGATCTCCGGCTCGACGGCCGCGTTGGACAGCTCGGTGACGCCCTCGGCGAGGACGGCGGTCAGCAGCACCTGTTCGGTGGAGCCCACCGACGGGTACGGCAGCCGGATCTTCGTGCCCCGCAGCCGCTGCGGGGCCTCCAGGTACTGTCCGTCCGCCCGCTTCTCGATGGTCGCGCCGAACTGGCGGAGCACCTCGAAGTGGAAGTCGATCGGCCGGCCGCCGATGTCGCAGCCGCCGAGGCCGGGGATGAAGGCGTGGCCCAGCCGGTGCAGCAGCGGGCCGCAGAAGAGGATCGGGATGCGCGACGAGCCCGCGTGGGCATCGATGTCGGCGACGTTCGCGCTCTCGACGTGGGACGGGTCGAGGATGAGTTCGCCCGGCTCGTCACCGGGGCGGACGGTCACGCCGTGCAGCTGCAGCAGCCCACGGACCACCCGCACGTCGCGGATGTCGGGCACGTTGCGGAGCCGGCTGGGCCCGCTGCCGAGCAGCGCGGCGACCATCGCCTTCGGCACCAGGTTCTTGGCGCCTCGGACGCGGATCTCGCCCTCCAGCGGGGTTCCGCCGTGGACAAGCAGGACATCGTCTGTGCCGGTCATGTATCTCGCGTTCCGGAGTGGTCGGGCAGGGGGCCAACAAAAGGGTAATGGCCGCACACCCCCCTTCCGTAAGGCGCCGGGGGGTGTACGAACGTCATGAATCCGCCACAACACGTTCTGCTTCCCGGCCCTTGCGGAGGGTCACCGTCCGAGCGGGCGGCCCGTGAGCCCGCCGACCGTGCGCCGGCCGTGCGCCCTCGCCGCATCCGTACGCCCTGAGCTGCGCGGGGGCGCGGGGCGGGACCGGCCGGGTCACTTGGGCCCCGCGCGGGGCGAAGATGCGGGATCATCTGTGCCATGACGGAGGTGTCCTCGCTCACAGGGCGGCTGCTCGTGGCCGCACCCGCCCTCGCGGACCCGAATTTCGACCGCGCGGTGGTGCTGCTCCTCGACCACGACGAGGAGGGCTCGCTCGGTGTGGTCCTCAACCGCCCGACCCCGGTCGGCGTCGGGGACATCCTCGCGTCCTGGGCCGGTCTGACGGGCGAGCCCGACGTGGTATTCCAGGGCGGGCCCGTCTCGCTGGACTCCGCGCTCGGGGTGGCGGTGATCCCCGGGGACGAGGGGCCCCTGGGCTGGCGCCGGGTGCACGGGGCGATCGGCCTGGTGGACCTGGAGGCGCCCCCCGAGCTGCTGGCCGCCGCCCTCGGCTCGCTGCGGATCTTCGCCGGGTACGCGGGCTGGGGGCCCGGGCAGCTGGAGACGGAGCTCACGGACGGCGCCTGGTACGTGGTCGAGTCGGAGCCCGGCGACGTCTCGTCGCCACGCCCGGAGAACCTCTGGCGGGCGGTCCTGCGCCGCCAGCGCAGCGAACTGGCGATGATCGCGACGTATCCGGACGACCCTTCGCTGAACTGATGCCCGGAGCTTTCAGTACGCTTGGCAGTTATGAGCACTCTTGAGCCCGAGCGCGGGGCAGGTACGGGGACCCTCGTGGAGCCGACGCCGCAGGTGTCGAACGGCGACGGTGACCACGAGCGCTACGCCCATTACGTCCAGAAGGACAAGATCATGGCGAGCGCCCTGGAGGGCACTCCCGTGGTCGCACTCTGCGGCAAGGTCTGGGTCCCGGGGCGCGACCCCAAGAAGTACCCGGTCTGTCCCATGTGCAAGGAGATCTACGAGTCCATGGGCGCCGGTGGCGACAAGGGCAAGGGCAAGGGCGGCAAGGACAGCGGCAAGAAGTAGCCCGCCGACCGCTCTTTTTTCCACCAACCCTTCCCCTGCTTCCTCCACCCTCATCCAGCTCCACCCGGACTCAGGCCCCCGGGGCCGCGCGTCGCCGCGCGGCCCCGGGGGCCTTCGTATGCCCTGATCCTTTCGCCCCGGCGGCCCGCGTCCACCGTGGACCCCCTGCGTGCTCCGTGCTTCCGGGGGCGCGACAGCCCCGGGACCGGTGTGCGTTGCACGGGCTGCACCGCGTGGTCACAGAGTGGTTGAGACCACTTGTCGGCGTGCGGACACGCCCTTAGTCTCCTGCCAGTTGTGCAGAACGAAATGCCCGTTGCGCATGCTGCAACGATTGATCCGTAGGGGTTCCGGATGAAGCTTTCTGCCCGAATTGCCGCCCCGGCCGCGGCTCTTGTGCTGGCGGGGCTCACCGCCACCGCCTGCGCGCCGCAGACCTCCGACACCAGCGCGAAGGGGGACGAGAAGTCCGGCACCCTCCGCGTCTGGCTCTTCCAGGAGGTCGGCAACAAGCCCAAGGAGAAGGTCGTCGACGCCGCGGTCGCCGACTTCGAGAAGTCCCACGAGGGCGCCGAGGTGGAGATCGAGTACATACCGGTCGACACCCGCGCCCAGCGCATCAAGGCCGCCTTCAACGACCCGAAGAGCGCGCCCGACCTCATCGAGTACGGCAACACCGACACCGCCGGCTACGTGAAGGACGGCGGACTCGCCGACATCAGCGAGGAGTTCGCGGCCTGGGACGAGGCCAAGGACACCGACCCCACCGCCAAGCAGTCCGTGACGGTCGGCGGCAAGGTCTACGGGGCGCCGCTCTTCGTCGGCGTCCGGGCGCTGTACTACCGCACCGACGTCTTCGAGGACCTCGGCATCGAGCCCCCGAAGTCCCAGGACGAGCTGATCTCCACCGCCAAGAAGATCCACCAGAAGAAGCCGGACCTCTACGGCCTCGCCGTCGGCGGCGCCTACACCTACGGCGCCATGCCCTTCATCTGGGCGCAGGGCGGCGAACTGGCCGAGGACACCGGTGTCACCTACCGGTCCGCCATCAACAGCGCGAAGGCACGCAAGGGCATCGAGGCCTACACCTCGCTCTTCGGTGACGACAACTGCCCGGCCTCCAAGTGCGCGGCCATGGGCGGCAACGCGACCGTCACCGCCTTCGCGTCCGGGAAGGCGGCCATGGCGATCGGCGGCGACTTCAGCCACGCGGCCGTCGAGGCGGGCACCGTGAAGGGCAAGTACGCCGTCGTACCGCTGCCCGGCGTGAAGGAGGGCTCGATCGCCCCCGCCTTCGCCGGCGGCAACAACATCGGCGTCCTCAAGAGCAGTTCGCACCGCACCCTCGCGGTCGACCTGATGAAGTCGCTGACCGGCAAGAAGACCCAGGCGAAGATGTTCGACGCGATGGGCTTCCTGCCCACCTACACGGACGTGCTGAAGACCGCCGCGGAGAAGGAGCCCTTCGTCGGCCCCTTCGTCGAGACGCTCGGGGCAGGCGCGAAGTTCGTCCCCGCCTCCCCGGCCTGGGGCCAGATCGACGCCTCCCTGGTCCTGCCGACCATGTTCCAGGAGATCGTCAGCGGCCGTAAGGACGTCTCGGCCGCCTCCGACGCCGCGGCCGGGAAGATGGACGCGGCGTTCGCCGAAGCGGGCTGACGATGACCGCGAACACCACACTGCACAAGGCACCCGGGCAACCCGGGGCGCGCGGGCCCAAGCCCCCCGCGCCCCGGCGCCGCCCGGCATCCCCCGCGCGGCGCTCCGGCTGGACCCCCTGGCTCTACCTGCTGCCCGCGCTCGTCCTGCTCGGCGGACTCCTCGTCTACCCGATCTACCAGCTGGGCCTGATCTCGTTCCTGGAGTACACCCAGGCCCAGGTCAGCGGCGGCGAACCGACCACCTTCCAGGGCTTCGGCAACTACGCCACCCTCTTCGGCGACAGCCAGTTCTGGCAGGTGCTCCTCGCGACCGTGCTCTTCGCCGCGGCCTGCGTGCTCGCCACCCTGTTCGTCGGCTGCGCCCTCGCCGTCCTGCTGACCAGGATCCGCGCAGTGCCCCGGCTCGCGCTCATGATGGCCGCGCTGGGCGCCTGGGCGACCCCGGCGATCACCGGCTCGACCGTCTGGGTCTTCCTCTTCGACCCGGACTTCGGACCGGTCAACAAGGTGCTCGGCCTCGGCGACTTCTCCTGGACCTACGGCCGCTGGAGCGCCTTCGCCCTCGTACTCCTCGAAGTACTCTGGTGCTCCTTCCCGTTCGTGATGGTGACGGTGTACGCGGGCATCCGGGCGATCCCCGCCGAGGTGCTGGAGGCGGCCTCCCTGGACGGCGCCTCCCAGTGGCGGATCTGGCGTTCGGTCATGGCCCCGATGCTGCGGCCGATCCTGGTCGTCGTCACCATCCAGTCGGTCATCTGGGACTTCAAGGTCTTCACCCAGATCTACGTCATGACCAACGGCGGCGGCATCGCGGGCCAGAACCTGGTGCTCAACGTGTACGCCTACCAGAAGGCGTTCGCGTCCTCGCAGTACAGCCTCGGCTCGGCGATCGGCGTCGTGATGCTGGTGATCCTGCTGGCCGTGACGCTGGTCTATCTGCGCCTCGTACGGCGCCAGGGGGAGGAACTGTGAGCACACGCACGCTTCTGCGCGTCCGCCGGCCGGGCAGGCTGGCGGCGGAGGCGGCCGCCCTCCTGATCGCCGCTGCGGTGGCCTTCCCGCTGTACTGGATGGTGCTCTCCGCCTTCAAGCCGGCGGGCGAGATCCAGTCCACCGAGGCGCGCCCCTGGACCCTCGCCCCTTCCCTCGACTCGTTCCGCAGGGTTTTCGAACAGCAGGAATTCGGCCGCTACTTCCTCAACAGCCTGCTCGTCGCCGGCACGGTCGTCATCGCCTCCGCGCTGATCGCCTTCCTCGCCGCGACGGCCGTCACCAGATTCCGCTTCAAGTTCCGCACGACCCTGCTCATCATGTTTCTCGTGGCGCAGATGGTGCCGGTCGAAGCGCTGACCATCCCGCTGTTCTTCCTGATGCGGGACTTCGGTCAGCTGAACACCCTGGGATCGCTGATCCTGCCCCACCTCGCCTTCTCGCTGCCTTTCGCGATCTGGATGCTGCGCGGTTTCGTCAAGGCCGTCCCCGACGCCCTGGAGGAGGCCGCCTACATCGACGGCGCCAGCCGTACCCGCTTCCTCTGGCAGATCCTCTTCCCGCTCGTCTTCCCCGGCCTCGTGGCGACGAGTGTCTTCTCCTTCATCTCGACCTGGAACGACTTCCTGTTCGCGAAATCGTTCATCATCAGCGACACGTCCCAGTCGACGCTGCCCATGGCGTTGCTGGTCTTCTTCAAGCCCGACGAGAACGACTGGGGAGGGATCATGGCGGCCTCGACCGTGATGACCATTCCCGTACTGGTCTTCTTCGTCCTCGTACAGCGGCGCCTGGTCTCCGGACTCGGCGGAGCGGTGAAGGACTGACATGCACGACCTGATTCCGGCACCCCTGCGTCCCGGCGACGGCGGCCGTTGCGGATTCCTCCCGGACGCGGCCACCACGATCACGCCGGGCCCCGGCACCGAGGGCACGGAGCGCTGGCTGCGCACCACCCTCGGAGCCGCCTTCGGCCTGCCCTTCGCACCCGGCCCCGGCGGCGCCGAGGCGGCGGCGAACACCATCGAGCTGCGCATCGATCCCGCCCTGGAACCAGAGGGCTACCAGCTCGGCGTGGTGCCCACCTGGGGCGTGCGGATCACCGGCGGCAGCGCCGCCGGGGTCTTCTGGGGGGCGCAGACCCTCCGTCAGCTCCTCGGCCCCCAGGCCTTCCGCCGCGCGCCCGCCGGGAACGCCGGGACACCCGGCATCCCCGCCACGGAGATCGAGGACGCCCCGCGCTTCGGCTGGCGGGGGATGATGCTCGACGTGGCACGGCACTTCATGCCCAAGGACGACGTGCTGCGCATGCTCGACCTGCTGGCCGCCCACAAACTGAACATCTTCCATTTCCACCTCACCGACGACCAGGGCTGGCGCGTCGAGATCAAGCGTCACCCCCGGCTCACCGAGGTCGGCGCCTGGCGCGCGCGCACCAAATTCGGCCACCGCGACTCCGAGTTGTGGGACGAGACCCCGCACGGCGGCTACTACACGCAGGACGACATCCGCGAAATCGTCGCCTACGCCGCCGAGCGGCATATCCGGGTCGTCCCGGAAATCGACATCCCGGGGCACTCGCAGGCAGCCATCAGCGCGTATCCGGAACTGGGCAACACCGATGTCATCGACACCTCCGCTCTCACCGTGTGGGACACCTGGGGCGTCAATCCGAACGTACTCGCCCCCACCGACACCACCCTGCGCTTCTTCGAAGGCGTCTTCGAGGAACTGCTCGACCTCTTCCCGGCCGGCACCTCGCCGTTCATCCACATCGGGGGCGACGAATGCCCCAAGGACCAGTGGAAGCAGTCGCCCACCGCGCAGGCCCGCATGACGGAACTCGGCCTGGCGGACGAGGACGAACTCCAGTCCTGGTTCATCCGCCACTTCGACCGGTGGTTCACGGACCGCGGCCGCCGGCTCATCGGCTGGGACGAGATCCTGGAGGGCGGGCTCGCCGAGGGCGCGGCCGTGACCTCGTGGCGGGGATACGCGGGCGGGATCGCGGCTGCCGAGGCCGGGCACGACGTCGTGATGTGCCCCCTGCAACAGGTGTACCTGGACTACCGCCAGGACGGCGGCCCCGACGAGCCCATGCCCATCGGGTACGTCCGCACCCTGGAGGACGTCTACCGCTTCGAACCCGTGCCCCCCGGCCTCTCCGACGAGGCGGCCGGACACGTCATGGGCACCCAGGCCAACGTCTGGACCGAGGTCATGCAGAACAGGGCCCGAGTCGACTACCAGGTCTTCCCGAGGCTCGCCGCCTTCGCGGAGGTCGCCTGGTCCCGCCTCCCGGCCTCCGGTGAACGGGACTTCGCCGACTTCGAACGCCGGATGGAGACGCACTACGCGCGCCTCGACGCCCTGGGCGTGGACTACCGCCCGCCCACGGGGCCGCGTCCGTGGCAACGCCGGCCCGGCGTCCTTGGTCGTCCGATCGAGGGACCGCCACCGACCGTGTGACCGCCCTCCCGCACCTGGACCAGGGGAACAGAATAAGTCGTACGAACTCGCTGAAGAGTGGCAATTCGTGCGCGAGGTGGAAGCTGTGCCAAAGCTGACTTTTCCCCTGGTCCGGGATGGAAACACCCTTCGCGGACCCTCGCGTCGGACAGCCCGGAAGATGTGCCAGAGTTGCCACGTCCCGGCCGTGAGCACGTACCGTACGGCGGACAGGCGGGACTGCCGGGACACCGGGAAGGGGCAGCTGGGTTGACCACGCACGCACCGCAGGCGATGCGGTCGGTAACGCTGCCGGCCTCGCTCGACGAGGCCGTGGCGGCTCTCGGCGCCATGCCCGCCGCCGTTCCCGTGGCCGGCGGCACAGACCTCATGGCGGCCGTCAACAAGGGGCTCCTGCGCCCCTCGGGACTCGTCGGCCTCAGCCGGATCAGTGAGCTGCGCGGCTGGCACTACCAGGACGGCCACGCCCTGCTCGGAGCCGGGCTCACCCACGCGCGCATGGGGCGGCCGGACTTCGCCGCCCTCATCCCCGCCCTGGCCGCGTCGGCACGCGCCGCCGGGCCGCCCCAGATCCGTAACGCCGGCACGCTCGGCGGGAACATCGCGTCCGCCGCCCCGACCGGCGACGCGCTGCCCGTCCTGGCCGCACTGGAGGCGGAGCTCGTCATCGCGGGCGCCGGGGGCTCCCGCCGCGAGATCCCCGTCTCCCACCTGCTGGCAGGCCGCGAGATGCTCGAACCCGCCGAGCTGATCGGCTTCGTCCGGGTACCGCTGCTGCACGCACCACAGGTCTTCCTCAAGGCGACCGGCCGCACCGGCCCGGGCCGCGCCACCGCCTCCGTCGCGATCGTCCTGGACCCGGCCCGGCGCGGGGTGCGCTGCGCGGTGGGCGCGATCGCCCCCATGCCGCTGCGGCCCCTGGAGGCCGAGCGCTGGATCGCCTCCCTGATCGACTGGGACGGCGAACGCGGCGTGGCCCCCGACGCGCTGGCCGCCTTCGGCGAGTACGTCGCAGCCGCCTGCATCCCCGACCACGCACCACCGGAGGGCGGGGGAGAGGCACCCCCGCTGTCGCCCGCCGTTCTGCACCTGCGGCGCACCGTCGCCGCGCTCGCCCGACGCGCACTGGGGAGGGCACTGTCGTGAGCAATGAAGAGAACCCCGAGCAGCAGCACGGGCAGCCCGATCCGTACGCGGGCTGGCAGCCGACCCCCCAGGGCGGGGAGTACGACGCGGAGGCGACCGCCTTCGTCCACCTGGCCCCGGAGGACCTCGCCGGCCTCGGCAACGACCCGCTGGCCGCGCCGGGCCACGGATACGTGCCGCCGATGATCCTGCCGCTGACCCCTGCCGCCGGTCTCGACCCCTCGGCGACCGGCAGCTGGGTCCTGCAGACCCAGAGCCAGCAGGAGCGGGCGGCCGGGCACTCCACGAGCACGGAGCCCGCCCCGGACGCGGTCCACTGGCCCGACCCGAACCAGCAGCCGGAGCCGTACCAGCAGCCCTACCCGGACACGTCGCAGTACGGCCGGACCTCGTCCACGACGGCCCAGTGGAACTTCACGGAGAGCCTTCCCCCGGCCGAGCCCGAACCCGAACCGGTGCCGGAGCCCGCCGGGCACACCGGCCAGTGGACGATCCCGGTGGCGGACGGCGACATCCCGGAGGAGTCCGGCGAGTTCGCCGCCTCGGCGCTCGCCGCCCCCTGGTACGCCGAATCGGCCCCGGCCACCCTCCCGGGCGGTGCGCCCGCCCCCTGGGCGACGCAGGAACCCACGCCCGAGCCGGTACACGAGCCGCACGAGTCCGGGCCGCTGCACCAGCCGCCCGTGCCGCACGAGCCCGGGAGCGCGGCCGAGGAGCCCCTGCCCGGGTCCCGGGAGGCATTCGCGCAGGCTCCCGAGGCACAGGCGGCGGAGGCCCGGCCCACGGAGCCCTTCGCGGAAGCCCCAGCGGCTCACACGGACGTCCCGGAAGCCGCCGCGGAGACCCCAGGGGCCCCGGAGGCCCAGGAGGGCGCCGCCGAGCCCGGGACGGACACCGAGACGGACACCGAGCCGGCGGAGCCCGTCCAGGAGCCCGCGGCCGGGACCGCCGAACCCGCCGCGGATGCCGGTCCCGCCCCGGAGACCGCTGACGAGCCCGCTCCCGGAACAGGGCTCCCGCTCTCCGCCGACCCCGCTCCCGCGCTGCCCCAGGACAGGGCCAGTGAGCACCCCTCCACCTCGTACGTCCTCCATGTGAACGGCGTGGACCGCCCGGTCAGCGACGCCTGGATCGGCGAGTCGCTCCTGTACGTGCTCCGGGAACGCCTCGGTCTCGCCGGGGCCAAGGACGGCTGCTCCCAGGGCGAGTGCGGTGCCTGCAACGTCCAGGTCGACGGCCGTCTCGTGGCGTCCTGCCTGGTGCCCGCGGCCACCACGGCGGGCAGTGAGGTCCGTACGGTCGAAGGCCTCGCCGTGAACGGCGAACCCTCCGACGTCCAGCGGGCGCTGGCCGGGTGCGGAGCTGTCCAGTGCGGCTTCTGCATCCCCGGGATGGCCATGACCGTCCACGACCTCCTGGAGGGCAACCACGCCCCCAGCGAGCTGGAGACGCGCCAGGCCCTGTGCGGCAACCTCTGCCGCTGCTCCGGCTACCGGGGTGTGCTCGACGCCGTACGCGAGGTCGTCGCCGGCCGGGAGGCGACCGCGGAGGCGGCAGCCACCGCACCGGAGGACGCGGAACCGCGCATCCCGCACCAGGCCGCCCCCGGAGCGGGCGGCGTCCAGGCACACGAGGGAGACGTCCGGTGAACACCGCACCGTCCCCCGCACGACCGGTCACCCCCACCGCCGACCACCGCCGCCGCAGCGGAGCGAACGACAAGGAGGCGGCGTGACCAGCGACGCAGCCACCGCGACCAGTACCCCCCGCACCACCCCGCAGCCCGAGGGCACCGAGCCGGGCCAGGAGGCGCCCGCGCTCGGCCTGGGTGCGTCGCTGCCGCCCGCCGACACCCGCGCCAAGACCGAGGGCACGTTCCCCTATGCGGCCGACCTGTGGGCCGAGGGACTGCTGTGGGCCGCGCTGCTGCGTTCCCCGCACCCCCACGCGCGCATCCTGTCGATCGACACCTCCGGCGCCGTCGGGATGCCGGGCGTGCGCGCGGTCGTCACGCACGAGGACATCCCCGGCGACGGCGCGTACGGCCGCCGGGTCGTCGACCGCCCAGTCTTCGCCTCCGACCTCGTACGCCACCACGGCGAGGCGATCGCCGCCGTCGCGGCGGACCACCCCGACACCGCCCGGCTGGCCGCCGCGGCGATCACCGTCGAGTACGAGGTCCTCGAACCGGTCACCGACCCGGAGAAGGCCTTCGCCGCCGAACCCCTGCACCCCGACGGCAACCTCATCCGCCACATCCCGCTGCGCTACGGCGACCCGGACACCGTGGGCGAGGTCATCGTCGAGGGCCTGTACCGCATCGGCCGCCAGGACCCCGCACCGATCGGCGCCGAGGCCGGACTCGCCGTGCCGCGCCCCGACGGGGGCGTCGAGCTCTACACGGCGTCCACCGACCCGCACACCGACCGCGATCTGGCCGCCGCCTGCTTCGGCCTGGACCCCGAGCGGGTCAAGGTCGTCGTGACGGGCGTCCCCGGGGCGACCGGCGACCGGGAGGACCCCGGCTTCCAGATCCCGCTCGGCCTGCTCGCCCTGCGTACCGGCTGCCCGGTCAAACTGGCCGCCACCCGCGAGGAGTCCTTCCTCGGCCACGCCCACCGACACCCCACCCTGCTGCGCTACCGCCACCACGCGGACGCCGAGGGCAGGCTGGTCAAGGTCGAGGCCCAGATCCTCCTCGACGCGGGCGCGTACGCCGACTCCTCGTCCGAATCGCTGGCCGCAGCCGTGGCCTTCGCCTGCGGCCCGTACGTCGTGCCGCACGCCTTCATCGAGGGCTGGGCGGTCCGTACGAACAACCCGCCGTCCGGCCATGTGCGCGGCGAGGGCGCGATGCAGGTCTGTGCGGCCTACGAGGGCCAGATGGACAAGCTGGCCGCGAAGCTGGGCATCGACCCGGTCGAGCTCCGGCTGCGCAACGCCCTCTCCACCGGTGACATCCTGCCCACCAGCCAGACCGTGACCTGCCCGGCCCCGGTCGCCGAACTCCTGCGCGAGCTGCGCGAGTTCCCCCTGCCGACACTCCCCAAGGACGCCCCCGAGGACGACTGGCTGCTCCCGGGAGGCCTGGAGGGCGCCGGTGAGCCCGGCGCCGTACGCCGGGGAGTCGGCTACGCGCTCGGCATGGTCCACATGCTTGGGGCGGAAGGCACGGACGAGGTCTCCACGGCCACGGTCCGGGTCCACGACGGGGTGGCCACCGTCATCTGCGCGGCCGTCGAGACCGGCCAGGGCTTCACCACCCTCGCCCGCCAGATCGTCCAGGAGACCCTGGGCGTCGAAGAGGTGCACGTGGCGGCGGTGGACACCGACCAGCCCCCCGCGGGCCCGGCGACGCACGGCCGCCACACCTGGGTCTCGGGCGGCGCGGTCGAACGCGCGGCCAAGATGGTCCGCACCCAGCTGCTCCAGCCGCTGGCCCACAAGTTCGGCATGTCCACGGAGCTCCTCCAGATCGCCGACGGCAAGATCACCTCGTACGACGGCGTGCTGTCCACGACGGTCACCGAGGCGATGGACGGCAAGGAACTCTGGGCCACCGCCCAGTGCCGCCCGCACCCCACCGAGCCGCTGGACGACTCCGGCCAGGGCGACGCGTTCGTCGGCCTCGCGTTCTGCGCCGTCCGCGCGGTGGTCGACGTCGACATCGAGCTCGGCTCGGTCCGGGTGGTCGAGATGGCCGTCGCCCAGGACGTCGGCCGGGTCCTGAATCCGTCGCAGCTCGCCACACGCATCGAGGCGGGTGTCACCCAGGGCATCGGCGCGGCCCTCACGGAGAACCTCCGCACGGCCCGAGGTGTCATCCGCCACCCGGACCTCACCGGCTACGCACTTCCGACGTCCCTGGACGCTCCGGACATTCGCATCGTCAAACTGATCGAGGAACGCGACGTCGTCGCCCCCTTCGGGGCCAAGGCCGCTTCCGCGGTACCGGTGGTGACCTCCCCCGCGGCGGTGGCCTCGGCGGTCCGCGCCGCGACGGGCCGTCCGGTCAACCGCCTCCCGATCCGCCCGCAGGCCGCCGTGGCCGTACCGAAGGCATGACGTGTGATTCACGTTGCACCTGCAACCCGGGGATGCGGGGTGTCACCGGTGCTGACTACAGTGATCCCTGAAGTAGTGGCCAGCCGGATACGGGGAGGGTGCTGTGCTGCCGAGTGATGGGGTCGGAGCGGCGTTGGGAGCGGTGCCGTTCCTGGGAGTCGCCACGGCGGGCGCCGCCGTCGAACTGGCCACCGAGCTGACGTCGTTCACCAAGTTCCGCAACCGTATCGATGAGATACTGGAAGACCTCAAGACGTCCCCGGCCGGCCCCGACAAGCTCGGCGAAGACCCGGTGGTCCGCAACCAGTTCGGCGGCGGCGAGAACCAATGGGCCGAAGCGGCAAGCCTGTTCACGTCCTACCAGACGGTGATCACGGAGCTGGAGTCGCTCTCCAAGCTGCTGTCGGACTCCATCGAGGGCATGAGCATCGCGGTTCTCGCGTCGCACAACGGCTACGAGAACCTCGACATCGACATCCGGCGGCGCATGCTCGCGATCTCGGACGAGGCGAAGAAGCACTACGGCGGCGAGTACGACCCGACGCAGCCGGCCAGGCAGAGCGGCGACACGCCTCCGGCGACGCCCGCGCCCGAGCCGAGCACCGGGGCGATCTGATGACGACCACGATCACTGGCACGGCGCGGGGATAGACGGGGGCTGGGATGGACCACAAGGAAGCAGGACAGGGGACACCCTTCGACAGCATGTCCCACGAGACCATGCTGGCGTGGCTGGACAAGGCCAACAGCGGGGCGATCCAGGGTGCGTCGGACCGTCTGGTGAGCGCGGCCACGGAGATCCGCAAGATCGCGGAGGACCTCAAGGTCCGCCCGCAGATGGTCGAGTGGAAGGGCGAGGGCGCCGACGCGTTCCGCACCTGGAGCGCGGACCTGGCCAACGCGACGCTGCGCCTCGGCGACTACAGCGAGGGCGCGTCGAAGTGGCTCGCCCAGGCCTCGGATGCCCTGGCCTCGGCCCAGGTCGCCATCCCCCGCACGGACGCGAGCGCCGAGGCGAACCTGGAGGCGGCGCAGGCCGCGCGGAACGACCCGGACGCGTCCGCGGTGCAGAAGAAGTCCCTGGAGACGCTGCTCGCCGCGAAGGAGTCGAACCGCCAGGAGGCGGCGGCGCAGATGCGGAGGCTGGCACAGTCGTACTCGTTCTCGGCCTCGCAGATGGACGGCCTGGAAAAGCCGGTGTTCCCACCGCCGCCGGGGGCGATCGTTCCGGAGCGAGTCAGTGATCGAGACTCTGCTGGTCAGGACTACGTGCGGGATGGTGCCGCCTCGGGGGGAGCCGGCTCCAGCGCAACCGCGTACGCATCGGCAGTGCCGGTAACGGGCGGCCCCGACGCGACGCGTGTGCAGGACACCCCGGTACTCCGCGCACCGGCTCAGTCGGCACCGGTAGACATGGGCATCGACAGCGTCGCGACCCTTCCGCCATCTCCGTCCGTACCCGCGAGCGCGCCACCAGTCCCGCCGGTCACGGGGAAGGCAGATGCGGGTCCCTCCCTCGTGTCGCCCTCGATGCCACCGGTGCTCGGTGGTGGCTCGAAGGGAGTGCCTGGGCCCCCTGGAAAGTTCACCGGCACAGGGGTGCGTCCCCCCGTTCTCCCGGGCCAGAGCGGGCTCACTGCGGGCACCGCCGGCCGAATGCCCCGTGATGGTGGTATCACCGGCGGACGTCCCGTGGCGCAGACTGCCGGCCGCCCGCCAGGTGGGCTACCACGCGGGACGGTCGTCGGTGGCGAGGGTACGCATGCTGGCCGTGGGGCGATGGGACACGGCGGCGCGGGACTCGGCGGAGCTGGAGGCGGCAATCAGAGCGGGATCGTCGGCGGGCGCCGCCTGTCTGGCGAGACCGGAGGCATGGTGGGCGGCCGCCCGCAGCAGCCTGGCAGGTCGGGGGGCCGCCCCTTTACTCCGGGTGGTACCGGCTTGGTCCGCAGCTCCGGGTCCTCCGAGGGAGCTCGGGGCGCTGGGCCGGTGGGCCGCGGCGCTACGCCGCAGCGCTTGGGCGAATCGCGTCGTGACGAGGGAGAGCGGCCGGACTACCTGGTGGAGGACGAGGAGACCTGGCAGCAGGGTAGGCGTCGCATCGTCCCGCCAGTCATCGACTGACCAACAGGAAATCGGCAAGGGATCCCAATGAGCATCAGCAGTGCGAAAGTCACTCGTCGTGGAATCGTGGCTTCTACCGCCCTGGGGCTGCTGATGGCAGGGCCGGTTCCCGCCTTTGCGGACTCAGTGCGCTCCGATCAGTGGCACCTGGACGCAATGAAGGCCGAGCAGATGTGGGAGACCAGCACCGGGCGCGATGTCACGGTCGCGGTCATCGATACGGGTGTGGACGCTTCGAATCCTGATCTCCAAGGACAGGTTCTTGCGGGGAAAGATCTGGCGCCCGAATCTCCTGGTGATGAACGCGATGACTACGACGGTCACGGTACGGGTATGGCAGGCCTGATCGCAGGAACTGGGGAGTCCGGCGGAGGAGACGGCGCATTCGGCCTGGCCCCCGAGGCGAAAATCCTCCCGATCAGGCTGCGAGATGATACGGGAAAGGTGAACGGAGCCACAGGTAGCAAGAATTTCAACGACGACGTTTCCGCTGGTATTCGATTCGCGGTAGACGCCGGTGCCAAGGTCATCAGCATCTCGCAAGGTAACAGCGATGGCTCGGAGGAACTTTCGGGGGCTGTCGAGTACGCCCTAAAGAAGGGGGCCTTGGTCTTCGCGGCGGTCGGCAATACTGCTAGCGAGGATAATGCGGTCGAATATCCTGCCGGAACCCCGGGAGTCGTCGGCGTAGGAGCGATTGGCAAGAACCTTCAGAGGGCGGAGTCCTCGCAGTTCGGACCGCAGGTCGATCTCACTGCCCCTGGTGTGGACATGGTCCATGCTTGCGGAGGAAAGACCGCTCTGTGTAAGACCAGTGGTTCCAGTGACGCCACCGCCCTCGCCTCCGCCTCCGCCGCCCTCATCTGGTCCAAGTACCCCGACTGGACCAACAACCAGGTCCTGCGGGTCCTGCTGAACACGGCCGGGGGGCCGACGACCGGGGAGGAGCGGGCGGATGACATCGGATACGGCATCGTCCGGCCGCGTATCGCCCTGAAGACCCCCGGCGATCCCGGCCCCGCCGACGAGTACCCGCTTCCGGACCTCGCCGCAGCGGCCTCGCCCACCCCGTCCGCCGAACCGTCCAAGGCGGCCGGTGGCGCGGAGGCGAGCGACCAGCCGGCAGCAGCGGCACCGGCGGCCGACGACGAGGGTGGGAACACCGGACTCCTGGTCGGGCTGGGCATCGGCGCGGCAGTGCTCACCGCCGTGGTGGCCGCCCTGGTCATCCGCTCACGCCGCCGCAGCGCGGCCCCCGCAGCCCCGGTGGCCGCCCCGTATGCGTACCAGCAGCCCCAGGGGCAGGCTGCCCAGCCTCCCTACCCCTCCTACGGCCCGCCGCCCGGCTCCGGTGGCCCTTACAGCGGCCCTCCGGCGCAGGGCCCCGGCGCCTGAGCGAGGCGTCCCGAGGTCGCAGCGGTCCCGGCGTCGATCCTGCCCGGGCCGGGGCTCCGGGCGCTTTCCTGTGCAGTTCCCGCCCGGCGTGTGCCGCATGAAACCGAACGGCTAGCGTGTGCGTCGCTGGAACCGTAGCGGTGGCTTCAGGCGCACCGGAAATGACTATGGGGGAATTCGTGACGTTCGACGCTGAATGGGCGGCTCTTCGGGCGGAATCGACGCAGCGGGTCGATATGCGGCTCAATGGGGTCCCTGCCGAGGGCGGCAGTAGCGGCGGGCCCGCAAACGCAGATCTGGCGGTCAACCAGGACAACCTGGGAGCCATCGGGCACGACGCCTACGAGGTACGTACACGGTTGTCCAAGGACGGTGACCACGCCCGTCCGACGACCTTCGATGCGGCGATCGCACTCACCAACGGGAACTTCAGCAGTGGCTCCGCGCTGCTGAAGGTTCACGACCGCTGGCAGACGCACATGAAGACCCTGCTCGACGCCTGTGCCCAGATTTCCAACCACCTCAATTACACGAAGTCCGCCCACTCCAAGGACGACGTGCAGATCGGTGGCGATCTCATCTCCGTATCCAAGCTCAACGACTATCTGAAGTAAGGCCCGGGGGAAGCGGAATGCTGAAGTTCGAGGACATAGTCGATGCTCCCGTCGCCAAGCTGAAGACGGCTGCTGACGACTGGTCGGAGATGGTCACCAAGCTCGACCTGCTGGCCGACGACGCCAACGACGGCATGAAGGCCAAGGCGGACAAGGCCGAGTGGGAGGGCGCGAACGCCGGTGTCACCAAGGGGTTCATAGCCAAGACGGCCAAGGAGTTCAAGGACGCCGCCGCCGAGGCGAAGGGTGTGCACGCGATCCTCGAGGAAGCCCACACGGCCATCAAGAAGGCCAAGGACGATCTCGTCAACATCCGGGACCACGAGGGACCGGCGGCCGGTATGCACATCGACGCCAAGGGCAAGGTCACCGCGCGCCACCCCGTGGAGGACATTCCCCCTTCGCAGCGCAATCACGACCCCGACTACCCGGAGATGGCACGCCAGCAGAAGGCGAACATCGCGGCGTGGCAGAAGAAGATCGACAACATCGTCGAGACCTGCAACGACACGGACGAGTCCTTCAAGCTCACCCTCGAGGCCAACGTGACCGAGGGCAAGGACTTCAGCGCCCCCGCGTACACGAAGATGGACCAGGAGGAAGCGGCCCGGGCCGCCGCTCTGGCCGCCAAGGGCCGCGACATCACGCACACCGAGCTCCAGGCGCTCAACGAGCTGCTGCGCGACAACAACAAGTCCGTCGAGTTCTCCAAGAACTTCTACGAGAAGCTCGGCCCGGAGAAGTCGCTCGCGTTCTTCGGGCAGCTCTCCACGGACACGTACAACTAGGACCCGTACATGTTCGCCGAGAACAAGGTGGTGAACAGCCCGTTCAAGAACCCGTTCAACCCCTCCGGCGTCAACGGCGCGGGATACGACCCGACCACCGCCATGCTGGAGGCGCTCGGCAACAGCCCGGACGCGGCCAAGCACTTCTTCAACGACCCGCCGACCGCGTACAACGAGGACGGCACGGTCAACAAGGGCGCCACGGCGGACCTCGGCAAGAACGGCGACACGCCGATCGAGAACTACCTCGACTTCTTCGGCAACGAGAAGTGGGAGTCGTTCGGAGACGTCAACTCGCTCGACGAGGACGAGCTCAAGGGCTCCCTCAACCACATGCCCGACGCGCTGGGCCACGCCCTGGAGGCAGCCACCCTCGGCTACCCGGCCGGGCACCCGGACGCGAGAGTGGTGCGGGACGACGACAACGCCGCGGTCATGCAGCAGGTCATGGAGAAGTACGGGGCGGACGCCGGTCTGCTCAAGGAGCAGGAGGCGATGTCCGACAGCCTGGGCACCATGGGCGCCGGCTACATCGACGACATCAACTGGGCGCTGGACAAGGGCGGCTCGGACAGCGTGTTCGCCCCCAAGGACTCGGAGGGTCACATCGACTTCGAGGATGACACGGAGGGCAGGAGCATCACTCGCGGCTTCCTCAGCGCCCTCGGTCAGCACCCGGACGCCTACGCGACGGTCTCCGCCGCGGAGGAGGTGTACACGCGGAGTGTGCTGGAGAACCAGGTCGACTCCAACGGGGTGATCGACAAGGGCAGCGCCCGGAATGCCGTGCACGTCGGCGCGGAGGTCCAGGGCATGCTCGACCAGTCCCGGGCCGACCAGGTCCAGGCCGACAACATGAAGAGCCACGAGGACTACGAGAAGGCCGTCGCCAAGCGCTCCGGGTGGGTCGAGTTCGGCGCGACGGCGGGTATCGCCGCGGGTGTCGCCTTCCTGCCGGCCACCGCGGCGGTCGGGACGGCGGCCGTGCTCATCCCCCTGGCCACCGACACGGCCAGCGGTGGGCTGGAGCAGCTCGCGGGGCAGTTCATCGGCGACATGTCGGACAAATCGGTCGACGCGAGCAAGGAGAAGGCCGAGGAGCTGACCAGGGAGGAATGGAACAAGATCTATCGGGCCGGCGAGTCCACGGCCGAAGCACCCATGGAGGACTTCCTCGACCGCCACACCGGGGACACGAAGGAGGACAAGGAATTCCGTCAGGACATGAAGGAGTCCATGCGGAACGGCTATTCGACCGGTAACGAGCGGGAGAACCAGCAGGGCCAGGATCCGGAAACGGGCTGACGAGAACATGGGTACCGGTGAAGGGATGAAGATCGTGGGACTGGCACGGGCAGGGCGCCTGGCAGCCGTCGTCGGGCTGGTCGTGGCCGCGGGGGCGGGCCTGGCGGCCTGCGGCTCGGACGCAGAGGCGGACAAGGGTGCCGAGGAGACCTTCGTGGGGGCCGACAAGGTCTGCGGCGGTCTGTTCGGGGCGTCCTTGGCGAAGAAGGTCGAGGCGGTCACGACGGATGCGGAGTTCTTTGCCAGTGGCGCCAGCGGCCGGGACAAGGTCGTCGAGGCGCTGACGGACGGATACGACTCCGGGCGTAGCTGGGCCACGGGGGCGGACCTGTGTGAACTCAGCCCGAAGGGCGGCGGAGCCGGCGACGGAGCGGAGCTCAAGTTCTCCATGTACGCCCCGCAGGACGTGAAGGACCCCAGGGTCGGCTCCGGCACGGTGTTCTACACGATGGGCAAGAGGTCCGAGGCGAGGGCCACCGGAGCCTCGCTGTACCTCGAGTGCGCGAGCCCGCAGCTCAAGGGCTCGGAGACGCAGCCGCTGCGCATCTACGGGAGCTTCACGGTGGGGGAGAGCGACGCCCCGGACACGCCGGAGACCCGTGACGCCAATCTGGAGATCCTTCACACCGGAGCCCTCTCCGTAGTGAAGGAGCTGGGCTGCGAGGACAACGCGGGGCTGCCCGAGACTCCCGATCTCTCGCCGAAGTAGGGGCGGGAGGCCATGGTGGGGAGGGTGCTCGTCGGCACGGTGACCGCAGTGACGCTGCTGGTCGGTGCGGTGGGCTGTGGAGGGAGCGGGCCGGACCGTTCCCTCCCCGCGACGGTCGCGGGGACTGACCTCTGCGGTGGCGACGCCGTGTCCGCCGACGCGGCCGGGTCGCTGGAGGTGATCATGGGGTCGTCGCGGTTCGAGGGGTCGGGTGAGAAGGGCACCGTCGCGCATGCCGCGCAGGAGCTGGCCGGGAAGTTCTCGTCCTCCAGCACCGGCGACGGGGATGTCTGCCGGATCTACGCGCCGGACGAGGAGCTCAGGATCAACTGGCACCTGTCGGGCAGTGCCCCGGTGGGCGACGGCCCGGCCACGAAGTTCACCGTGCTGAAGATGGGGGAGCGGGCCCTGGCCGCGACGGACGGCTCGTTCCTCCGGTTCGGCTGCCGGAGCGGTGAGCTGACCGGTACCGAACCGGCCCACATCGAGATCGGCGTGGAGCGCGGGGGGATGCCCACGGAGCCCGAGGGCGACCCCCAGGCCCTGAAGGACGCCTACGCCACCGTCGCCCACTCGTTCTCCCTGGCCATGGCGAAGGAACTGGGCTGCGAGGACGACGGAGGACTGGAAGCGCAGCCCTCGTTGGACCCCGTGTAGCCGCTGGCGCACGCGGGAACGGGCGCCCCCACGCCGAAGTAGATGCTCAGCGGGGCCGGATGGTGGCCCCGGCGCTCGGGCCCCGAGGCTCGGGGTCCGGGCGCCGGGTGTGGCCCTGTCGCTCGTTCGAGGGTCGGGGGAGGTCTGCGGGGCCGACGCTTGAGCTGCGGGCTTCGAGGGCCGAGACGCGAGGGCCGGGGTTCGAGACGTGTTGTTCATCCGGGGGGTAGGTAAGGGCTTCTGGGGAAACCTCTCCTCCCTCCCACCCCGTCACGGCCAGCAAGTATGACTAGTCGTGATCGAGCTGCAGCGGAGAGTCGCCTGGCTCCGCCCCGCCTGCCCTCGCAGCTTCGCGCCCCTACAGCAAGGCTCCAACCGGCTACGCAAGCGGTCCATCCCCGCCCAGGGCCCCTCCAGCGCAGGCGCCTTCGCCCTCCTCCCCGAGCGCGAACGCTATGTCGCCGGGTATGTCGACCATCTGCCCGACGGTGCCGCCATGGACATCAAGTCGCTGGCCAAGGACCTGCCCCTGTACGGCCAGATGGCGATCGGCACCGCGCTGCGCGCCCTCGCCGTGGCCGGACATCTTCGTCGCGTCCGCTGCCGGGTCGAAGGGGCCGGCCAGTGCCGGTGGGTGACGCTCACCTACTGGTCCCGCACCGCCCACGACAACGAGTGGTGGGCGGCCAGGCTGGCAGGCGAGGCGGGCGCCGCCCCGGAGCAGGCACCGAACCGGCGGTCGTGCCGCAACAGCGCACTGCGGAGCGGCCCAGCCCGAACCCGCCCACACCGCCCCCAGCGCCGCAGGGTGAGCCGGTTGTCGCCGCCCCTTCCCCCGCCTACCTCGCCCTGGCCGAACTCGACCGCCGCGAGCCCCGCCTGGCGCTCTCCGCCGCCGACTGCTCCGCGCTGGAACCGCTCGCCGCCGCATGGTTCGCGCGAGGCGTCAGCGCCGACCACCTGACCTCGGCGCTCACGGCCGGGCTTCACGAACGCGTCGGCTCACCCGTCGGCCTGGTACGCCGCCGCCTCACCGACAAGATGCCGCCCCACCTGCCCGCACCGGCCCAGGGCCCGCCCGCCGCTCGTCCTGCGCGCGGTCTCCTGGTCGAGTGCACCGACTGCGGCCGCCCCGGCCCGGCCGAAGCGCTCCCGGACGGCCTCTGACGCCCCTGCGGGACCACGCACCGGTCGGCGGAATCATCAGAGGCCGCACCCCCGGCCGAGGTCGAACGCGACGTCCCGGCCCTCGTCGCCGGCCTCCGCAACCTGATGCGCACCCCCTGAGCAGTCAGGCATCGGGCCGAGTTGCGCCATCACCAGTCCGTACAGCAGCTCCGCGTCCACGAACTCCCCGTCCTGCGGGGGCCCCCACCACCAGCTCAGCGGATACGTGTTGCCGTGGGCAGCCGGAATCCCCACGTACTGGTCGCGGGCAGCCGGGCCGAAGCGCTTCGCGCCGGGCGGCCAGTCGAAGTCCTGGCTGGCGCCCGGTTCCAGCAGGAAGCGTCCACCGCGCCCCCGCGATCTCCTGGAAGTCCGCGGAGATCATCGAGACGAAGGTGAGGCAACTGTGAGCGACGGACCCGGCTGACCTGGTTCAAGTCCAGCTACAGCGGCAACGAGGGCGAGGCCTGCCTCGAAGTCGCCTACGACTGGCACAAGTCCAGCTACAGCGACAACGAGGGCGCGACCTGCGTCGAGGTCGCCACCTGCCCCCACACCGTCCACGTCCGCGACTCCAAGGTCACCGACGGCCCCACCTTCACCGTCACCCCCGCCGCCTGGACCGCATTCGTGGCGGGTGCGGTCACGGGCTGACCGCAGCCCGTCGCGGGTGCGGCGCTGTTCGCGAGCGGGAGCGCACGCTGAGGTGGTGGCAGGCCCCCGCACGCAGAAACGGCCGCCCCCGCACGATGGGGGCGGCCGTTCCCTCTCGGGTTCTCCCGCTGGAGGCCGTGACCGGATTCGAACCGGTGTAACTCGAGTTGCAGTCGAGCCCCTGAACCACTCGGGCACACGGCCGTGCGTTTCTTGATCTGCTGTCGACCGTACGGGCGGGGCGGGGCCGGTCTCAAGGCCGGTGGGGCCGCTGCAACGCGACTGCCATGCCGCGTTCACGTTCGCGGAGGGGCGGGCCCACGGTCGTACGACCAAGGGACGAGATCGATACCGTCCCCCGACAGGGGTCACCTGCCGGTGCGGCCCTTACTCTGAGGCTCATGACCGCCCTGGAACCGAGTGACGCCGAGGTCACCGCCGCCCTCGTGGAGACCACAGCCCCCGCCCCGGTGGAAGGCGTGCTGGGGCGCACGTACCGGGCGCTGAGCATCGGCATCGTCTCCGTCGTGCTGCTCATCGCCTTCGAGGCGACCGCCGTCGGTACGGCGATGCCCGTGGCCGCACGTGAACTGCACGGCATCCCGCTCTACGCCTTCGCCTTCTCCGCGTACTTCACCACCAGCCTCTTCGCCATGGTGCTGTCCGGGCAGTGGGCCGACCGGCGTGGGCCGCTCGCGCCGCTCGCCGGCGGGATCGGGGCGTTCGGAGCCGGTCTGCTGCTCTCCGGGACCGCAGGGAGCATGTGGGTGTTCATCCTGGGACGGGCCGTCCAGGGCATCGGCGGCGGGCTCGTGATCGTGGCGCTGTACGTGGTCATCGGGCGGGCCTACCCGGAGCGGATCAGGCCGGGCATCATGGCCGCCTTCTCGGCGGCGTGGATCGTGCCGTCCGTCGTCGGGCCGCTCGCCTCGGGGACCGTGACGGAGCACCTCGGATGGCGCTGGGTCTTCGTCGGCATCCCGGTGCTCATCCTCCTGCCGCTCGGCCTCGCCCTGCCCGCGATCCGGCGCATGGCGGGCGGGCCCACGGACGCGGAGGCCGCCGCGGAGCCGTTCGACCGGCGTCGTATCCGGCTCGCGCTCGGGATCTCGGCGGGCGCCGGGCTGCTCCAGTACGCGGGCCAGGAGCTGCGGTGGCTCTCCCTGGTCCCGGCGCTGGCCGGTGCCGCGCTGCTCGTTCCCGCCGTGCGCGGGCTGCTGCCCGCGGGAACCGTGCGGGCCGCGCGGGGGCTGCCCGCAGTGATCCTGCTGCGGGGGATATCGGCCGGCTCGTTCATCGTCGCGGAGTCCTTCGTCCCGCTGATGCTCGTGACACAGCGGGGGCTGTCCCCGACCCTGGCCGGCCTCTCCCTGGCCGCGGGCGGTCTGACCTGGGCGCTCGGCTCGTACGTCCTGGCCAGGCCCCGGCTGGAGCCGCACCGGGGGCCTCTCATGGTGGCGGGCATGGTGCTCGTGACGCTGTCGATCCTCGCGGCGCCCGCCGTGCTGGTCGAGTCCGTGCCGGTGTGGACGCTGGCCGTGGTGTGGGGCTTCGGCTGCTTCGGCATGGGCATGGTGATCGCGTCGACGAGCGTGCTGCTGCTGAAGCTGTCGGCCCCGCAGGAGGCGGGGGCCAATTCGGCCGCCCTCCAGATCTCGGACGGCCTGTCCAACGCGCTGCTGCTCGCCGCGGGCGGTGCGGCGTTCGCCGCGCTCGGGGGCGGGGCGGTGGGAGCGGCGGCGCACGGGGCGGTGGAGAGCGGTGCGGGAGCGGCCCATCCGGGTGCCTTCATGGTGGTGTTCCTGCCGATGGCGGCGGTGGCGCTGGTGGGGGTGTGGGTGGCAACGCGGGTGCATACGGACACTTAGCACCGCCCGGTACCACGCGGTACCATGCCTCCATGGCTGGTCTGAATCTGAGGTTCACCGAGGAAGAGCTCGACGCCCTGCGCGCGCGTGCCGAGGCAGAAGGGCGGAGCATGCAGTCTTTCGCCCACGATGCGGTGATCACCGCCATAAACGAACACTCGCGTCTCTTCAACGAGGCGGCGGATCACGTGCTGAAGGTCAGTGAGGAGCTGAACCGGAGGCTGGCCTGATGCAGTACCTGACCTTGCCAGAGCTGCTGAACCTCGCGGAACGGCTGGGGGCCGCCGAGGTACGTGACTACGGGCTGCTCGACTCGGCACTGGCGCGGCCGCAGGCGAGCGTGTTCGGCCAGGACGCTTACCCGGACGTGTGGCAGAAGGCTGCGGCACTCATGGAGTCTCTGGCCCGCAATCATGCACTCGTCGACGGGAACAAGCGCATCGCTTGGTACGCGACCTGGGTTTTCCTCCACATGAACGGGCATCCGCTCGACGCGGGCTTCGATGTGGACGAGGCGGAGCGATTCGTGCTCGACGTGTGCCAAGGAGCGCTGGACATGGCCAAGATCGCGGAACAGCTGCCCGGCTTCGCCAGGTAGCCGTCTCCTGTGAAGCGGGTCTCAGCACAGCCGAGTCACGGCTGATTCGTACGAGGTCCCGCTCCCCCCGCCGGTAGGGTGGCCCGGTTGTCGTATCGCGTACGGAGCCGGTAAGGGTCCGTACGGCCAGCGCCCACGTACCCGAGTGCCCCGAACCGGAGACCGTGACTACTACCGCCTCCCACCACCTCTCACCCGCCTTTCCCGGCCGTGCCCCCTGGGGGACCGCCGGGAAGCTGCGTGCCTGGCAGCAGGGTGCCATGGAGAAGTACATCCAGGACCAGCCGCGGGACTTCCTCGCGGTGGCCACCCCCGGCGCCGGGAAGACCACCTTCGCGCTGACCCTCGCGTCATGGCTGCTGCACCACCACGTGGTGCAGCAGGTCACCGTGGTCGCGCCCACCGAGCACCTCAAGAAGCAGTGGGCGGAGGCCGCGGCCCGCATAGGGATCAAGCTCGACCCCGACTACAGCGCGGGCCCCGTGAGCAAGGAGTACCACGGGGTCGCGGTCACGTACGCCGGTGTCGGCGTGCGCCCCATGCTCCACCGCAACCGGTGCGAGCAGCGCAAGACCCTGGTGATCCTCGACGAGATCCACCACGCCGGTGACTCCAAGTCCTGGGGAGAGGCGTGCCAGGAAGCGTTCGACCCGGCGACCCGCCGGCTCGCGCTCACCGGTACGCCGTTCCGTTCCGACACCAACCCGATCCCCTTCGTCGCGTACGAGGAGGGCAACGACGGCATCCGCCGGTCCTCCGCGGACTACACCTACGGCTACGGCAACGCTCTTGCCGACGGTGTCGTCCGCCCCGTGATCTTCCTCAGTTACAGCGGCAACATGCGCTGGCGCACCAAGGCCGGGGACGAGATCGCCGCGCGGCTCGGTGAGCCCATGACGAAGGACGCCATCGGCCAGGCCTGGCGCACCGCGCTCGCGCCCACCGGTGACTGGATCCCCAACGTGCTGGCCGCCGCCGACAAGCGGCTGACCGAGGTACGCAAGGGCATCCCGGACGCGGGCGGGCTGGTCATCGCGACCGACCAGGAGTCGGCCCGGGCGTACGCCAAGATCCTCAAGTCGGTCACCGGCGAGAAGCCGACCGTGGTCCTCTCCGACGAGAAGGCCGCGTCCAAGAACATCGACAAGTTCAGCCAGGACGAATCGCGCTGGATGGTCGCGGTCCGCATGGTGTCGGAGGGCGTCGACGTGCCGCGCCTCGCAGTCGGCGTGTACGCGACGACGATCTCGACGCCGCTCTTCTTCGCCCAGGCCGTCGGGCGTTTCGTGCGGTCGCGCAGGCGCGGCGAGACCGCTTCGGTCTTCCTGCCGACCATCCCGATGCTGCTCGACTTCGCGAACGAGATGGAGGTCGAGCGCGATCACGTGCTCGACAAGCCGAAGAAGGGCAGCGACGAGGAGAACCCGTTCGCCGAGGAGGACCAGCTCCTCGCGGACGCCGAGAAGCTGGAGGACGAGGAGACCGAGGAGCAGCTGCCCTTCGAGGCGCTGGAGTCCGACGCGGTCTTCGACCGGGTGCTGTACGACGGGGCCGAGTTCGGCATGCAGGCGCACCCGGGGAGCGAGGAGGAGCAGGACTACCTCGGGATTCCGGGACTCCTCGAACCCGACCAGGTGCAGCTGCTGCTCCAGAAGCGGCAGACCCGGCAGATCGCGCACAGCAGGCAGAAGCCCGCGGCCGAGGCCGACCTGCTGGAGAAGGCGGCCGACCAGCGGCCGGTGGTCACCCACAAGAAGCTGCTGGAACTGCGCAAGCAGCTCAACACGATGGTGTCGGCGTACACCCACCAGAGCGGCAAGCCGCACGGCGTGATCCACACCGAGCTGCGGAGGGTGTGCGGCGGCCCGCCGAGCGCGGAGGCGACGGCCGGGCAGATCCAGGACCGGATCAAGAAGGTCCAGGAGTGGGCCACCCGGATGCGGTAGAGGCCGGATCCGGTGGAGCCCGGATGCGGTAGAGGCCGGACCGCCGGGGAGTGGACGGACGCGCGATAGGCGGGACGGACCCCCCTGGGGGAGTGACGGGTCCGGTGCGGCGATGCCCGCACCGGACCCGTTTCCCGTTTCCGCTTCCGTGCCCGGAGACAACACGCCCTCGCCTGCCTCACGACCCGGTGGCCCGTCGGTCCTCCCGCCTGTCCGCCCGCGCACGACGGGGTGGGGCAGGGGCGTGCGAGGGCGGACGGGCGCCGGTGAGTGAGCGAATGCCGGAAATTTTTGTGACGTGTTTTCACGCCCTGTTAACAAACGTTCACATCTTATGTACGGAGCGTCGCGAACGCGTCACCCGACTTGAACGCGCGTAGATGTCCGCGTTCCGGACGCTTCCTCGCTGACCGGCGGTTATGGCATCGCGTTCCGGAGGGAGACCGGATTCTGGACGAGGTCTTCCGCTGAGCGGACCCGCTCGCTAATGTCCCCGAAACATGAACGCCCCGTGGCAGTGTGGCCTCGGAGCGCAGCCGGTGCCATGGCCAGTCGGCGGCCTCTCGGTGCGTCGCCGTGGGACCGGCGTCGGCATCCGCAAGAGAAACCGCCCCGCTCACCAAGAGGGAGAGGGCGTCGTGACCGCGGAGACTTCTCAGACGCTCGACAGGGGACTGCGTGTCCTCAAGTTGCTCGCCGATACCGATCACGGCCTGACCGTCACCGAGTTGTCGAACAAACTCGGCGTCAACCGCACCGTGGTCTACCGACTGCTCGCCACCCTGGAACAGCACGCCCTCGTACGGCGTGACCTGGGCGGCCGGGCCCGGGTGGGGCTGGGCGTGCTGCGCCTGGGCCGCCAGGTGCACCCGCTCGTCAGGGAGGCGGCGCTGCCCGCCCTGCGCTCCCTGGCCGAGGACATAGGGGCCACCGCTCACCTCACCCTCGTCGACGGTTCGGACGCGCTCGCGGTCGCCGTCGTCGAGCCGACCTGGACCGACTACCACGTGGCCTACCGGGCCGGTTTCCGCCACGCCCTGGACAGGGGCGCCGCGGGCCGGGCGATCCTCACCGCCCGGCAGAAGACGACCGGCCATCCCGGCTACACGCTCACCCAGGGCGAACTCGAAGCCGGTGCCTGCGGGGCCGCGGCGCCGCTGGTCGGAGTGTCCGGCGTGGAAGGGAGCGTGGGCGTGGTCATGCTCGCCGACGCCGTACCGGAACGCGTGGGCCCGCGCGTGCTCGACGCGGCCCGCGAGGTCGCGGACGCCCTCCGCTAGGCCCCCCCGCACGACAGACACCGGCCCGACCACCCCGGCCGGCCACCCCAGCAGCGCCGCCCGGCCGCCGTGGCAGCGCCGGGGCAGGTCGGAGTCCGGGGTGGCCGGCGGATAGATTGGTCGGGTGGCCCTTCGTCTCTCTCACCCCCGCACCCTCGCCCTCTGCGCGCTGCCGGTCCTGGCCCTGTTCGGCACGGCCGCCTTCGCGCCCCTGCCGTTCACCGTGGCGCAGCCCGGCAGCACCGCCGACGTCCTGGGGGACGACAAGGGGAAGCCGGTCATCACGATCAAGGGCGCGCCGACCCGGACCACCGACGGCGAGCTGCGCATGACGACGATCGTCGCGACCGCGCCTTCGGCGGACATCGGGATCGCGGACGTGGTCGACAGCTGGTTCCGGACGGACCGGGCGGTCATGCCGCGCGACTCCGTCTACCCCACCGGTGACTCCGAGAAGGAGATCGAGCAGCACAATCTCCAGGACATGAAGGAGTCGCAGAACGTCGCCGTCGACGCGGCCCTGCACTACCTCGACAGGAAGCCCGGTTCGGTCGACGTCACCCTGCACCTCGCCGATGTCGGCGGTCCCAGCGCGGGCCTGTTCTTCTCGCTCGGCATCATCGACAAGCTGGACGGCGACGGCTCCGGCGGCGACCTGACCGGCGGACGCACCGTGGCCGGTACGGGCACGATCGAGGCGGACGGCACCGTCGGCGCTGTGGGCGGGGTCTCCCTCAAGACGCAGGCGGCACGGCGCGACGGCGCGACCGTCTTCCTGGTGCCGAAGGCCGAGTGCAAGCAGGCGAAGGCGGAACAGCCGGAAGGGCTGCGGCTGATCCCCGTCACGACGCTGAAGGGTGCGGTGTCCTCGCTGCGCTCCCTGGATCAGGGAGGCGCGGTCCCGAGCTGCTGACCTGCGGCTTCGGACTCTCCATCCCGCGCCACGCGGGGAAGACCAGCGGGCTCAGCGTCGCCAGGAAGTACACCCCGCCCATGGCCAGCAGGGCCCCCGTCGCACCCAAGCCCTCCACCAGCAGACCCGCCGCGAGACCACCCACCGGCATGGCGAACTCGCAGCCCGCCGTGAGCGCGCCGGACACCCTGCTGCGCAGTTCCTCGGGGACGCGTTCGTACGTCACCGTCGTCAGGATCGGGTTGAGCATGCCGCCGGCGACGCCGCCCAGCACCATGGTGACGGCGAGGGGCAGAGTCGTGCCGGTCAGCGCGGCGACCACGAATCTCGGCGCGCCGCACAGCACCACACACACCGCGAACACGCTCCGCCGCGAGAAGCGGTGCCCCACCGCCCCGTACAGCAGTGCGCCGGTCAGGCCGCCCGCGCCGAACAGCGCGGTGAGCAGCCCCAGGTCGGTCGCCCCGCCGAGCTCGCCCTCGGCGTGCACGGGCAGCAGGACGGCGTTCCAGCCCTGGTCGGTGCCGTTCATGAACATCACCATGACCACGACGGCGAGCAGCAGCCGGTTGCCCAGCAGGTAGGCGTATCCCTCCTTCAGTTCGGCGCGGTACGCCCGCAGGGAGACGGGGGAGACCGCCTTGCGCGGCTCGGCGGCCCGGACTCCCCGGACGCCCACCGCCACGAGCAGGGCGGACGACGCGAAGGTGGCCGCGTCGAGCAGGAGCACGGTCTCGGCGCCGACGACCGCGATCAGGAGCCCCGCCAGCGCGGCACCGACCATGCGGGCGCCGCGCGAGACCGCGTCGAAGAGGCTCGCCGCCCGGGTGAGCGTGGTGCCCGCGTGTTCGGCGAGGTCGGGTACGAGGACGTAACGTGCCGTGTTGCCGGGAGTGTGCGCGAACCCGTTCAGCGCCATGAGCGCGCACAGCATCCAGAATTCGAGGGCGCCCGCGTGGTGCAGCAGCGGGACGGCGGCGACGGCCGCGCCGCAGATCAAGTCGGAGGCGACCGCGACACGCCGCCGCCCCAGCCGGTCGATGACGGGCCCGCCCACCAGGGCGGCGACGACGATCGGCAGGGTCGCGCAGAAGGCGACGACCCCGGCCCGGCCGGCGCTCCCCGTGGTCTCCAGGACGAACCACGGGACGCCGATCAGGGTGAGTGAAGTGCCCGCGGTGGAGATGGAGTTCGCGGCCAGGACCGCGGCGAGCGGTGTGCGGCGCCGCGCCGGTCTTCCCCCGGGCGCCATCAGGCCGCTCGCGCGGTGCGGACCGGGGGCGCCCCGGCCTGGGCCAGACGCAGGCCGAGCCCGACGAGTGTCCAGCCCATCCGGTGGCGCAGTGCGGGGCGCGCCGGGTGGAACTCGGCTGCCTCGCGCTGGAGTTCGGCGGCGCGGTAGGTGTGGAGCAGATGGTGGACGTCGCTGTGCATGACGGTGATCCCCTCAGTCGGTGGGGCGCGGGAACATGTGCATGTGGGTGCGGACGACGGCCGACCCCTCGGTGCCCTCGGGGACGCGGCCCCGGTAGCTGTTCACCAGCTCCTGCATCTTCTCCGCGAGTTCCATGGAGAGTTCAGGCGTGAGGCGGAGCTTGAAGTCGCTGAGATCGAAGGCCCGACGCCACTCCTCGGGCCATTCGTGCATCGTCCCGAGCCAGGTGTTCAGCTCCTGGGCGTGCGTGGTCGCCACCTCGTGGAGCACGACGCCGACCGCTCCGCGCACCTCGGCGTCCGGGTGGTCCAGGAAGGTGCTGGTGTTGAAGGTGTTGCCCATGTGGACGGCCTTCCACCACCGCTCGCGCCCCTTGCCGCGCTCCGGGTCGTCCTCGACGAAGCCGTACGCCGCGAGCTGGCGCAGGTGGTAGCTGGTGGCCCCGCTGGACTCGCCGAGCCTTTCGGCGAGTCCGGAGGCGGTGGCGGGGCCGAACTCCCGGAGGGTGTTCAGCAGCCGGATGCGCAGCGGATGGGCGAGGCCGCGCAGGGTGCGGGTGTCGACGTGGTGGATCTTCGGGTCGTCGGCGTACGGGACCGGCCGGTCCTCGGGCTCGTTCGGAGGCATGCCACGACCATAGAGTTGCAAAGACTGTTTTGCAACCTGTTTTTTGCAACGGCTTCTTTGTAACTCCCCGGCCGCTCAGCCCTCCTGGATGAACCCCTCCTCGATCAGCCAGTCCTTCGCGACCTCGTGCGGGTCCTGCCCGTCCACGTCGACCTTGGAGTTCAGCTCCTGCGCGAGCGGCGTCGTCAGCATGTCGGTGACCGGGGCCAGCAGTTCGGCGATCTCCGGGTACTTCTTCAGGGTCGCCGAGTGGATGGCGGGGGCCGCGTTGTAGTTGGGGAAGAACTGCTTGTCGTCCTCCATGACGTCCAGGTTCATCGCCTTGATGCGGCCGTCGGTGGTGTACACCTCGCCGAGCAGGCAGGAGTCGGACTCGGACACCTGGGTGTAGATGATCCCGGCGTCCATCTTCTGGATGTTCGCGGCCGGCAGGTTCATCCCGTACTTCTTCTGCATGCCCGGCAGCCCGTCGTCACGTGAGGCGAACTCGTTCTCCACGCACACGGTCACCGCCTTCGGGTCCTTCTTCGCCAGCGCGGCCACGTCCGAGAGCGTCTTCAGCTTGTACTTGGCGTTGTTCTTCTTGCTGATGGCCAGGGCGTACGTGTTGTCGAGCGTGGACGGGGGGAGCCAGGTCACCCCGTTGCCCTTGTCCTCGTCGCGGACCACCTCGTACTGCTTCTGCGGGTCGGCGACCGGCTCCGCATGACCCAGATAGGTGATCCACGCCGTGCCCGTGTAGTCGTACAGCGCGTCCGCCTCGCCCTTGACGACCGCCTCGCGCGCGCTGATCGACCCCGGCAGGTTCGTCCGGTCCAGGACCTCGGCCCCGGCCGCCTTGAAGATCAGGCCCATGATCTGCCCGAGGATGATGTTCTCGCTGAAGTTCTTCGAGGTCACCGTCAGCGAGGCGCCCTTGAGCGGCTGCCCCTGCCCGACCGACCCCGGTTCCACCTCGTCCACCAGCGGCGACCCGCTCTTCAGCCCACACCCCGTGAGCAGGAGGGCGAGCGCGGCGGTCGACGCCAGGCCCGTACGTACCCTCACGCTTCCTCCAGTCCGCGCGGCGTCAGCCACAGTTCGACCAGCGACGCCAGCCAGTCCACCAGCAGGGCCAGCACCACCGTCAGTACGGAGCCGAGCACCAGCACCGGCATGCGCTGTGTCTGGATGCCCGAGGTGATCAGGTCGCCCAGTCCGCCGCCGCCCCCGAAGGTCGCGAGGGTCGCCGTGCCCACGTTGAGCACCAGGGCGGTGCGTACGCCCGCGAGGATCAGCGGGACCGCGAGCGGCAGCTCGACCCTGGTGAGCGTGCCCATCGCCGACATGCCGATGCCCCGGGATGCCTCCACGAGCGTCGGCTCGATCGAGTTCAGGCCCGCCACCGTGTTGGAGAGCACCGGCAGGACGGCGTAGATCACCATGCCGATGATCGCCGTGGACGGGCCGATGCCCAGCCAGATCACCAGCAGCGCCAGCAGCCCGATCGCGGGCGTCGCCTGACCGATGTTGGCGAGCGCGGTGACCCCGGGGGCCGCCTTCTTCAGGCCACGCCGGGTCAGCGCGATGCCGAGCGGGATGGCGATGATCAGCACCCAGAAGGTGGAGATGGCCGTCAGCCGGACGTGCTGCCACCAGCGCACCTGCACGGTGTCGCCGGCCAGTGAGTTCTCCGCGACCGAGTCGAGGTCGACGTTGGTGATCCACAGATAGGTCGCCACGAGGACGACCGCGCAGACCGCCGGCACCACCACGAGCTTCTTCCAGGTGATCCGTCGCGCCGGACCCGGCGCCGGGGCGGAGGGCTCGGCCTCCTCGTCACGGAAGGCGTGGCCTCCCACGTCGTGCTCCCCGGGCGGTCGTGGCCCCTTGGGGGGCGCCTGATGACTGGGGGTCATAGCCCGCTGCCACCGCCCTCCAGCTCCTGACCCGTCCGGTGGGCGCGCAGCTCCTCCAGATCGTGCTCGTGTTCCATCGCGGCGAGCCGGTCGGCCTCAAGGAGCTCCTGCACGGAGTTCATCAGGGTCTGCATGTCGACGACACCGATGAACTCGCCGCGCCGGCCGGTCACGGCGACCCGTCCGCCGCTGTCGGTCAGTACGGCCTCCAGGGCGTCGTGCAGCGTCGCGTCCCGGGTCACCGTGTCGTGCACCAGCTGCCCGGCCCGGGCCAGCGAGCCCTTGGCCCGCATCAGGTCGCCGCGCCGCAGCCACTTGTAGGGGCGGTTGCGCCGGTCCAGCATCAGCAGCTCGTTGTGCCGGCCGTCCCGGAGCTTGTTGAAGATCGACTGGAGCGGGTCCTCGACGGTCACCGTGGGGAAGTCGGCGATTCCCACGTCCCGCACCCGGGTCAGGTTGAGCCGCTTCAGCGCGGCTCCGGCGCCCACGAAACCGGAGACGAAGTCGTCCGTCGGGTTGGTGAGGATGGCCTCGGGGGTGTCGAACTGGGCGATGTGCGAACGCTCCCTGAGCACCGCGATCCGGTCCCCCAGCTTGATGGCCTCGTCGAAGTCGTGGGTGACGAAGACGATCGTCTTGTGCAGCTCGTGCTGGAGCCGGATCAGCTCGTCCTGGAGGTGGTCGCGGGTGATCGGGTCGACCGCCCCGAACGGCTCGTCCATCAGCAGCACCGGCGGATCCGCGGCCAGCGCCCGCGCGACCCCCACGCGCTGCTGCTGGCCGCCGGAGAGCTGACGGGGATAACGCCCGTGGAACTCCCGGGGATCGAGACCCACCAGGTCGAGCATCTCCTCGACCCGGTCCTTCACCCCGGACTTCGACCAGCCGGTCATCTTCGGTACGAGCGCGATGTTCTCCGCGACCGTCATGTGCGGGAAGAGACCGGAGGACTGGATGGCGTAACCGATCTTGCGGCGCAGCTTCACCGGGTCCATGTCGGTGACGTCCTCGTCGTTGATCCTGATCCGCCCGGACGTCGGCTCGATCAGGCGGTTGATCATCTTCAGCGTGGTCGACTTGCCGCAGCCGGAGGGGCCGACGAGGATCACGGTCTCGCCGGCCTTGATGTCCATGGACACCTCGTCCACCGCGGGGGCGGGGCTGCCGGGATAGGACTTCGTGAGGTTCTCCAGCTGGATGGTCGCACCGGAGGCGGCCGAAGCGGTGGCGCGGTCCTCGGACCACTCCGTCGGCCCGGTGGCGGTCTCAGGCACGGATCCCCCTAGGGATGGTGAGCCGCCCGAGCAGTACGTACGCGGCGTCGAAGAGCAGGGCGAGGATGACGATGCCGATCGTGCCGGCGAGGACCTGGTTGATGGCGTTGGCACTTCCCAGTGAGGCGAGTCCACGGAAGATCTCGTTGCCGAGCCCGGGACCCGAGGCGTAAGCGGCGATGGCGGCGATACCCATCAGCATCTGGGTGGAGACCCGGATGCCGGTGAGGATGGGCGGCCACGCGAGCGGCAGTTCCACCTTGAGCAGCCGCCTCGTCCGGGACATCCCGATGCCCTTCGCCGCGTCGACGAGGGACGGGTCGACCCCGCGCAGCCCGACGATGCAGTTGCGGACGATGGGCAGCAGCCCGTACAGGGTCAGGATGATCACCGTGGGCGGGACCCCCAGGCCGACCAGCGGGATCAGGAGACCGATCGCCGCGAGCGAGGGGATGGTGAGAATCGCCGAGGTGGACGTGATCGCCAGTGAGCCGCCCCAGCCGCTGCGGTAACTGACGACACCGATCAGGACGCCGAGAACGGTGGCGATGACCATGCACTGGAAGACGGCGCTGGCATGCTGGTACGTGTCGGTGAGCAGTTGATCGTGGCGGGTGCCCAGATACTCCCAGAAGTTCACATGGTGCTCCGTAGGCTCAGTCGGTGTCCTCTGCAGCCTGCTCAACCAGCGGGATAATACGCAGGGGTACCGGGTTTTCCATGACGATCGCCGTGGAGGCCCGGACGATGCCATCAAAGCCCACGACCCGGTCGATCACCCGCTGGAGATCGGCGTTGGAGCGGGCCACGAGCCGGCAGAACATGTCACCGTGCCCGGTGGTCGTGTGCAGTTCCAGCACCTCGGGCACGCCACTCAAATGGGCACGTACATCGGCGCCTTGGCCCTGCTTGATCTCCAGCGTGGCGAAAGCGGTCACCGGGTAGCCGAGCGCCGCCGGGTCGACGTCCGGGCCGAACCCCCGGATGACGCCATTCGACTGAAGACGGTCCAGCCGCGCCTGGACGGTCCCGCGCGCCACACCGAGCCGCCGCGACGCCTCCAGTACACCGATACGGGGCTCGCGGGCCAGCAGCACGATGAGCCGGCCGTCCAGATGATCGATCGCCATGATCCGTCTCCGATGGTCAGCCTGTACAGATAGCCTGCCCATCCTCGCCGGAGGGTGGACAGATTGACCAGTGAAGCGGCGAACTGTTGCGCACCTTGCGAAGCGGCGGGAACCTGCGGACATGACTGAGACTCTGCACACCACCCCCGACACCGCCCGGCAGGCCGATCCCTTCCCGGTCAAGGGAATGGACGCGGTGGTCTTCGCCGTGGGCAATGCCAAGCAGGCGGCGCACTACTACTCGACCGCCTTCGGCATGAAGCTCGTCGCCTACTCCGGACCGGAGAACGGCAGCCGCGAGACCGCGAGTTACGTCCTGACCAACGGATCCGCCCGCTTCGTCCTCACCTCCGTCATCAAGGCGTCGACCGAGTGGGGCACCTTCCTCGCCGACCACGTGCACGCCCACGGCGACGGCGTGGTCGACCTCGCCATCGAGGTCCCCGACGCCCGCGCGGCCTACGCGTACGCCGTCGAGCACGGTGCGCAGGGCATCACCGAGCCGTACGAGGTCAAGGACGAGCACGGCACGGTCGTCCTGGCCGCGATCGCCACGTACGGCAGGACCCGCCACACGCTGGTCGAGCGCGGCGGGTACGACGGCCCGTACCTCCCCGGATACACGGCCGCCGACCCGATCGTCGAGCCCGCCGCCAAGAGGACCTTCCAGGCCATCGACCACTGCGTCGGCAACGTCGAGCTCGGCCGGATGAACGAGTGGGTGACCTTCTACAACAAGGTCATGGGCTTCACCAACATGAAGGAGTTCGTGGGCGACGACATCGCCACCGAGTACTCCGCCCTGATGTCGAAGGTCGTCGCCGACGGCACGCTCAAGGTGAAGTTCCCCATCAACGAGCCGGCGATCGCCAAGAAGAAGTCGCAGATCGACGAGTACCTGGAGTTCTACGGCGGCGCCGGCGTCCAGCACATCGCGCTCGCCACCAACGACATCGTCGCGTCCGTACGCGCCATGCGCGCGGCGGGGGTGCAGTTCCTGGACACCCCGGACTCGTACTACGACACCCTCGGGGAGTGGGCGGGCGAGACCCGGGTGCCCGTGGAGACGCTGCGCGAGCTGAAGATCCTGGTCGACCGCGACGAGGACGGCTACCTGCTGCAGATCTTCACCAAGCCGGTCCAGGACCGTCCGACCGTCTTCTTCGAGATGATCGAGCGGCACGGCTCGATGGGCTTCGGCAAGGGCAACTTCAAGGCCCTGTTCGAAGCGATCGAGCGCGAGCAGGAGAAGCGCGGAAACCTGTAGTGACCTGAGTCCGAGATTCGCCGGCAGTAGGTGGCTGCTTCGTCGAGGATCTCGTCGGCGGTCTTGGTCCGGATGAAGGGCCGTGGGTGGTCGTTCCGGTCGGCCACCCAGGCCCGGATGTCGCGTTCGAGTGCTTGGACTCAGTAGCCCGATGGTGCCGGTGCAGTGAGCCGATCACCTTGCCGGTTGCGACTTTCAGCTCCGCGAACAGGGTGGTGGTGCCGGCACGGATGTAGTCGTGGCTTCGTCGTTCCGGTACGCCCGGCATCATCGGCAGCACGGGCTGGGACTGGTCCAGTGCCTCGATCTGCGACTTCTCGTCCACGCAGAGAACCATCGCCCGCTCCGGCGGATCCAGGTAGAGGCCACGACAGCGCGGATCTTGTCGATGAAGAACGGGTCCGTGGACAGCTTGAACGTCTCAGACCCGGTTCGATGAATCGCCGCCGCCAGGTGCGGACCGTGTCCGCGGCACTATTCAGCCGACGGGACACCTCCAGGATCGAGTGTCCCTCGGCGCCCTCCAGCACGGCCTCGAGCGCTGAGCCAGAGCCTGGCGCCGTCGTGCGACGACGCACCCAGCCCTCCAGCACAGCCCGCTGCGCATCGGGCACCGACAACGGCGGAATCTCGGAATCGGACGGCTCATAAGCAACCAACGACGAACCTACGACTCAGGTCACTGGATCGCCAACTGATCACAACGTCACACAGGCCCTAATCGGAATGTTCAGTTCCACGGAGTCGCTGCTTCGGTTTCCCTCCCCTCGGGGGCAGTGGGGCGAGTGGAAAATCGTGATTTCCTCCTCAGTCGGGCCCCAATGTCCCAATAATATGCAACTGCCGTTTCATGCGTGGCGCGCGCCACAGGTGCTGACGGTTGTGGCCGGTTTACGCCTCTAGACGCCCCGGTGTGCTGGCCTATACCTTCCTCTTCGAACATGATCGTTCATCGTCCGTACATCACGTATCAGTGGACTCGCTTTCGGCTCAGGATCGGAAAACCCTGCCCAAAAATTTCTTCAGGGCCGCTGCAGTGGCCCTGTGCTTTACGGCACTCAGTTCCTCTGCTTCTGCTCTCGAACCGCAGGAAGGTTCGGCCGCAGACACTGCCGTATTGCCTGCAGTTGTAAAACTGAGCGCAACGAACTCCACTGACGTCTCCCTCGCATCCGAGGGTGATGCCCTGTTGGATGAGTTCCGGGACCGAGCTGTCGCGGCCGACCCGACCTCGCCGCTGGCGGGTTACTCGGATGCGGAACTGCGCAGCAACTACAAGGTGCTGGACCTGTCGAACCAGGTCGCATCCAGGCTGGCGATGGACGACGGCTGTCACTGGCAGGACGAGTTCGTCGTCGTCGCGTCGCAGGTGCGGAGTGTCGCATACGTCAGCTTGCCCGAGGAGGACGGAGGCACTGACCCAGCCATGGTGGAGCTGACCGAGGAGCAGCCTTGCCCCGTCGCCCTGGAGGTGACGGATGCCGCGGAGACGGATAATGACGGCGCTGAGACTGAACCCGGACCGCGAAGCGCCGCCGCTCCCATGGCCGCTGCGGCGGATGCGAAGATCGAACGGTACAACGTCGTCTGCTTCGTTCGAGTCCACTACGACGACACCTGGAACGATGGCTGTGCCGACAAGTACGTGGAGCGCAACGACGGCAACAAGTCGTACAACTACTACGGCATAAGAATGAGGGCCACCTGCGACTCCAGCGCGTTGTCAAGGCTCACCGAATGCGGTATCGGACAGCGGCGCGAGGACGGCTCAGCTCTGAAGTGGGTTGACTGGGCGCCCACAAGGGATTCCGACGGTGACTGCCGGACGATCGACTTGTCCATCAGCTTCGCCACTGTGGGTGCTGGCGGCTCGTACACGCACTGCGACGAAAAGCGTATCAACAAGTACTCCCAGGCTGGAAAGTTCAGCAGCTACTTCTACGGCAACACGGGATACGCGCGCGACACACAGCACAAGGTCACCGTAAGTGTCTGTCAGACGTGCTCCCGCCCCAACTGGACTTATTGGAGCAAGACGAACGGCTACGGCCTGTAGGCCCCACAAGGACCCGGAAATGCGCCCAGGGTGATCGTCTCTCTTCTGGGCGCATTTTCGCAATTCTGAAAGACTTGAAAATGAATCGTTGGAGTGTCCTCGCTGCGCTTTCTGTCCTCGCGCTCTCTTCTTGCTCGAAAAATGAACCGAGTGAAATGGTTAGTGATGCGCAGGCGCGGCAGGGGCTTAGCGAGATCGTGCAGGTCGCTCAGGAAAGTCCAAAAAAGTTGTGCGATGAACATTCGCTCAACGAGGGGGCCTGTCGCGACGAACTGAAGATTTCGAGGGCGAGCTGCTTGGGCGCAGACCCCGAACCTCGTGTGATTAGTTCCACTGAAGTTCCAGGCGGTAAGGGTCGGCAGGGGGGAAGGCTGCTGGTCCTTGAGGGTGGTCCAAAGGGAAACGCTGACTACCGGACGGAAATGTTCTTCGCCTTCGACGGATCCACTGTGAAATCAGCCGTTGCGGTCTATTGGACCGGTATGGGGTTCTCTCCGTCCCCATTCGGTGAGGAAAATTCCCGGACCGCAAAGCCCGCGTGCGGCTGAGCTCCCGGAGTCCCGCACGCGCAGACCCTCGGACCCTGTCATTCGATCGCGCGTGTGGGGGGCCCGGACGCGGCGTCCGGGCCCCTCACATGCGGTGCTGAGCAGGCCTACCGGCGCTCGGGGGCGACGTGCGTGGGCGGTCCACGGTCCGGCCGCCGACGTCGTGCTCGTCCCGCACCAGCGTGATGCACCCCCGCTCGCTCAGGAAGCACAGCAAACACCGGTGATGCCGGCGGCCAGCTACGGATCCGAATCATGCTTCAAGCCGTCCGAGCCCGCTTCGCCGCCGGATCCTGTTGAAGCTTCCAACAGTGACGTCCTCGGACAGGCGCCCGGTGGGCCAGGCCGGCCTTCGCAGGGCGCGGCTCAGGCGCGCCAAGCCTCCGGGGCACACGGAAGGGGCCGACTCCCGCCGGGCGTGGGCCCCTTCCCTGCGCGTGTTCCTACGGAGAAGCCGTGGCCCCGGACTTCGTGGCGGGCGGCGAGGGGGCCGCCGACCGGGCGGGTTGTGCCTTCGGTTCCTCCTCCGCCTTCGGCCCGGTCCCCGGCTCCGCCTTCGGTTCCTGGCGGGGCTGCTCCGGCTTCTGTTCGGGGTCGGGCGCCGTCGGGGACTCCGGGGCGGGCCGCATGTCCGCCGGGCCGCCGGCCGCGGGCTCGCCCAGGGCGTCCAGAGCCTCCCGTGCCAGCGGAGCGGCCAGCGGGGAGAAGTCCGGGTTCGTCCGGACCGACTCCTCCAGATGCCCGCGGGCCGGACCGTCCTGGCCCAGGGCGCTCTCGATGACCCCCAGGTGGTAGGCGTACGAGGCGTCCCGCACCCCCGTCTCCACCGCCTTCTCCGCGTACTGGAGCGCCTCCTCCGTCCGCCCGGCCCGGTGCAGGGACCAGGCCAGCGTGTCCGCCACCGCCGAACTGCGGCGCTGAGCGGCCCATTCCGCGAGCATGAGCTCCACCGCGGCCTCCGGGTCGCCGTGGTCGGCCTCGAAGCGTGCCTCGGTCAGCGACTCGTCGACCCCGGCCGTCCGCGCCTCGGCGAGGAGCTCACGGAGCTCGGCGTACTGGGTGCGGGCGTCGCCGTCCAGGCCCAGCGACTCGTACAGCTCACCCAGTTCGAGCACGTACTCCGGGCGGGGGAGCTTCGCCGTCACCGTCCGGTAGTCCGCCAGCGCCTCGTCCGTGCGGTCCAGCGCCACCAGGGCACGCGCCCGGCCCGCGCGGGACGCGAGGTTTCCGGGGTCGGTGCGCAGGGCCGCTTCGTACTGCGCGAGGGCTTCCGCGGGCTCCCCGCGCTCCGCGGCGAGTTCCCCGAGACGGTGCAGCGCCGCCGTCTTCTCGGCGGGCGTGGCCGCCCGGTCCGCCGCCTCCTGGGCCGTGGCCAGGGCATCCTCGCGCCAGCCCTGGTCGCGGTACATCTGCGAGGTGCCGGCCAGGGCGGGGAAGCCCTTGCGCAGCGTCCCGAACTTCTCCACGGCCTTGCCGGCCGCCGCGTAGTCGCCGAGGCCCCTGTACGCCTCGATCAGGACCGGGTACGCCGTCCAGTCCTTCGGCTGCCGCGCGCGGACCGTCTCGCCCCACTTCTTCGCGGCGAGGAAGTCGTTCCGTGCGTTGGCGAGCGCTCCCAGACCCACCCAGGCCGGTGTGTTGCCCCGCTCACCGGGCTGCGCCGCCAGCGACCGCTGGAGCGCCTGCTCCGCCCGGGTGTAGTAGGCGGCGTCAGCGGACCGGCGCCCCCATTCGACGTACGCCGTACCCAGCACCGCCCAGGACGGCGCGTCCGCCGGGTGCGTCTCCACCCACTTCTGCCGGTCCCCGATCAGCGCCGTCAGGTCGGACAGGGACGCCGGGGAGCCCGCCGCCGCGGCGGCCTCGGCCCGGGCCACGGGCCCCGGCGTGGGCGCTGCGGCCGCCTCCTCGTCACCGGGTACGGCGATCACCGCGCCCGCCACGAGCACGGCACCGGCCACCGCTCCGAACGCCGCCCTGCGCAGCGTGGTGCGCATCGGTGCGGGAGGTGGCGGGACGGACGTCGCACCCTGGGGCGGCAGGGTGGAGGGGGAGGGCTCCGGGTTCTGCTGCGGCTTGGCATCCATGGCCATCACTCTGCGTCAGTACGAAGATCGCATCGCGCTGCGTGGAGGCTGACGCAGACGGGTTCACACCATTGGCCCCGGGTGTCACGCTTGGATCATGGACGCACTCCTCGAACGACTGCGCACAGGCCTTCCCGCGGAGGCACTGATCACCGATCCGGCCGTCACCGCCTCGTACGCCCACGACATGGCCAGCTTCTGCGAGGCGGGCGCCCCCGCCGTCGTCGTGCTGCCGCGCACGGTCGAGGAGGTCCAGCACGTCATGCGGACCGCCACCGAGCTCCGGGTGCCCGTCGTGCCCCAGGGCGCCAGGACCGGCCTGTCGGGTGCGGCCAACGCATCCGACGGCTGCATCGTGCTCTCCCTCGTGAAGATGGACCGCATCCTGGAGATCAGCCCGGTCGACCGGATCGCGGTCGTCGAGCCCGGCGTCGTCAACGCCACGCTGTCCCGCGCCGTCGACGCGCACGGGCTGTACTACCCCCCGGACCCGTCGAGCTGGGAGATGTGCACCATCGGCGGCAACATCGGCACCGCGTCCGGCGGACTGTGCTGCGTGAAGTACGGCGTCACCGCCGAGTACGTCCTGGGTCTGGAGGTCGTACTCGCCGACGGCAGACTGCTGAGGACCGGGCGCCGCACCGCCAAGGGCGTCGCGGGATACGACCTCACCCGTCTCTTCGTCGGTTCGGAAGGCAGCCTCGGCATCGTCGTCAAGGCCGTCCTCGCCCTGCGGCCCCGGCCGCCGCAGCAGCTCGTGCTCGCCGCCGAGTTCCCCTCCGCGGCCGCCGCCTGTGAGGCCGTGTGCCGGATCATGGAGCGGGGACACACTCCGTCACTCCTCGAACTGATGGACCGTACGACTGTGCGTGCCGTCAACGCGATGGCCTCCATGGGTCTCCCAGAGACCACCGAGGCGCTCCTGCTCTGCGCCTTCGACACACCCGACCCCGGCGCCGACCTCGCGGCCGTCGGTGAGCTGTGCACGGCGGCGGGCGCCACCGAGGTGGTGCCGGCCGACGACGCCGCCGAGTCGGAACTCCTGATGCAGGCCCGCCGGATGTCCCTCCCCGCACTGGAGGCCGTCAAGTCCGCCACCATGATCGACGACGTCTGCGTGCCACGGTCCCGGCTGGGCGCCATGCTCGAAGGGACCGCCGCCGTCGCCGAGAAGTTCGGGCTCACCATCGGCGTCTGCGCCCACGCGGGCGACGGCAACACCCACCCCGTCGTCTGCTTCGACCACACGGATCCCGACGAGTCGCGCAGGGCCCGCGAATCCTTCGACGAGATCATGGCGCTGGGCCTCGCACTGGGCGGCACCATCACCGGCGAGCACGGCGTCGGCGTACTGAAGAAGGAGTGGCTCGCCCGCGAACTGGGCGAGGTGGGGCTTGAGTTGCAGCGCGGCATCAAGGCCGCCTTCGACCCGCTCGGCCTGCTCAACCCCGGCAAGCTGTTCTGACGGCCGCGCCCCACGGCTCAGGCCTCGCCGTCCTGCGGCTCGTCCTGGGACCAGGGGTCGCTCAGCCACAGGTCGTCGGCCGGCATCGGGGTGAGCAGCTCGGCGAGCGCCCCGTCCAGCCCGAGCAGCCCACTCTCGGTGCCCGGCGGCACCACCCGCAGGGTGCGCTCCACCCAGGAGGCCACGACCGCCGACGGCAGCTCCAGCAGGGCGTTGCCGTCCGGCGAGGTGAGCGCGACGCAGATGACCCCGTGGTCACCGACCCTGGTCGGCCAGATCCGCACGTCCCCGTGCCCGCCCGGCCGGAACACCCCCTCCACGAGCAGCTCACGCGCGAACGTCCAGTGGACGGGCGAATCGGAGCCGATGTGGAAGGTGATGTGCACGGCGAACGGGTCGTCGGTGAAGTACGAGAGCCGGGCGGGTACGGGGATGGACCGCTCCGGCGACAGGACCAGCTTCACTTCCAGCTCGCGTTCCACGGCGTTCTGCATGAGGGTGCACGACCTTCCGATGCTCGTAGGGGCCGGTCCCATGACCGGTCCGCACAAGGAGAGAGCGCCCTGCCGGACGTCTATGACGCGACTTCCAAGAAAAACTTCCGTCGGCCCGGAAAGTGGTCCAAACACCAGGACAGGCCCGGCGGCAGTCGGCTGTCTGATAGATGTGGACCCTTGTATTGAGGTCGGCCACCCCCGACGGCCGGCCGGCCTGAGGCCTCGAAGAGATACGGGACCACGGTGATGAGCGCCCCAACCCCGGCACCCGGTGACGAAAGCCCCCGCGAGGGGTACTACCCCGACCCGTCCATTCCCGGATACGTCCGGTACTGGAACGGAGCCTCGTGGGTCCCCGGCACCAGCCGGCCCGCGCCCCAGCAGGGCGAGACGACTCCGGCCGCGCAGCCCGCCCCAGCCGCGGACGCGGCCCCGCGGCGGCCCGCCCCGGTGGAGGAGACCGGGCCGATGTACCTCGACGAGGTCGACGGCGCCGAGGTGAACGGCCCGAGCGCCGGCGTCGAGCCGGACGTGGCCCCCAGCCGCCCCCGGCCCGCAACCGCCTGGCAGGCCGACACCTCCCGGCAGACCGGCTTCGGCGGCGAACGCGACCACCGCGTCTCCTGGGGCGGCCAGGATCCCCGTACGCCGAATCCCGCACCGGCCGCGCCGGAACCGGCGGCCCCCGCCCCGGCCGCACCGGCGGACAGCGCCCCGGCCGACCCCCGCGGCACCGAGGTCCCGGACCCGACCCGCGGCGCCCTTCCCGGCATGCGGGACGGCAGCAGCGACGTGTCCGACGGCACCGTCGCCATCCGCCTGGACCGGCCGGGCACCGGCGACGCGGGCCGCCCGCCGTCCGACGGCACGGTCACGATCCGCGCCGTGGGCCCCGCCGGCACCTCCCGGCCCCCGCGCCCGCGCGACGAAGGAACCGCCCCCGCCGACGGCACGATGGCGATCCGCGCGATGCCGCCCGCCGCCGCCCCACGACCTCCCGCGCCTTCCCCGGCCCCCGCCCCGGCACCGTCTCCGACCCCGGCCCAGGCGCAGTCACCGGCGCTGCCCACCCCCCTCACCCCGGGCCCCGGCGGCGGCTCCGCCTCCTGGGCGCAGCAGGTCCACCAGCTCGCCCAGCCCGAGCAGGCCGCCCGGCCGCAGCAGCCCCGGCAGCAGAGCCCCGCACCCGTCCCGCAGCCGGGCGCCCGCGCGGAGCAGCCGGTGGTGCCGTGGAAGCCGCCCGTCGACGACCCCTTCCAGCAACTGGCCCGGGCCCAGGCCTCCGCCAGGCCCGCGGGCCTCGGTAAAAGGCTGGCCGCCCGGATCATCGACACGGTCGTGCTCGGCGCGCTCGTCGGTGCGATCGGCTTCCCGCTGGCCACCCGGGCCACCGACCACATCGACCAGAAGATCGACGCGGCGAAGCAGTCCGGCGAGACGGTCACCGTCTGGCTCCTGGACGCCACCACCGCAGGACTCCTCGGCGGGGTGATCGCCGCGTTCCTGGTGCTCGGCTTCCTCCTGGAGGCCCTGCCCACCGCCAAGTGGGGCCGCACGCTGGGCAAGAAGCTGTGCGGTCTCGAGGTGCGCGACATCGAGTCCCACGACTCCCCGGGCCTGGGCGCGGCGCTGCGCCGCTGGCTCGTGTACGGGGTCCTCGGTCTCCTCGTGATCGGCGTGGTCAACGTGCTCTGGTGCCTGATCGACCGTCCCTGGCGCCAGTGCTGGCACGACAAGGCGGCCCGTACCTTCGTCGCGGGCTGAGCGCGCCCCGCGCCCCTGCCGGCACACACCCCCTCCGTCCCACCTCCCTCAGGAGCCCTGGTGCAGAATCTCGCGGATGCGATCGAGTCGATGGAGCAACTGGTCGTGGGCTGGCGGGCGATGGTGCTCGACCGGGACGCGGCGGCGGACGTGCGTGATCTGCCGGGCATCGCCGTACGGTGGGCCGACTCGCGCTTCGCCTTCTGGAACTGCGTCACCCTGACCGATGTCGGCGCGGACCCGGCACTCGTGCGGCAGCGCCTGGGGCACGTCGCGGAGATCATGCGCGCCAAGGAGCGGCCGGGGTTCCTGTGGGTCTTCGAGGACCTCCTGACCGCCGAGGCGCGCTCGGCACTCGGCGAGGCGGCCGAACAGGCGGGCCTCGTGCACGCCTTCCCCGGCACCGGCATGGCCGGGGACCTGCTGCCGCTCCCGGCACCGGCCCACCCGGACCTGACGTTCGTCCGCGTGAGCACCGACGAACACCTGCGGGCGTACGCCGACCTCAACTCCCAGGCGTACGGATTCCCGCTGGAGGACGGCCGCGACGGTCTCGTCGGCTCCGCGCTGTGGAAGGACGGGGTGCACGCCTACCTCGGCCTGCGGGACGGTGTCCCGGTGACGTGCGCGGCGACGGTGGAGGCGGCCGGCCGCCTCTTCGTCGTGCTCGTCGCCACGGCCCCCGGGTGGGAGCGCAGGGGCTACGGCGAGGCGGTGACGCGCAAGGCCCTGTACGAGGGCGGCCGGGCCACCGGTCTGACCCGTGCGACCCTGCACGCGACCGCCGCCGGCGCGCCCGTGTACCCGCGTATCGGGTTCGAACCGAACACCCCGATGGCCTTCTACGCGCTGAAGGACTAGGGCCGCCGCCTCGCCGGGCGTCCCTTCCGTCCGGCGGCTGCCCCTCGCTGGGCGGCGGCCCCTTTCGTGAGGGTGCCGGCCCCCCGTCGGCGGCGGCCCGTAAGCGGCCCGTACGCCCGTGTGCTGACGCCCCGTCCCCCGAAGGGACCTCAGCCGTTGCGGCCGTTTGCGGGGCGGGGTGCACTGCCCCCATGAGTAACGAACCGCCGCCCCCGCCGCCCGGTCAGCCGCCCGAGGACGACCCCTTCTCCAAGAGGCCGCCGCAGGGGCCTGGGGCGGGTGGCTCGCCCTACGGCGGTGCGACGCCTCCGCCTCCACCCCCGCCGCCCGGCCAGGGGCCGTACGGCGGCGGTCCGTACGGTGCCGATCCGCTGGCGGGCATGCCGCCGCTCGCGGAGCCGGGCAGACGGATCCTGGCGCGACTGATCGACTTTCTCATCATCTCGATCCCGCTGTACCTGATCTCGCTGCCCTTCGGCGGGGCGGTCGACGTCACCTCGGACGACGGCAACGACGACTTCGGCGCGGCGGTCGGCAACACCTACAGCGGGCATCAGCTGGTCTGGTCGCTGATCGGCCTGGTGGTCTACGTCGCCTACGACACGTACTTCACGCACAAGGACGGCCGGACCCCCGGCAAGCGGCTGCTGAAGATGCGCGTCGCGATGCTCAACGACGGCTCGGTTCCCGACACGAGCTCCTCGCTGATGCGGGCCGTCGTGCTCTGGCTCCCGGCTCTGCTGTGCTGCCCGTGCCTGTGGTGGCTGATCAACATCGTGCTGATGTTCACCGACAAGCCCTACCGGCAGGGGCTCCAGGACAAGGCCGGGAAGACCGTGGTCGTCAGCGTCCCCTGAGCCGGCGGGCGGCCGGGCCGGTCAGCGGTGCAGCGAGTGCTCGCTCATGCGGCGCCGCTGGGCTGCGGCGATCTCGATGTCCTCGATCGTGCGGTGCGCCCGGACCGACGAGGGTACGGGTGCCACCCTGCGGGCCGTCCTCGTGCGCGAGGGCACGCTCATGGCGACCAGCAGCCCGAGCACCAGCGCCGCGGTGCCCACAGCCGCGACGGCGACACCCGATTCCGCGCGGAACAGCAGCAGCATGGCGAGGGCCGAGAAGACGACGGTGGCCGAACCGAAGGAGATCTGTGCGGCAGTCGGACGCGGCATGGCGGTATCCGTCCTCGGGGCGTCGGATGGGGGAGTCTCTCGACTCGTTCGCACTGTCAATCGACTCTACGACGGTGGATGCCCCTGAGGAACGGCCAGTAAGCGTGACCTAACCCACGGTACCGGTGCACAGGGGGCGCACTGAGTCACGCGGATGCCGATGTGAACCGTGGGCGCGCCGGTCGGCGGCCGGCCCCGCCCGGGTTCCGTCCGGATAGCGGAAGTGGACTCCCGCATAGTGCACTTGGCCTGTGCAAGTCAAGATCTGTCTTTTCTCTCATAACTCCGATCCAATGTCGTCACTTGTGACGCGTTAATCCGCGCGCGGCCCTTCTTCACCCCCTGGCCGCGGACGCGAACGCCGGGGAGGACTGCATCAAGTGACCACTCAGAGACGGGCGATACGGGCGGCTGCCGTAGCCGTGTGCCTGGCCGCCACCGCGGCGACGGCCTCGGCCTTCGCCACCGCGCAGGCCGATGACAGGACGTCAGGATCGGACGCCACCGTCGTGGACCGGCGCGACCCCGCGCCGGTCAAGGCGCACGAGCACGACCTCGAAGGCCCCTTCAGCAAGGAGCAGGACGCCCAGCGCCAGGCGGCGCTGGAGCAGGTCCTGTCCGGCGACAAGAAGGTGACCACCAAGGGCGGTTCCAAGGTCGTCAAGCTCGGGAAGAGCAAGTACGTCGAGCTGGGCCGGGAGAAGACCGACAGGATCTTCACCATCCTCGTGGAGTTCGGCGACCAGGTCGACGACACCACGATGTTCGACCCGGACGGCGACGGACCGAAGCCGCCGGTCAAGAAGTACGGCGGCACACCCGGCCCGCTGCACAACGAGATAGCCGAGCCGGACCCGGCGAAGGACAACAGCACCGCCTGGCAGGCCGACTACAGCCAGGAGCACTTCCAGGACCTCTACTTCGGCGAGGGCAAGGGCAAGGACTCGCTGAAGACGTACTACGAGAAGACGTCCTCCGGGCGCTACTCGGTCGACGGCGAGGTCTCGGACTGGGTCAAGGTCCCGTACAACGAGGCGCGCTACGGCTCCAACTACTGCGGCTCGACCAACTGCGCCAACGTCTGGGACACCGTCCGCGACGGCGTCAACGCGTGGGTCGCCGACCAGAAGGCCCAGGGCCGCACCCTGGACCAGATCAAGGCCGACCTGGCGCAGTACGACCAGTGGGACCGCTACGACTTCGACGGTGACGGCGAGTTCAACGAGTCCGACGGCTACATCGACCACTTCCAGCTGGTCCACGCGGGCGAGGACGAGTCCGCGGGCGGCGGCGTCCAGGGCACCGACGCCATCTGGGCGCACCGCTGGTACGCGTACGGCACCAACGCCGGTGCGACGGGCCCCGAGGGCAACAAGGCCGGCGGCGCCGAGATCGGCGACACGGGCATCTGGGTCGGTGACTACACCGCGCAGCCCGAGAACGGCGGCCTGGGCGTCTTCGCCCACGAGTACGGTCACGACCTCGGCCTACCGGACCTGTACGACACCTCCGGCGGCGGCGAGAACTCGGTCGGCTTCTGGTCCCTGATGTCGGCGGGCTCCTGGCTCGGCACCGGCGAGGGCCAGATAGGCAACCTGCCCGGCGACATGACCGCCTGGGACAAGCTGCAGCTCGGCTGGCTCGACTACGACGTGGCCAAGGCCGCCACGAAGTCGACCCACAAGCTGGGGGTCTCGGAGTACAACACCAAGGACAAGCAGGCGCTCGTCGTCGAGCTGCCCGAGAAGGCCGTCACCACCACCGTCACGAAGCCCGCCGAGGGCTCGAAGCAGTGGTGGAGCGACATGGGTGACGACCTGTCGAACACCCTGACCCGCTCCGTCGACCTCACGGGCAAGGCGTCCGCCTCGCTGGACCTGTCCGGCTGGTACGACATCGAGGCCGACTACGACTACCTCTACACCGAGGTCTCGGAGAACGGCGGCAGCAGCTGGACCGCGCTCGACGGCACCGCTGACGGCAAGGCCATCCCGCGCGACGCCAGTGACAAGCCGGCCCTGACGGACGTCTCCGGCGCGTACAAGAAGCTGTCGTTCCCGCTGGACGCCTACGCGGGCAAGAAGATCGACCTGCGCTTCCGCTACCAGACGGACGGCGGCGCGGGCGGCAAGGGCTTCGCGGCCGACGCCATCACGGTCACCGCCGACGGCTCCGCGCTCTTCACGGACAACGCCGAGGGCGACGACAACGGCTGGACCGCCAAGGGCTTCTCGCGGATCGGTGAGTCGTTCACCAACGACTACCCGCAGTACTACATCGCCGAGAACCGCCAGTACGTCTCGTACGACAAGACCCTCGAGGTCGGCCCGTACAACTTCGGCTTCTCCACCACCCGCCCCGACTGGGTCGAGCACTACGCGTACCAGAACGGCCTGATGGTCTGGCTCTGGGACACCTCGCAGAAGGACAACAACACCTCGGTCCACCCGGGCCAGGGTCTGATCCTGCCGGTGGACTCGCACGCGAAGCCGCTGAAGTGGACGAACGGCTCGCTCGTTCGCAACAAGATCCAGCCCTTCGACGCGCCGTTCAGCTGGTACCCGAACAAGGGCTTCACGCTGCACAACGCGGACGTGGCGCTCAAGATCAAGCCGTCGCTCGGCGTCCCCGTCTTCGACGACCGCAAGGGCACCTACTGGTACGAGGAGAACCCGACGGGAAGCGTCAAGGTCTCTGACACCAACACCCGGATCTCCATCGTGGACGAGCCGCTCGACGGCTCGACGATCACGGTGAAGGTCGGCCCCTCGGCCAAGTAGCCGGTAAACCCGCAGGTCGAAGCATGATCGGCCGTCGCCCTCTAGCGGGCGGCGGCCGATCGTGTTTAGGTGCGTCCTACCGGATCCTTATTGACACGAAGTCTCACGGGGGAGCGCGAAGCATGGCAGGCGGCGGTTTCTGCAGGTTGCCCAACGGCACGGTGGTGGTGGCACTGACCCTGAACGGCCCGGCCGGCGGCTCCGGCCCCGGGGCACCGGTACGGGTGCTGGTGCACGCGGCGAACCGGGCGCGCGCCCTGACCAGGCTGCGCAACCTCGGACTGCGCGCGGTCTACCTCAGGGGGAACGCCCAGCCGCCCACCCCGGACGAGGTCACGGCGGTCCTGCACCACCCGGACGGACTGCTGTGGCGCACGGCGCCCCAGGCCGCCCAGGAGCTCTGGCACCCCATACGGGCCCTGCTGGGAACCGCCGGATACGCGGGACCCGCCCGCCCGGCGGCCTGAGCGGACCCGCGCGGCTCAGACGACCGGCTTCCCGGACAGCTCCACGCCGGCGGTCCGCAGCTCCTCCAGGGCCCGCTCCGTGGTCCCCTCGGCGACACCGGCGGTCAGGTCGAGCAGGACCTGCGTGACGAAGCCCTCGCGGACGGCGTCCAGGGCGGTGGCCCGTACGCAGTGGTCGGTCGCGATACCGACGACGTCCACAGCGGTGACGGAGCGGTCGCGCAGCCACTGGGCGAGCCCGGTGCCGTTCTCGTCCACCCCCTCGAAGCCGCTGTACGCCGCGGCGTACGCCCCCTTGTCGAAGACGGTGTCGATCGCACCGGAGGCGACCGCGGGAGCGAAGTTGGGGTGGAAGCCCACACCCTCCGTACCGGCGACACAGTGCGGCGGCCAGGAGTGCTCGAAGTCCGGCGCCGAGGAGAAGTGGTCACCCGGGTCGACGTGGTGGTCCCGGGTGGCCACCACATGGCGGTATCCGGGCTGTGCCGCACCGATCAGGTCGGTGATGGCGGCGGCGACATCGGCGCCGCCCGCCACCGCGAGGCTGCCGCCCTCGCAGAAGTCGTTCTGAACGTCGACGACGATCAAGGCGCGATGCATGACGGTTGTCCTTCGATGGGGGGCCGGCGGGTCGTGCGGGAAATGAACGGTGGGGATGTCACCGAGCCTAGAGACTCGGCGCACCGGGCGGGAGGGGGCACACACATCGGCTCTCCCGTGGGGCCCGGCCGAAACCGGCCGGGCGCACCAGGCCGAGCGGGCGGGCGTGCGCTCCGGCGCACGGGAGGACCCGGGCGCCGGACGGTCTCACATGTACTCCGTGGGCAGCACCGGCTCGCCCCGGGACAGCTGCATCGCCGACATCGGCAGTTCCGCGCGCGCCGCGAGGTGCCGCTCACGCGCCGCCTCCAGCGGCTCCCGCCCGATCACCTCACCGCCCTTGACCAGCTGCACCTGCACCTGCCGGTCCGCGAGCTCCGCCGGGACGTCTCCGGTGCCGATCACCTCGGCCTCGGCCACCCCCGCCGCGTCGAGCCGGCGCGCCGCCCACTTGCGGCCGCCCCGCGAGGACTTGGCGCCCAGCGACTTCTTCACCACCGGGAGCAGCGGATCGGCCGGATCGGCGGACCGCGCCCGCGCCACCAGCTTGTAGACCATGGAGCACGTGGGGTGCCCGCTGCCGGTGACCAGCTGCGTGCCGACCCCGTACGTGTCGACGGGCGCCGCCGCCAGCGAGGCGATGGCGTACTCGTCCAGGTCGGACGTCACCACGATCTTCGTCTCCGTGGCGCCCAGCTCGTCCAGCTGCTGCCGCACCCGGTGCGCGACCAGCAGCAGGTCGCCGGAATCGATGCGTACGGCACCGAGCTCGGGACCCGCGACCTCCACAGCCGTACGGACGGCCTCGGTCACGTCGTAGGTGTCGACCAGCAGCGAGGTTCCCCGGCCCAGCGAGTCCACCTGCGCCTGGAAGGCGTCCCGCTCGCTGTCGTGCAGCAGGGTGAAGGCGTGCGCGCTCGTCCCGACGGTCGGGATGTTGTACCGGAACCCCGCCGCCAGGTCCGAGGTGGTGTGGAAACCGCCGACGTACGCGGCACGGGCGGAGGCCACCGCCGACAGCTCGTGCGTGCGCCGGGCGCCCATCTCGATCAGCCGCCGGCCACCCGCCGCGGCCGACATCCGGGAAGCGGCGGCGGCGATCGCCGAGTCGTGGTTCAGGATCGACAGGATCACGGTCTCCAGCAGCACGCACTCGGCGAAGGAGCCCTCGACCCGCAGGAGCGGCGAGCCCGGGAAGTACACCTCGCCCTCCGGGTAGCCCCAGATGTCACCGCTGAAGCGGTAGTCGGCCAGCCAGTCGACGGTGGGTCCGTCCACGATGCGCTGGTCGCGCAGGAAGCCGAGCATCTCGTCGTCGAAGTGGAAGTTCTCCACCGCGTCCAGCACCCGCCCGGTACCCGCGACGACGCCGTAGCGCCGCCCCTCGGGCAGCCGCCGGGTGAACGCCTCGAAGACGGAGCGCCGGTCCGCGGTGCCCGCCCTCAGAGCGGCCTGCACCATCGTGAGCTCGTACTGGTCGGTGAAGAGTGCGGTCGACGGCACACCGACCCGTCGCCCAAGGTCCGCTGAGTTCATGTCGGGGATGCTACTCCCTATTCGTCAAAGTGACGAGATGGGGGCGCCGTTTGTGCGCGGGCCCCTCCCTGGTGGCAGCATGGGGTAGGTGAGCGTTGCTGCCCCCGTAGAGATCGAACGTCCCGAATCGGCCGAGGAGACCTTCGTCGTCCCCGAGCCCGACGTCCCCTGGGTGACGCTGGTGCACAACGACCCGGTCAACCTCATGAGCTACGTGACGTATGTCTTCCAGGCCTACTTCGGCTACTCGAAGGACAAGGCGCACAAACTGATGCTCGACGTCCATCAGAAGGGCCGAGCGGTCGTCTCCAGCGGCAGCCGCGAGGAGATGGAACGCGACGTCCAGGCCATGCACGGCTACGGGCTCTGGGCCACCCTGACCCAGGACCGCAACTGACCTTCGCTGCCCTCCGTCCGACCCATCATCGGAGAATTCATGGCCGGCCACTTCGAGGCCACCCCCGGCGGCGGCGCGTCCGTCGCGCTCGACGAGGTCGAGATCGCCATCCTGCGCTCCCTCGCCGTCCAGCTGCTCGAACTGATCGGACCCGGCGACGAACCCGCCGAGGGCGAGGACCCGCTCGCGGCCCTGTTCGCCGAGGGCCCCAGTGAGCCGCCCAGCGACCCCGCCCTGGCCCGGCTCTTCCCCGAGGCCTACGGCGACGAGGACAAGGAGCTGCGCGAGGCCTCCGCCGAGTTCCGCCGCTTCACGGAGAACGACCTGCGCACCCGCAAGCGCGACGACGCGCTCGCCGTCGTACGGACGCTCGACGCACTCGCCCCCGTCGCCGACGAGGGTGCGGTGCTCTCCCTGACCACCGCGGAATGCCACCACTGGCTCGGCGCCCTGAACGACCTCCGGCTCACCATCGGCACCCGCCTCGAGGTCTCCGACGAGGACGAGGGCCAGGACGGCTCCCTCTACCGCCTGCCCGACAGCGATCCCCGCAAGCCGATGGTCATGGCCTATCTCTGGCTCGGCGCACTCCAGGAAACACTCGTCGAAACGCTGATGCCCGACTGAGACGGACCGGGTTCGCTCAACGGACGCTCAAATCCGAATAACGATCCCGTCACCTGAACGGCGTTCTTTGCAGCGCCTGGAAACGCTTGTCCGCTTTTTCCTGTGGTGTGCGCCACATAATGTCCGACGGCGTCCCTTGCCGGTCGTGATAAATCTTCACGACCGCCCGGGGACGCCACCCCTGTCCCCGGGGGCGCTACGAGCCGGCCGAACGCCGGCGGCACTCCATCCATATCCGGGGGGATCAGGACCTGATCCGACGCCGAAGGCGGCGCGGATCGGCGTGGAGAAAGGCGCACCACCATGACATCGGCGCAGGTCGACAACGGACAGGCGGACGGCCCGAAGGCCGTCGACGCCCCGGCAGGCGAGGGCTACCAGCGTGGCCTGGGAGCCCGCCAGATCCAGATGATCGCCATCGGCGGAGCCATCGGCACGGGGCTTTTCCTCGGCGCCGGCAAGGCCATCGACAGAGCGGGCCCGAGCCTCATCCTGGCGTACGCCATCGCGGGCCTGGTCATCTTCTTCATCATGCGCGCCCTCGGCGAACTCCTCATGTACCGCCCGGTCTCCGGCTCCTTCTCGGAGTACGCACGCGAATTCCTCGGCCCGTTCTTCGGGTTCGTGACCGGATGGACGTACTGGCTCTTCTGGGTCGTCACCGGAATCACCGAAGTCACCGCGGCAGCCACCTATATGACGTACTGGTGGGACATCCCGCAATGGCTGTCCGCCCTCGTGTTCACCGTCATTCTGTACGGCGCCAACCTCATCTCGGTGAAGCTCTTCGGTGAGCTCGAGTTCTGGTTCTCGATGGTCAAGGTCACCGCGATCCTCGGCATGATCCTCATCTGCGCCGGAGTCCTCACCATCGGCTTCTCCGACGCCGGGGAAACCGCCACCGTCGCCAACCTCTGGAACGACGGCGGGTTCTTCCCCGAAGGCATCGGCGGCACGCTGATGACCCTCCAGATCGTGATGTTCGCCTTCCTCGCCGTCGAACTCGTCGGTGTCACCGCAGGCGAGTCCAAGGACCCCAAGACCGTCCTGCCCAAGGCCATCAACACCGTGCCGTGGCGCATCGCCGTCTTCTACGTCGGCGCGCTCATCATGATCCTGTCCGTCGTCCCGTGGAGCACCTTCGAGCCCGGCGTCTCACCGTTCGTCGCCGCGTTCGAGGAGATGGGCCTCGGCATCGGCGCCGCGATCGTCAACTTCGTCGTGCTCACCGCCGCGCTCTCCTCGTGCAACTCCGGCATGTACTCCACCGGACGCATGCTGCGTGACCTGGCGCTCAACGGACAGGGCCCCAAGGCCTTCACCAAGCTGACCAGGAACGGCCTCCCGCTCGTCGGCACCACCTTCTCCGCCGCACTGATGCTCGTCGGCGTCTGGATCAACTACCAGTGGCCCGGCGAGGCGTTCAACTACGTCGTCTCCTTCGCGACCATCTCCGGCATGTGGGCCTGGATCATGATCCTGGTCTGCCAGATCCGCTACCGCGCCAAGGCCGACCGCGGTGAACTGCCCCAGTCCTCCTTCAAGGCACCCGGCGCACCCTTCACCAGCTGGTTCGCCCTCGCGTTCATCGGCCTCGTCATCGTCATGATGGCCGTCGACAAGGACGCCAGGATCTCCCTCTACTGCGCACCGGTGTGGGGCCTGATCCTCGGCGTCTCCTACCTGGTGCTCAAGGCGCGCAACCCCGAGAACACCGCCTTCGCCAAGCGCTGACCCGCGCGACGGCCACCCGGGACACCGGCCGCCCCAACGGCCCTGTCCGGCATACGGGCCCTTCCGTACCACTCCCCGGTACGCGAGGGCCCGTCTGCTTATCCTGGGCGCCATGCTGACCCTTACCCAGGCGCTCTACGACCAGATCGTCGCGCACTCCCGCGCGGACCACCCCGACGAGGCGTGCGGAGTGGTCGCGGGCCCGGCCGGAACGGGCCGCCCCGAGCGCTTCGTCCCCATGCTCAACGCCGCGCGCTCACCCACGTTCTACGAGTTCGACTCCACGGACCTGCTGAAGCTCTACCGCGAGATGGACGACCGCGACGAGGAGCCGGTGATCATCTACCACTCCCACACCGCGACCGAGGCCTACCCTTCCCGCACCGACCTGACGTACGCCAACGAGCCCGGCGCCCACTACGTCCTGGTCTCCACGGCGGACACCGACGACGCCGGCCCCTTCCAGTTCCGCTCGTACCGCATCGTGGACGGCGAGATCACCGAGGAGGACGTCGAGATCGTCGAGGCCTATCCCCCCGCCGCCTGACCCTCGCCGACGGCGCCGGAAGCTCCGCCTCCGGCGCCGTGTGTCCAACTGGCGAACACTCACCATCCACCATGTGGAACCACCCTCCGATTCAGGGGTGGGGAATCGATACGATGAGCCCATGGTTCTCCCTGACGTGAGCGAAAAGACGCCGGGCGCGATGCTCGTCGCGCGGCTGCACGTCGACCTGTGCAGGCTTTCCAGCGCGATGTGTCCGGCTTACGCCTGCCCGTGAACCGCCCGGCCTGAGCCGCGGTCCGAGCGCGACCACGTACGCACCACCCCTGCGCGGGGGCACCCAAACGCGCGCCCCACGCCACCTCACCGCATTCGACAGGAGCCCACGCCATGGCCATCGAGGTCCGCATCCCGACCATCCTCCGCACCTACACCGACGGCGCCAAGGCGGTCGAAGGCAGCGGTGACACCCTCGCCGACCTCTTCACCGACCTCGACAGCCGCCACACCGGCATCCGTGAGCGCATCGTCGACGGCGACCAGCTCCGCCGCTTCGTCAACGTCTACCTCAACGACGAGGACGTCCGCTTCCTCGACGGCATCTCCACCAAGCTCACCGACGGCGACAGCATCACGATCCTCCCCGCCGTCGCAGGCGGCATGCGCTGATGCGGTACGACTCCCCGCTCGCGGCGGTCGGCAACACCCCGCTGGTCCGCCTCCCGCGGCTGTCCCCTTCCGAGGACGTCCGCATCTGGGCCAAGCTCGAGGACCGCAACCCCACCGGCTCGATCAAGGACCGCCCCGCGCTCCACATGGTCGAACAGGCGGAGAAGGACGGCCGCCTGACCCCCGGCTGCACCATCCTCGAACCCACGAGCGGCAACACCGGCATCTCACTCGCCATGGCAGCCAGGCTCAAGGGCTACCGCATCGTCTGCGTCATGCCCGAGAACACCTCGCAGGAGCGGCGCGACCTGCTCACCATGTGGGGCGCCGAGATCATCTCGTCCCCCGCGGCGGGCGGCTCCAACACCGCCGTACGCGTGGCCAAGGAACTCTCCGCCGAACACCCCGACTGGGTCATGCTCTACCAGTACGGCAACGCGGACAACGCAGGCGCCCACTACGCCACCACCGGACCCGAGATCCTCACCGACCTCCCGTCCATCACACACTTCGTCGCCGGCCTCGGCACCACCGGCACCCTCATGGGCGTCGGCCGCTACCTCCGGGAACACAAGCCGGACGTCACCATCGTCGCCGCCGAGCCCCGCTACGACGACCTCGTCTACGGCCTGCGCAACCTCGACGAAGGCTTCGTCCCCGAGCTCTACGACGCGTCCGTGCTCACCACGCGCTTCTCTGTCGGCTCCGCCGACGCCGTCACCCGCACCCGCGAGCTCCTCCAGCAGGAGGGCATCTTCGCGGGCGTCTCCACCGGCGCCGCACTCCACGCCGCCATCGGCGTCGGCCGCAAGGCCGTCAAGGCCGGAGAGGCCGCCGACATCGTCTTCGTCGTCGCGGACGGCGGCTGGAAGTACCTGTCGACGGGCGTCTACACCGCCCCCACGACCGAGGCAGCCATCGAAACCCTGCACGGCCAGCTCTGGGCCTGACACGGCACAGCACCACCGGAAGGCGCGGCGCGGACATCCGCCCCGCGCCTTCCGCATGTCTCCCGGGCATTCGGCCCGGCCTCGCGCCCGTGGTTCCCGGTTTCCCTACGCGCCGACCGGACTGCGGGTCCGACCGCGCCGCCCGGACCAGCCACAGTCACCCCCGGCCGCGGACCTGCCCCCACACCTCCGGATCCAGATCGCCCGCCTTCCGCCGGAAACCCGACACCGCCACATCCCGCAGCTCGTCCGTCTCCAGAAAACTCTGCCGCCCCCGCGCGTCACCCACCGACCCCGCGGGCAACGCGATCACCCCCGGCCGCCCCTCATGCCGCCTGCTCGTGATCTTGGCGACCACCGCCGTACCGCCCCGCACCGACAGCACCAGACACGGCCTGTCCTTGGACCCCGGCCCGTCCTCGTACGGCACCTGCGCCCACCAGATCTCCCCCGGCCGCGGACCGCCGCGCGGACGCGCCCCCTTCCGCTCCGGAGCACGCCCCGGCGGACGAACCCGCCCGCCCGGCCGCCGCGGCCCACGGCCACCCCGCCCCCGCGCATCCGAGACCGTCGCCACCACAGCCAGCAGGACCACGACGACCAGAGCCACCCACCACCACGTGTTCATGTCCCGACCGTACCGGCGAGCGACACCGCCCCGCCTTCCATCGAACCGGTGACACCACAGGTGAGTTCCCCCACAACGGCAGGCCCTGGAGGAGCGACCGGTGGTCCAGCGCCTTACGCTCGACGAACCGCACGAACCCTCCCCGTTCCCAGGCCTCGGAGGTTCACGCTCCATGAAGCTCACCGTCGTCGGCTGCTCCGGCTCGTTCCCCTCCGCGGGTTCGGCATGCTCGAGCTACCTCGTAGAGGCCGACGGCTTCCGGCTGCTCCTCGACATGGGCAACGGCGCCCTCGGCGAGTTGCAGCGCCATGTCGGTCTGTACGACCTCGACGCCATCTTCCTCAGCCACCTGCACGCCGACCACTGCATCGACATGTGCGCGTACTTCGTCGTGCGCTACTACCGCTTCGACGGCGGGCGCCCCGAGGCGATCCCCGTGTACGGACCCGAGGGCACCGAGCAGCGGCTGACCACCGCCCATGCCGACACCCCGTCCGACCACGCGATGAGCGAGGTCTTCGACTTCCACACGCTGAAGCCGGGGTCGTTCGAGATCGGCCCCTTCTCGGTCCGTACGGAGAAGCTCTGCCACCCCGTCGACTCCTTCGGCATCCGCGTCGAGCACGACGGCCGCGCGCTCACGTACTCGGGCGACACGGGCACCTGCGAAGCACTGGACGAACTGGCCGAGGGCAGCGACCTGTTCCTCTGTGAGGCATCGTTCATCCATGGCAAGGAGGACATCCCGGACCTCCACCTCAACGGCCGCGAAGCAGGCGAGTACGCCGCGCGCGCCGGAGCGGGACGGCTCGTCCTCACCCACATCCCGCCGTGGACGGACGCCGAACGCAACCTCGCCGACGCCCGCGAGGTCTACGACGGCCCGGTCGAGCTGGCCGTTCCGGGCGCGGTGTACGAGGTCTGACCGGCAACGGCGAAGCCCCCACCATCCCTTCGCGGGAGGTGGGGGCTTCGCCGTTGCCGTGCCGGGGCCGGCGGACTACTTGGCCTCGGCCTTCTGGAGCTCGGCGAGCTCCTCGTCGGACTCACGGCCCGGAGTCGGCAGGTTGAACTTCGTGATCGCGAACCGGAAGACCACGTAGTAGACGACCGCGAAGCAGAGGCCGACCAGCACCAGCAGCCAGGGCTTCGACGCGATGCCCAGGTTCAGCAGGAAGTCGACCAGACCGGCGGAGAAGCCGAAGCCGTCCTTCATGCCGAGGGCCCAGGTCAGCGCCATCGAGACACCGGTCAGGACCGCGTGGATCGCGTACAGCACCGGAGCGATGAACATGAACGTGAACTCGATCGGCTCGGTCACACCGGTGACGAACGAGGTCAGCGCGAGGGAGAACATCATGCCGCCCACGACCTTGCGGCGCTCCGGACGGGCACAGTGGACGATCGCCAGGCAGGCCGCCGGGAGGGCGAACATCATGATCGGGAAGAAGCCGGTCATGAACTGCCCGGCCTGCGGGTCACCCGCGAGGAAGCGGGCGATGTCACCGTGGGCGCCGTTGTACTCGCCGGCCTGGAACCACGGGAAGGAGTTGAGCAGGTGGTGCATGCCGACCGGGATCAGCGCGCGGTTGGCGACACCGAAGATGCCCGCGCCGACCGCACCGGAACCGACCAGCCATTCACCGAAGTTGTGCAGACCCGTGCCGAGCACCGGCCAGATCACGCCGAAGATGATGCCGATGACCAGACCGGCGAAGGCCGAAAGGATCGGGACCAGGCGACGGCCGCTGAAGAAGCCCGCCCAGTCGGGAAGCTTCGTCCGGTAGAACTTCTGGTACAGCAGGGCCACGACTATGCCCATCACGACACCGCCGAGCACACCGGCGTTGACCGGGGCGTCGTTCATGACGATCTTGCCGTCGACGACGCTCGCGACCTGCGGCAGGTTGCTGTCGGTGAAGGTGGCCAGCACCTTCTGGAAGACCAGGTAGCCGGTCACGGCGGCCAGGGCCGTCGAGCCGTCCGACTTCTTGGCGAAGCCGATGGCGATGCCGACCGCGAACAGCAGGGCCATGTTGTCGAGGATCGCGCCACCGCCGGCGGCCATGTAGCCGGCCAGCTTGGTGATGACGGTGGGGAACGACTCGCGGCCGAGCATGTCGGCATTGCCGAGCCGGACCAGCAGCGCGGCCGCGGGCAGAACTGCGACCGGCAGCATGAGGCTGCGGCCGATGCGCTGCATGACAGCCATCACGCCGGCGCCCCGCTTCTTCGCGGGGGCGGCCGGAGCGGTGTCCGTACTCATCAACTTCCTCCAGTTGGCAAGGCGCCGCCAGGGACAGGGATTTTTCGGGGGCGGCGACTCGAGGAACGCGGCGGGAAAACGCGCGCGTGGTCTGGACCACTCAGTGGTGTAGACCAGTTTTAGCACGGTGAGGGTTAGATAAGGAACCTGCGAATGTCACCCGTTTTGCCGCGTAGTTCCGCCGCCACCCTGGGTGACACGGCGAAGGCCCCCGGACCAGGTGGTCCGGGGGCCTTCGAAGAGGGCGGAGGCGCCTACTTCGTGAGGTCCTCCTCGATCTTCTCCTCCTCCTCCAAGGGCTCCCGCCCAGGGGTCTGGAGATTGAACTTCGTGATCGCGAACCGGAAGATCGCGTAGTAGACGACCGCGAAGCACAGCCCGATCGGGATGATCAGCCAGGGTTTCGTGTCCAGATGCCAGTTGACGACGTAGTCGATCAACCCCGCCGAGAAGCTGAACCCCGCATGCACCCCGAACGCCCAGGTCACGCCCATCGACACACCGGTCAGGATCGCGTGCACCCCGTACAGCAGCGGGGCGACGAAGAGGAACGAGAACTCCAGCGGCTCCGTCACCCCGGTCACGAACGACGTCAGCGCCACCGACAGCATCAGGCCGGACACTTCCTTGCGCCGCTCCGGACGGGCACAGTGGGCGATGGCCAGCGCCGCGGCCGGCAGGCCGAACATCATGATCGGGAAGAAGCCCGAGGTGAACTGTCCCGCCGACGGGTCCCCGGCGAAGAACCGCGAGATGTCGCCCTGGACCGTGCCGCCGTCGTCGCCGGTGAACTCGCCCGCCTGGAACCAGAAGAATGTGTTCAGGAACTGGTGCATACCGATCGGGATCAGCAGCCGGTTGGCGAAACCGAAGATCGCTGCACCCCATGCGCCCAGATCGATCAGCTGCTTGGCGAACCAGGTCAGCGCGTCACCCACCGGCTGCCACAGCAGGCCGAACAGCACGCCCAGGATCACGCAGAGGAACGCCATCAGGATCGGGACCAGGCGTCGGCCGTTGAAGAAGCCGAGCCAGTCGACCAGCTTGGTGCGGTGGTAACGCTGCCAGACCACGGCGGTCAGCAGGCCGATGATGATGCCCCCCAGCACCCCGGGGTTCTGCGGCACCCCGTCCGGCGTCGCCTCGGTCACCGTGTCGTCCACCGGGAAGGCCGCCAGCACGCCCCGGTACACGAGGAAGCCGACGACGGCGGCGAGCGCCGTCGAGCCGTCCGCCTTCTTGGCGAAGCCGATCGCGACACCGATGCAGAAGAGCAGCGGCAGGCCCACCTCCCCGTCGAGGATCGCCGTACCGCCGTTGAGCAGGACCTTCGCGAACTTGTCCCAGAAGGCGCCGTGCAGCGAGGAGTCGAAGAGGTTGCCGAGGCTGACGAGAAGGCCCGCGGCGGGCAGTACGGCCACCGGCAGCTGCAGGCTGCGGCCGACCTTCTGCAAGCCCTGGACCGGCCCGTTCCACCATTTCCGCTGCGGTTGTGTCGCCGCGTTCGAACTCATCGGCATCCTCCCGGAACACGCCAGGTTTGGCGGTCGTTGCAAACTGGTGTAGACCAGTTGCGATACGGTGCGGAGCCCGGCCGGAAGGCAGGGCGCCGGTGATCGTCATCATTGGGGACAGCGCGGTTACCCGCCCGTGAAGTTGGGCCAACCGTGCGTTACCGTGACGAAACGGACCCACGGTGGGCCGCCCCACGCACGCACAGACCAGGGAGAAGGACATGGCCAGCAAGGCTGAGAAGATCGTCGCCGGGCTCGGCGGTATCGAGAACATCGACGAGATCGAAGGCTGCATCACCCGCCTCCGCACCGAGGTCCACGACCCCAGCAAGGTCGACGAAGCCGCGCTCAAGGCCGCCGGAGCCCACGGCGTCGTCAAGATGGGCACCGCGATCCAGGTCGTCATCGGAACCGACGCCGACCCCATCGCCGCCGACATCGAAGACATGATGTGACCGGCTGACCCCGCCGGCCCACCCACGTCCGCACACAGGCCCCCTCCCCGCCCCACCGGCCCGGAGCGGGGCCTGCGCTGCACCCGCCACACACACCCGCACCCGCGCCCGCGCATGCCGGCCACGCGCGCCCGCGCACACCACCGCACACGCCCGCGCCGCGCGCCCCGCCATACACCCGCCGCGCACCCGTCATGCACCCGAACGGACCCCGCCGCCACAGCCGATAGGCTCGGCGCCATGTCTCGTATCGACGGCCGCACCCCCGAACAGCTCCGACCCGTCACCATCGAACGCGGATGGAGCAAGCACGCCGAAGGCTCCGTACTCATCTCCTTCGGCGACACCAAGGTCTTCTGCACCGCCTCCGTCACCGAAGGCGTCCCCCGCTGGCGCAAGGGCAGCGGCGAAGGCTGGGTCACCGCCGAGTACTCCATGCTGCCCCGCTCCACCAACACCCGCGGCGACCGCGAATCCGTACGGGGCAAGATCGGCGGACGCACCCACGAGATCAGCCGCCTCATCGGCCGTTCCCTGCGCGCCGTCATCGACTACAAGGCCCTCGGCGAGAACACCATCGTCCTCGACTGCGACGTCCTCCAGGCCGACGGCGGAACCCGCACCGCCGCCATCACCGGCGCCTACGTCGCCCTCGCGGACGCCGTCGCCTGGGCCCAGGGCAAGAAGATCATCAAGCACGGCCGCAAGCCCCTCACCGGCACCGTCGCCGCCATCAGCGTCGGCATCGTCGACGGCACCCCCCTCCTCGACCTCTGCTACGAGGAGGACGTCCGCGCCGAGACCGACATGAACGTCGTCTGCACCGGCGACGGCCGCTTCGTCGAGGTCCAGGGCACCGCCGAGGCCGAACCCTTCGACCGCGCCGAGCTCAACGCCCTCCTCGACCTCGCCACCGCCGGCTGCGCCGACCTGGCCAAGCTCCAGGAAGCGGCACTCGCCCGCACACTCGGCGAGTAAAGAAGCAACCAAATACGCAGCGCACAGCGTCGTAACGAGTACGGGCGCACGGGTCGAACCGTGCGTCCGTCCACGTATCCGCCCCCGGGGAGGGACCGCACCATGGCCTCGCGCCGCCACCACCGCACCGCACTCGCCGTCACGGCCACCCTGCTGACCCTCACCGCCGCCGCTGGCTGTGGCGCCGTTGACAAGGCCCTGGACTGCGTCCGCACCGCCGACGCCATCGCCACCAGCGTCGACAACCTCCAGCAGGCCATATCCACCGCCTCCGACGACCCGACGCAGGCGACCGAAGCCCTGGACCAGATCGACAAGGAACTCGACAACCTCGGCGACACCACGGACAACGCCGACCTGGGCAAGGCCGTCGACGACCTCCAGACCGGCGTCACCAACGTCCGCGACTCCATCCAGAAGGGCGACGCGACGCCCGACATCACCCCGGTCACGGACGCCGCCACGGAGATCGGCAAGGTCTGCACCCCGTAGCAGGCAGCGATAATCGACGCATGACGCGTCTGATCCTCGCCACCCGCAACGCCGGGAAAATCACCGAACTCCACGCGATCCTCGCCGACGCGGGTCTCACCCACGACCTCGTCGGCGCGGACGCGTATCCCGACATCCCCGACGTCAAGGAAACCGGCGTCACCTTCGCCGAGAACGCCCTCCTCAAGGCCCACGCCCTGGCCCGGGCCACCGGCCACCCCGCGATCGCCGACGACAGCGGCCTCTGCGTCGACGTACTCGGCGGGGCCCCCGGCATCTTCTCGGCCCGCTGGGCCGGAGCCCACGGCAACGACAAGGCCAACCTGGACCTGCTCCTCGCCCAGCTCGGCGACATCTCCGACCCCCACCGCGGGGCCTACTTCGCCTGCGCCGCGGCCCTGGCTCTCCCCGACGGCACGGAACGCGTGGTCGAGGGCCGCCTCGAAGGCACCCTGCGCCACGCCCCGGCAGGCGGCTACGGCTTCGGCTACGACCCGATCCTCCAGCCGGAGGGCGAGACCCGGACCTGCGCGGAGCTGACCCCGGCGGAGAAGAACGCGATCAGCCACCGCGGCAAGGCGTTCCGGGCGCTGGTGCCGGTGGTGCGGGAACTGGTGGGGTGAGCCACCCAGCACGGAAACGACCTGCGAATCGAACCTTCGATTCGCAGGTCGTTTGTCGTGCGGCGGAAGGGATTCGAACCCTCAAGCCCTTTCACGGGCCACAGATCCTAAGTCTGCTGTGTCGCCATTGCACCACCGCCGCTAGCCGCCTGTCATCGTACCGGGCGGGCTGTGGAGGTGGTAAGCGAGTATCAGCGGTGTGCCGTCCGGCCTCCGCCCCCTCGGCACCACGTGGTCGTGATCGCGTGGCAGTTCGGGCACAGTAGCCGCAGGTTTTCGGCGCGGTCATCGCTCCAGTCGCCGTTGATGTGGTCGATCTCCAGGGTGATCGGAAGTCCACGCCAGACCGGATCCGTGCCGCACCCGTCACATTGCTCGGGTACACCGATCTCGGAGAGGGCTCGACGCAACAGCCCGGTCCTAGTGCGGCGCCTGCCTTCGTGCTTGACGAGCAGATCCTCGGGGCGCCTGGTGGGCGTCGGGGCGGGCCTGCCGCGCTGGTGTGCCTGGCCCAGGAAGTGGGAGGTCGTCATGCCTTCTTGCGCGATCCACTGGCGTAGGAGCTTTCGTTGGTGACTGTTGTCCCTGCGCCCCAGCGTGCGCAGCAACTCCGCCAAGGAGTGGGAGCTTGCCACGGCCTCGCCGAGCCTGGCCCGGGTCGGACGTGAGGCGACCGTGTCGGAACGGCGGTGGTCGAAGTGGGAGACGTCGATTCCGTAGTGGCCGAACCGGCGTAGCAGATAGCGGCGGAGCTGCTGGCGCGGATGAGTACCGAAGAAGGCTATGACGTCGTCGATGTTCGAGCAGCGTGCCGCAGCTTCGATCAGCCGCTCACGGGTGTACTGCTTGCGCTCGGTCATCGACTTGCACGTCCCGCGCGGCGTCCCTTGCTGCGACCGCGATATGTGTCGGTGGTCGAGTGGCAGTTCGGGCACAGGAGCCGCAGATTCTCCAGACGGTTGTCGCGCCAGATTCCGTTGATGTGGTCCACCTCGAGCGGCAGTGGGAGACCTTGCCAGATCGGTTCGGTCCCGCACAGGGCGCACCGCTCCACGATGCCGAGTTCTGACATGGCCGCCTTGAGCCGGACGCCGGGAATGCGACGAGCGTGCGGTGCCGCGTCTTCCACCAGCAACATCTCGGGAGTGCGGCGACGCTGCTTCATTCCAGCCCTGGAAGGCCGAGTGAAGTGCGTGGTGTCGATGCCGTACGTCCTGATGCGGCGGGTGATGTTCGTGTGGTGGCCCCCCACCGCTTCGAGGCCGAGTCGATGGAGTACCTCATACAAGCTGTTCGACACGGCCACCACTGGTTCGAGGATCTCCCTGGTCCACCGAGCACCCTCACGCTCGAAGTGACCGGTGCTGATGCCCATCTTCTTCATGCGGTCGAGGAGGTATCGCCGCGACGAGCTCTTCGGGTCCACCCCGAGCTTCGTCAGCGCCTCCGAGAGTGTCCGTGACGACGAGGCCGCTTCCATGAGGCGCTCTCGCGTGTACGGGCTTACCGGCATGTCCCCTCCGCATCCGGCCGCGCGTTCGCGGCCTCGTACGGAGCAACGAACCGTTAATCGGATGATCACGTCCGCAATGCGATGAGATGTGGAAGGGCCCGTACCGCTTCGTGGCGGTACGGGCCCTTCCGGGGGGACGGGGGTCAGAACTTCGGGTCCGGGCTCTGGGCGTGGACCAGTTCCGCCGCTTCCTCCTCCGTCTCGACCGAGGGAGGTGAGCCGGCCAGGGGCTTGTTCGCCGTCTCCTTCATGCAGGCCACGGCGATCACGCCGACCAGCGCCGCCGCCATGGCGTAGTACGCCGGCATCAGGTTCGAGCCGCTCCAGCTGATCAGGGCGGTGATCACCAGCGGCGTCGTGCCGCCGAAGATCGAGGCCGAGAGGTTGTAGCCGACCGACAGGGACCCGTAGCGGACGTTCGTCGGGAAGAGTGCCGGGAGCGCGGCGGACATGGTGCCCAGCATGCAGACCAGTGAGAGGCCCAGCATCAGCATGCCGATGATGATCGCCGGGATGCTGCCCTGGCGGATCAGCAGGAACGCCGGCAGCGACAGGAACAGGAAGCCGAGCATGCCCGCCATCAGCAGGGGCTTGCGGCCGAAGCGGTCCGAGAGCTTGCCGAACTGGCTGATGATCAGCATCAGGAACACCATGACGCCGAGCAGGATGAGCAGCCCGTGGGTCTCGCTGTAGCCGAGCTCGTCGGAGAGGTACGTCGGCATGTACGAGAGCAGCATGTAGTCGGCGATGTTGTACGCGCCGACGAGGGCGATGCAGAGGATGAGAGTCGGCCAGTACTGGCGGAAGATCTTGGCGAGGTCGCCCTTGGCCGTGGTCTCGACGTGGTCGGCGGCTTCGGTGGCGTGGGTGGTGCCGCCCTCCAGCTTCTGGAAGGCCGGGGTCTCGTCGAGGCGGAGTCGCAGGTAGAGGCCTACGAGGCCGAGGGGTCCGGCGACGAGGAAGGGGATGCGCCAGCCCCAGGACTCCATCTGGGGGTCGTCCAGGAGGGCGTAGAGCAGGGTGACGAGTCCGGCGGCGCCGACGTATCCGGCGAGTGTGCCGAATTCGAGGAAGCTGCCGAAGAAGCCGCGGCGCTTGTCGGGGGCGTATTCGGCGATGAAGGTGGACGCGCCGCCGTATTCGCCGCCGGTGGAGAAGCCCTGGAGCATGCGGAAGAAGATGAGCAGGACCGCGGCCCATACGCCGATGGTGCCGTGGGAGGGGATGAGTCCGATCGCGAAGGTGCCGATCGCCATGAGGATCATGGTGAGGGCGAGGACCTTCTTGCGGCCGATCTTGTCGCCCATGGGGCCGAAGAACATGCCGCCGAGGGGCCGGACGAGGAAGGCCACGGCGAAGGTCGCGAACGACGAGAGGAGCTGGGTGGTGTCGTTCCCGGAGGGGAAGAACACGTGCCCGATGGTGACGGCCAGGTAGGAGTAGATGCCGAAGTCGAACCACTCCATGGCGTTACCGAGTGATGCCGCCTTGACCGCGCGCTTGACCGCCTGGTCGTCGGTGACGGTGATGTCGGTCCGGCGGAGGCGGGGGTTCTGGCGTTTTCTGATGGCCCGGAAGAGCGCGGGGTGGCGTTTGACCGCTTCAGGGTCGGCCGCCTGGTGGGGGTCGGAGGCCGCCATGGCCGGGTCCTTTCGTCGAACGGTGTTCCAGGAAAGGCTTCTGCGCGGTCTTGGCGTCTGCAAACCGGATCGGCTGGTGAATGCGATCTCGCTCACAGCATGTTTCGGCCAGGACCCCCACGAATCCGGCCTCAGACGGCGAGGTCCTTGAGGATCTTGGCCACGTGGCCTGTCGCCTTGACGTTGTAGAAGGCCCGCTCCACCTTGCCCTCTTCGTCGACGACGATCGTGGATCGGATGACGCCCGTCACCACTTTGCCGTAGAGCTTCTTCTCGCCGTAGGCGCCGTACGCCTCCAGGGTTTCCTTGGAGGGGTCGCCGACCAGGGTGACCTTGAGGTTCTCCTTCTCGCGGAACTTGGCGAGCTTCTCCGGCTTGTCGGGCGACACGCCGATGACGTCGTATCCGGCTGCGGCGAGGACGTCGAGGTTGTCGGTGAAGTCGCAGGCCTGCTTGGTGCAACCGGGGGTAAGAGCGGCGGGGTAGAAGTAGACGATGACCTTGCGGCCCTTGTGGTCCGCGAGCGAGACCTCTTTTCCGTCGGCGTCCGGAAGGGTGAAGGCGGGGGCGGGGTCGCCGGTCTGCAGTCGCTCGCTCATGTCTCTCCTCGAGTGGCGCACGGAGTGTGTGGCACCGAGCGTAATAGGGGGTGCCGCCGGGTGGAGGAGCGGCCGAGCTGACAGACTGTCGATGAAGGTTTACCCGACGACGACCACGGAGGCGGCGCAGTGTCGGATACCAGGACCCCTGCGCAGATCGAGGCGGACATCATCAGCAGGCGTGCGCAGCTTGCGGTGGTGCTGGACGAGATCGGGGTGCGGGTGCACCCGAAGACGATGATCGGTGACGCGAAGGCCAAGGTCGCGTCGACGGTGGACCGGACGGCCGGGCGTGCGTTCGTCGCGGTGAACCGGTCGGTGTCGGACGTGAAGGCGCAGTTCGTGGGCGAGGACGGTAAGCCGCGGCTGGCGAGGGTGATTCCGGCGGCGGTGGTGGTGGCCGGCGCGGTGGCCCTGCTGACGGTCTCGGTGCGGGGCAGGAAGCGCTGAGGGCCGTTTCGGGTCGGCCCTGGGGCGTGCTCGGTGCCTCGGGGCAGGTAGGTTTCGGGTCGTGAGCGACAACGGCATGAGCAACACCGACGACAAGCTGCCGATCCGGATGCTGCACGATCGTGTGCTGGTCCGGTCCGATTCGCCGGAGGGCGAGCGGCGGTCGGGCGGGGGCATCCTGATTCCGGCGACGGCTGCGGTCGGCCGGCGGCTGGCGTGGGCCGCGGTGGTCGCGGTCGGTCAGAACGTGCGGACCGTGGAGCCGGGTGACCGGGTGCTGTACGACCCGGAGGACCGGGCCGAGGTCGAGGTCCGTGGTGTGGCGTACGTGCTGATGCGCGAGCGGGATCTGCACGCTGTGGCGGCGGACCGCTTCGAGGGTTCGGTGGATTCGACCGGGCTGTATCTGTAGGCGGTAGTGGCGAGAGGGCCCGGTGACGGTTGTCACCGGGCCCTCTCCCTGTTTGTTGCTACGGTGGTGTGACCCCGACGAGACGCGCCGTACCGGGTTTCCGCAAAGACGACGCACCCGTGTTGTTCGCGTGTTTCGTCGTGGAGGTGCTGTCGTGGCGTGGGTTCTGCTGGTCGTGGCCGGTCTGCTGGAAGTGGGCTGGTCGATCGGGATGAAGTACACCGAGGGGTTCACCCGTTTGTGGCCGAGTGTGTTCACCGGTCTGGGGATCGTGTCCAGCATGGTGTTGCTGTCGCATGCGGCGAAGACTCTGCCGATCGGGACGGCGTACGGGGTGTGGGTCGGGATCGGTGCGGCGGGTGCGGCGGTGCTGGGGATGGTGGTGCTGAACGAGCCGGTGACGGCCGCCCGTATCTTCTTCGTCTGTCTGTTGCTGGTGGCTGTGGTGGGTTTGAAGGCGACCTCGGGGCACTGAGGGGTGTCCCGGCGTCGGGGCGGGGCTCAGGGGCGGACCGGGAGGTGCGCGGGCGCCGTGTCGCTGGTCCGCTCGTTCCCGGTCGGCCTGTGCTCGGTCCGCCCGTCCTGCGTCCTGCTGCCGCCGGTTCGGCCGTCTTCGGCTCGCGCGCCTTCTTTCCGGCCCCGCTCTGCCCTGTCGCCGCTCGTCCTGTCACCGCCGGTCGTGTCACTGCCGGGGTGGCTGTCGTCGGTGGTGCCGGGTCCCTGGCCGGTGGTGGTGCGGGCGGGTGCGTCCGCGTGGGTGGCGGTGCCGGGTTCCTGGCGGTCGCGGGTCGTGCCGGAGGTGGCGTCCGGGGTGCGTGACCGGGTGCCGTCCTGGTCCTCGCGGGAGCTCTCGCGGCCCGGTGGGTCGTCGCTCTCCCCGGCCTCCTCGGTGTCGCCTCCTTCCGCTTCCTCGGTGTCCTCGTCCTCTCCCGTGCTCTCGTCGGGGTCGGGCTCCTCCGGGCCTTCGTCGGCCTCCAGCTCGAACGCCTGCACCGCGCTGCCTTCCAGGGCGGCCCGGGTGTAGGCGGCCCAGGTCTGGGCGGGGGCCCCGCCGCCGTTCATGCGGGCGAGGCCGAGGGCTCCGTAGAGCGGTTTCTGGACGCCGGTGTCGGGGTCCTGACCCATGACGGCGATGACGGTGGCGAGGTCGGGGGTGTAGCCGGCGAACCAGGCGGCCCTGTCCTCCTCGGCGGTGCCCGTCTTGCCCGCGGCGGGGCGGCCCGCGGCCAGGGCGGCGGTGCCGGTGCCGCCGTCGACGACGCTGCGCAGGACGGAGGTGGTGGTGTCGGCGGCTTCGCGGCTGATGGCCTGCCGGGTCTTCCGTGCGGGGAGGTCCAGCTCGGTGCCGTCCTTGCTGATCCTGGCCACGAGCGTGTGGGGGCGCTGCCTGCCGTGGTCGGCGAGGGTGGCGTAGGCCGAGGCCATGTCGACGGCGCTGGCGGTGGCGGGGCCGAGCGCGATGGAGGGGGAGGCCGTGAGGTCGGGGGTGTCCTGGGGGATGCCGAGGGCGATCGCGGTGTCCTTGACCTCCTGGGGGCCGACGTCCTGGGCCATCTGGGCGTAGACGGCGTTGACGGATTTGTCGGTGGCCTCGCGGACGGTGATGGAGCCGTAGTCGACGTCGTCCTCGTTGGCGGGGGAGTAGCCGGTGGACCCGGTGGAGCTCTGGACGGTGCGTTCGTTGGTGCCGTCGTAGCGGGTGTTGGGGGTGATGGCCCGGTCCTTCTGGGTGGTGGACCCGTTGGCGAGGGCGGCGGCGAGGACGAACGGTTTGAAGGTGGATCCGACCTGGTAGTCGCGGCGGGTCGCGTTGTTGACGAACTGCTTGGTGTAGTCGATTCCGCCGTAGAGGGCGACGACGTGGCCGTTGGCGGGGTCGATGGAGGCGCCTCCGGCGCGGACGTTGCGGTCGGCCGCGCGGTCGTCGCTGGTCTTGGAGAGGACGTTGTCCTTGACGGCTTCGACGAGGGCGTCCTGCTTCTTCTGCTGGAGTGTGGTGGTGATGCGGTAGCCGCCGGTGGCGAGGGTGTCCGCGTCGATGATCTTGTTGGCGGCGAGGTAGTCCTCGACCGCCTGGACGATGTAGCCGCGCTGGCCGGAGAGTGCGGTGGCGGGCTTGGCCTTGTCGGGGACGGGGAAGGTCATCGCGTCGCGGTCGGCGGCGCTGAGCCAGTCGTGCTTGACCATGCCGTCGAGTACGTAGTCCCAGCGGGCGAGGACGGCTTTCTTGTTCTCGGGGTGGGCGACGACGTCGTACGAGCTGGGGGCGTTGAGCAGGGAGGCGAGGTAGGCGCCTTCGCCGGCGTCGAGGTCCTCGACGTCCTTGCCGTAGTAGGCGTGGGAGGCGGCCTGGATGCCGTAGGCGTTGCGTCCGAAGTAGCTGGTGTTGAGGTAGCCCTCGAGGATCTCGTCCTTGCTCTTCTCGCGGTCGAGCTTGATGGAGATGAAGAACTCCTTGGCCTTGCGGATGACGGTCTGTTCCTGGCCGAGGTAGTAGTTCTTGACGTACTGCTGGGTGATGGTGGAACCGCCCTGCCTGCCCTTGCCGGTGACGGTGTTCCAGCCGGCGCGGAGGGTGGCCTTGATGTCGATGGCGTCCTCGGAGTAGAAGTCCCGGTCCTCGGCGGCGAGTACGGCGTGCTGGATGGTGGGGGGGATGCGGTCCAGCGAAATCTTCTCGCGGTTGATCTCACCGTCCCGGGCGATGACGGTCTTCCCGTCCGCGTACACGTAGACGTTGGCCTGTGCGGTCGCGGCGGCGTTGGCGGCGGGGATGTCGATCATCTGGTATCCGGCGATGAAGCCGCCGACGAGGAGGAGGGCGAGGAGGAGGACGCCGCCGAGGACCATGCGCCAGGTGGGGATGATCCGGCGCCAGCCGGTGCGCTTGGGCCGCTTGGGGCGTTTTGTGCGCCCCTTGGTGGCTGTTGCGCCGTCCGGGCGCTGGGGGTCGGGGGTGGCGGCCGCAGTCGAGGCGTCCCGGGGGGCCCAGCCTTGAGGGGGCTGCTGACCAGGGTCTCCGCCGTGCTGCGGTGGCTCGTGGTTCATGAGTGGGAGGCTCCTCGACTGCGGATGATTATCCCATAGTGCACTTTTCGGACGGATAACCCTCGGAACCGGCGCAGCGGAAATGGGGTCGCGGCGCTGAGGGGCCGTCGACTAGGGTCGTGCGCTTTGGGCCAGGAGAGGGGGGCGGGGTGCGGCTCTATGCAGTGGTGGCGGCCGGGGGGTTCCGGCGGTACGCCACGTACCGGGTGGCCACGCTCGCGGGGGTGTTCACCAACACCGTCTTCGGTTTCATCATGGCGTACACCTACATCGCCCTGTGGGACGAGCGTCCGCACCTCGGCGGGTACGACATGTCGCAGGCGCTGACCTATGTGTGGCTGGGTCAGGCCCTGCTGATGACCTGCGCGATGATGGGCGGCGGCTTCGAGGACGAGCTGATGGAGCGGATCCGTACGGGTGACATCGCGGTCGATCTGTACCGGCCCGCCGATCTGCAGCTGTGGTGGATGGCGGGGGACCTGGGCCGGGCCGCGTTCCATCTGCTGGGCCGCGGGATCGTGCCGATGGTGCTGGGCGCGCTGGCCTTCGATCTGGCGCTGCCGGACTCCGCGTGGACCTGGCTCGCGTTCCTGGTGTCGGTGGCGCTGGGGGTGGTGGTGAGTTTCGCGGTGCGTTTCCTGGTGGCGTTGTCGGCCTTCTGGCTGATGGACGGGGCGGGGGCGATGCAGATCGCCTGGCTGGCCGGGCTGTTCTTCTCCGGGATGCTGCTGCCGCTGAATCTGTTCCCCGGCGCGCTCGGCGACGTGGCCCGCGCACTGCCGTGGTCGTCCCTCTTGCAGGTGCCGGCCGATGTGTTCCTCGGTACGTACGCGGGCTGGGATCTGGCGGGGGCGTACGCCTTCCAGACCGGCTGGGCGGTGGCGCTGCTGCTCGCGGGTCGGCTTCTGCAGTCGGTGGCGACCAGGAGGGTGGTGGTCCAGGGTGGCTGAGGCCGGGGTGGAGGGCGCCGTCGCCGCGGAGCCGGGGATCGTCTTCGCCGAGCGCTCGCGGGGGGTCGAGGGCGTGCGGGCGTACGGGCTGATCGTGGCGATGTGGCTGCGTTCGACGATGGCGTACCGCGCGTCGTTCGTGATGACGGCCGTGGGGAACTTCGTGGCGACGGGCTTCGACTTCGTCACGATCATGCTGATGTTCACGCACGTCGACGTGCTGGGCGGCTTCACGCTGCCGGAGATCGCACTGCTGTACGGGACGTCGGCGACCGCGTTCGGGCTGGCGGACCTGGTGCTGGGCTCGATGGACCGGCTGGGGCGGCGGGTGCGGGACGGGACGCTGGACACCCTGCTGGTGCGTCCGGTCCCGGTGCTGGCGCAGGTGGCCGCCGACCGGTTCGCGCTGCGGAGGCTGGGGCGGATCACGCAGGGGCTGCTGGTGCTGGGCTATGCGCTGCTGGTGCTGGACATCGAGTGGACGCCGCTGAAGGTCGCGATGCTGCCGATGATGGTGCTGAGCGGGGCGGCCGTGTTCGGGGCGGTGTTCGTGGTGGGGGCGGCGTTCCAGTTCTTCGCGCAGGACGCCTCCGAGGTGCAGAACGCGTTCACGTACGGCGGGACGACGTTGTTGCAGTATCCGCCGTCGGTGTTCGCGAAGGACCTGGTGCGCGGGGTGACGTTCGTGGTGCCGCTGGCGTTCGTGAGCTGGCTGCCGGCCCTCTACGTGCTGGGCCGGGACTATCCGCTGGATCTGCCGCGGTGGGTGGCGTTCCTGCCGCCGCTGGTGGCGGTGGGGTGCTGGGTGCTTGCGGGTCTGGCGTGGCGGGTGGGGCTTCGCTCCTACCGCAGTACGGGAAGCTGAGGAGTGGGCGTGGACGAGATGGACTTCATCGAGCTCGACGGCGTCGAGAAGGTCTTCGACGTGCGCCGCAGGACGGGTTTCATGCGCCGGGAGCGGCGCGAGGTGCGGGCGGTGGACGGGATCAGTTTCCGGGTGCCGCGCGGGGAGATGGTCGGTTACATCGGGCCGAACGGGGCGGGCAAGTCGACGACGATCAAGATGCTGACGGGCATCCTCACGCCGAGCGGGGGCCGGTTGCGGGTCGCGGGGATCGATCCGGCCCGGGAGCGTACGAAGCTGGCCCACCGGATCGGGGTGGTGTTCGGGCAGCGTACGACGCTGTGGTGGGACCTTCCGTTGCGTGATTCGTACCGGCTGATGCACCGGATGTACCGCATCCCGGACGCCCGTTTCCGGGAGAATCTGGACCGCTGTGTCGAACTCCTCGATCTGGGCGCCCTGTTGGAGGTGCCGGTGCGGCAGCTGTCGTTGGGGCAGCGGATGCGGGGGGACATCGCGGCGGCGTTGCTGCACGATCCGGAGGTGCTGTACCTCGACGAGCCGACGATCGGGCTCGACGTGATCTCCAAGGCCAAGGTGCGTGGATTCCTGCGGGACTTGAACGCGGAGCGGTCGACGACGGTGCTGCTGACCACGCACGACCTGACCGACATCGAGCAGTTGTGCAAGCGGGTGATGGTGATCGACCACGGCCGTCTGGTGTACGACGGGGCGCTCGCCGGCCTGCACGAGGTGGGGCGGAGCGAACGCACGCTGGTCGTGGACCTGGAGCGTGAGATGCCCCCGATCGAGCTGGGGTCGGAGCCTTCGGCGCGGGTGGTGAAGGTGGAGGGGCCGCGGCAGTGGCTGGCGTTCCCGGCGGCGGGGTCGGCGGCGCCGCTGGTGGCGCGGATCGCGGCGGAGTATCCGCTGGTCGATCTGTCGGTGCGGGAGCCGGACATCGAGTCCGTGATCGCGAAGATGTACGTGTCGGATTCGGGTCTCTAGGCCCGTTCCGCGATCGCTCTATAGGGTGCGCGGTATGACAAGTGAAAACCCGGACATGCGTGCCTCCGACGCGGAGCGGGAGCGGATCGCGGAGACACTGCGGGAGGCCGTGGCCGAGGGCCGGCTGGAGATGGACGAGTTCGAGCAGCGGCTCGACGCGACGTACAGGGCGCGCACGCGCGGGGAGTTGGAGCCGCTCGTGCGTGATCTCCCGGCGCCGGTCCGGCCGGTGACCGGGGAGGTTTCGGCGAGGGGTTCGTCCGCCGACTGGCCGGCGCGGATCGGCGGCAGTGCCACGTCGTCGGGCGGGTTCGCCTTCTGGGGAGGGTTCAGCCGGAAGGGGCACTGGACGGTGGGCCCCAAGTTCACGGCGTTCGCGATGTGGGGCGGCGGCGAGATCGATCTGCGCGAGGCCCGTTTCGCGGAGCGTGAGGTGGAGATCCGCTGCTTCACGATCATGGGCGGTATCCAGGTGACCGTGCCGCCCGACCTCGATGTGCAGGTGCGGGGCCTCGGCCTCATGGGCGGCTTCGGGGAGCATTCCAAGCTCGACGACGATCCGGAACCGGCGCCGGGTTCACCGCGGGTGCGGGTCACGGGATTCGCGCTGATGGGCGGAGTCGGTGTGGAGCGCAAGCGGAGCAAGGCGCAGAAGCGGCGGCTCCAGGAGCAGGAGCAGGAGCGGGAGCGGCTGCGGTCGCAGAACCCGGACGCGGGGGACGGGCGCAAGGAGCTCGGCTGAGCGGGACCGGTCGCTCTGCACGGAACGGCCAGGTCGCTCTGCACGGAGCGGCCCCGGCCGCTCTGTACGGAACGGCCGGGGCGGGTCAGGTCAGAAGACGTCGGCCTTCGGGGTGCCCTCCACCGCGGCGAGGTCGATGGCCTGGGCCATCGCGCGGTAGCCGGCGTCGTTGAAGTGCAGCCGGTCGCCGGAGTCGTACTCGGGCAGGATCCGGTCGGGTGCGTAGGGGTCGCGTACGGCGCGGTCGAAGTCGATGAAGGCGTCGTAGATCCTGCCGGACCTGATCTCGTCGTTGACCGCCAGGCGTACGGCGTTGCGTTCCGGTGTCCAGGTCGGGTAGCCCCGGAAGGGGGTCAGGGTCGCGCCGACGACCCGCAGTCGCCGGGCGTGCGCGCGTTCGGTGAGGGCGCGGAGTCCGGCGGTGATGCGCCGGGGGTCGGTCTCCTGGGGGCTCTGCTGCACGTCGTTGATGCCCAGCGCGATGATCACGGTCTTCGCTCCGGCCACGGAGAGCACGTCACGTTCGAAGCGGTTGGCCGCGCCGAGGCCGCCGAGGTTCTGTACGCCGCTGCGGGTGAGCGGGCTGTCGCGCAGGAGACGGTTGCCCGCGATGCCCTGGTTGGCGACCCCGTAGCGGTGCCCCAGCCGGTCGGCGAGGAGGTCGGGCCAGCGGGAGTCGGCGTCGGTGGTGGAGCCGCTGCCGGCGGTGAGTGAGTCGCCGATGGCGACGATCGCGCCGGGCGACGCCTCGTTGCGGACGTCGACGGCGGTGAGGTAGCGCCAGCGGGTGGTGCTCCAGGTGCCGTCGTCGTCGGCCAGGTAGGACGTCTGGTGGGTGTTGGGGTGCTGGGTGACGGGCCCGGCGGCGTACGGGGTGCGCAGGGTGACTTCCAGGTCGGCGTCGGGGGCGACGGGGACGACCACGGGGTCGCTGACGACCTGTCGGCCCGCGGCGACCGTGACCGTCGTCAGGCCGCGGAAGGTGACCGGCCTCGTGTTGACGGCGGCCTGGTCGATGACGAGCGGTGCGGCGCCGAAGAGGTTGGACAGGGTGATGCGGGCGGCGTCGCCACCGACGCTGGTGTGCACGATGTTGCGGATGGTCCGGCCGGGGTAGCCCTGGGCGGCGTTCGGCTCGGCGCTGACGGGGGCTCCGGTCCAGGTGACCACCCAGGTGCCGGTGGAGTGGGCCGGTGCGGCCTGGTTGCGGGCCGCCGCGTGGTTCTCGGTCCCGGTGAGCGGTGTCCGCCGCTGCTCGGTGATCAGCGAGGTTCCGAACGCGACGGCGGCGGCGAGCGCGGCGGTGCCTGCCACGAGGGCGATGAGCAGGGCATACCCCTGGCGCCTGGGCATCTGTGGTGTTTCTCCTTGCGATGTTCGACCCGGTGATCGGGTTGCTTTCATGATGCGGCAGGCCCCGGGGAACTCGACGTGCGGCCCAGGAGTAGGTGAGGTAGGGACAATGCGTACGGCACGGCGTGACGCGTACGCGGACGGGTGGAGCGGATGGAACAGGACGCGGGACAGGGAACGACCGTGGGGGCCGGGCCTCCGGACGGGCAGAGGCCGAGGCCGGCGGCCGGCGGGTTCGCGTACACCGCCGCCGACGAGGAGAAGCGGCGCGGTGTGCGCCGTATGAAGACCACCGCCACGGGTCTGCTCCTGCTCGTCGCGCTCGTGTACGTCCTCGCCACCTGGGCGGAGAACTCGGGGGTAAGCGGCTGGCCGGGCTACGTCGCGGCGGCTGCCGAGGCTGGAATGGTGGGTGCGCTGGCGGACTGGTTCGCCGTCACGGCGCTCTTCCGGCGTCCGCTCGGCCTGCCCATCCCCCACACCGCCATCATTCCCAACAAGAAGGACCAGTTGGGGGAGTCACTCGGTTCCTTCGTGGGCGAGAATTTTCTCTCCGGAGACGTCGTTCGTGACCGAATTCACGCGCTGGGTGTCGGTGCCCGGCTCGGGACGTGGCTGGCCGAGCCCGCTCACGCGGACCGGGTGACCGCCGAGCTGGCGACCGCGTTGCGCGGTGCGCTGACCGTGCTGCGGGACTCCGACGTGCAGGCCGTCGTCGGGGAGGCGATCACGCGGCGGGCCGACGCGGTGGAAGTCGGCCCGGGCATGGGCAAGATGCTGGAGAAGGTCGTCGCGGACGGCGGTCACCGCAGGGTCGTCGACCTCGTCTGCGTACGGGCACACGACTGGCTGGTGCGGCACGGTGACTCCGTGATGGACGCGGTGCAGGGCGGCGCGCCGGGCTGGACGCCCAGGTTCGTGGACAAGCGGGTGGGGGAGCGGGTCTACAAGGAGCTGCTGCGCTTCGTCACGGAGATGCGGGACATGCCGGGCCATCCGGCGCGCGGTTCGATCGACACGTTCCTGACGGACTTCGCAGCCGACCTCCAGACGGACACGGACACCCGGGCCCGGGTCGAGCGGCTGAAGTCGGAGGTCCTGGGGCGCCAGGAGGTACAGGACGTCATCGCGTCCGCCTGGTCGTCCGTCCGCGCGATGATCATGGCGGCGGCCGAGGACGAGCGCAGCGAGCTGCGGCTGCGGGCCAGGGCCTCGCTGATCTCGCTGGGTGCGAGGCTCGCCACCGACGAGCGGCTCCAGGCCAAGCTGGAGGGCTGGCTGGAGGACGCCGCGGCGTACGTCGTCACGACGTACCGCACGGAGATCACCTCGCTGATCAGCGACACGGTCGCCGGCTGGGACGCGCAGCAGACGTCCAGGAAGATCGAGGCGCACATCGGCCGCGATCTGCAGTTCATCCGGATCAACGGAACCGTGGTGGGTGCGCTGGCGGGTCTGGTGATCTATTCGGTGTCACGGGCGCTCGGGGGCTGACGTCTTCCGCCGCGCGCGCCGGAGCGGACCGGGGGCGTGCCTGTCCTGTCGTACGGGCACGCCCCCGGGTCACGCGGGGAGTTGCTCTTCAGTACGCACCCCGCGGCGCCCGTGTTCAATCCCCGGGCACGGAATTTCTCAGGCGTCCCGCCGGGGCACGAGATTTCTCAGGCGGCGCGCCGGGTGACGGCCCACGAGGCGGCGGCCACGCCTCCCGCGACGGTGAACACCGAGGGCCAGGCGCCGACCTTCTTGGCGAGGGGGTGCGAGCCGGCGAACGCGGCGACGTAGGCGAGGGTGAGGCCGGTGGCGGCCTTGGCGCCCGACTGCCGGTTCCACTCGTAGGCCGCGACCGATCCTGCGGCGGCCAGGGCGACGCCGCCCAGGGGGCGCTTTCCGGTCCAGCGTGCGATCGCGTATCCGCCGACGAGACCGCTCGCCGCCACCGCCGCTGCCGGTACGTTCGCCATTGCCGCCACCTTCGCTCTTCTGCGTACGCCGTGTCCGAGATTACGAGGATAGGCCGCCCCCGGGCGGGCCGGCCGGCCGGCCGGCCTCGTGAAGGTCCCCGGGCGGGCCGGCCGGCGCGCCCGGGGACCGGGAGGCCCGTCAGTCGGTGCCGAACTCCATCGCGGCGCGGTCCAGCAGCTCGTCGTCGCCGGAGACCTCGCCGCGGGAGGCGATGGCCTGGGCGCCGCCCTCGGGCATGGTGCCGATCAGGCCGGTCGCAGCCGCCTGGGCGGCACCGATCAGGGAGGCCTGGGACGTGCCGACGAGGCCGAGGCCCGCGAACTGCTCCAGCCGGGCGCGCGAGTCGGCGATGTCGAGGTTGCGCATGGTGAGCTGGCCGATCCGGTCCACCGGGCCGAACGCCGAGTCCTCGGTGCGCTCCATGGAGAGCTTGTCCGGGTGGTAGCTGAAGGCGGGGCCGGTGGTGTCGAGGATCGAGTAGTCCTCGCCGCGCCGCAGCCGCAGGGTGACCTCGCCGGTGACGGCCGAGCCGACCCAGCGCTGGAGCGACTCGCGGACCATCAGGGCCTGCGGGTCCAGCCAGCGGCCCTCGTACATCAGCCGGCCGAGGCGCCGTCCCTCGTGGTGGTAGTGGGCGAGGGTGTCCTCGTTGTGGATGGCGTTCACGAGGCGCTCGTAGGCGGCGTGCAGGAGCGCCATGCCGGGCGCCTCGTAGATGCCGCGGCTCTTCGCCTCGATGATGCGGTTCTCGATCTGGTCCGACATGCCCAGGCCGTGCCGGCCGCCGATGGCGTTGGCCTCCATGACCAGGTCGACCGGGGTGGCGAAGGTCTTGCCGTTGACCGTCACCGGGCGGCCCTGCTCGAAGCCGATCGTGACGTCCTCGGTCTCGATCTCGACCGAGGGGTCCCAGAAGCGGACGCCCATGATCGGGTCGACGGTCTCCACGCCGGTGTCGAGGTGCTCCAGCGTCTTGGCCTCGTGCGTGGCGCCCCAGATGTTGGCGTCGGTCGAGTAGGCCTTCTCGGTGCTGTCGCGGTAGGGCAGCCCGTGGGCGACCAGCCACTCCGACATCTCCTTGCGGCCACCGAGCTCGGTGACGAAGTCCGCGTCGAGCCACGGCTTGTAGATGCGCAGGTGGGGGTTGGCGAGGAGGCCGTAGCGGTAGAACCGCTCGATGTCGTTGCCCTTGAACGTCGAGCCGTCGCCCCAGATCTGGACGTCGTCCTCGAGCATCGCCCGGACCAGCAGGGTGCCGGTCACGGCGCGGCCGAGCGGTGTGGTGTTGAAGTAGCCGCGTCCGCCGGAGCGGATGTGGAACGCGCCGCACGCGAGTGCGGCCAGGCCCTCCTCCACCAGTGCCGCCCTGCAGTCGACCAGGCGCGCGATCTCGGCGCCGTAGGTCTTCGCGCGGCCGGGCACCGAGGCGATGTCGGGCTCGTCGTACTGGCCGATGTCGGCGGTGTAGGTGCAGGGGACGGCACCCTTGTCGCGCATCCACGCGACCGCGACCGAGGTGTCGAGGCCGCCCGAGAAAGCGATGCCGACGCGCTCGCCGGTGGGCAGGGAGGTGAGAACCTTAGACATAGGAAGAGTATGCACTGCGGCGCATGTATATGCAAATAGCGCGGAGTGGCTCTTCTTTTGATGGTCCGGCGGTCCGGGCCACGAGCAGCTCGCCGATCTGTACGCCCCCGCCGTGCAGGGTCTGGCCCCCGGCTGACGCACCGTTGGCTATAGGGTCTGGGCACACCGAACGAGGGGGGCCTCATGTTGATGCGTACGGGTCTGCGGGCCGCGATACCGGCCGTGATCCTGGGAGCGCTGCTGGCAGGGTGCAGCGCGGCGACCACCACGGACGGGCCGGGAAGCGACGTGCCGTACGTGGATCCGTCGGCGGCGGAGGCGGCGGCCGTCAAGGCGGAGGCGTCCCTGATGCCCACGCCCTCACCCACCCCCACGCTCATCATCCAGGAGGACCCGAACGCGCCGGAGCTGGTCCGTGACGCGTTCGCCGGACTCCAGGCGACCTACCAGGACGGCTGCGCCCCCGGGGGCGCGAACTGCGCCTACTTCCTGGGGCGGGTCAACGACGAGCTGAACCGGCTGGACACATCGATGAAGGCGGACAAGAAGGGCCCCGGGCACTTCAAGGAGCCCATCGCCTGGGTCGGCGCCCTGCGCACCACGCTGGACGGAGACGTCTCCACCCCGAACCTGGAGAAGCACCGCAGCGAACTGATCGGTACCAGGGACCGGATCAACACCTGGATGCAGGGCCACCCGGAGGACTACCGCTGACCGTCCGGTCCGGTCACACGCCCGCAGAGCGTCGTCCGGTCACACCCGCAGGACGTCGATCCCCAGACCGGTGAACTCCTGGACGACGTCCTCGGGCGCGTCCTTGTCGGTGACGAGGACCGACACCGCGCTCGTCTCGCAGACCTGGGCGAAGGCCCGGCGGCCGAGCTTGGAGGAGTCCGCGACGACGATCACCGTGCCCGCGCACTCGGCGAGCGCGCGGTTGGCGCCGGCCTCGGACTCGTCGTGCGTGGCCGCCCCGAAGCGCGGGTGCACGGCGTCCACCCCGAGGATCGTGAAGTCCAGCGCGAGGGTGCGCAGGACGGTGTCGACCAGAGGGCCGACGAGTTCGTACGAATTCGGCCTGGCCACCCCGCCGGTCACGACGATCTTGACCTGGGGGCGCACCGCGAGCTCGTTGGCGATGTTGATCGCGTTCGTCACCACGGTCAGCGCCACGCCGCCGCCCGACGGTTCCGGCCGTACCGCCAGCTCCCTGGCCACCTCGGAGGTGGTCGTGCCCCCGTTGATGCCGACCGTGGAGCCCGTGGGGATCAGCTCTGCGGCGGCCTTCGCGATGCGCTGCTTGTCGTCGGCGCGGCGGGCCGCCTTGTAGCGCAGGGGCAGGTCGTAGGCCACGGTGCTCACCACCGCGCCGCCCCGCGTGCGGGTCAGCAGGTTCTGCCGGGCGAGCTCGTCCAGGTCGCGGCGGACGGTGGCGGCGGAGCAGCCGAGCCGCTCGGCGGCGTCGAGTACGTCGAGATGGCCCTGGTCGCCGAGGATCTCCAGCAGCCGGGTCCATCGTGTGTGTGCCGCCACCTGGTCCTCCTTGCTCGCAGCGAACCCTATCGCCCGGGCCGGGCCAGGATGCCCAGCAGGCGTGTCACCTCCGTGGCGACGGCGTCGCGGGCCGGGCCGAGGTAGGCGCGGGGGTCGGCCGCCTCGGTGTGGGCGTCCAGATAGGTGCGGACGGCCCTGGTGAACAGCTTGTTCAGGTGGGTGGAGATGTTCACCTTCGTCATGCCCGCGCTGATCGCGGCGGCCAGCCCCGTGTCCCCGACGCCGGAGGAGCCGTGCAGGACGAGCGGGACGGCCACCGCGTCGCGCAGGCGGGAGATCAGGGCGAAGTCGAGGACGGCGTCGCGGGTCAGCATCGCGTGGGAGCTCCCGACCGCCACCGCGAGGGCATCGACCCCGGTCGCCTCGACGAACGCCCGGGCCTCGGCCGGGTCGGTGCGCACCCCGGGTGCGTGCGCGCCGTCCTTGCCGCCGATCTCGCCGAGCTCCGCCTCCACCCACACCCCGCGCGCGTGGCAGTACGCCGCGATCTCGCGGGTCGCGGCCACGTTGTCCTCGTACGGGAGCGCCGACGCGTCGAACATGACGGAGGTGAAGCCGAGCCGGACGGCCTCGCGCACCAGCCCGGCCGACTCGGCGTGGTCGAGGTGTACGGCCACCGGAACGCCCGCCGCCCGGGCGACGGCGAGCGAGGCGAGCCCGATCGGTTCGAGGGAGCCGTGGTAGCGGGCGGTGTTCTCGCTGACCTGGAGGATCACCGGCAGCCCGGCCGCCTCCGCCCCGCTCACGATGGCTTGGGCGTGCTCGATCTGCACCACGTTGAAGGCCCCGACGCCCGTGGCATCGGTCCGGGCGCCGTGGGTGATGTCACCGGTGGATATGAGCGGCATGGGCGTCCTTCGCGGATGCGGGTTGCGTGAACCCAGGCGAATGGTGCTCGAAGTTGCTCATTTATAGCGCGCTTGAAGCAGATTGGAAAAGAGCAGCCGCCTCCGGCGAAGGCCGGAGGCGGCTGACGAGGCGGTTGGCTAGGCGGTTGGCGAGGTGACTGGCGCCGTGACGATGCGGGTTACTCGCAGGCGACCCCGTCGCCGTCCCGGTCGAGGTGGGGCCCGTATCCGGGGTCGCCGCGCCGGACGGGAGCCGCCCCCGCGGCCCGTGCGGCGTCGCAGTTCCTGTAGTACACGGAAGGCGCCACCGGCGTGGCCTTCGCCTTCGGGGCCCGCGCGACCGTGGGCGTGGGCGTGGGCGTGGGCGTCGGGGTCGGCGACGGGGTGGGCTCGGAGACGGTGATCCGCACGACGGCGCTCGCGCCGGCCGGACCTCCGTCCTTCGCCGCGACCTCGTACGTGAACTCGTCCTCACCGCCGTACCCGTCGGCGGGGGTGTAGGTGAGCGAGGTGCCCTCGACCGTGACCGTCCCGTGGGGCGTCGGGCTCTCCACGGTGACGGTGAGCCCGGACGCCTCGTAGGTGTCCAGGAGGGGCGCCTCGTTGCCCCCCTCCAGGGCCACGAGGTCGTTGGCCAGTGGCTCGATCGCGATCTCCTGGCCGGCCTCGGCAGTGGCGGTGTCGTCGGCCGGCGCGAACGCCCGCACCCCGGTGGGTGGGGCCGACGCCGCCGCGGGCTCCGCGTCCTGGCTCGTGCCGTCGCCGCTGCCGCACCCCGTCAGTGTCATCAGCACGACCGCGGCCCCCGCCGACATCCTGAGCCTGCCGTGTGTCCTTCGCTTCTCCATGTGCCCCCCAAGGCGTGCCGAACTCCCGTGCAGTCGAGGGGCGATGCTCGCAGCGGCGGACGGCGCGACGGGAGCTCTTCCATGGAAAGGAAGCGGAACTGTGACGAAGGTATGAATAAGTGATGGGGGAGGTCTGGAGTCGACCGGGTCAGGTCATCGCCTGGGTCCCGATGACGTCGAGCAGGCCGAGCGCGGCGGCGGCCTCGCTGCCGGGGGCCGCCGTGTAGGCGACGACCCGCAGATCGCTGCCCGCGGCGACGAGGACGTCACAGGACAGGGTGAGCCGGCCGACCTCCGGGTGGTGGACGGTCTTGGTGCCGGACGCATGGGTGCCCACGATGCCGGAGTCCCACAGCCCGGCGAAGACGGTGCTGGTCTCCCGCAGGTCCCTGACGAGGGAGCGCAGCCCGAGGTCCGCCGGGTAGCGGGCGGTCGCCGCCCTGAGGTCGGCGACCGTGGACGCCTCGAAGTCGGCCCGCTGCGCGGGGGTCTGGGCGACCCGGCCGTGCCTGCCGGTGAAGTGCCGCCAGACAATGTTGCGTTCGCGTCCGCGCAGCGCGGAGGGGTCGCCGAACAGGGCCGCCCACGAGGGGTTGCACTCGATGAGGTTCCAGGCGGCGTCGTGGACGCTCAGCGGCGCGCCGCTCAGCTGGTCGAGCAGCCGGCGCAGGCCGGGCGGGATGTGCGTGGAGATGTGACCGGGGCCGGGTTCGGGCTGCCCCGCGAGGAGGTACAGGTAGGCGCGTTCCGCAGCCGAGAGACGCAGGGCGCGGGCCAGCGAGGCGAGGACCTGCGGCGAGGGGGAGGTGGCCCTGCCCTGTTCGAGGCGGGTGATGTAGTCGACGGAGAGGGTGGCCAGCTGGGCCAGTTCCTCGCGGCGCAGCCCCGCTGCCCGCCGTACGCCGCCTGCGGGCAGCCCGACCGTCTGCGGGGAGATCCGGTCCCGCCAGCCGTGCAGGGCCCTGCCCAGGTCGTTGCCGTCCTTGGATGCGCTCACCCCTCCAGTATCCGCGTGGGGCTCAGGAACAGCCTGGTACTGGCAGTCCCCCCGCTCCGGCGGGTACTGCCTGTTCCCCGGCACGGCGAGCAGGGTGAAGGCGTACCCGATCACCTGACGAACACGGGAGCACAGCCATGACCACCACCCTCATCACCGGCGCCAACAAGGGCCTCGGTTTCGAGACCGCCCGCCGCCTCGTCGAGGCCGGGCACACCGTCTACGCCGGGGCGCGCGACGTCCGGCTCGGGGAGGAGGCCGCGGCGCGGCTCGGCGCTCGCTTCGTCCGGATCGACATCACGGACGAGGACTCCGTCGAGGCCGCCGCGGAGTTCGTACGCAAGGACGCCGGCGGGCTGGACGTCCTCGTCAACAACGCGGGGATCGCGGGCGTCTTCAAGCCCGTGGGCGAGGTGACCGGGGCCGACATGCGGCACACGTACGAGACCAACGTCTTCGGGGCCGTGCGCGTGACCCGTGCCTTCCTGCCGTTGCTGGAGGCGAGTCCGGCCCCGGTGGTCGTCAACGTGGCCAGCGGCCTCGGCTCGATCGCGGCGACGACCGACCCGAACCGCATCGAGTCCACCGTGGCGGCGCTCGACTACAACTCGTCCAAGACCGCGCTGATCATGGTGAACTCGCAGTACGCGAAGGCCTACCCCGGCATCCGGTTCAACGCCGTGGACCCCGGCTACACCGCCACCGACCTCAACCACCACACGGGCACCAACACCGTGGAGGAGGGCGCCGACGTCATCGTCCGCATGGCCCTGGTCGGAGCCGACGGCCCGACCGGCGGGTTCTTCGACGCGGAGGGAACCGCCGCCTGGTGAACCGGGGCGGGCTCCGCGAGGGTGCTCCCGGCCGGGTGTTCAATTCGATGGCCCGATGCCCCGGGACGCTCGTACGGTGCGCGTATGACAGCCACGCTGCGCCTGGAAAAGGTGACCCCGGACAACGTCCTCGAAGCCTGCCGCCTGAAGGTCGCACCCGAGCAGGAGCGGTTCGTCTCCCCCGTCGCACGGTCGCTGGCCGAGGCCTACGCCGACCCGGAGACCGCCTGGCCCCGGCTGGTCTTCGACGGGGACCGGATGGTCGGCTTCGTGATGGCGTTCTTCGACGTACGGTTCGACCCGGCGAACCCCGAGGACCGGCCGCGCTCCGGTCTCTGGCGGCTGGCCGTCGCCGCCGGCGAGCAGGGCAAGGGCTACGGGCGCTTCGCCGTGGAGGCGGTCTGCGAGGAGCTCCTGCGGCGCGGACAGAAGCGGATCACCGTGACCTGGACGCAGGGGGAGCACGGCCCCGAGGACTTCTACCTCCGGCTCGGTTTCCGCAGGACCGGCGAGATGAGCGAGGACGAGGTGGTCGCCGAGATGGACCTGCCGCGAGCCTGACCCGGACGCGGTGATCCACATGCGGTCCGGGAGCCGGGGCGCGAGGATCGGGGATACGGGCGGTGGCCCGGCCGCGCCTCGGCCCTCTCTCGGGCTGGTTCTCCCTTCCAGGCGCCCCGGTCCGCCTCCCGGCCAAGCCGTCAGGGGGGTCTGGAGGTACGGATGCCGCGGCCCCTGTGGACCGGAGCGATCAGCTTCGGACTGGTGACGATCCCCATCAAGGTGGTGTCGGCCACCGAGAACCACTCGATCTCCTTCCACCAGTACCACCGCGAGGACATGGGCCGGATCCGTACCCGCAAGGTGTGCGAGGTCGACGGCAAGGTCCTCTCCCAGGACGAGATCGGCAAGGGGTACGAGGTCGCCAAGGACCGGACCGTGCCCGTCACCGACGAGGAACTGGACCGGATGCCGCTGCCGACGGCGAAGGCCATCGAGATCGTCGCGTTCGTCGAGGCCGACAGCATCGACCCCGTGCGGATCAGCGAGAGCTACTACCTCGCGGTCGACGGCCAGGTCGCGGCGAAGCCGTACACGCTGCTGCGGCGGGCGCTGGAGCGCAGCGCGAAGGTCGCCGTCGCGAAGTTCGCCTGGCACAACCGTGAGCGGCTCGGCCTGCTGCGGGTGCGGGACGACGCGATCGTGCTGCACGCGATGCGCTGGCCGGACGAGATCCGCAGCCCCGAGACGCTGGCCCCCCAGGAGGCGGAGCTCGACGAGGGCGAGATCGAACGGGCCGTGCAGCTCACCGAGAGCATGGCCCTGGACGACATCTCCGGATTCCGGGACCGCTACCGGGAGGCCCTGGAGGAGCTGCTCGCCGCCAAGTCCGAGGGCAAGGCGCTCCCGGCGGCGGCCGGGGGCGAGGAGGAGGAGCCCGGAAAGGTCATGGACCTCATGGCGGCGCTGAACGCGTCGGTGAAGGCGGCCAAGGAGACGCGCGGCGAGGACGCGACCGTGCACGAGATGACTCCGGGCAAGCCCCGCACCCGGAAGAAGGCCGCCCCTGCGAAGAAGGAGACGGCGGCCAAGAAGACGGCGGCGGCCAAGAAGCAGCCGGCCCGCAAGACGGCCGCCCGGAAGCGGACCGCCTCCTGACGCGGCGCGCCCGCCGGTCCCCTCGGCGACTCCTGGGCCCGGTGGTACGCGCCGCCCGGCCTGCTGCCGCTCCGACGCCGCCCCCGGGCCCCCGGCTCAGCCCAGGTCGTCCGGGGCCAGGTCGGGTCGCAGCCGGTGCCAGGAGGGCTGCCGCAGCCGCCCCGCCCTCGTACGGGTCGAGTAGCGCACCTCCCCGACGAGCCGCGGCAGCACCCATCGCGCGCCGGACACCGGCGGAGTCTCGTCGAAGGGGCACGTGTCGACCGCGGCGACCCGCAGCAGCTCGGCGAGCCTGGTCCGCTCGGCGTCGCTCCACCCCGTACCGACGCTGCCCGCGTAGCGCAGTCCGCCCGCGTGCCGCTCGCCGACCAGCAGCGCGCCGGGCAGGCCGCCCAGCCGGCCCCGGCCGGGCACCCAGCCGCCGACGATCACGTCCACCGTGCGGGCATGGCGGATCTTGATCCAGCTGCGTGAGCGGACCCCCGGTTCGTAGACCGAGTTCAGCCGTTTCGCGATCAGGCCTTCCAGCCCGGCCTCCCGTGTCATGGCCAGGGCCTCCTCGCCGTGCCCGACGACCACCGCGGGGGTGAACCAGTGCGGTCCGTGCAGCCCGAGCCCTTCGAGGGCCGCCCGGCGCTCCGCGTACGGCAGCGGAACGAGGCTCCTGTCACCCAGGAACACGGCGTCGAACAGCACCAGGTGGGCGGGGACCCGCTGGGCCATGCGGGCCGCCTTCGCCGGTGATCCGGAGAGCCCCATCCGCGACTGAAGCCGCTCGAAGTCGCTGCGCCCCTCGCGGTCCAGTGCGACGATCTCGCCGTCGAGGACGGCGGGCACGCCGTCGAGCGCGGGCCCGAGCGCCGCAAGGTCCGGATAGGCCGGGGTGATGTCGGCCCCTGACCTGGCGAGCAACCGCACCGAGCCGTCCCCCGGCAGATAGACCATGGCGCGCTGGCCGTCCTGCTTCACCTCGTACGCCCACTCCTCGGCGGTGACGGCGGGCGGCAGACGGCCGGGGGTGGCGAGCATGGGGGCGATGCGGGGCAAAAGCGTCATGGCGGCAGCTTCTCAGCTGATACACCGCCGGGCGGCGCACGGACGTGTGTCCCGCCCGGCGTCGCGCCATCGCGGCGGTCAGGCCGTCAGTTGTAGCCGAAGCCCCGGGGGAGCGGGGACTGGCGGAACAGCCGGGTGGGGACCGCGTCGGCGAGTGCCTGGTAGCCGGCGGGGTTGAGGTGCAGGTGGTCGCCGGTGTCCAGGGAGGCCAGGAGCTGCCGGGGCGCCTGCGGGTCGCGGACGGTCCGGTCGAAGTCGATCACGCTGTCGAAGCGCCCGCTCGTGCGGATCCAGGTGTTGACCGTCTGCCGGGCCTGCTCGCGGTGGCCCTCCGGGTCGTCGTAGCCGGTGTTGCCGCCCATCGGGGTCAGCGTCGCCCCGTACACGCGGATGCCGTGGGTGTGGGCCCGGGTGATGATCTGCTCGTACGCCGCGATCACGTCGGCGGCGACCCGCCGCTGGGCGGCCGCGGTGGCCTCGGCCGTACCGATGTCGTTGATGCCCTCGAAGACGAGCAGCCAGTCCACACCGCTCTGGGCCAGGACGTCACGGTCGATGCGGGCCAGGCCGTTGGGGCCCAGGCCGTCGTTGAGCAGCCGGTTCCCGCCGGCCGCCTGGTTGACCAGGGCCGTCTTCGACGTGGCCGCCCCGGCTCCGAGGCGCTTCAGCAGCAGGTCGGGCCAGCGGTTGTTCATGTTCGTCGTCGAACCCCGGCCGTCGGTGAGCGAGTCGCCGAGGACGACGGCCGCCGAGGTGGTGCTCCTGGACCAGACCTCGACGCCACTGAGGAAGTACCAGTGGTCGGTCGGAGTCGCCCCGGGCAGGTCGGCGTCGGTCACGTGCTCCCCGGCGCGCAGGTACGAGGTCGTACGCGAGCCGGGGTGCGAGGTGATCGAGGTGGAGGCCTGACCTGTCGCCAGATACACCGTCGCCGTCAGGTTCGACCCCGGTGCCAGCGGGAAGTCCAGCGGATCGGACACCGCCTGCGCCCCCACCGGGACCGAGACCGAGGAGCGGCCCTGGAAGGTCACCTGGCGGGTGGTCCCCGGGGCGATCGCGCTGGTGCCCGCCTTGCCGTCGAGCGGCAGCGCGACGGACACCTTGGTGATCGGCAGCGCGGTACCTCCGAAAGCGTTCGAGAACCGCAGCCGGATGTGCTCGCCGCCCGCGGAGACGTGGACCGTCTGCCGCAGGGTGGCGTCCGTGAGCACGGAGCCGTCCTGGGTGAACGGCGCAGGCGGCATGTTGCCCGGCTCCGTCAGCTGCGGCATGGACGTCCAGGTGCTCACCCAGCGGGCGTTGCGCTCATCGGGCGCCGGTGAGCTGCCTGGACCGTGTCCCTCACCGGCGCCGAGCGCGGGGGACACGACGGCGGCGGTCAGTGCCGCGGCGGCGAACAGGCTGAGGATCGACGACCTTCGGATCACGGTGGTGCTCCCTCTGGCTGGGTGGGGGAAGCAAGGTGAATCCATGGATGTGGACGGCGTCTTCACTGACGTCCGGGGATTCGAGCGGCAGGCTAGCGGCTCCGATAATTTTCGGTCAATGCTCCGAAAGCTTCGAAAACTTTCGAGGCGTCATGCGCCCAGGGCGTGCCCCGCGAGGGAGAGGCGCAGCCGGCATTCGTCCTCCGCCTCGACGGTGACAGGGATGCCCCGGGCCCGCGCGGAAGGCCGGCCCGCCCAGCGCCGGGCCCGCGCGGGAGGGTGTGGCCGGGGCCGGCGGGGAGCGGTGCCCCCGCCGGCCGTGGGGCCGGGCCTTGATCAGGCCGTGGTGCAGGCGTTTCCGCTGAGCGTGAAGGCGCTCGGGGCGGTGTTGGTGCTGCCCGTGGTGCCGGTGAAGCCGAGCGTGACGGAGCCGTTCGCGGCGATCGCGGCGGTGTATCCGGCGGGGGCGACGCTGACCTTGGAGCCGGTCTGCGTGGGCGTTCCGCCCCACATGTTGGAGATGGTCTGGCCGTTGGCGAAGGAGAAGCCGAGGTTCCAGCCGTTGATGGCGGTGGTGCCGGTGTTGCGGATGGTGATCTCACCCTGGAAGCCGCCCGGCCACTGGCCGACCACCTTGTAGCCGACCGAGCAGCCGACGCCCGGCGTGGGGCCGCTCGCGTCGGTGGTGACGCGGACCGTCGCCGAGCGCGTCGAGCGGTTGCCCGCGGCGTCCCGGGCGTAGACGGCGAAGTCGTACGCAGTCCGGGCGGTGAGCCCGGTCACGGTGACGTTGTTGCTGGTCGAGGAGGCGGCGGGGGTCTCGGTGCCGCCGCTGACGCGGACCACGTCGTACCCCGCGATGGCAACGTTGTCGGTGGACGCGGGCCATGTCAGGGTGGCGGAGGTGGCCGTCACCGCCGAGGCGGTCGGGGTGCCGGGGGCGGTCGGTGCCTGGGTGTCGCCCGGCTCGCCGTCGCCGAAGACGGTGGCCTCCTCCGACGTCTGCGCGATGCCGTTGGCGCCGTGGAAGATGCGCTCGCCCCAGGAGCTCAGCCGGCTCGGGTCGAAGTCGATCGCCAGGTCGAGGATCGGGTCGGTGTTGCCGCTCCAGGACCACGCCAGGTAGCCGAGGTCCAGCTGCTCGGCCGTGGCCATCATGGTGTCCTCGTCCGGGTCGCCCCACTGGTCGGCGGGACCGCCGAACTCACCGATGAGAAGAGGGAGTCCGGCGTCGACGAAGGCGTTCAGGTAGTCGGTGACGGCCTGCGCGGTGCTGTAGACGCTGTACATGTGGATCGAGAAGATCAGGTTGCCCGTGGTGTCGGCGTCGTACACGGCCTGGGCGTTGGCGCGCATGACGCCCTGCCAGTCCTGACCCCAGTTGGGGGCGTCGACCATGATCGTGTGGGCGAAGCCGGCCCCGCGCAGCTTCTGCACCGCGGCGGTCGTGGGGGCGGTCCAGCCGGCGGGGTTCGTGTTCCCCCAGGGCTCGTTGCCGATGTTGATGATGACGTAGTCCTCTTCGCCCGCGAGGACGTCCTTGAGGCTGATCCAGTAGTCGGCCGCGTGGTCGAGCGTGCCCGCCGCGGCGTCCTCGCCGTAACCGGTGGTGTCGTGCACCTCCAGTACGCAGATCAGGCGGTTGGCCTTGCAGTCGTCGACGATGCCCGCGACCTCGTCGGGGCCGTTCCTCGTCCAGCGGTGGCCGTCGGAGAGGACGACGCGGACGGTGTTGGCGCCGAAGGCCTTGATGTCGGCCAGCGACTGCGTCTCGCCCGGGTACCAGGTGTGGGCGTGGTTGACGCCGCGCATGACGAAGTCGTTGCCGTTGGCCTCCAGGAGGCGGCCGTCACTGATGTGCAGGCCGGTGGCGGCGGCCCGCGCCGGCTCGGTCTCGGCGGCCTGGGCCGCAGCCGGGCCGAGCGCGCCCAGCAGGGTGATGCCGAGGAGGGCGGCCAGGCTCTTCATCAACACCGTCAAGGGGCTTTTTCGTGCCGTACTCGTTGCTGTTCTCACTGCGACTCCAGAAAGGGTGAGCGCCGGATGAACCGAACATCGAACACTTGGAACACATCGAACATCGGACGGGTCGCGCATGGGGCGGGACGTGGGAGCGCTCCCATAAAGCCAGCTCGGCAGGAGCACGTCAAGACATCGGGCCTCTCTCGTTGCCGCCTCTCGCGATTCGCGGCGAGCGCGTCCGAGGGGGGCCGAGCCGAAGCCGACTGCTCAACTGCCTTCACCCGCAGGTCCGGTGAGGGGAACGTCTGTTTCAATGACGATCCGTGCGCTCGACGAAGGATGGCCGCTCGATGACGCTCCCCACCCCGCTGCACGTGCTCAACGAGGGACTGGCCTTCCTTCTGGAGGTCGCGGCCCTCGCGGTCCTCGCCTGGTGGGGGTGGCAGAGCGGGGGCCCCACCGCGCTGCGCATCGTCCTCGCCGTGGCCGCGCCTGCGGTGGCGGCCGTCCTGTGGGGGATGTTCGCCGCGCCGAAGGCCCGCACGCCCCTGCCGACGGCGGGAGTCCTGGCCGTGAAGGCGCTCGTGTTCGGTGCTGCCGTGGCTGCCCTGTACGCCCTGGGCCGGGGCGAGGCGGCCACCGTCTTCGCCGTCGTCGTCGCGGTCAACACCGCCCTTGCCACCCTGGACCGCAACGCCCTGATGCACCGGGGGACCTGACCGGCACCAGCCGTCCGCCGGGCCCCGCGCCGCGCGGGCGCGGGCCCGGCCGCCGGTCCGCCCGTCAGGCCTTGCTGGTGCAGATCGCGTCGTACGGGCGGCCGGGGCTCGGGAAGAGCTTGATCGGGTTGTCCGCCTCCGCCGGGCACTCCTCGGCCGTCTTGGTCAGGGCGAGCACCTTGTTCCCGCCGCCGGTCGCGCAGGGCACTTCCTTCGCCTGGTCGTCCACGCAGTCACCCACCACGAGCTGCCCGCCGCCCGCGCCCGCGTCACCGGGGTGGTCGCCGGAGAGGTTGCGGCCGCAGATCGTCTTGCTGGGGATGCCGCTGGTGGCCGCGTTCCCGCCGAAGGAGACCTTCACCGAGATGATCTCGTCCGTGCCCGCCGGGCACTCCACGGCGCCGGCGAAGATCTCCCCGTCCTTGACCGCGAGCGCCTTGATCGTCGCCTTGGGGTCGTCGCAGTCGAGCCCCTGGAAGCCGTCCTTCGACTGGCTGGTGTCGGGGCCCGCGCAGTCGCCGACCTTCCAGTCCCGCGACTTCTGACTGCCGTTCCCCGAGGACGAGCCACCGCCGTCCTCCGACGACAGACAGGCCGTGGTGGTGCCGAGCACGAGCGTGAGCATCAGCGCGGGCTTCACGCAGTCCAGAAGTACCTTGCGGGCGCCGCGTCCCGACGCGGAAGTAGGCGGAACGGCTCTCCCCTGGCGGCTGTTCCGGTTTCGCGTACTGCCGTGGGCGGTCATGCTGCTCCTTGGATACCTGACGTGTCCCACGCGGCACTCACTGTGACCCGCGCGGCTGTCCGGCCGTGAGGACGGCCGGACGACGGGCGGCGGTTCCCGGGTGGGACGAGTGCCTCGGCTTCGGCACCGAAGACGAGCGCCTCGGCTTCGGCACCGAGTTGCAACAGAGGGCAGCCGAGGGCCCCGAGAGCGCCCGTCGGCCGTACGGGAGGCGCGGGAGCGGTACCGTCGGCCCCATGGCAGACCCGACCCCGGAAGAGACCCTGCTCGCCCGTGCGGACGGGCCCGTCACCCGGGCCCGGCTGGTCCGCGATCTGACCGCGCTCGGTCTCCGCGAGGGCGACGTCGTGATGTTCCATACGCGGATGTCCGCCATCGGATACGTGGCCGGTGGCGCCCCGGCCCTCATCGGCGCCCTGCGCGAGACCGTGGGGGAGCGGGGCACCCTCATGGTGACCTGCGGGTGGAACGACGCCCCGCCCTACGACTTCACGAGCTGGCCCCAGCCCTGGCAGGACGCGGTGCGTGCCGAACATCCCGCGTACGACCCGGTGGTCAGCGAGGCCGACCACGACAACGGCCGTCTCCCTGAGGCGCTGCGCCGTTGGCCGGGGGCTGTCCGCAGCAGGCACCCCGACGTGAGCTTCGCCGCGCTCGGGCCGGCCGCCGAGGAACTGACCGCCGACCATCCGTGGGACGACCCGCACGGCCCGGGCAGCCCGCTCGCCCAGCTGGTCGCCCTGGGCGGCCGGGTCCTGATGCTGGGCGCCCCGCTGGAGACGCTCACCCTTCTCCACCACGCGGAATCGCTCGCCGACGCACCGGACAAGGTGTTCGTGGAGTACGAACAGCCGGTCCTGATCGACGGCCGGCGCGTCTGGCGCCGCTTCCGCGACATCGACTCCTCCGCCGGGGCCTTCGACTACTCCGCCCATACGCCGGAGGGCCAGGACCCCTTCGAGACGATCGTCCGGGACATGCTGGCCGCCGGAATCGGCAGGCGGGGCAGGGTCGGAGCCGCCGACAGTCATCTCTTCGAGGCCGGTGAGGTACTGGACTTCGGCCTGGCCTGGATCGAGGAGAAGCTGGGCGGGGGCGCTCGTTAGCGGACCCCGGTTCCGGGCCCGGTAGCGGACCCCGGTTCCGGCCCGCCCCGGCTCGGTCCTGCGGCTCAGGTGGCTGACCGCTCCACCGGGATCCACAGTTCGGCGTCCGCCTCCTTGCCGTCCTCGGACACCCGCACGCTCAGGATCTCGGGGCCCGGCCTGCTGGCGTACGGGTTCGACGGGAACCACTGCGTGAACACGTCCCGCCACAGGTACTGGAGCGCCTGCGGGAACTGCCCGGAGTTCTCGAAGACGGCCCAGGTGCCCGCCGGTACGGCGAGTGAGTCCAGGTCCTCGGGCACCTCCGCGCCCGTCACCACCCCGTGGTAGTAGTCGAGTTCGGTGCCCTCCGCCCGGCTCGGGTCGAGCTGGTCGCTGACGCCGACGATCCCCGCGGGCTCCTGGTCGGCCAAGGCACCGATGCGACGCAGCGTGTCCGGTGCGATGCCCCGGATGAACTCGGCGATCGCCGGATTGAGTCCTTCGTGCACGAGCGGTACGCGCACCTTCTTCCCGGCCACGTGGAAGGCGTCCTTCTCCACGATCCTGTATCGCATGCTGCTGTTCCCTTCGACGATGAGGCGGAAGGACATCCGTGGCTGGGAGTGCAGGGACGCACCGGTCCGCCGGGCCTCCCCAGGCCCCACCCCGTGCATGGCACGGAACGCCCGGGCGAAGGCCTCGCCCGAGCCGTAGCCGTAGCGCGTGGCGATGTCGAGCAGTGTCCGCTCGCCGGCGAGCACGTCGGCGCCCGCCACGGTGAGCCGCCGGCGCCGGATGTACTCCGACAGCGGCAGGCCCGCCAGCGCGGAGAACATCCGCCGGAAGTGGTACTCCGACGTCATCGCGATCCGTGCGAGACCGGCCACGTCGATCGGCTGGTCGAGGTGGGACTCGATGTGCTCCATGGCCTGGTTCAGCCGGTCCAGCATCCCGGACTCCTTCCCTTTCGCTTCCTCACGTTAGGAAGGACCCACCTTGCCCGACCCGACATCCTGTGCCCGTTGCGGTGGGGTGGGCGGCAGTCCCTGCCACTGACCGGCCCCCCGTCCCCGGGGACGAGCACCGACCGGCCTCCCGTTCCCGGGGACGAGACGGCGGGCCCCTCTCGTGCGCACGCCGGCGCATCCCCGCTCACGGAGTTCCGCTCGGTTTGCACCCCCGTTCACCACCCGTTACGACGGGAATCGTCAAGTCCGCCGACGATCCATGCATGACACACATAGCTCGCGCCAAGGCCTCCTCCTGCGTCCTGGCAGCCGCTCTCCTCGTCGGGATCACCGCCCCGGCGGTCTCCGCGCACGGCGCCCCCGCTTCCTCCTCCCCCTCGCGGGAATCGCACGCACGCATCCCGTTCACGCAGGCGAAGGTCACCGCGCTGGACGGCGGCTCCTACACGGTCGAGTGGAAGGCGCCCGGCACGCACCGCGTCGCCGTCAAGGCCGGTGGGCGTACGGTCGCATCGGGCGGGACGACGGGCAAGGTCACCGTGCGCGGGCTGCCCGCCGCCGACCGCCAGTGGTTCGACCTGGTGCCCGAGCGCGGTGGCTCCCTGCACCTCGCCGACCGGCTGATCGCGCTGGAAGGCAGCGTCAACTTCCGTGACGCGGGCGGCTACCGCACCACGGACGGCCACTGGGTGAAGATGGGCGAGATCTACCGCGCCGACTCGCTCGACAAGCTCACCACCGCGGACCTCGCGAAGCTGCGACGGCTCTCGATCCGTACGGTCTACGACCTGCGCACGGAGTCCGAGCGCTCCGCCGCTCCCGACCGCGTACCGGCCGGTGGCACGCACGTCGTGGCCGACGTCCTGGCGGGCTCGCCGGTCTTCACCGCCATGCCGACGACCCCCGAAGAGGGCGTCGCGATGATGGTCGAGGGCGAGAAGTTCATGGTCAGCGGCGACACCGCCAAGGCTGCCTACCGCACGGTCTTCAGCGGCATCGCGGACGACTCCGCCCACGCCGTCGTCTTCCACTGCACAGCGGGCAAGGACCGCACGGGCTGGGCCAACGCCGCTCTGCTCACCGCACTCGGCGTACCGCGTTCGACCGTCATGCAGGACTACCTCGCCTCCAACGACTACCGCGCGGAGGCCAACGCCGCGGCGCTCGCCTCCATGCCGGCCGCCCAGGCCGCCGTCTACAAGCCGCTGCTGGACGTGCGCGCCGAGTACCTCAACTCCGGTTTCGACGAGGTGGGTGAGGAGTTCGGCTCGTTCGGCGTGTACGGGAAGAGGGCGCTCGGCCTGGACGCCAAGGACGTACGCGAACTGAAGCGCGACCTGCTGGTGGGCTGACCCGCGCTGGTACGCCGGGCTCGTGCTGGCGCGCCGGCCCGTGCCGGTGGGCTGACCCCTGCTGGTGCGCCGGCCTCCGTCGCCGCGCTCGGCACCCCGCACGCACGGAGCCGGCCGGTGGACCGCCTCGAGTCAAAGGGACTCGGGGGACACCCGGCCGGCTCCGTCGGTGCGTTCTCAGCCCAGCAGGACGTCGTCGTCACCGAGACGCTTGAGCTCGCGGTAGAGGACCGCGAGACCGGTGACGATCTTGGCGGTGGAGACGATGGCGTCGATCGCCCGGAGCGTGTCGTTCTCCTCCCGGGCGAGCTTGGCCTCCTTCACCACGGCCAGCGCGCCGAAAGCGGTGGTGCCGAGCGACAGGTACAGCCTGGACCTGGACTTCTTCTTGCTTGTTGCACTCATGGATACGGGCCTCCTCGGACTGCGGGTGCCCCGCTTTCCGGGAAGGTCACCTCCGTTCTGTTCCCCGTGGCCGGAAATCCTTCCCGGGCAGCGGCGTGAAGTCGGCCAGGTCCTGTCAAGGGCCCGGGGGTCCGTAAGGACTGCCGGCCGGGGCCCATGGGTACGGCCGGCGGTCCGGTGGCAGGGACCGGACAGGGGCCCCGAGGGCCCTTGTGGGCCCGGTCGGCGGCGTCTGAAGCTTGCACTCCTCCGCCCCGTCGGGACGCGGAGTCGGGTCCTCGTGGAACACGGACGGAGACGCACATGAGCGGAACGAAAAGGGTTCTGCGCCGCATCGCGGTGGGCGCGAGCGCGCTGCTGACTGCGGTGGGCATCACGATGGTGGGGGCGTCACCGGCCGCTGCCGTGGACTACTACTACGAGCTGCCCTACCCGGCGGGCGAGGCGTACACCGTCACCCAGGGGCCGGAGGGGACGTACTCGCACACCGGCCCCTACAACGAGTACGCCTGGGACTTCGGGCTCCCCGCCAACTACGAGGTGTCCGCCGCGCAGGCGGGGACCATCGTCTACTCGAACTGGTCGCCGTACTGGCAGAACGGCATCGAGGTCCTCATCCGGCACTCGAACGGGCTGTGCACCCACTACGCGCACCTCAACCAGTCGTTCTACGAGCCGGGCGACTGGGTCCCGCAGGGCCGGATCGTCGGCTACACGGGCAGCACGGGTGCCTCCACCGCGCCGCACCTGCACTTCCAGGTGATCAACTGCAACACCCGCGTGGGCGTGCCCGCCACCCTCCAGGGCTGGACGCCGTGGACCGGGACCCGCCCGGTCAGCGTGAACCACTACGCCTGATCCCGGGCGTGCGCACCGCGGTTCTCGCCCCGAGCGGGGACTGCGGTGCGTTCAGGGCGACTTGAGCAGGTCCCGGAGCCCGGCGGCGAGCGCTCGGACGTCCGGCGCCCCGGGCATCCCCACGGCCGCCTCTTCGGCTACGTCACCCTCCGAGGGCGTCCGGCAGGGGCGGCACAGCCCGTCGGGGAGTGCCTCCGGACGGCCCGGGGCCCCGCACTTGGTGCACTCCAGCATCACGCGGTGCACGTGCGTACCCGGCGGGGGCGGCGACGGGACGGCGGGCACGTGCGGCGGGATCTTGTCGGTGAGCCTGCGGCGTACGAACCCGACGGGGGAGTCGACCCGGGGCGGGAGCCCGGCGGTGAGCGCCTGGGTGAGGTAGTCCGCGTCCACGCCGCGCGCGAACCACTCGGCGGCCCGGGCCTCCAACACCGCGCAGTCGGCGGCGGACAGGGGCAGCCGGGAGTCGACGCGACCGAGCTGCGCCAGGACCAGGTAGGCGGGGGAGGGCTCGGCCGGGATCCGCTGCTGAGGCACGGTGCGAGGCGCGGGTGGCGCGACGGGCTCGGATGACGCGGGGCTGGGGCGTTCGGGTTGTGTCGTGGCCTCCGTCAGCACCGGGGCCGGAGCGGGGGCATCGAGGGCTGCGGTGGTCCTGGGGGTCTCGCGGGCCTCTGCGGGCCCCGGAACCTGCTCCGGGGCTTCGATACGGGCTGGTGCGGGTTCTGCCGCCGCAACCGGCGACGACGCGGCCACGGGAGCCGACACCGGAGCCGCGGGCGGCGCGGCCATGGGAGCCGTCGCCGGGGTGACCTCGATCGCGGCCCACCACTCGTTGTCGCGGGCGGTGCGCGACCAGAACGTCCGTGAGACCCAGCGGACCTGCCCCAGCTCGCCGACAAGGCACCGTACGCGGCGCAGATGTCCCGCCGTGGCCAGGGCCCTCAGTGCCGAACCCACGGCCTGCTGGCCGTACAGCGGCAGCTGCTTCGCGAGGCTCTTGACGTCCATCGACGCGCCGTCGGGCAGCCGGTCGATGAATCCGGCGATGTACCGCTCGCGAACGGGCAGCAGTGCGAAGTCATCTGCGCGGCTCGGGAGTTGGCCGGGCATGGAGCGCTTGCCGTAACCGGGCTTGGCCATCGGGTACGGCCGCGAGGATGCGGGTGCGCGCAGGGCGGAGCTAGGGTGCTGGATAGCCACGGGATCGCTTTCTTCGATCTTGCGGTCAGACCCCGTCCGGTGCTTCCAACACCGTGTCGGGGTCGTTTGGTTCTCGCACCGTAGGCAGTCGCCACGCTCCGCCGCAAGTTGGTCACGATTAGTCATACTTGCTGGCCGTGACGGGGTAGGGGAGGTCAGGGAGGTTTTCCCGAACCCCCTTCTTTCCCTACCGGTCAAAAGCATCGCTCGAATCCCGGCCCTCGAATCCCGACGCCCGGATCCCGAAGCTTGAGCTTCGGGCGGAGGACCCGATTCCGGTCCCCCGGAACGTGTGAATCCACAGGACCGGCGCTCAGATCCCGGAGCTCGGCTCCCGAGCCCCGAGCGCCGAGCGCCGAGCCCGCTGGTCGGGTCGACCGGTCGCGCCCGCCGGTCGGCCCCGGGGGTCGAGCCGCGCGGTCGAGCCCGGCGGTCGCGCCCGGCAGTTGTGCGCGTCACGGACGCCATGGCCAAAGAGAACCGAATTCTGACTTTGTCACAGCGAGGCAACCGCCCCGCACGTCCGATCGTTTGTCGCGAATTCCTGGATACGGTTCCCGACACCACTGGACCCAACGGGAGGATATTCATGGGGCTCAAGCGTGCAGGCCGATTCGGGACCGTCGGCGCACTGGTCGCAGGAACGATCGGCGCATCGATCGTGCTGACCCCGGCCTCGGCATCCGCGGACAGCGCGTGGGAGTGCTACGGCACCCAGGTCAAGCGCTGTGCCACCGTCTGGTGGGACCGGACCACCGACACCTACCAGGCGCGGGCGAAGATCACCGACGCCACCGGTGGCAACAACTACTCGGTCAAGGTCACCAATGTGAAGCTCCAGCGCTTCAACGGCAGCGGCTGGGTGACCGTGAAGTCCAACCAGGACTACGACGGCTGGTTCGCGACCTCGGACTCGGTGGCCACCGCCAAGGTCGACCCGTGCAGGTGGCCGACGAACAGCTTCGGCGTGGTGGCGACGTTCAGCTGGAAGGGCGCCTCCACCGGCGAGAAGACCTGGCGTCCCGACATGGGCTGGGGCCACGCCTGCAACTGATCCGCGGCCCGCGTCCGCCCCGCACCGAGCCGGCCGGTGCGGGGCGGATTCGTTCCCCGGCGTCCTCGCGCACCGCTCAGCGCAGCGACTCCGGCAGCTCCTCATGGTGGACGATGCCCAGGCGCTGCGTCGCGCGGGTCAGCGCCACGTACAGGTCGCTCGTCCCGAACCGGCCGGGCTCCACGACCAGCACGTGGTCGAACTCCAGCCCCTTCGCCTCACGCGGGCCGAGCAGCACCACGGCACGCGTGAGATCGGGTTCGGCGCCCACCGTGATCCCGTCGAGCCGGCCCGCGATCTCCTCGTGCAGCTCACGCGGCGCGATGACCGCGAGCCGCCCCTCCTCGGGCGTCAGCTCGGCGACGGCCCGCTCGACCGCGCCCGCCAGATCCGCACCGGAATCCCGCGTCCACGGCTCCTCACCGGTGGACCGCACCGACCCGGGCGGCTCGAACGACGGGTCCTGCGCCCGCAGGACCCTGGCCGCCAGCTCCATGATCTCGGCGGGCGTACGGTAGTTGACCCCCAGACGCACATGCTCGAACCGGTCGCCGACGTACGGCTCCAGGATCCGCTCCCACGAGCCGATGCCCCCCTCCTCCGAGGTCTGCGCCGGATCTCCGACCAAGGTCAGCGAGCGCGTCGGTGACCGGCGCATCAGCAGCCGCCACGCCATCGGTGACAGCTCCTGCGCCTCGTCGACGATGATGTGCCCGAAGGCCCAGGTCCGGTCGGCTGCGGCCCGCTCGGCCGCGCTCCGGTGATCGGCCTCCTCCTGCCGCTCGGCCATCCGCTCGGCGTCGATGATGTCGTGCGCCGCCAGGACCTCGGACTCCTCGTCCTCGAACTCGTACGACTCCGAGCCCCGCGACAGCTCCAGGACGCCCTGCGCGTAGGCGACGCGCTCCTGACGCTCGGCCTCGGCGGCGGCCCGCGCCGCGCTGTCGTCGGAACCCAGCAGTTCCGCGGCCTCGTCGAGGAGCGGCACGTCGGCGGGGGTCCACTCACCCTCACCGGCGGCGCGCCGGATGGCCTCGGCATCCTCGTCCTCCACGTACACCGGCTCCGCCAGATAGTCGGCGAGGAACCCCTCCGGGGTGAGCAGCGGCCACAGCTCCCCGACGGCCGCGTGCACCTCCTCGCTGGCGGCGACGCCCTTGCCGAGCTGGGCGATGTCGTCAGGGCCCAGGAAGTTCGGGCCGCCGTAAGGGTCCGCGCCGATGCGTTCGGTGAGCTGCGCGGTGAGCGCGTCGATCACCTGGAACGTGAAGTACGGACGGGCGAGATTGTGCGGCAGCCGGGTCTCGCGTGCCGCCTGCCGGGCCTCGTAGGCGATCTCCCAGTCCAGGACGAGGTCCCCGTCGTCGTGCGGGATCACCATGGGGGCGCCGGGCTCGGGCAGCCCCTGCCGGTCACGCACGGCGAGGGCGAGCGCCTCGGCCATGCCCGCCCCGCCCTTGACGGCCTGCGCGCGGGGGGTGTCGGTGCCCCGGGCGTGGACGCCGGGGAACAGCTCGGCCTGCGTCGCCAGCATCACCCCGGTCTCACCGAGGGCGGGCAGCACCTCACCGATGTAACGCAGGAAGGCCGGGTTGGGGCCCACGACCAGCACCGCGCGCTTGGCCAGCAGCTCCCGGTGCTCGTACAGCAGGAAGGCCGCCCGGTGCAGCGCGACCGCCGTCTTGCCCGTACCGGGGCCACCCTCCACGACGAGCACTCCGCGATGCGGGGCGCGGATGATGCGGTCCTGCTCCGCCTGGATGGTCCGCACGATGTCGCCCATGCGGCCGGTGCGGGCGGAGCCCAGCGCGGCGAGCAGCGCCGCGTCCCCGCTCGGGTCCTCGAAACCGGTGCGCTCGCGGTCCCCCAGGTCGAGGATCTCGTCGTGCAGCTCGGTGACCGCACGGCCCTCGGTGGTGATGTGTCTGCGCCGGCGCAGGCCCATGGGCGTATGACCGGTGGCGAGATAGAAGGGCCGGGCGACCGGCGCACGCCAGTCGATCAGAAGGGGCGTGTGTTCGGTGTCGTCCTCACGAATTCCTATACGGCCGATATGGTGCGCGGCGCCGTCGGAGAGATCGATACGGCCGAAACACAGGGAACCGTCCACCGCGTTCAACGCAGCCAGTAGCCCGGAACGCTCCGCGACGAGCACATCGCGCTCATGACGAGCCTGAAGACCGTTCCCCACCGGCGTCAACGCGTCCTCGACACCCTCGGCGGCGACCCCGCGCAGGGCGTCGACCCGGTCGTACAGCCGGTCGATGAATTGCTGCTCCTTCTGCAATTCGACGTCTTCGCGAGTTGACAAAATCGCTCCCTGGCGGATATGGTGATTCTTGTTGGCCCCCGGTGAGGGGCCTTTTTCTGTGGGCGCACAGAACCATCCAATATACGTGAACTAATCCCTGCCCCGCAATTGCCGAGCGGGGGCCGTACGGGATGAGCCGTCAAACCCGGAGCGGCATTACGTGCGCTCGACGGGCAGCCCCGCGACGAACGCCGAAAGACCGGTCGCCTCGGGCGGCACCTCCCGGCGCAGGAAGCGCCGGTAGTGCTCGCCGACAAGACGGCGCAACTCTGTCTCGGCCGGCTCGTCACCCGTCAGTTCGAGCGTGACCCGATGGGGCTCGCCCGTCATACGCAGCGGTCGGGCCAGGGCGTCGAACCCACACGCGTACTCGTCCGGCATCTCCCACCATGCCTCGGCGGACGCTCGGTCCTTGAGGACGTACATGTACAGGTCGTCGTCGAAGAGGATCACGGGACCGATGGGCGTAGGCATGCGGGGAGTATGGCCCACCCCGCAGGCAGCAAACGGGTGTCCGCGCTCAGCCGCGCTTCTGCATGCAGCTGTTGAGATGCGAGATCAGGTCGTCCACCGGGCCCAGGTCTTCGCTCTTGTCGGTGACCAAGGTGTGACCGCCGTACTGCAAGCGGTATTCGAAGCGGTCGCTGGAGCTCTCGGAGATGCTGCGCGAGGGAAGATCGCCGAAGTCCACGGCTTCGACAAGGGTGTTGAGCTCTTCGGACTCGGCCGGCGTCAACGCGTCGGCCGACTCACGGGCACCCCCGCGGCCGGTGAGAAAGACCTCCCCGTCAGCGCTGACGTCGATGCCGCGCTCGATCCCCGCGATACCGCCGCTGACTCTGAGGCTCACGGCTCCGACGGCGTCTCCTGACACCTGACCGGACCCGGCCGAGCCGCAACCGGTCAGCAGGAGCGAGCCGACGAGCAGGGCGAACAGCACCCTCGGTCGCATGGTCATGTCCGTCTCCCCCCAGATCGGCTACAGGGTACTGGCGACCGCGAACGCCGGGAAGCGATCGACGGACCGTTCTGGGGGCCGATCGGTTGACGTTCAGGCCCAGGGCAGCTCCGCCCAGACCGTCTTGCCCGGACCCACTCGGTCGCGGACGCCCCACCGGGTGGCCAGAGCGTCGACGAGGACCAGCCCGCGCCCGTGTTCCGCGTCGGCCGTCGGCGTGACGAGGGCCGGCCGGACGGGGTGGGTGTCGGACACCTCGACCGTGAGGAACCCCCGCTCGTCGTCGGGCCGGAGCAGCAGCGCGAAGTCCCGGCCGGGGACGCGACCGTGCAACACGGCGTTCGCGGCGAACTCCGCCACCACGAGCGTGACGGCGTCGTGGTCGTCCGTCCCACGAGGCCGCCCCCACTCGACGAGCTGAAGCGCGGCGAGAAGCCGCGCGAGACGCGCACCGCGCCGGGTGGCGGAGAAGCGCTGGACGAACACCCGCGCGGGGGCGGGGGAATGACTGCGAAGGGCTGGCATGCGCCTCAGCCTGGCCGGGGCAGGGGGCCGATGGCAGGCACGGCACCCATACAGACCGACTTGTACGGGTGCACGCACTGGACTGGGATGGTCACGATGCGTAACCATCGACGCGGCGCACGGTACGGCATGGGTGGGCCCGGGGCCCACCACAGGGAGAGGCGGCCGTGAATGGCCATGGACCACGGCAGCATCAGGGCCGGTGCGAACTGCGGCGAGCCGGAGCTGTCCGACAGCCTCAAGACATTCGGCGCGGTGCTGAAGGCACTCCGAGACGAAGCCGGCCTCACACAGGAGCAGTTCGCACCCCGGGTGCAGTACTCGGCGGCGTACATCGCCAAGATCGAACAGGGCAAACGGTTCCCGCCGAGAGACCTGCTGGACCGCTCGGAGGAGGTACTGGGGGCGACGGCGGCACGGGTCCTGGCGGCGGCGGCCCGCAGCCTGACGCGGAAGGTGGGGCTGGCGTCGTGGTTCTTGCAGTGGGCGGCGATCGAGGAGGACGCCATCTCGCTGTACGCATATGAGTGCCGGGCGATCCCAGGGCTGTTGCAGCCCGAGGCATACATCCGCGCAATTTTCGAGCGACGCCTGCCGCCCCTGTCCGGCGAGCAGATCGAGCACCAGGTGACCGCGCGACTGGAGCGTCAGCAGCTCCTGACCGCAAAGCCGAACACGGCGTACAGCTTCATCATCGAGCAGGCGCTCCTGGAACGGCGCATGGGCGGCCCCGAAGTTACCCGGCAACTGCTGGACCACCTGCTGGACCAGGGCGGGCGGCGGAACGTTGAGATCCAGGTGATGCCGCTGTGCCAGTACGACCACGCGGGCATTGACGGTCTGATGTACCTCGCCGAGACCCAGCAGCACGAGTGGGTCGGCTACTCGGAGGGGCAGCAGTCGAGCATTCTCATCACGTCACCGAAAGACGTGAGCGCCATGCTCCAGCGCTATGGCAAGCTGCGCTCGCAGGCCCTCGGCCGCGAAGCCACGGTAAGCCTGCTGGAGCAGATGCGAGGAGCACTATGAGCACCACAGAGCCGGCGTGGTTCAAGAGCAGCTACAGCGGCAGCTCTGGCGACAACTGCGTGGAGATCGCGGTACGGGCCGGGGCAGTGCTGGTACGGGACTCGAAGGATACGCAGGTACCCACACTGACGGTCTCTCGGTGCGCTTGGTCAGACTTCACAGCATTCGCTGCCGGCTCGCGCGCCTGAGGGAAGAGGCGTGGGCAGGGGCACCCGGTGCACAACCGGGTTGCGTTAATGCGAGTACAGTCGGCCGTCACGCTTCAGGATGTACTTGACCGTCTCAACGCGGGCCTCGGCCCTGGCACCTTCTCTCTGTCAGTGTGTGGCCTGGAATGCCGCAGCGAGCATGAATGCGACGTCGTCGTGCCGGCCGGCCTCACTTAGCGCTGCCACGATGTTCAAGACCGCCTGCTTGTCTGTCCGTTCCGCAGCATTGATCAGTATTGTCTCGGCGGCATCGTGCAGCCCGGCTGTGCGGCAGGAGCCGACGGCTACGACGATTTCCGCGGATGAGTAGGACGCGCCTGCCTGCCAGAGCAGAAAGCCAGCGTCCCGGTTGTGGCCATCGGCAAGGTACCGGGCCACCACCCCAGTCTCGGACCAGCTGAGCTCCGCCGCGTCTGCGGGGTGCCGGTCCCCCTCGGCTCGGGGGACCGGCACCCCGACGCGTTCCTGGGGGATCGGAAATCCGTGCGGCCGGACTTGGCTGCGAAGGTGCCGCGCTCGCACCAGATCGGGTTCCTTGACGTTGCGCGAAGCCGGCTGCTGTGGCTCTGCCAGGGCGGGCGCGGTTGTGGCCGGGTAGGCCACCGAGCAGCATGCGCAGTGCTTCTTCTTGGCGTGCTTGCGGAGATCAAGAAGGAACTCCAGGGTGTGCGGCAGAGGTCCGCTGTCCGAGGCGTCCTTCTCCACAACGGCGTAGAAGCCACACAGAAGTGCTTCCTCAGGGATGCGGCCGCCGTTCAGATGGTTGGAGAGGGTGGTTGGCTCCTGGTGGGCGTCCCTGGCGATGTCGGCCTGTGTCCGCGTGCTGCACTCTCGGATCTCGCGTAGTGCAGTCACTAACGCCCTGTGCGCGGCGGTGATGCCAGACGGCAGCTCTTTCCATGTCCTCGGCTTCGGCGTCACGCACAGCCTCCGTTCTTCGTCAGGACAGCGTTGATCACCAATTGTGTGCCACACGAGCAGATTTCGGCAGCGCATGGATGTTTTCCATAACCCCTCGAAAGCTTGCAGAACCTGGCGTGATGGGCCGTCAAGCAGCAAGAGTGGTGGAGTCAGCGAAGGGCGCCAGAGGACTGGCATTCGGGACTGTCGTGCATCGGACGTAGCTGGGGGCTGTGGATGACTTTGCCGTCGTGGGAGAACGAGAAGCTCGGCACGATGAAGAGGGCCGCGCTGTGGCTGGTGGAAGTCGTGCAGGAGGGCGGCACCTTCACGAAGGAGGATGTCAAGGATGCCTTCCCCGGCATCAGTCAGGCGGATCGCAGGGTGCGTGACCTGCGCGACTACGGGTGGAAGATCGATACCCACCGTGAGGACGCGAGTCTGGGCCAGCACGAACAGCGGTTTGTCGCGGCGGGGCAGCCTGTCTGGGAGCCGGGCAAGGCCACCAAGAGCAGCTCGTCCATCACCGACACTCAGCGGCGGACGACTCTGACCCGTGACGGCAACCGCTGCCGGTCATGCGGGATCACGCCTGGGCAGACCTACCCCGGAACCTTCGAGACCGCGCAGATCGACATTGCCCGCCGGAAGGTGAAGCTGCCCAACGGCACCTCGCCGGTGCAGCTCATCGCAGAATGCAATCGCTGCCGCGTGGGCGGCCGCGCTCTGGAAGCAGATCTCACTGACGTGCTCGAACGCGTCCAGAAGCTCGGAGGGCTGCAGCTGCAGACTCTCAAGGACTGGGTCTCAGCTGACGAGCGTGAGTTCAGCGTCGTGGAGCGGGTGTGGGCGGACTTCCGCACGCTGCCGGCGGATGCACGTGACAAGGTCCGCGAGTCCCTTGGCCTGCCGCCCGCCTGAGTTCCTCCCGTAGAGCCGTGGTGGGGCTGCTGCCGGGCAGCCCCACCCATGAGCCCAGTCAGACTTTCGCCAGCCAGAGGAGAACGAGCTGTGATCAAGAACGACGGAGACTTCGGCCTGCCGCCGTACGCCGCCAAGAACCGGGATGTCGTGGAGCAGCGTCTCAGCGACGTATCTGCCGGCACCGGGCTGCAGGAGACCCTGACGATCGAGTGGCGTACGAAGCCGCAGGTCGTTCAGGTCATCGACATGCCGGTGAACTCGCTCTACTACAACCCTGGGACTCACCGGATCAGGGCGCAGCGCAGCTACGACCCCCAGCTTGACCGCCGGCTTGATGAGGACCCCTGGAGTGAGGACAGCCAGAAGTACCTTCAGCACCTGCTCCAGGCTGAACCTTCTGACCCGTCGAAGAGGGACAAGGATTTTGACGCGCTGAAGCAGAGCCTTGCTGACTTCAAGCAGAACGAGCCTGGGCTCATCACCCGCGAAGGCATCCTGGTCAACGGCAACACCAGGGCGGCAGCCCTGCGCGAGCTGGGTGTCGAGAACATCCGAGTGGCTGTATTGCCAGAGTCCTGCACCTGGGCAGACATCAACAGGGTCGAACTCTCCCTTCAGCTCCGTCATGACACCCGGCGGCCGTATTCATACATCAACAGGCTCCTCACGATCGATGAGCAGGTGGAATCGGGTCGCCCGCTGAAGGAGGTCGCTCGAGACTTCCGTATCAGGGAATCGACAGCTGAACAGGACCTCTGGGTGCTCTCCTGCCTCCGGGATTTGAGCGACAGGTCTTCGGCCGGGGGCGGCGTGCAGCTGCGGCTGCTGGACTTCGAGGATGCGCAGGAGAGTTTTCGGGAGGTGCACCGTGCCTTCGCCAAGGAATCGAAGGCCGATGTGCAGAGGGCCGAGCTGCTCAAGGAGAACCGTCTGGCCGCCATCGTGATGAACTTTTCAAAGACTGATGTCCGGCTCATTGAAGCTGATTTCCGGGGCCGCTACTTGGAGCACCGGCTGCCAGACGAACTCAAGGCGGCTCCCGCTGCGGCCCCCGCACGGGTGATCCCCGGTATCAACCGTGCGGTCAAGGCAGACGCGCCCCAGGTGACCGCTGCTCGTGCCTTCACCGACTCGGTGCTCCGCGCAAAGGCGGTAGTCCGGGCGAAGGAGAAGGTGCCCTCAGACCAGCTGGATGCGGCCACCTCCGTCTTCGAAGCGGCACACAAGGCTGTCGAGGACGCACTTGAGCCCGCCGGCAAGGATGCTCGTGTCCGCAAGCGCAAGCAAGCCGCCCCTGATCGTCTCAACGATGCCTGCCAGGACATCGAACAGTGCATCACTGACATGGTGCTGGCGAATGCTTCACGCAGCTTGGACGAGGAAGCCCTGGACGAGGCGGTCTTGAAGTTGAAGGCCACCCTGAAGAAGCTGGCCCAGGCCACCACGCAGACCATCGAAGTGCCTGGCGAGGGCGTCGAGTGGCTGCGTGACGCGGTACGGCAGGGACAGGCGTGACCATGACAGCTGCAGAATCGTCCTTGCACATCGGCTTTGATGTCACGCGAACAAAAGCTGTGCTGCGTGCGAGCGAGCAGTGCCGCAGCGATTTGAACCGGCTTGCCGCTAGGTTCCCCGGCGGGCTGCGTGACCGTCTTGCCCTTGAGCTGACTCTCGATGACTTCCTGGTTGGTATCGACGCCCTAGCCGACTGGCCGTACCCCGAGTCCGTCGTCTGGGCGGATGAGTTGAGTGCCCTGGTCGGAGAGGTACTAGACGATGCCGATCAAGCTGAGCAGCAACTTCAGACACCTCGCTCTGACGCGGAGTGGGGTGCCAGCGCTGTGGAATCGGCGCTGGGTCCGACATGGCGCGCCGACCTCACGGAGTTCCAGCGCAGGGACATCGGGCGGCTCTTGTCGCTTCAGCACGGTGCTAACTTCAGCGTGCCTGGGGCTGGAAAGACCCGGGTGGGGCTAGCGGTATACGCAGCCATGCGTGAACGTGGCGACGTCCGCCGGCTCTTGGTCGTCAGCCCGAAATCCGCCTACGAGGCCTGGCTCACCGAAAGCGAGTTGTGCTTCAAGGAGCCTCCGCTGACTGCTGTCATGGGGAAGACCCCCGACGGCAGGGCGGAGATCCTGGTTGTCAACTATGAGCGTCTCGACAGGTCGATGGCCTCGTTGGCGACCTGGCTGAGGGGCGCGCCCTCCATGATCATTCTTGACGAAGCGCATCGGATGAAGCTCGGGGCTCAGGGAAAGTACGGAAGTGCCTGCATGGCGCTTGGACCGCTTACCCGGCGACGTCTCATTCTCACGGGGACTCCTGCTCCTAACGGGGCCCGGGATCTGGAGAACCTGCTGTCGTTTGTCTGGCCGGGGCACGGCCGGAGAGTGGTCACACAGGCTGTCGCAGGCGGTGATCTAGCCTACGCAAGCTCGGTACTGAGGCCGTTGTTTACGCGGACGACGAAGAAGGAACTGGGACTTCCCCCGTTCGAGACACGTATCCGGCGCTTGCACATGCCGGAGCTGCATCGTGAGGTGTACGACGCCCTAGTGGGGCGATTCACCAGGAGGGCTGAGGCGTCGCGTGACGACTTCGATGCCCTGGGCAAGGCAATGCTTCGTCTTCTTATGGCAGCTACCAGTCCGGCACTGCTTATTGAGGGAGGGAGCCGATATGAGCCTCTGACTTACCAGGTCCCTCCGCTGGAAGTTCCCCAGGGGGAATCACTGTATGCCCTCATGAGGAACCTTCCGGCGCACGAACTTTCCCCGAAGTACAAAGAGGCCCTGAATATCGTCGGAACGAATGCCGCCATGGGCCGGAAGACCATAGTCTGGACGACCTTCGTGCGCAGTATCACGACGATGGAGAGCCTGTTCGAGGCTTATCAGCCCGCCGTGGTGCACGGTGGTACCCCCGACCGGGAGGATCAGATCAGGCGCTTTCGTGAGGATCCTGATTGCCACGTTCTCCTGTCCAACCCCGCCACCCTCGGGGAAGGAATCAGTCTGCACCATGTCTGCCACGATGCTGTGTACGTAGACCGTGACTTCATGGCGGGACGATTCCTTCAGAGTCTTGACCGTATTCACCGGCTTGGACTGGCGCCTGATACTCAGACCCGCGTCACCGTGCTCGCGGTCGAGGGCACGATTGATGAAGTGGTCGCGATGAGGCTCGAGGAGAAGCTCGAATTCATGGGGCGGATCCTCGATGACCCGTCTGTGCAGCAGCTGGGCGATCTGGAGGATGAGCCGTCCGGCGCGGCAGGTATGGATATGGCGGATGTCCGCGCGTTGCTGAATCACGTCGATGCCGTCGCTGGCCACTGAGCCCACGCGCCGCGCGGCGCTTCGCTGGCTCAGCGAGCTGCGGGTGGCTGGGGTGCCGCGGGTGCGGGCGCTCTTCGCTAACCATCCTGGGTACGCGGATCTCACGCCGACGCAGTACGCCGAAGGCTTCTTGTGGCTCAGGCGTGCGGGCATGGTGACTGCGGCGGGGCGGCCTGTGGTGGAAGTAGGCGGTGGCGTATGGGATGACGCAACGGCCGGCGCAGTTCCTCAAGTGCTCTGGAGCCAGGCTGCGGACGACGCGAAGAGGATCCTCGGGGCGGCTGGCGAACAGGCTCTGCTGCGGCTCTTGCAGCAGAGCGGAGTGCCGCACATCAGGCACGTGGCTGCGGAGTCAGACGCCTACGGATACGACATAGAGGCGGCCCGTTCCAGGGCCGAGTGCGCACACATCGAGGTCAAGGCCACCACTGACCCGACGCGTCTGGTGGTTCACCTGACGCGTCATGAGTACGAGGTCATGGCAGCGGATCCCGACTGGTGCCTGGCCGCAGTTCTGGTTGGCAGTGATGGGAACGCGGCGAGCGTTGCCACGGTGGACCGAGGGTGGCTCCACTCGGCTGTTCCCACAGACCAGGGAAGGGGAGGCCGCTGGGAGTCGGCGCGGTTGACGGTTCCAACTTCCGCCCTCACCCCAGGACTGGCTACGGAGACATGGGCGCTCCTGCCGAGTGCTCCGGTCTGGACTTTCCACACGTCGACCCTCGCCTCTGCATGAGGCATGACCAGCCGACTCGGGTGTTAGCAGCAGCTGCCGAACTGCCCGATGAGGTGAAACGGTACAAGTTAGATCGCTTGTTCGAATATACTGTCAGCTGCCAAGTCTTCGATCCACGCAATAGCCCATGCCGCAACGTCGGCGCTCTCGGTCCTACGCGCCGGGGTCTGAGGCCCGGGTAGGCTCTGCGCGTATCGCGTCTCAACTTTGAGCCGAAGCGGTCGCTCGCAGGCTTGGGTGCTCGGCCCGTGTGGGTTCGCCTCGACGCGACGCCTGCTTTCTGTCAGTCAACCGTACGAAGAGGAGCCTGAGCCGATGGGCCTCCCGCCCCACCAGGAGGACCCGATGGGTCCCAGCAATGACGTGCTGACCTCGATCGAGATCTGCGCGGGGGCCGGAGGGCAGGCGATCGGCCTTCATCAGGCTGGTTTTAAGCACCTGGCGCTTGTGGAAATCGATCCGCATGCTGTCGAGACGCTTCGGGGTAATATTCACAGCCTGGAGGAGTGGAGCTGGGAAAGGGAATACTGCGACGTCATTTCTGGCGACGTTAACAATTTCTCTCCCATTCCCTCAGGCGAGGGGCGTGAGTCCGATGTAAAAAAGGGGCAAGCCTACCTCGGGAAGCCGCTCGCTCGAGGAGAACTTGACCTCCTTGCTGGCGGCGTGCCGTGCCCCCCGTTCTCGCATGCCGGAAAACAGCTAGGGAAAGATGATGAGCGAGATCTCTTCCCGCGAATTCTTGAACTGGCTGATGAGCTTCACCCTAAAGCCGTAATGATTGAGAATGTTCGCGGTATTAAAGACGCGAAATTCGAGGAGTATCGAGAATATATTATGGCGCGCCTTGCGGGCGGGCTGGCCAAGCATCCCGTGACGGGCGTCGAAGAAGAGCTCGATGGGCTCGGCTATGATATTTGTGAATGGGAAGTGCTTGAGGCCAGTGATTTTGGGGTTCCTCAGCTGCGCCCAAGGGCGGTACTTGTGGCCATCCGGCGGGATGTGCTGGGGGATCTTAAATTTGTGTGGCCCACCGCTACCGGAAGCCCGAGAAGTGCTTTCGATGCGCTTGAAAAATCCATGGACCTCAGGTATGCGCCATATCTTGAAATGAGTGGAGATGTGGCACGCCTGGCGAAGCAGCGGCTTGGTCGGTGGAAGGAGAAGGCGCAGATGGCCGAGAGCAGGAAAGACTTCGGCGTTGCTCCTACGCTGGTTGGCGGCTCGAAAAAGCACGGCGGCGCCGACCTTGGCCCGAGTCGCGCCAAGGCTGCCTGGGCACTCCTGGGCGTCTCAGGGGTTGGTGTCGCCAACTCGCATGAAGAGAGCGTGAAGAGGAAGAGCCAGGACAGGGACCTGTTCCGAGAGGCCGGTCCTATGCTCACAGTAGAGCAGGCCGCGATTATTCAAGGGTTCCCGGACAATTGGAAATTCTCTGGCGGTAAGACGGCACAGTACCGGCAGGTCGGTAACGCGTTCCCGCCGCCCGTCGCGGCTGCAGTGGGCAAGGCGATCGCGGAGGTGCTCCACGCCGCTCGAAAGCGCGACCGTCGAGAGTCTGCGCCCGACGGGCTTCTGCCCCGGCAGTCAGCGTCGGCGCCTGCGGACAGTGTCGATGATCGTGACAGCACACGCGCCTGAGTCCTGGTGTTCCCAGAAGCGCAGAACCAGCCAGCCTGCCTCGGCGAGGCGCTCATCGGTATCGCGGTCCCGGGCCATATTCCGGGCAACTTTGTCTGACCAGTAGCCGGGGTTGGTCTTAGGGGCGACGTAATGTTCGGGGCAGCCATGCCAGTAGCACCCGTCGATGAATACGGCCACCTTCGCCGGACGGAAGACCAAGTCTGCCGTCCGGCGAAGGTCCGGCAATGGTCTGGCAGCGACCCGGTACCGCAGACCATTGGCGTGCACGAGCCTCCGGATGAGCCGCTCCGGCTGCGTATCGCGGCTACGAATTGCCTGCATGTTCCTCCTGCGTGCCGCAGAAGAGGCCCACGAACCGTTTGGCGGGGTCCAGTCTGTGGGCTCAGTCACCGGAGTCACTCCAGAATCATGGTCATGGCACTTCAATAGTGGCTTCTCTGCGGCGGGACGAGTCGATTGCCCGGAAACGAACGTAGGGTACCGAGTTCCCCGCGGGGCCGGCGGCCGGGATGAATGCCACTGCCAGCACCACCTTGGCCGGGTCGATCATGCCGCCAGCGACGAGATCTGCCGGATCGCCCAGATCAGGGTCGACCACGGGGTACAGCAACACGACTCCACGGCGCGTCTGATGGAGCTGAGACGCGAACGGGTCATCATCGCTCAGCGAGCGAAGGCCGGCTATGCGCTCAGCGGACTGTCGGTGTGCCACACCCGAGATGCGGTTGAACACGCCGCGAGCGTTTCGCTTCCGCTGTACGAGTGTGACGGGCTGGCTGCCGAGGATGCCGGCTGCAACGCTTGTTGGACCGGAAGTCTGGGGAAGAATGATCGTCCAGTCGTCGGTGGCACAGCCAGCGTCGCTGGCGTCCTTGAGGTAGGCCAGGTTGGGAGCGAAGAGGTCTGGACGGCCCCAGGCAAGGCTGCTCATGGTACCGAGCAACTGGGCGTGGCTGAGGACCGCTGTTCTGGCTGGATAGCGGGTGTATCCGCCCCGGTCGTCTTCAGAGAGAGTGACGAATACGGAAGTCTCCTCGCTCAGTGCCTTGAGTACAGGCAGCCATACCTCCGCGTTGTGCCGCAGGTCCGCCGCGTTCGTCGGGTACGCCGTCGGTTCCACCCACTGCCCGGGCGACCGGATCTCCACCAGCTCCGCGTTGAACATTTTGTTGCGGGCCGCCGGCTTGAGCCAGGACAGGTGCTGCGACACCAGTGGCGGGATCTGGGCCGGCGTGACCTGCGGCTTGCCGTCCACCAGGGTCGCGTAGCGGGTGAGCTGGTCGCGGAAGGTCTCCTCGTCGCGGCAGATCGCCTCGAAAGCCTCGTAGAGGTCGACCGTCCTGGATTTGCCCATGGCCTCCTCGCGCCCGATGTACAGGCGCACCAGGTCGCGGTAGCCGGGGCGGAAGCCGAACCAGCGGCCCATCTGCATCAGGGTGTCGGCCTGCTGGGTGGTGCGGCGGTAGTACGTGACCGTGAGACCCTCCACCGTGAAGCCGCGGGACAGCTTCGTGCCGCCGACCAGGATCTTCCACACATGCGGTGTGCGGTCGAAGTCGAGCTCGGGCTGCTCGTAGTCGCGTTCGGTGTCGCCGTTGACGACGATCACCGGTTCACCGCCTGAGTTGATGAGCTGGCGGGCTCGGGAGACGTACGGCTTCAGCTCGTCGTAAGAGGTCGGGGTGGGCAGCTCCTCGTCCGCGTAGCTCCGGAAGTCCTTGTCCAGGAGGGCAGCCAGGCGGGCATGGCCCTCCTGGCCGGTATAGGCCGACCTGTGCCACATGGAGTTGATGCGCAGGGCGAGCGCCGCGTGCTCGGCCATGCGGATCGACTCGTGGACCAGCATCGTGTGGTGACGGAAGGGGCCCTCGGCCACCCCGTGGTCCGCGCGGTAGAGCTTCAGGGCCCCTGTGAGGACGAAGGCGTCCAGGGCCTCCTGGAGACGGTCCCCGGTGCTGTCGTAGATGCCGCGTACGTGCGTCTCCTCCGCCGCGCCCTCGGACTCCAGGTCGTGGAAGTCCTGCACTCCCATGTATCCGGTCGGGCGGGGCAGCGAGATGAGGAAGTCGCGGGGGAAGATGTCCTCCTCGTCGCCCGGGTCGACGAAGACGTTGGCGAACGGAGTCGCGGTGTAGCCGACGTACTGGGCGCGGGGCAGAAGGCCGAGGAGCTGGGAGATCTGGCCGTTGATGGCCTTACGGACGACCTTGCCGTCCTCCCACTTCTTCGGGTCCGTGGTGTTCACCGACGCCTGGTCGGACTCGTCGTCGATGATCAGGGCCGGAATTTCGGAGAGGATCGGGCCGATCTTCTTCAGGTCCTTGATGAGCTTGGCCAGGACGGACTTGTTCTTCTTCACGACCATCACGCGCGCCGCCGCGTGGTGCAGGTTGTCCGGGTCGTACAGCGGCTTTGTGCGGCTCTGCTTCTCGAACTCCAGGGCGCGGATACCGCTCTGCAGGCCCAGGTAGTCGTTGCTCCGGGTGGTGAGGCGCTCGATGTCGAAGAAGCCCAGGCTCGACGGGCGGGCGCCGTGGCTCACGAACTTCGCCGGCCAGTCCTCGTCGTCCTGGTAGTCGACGTCGATCAGGGCGTCCGGGTCCGACGGGTCGGCGCCGCGCAGGATGTTCTCGCGGCCGACCAGCTCCATGTCCAAGCGACGCTGTGTCTGGCCGCGCAGGAGGTTCAGGGTGCCGCCGAGGACGATCACGAGCCGGTAGCCCGCGTCGATGGCCTTCGCGGTCACACCGGTGAAGTTCGCGGTCTTTCCCGATTGCACGTAGCCGACGACCAGCCCGCGGGCTCCGTACGCCTCGGTGCGGGTGGGATCCGACAGACGCTCGACGACTGCGTGGCTCGCCTCGTCGAGGCCGGTGACCGCCGCGTCCGACCAGCCCTTGCGGCGCAGCATCTGCTCGTAGGAGTTCCAGTAGAACGACCGGGCCGCAGCTGTGTCCCTGGAGTACCAGGAGGTGAATTCCTTGCTGATGACCGTCGCGCCGGGCTCCTTGAAGACCGGTACGGCCTGGTCGAGGGCCTTACGCAGATCGGCGCCGAAGCCGAGACGGTCGTACGTGTCGGAGCGCCGGGCGTCCGTGCGCGCGGGTGCCCCGGACCAATCCGCCTGTTCGGTGAGGTCCCAGGAGGTCAGTGTGCGGTGCCAGAGGGCGACGAGTTCGTCACCGGGGCCGGCCGCGAGGATCCGGTCGCGGAAATGGCCGGCGTAGGTGTCGGCCGGTTCGTCGGCGTCGGAGAGTACGAAGGCCAGCTTCGCGAACGACTTCGGGCCCCGGCGCATGGCTGCCAGGACGTCGCCATGGAGGTTGAACAGATGGTCGGTCATGAGGTGCGGACTTCCTCGGGAAGAGCGGCGGACGACGTCAGGGGAACGGCCGACAGGGTGTCAGCGGGCCAGTTCGCAGCGGGCCGCTGTCACCAGGACGCTGTTCCACAGGGCGACGTTGTCGGTGTGGACCGCCCGGACGCGCTCCTTCTGGAAGATCTCGTTCACCATCAGGTACAGCATGCTCTTGAGGACCGGGGCATCGTTGAGACCGCCGCGACGGCCTCCGGTGAAGGCCTGCCGGTACTCCTTGTTGAGCTTGATCTCGCGCTCTTCCCTGTCGAGTTCGAAGAAGACGTCCGACGGCAGCGAGTCCCAACGGAAGGTGACCGGGTCCTCGCCCTCCAGCTCCGGCAGTTCGTCCCGGAGGGTGCGCTTGAGGCGCGGGTCGAGTCCCTTGCCTGCGGGGATCACCGCCTTGCGCTGTGGCTCGGAGGCACGCTTGGCTGCCTCACGGTACGTAGTCTGGGCCTCTTGGACGTACTCGCCGAAGGTATGGCCCGCCGCGTCCGTGGCCTGCTCCAGCCCTCGCGCGAAGGCCGGGGTGACGGTCACTCCGTCCTTCTTGACCGTCAGGCTGAAAACGTCGTTCGCCTCGGCCGGAAGGTCGATCGCGACGCGGGCGAGCGCGAGGTGGCCCTCCGGGCTGCGGGTGCTGTTCCAGCCGCCTGCCTGCACCAGACGGTCGTTGCGGTAGATGTAGAAGCCCTGCCGCTCGGCGAGCGGGCCGATTCCCCGGAAGCTGACCAGCGGAGACTTCGCAGGCCAGATGTGGGCGGTCAGCGCCACCTCGCCCACTCCCTCGACCGGAGCGGTGTAGACGCGCGGGTAGCCGGCCCGGCCGGGGAGCCGGTAACCGAACGGGTCGATCGGCTCGACGCCGCGGTGGTCCAGCTCCTCCTTGGTCGTCACGTCCTCGACCACGATGTCGACGTGGAAGGTGTCGTCGGCCAGGAACCGGTGCAGATGGAGCCCGAGGTGGGTCTCCAGCTTCTCGATAGCGTCGTTCAGGTAGCGGTCGGCCTGCCCGGCGGTCACCGTGTCGAAGGCCCGGACCTTGTCCCAGCGGACGATGGTCCCGTGCCACTCGATCAGGCCGTCGTAGCGGTCGACCAGATCCTGGCAGTAGCCGGGATCCACGATGTCGCAGGTGAAGTCGGCCTGGGCGCGAGCCGTCAGCCAGCGGCGGCCGGTGGACGGGCTGCGCTTGGTGCGGCTGATGACCGTGAGTGAATCGGCGTGTGAGAGGGACGCGGCCTTGAGGCCCGCGCCGAAGTGGCCGAGCGCCTTGTCTCCGTACTCCTGTCGGCCTCCCACCGTCATCGCGGTGTCCAGGGCGTCGTCGTTCATACCCCGTCCGTCGTCCACGACCAGGAGGCTGACCAGGCGGTCTTCGTCCCGCAGGAAGCTGATGACCACGTTGCGCGCGCCCGCGTCGATGGAGTTGTCGACAAGGTCGGCTATCGCAGCCTCGAAGCCGTACCCCTGATGCGTCAGGGATTCGACGTAACGGGCGGCGGGGGGCAACCGCTTGCTACCGGTCGTCGGAATCTCGTACTGCCAGTCCGAGGACGGCTGGTAGGGCGGCATGGGGCTTCCTCGCACAGACGGAACGGGGCCTGTGGGGGATGAGTTGGCCCGGAGACTGATTGTTGAATGTGATCGTATTGCAAAGGTGCGACATCGAGGCACTCGCAGGTGGATTCGGGCCACAGCTGTTACGTGGCCGAGGCACCGGAGTCCGCAGCGCTGCGCCACGACGGCCGGCCTTGCTGTCCCCGAGTTGCCCCCGGACTCACCGGCACAGCGCCCAGATGTCCTCCGCGAACGTGGGGAACTCCGCCCGGGTCTCCAGCACGATCTCCCTCGCCGTCCGGCGCGGCGTCGTCGCGTGGCGTTCTGCGAGGCGGGTCAGGGCTTCGTCGGGGGCGGAGGTGAGTTCCTCGTCGTCCCAGGAGGCTTCCAGCGGGCCGAAGCCGTCGGCCAGGACCCACAGGAAGTCGGAGAGGTTGCCCGCCACCACACCGCACTCGCCCTCGGAGCCGAGGAAGACGATCGGCTGGTCGGCGAGGGGCCGGCCCGGGCGGGTGCGCCAGATCATGGCCTGGCCGCCGGTGCCGTCCTGGCCGAAGATGAGGTAGGTGTCCCCGTCGATGTCCTTGCCTCCCGTCCAGCCGCGGAACGACTCGACGGTCTCCTCGCGGGAGAGGAATTCCGTGTACGGCTCGAAGTCGATGCGGTAGTCCCCTTCGTCGGCGGCCTCGCCCGTGGTGTCGTGCCCGTAGTAGAAGTCCACCTGGGCCACCTCGGCCAGGGCGGCGGGGAAACGGCGGTCCGTCGCGTCTGCGGTGTCGTCGGTCATGGGGCGCAGGCTATGCGGCCGCACTGACACCCATCACGCCCCCACCGGTACCGGGCCCCCACCGATACCGGACCCCCACCGGTACCGGGCTCCCGCCCCCACCGAGACCCCGGGCCCCCGGCGGGGGTGAGGACCGCTCCGGTCGCGGGGGGCCGGTCCGGGGCCGATGCTGGTCCGGTACGTGTCGTCGTGCGCGGAGGTCCGGTCGCGGGTCCCGTGAGGGGGCGAAGGAGCTGGATTCATGGCTGATGCGCCCCTGATGGTCGTGGACGGTGCCGGAGTGGTCACCGGGTGGAGCCGCGCGGCCGAACAGCGCTTCGGGCCCGCGACCGCCGATGCGCTGGGACTGCACGTCATGGACGTACTGGCGCGGGAGAGCGAGCGGGGTGCCGGGGGGCAGTCCGAAGGGCTTCGGCTGGCACCCCTCGCGGGCGAGGGGTGGGGCGTCTGGGCCGACGACGAAAGCGGGGACGTTCTCGGGGCGGCGCTTCTGGCCGTGATGTTCACGCAGGCGCACGTACGCGTCCACGTGCTCGATCCGGAGCTCCGCCTCCTGCGGATCAGCGACCCGTCCACCGACCCCGACACGGACGAGACCGCGCGGCTGCGCGGGCGCCCGTTCCGTGAAGTGTGCGCCTTCGAGGAGCCCGAGCGGGTGGAGGCCTATGTGCGGGAGGTTCTGCGCACCGGGGTTCCCGGCATCGAGCGGTCCTTCCTGGCCGCGCCCGAAGGCGTACCGGGTGGACGGCGCACTCTCTCCCTGACGGCGTTCCGCCTCCAGGAGGGGCGCGGGACCCGCCAGGACGACCACAGCACGGTCCTCGGTGTCTCCGTGACCGTCGTCGACGTCACCGCGCGGGTGCGGCGGCAGGTCCGGGACGAGGCTCTCGCCGCCGTGACGGACACCGTAGGCCGGACGCTGGACGTCGAGGCCACCTGCCGGGACCTGGCCGAGGCGCTGGTGCCTGGTTACGCGGATGTCTGCGCCGTCGAGGTCGTCGACAACGTGCTGCGGGGCGAGAACCCGCAGCCGGGGCCGCTCGGCCGTGACGTGCCGCTGCGGCGGGCCGCGTACGGCGGCAGCAGCGATCCCGCGCATCCCCTCGGGGACGTACGGGCCGTGCCGTCAGGGACCCCCTACCAGCGGGCCCTTTCCGACCTGAAGATCCGCGTCGTTCCCGTCGACCACATCACCTGGGCCGATGCCGACCCCGCGCGTGCGCGCTCCGTCCGGGAGATCGGCGCCCACTCGCTCCTGCTGGCGCCGCTGACCCTGCGCGGAGCGGTCCTCGGGCTGGTGAGCCTCTACCGCTGCGGCGACTCCGAGCCCTTCAGCGAAGTGGACATCCCCGTGGTGGAGGCGATGGCGTCCAGGACCGCCCTCGGCATCGACAACGCCCGCCGGTACGTCCACGAGTACACCATCGCCAGCGCCCTCCAGCGCCGCCTCCTGCCGCAGCGCCCCGCGGTCCAGCCCGCGGTCGAGACCGACCATCTGCTGCTCCCCGGCGGCGGCGCGGGCTGCTGGTTCGACACGGTCGCCCTCTCCGGGGCCCGGACCGCACTCGTCATCGGGGAGGTAGCCGAGAGCGGTATCCACGCGGCCACCACCATGGGGCAGCTGCGTACCGTCGTGCAGGCCCTGGCAGCGCTCGACCTGGAACCCGACGAACTGCTCGCGCGGCTGTACGACACTGCGGCGCGGCTCGCGGAGGAACGTGCCCAGTTGCCCGCCAGTGATCCGCTGCACCAGGAGCCACTGACCGCGACCTGCGCGTACGCCGTGTACGACCCGTTCACCGAGTCGTGCACCGTGGCCTCCGCCGGGCATCCCGCGCCGCTCGTCGTCGCCGTGGACGGCACCGCGTCGGTGATCGAGGTGCCCCAGGGGCCGCCCCTGGGGACGGTCGACCGCGGACCCGTCGCCGCAGTCACCTTCCCGGTCAGTGAGGGCAGCCTGGTGGCGCTGCACAGCGCGGCGCTGAGCAGTCACGCCGAACCAGGGACAGGAGTGCTGCGGCAGACGCTCTCCCGGACGGACCGGCCGCTGCGGGACCTGTGCGACGCCGTGGCCTACGCCCTGCCCGACTCCGCGGAACTGAGGGGAGGGGCACTCCTCCTGGCCCGGACCCATGCGATGCCCGACGACCGGTACGCCGCCTGGGAGCTCCCCTACGACAAGACGGCCCCGGCGACCGCGCGCCGCCTCACGTCCAAGACCCTGGCCGGATGGCACGTCAACGGCGACACCGGTGACGCGACCGAACTGATCGTCAGCGAGCTGGTCACCAACGCCGTCCGTTACGGCAGCCCGCCGGTGGAGCTCCGCCTCATCCTCGACCGGGGGCTGACCTGCGAGATCCGGGACGGCAGCACCACCGCCCCGTACATGAAGTACGCCGGAGCGGTCGACGAGGGCGGGCGGGGACTCTTCATCATCTCGCAGCTCGCCTCGCTCTGGGGCACCCGGTACGCCGCCGAGGGCAAGACCGTCTGGTCGGAGCAGGCGATCCCCGAGGAGCCCGAGGAGCCCGTGGGTCCTGAGGGCGCCGGGGGTCCCGAAGAACCCCGCGAGCCCCGAGGGTTCTGAACGGCCCCGGCAGGAGGCCGGATACGCCCTACTCGCCCTCCGCGAGCGTGTGGGCGACGAGGGCGTTGGCGTGGCCGTGGCCCAGGCCGTGCTCGGTCTTGAGCCAGGCGACCAGCTCCATGTGGCGGGTGAGGGGCGAGGAGCGGATGAGTTCCTTCCACTCCGCCACCGGGCGGCCGTACTTCTTCTCGATGGAGGGGAAGTAGCTGGCGGGGCCCTTCACAGCTGCGGTCATGTCCGTGTCCTGTCCGTCCGTCGCGGTGGTGGTGTGGTGGTGATCGTGAGGTTGTCGGTAGTGATGACTGCTGGAGGGCGGCAGAGTAATCGGTGTGTACGCAATGAATTCACATGTCCCGCGACAAAGGGGTGCCCTGTGTCAACCGCCGTGAAATAATCCTGAGTTCAGCGGGGCGCTCCGATCGGGGCGACGGCAACGGGGCCGATGGGGGCAGGGCATGGCGGACGCGGCGGGGACTGGCGCGCTCGAACCGGAGCGGCAGAGCATCGAGTTACGGATCGTCCTCAGCGGGACGCACACACGGCGCGACGACCTCGAAGCCCTGCGCACCTGGCTGCAGAACGCTCCCGTCCTGGAGGACGCCCTCGAGCGGGGCGAAGTCGGCCTGGAACGCAAGGACTCACTCACCCAGACCGACGCCATGGCCGGGGAGCTGATCCAGGACATCATCCTCGTCGTCTCCGTCGAGCTGGCCCGCACCGTGGCCGAGAACGCCTGGCGGTCGGTGGAGACCTGGATCCGCAACCGGCGCCGCTTCGCCGATCCGGAGGAGACACCGCGCGTCACCCTCGAGGGGCCGCCCGACGGCCCTGGCTCGGGCCTGAGCCGTGACACCGACCGTGACACCGGCAGCGAGAACCGCCAGGACCCGGACACGGGGCCCGGACCGGGCGGAGGTAACCGGACGCGCGGTGGCGACGAGCCCGGACAGGACTAGCGGCCGTGCCGCCGTACAACGCGCGCGGCCGGGAGAACGGAGCCAAGCGGCACAGAGCCGTGCTCATCGGGGTCGAGCGCTACACGGGGACCCGTAACGACCTCCCGGCCGTCGCGACCAACCTCCGCCTCATGCGCGAGGCCCTGACTGCCGAACGCACCGGGGTGCTCGGTCCGGAGGACCTCGTCGTCATCCCGGACATCGCCGTGACGGAGGTCGCGGAGGTCCCGGAGGCGGTCGCTCAGGGTGACAACGGCGGGCGACGCGTGGGCCCGCTCCAGGTGCGCGCCGCGCTGAGCGCCGCCCGGGACGAGGTGACCGGGCTGCTCGTCGTCTACTTCGCGGGCCACGGCATCGTGCGTCCCGACGGCAGCGACCTCAACCTGATGTTCACCGACTCGCGGGTCACCAGGGACCGGCGTCACCCCTTCGTCGACACCCTCTCCTGGCGCGACGACGTCATGCCGGAGCTGCGCAACGCCGGCGCCGACTGGGTGGTCGTCATCCTCGACTGCTGCTTCGCCGGGAACGCCCTGGGAGCCTTCAGCCCCGCCGCCGGGCAGAACTTCGCCCTGCTCACCGCGGCGGAGCCAGGGGTGGAGATCCCACCCGGCGACCCCCGCACCGGTACGGAGTTCACGGCCGCCCTGCACCGGCTGCTGACCACGAGCGAGGGTGAGCCCGTCACCTTCACCCGGCTCGTCGCCGGGATACGCGACGAGATGGCGGCGCTGAAAGCCATCGACGGCCACCCCTGGGTTCCGGACGAACTGCGCCACGGCGACGACGTGGTGCTCGCGCTCGCCACGGACGCGGAGCCGCGTCCACCGGCACCGCGCCCCCCGGCACCGCCGGTCACGCCCCCGCCGAAGGCCCCGGGGCCGCAACTCCCGCAGGGGCTCTCGAAGGGTCCCGGGAGCCGGCTCCCGGAGCGGCGGTCGAAGGGGTGGACGAGGTGGCGGTCCGGGCCGGTGCTCCCCGCCTTCGCGCGCCGCCTGCTGCCCGCTCCCGGCCGCTTCCTGAGCCGTGTGACCGTCCTCGTCCTGGCGGGTGTCCTCGTGCTGGCGGGCGGAGGGCTGTGGTACTTCCTGCGCTCCACGGACGAGGTCACCTGCGCCTCGCCCCTGCAACTGCGGGTGCTCACCGACCCCGATCTGCGGCCCACCGTCCAGAAGGCGGCCGACGCCTATCCGAAGCGGGACAGCGACGGATGCCGGAGGGTCGGCATCGACGTGTACGACGCCAAGGCGGCCGACGCCGTGGCGGCCTTCCGCTCCTCCTCGCTCTGGCAGGAGCCCGAAGCCTGCCCCGTCTCCGGCGACTGCCCGCAGCCCCAGCGGGACGTCGGCGCGCAGCCCGACATCTGGATACCGGCCGCCGGGACCGCCTGGGAGCGGGCGACGGCCGAGGGACCGAGCGACGGCGGCACGGGTGCGGCCGGTGCGGGGACGGCGGACACCGTCGCGGACGCGGGGAGGAGCGTCGTGGACCTCGACCGGCTGGGCTCCGTCGCGTACACGCCGATGGTCCTCGGCGTGCCCGACACCATGATCCTGGCGCAGTCCCTGCAGACGGACGACCCGCTCGGCGCGATCATCTCCGGGCTGGAGGCAGCTCAGCCGGGCGAGGTCGAGATCCTGCGCCCCGACCCCGAGGCCACGGAGGGCGCCCTGCTCGCCACCGACGCCCTCTACACCGCATCCGGTGCCCAGCCGGCGTCGACGCTCGAACGGGGCATGGCACAGGCGATGCGCCCCATGCCCTCCACCGCGAGGGAACTGATGTGCGCCCTGGCCGACGGCACCCACAACACCCTGGAGGACCGGGCCGCGGTGCTCGTACCGGAGCAGACACTGGCGCAGTTCAACCTGTCGGCGGGCCGGCCCGGGCGGCCCGCCTGCGCGACGGAGGCCCTGGCGCACCGCGTCGCGCACTACCCCTCCGACGTACCGATGCTCGACCTGCCCTTCGTCCGCGTCACGTGGGACGGGGCCGAGCGTGACGCCGAGGCCCGCGAGGCGGCCGTCCACGACTTCTACGACTGGCTCGCCACGGACCCGGACGCGCAGAGGTGCTTCACCGACGACGGTTTCCGGGGCGTCGGCGAGGGAGGTCCGGTCCGGCCCGGCGACGACTCGGTCCTGGGGTCCGAGGACAACACGTCGGCCGTTCGCGAACAGGTCCCGGCGACGGGGGCGGGCACGGACGTGACCGCGTCGCTGAGCGACACCCTGAAGGACTACCGGGAGGCCCTCGGCCCCGGCAAGGTGCTGTATCTCCTGGACAACTCGACCTCGATGGCGGCCGAGCGGCTCTGGGACGGGCCGGGACGCGCCAAGGACCTCGTGGCACGCTCGATGAGCTCGCTGGGCGCCGGGGACGCGTACGGCGTATGGCTGATGGCCGTCCCCAAGAGCGAGGCGGCGACGGACGCCGTGCCCTTCGGCCCGCACACCCGGGCCACCGCGCAGAGGTCCGTCGCCGGCGCTGAGGCCGTCGCCCACGACGCCCGCGTGGCGAAGAGCCTGAAGGAGGCGCTGGACACCCTGCGGAGCGGGCGCGACGAGGAGGAACAGCCGCGGCTCCTCGTCCTGGTCACCGACGGCGAGGACTTCGAGGACGTCGGAGAGGCCCAGCAGACCGAGCTGGTCGCGGAGGCACGGGGGGAGCCTCTCGTGCGGATCGTGACCGTCTCGCTGCGGAACGGCGCCTGCGCGCAGGGCCGGTTCGGTGACCGGCTCGCCACGGCGAGCGGCGGGCGCTGCCTGGACCCGGCAGACGACATCGCGGCCGAACTGGCGGCGGAGGTCGCCAAGACCGGTACGGGGGACGCGGAATGACCGGGTGCGACCGGCGGGGCCGCCGCCGGGCGAGAGCGGCCGTCACCCTCGGCTGCCTGCTCGCGCTTGCCTCCGCTGCCTGTACGGGGCCTGACGGCACGCCTCCGCCGGCCGACGGGGACCAGCCGGCCGAGGGGCCCATCGTCGTGGCCAGCGGGCTCGACGTCACCGGCTCGGGCAGCGTGCGCCAGCAGCTCGTCGAGGAGTGGAACAGGCAGCACGCCGGCTCCCCGGCCAAGCAGGCCAAGCTCGTCGAACTGCCGGGAGGCGCCGACCAGCAGCGCAGCCAGCTCCTCGGCGCCCTCCAGTCGGGCAGTGCCCGCTACGACGTGGTGAACCTCGACATCACCTGGATACCCGAGTTCGCCGAGGCCGGGCTGATCAGCCCGATGCCCGACGACGGCAGCGGCACCGGCGCCGGATCCGTCTCCGAGGACGACCTCGACTTCATCCGGGAGGTCCACGCCACCACCGTCTGGAAGGGCCGCTCCTACGCCCGGCCCTTCAACACCGACGTGGGGCTGCTCTACTACCGGCCCGACCTGATGGCGAAGGCCGACATGAATGCGGACAAGCAGCCCACCGCCAAGTGGACCTGGGACCAGCTCTACTCCTCCGTCAAGACCCTCGGGGTGAACCCGGCCCGCCCCGGCGACCGGGCCGGCTGGACCACCCAGCTGAAGCAGTACGAAGGGCTGACCGTCAACACCATCGAGGCGTTCGCGAGCGCGGGGGTCGAGCTCACCGACGGTGAAGGCCACTACGTCTCCGACGCCGGCAAGCTGAAGAAGGGACTCGACGAACTCCTCGACCGCGTCGAACGCGGGCGCGTGCAGCCCGGCGCGTCCACCTCCGACGAGACGGCGTCCCTGACCGACTTCGTCGAGGGCCGCGCGGTCTTCCTGCGCCATTGGCCGTACGTGTACAAGGCGCTGGGCCACCTCATGGAGCCGGACGCGTACTCCGTGAACCGGCTGCCGGGCAAGTCCGTCCTCGGCGGGCAGAACCTCGCCGTCACCTCGGACTCGCCCCGTGCGGCGGACGCCCGCGCGCTCATCACCTTCCTGACGTCGGAGAAGAGCGAGAGCTGCCTGCTCGACGCGGGCTTCGCGGCGACCCGCGCCTCCTCGTACACGAGCACCCCGGCGCCCTGCTGGCCCCGCGTCGCCGCCGCGCTCCGCCCGGCCGGTGACGCGCCGAAGGCGGCCGGCACGGGCGTCCCGGGGGAGGGCGCGCCGAAGGAGCAGGGGACGGCGGCACGGCAGGCATACATCCGGACGCTCGGCGCGGTGCTGGACGAGGCCGTGCAGCGACCGCGCACCCCGTACTACGGCGCGTTCACGCAGGTGCTCCAGTCCCGGGTGCACGAACTGCTGGCCGCCGGGAGGCCTGACACCGCCGAGGCCGCCGCCCGGCTCGACGACGAACTGCGGGACGTGTTCGCGGGCCGGTGACCGGCCCGGCGGGCGGGTACGGGCGAGAGCGCCGGCCCGGCGGGCGGGGGTGCCGGCCCGGCCGGTGCACCGTTACCGCTCGCGGAACGCGTCCGTCCGGAAGGTGCACCGGCCCCCGTCGTCTCAAGCGGCGCCGTGGCACTCCCGGTACGGGCGCTCCGAGCCGCACCAGCACGCCGCGCTGCGGGCCGGAGGCCACGGGACGGCGCGTCCACGGGCCGCCAGGGTCGTCGCGTACTGCGGGAGGAGGTCGGGGTCGGACGGGGACGCGGCCTCCGACGCGGCGAACGCCTCGTACGAGGGCACCGTGCCCGTGACGATGCCGAGATTCGGCGTACCCGCGGCGTGCAGGTCCCTCAACGCGGCCTCCAGGCGCGCCAGATGGTCCTGGTGCGAGACGTACTCCTGGGCCAGCTCCGGGTAGGCGGCCAGGAGTTCACGCAGCTCGTCCTCGGGCCAGTGCAGCACCGCCACGGGGAAAGGCCGGGACAACGCCGTGCGGTAGGTGCCCAGTTCGGCGCGGAGCCGGGTGATCTCGGCCTGGAGCTCGCCAGGGTCCGACGAGCCGAGCGACCACAGGCGCTTCGGGTCGTGCAGCTCGTCGAGGGGGACCGCGGCGGTGTGCAGGGTGTCGGCCAGCTCGTCCCACGCGTCGTGTGCGACGCCCATCAGCCGGCGTACCCGGTGCCGGCCGATCAGCAACGACTGTGTGGCGTACGGGACTTCCTCGCCAGGCATGATCAGGAGGGTCAGCGCGGCCGAGAAGAAGTCGTGGGCCGACTCCAGCTCGTCGTGTGCTTCGAGGGTCTCGGCGGCGATCTCCCATGGGGCCGCTTCGAGCGGCGCCGCGGTGCGGAGACCGTCGATGATCGCGCGGGCCTCGGCCTCGTGGCCGTACTCCCAGAGGTTGGCCGCTTTGAGGGCCTTGACCAGATGCGGGTTCTCGACTGCGGGGTCGGACGAACCGAGCAGTTCGTCGTAGAGGGTGGTGGCGCGGGGGCGCTCACCGGCGAGCTCCAGATGGGCCGCGGCCTGGAGGAACAGCGGTTCGTGATCCTCGGGGTACTGCGCCGCGGTGCGCAGCAGGCGCTCGGCTTCGGTGATGTGGTCGGCAGGCGTGTCGGGGCGCATGGCCACACGGTACTGCGGCACGGGGGCGAGGCGAGAGGGAGCGGGGCTGAGTCCCGCAGGAGCTGTCGGGTGGCCGGGTGCGGACGCCCCGCGTGCCTGCGGGGGCGTCCGCACCCGGCGCTCGCACTGTTCCCGGTCGAGCGCTCTCAGCGGTCCCGCAGGAACAGGACGCCGGCCGTGGCGGCCACGGCCATGGCGACGGACAGCAGGATCGCCCCGTCAGCGCCGGCCGGGGTCGTCGCCACCGCGATCGTCAGGGCGACACCCGCCGACGAGCCGAGGTAGCGGGCCGTGTTGTTGGCGCCCGATCCCATGGCCGCGCGCTCCGGGGGCACGGACTCCACCGCGAGGCGCGGCAGCGCCGCGTTCAGCAGGCCGCTGCCCGCGCCGGCCACGACGAGGGCGGGGATCAGGCGCGCCCAGACCGATGTCCCCGCGCCGCCGGTGCCGTTCAGCGTCCCGAGCATCGGCAGCAGCGCCGCCGCGTGGAGGGCGAGACCGGCCGCCAGCTGATGGCGTGCGGCCACCCTGCCCGCCAGCCGCCTCGACTGTAGTGCGACGACGAACGAGGTGCCGGACCAGAGCAGGAACAGCCAGGCCGAGTCGAGTGCCGAGAGCGCGAGGGAGTGCTGGAGCAGGGTCGGCAGATAGCTGAAGAGGCCGATCACGGAGAGCCCCGTGAAGAGGCCGCCCGCCGACGCCGCCAGGAAGGCGCGGCTGCGCAGCAGCGACAGGGCGATCAGAGGGGCGGCGGCCCGGCGCTCCACCGCGGTGAACAATGCGGTCAGGGCGAGCGCGGCGAGCAGCAGCAGCCCGACAGGGGCGCGCAGCCAGCCGTCCCGCCCGAGCGTCAGGGCCGTGAGCAGCGCGGTCATCGCCAGCCCGAGCACGACGGCGCCCGCCAGGTCCGGACGCCCGGGGCGGGGTGCCCGGGACTCCCGGAGCGTACGGAAGGCGAAGGCGGCCGTGACGAGCGCGCCGAGGCCCAGCGCGAGATAGGTCAGACGCCAGTCGAGGGTTCCGAGCGAGCTCGCCAGGAGCGGGCCGAGTGCGATCCCGGCGCTCACGAAGGCTCCCCACACCCCCATCGCCCTGATCCGTGCGTGGCCCACCGGATAGGCGTCGACCAGCAGGCCCAGGCTGGTGGCCAGGATCGCGGCACTCGCGGCTCCCTGGCCCGCGCGGGCCAGGGTGAAGCCGAGGGTGCCGGTGGTGAGGGCGGCGAGGGCGGTGGTGACGCCGAGGCCGAGGGTGCCGATGAGGAAGAGCCTGCGGCGGCCGAAGTCGTCGGCGAGGCTCCCCGCGACGAGCAGCAGGACCGCGAGGCCGAGCGGCGCCCCGTTGAGCAGCCAGGCCTGGGCGGCGGGCGGTGTGGCGAAGGCGGCGGAGAGGGCGGGCAGGGCCGTCATGGGCGCGGTGTAGTTCATCAGCGCGACGGTGGTGGCGGCGCTCGTGACGGCGAGGGTCGCGCCGGGCCGGCGGGCGGGGTCGGGGCGGGCCGGCCGTCGCACGGGTGCCGGGCCGGTCTGCACGGGCTGCTGGGTCATGACGTCCCTCCGGGAATGGCCCGCCCTGATGTCCGGGGCGTTCAAGGTTCGATGAATGAACCTTGCAGCGGTCACGCTACCACGAGTAGGTTCGTTCACCGAACCGTAGGAGTAGGGTGGGGTCCATGGCTCTCGGCAAGGACTACGCGGCACAGCAGTGCTCCATCGCCCGCGCACTCGAAGTGGTCGGTGAGCGCTGGACCCTGCTCGTCGTGCGGGACGCCTTCTACGGCGTGCGCCGCTACAACGACTTCCTCGGCCATCTCGGCATCCCGCGAGCCGTCCTGGCCTCCCGCCTCCAGGCGCTCACGGAGGCCGGGGTCCTGGCCAGGCGGCGCTACCAGGAGTCGCCCCCGCGTGACGAGTACGTCCTGACCGACAGCGGGAAGGCGCTCTGGCCCACCCTGCGCTCCCTCGGCCTCTGGGGCCGCGAGCACATCGAGGGCACCCTCCCCATGCGCCTCTTCCTCCACGCCGACTGCGGCACGGAACTCGGGGCCTACGGGCAGTGCCCGGCCTGCGGCGTCGGCGTACCGCCAGAAGACGTGGAGATGCGGCCGGGCCCCGGGCTGGACCCCGACCCCGAGGAACCCGTCAGCCGCGCGCTGCTCACCCCGCGCCGGCTCCTTCAGCCGCTGGACGCCGATCGTGTATAACGGCTGAAGGACACGATCGGGCGAAACGCGAAGGGGGAGGGCCCATGGACGACGCCATGAACCGCGTACGCCGAGCGGTCGCCCGCCTGTTCCGCCCGGCGGCCTTCCTCGTCCTCTTCCTCACCGAGGTCCTGCTCGCCGAAGGCGGCAGCCTCTCCGCCGCCGTCGCGCTCGCCGCCACCGCGGCCGCCGGCTCGGCGCTCCTCGCCTGCTCCGTCATGAGCGCGCGCTGCGCCTGCCCCGTGCCCCGCACGAAGGTGCGCACCGCCATCCGCGACCGGGAGAAGCGCACCGCGTTCCTTCCGCAACGGGACCCCGACGCCCGGGGCCGCACCAGGCCCCGAGCGCCCGGCTCCGCCCTCCTGACGGCCGCGTAGAGGGCACGCTTTCTCCCGACCCGCTGCGTGGGTCGTCCTGCCGAGTTCACCACTTCCCGGCACGACGAGACCCCCGGAGGGCTCACCCATGTCCGCATTCATGTCCGCTTTCGCGAGCCTGGTCGGCGCGTTCGCCGACCTGCTCCAGCCGCTCTTCCAGAGCGCGTCCACCGCCGCCGCGATCGTCCTGTTCACCGCACTCGTGCGCCTGGCGGTCCACCCCCTCTCGCGGGCGGCGGCGCGCGGGCAGAAGGCCCGCACCAAGCTCCAGCCGCAGATCGCGGAGCTGCGCAAGAAGCACGCCAAGAACCCCGACCGGATGCAGAAGGCGCTCATGGAGCTCCATGCGAAGGAGAAGGTCTCGCCGCTCTCCGGCTGCCTGCCGAGCCTGCTCCAGATGCCCGCGTTCTTCCTGCTCTACCACCTCTTCTCCAGCCGGACGATCGGCGGGGACCCCAACTCGCTGCTGAGCCACGAACTCTTCGGCGCGCCGCTCGGCGAGCGCTGGCACGACGCGCTGGCCGAGGGCGGGCCCTTCGGTGCGCAGGGCCTGGTCTACCTCGCGCTCTTCGCGATCGTCGCCGCCGTCGCCACCTTCAACTACGGGCGCACCAAGCGGCAGATGGCGGCGAACCCGATGACCCCGGCCACCGGCCCCGACGGGCAGCCCGTTCCCGGCATGGGCGCGATGACGAAGGTGATGCCGCTGATGTCCTTCCTCACCCTCTTCTCCGTCGCCTTCGTGCCGCTGGCCGCCGCGCTGTACATCGTCACCAGCACCACCTGGACCGCCCTCGAACGCGCCTACCTCTACCGGGACACCCCGGCGACCGAGGCCGCGCTCGCCCCCGCCGTCTAGTGGCGCCGGGTCCAGTGTGTGAACAGGGTCTTGCGGAGTGATCCGATGTCTTGGAGGATCGGCCAAGCCTTTCGCTGGCCGCAACCCATCGACGGGCTGGATCTCGACCAAGGGGAGATGGACCGTTGAAGCTTCTTCGAGTGGGTACGGCGGGCTCGGAACGCCCCGCACTGCTTGACCGTAACGGGACCTTGCGGGACCTCTCGGGCCTCGTCGCCGACATCGACGGCGAGCTCCTGGCCGACGCCTCCGCGCTGGCCCGGGTCCGGGAGGCGGCGCAGACGCCCGACGTTCTCCCGCCGCTCGACGCCGAGGGCCTGCGGATCGGGCCGCCCCTCGGCCGGATCGGCAAGATCGTGTGCATCGGGCTGAACTACCACGACCACGCCGCCGAGACCGGGGCCGCGATCCCGGAGGAGCCCATCCTGTTCTTCAAGGCCCCCGACACCGTCGTCGGGCCCGAGGACACGGTGCTCGTACCGCGCGGCAGCCGGAAGACGGACTGGGAGGTCGAGCTCGCCGTGGTGATCGGCCGCACCGCCCGCTACCTGGACTCCGCCGAGGAGGCGCTCGGGCACGTCGCGGGCTACGCGACCGCGCACGACGTCTCCGAGCGCGCGTTCCAGATCGAGCGCGGCGGCACCTGGGACAAGGGCAAGAACTGCGAGACCTTCAACCCGCTGGGGCCCTGGCTCGTCACCGCGGACGAGGTGCCCGACCCGCAGGCGCTGCCGCTGAGGCTGTGGGTCAACGGGGAGCTGAAGCAGGACGGCACGACGGCCCAGCAGATCTTCCCGGTCGGTGAGGTCGTGCGCTATCTGAGCCACTTCATGACGCTCTACCCGGGTGACGTCATCAACACCGGCACCCCGGCGGGCGTGGCCATGGGCCACCCCGAGCCGAAGCCGTACCTCCGCGCCGGGGACGTCGTGGAGCTGGAGGTCGAAGGGCTCGGACGTCAGCGCCAGGAGCTCAAGGACGCGTAGGAACGGGCAGCGCGCAGAAGCGGGGGCGGTACGCCGGTCACAGCCGGCGTACCGCCCCCGCTTCCCTCGCCCGCCGTTCAGGGCCTGGCGGTGAACTGCTCCAGTGCCTCGACGACCAGTGCGTGGTCCTCGGCCTGCGGCAGACCCGAGACCGTGACCGAGCCGATCACGCCGGCGCCCTCCACCGCGATGGGGAACGAGCCCCCGTGCGCGGCATAGGTGTCCAGGTCGAGCCGCGAGGACTCCTCGAAGGTGGTGCCCTTCGCCCGGAAGCGCGTACCGACCAGGTAGGAGCTCTCGCCGTACCGCTCCACCACCCGGCGCTTACGGTCGATCCAGGCGTCGTTGTCCGCACTCGAGCCGGGCAGCGCGGCATGGAACAGCTGCTGGCTGCCCCGCCGGATGTCGATCGCCACCGGGGCGTGCCGCTCACGGGCCAGCGCCACCAGCAGGCCGCCCAGCGCGTAGGCGTCCTCGTAGCCGAAGCGCGGCAGCGTCAGCCGGCGCTCCTGCGCGATCAGCTCGGAGATGGTCGGAGAGCTGGGGCTCATGCGTGCTGCTCCTCGTCGGGGTGGGGGAGAAGGGTGACCGAGACGCCTTCGCGGGCGGAACGCCGCGCCGCCTCCAGGACGTCCAGCGCGGCGGCGGCCTGCAGGGCCGTCACGGGGTTCTCACCCTTGCCGCGCAGGGCCGAGGCGACGGCCGCGTAGTACGCCGGGTAGTCGCCCGGGAGCGTACGGACCGGATCGCCGCCCCCGGTCAGCGGCGACTCACCGGAACCGATCCGGCCCCAGAGCTGCTCCGGCTCCTCGCCCCACGGCACACCGGCCGCCGGGCGTGAGCCCTCACGGAGAGCCGCCTCCTGCGGGTCCAGGCCGTACTTCACATAGCCCGCGTGCGAGCCGAGCACCCGGAAGCGCGGGCCGAGCTGCGCGGTGACGGCCGAGGCGTACAGGTGCGAGCGCACCCCGTTGGCGTGGGTGATCGCGATGAAGGTGTCGTCGTCGGCCGCCGCGCCCGGGCGGCGTACGTCGGACTCCGCGTACACCTGCACCGCGGGGCCGAACAGGGTGAGCGCCTGGTCCACGACATGGCTGCCCAGGTCGTAGAGCAGCCCGCCGATCTCGTCCGGGTCGCCCGACTCGCGCCAGCCGCCCTTCAGCTGCGGACGCCACCGCTCGAAGCGGGACTCGAAGCGCAGCACCTCGCCGAGCTCGCCCTCCTCGATCAGGGCGGCCAGGGTGAGGAAGTCGTTGTCCCAGCGGCGGTTCTGGAACACCGAGAGCAGCAGCCCGCGCTCCTTCGCCAGCGCCGCCAGCTCACGGGCTTCGGCGGCCGTGCCGGCGAGCGGCTTGTCGACGACCACCGGCAGTCCCGCCTCCAGGGCGGTCCTGGCGAGCCGCACATGGGTCTTGTTCGGCGAGGCGATCACGATCAGGTCCAGCTCGTCCGCGCGCGGCCACAGCTCGTCGGCCGACGCGACGCACCGGACGCCGGGGAACTCGGCGCGGGCCTGCGCCTGCCGCTCCTCGTTCGACGTGACGACCGTGTCGAGGACGAGTCCCTCGGTCGCGGAGATCAGCGGGGCGTGGAAGACGGAGCCCGCGAGGCCGTAGCCGACGAGCCCGACGCGGAGAGGAGCGTTGGCAGTCATACCGACCACTTAAGCAACGCTGTTGCCAAAGTGCAAGCGATGGGGACAATGGTGGCGTGAACAGGAGCAGCAGCAGGAGCGGCGGGGCGAATCTTCCGGCCCTGCGTCACCACAACGCGTCGCTCGTCCTCGACCTGCTGCGCGTGGCCGGTGAGCAGGGCATCAGCCGGCTGGAGCTCGCCGAGCGCACCGGCCTCACCCCGCAGGCCGTCAGCAAGATCACCGCCAGACTCCGCGCGGAGGGTCTCGCCGCCGAAGCCGGCCGCCTCGCCTCCACCGGCGGCAAGCCCCGCACCGTCCTGCGGCTCGTCCCCGACGCCGGATACGCCGTCGGGCTCCACCTGGACCGCGACGAGCTCACCGCCGTCCTGGCCGACCTCGCCGGCACGACGGTTGCGACCCGCGCCTTCCCGCTCGACCTCGGAGCCCCGGCCGCGGACGTGCTCGCGACAGCGGCCCACGCCGTGGAGACGGTACGGGCAGCCGCCCCCAGGGCGGGGGACCGCCAGGTGTTCGGCGTGGGCGCGGCCCTCCCCGGCCCGCTCGACCACCGCAGCGGGGTCCTGCACCGGGTCACGGGCTTCCCGCAGTGGGACGGCTACCCGCTGCGTGACGCCCTCGCCGCGCACACCGGGCTGCCCGTCGTCCTCGACAAGGACACCAACGCGGCCGCCCTCGGCCTCGCGCTGCGCGAGCGCGCCGACGCCGACTTCGCCTATCTCCACCTCGGCACCGGTCTCGGCGCGGGGCTCGTCCTCGGCGGCGCCCTGCACCGCGGAGCCCGTACCGGCGCCGGGGAGTTCGGCCACCAGACCCTCCAGCTGGACGGCCCCCCGTGCGACTGCGGCGGGCGCGGCTGCATCGAGGCCCTCTGCCTGAGCGCCGCCGCCCGGGGTGACGTCGCCGAGGCGGCCAGGATCCTCGGAGCGGGCGCCGCCAACCTCGTCGGGCTGCTGGACATCGACCGGGTCGTCCTCGGCGGCCGGACCGTGGCCGCGCACGAGGAGGCCTATCTGTGCGGGGTCCGCGAGGTCGTCGAGGAGCGCGCCCGGCGGGAGGGGGCCCCCGTCGCCGTACCTGTCACCGTCGCCGGCGGCGGCGACCGGCCCGTCGCCGAAGGGGCCGCCCAGCTCGTCCTGGCGCCGCTCTTCGGCCGGGCGGGCGAGGCGGGAGAGCACAGCTGATCGCGCGGCAGGCGGGAGAGCACGGTGGCCGGGCGGCGGGAGAGCTGGGGCGGGCAGAGCTGATCGGGCGGATTACCGCGCTCGAACGGGCGGTGTACGGCGCCCGGCGGTGGCCGCGCCCGCACCCGCCTGGCAGCCTCGTCCGCGGCAGCCGGCGGCTCTGAGCGCCGGTCGTTCGCGAGCAGCAAAGGGTGTTCTCCGATGGGCCCCAAACCCCCCGTACGGCCGCGCGACGGCCGTGTCTTCTCCACCCTCGGGACGTTCGGGCTGGCGGCGGGGTTCGCCGTACCCGCCGTCCTCCTCGCCGGCACCCAGGCGGATGCCGCACCGGCGGCCCCCACCGCCGTCGTCGCCGACGACCGGCAGGCCGGGTGCGGTGAGCCGGACGCCGAGCGCTTCCCGATCGAGACCCGGATCCACGGCGGCCCGGACACGTACGCCTCCGGCGGCGGTTACGGCATCTGGTACCTCGACCTCACCAACACCACGTCCGAGCGCTGCCGGGCCATTCACCCCGTGCTGGTGCTCACCGACGAGGACCGCACCCTCACCCCCGCGCGGATCCAGCTGGAGTTCTCCGAGCGGTCCGATCCTGACAACCGGCACCGCGTCACCTGGGCGACCACGGAACGGCACGAACAGATCGGGGTCTTCGACGGCGAGGACGGGGACTTCCCCGGCTTCACCGTGCCGGCGCTGGGCACCGTCACCGTCCAGGTCCGCATGGGCTTCACCTCGGACACCGAGCCCGGCCGGGTCACGGTCAACGCGGCCGTCGTGCAGCGGCTGTCGGCGGGGGAGAAGCGCGAGGACGGCGACTGGGTCGGGGAGTCCGAGGGCTACACCTTCGACATCGTCGAGGGGGACCCCGACGGCGGCAGCGACCTGGAGCCCACCGGCCCGGGGACGGACACCGAGGAGGAGAGCGGGACGCGGACCGGGGCCGGCGACTCCGAACTGGCCCGCACCGGGCGGGACGACCAGACGGCCGCGGCCGGGATCGCTTCCGGGGTGCTGCTCGTGAGCGGTGTGGCGGCGCTGGCGGGCGCCCGCAGGATCCGCCGCGTACGGGACTGAGACCGCGGCCTGTGCGGACCGGCGGAGACGGGCGGCCGGTGCGGACCGGCTGCCGCCTCCCGCAGGTTCCACCGGCCCGGGCGGGCTGCCTAAGATCAGGGTGTCGGCGCTGCACAACGCGGTGCCGCCGGCGTCCAGCACCCAGAGTGCACAGTGCGTACGGCAGGAGCCCGTCACATGGCAGAGCGCAAGCCGATCGAGTCCTGGCTGACCGACATGGACGGCGTCCTCATCCACGAGGGCACGCCGATCCCCGGGGCCGATGCCTTCATCAAGCGGCTGCGGGACTCCGGTCTGCCGTTCCTGGTCCTCACCAACAACTCCATCTACACCGCCCGTGACCTGCACGCGCGCCTCAAGCGCATGGGTCTGGACGTGCCCGTGGAGAACATCTGGACCTCCGCCCTGGCCACCGCCCAGTTCCTGGACGACCAGCGTCCGCGCGGCACGGCCTACGTCATCGGCGAGGCCGGCCTCACCACCGCGCTGCACGACATCGGCTACGTCCTCACCGACCACGAGCCCGACTACGTCGTCCTCGGGGAGACCAGGACCTACAGCTTCGAGGCGCTCACCAAGGCGATCCGGCTGATCAACGGGGGTGCCCGCTTCATCTGCACCAACCCCGACGAGACAGGCCCGTCCGCCGAGGGCCCGCTGCCCGCGACCGGTTCCGTCGCCGCGCTGATCACCAAGGCCACCGGCAAGTCGCCGTACTTCGCGGGCAAGCCCAACCCGCTGATGATGCGTACCGGGCTCAACGCCATCGGCGCCCACTCCGAGACCTCCGCCATGATCGGCGACCGCATGGACACCGACGTGCTGGCCGGACTGGAGGCGGGGATGCAGACCTTCCTGGTCCTCACCGGCCTCACCACGGTGGACGACATGGACCGCTATCCCTTCCGTCCCTCCACGGTCGTCGACTCCATCGCCGACCTCGTCGACCTGGTCGACCTGCCCGTCCCGTAACCCGACCGGGCTACAGCGGATGCGGGATGCCGCCCGGAGCGTGAACCTTCCTCTAGGAGGTTTACGATGCGTTCACTGCCCATCACATTCTGTGCCGCAGTGGCGGCCGCGACGATAGCCCTTCCCGCGTCCGCCGCCCTGGCCGAATCGAAGAGCGACGACCCGAGGGAAGAGAAGCGCTCGGGGACGGTCTCGGTGAGTCCGTCCCGTGTCTCCCCCGGCGGGGAGGTGGAACTCCGGGTCGACATCTGCGGCAAGGGCAGGTCGGCCCGGGGCAACTCCGAGGCGTTCGACTCCGAGGCACGCTTCGAGCGGGGCGACGGCAAGGACCTCGTCGCCCAGGCCCGGATCCGCTCCGACGCCGCGCCCGACGACTACGAGATCTGGGTGACCTGCAAGGACGGCCACGGCAAGGCCACCGGCACCGTCACCGTCGTCCACCACGGCAGGCCCTCGCCCATCGCCCCCGTGCGGGCGGGCGGAGGCGGCACGGCGGTACTCGCCGAGGAGGCCGCCGACGAGGGTCCCGGCACCCGGCACGCGGTGATCGGGCTCGGCCTGGGAGCCGTCGCGGCCGTCGCCGTCGCCGTCGCCTTCCGCAGCGTGCGGCGCCGCCGCTCGGCGCAGGGCTGACATGTCCGCCGCCGACCGCCCCGCGGGAACAGGGCGTCTGCTCACCGGTGTCGCGTGGGCCGTCCTCCTGCTGGGCCTGTGGTTGTGGGGCCGCGCGGCCACCGCCGGCAACTCGGCCCCGACGACCGGTGACGTCGCGGCGGTCGGGCGCCCTCTGGGCGTGCCGCTGCCGCCTCCCCACGACCCGCTCGACGGGGCCGCACCCCAGCGCGTCGAGATCCCCTCCATCGGGATCGACGCCGAGATCGTGCGGCGCGGGCTGGACGGCGAAGGGGCCATCGAGCCCCCGCCGTTCGCGACACCGGGAGCCGTCGGCTGGTACGGCCAGGGCACCGAGCCCGGCACGGAGGGCGCCGCGCTCTTCGTCGGTCACGTCGACACCGAGACGAAGCCCGCCGTGTTCTACGGACTCAGCGCGGCCCGCCCGGGCGAGAAGGTCCGGGTGAGCCGGTCCGACGGGAAGATCGCCGAGTTCACGATCGACGACGTCCAGGTCTTCACCCGGGAACGCTTCGACGCGCAGAAGGCGTACGGACAGCGCGAGGACGGCCGGGCCGAGCTCCGGCTGATCACCTGCGGCGGCACGTACGACCAGAAGTCCCACGCGTACACGGCCAACGTCGTGGTCTCGGCGTACCTCACGGCGGAGAAGGACGCCGGACAGGACAGTGCGAAGAGCGGGAGCGGCGGCGCGAAGAGCCGCGTCTGAGCAGCCCCCGGCAGCACAGCCCGGCCCGGCCGGCACCCGCTCCCCCTCGGAGTCGCCGGCCGGGCCGGCCCTCCACCGCGGCGCCCCGGCTGCGGGAGTAGCGCGGTGCGGCGCGGGAGGTCGGATCGCCCCTGCCGACTCGCCACTGTAGGGGGACGGGCCGCGTGGGCCGGAGGGTTTCCGGCAGGATGTCCGGATCCGTGCGGGAGCGTCCGGTGTCCTCCCCGCTGTGCCAGGAGGGTTTTCGACCGGTGATGCATCGGCACAAGAGGGAGTGGATGTACGGCAGTTGAGCCTGGCCGTGGGTGCGTGCGGCGGCCGGAGGTGGCGGGAGGCGCCCAAGGGTGCTCGCGCGCCGGGCGCACGTGAAAGAGGCCCCTTCACACTCGGTGAAGGGGCCTCTTTCATGCGTGCGCCGTCAGGGACTCGAACCCCGGACCCGCTGATTAAGAGTCAGCTGCTCTAACCAACTGAGCTAACGGCGCCTGCTGACCTGGAGAACTTTACCCGATGAGCGGGCGTGCTCCTGACCAATTCCTCTCCGGCCCGGCCTGTCGGATGGTCGTTTTTTCCCTTTAGTCCGTCAACATGAGATATGCCGGGAACGTTGACGCACGGACGATCTGGACGACCGCCGAAGGGAAGAGGAGCCGCATGACTGTGCCGGTCTTCGAGGAGTACGAGCCCGCTGCCGACTGCGGGTGTCCGGGCTGTGCCCAGCGACGGCGCACGGCCGCCGCGCTGCCCGTGCGCTACGGCGGACATCCGGCCGCGCACGGCGCACGCCGCGCGCTGGTGCTGGTGACCGCGGCGGGCGTGGTGCTGTCCTGCGGCGCGGGGCAGGCGGCGGCGACCGCCGCCGGCGCGAAGGGCCGCGCGGACACGGCGGCCGAACCCCAGCCGGTCACACCGCAGGGCCAGGTCGGGCCCCTGAACGGCGGCGGAGCTTCGGGGCCGCCCGCCGGGGAGGGCACGGCGCTGCGCACGACGACGCGGGCCGACATCATCAACCGCGCCAAGAAGTGGGTGACCGCGCAGGTCCCGTACGACATGACGGCGTACTGGTCGGACGGGTACCGGCAGGACTGCTCCGGCTTCGTGTCGATGGCCTGGAACCTGGCCGCCAACGAGTGGACCGGCAGCCTCGCCACCTTCGGGACGAAGATCGCCCGGGCCGACCTGCAGCCCGGCGACATCCTCCTCTTCCACAACCTGGCCGACCCGGCGGTGGGCTCGCACGTCACGGTCTTCGGGGGCTGGTCCGACCACACGCACACCCATTACCTCGCCTACGAGCAGACCCGCCCGCACGCGCGGAAGGCGACGACGCCGATGGCGTACTGGAGCAACTCCTCCAAGTACGTGGCCTACCGCTACAAGGGCGTGGTCAGCGCGAGCGGGGTCGGCGGCACGGCCACCGCCTTCCCGGGCGCGGCGAAGTTCGGCCCGGGCGCGAACAACGCGCACGTGACCCGCCTCGGGCAGATGCTCATCGCCCAGGGCGGCAAGCGCTTCTACAAGGACGGCGCGGGGCCCCGCTGGAGCGACGCGGACAAGCGGGCGACGCAGGCCTTCCAGCTGGCGCAGGGGTGGAAGGGCAAGGAGGCGGACGGCATCCCGGGCCCGGGCACCTGGAACCTGCTGGTCAAGGGCACCGGCCGCACGATCCCCGCCGCCGGGACGGGCACCGGCTCGAACGGTGCCGTGCCCTACCCCGGCAGGAGCTACTTCGCCCCGGGGAAGTCCAGCAGCCACGTCCAGAAGCTCGGGACCCAGCTGGTGAAGAAGGGATACGGCAAGCACTACGTGACGGGCCCCGGCCCGCGCTGGACGGAGGCCGACCGCCGCAACGTCGAGGCCTTCCAGAAGGCCCAGGGCTGGAGCGGGAGCGCGGCGGACGGATACCCCGGGCCGGAGACATGGCGACGGCTCTTCGCGTGACGGCTGCAACGACGTAACGGACATGACGGAGGCGGGAATGCGATCCACGGAGAACGTACGGGGCGAGTGGGACGAGCTGGGCGAGCGGGACGCGCGGGCGGTCGTGCCCGGGCCCGGCTCGGGGGATGCGCCCGGCGAGGTGCCGGGAGTGTTCGTCACGGAGGTGCCCGAGGCAGCGGTGCCAGGACCGGCGGCGGAGGAGGGGCCGCACCCCGTGGCCGTGTGTGAGCCCGAAGGTGCGCCCTCGGGGGAGGCGGAGATCCTGAAGGCGGCACCCTCGGAACCGCATGAGGCCGGGACGGGGTCGGCCGTGGCGGAGCTGCCTGTGGTGGAGCCGGCCGGGGCGGAGCCGTTCGCGGCGGAGGCGATCGAGGTGGAGCCGTTCGGGGTACGGCCGTTGCTGGTGGAGGCGCCCGTGCGTGCCCTCCCGCAGGACATGCCACGGGCGGAGGGGCCGGCGCTTCGGGAGGAGACCGAGGACATCGCGCCCGACCTCGGCCCGGCGCTGGACGCGGTGGCCGAGGTGGGCCGTGCCGCCGTGCCCGAGCGTGACTTCCCGCTGGTCGGCCTGGAACCGGCCCCCGCCGCGCTGACCGGCGACGGCCGCGCGGAGGAGGTCGCGGAGGACGTCGTGGAGGAGCGGAGGAGCGAACCGGACAGCGCGCCGGACCTGCGCAAGCGTCCTCCCGCGGATGAGGAGCGTGCCCCGGTGACCATCGGCGTGGGCGCCGCCGATCCCGTCGCCTGGTGGGGTGCCGGCCGCAGACAGCCCGTCATCACCACCGAGACCACCGCGCCCATCCCCGTACACCTGCTCTTCCGTGACGCCGCCGGCGACGGCACCGGCGGGCCCGCGGCCCAGGGCGGCGCCGCCGGTGGTGCGCGCCCCGCCGGCGCGGGAACCGCCGGTACGGGAACCGCCTTCCCCCGGCGGCCCGGTGCCCGGCGTCCCCCCATGCCCCGCTCCCCCGAGGAGCAGGCGTCCACCCGGCCCGCACCGCTCGCCGACCCCCGGCTCACCGAACGGCCCGGGCCCGTGCTGCCCGGGTGGGCCGCACTGCTGACCGCGGCGGCGGGGACGGTCGCCGGGCTCGCCGTGCTCGGATGGCAGGGCGCGCTGCCCGGCGCCGTGACCGGCCGGCTGGGACTCGGGGCACGCGCCTACGACGGCATCGGCTCCGGGGCCTGGGCGCTGCTCGCGCTGCTGTTGACCCTGGTGTTCCTCGCGCTCGGCGGCCTCGGCCGGGGCCGGGCCGGGCACGCGTCGGTGCTGACGCTCTTCGGCGACTACCGGGGCAGCGTCCGGCGCACCGGACTTCTGTGGATCTCGCCGCTCCTGCTGCGCCGCCGCGTCGACGTACGCCTGCGGCACTGGCGCAGCGAGCCGCTTCCCGCGGTGGACGCGAACGGGACCGCGCTGCGGGCCGTCGTGCTCGTCGTGTGGCGGGTGAAGGACACCGTGCGGGCCACCCTCGGTGTCGCGGACCACGAGCGGTATCTGCGTGACCAGGTCGAGGCGGCGCTGGCCCGGGTGCTCTCCCAGCTCCCCGCCGACGCCTTCCACGAGGACACCCACACCCTCCGCGACGCCGAGACGGTGGGGAACGCGCTGACCAGGATGCTGAAGGCGGACTGCGTGCCCGTGGGTATCGAGGTGTACTCCGCGCAGCCGACCGGGATCGAGTACGCCCCCGAGGTCGCGGCGGCGATGCAGCGGTGCCGGGTGGCGGCCCTCGACGCCAAGCACCGGGACGGTGTGCTGACCTCCGTGGTCGACGCGGTGGACGACACCGTGGGCCGGCTGACCGCGCGCGGCATCGTCGAGCTCGACGCCTACGAGCACAAGGCGCTGGTCAGGGACCTCACGGTGGCGTTCTACACCGGGCGCGGCGGCGGCGAAGGGGTCTGAACGCTCCTCGGGACAGGGGGGCGCGCGCCGAAACAGGCCCCACATTGGTCTGGACATGTTCATGAAGCGTCAATAATCTGGACTTGGTCTAGACCGCAAGAAACATGCGCGCAGCAGAGCCCCAGAACCTCCCCCACGTTCTAGAGGAGCGACCCAGCATGCGGAAAAGGGCAAGCGCGGCCGTCATCGGCCTGGCGATAGCCGGCGCCTCCATGTTCGCGACCAGCAGCGCGAGCAGCCATGGCTACACCGACTCACCGATCAGCCGGCAGAAGCTCTGCGCCAACGGCACCGTCACCAACTGCGGAAACATCCAGTGGGAGCCGCAGAGCGTGGAGGGCCCCAAGGGCTTCCCGGCGGCAGGACCGGCGGACGGCAAGATCTGTGCCGGCGGGAACAGCCAGTTCGCCCAGCTCGACGACCCGCGCGGCGGCGCCTGGCCCGCCACCAAGGTCACCGCCGGACAGGGCTACAGCTTCCGCTGGCAGTTCACGGCCCGCCACTCCACGAGTGACTTCCGGTACTACATCACCAAGAACGGCTGGGACTCCACCAAGCCGCTGACCAGGGCGGCTCTGGAATCGCAGCCCTTCATGACGGTGCCGTACGGGAACCAGCAGCCCCCGGCCACGCTGACCCACCAGGGCACCATCCCCACCCAGAAGACCGGGAAGCACATCATCCTGGCCGTGTGGAACGTGGCGGACACCACCAACGCGTTCTACGCCTGCTCCGACGTGCAGTTCTGACGCACACGGCACAAGCACAGTGGGCGGTCTCCCCGGAAGGAGACCGCCCACTGTGGTGTCTGTGCGCCGTCAGGGACTCGAACCCCGGACCCGCTGATTAAGAGTCAGCTGCTCTAACCAACTGAGCTAACGGCGCCTGCTGACTCGAAAATAATACCTGGTCCGTGGGGGTGCTGATGACACGTGCCCCGGGCCCCGGGGGTGGCCTTCCCCACACGCCTCGCCACTGCCCGGCCGGCACGCTCCGGAGTCCGCGCCCCCGGGTTCCGGGGGTCGATGGGTGACCGTACGACCACGCCCGGAGACCCGCGGGTGACCGTGCGGTCACGCAGGGCCGCAGGGGTGCCGGACGGCGTTCCAGGAACGCGGGCCCGCCCCTGACCTGCGGGCCCGCAGGTCATGTATACCGAGTGCGGGTTGCGGTGACCACCCGTCGGCGGGGCCTGTCGTGTCCGGCTCAGAGCGCCATCGACAACAGTACCGGGGCAGCGCGCCGGTTCAGTGTGGCCGCCGCCTCCCGCAGCCGGTGCGCGTGCTCGATCGGCAGGGAGAGTGCCAGGCATCCCGCCGACGATCCCGCGGTCAGGGGAACCGCCGCGCACACCGTGCCCACGGCGTACTCCTGGAGGTCGAGGACCGGCACCGTGGCCGGCTGGCTGTCGAGTTTCGAGAAGAGGACCTTCTCGTTCGTGATGGTCCGCGACGTCAGTCGTGCGATCCGGTGCCGCGACAGATGGTCACGCCGGCCGTTCTGGTCGAGCTGCGTCAGCAGGCACTTGCCGATCGCGCTGGCGTGCGCGGCCGAACGGAAGTCCACCCACTCGTTGACGGCGGGGGTGCGGGGCCCGTCGGCCACCTGCGTGACCCGGATCTCCCCGTCGAGGTACCGGCTGACGTAGACGGCCGCGCCGACGGAGTCGCGCAGCTGCACCAGTGTCTGGTGGAGCTTCGCCTCCAGGGCGCGCCTGCGCGCGGCGCCGGAGCCGAGCTCCAGGAGAGAGGCACCGATGACGTACGCGCCGTCGGCCACCTGCTCGACGTACCCCTCGCGGCGCAGGGTCAGCAGGAGGGGGGTGAGATGCCCGTGCGGCAGTCCGGTCTCGCGGGAGAGCTGGGCGTCCGTCACCCCGTCGCCGTGCGTGGACACGGATTCGAGCACGCGCAGGGCGTACTGCACCGAATGGAACGGTGCCTTCGGCTCGGGCTTCAACGCCACGGTTCCCCCCTCTAGGGCCTCTACCAGGTTGCGACCACAAGCTCCCGGCCAACGATAGTGGCCAAAAGCCCGGATCGGAGGGGGTGTCGACCACTTCATGACGCGCCCCGGCCGCGACGACCGGGGCGCTTTCCTGCGGCATATGCCAAGGTCACGAACACGCCGTCGAGGGCGAGGTCACAGCACCGCGCTCAGGAACTCGCGCGTACGTTCGTGCTCGGGGGCGGTGAATATTTTCTCCGGCGACCCTGACTCCACGACCCGTCCCGCATCGAACATCAGTACCTTCTCGGACACATCCCGGGCGAAGTTCATCTCGTGGGTCACACAGAGCATCGTGATGTCGGTGTTCCGGGCGATCTCGGACAGCAGCTCCAGCACACCGGCCACCAGCTCCGGGTCCAGGGCCGACGTCACCTCGTCGAGCAGCAGGATCTCCGGCCGCATCGCCAGCGCCCGGGCGATCGCGACGCGCTGCTGCTGGCCTCCGGAGAGCTGGGAGGGGTGGGCGTCGACCTTCCCCGAGAGCCCGACCATGTCGAGCAGCTCCCGGGCCCGGGCCTCCGCCTCGTCCCGGTCCATGCCGAGCACGTGCACGGGCGCCTCGGTGATGTTCTGGAGGACCTTCATGTTCGGGAAGAGGTTGAACTGCTGGAAGACCATCCCGATCTTCTTCCGGGACTCGCGCAGTTCCTTGTCGCCCGCGGGCTTCAGCCCGCCGGACGGCGTCCGTACATGGGTCAGCGGCGCACCGTCGACCCAGATCACACCGTCGCTGACCTTCTCCAGCGTCATCAGCAGCCGCAGGATGGTGGTCTTCCCGGAGCCGCTGGGGCCGATCAGCGTGACGTGCTCGCCGCGCCGCACGGTGAAGTCCAGCTCGTCCAGGACCACATGGTCGCCGTAGCGCTTGACGACCTTCTCGAAGCGGACCAGCGGCTCGACGCCTGTGGCCAGGGGGTCCCCGGCCGCGTCCGCAGGTTCCTTGAGGGGGGCGGGTTCAGTGGCCAAGACGCTTCTCCAGCTTTCTCATCAGCAGCGAGGTGGGGTAGCTCGCGACCAGGAAGACCAGGCCGGCGAGCGTGAACGCCTCGGTGTACGCGAAGTGGTCGGCCCCGTACTTCCGGGCCTCGAAGACCATTTCCTGGACCATGATCACGGCGAGGAACGGGGTCTCCTTGAACATCGAGATCGCGTAGTTGCCGAGGGCGGGCAGCACGTTGCGTATCGCCTGGGGCAAAATCACGGCCTGCCAGGTGCGCCGGGGCGGCAGTGACAGGGCCCGGCAGGCCTCCCACTGCCCCTTGGGCACCCCGTCGATCCCGGCCCGGTACACCTCGGAGGTGTACGTGGCGTAGTGGATGCCCAGGACCACGATTCCGATGGTCAGGGGCTCCACGGAGGTGAAGAGGGCCGCCGCGCCGACCAGTTGGACCAGCAGCGGGGTGGCACGGACGAACTCCATCACCGCCTTCACGGGCACGGTCACCCAGCGGGACGGCGCTCGTGCGGCCACCGCGATCGCCAGGCCCAATACCGCCGCGACGAGCGTGCCGAGCACGGTCGCCAGCAGGGTGACCCTGAAGCCTTCCAGCAGCAGGGGGAGGACGTCCCCGGCGGCATCCCAGTCGAATCCCTGGTTCACCGGGCACCTCCGGCCGTCGTCGCGGGTTCGGCGCTCCGGGACTTCAGCAGACTTCCCGCACCCGTGTGCAGGCCGAGCCGCCGCTTGGCGGACCGCTCCAGCAGATTCATCAGCAGGGTCAGCGCGTAGGCGAGCACGAAGTAGACCGCCAGCAGGGTCAGATACGCCACCAGCGTCTCACCGGTGCGGTCGCGGATCTGCTGGATCACGGTCATCAGATCGGCCACCGAGATCAGCCACAGCAGCGGCGTGCACTTCAGCAGCTGTATCAGCAGGTTGGTGAAGGACGGGATCATCTGCACCCAGGCCTGCGGCAGGATCACCCTCCGCATGCGGTGCAGGGGCGACATGTTCAGCGCCACCGCCGCCTCGTACTGCGCGCGCGGCACGGAGTTGATCGCGCCGCGCACGACCTCCGAGCCGTACGCCCCGTAGTTCAGGCCGAAGGCCACGACGCCGCAGAGCAGCGGCGACAGTTCGTACCCCGTGAGCTGCGGCATGGCGTAGTAGAGCCAGAACAGCTGGATGTAGAGCGAGGTGCCGCGGAAGAACTCCACGACGGTCCGGGAGACCCCGCGCACCAGCAGCAGATTGCTTCCTGCCGCCAGGCCGAGGACGAACGCCAGGAGAAGAGCGACCAGGGCGCCCAGGACGGTGGCCTCGACGGTCACCCACAGGCTTGCTCCGACCTGGGGGAACTCGTCGAGGAACGTGGAGAAGAAGTCACTCATACGGTGTGTTCAGCCCCCGTCATCCCTTGCACAGGTCGGCCGTCTTCAGTGTGGCCGGCGGGATCTCCGTGGCGCCGAAGCCGTACTCCTGGAGCAGGCTCACGTAACGCGACCTGTCGGAGACGATCTTCTTGAGCTCGCGGTTGAAGGAGTCCCGCAGGTCCTCGTTGCCCTGGCGGAAGACCGCGCCGCCCGGGGAGAACTGCTGCTTGCCGTCCAGCTCGGGGACGAAGGCCTCTGTGACCTCGGTCTCCGGGTTGGTCCTGGCGAGCCAGCGCAGCGAGATGCCGGTGAGCAGGAAGGCCTCGATCCGGCCGCCCTTGACGGCGTCCGCGCCGTCCTGCGGCTTCTGCAGCGTCTTGATCTTTCCCTCGGCGATGCCCGCGCCCTTGGCGTAGGAGCCCTCGACCGCCCCCGACATCACACCGACGGTGACGCCCGCGGCCTTCGCCGACGCCAGGTCGGTGAGCTTCTTCGGATTGCCCTTCCTCACCATCAGGGCGGTGGGCGAGATGAACTCCGGCTCGGAGAAGAGGGCGTTGGCGCACCGCTCGGGGGTGATGGCCATTCCCGCGCTGACCACGTCGTACTTCCCGGCCTGCAGGCCGGGGATGAGACCGTCCCACTCCGAGAGGGTGGGCTTCAGCTCGTCGACGCCCAGCGCCTTGAATATCTCCCGGTGCAGGGTGGGGGCCTCGCCCTTGAGTTCCTTGCCCTCCATGTAGCCGTACGGAGCCTCGTTGGCGTACGCGACCCGCACGAATCCCTGCTTGCGGAGTTTGTCGAGGGCGCCCTCGCCGTCCGCGGCGCCGGCATCGGTCTTGCTGCACGCACTGAGCAGCCCGGGGACGACGAGCAGACCTCCCACCGCCGCCGTTCGATTGAGGAAGCCCCGACGGGACAGGTGAGGGAAGTCAGCCATGGTTCGCAATCTCCTGGAGAAATCGGGGTGTCGAACAGTCCGGACAGGGTGGGCACCTGCCCGATCCAGATTTCTTATGCAGATCGCGCCGCCATGTTACCCAACGGTGGCCGGAGGGTGACCTTTCCGTGTCTCGACGGCGGCGCAGGGCGACGGCCGGTGTGCGGGGCGTGTTCCCCGTCCAAGGAAGGTTCATGACTGCCCCTCATGACGGACTACTGATGCGGGATGTCCGGAGAAGGTACGTAACCCCGGTGTTTGTCCACCGTGTTGGGCAACGGCTCCCCGGCGGCCCATCGCTCGTACATCGAGACGAACTGCTCGCCCAGCTGGTCCCGCCACCCCGCCGTGTCGCCGCTCATGTGAGGGGAGATCAGCAGCCCGGGCACGTCCCACAGCGGATCGGTGGGGCTGAGCGGCTCCTCCTGGAACACGTCCAGGGCGGCGCCGGCGATCCAGTGCCGGCGCAGAGCCTCGGCGAGGTCCTCCTCGACGGTCAGCGGGCCCCGGCCCACGTTGACGAAGTGCGCGGAGGGCTGGAGCAGTCCGAAGAAGCGCGCGTCGAACATCCCGCGCGTCGCGTCGGTCAGCGGGGCCGCGCTGATGACCCAGTCCGCGCTCGCCGCCAGCCGGTCCAGATCCTCGGCGCCGTGGATGGTGCGCCGTGGCGTACGCCCGACGAGCGCCACCTGGACGCCGAGACCGTGGAGCAGCCGCATGATCTCCCGGCCGATGGGACCGGCGCCGACGACCACGGCGCGGGTGCCGGAGAGACCCCGGGTCTCGCGGTGATGCCATCGGTGCTGCCGCTGGTACTCCAGCGTGCGGGGCAGGTCCTTCGCGAAGGCGAGCACCAGACCGGCGACGTACTCGGCGATCGGCAGCTCGAAGACGCCCCGGGCGTTGGTGACGACGGTGGGGGAGGCGGCGAGTTCGGGGCAGAGCAGACGGTCCACCCCCGCGCTCGCGGTGTGCACCCAGCCGGGCCGCCGTCCTGGACCGGGCCAGGCCTCGCGGACGGCGTCCGACGTGAAGTCCCAGACGAGCAGGACGTCGGCGTCGGGGAGCTGACCGGCCAGCGTCCGCGCATCGGCGTACCGGACACTGGCCCGCCCGGTGAGCCGGCCCAGACGGGGTGGCGGATCGCTGCCCAGCACGAGGATCAGGGGAGTGGTCATCAGGAGACACCACGCTCGCACCGGCGCGCACGCGCGTCAACAGGACCTCGGCGCCATGGAGAGAACCGCTGGTCAGAGCTGTTGCGGACGACGGCACGCGGCCGTAAGGGGAATACTTGTCCCAGGCAGGGGCAGCGGTGACACGAGCGGCAGCAGGACATCCGGACACACGGAAGGATGGACATGACGACCGTAGGACTTCTCTACCCTGGCCAGGCCGCGGAGGACGACTTCCCGCGGATCGAGGTCATGCTCGACAGCGACATCAGGGTGCCGCTGTTCCACACCGAGGCCGACGGGGATGCCCGCACCGTCGAGGCCCTTCGCGCGGCGGGGGCGCCCGAGCGGCTGGCCGCCGGCGTCGAGGAACTGCGGATGGCCGGCGCCGAATCGGTGGTCTGGGCCTCCACGGGCGGCAGCTTCGCCTACGGCTGGGACGGCGGCCACGAACAGATCGCCGGCCTGGCCAGGGCCGCGGGGCTCCCGGCTTCCAGCGCCTCCTTCGCCTTCGTGCACGCGGTACGCGAACTGGGCGCCACCCGGGTCGCCGTCGCCGCGAGCTATCCCGAGGATCTCGCCGCGCTCTTCGCCGGCTTCCTGGAGTCCGGGGGCGTCGAGGTGGCCTCCGTGCGGGGCAGCGGGCTGATCAGGGCTTCCGAGGCCGCCGCCGCGGACGTGGAGCTGGTGAAGGAACTGGCCGTCGCGGGCGACCACCCCGACGCGGAGGTCGTGGTGCTTCCCGACAACGCCCTCCATACCGCCGCGCACGTCCCCGAGCTGGAGCAACTGCTCGGGAAGCCCGTGCTCACTGCGAACCAGGTGACGGTCTGGGAGGGCCTTCGGCTCGCCGACCGCCGGATCTGGGCGCCCACCCTCGGCACGCTCTTCGCGACCCGCGAGCCCCCGCTGGGCGCCGCCGAACCCCGGGGCATCGAGGTCCGCGAGTAGGGGGCAGCACGGCGACGACGCCCGCCGCAGCACCGCCGGTGCCGCATCCTCGTGGATCACGAGGGAATAAGCGGAGCCATCCTCCTGTTGGCACCCTCCGATACACAGACGTAGCACCGGAGAGGCCGAACACGTGGACGAGAACCGAGGCGACGAGATTCGCGGCACCGCAGGCGGGACGGCCCCCGTGCCCCTCTCCGTCCTCGACCTGGTGACCGTGGGCCAGGGCCGCACCGCGACCCAGGCCATGGGCACAGCCGTGGACATCGCCAAGCTCGCCGAGCGGCGCGGATTCCATCGCTACTGGGTCGCCGAGCACCACTCCATGCCCGGGGTGGCCTCCTCGTCGCCCGCCGTGATCCTGGCGCACCTGGCCGCCCACACCGAGCGCATCAGGCTGGGCTCCGGCGGTGTGATGCTGCCCAACCACGCCCCGCTGGTGATCGCCGAGCAGTTCGGCACCCTGGAGGCGATGGCGCCGGGGCGCGTCGACCTCGGCCTCGGCCGCGCCCCCGGTACGGACGGTGCCACCGCGGCGGCCCTGCGCCGGACCGACCGGCTCAACGAGGGCGCGGACGACTTCCCCCAGCAGCTGGCGGAGCTGACCCGCTTCCTGGACGACGACTTCCCGGACGGGCACCCCTACGCCCGTATCCACGCCGTCCCGGGTCCCGTGCAGGCCACATCGCCCGGCGGCGTGCAGTCGCCCGGCCGCCCGCCCATCTGGCTGCTGGGCTCCTCCGGCTTCAGCGCCCGGCTCGCCGGTGTCCTCGGCCTGCCCTTCGCGTTCGCCCACCACTTCTCGGCCCGCAACACCGTGCCGGCCCTGGACCTGTACCGCGAGTCCTTCAAGCCGTCTGCGGTGCTCGACGCCCCCTACGCCCTCATCGGGGTCGCGGCGCTGGCGGCGGACGACGAGCGCGAGGCCCGGCGCCAGGTGCTGACGGGTGCGCTGTCGATGGTCCGGCTGCGCACCGGGCGCCCGGGTCTGGTGCCCAGCCCCGAGGAGGCGGAGGCGTATTCCTTCAGCCCCATGGAGCGCGAGTTCGTCGACGGCTGGCTGAAGGACATCGTCCACGGCACGGCGGACGAGGTCCGCGGCGGACTGGACGACCTGGCCAAGCGCACCGGCGCGGACGAGCTGATGATCACTGCCAACGCGCACGGCGGTGAGGCCCGGCTGCGGTCCTACGAACTCATCGCCGACGCCTACGGGCTTCCGGCGTCGGGCTGAGCCCGCAGGGGCCGGCACCGTCCCACCCGGCCCGGCGGGACGGTGCCGGCCCGCTCAGCTCTCGGCGGCTCTGGTGCCGATCAGCTCGGCGATCCGTTCCGGCGCCACCGCACGCGAGTACAGCCATCCCTGCCCGGTGTCGCAGCCGATCCTGCGCAGCCGCTCCGCCTGGCCCGAGGTCTCCACGCACTCCGCGGTGACCGTCAGCCCGAGGCGGTGGGCCAGCTGCACCATGGCCTCGACGATCGTCTCGTCGGCCGGGCTGGGGTGCGCGCCGTCCTCGTAACGGAAGCCGCGCACGAAGGAGCCGTCCAGCTTCAGCACCGAGACGGGCAGCCGGCTCAGGTAGGCGAGATTGGAGTAGCCGGTGCCGAAGTCGTCGATCGCGATCCGCACCCCCATGTCGCTGAGCGCCTGGAGGACCCGCAGCGGCCGGCCGGACGAACCCATGACGGCGGACTCGGTCAGCTCCAGTTGCAGCAGTCCGGGCTCCAGGCCGGTCTCGGCGAGGATCTCCGCCACGTCGGCGACCAGGTCGGAGTCCCAGACCTGACGCACGGCGACGTTGACGCTGATGAACAGCGGGGGCTCGTCCGGGTGTTCCAGCTGCCAGCGGCGGGCCTGTCGGCATGCCGTGCGCAGCACCCAACGGCCGAGCTGGACGATCGTGCCGTCCTCCTCGGCGATCGGCACGAACCGGCTCGGCGCCAGCAGCCCGAAGCGCGGATGGTTCCACCTGACCAGGGCCTCCACCCCTCGTACGACCTCGTCGGCCATGCCGACCAGCGGCTGGTACTCCAGCGTGAACTCACCGCGCTCGACGGCCGGGCGGAGCGTCGAGGAGAGCGCCTGCCGGGTCATCCGGTGCGCGTTGCGCTCGGGGTCGAAGAGAGTCCAGCGCGCCCTGCCGTCCGCCTTCGCCCAGTAGAGCGTGGTGTCGGCGGCCTGCATCAGGGCGGTGGCCGACGTGCCCGTCGACGAACGCTCCACCACCCCGATCGACGCGGAGACCGACAGCCGGTGACCGCCTACGTCGAAGGGGCGCTGGAGGGACGCGAGCACGGAGCGGGCGAGATCGGTGAGCTGACGCGTGCCCGAGGAGTCCTCCACCAGGATCGCGAACTCGTCGCCCCCGAGGCGCGCCACCAGATGGCCGCCGGAGCTGCGGCCGTCGCCGCTGTGGCCCTCGGTCTCGGCGCAGTCGGTGAGCCGTCCGGCCACGGCGGCGAGCAGCCGGTCGCCGGTGCCGTGCCCCAGGGTGTCGTTGACGGCCTTGAAGCCGTCGATGTCCAGGTAGCAGAGCCCGATCCGGCTGTGCCGAGCCGGTGTGCCGTCCTGGCCGGCCGGGGTCTCCAGCGCGGTCGCGAGCCGTTCGAAGAACAGCGTGCGGTTGGGCAGCCGGGTCACGGGATCGTGTATCCGCAGGTGGCGCAGCCGCTCCCGCAGCTCGCGGCGGTCGCTGACGTCGGCGACGGAGAGCAGGACGCGGCCCGCTCCCGTGGCCGGGCCCGGCACCGGCGCCACGGTGACCTCGGCCCACAGGGGGCGGCCGTCGGCGTGCTTGATCCGCCGGGTGCGGCGGAACCCGGTCCTGGCGCCCTCCAGGACCTCGCTGTAGGCGTGCCAGGTGGTGCGGTCGGAGCTGAGGCCGACCAGGTCGGCCGCGGACTGTCCGGTCAGGGAAGCGGGGTCGGCGCCGAGCAGTGCCCCCAGCGCGTCGTTCGCCTTGACGACGCGGCCCCGGTGGTCGACGACAGCCATGGCGAGCCCGGCCGCCATGAAGGCGGCCCGGTAGTCGCGCAGTTCCGCGAGGACCGACCTCTGATGATCACTTTCCGTGACCTCCGGCGGTCCCGCGCCGGGGGCCGTGCCCGCCGCGTGCGTCGGCCCTTCGAAGGTTCCGCTCACCGCTCGCTCCCGCTGTGCAGATTGTCGTGAACAGATGTGGCCGGGCAGAGGCGTGGAGCGAAACGCCGTGCCAGAGGCGGGAACCACGCAGGAAAGCGAGGTGAAGCATAGAGGGTGGCGCGCCGGGCGTTCCAGCGCGCCCGTCGTTTCGGGCCCGTGGCACGCGCATGGCCCACGCCTGTCCAGCGCGTGATGTCGTTATGCCCTTTGCTCAGACATGATCGCTTCTGTGTTGATTTGCTTTATTCGGATGTTCGGGTGATCGGTTGTGACTACCTGTGAGCGGCGCGGATGGATGCCGTATCGCCCTCCCGACCCCTGCTGACCCGTGTGGGGCAGCACAACAGGGCATGTGGCGCCGAATCGGCACAGGGTGAACGAGAAGTCCCACGTCGCCACCCGGAGGTAGATGTGCCGCGTCAGCACGGACCCGGGGGAGTGGAGAGGCGGAGTCTGCGCAGTGCGGCGGCTGCTCTCACCGCCCTCCTGGCGCTCGCCGCCACCGGACTCGTCGCCGGGCCCGCGGTGGCGGCATCGCGTGACGCGGGACCGTGCGCGCTGCCGAGGACGGGAGCGCACCACTCGCTCGGCCTCGACAGCTGGAACGACGCCTACCCGCGCCCCGACCGGCGCCTCGACGCCGTCATGGTCTTCCTCTCGTTCCCCGACTCCGATCCCGTCGTGCCGCCCGAGGTGCTGACCGCCGACTACTTCCCCTCGACCGCCCGCTTCTTCCACCGCGCCTCGTACGGGAAGTTCACCCTGCGCGCCCACCCCCAGAACCGGTGGACCCGCATGCCGCGCCCCTCCACCTGGTACGGCATACAGCGCGACTGGGGTTCGGAGCAGCGCAGCTCCTATCTGCGGGACGCGATCGAGGCGGCCGACGAGCAGGTCGACTTCTCGGACTACGACATCGTCTATCTCGTCGCCGACCCGGACGCCCCCGGTGTCGACTCCGACGCCACGAAGGTCGTCAACTTCGACCGTCCCCTGCGCGCGGACGGCGCGGACATCAGGCGCGTGGTCACCGTGTTCGAGGAGCACCCCCCGGACCGGAACGTCCTCGCGCACGAGACGGGCCACGTCTTCGACCTGGCCGACCTGTACCACCGCCCGGCGGACGGCAAGGGCGACTGGGACACCTACGTCGGCGACTGGGACGTGATGGGCAGCCAGTTCGGGCTGTCCCCGGACCTCTTCGGCTGGCACAAGTGGAAGCTCGGCTGGCTGAGCGGCCAGGAGGTCGTGTGCGTGCAGGGCGCCGCCGACCTCACCCTGGAACCCATGGCCGAGGTGCCCGTGCCGGGCGCCTCCATCGGGACCCGGCTGGCGGTCATCAGGACCGGCACCGACAGCGCCCTGGCCGTCGAGGCCCGCAGCGCCGTCGGCAACGACCGGACGACGTGCACCGAGGGCGTGCTCATCTACCGCATCCGCAACACGACGCCGTCTGGCGGCGGACCGGTCGAGGTGCTGGACACCCACCCCGACTCCGACGCCTGCTGGGACCGCTCTGTCTACCCGCCCCTCGCGGACGCGCCGCTCAGGGAGGGCGAGCGCTACACCGTTCCGGGGGAGCGCGTCCGCATCGAGGTCGCCGACCGGACGCGATCGGGCGCCTGGACCGTAAGGGTCACGACGGGGACCTGACCGGGCCGGGGAGAGCACGAAGAAGCCCCCTCGCGTGAGCGAGGGGGCTTCCTCCGTCTGTGCGCCGCCAGGGACTCGAACCCCGGACCCGCTGATTAAGAGTCAGCTGCTCTAACCAACTGAGCTAGCGGCGCCTGCTGACGTCGTAGACATTAGCACCCGGATCGGCGGGAGGAAAAATCGAATTCCCCGTGGTCGACGGGGCCGCCGACCTGCCCACCCGGACGCAGGCCCAGAGCAGTACGTCGGGGCCCGGCAGCCAGGGGTTCCGGGTGTCGGGGGCGACCACCCAGCGGGGCCCGCCGGAGCCCGCGCCGCCGGTCAGCGGAGGGACGGTGACCGCGTCCCCGGCGCCGTGGCAGAGCAGCGGGGGCAGACACCCCCGGGCCGCCCGGGGGCCGCCGGAACCCGTGCCCCACTCCTCCCAGGCCAGCAGGGAGGGCAGCCGCTGGGCGGTGCCAGGGGAGGCGAACAGCAGCATCCTGCCCCGGTGCGTGGCGACGGGGCCCGAGCCGGGGCCCTCGGCCCAGAGCCGCTCCAGCATGCGCCTGCCGAAGAGCGCGGGGACGTTCACGACGTCGAAGGCGGAGCCACACGGCAGGACGCCGGGGGAATGGGGGCGGGCCTCCCACTGCGAGAGCGTGCTGCGGGGGCAGGACGAGGCGCCGGCCAGCCAGGCAGCCCCGGAAGCGGTGACGTGGGCTGCCCTGTCGTCGGCCACGCGGTTGTCGGCGCGGTCCCGCAGCAGGGTGAAGATGTCGACGCCGTGGCGCGGGGCGGCACCGGTTCGCAGGGTCGTTTCGTCATTCAGCCATGCGCTCATGACGTCATGTCTACCGCGCGTGACGCTACTGTTCCCGAGAGTTGCGAAACGTCTGACAGCGTGAGACGCGAGCGGGTATCTTGCCCGTCGGCATATGCCACGGGTGTACCCGACGCGGGCGGAGCCGTCGTCCAATGCCGGAGCGGGGTGCCGCGCCGGGCTCGCCATCCGCGCAGGAGCCGGTCGCCCGCGCTTCGGTTCGCCGCCCGCGCCGGGGCGAGCACCGGGCCCGGGCCGGCCATCGCGCCCGGGGGCGGGGTCAGGGGGCGGGGTCGCTCAGCAGGGACCGGCCGAACTCGATCATCTTCTTGGCGTAGTCCTCGGTCCACTCCGCGCGCGCGGCTATGTCCGCGGCGGTCAGCCGGTCGAAGCGGCGCGGATCGGCGAGCTGCGCGGCGGCGACGGCCTGGAACTCCACGGCCCGGTCGGTCGCCGCCCTGAAGGCGAGTGTCAGCTCCGTCGCGCGGGACAGCAGCTCCTTCGGGTCCTCCATCGACTCCAGGTCGAAGAAGTGCTCCGGATCGGCTGCCGCCTCAGACGGCTCGAAGAGCAGCGGCGCGGGACGCAGCCTCTGCCGCTCGTCCCGCTCGGGTTGTGCCATGTGGTGTTCCCTCCTCGTACGGCCGGACGGCCACCTTCCATTGTCCAGCCCGGCGCAAGAGCGCTGCCCAGGATCAGGGCGCCCAATGCACGCGGTGCTCTGCGAGATGCGCCAGGACCGCGTGATTGGCCTCCCAGCCGTCGGGGAACTTCACCGTCACGCCCAGCTGGACCGGTTCCGTCGACGGGTGCTCGTCCAGCAGGTCCGCCACCCCCGCGCGGCACACCACGACGCACGCGTGCCGGTGCCGGGAGGCCAGCACACACAGGCGGCCCGTCTCCAGGTGGAAGGCCGTGGCGTCCGGGCGGCCCGACAGCGGGTGCAGCACCACGGTCACGTCGAACTCGCGGCCCTGGAGCCGGTTCGCCGTGTCCACCGCCACGCCCGTCACGCCGAGCTCGGCGAGCGCCGCGCGCACGGCGGCGGCCTGGTCACGGTGGGCCGTGCCGACCGCCACCCGCTCCGCCGTCACCGGCACCGGGCCGGGGGACCGCTCGCTCGTGGCGGCGCCGCCCCGGTCCAGCAGCCTGCGGACCACGAGGGCCACCGCCCGCACCGCCTCGGGGTCCGTGCGGGGGGTGTGCCGGGCCGGAAGCTCCAGCAGGCCCCAGCCGGACTCCGCCGCCTCGTCCAGAACCCGGTCGGGGCCCGACCCGTCCGACGGCACGCCGAACGACAGCCGCCGGTCGCCGTGGTCCGTACCGCTACGGAACGGGGTGTACGGGTAGAACGCGTCCGAGACCAGCGGCGCCGCCGACGCGGGCAGCCGCCACGACACCGGCAACCGGTGCTGCGGCAGCTCCGGATTGTGCGCCAGCAGCGTGGAGACCGCGCTCGCCGACGGGTCGTACGACAGCCCCGCCCACTGGTCGGCGCCCACGATCGAGAACGGGTCCAGCTGCCCGGGGTCCCCCACGAACAGCGCCCGCTCGAACAGTCCGGCCACGGCCAGCAGAGCGTCCGACCGCATCTGGTAGGCCTCGTCGACGATCGCGTGACCCCACGGCTCCACGTTCTTCACGTGCGCCCACTTCGCCGCCGTGGAGATGACGATGTCCAGCCCCGCCAGATCCGCCGCCTTCGCCGACTTCCGTACGTTGTCCAGGCCGTCCAGGACCTTGTCGTACGGATCGGAGTCGCTGCTGTGCAGCCGCCCCACCGGCAGCCCCGGCTCCTTCTCCGCCAGCCGCACCACCAGGTCGTCCACCTGGGCGTTGGTCTGCGCGACCACCATCAGCGGGCGCCCCGCGGCGGCCAGCTCCAGGGCCGCGCGCACCACCAGCGTCGACTTGCCCGCACCCGGCGGGGAGTCCACCACGATGCCGCGCGCCGTGCCCCGCAGGGTGTCGCCGAGGATCGCGTCGGTCGCCCGGCCCGCCGCGGCGCCCGGGTCGAGAACGGCTGTCACAGAAGGTCCTCCGCGGTCACTGCGTCCGGCTGCTCGGCCTGTCCGCCACCCGATCCCGGCGGGCCGCCGTGCGTCCAGGGGGTGTTCTCCGGATCGGGGAGCTTCGGACCGCCCCGCTGATCGTGTTCGAACAAGGTCCAGGCGATACGGTCGCCCGGCTCGGGCACCGAACCGGGCGCGGGCTCCTTGCCGCGCCCCATCCGGTCCGTGATCCGCAGCACCAGGCAGACCGTGCCGTCGTCCGGGTCCTCGGAGGCGTACTCCACGAACTCGGCCGTCTGCGGCTTGCCATCCAGCGAGCGGTACACCTTGGTCCGCTCACCGAGATGCGGACGCTCGGCGGTGCGCACCGTGACCAGGGGGCGCGGCGACGGCCGCTTCGACTCGCTGTACGCCGGCTCCACGGCGGTCACCTCCGCGACGAACGCCTCGCCCGCCAGTCTCCTGCCCGCCAGCACCAGCGGATCGTCGAGCGCCTCCTGGGCGTCGAGCTGCGCCTGGGCCGTCTCCCGTGAGGCCAGCTTCTGCGCCGCGGTCACCGCGTCGTCCCGGCGCGGCTGCGGCGGCTCTCCCGCGCGCACCCGGTCCCGGTGCCCGGTGAAGGACCAGCGGTCCCTCGTCCACCGGTCCTCGGCCCTGGCTGCCTCCGGCAGCTCCCGCAGCAGGTCGAGGCCCCGCCACACCGCGTCCCACGTGGGCAGCAGCACCCCCGCCAGCAGCGACCTGATCGCACGCTCGGCGTCACTCTGCTCACCGAGCCGGGTGTCGAAGTCGGGGCCGTCCTGCGCGGTGGCCAGCGCCGTGCGTGCACGGTCGAACCGCTCGATCGCGGGCGCGAGCAGCTTGTTGTCGAAGGCCGGATCCGTCGCCGGTCCCGCCGGGGGACAGACCAGCTGGCCGGCGCGGTCCCGCTCCAGCTCCGCCCGGAGCGCCGCCTCGGCACCGGAACCGCCGCCCGGCGGGTCCACCCACGCGAGCAGCGCTCCGAGGTGCTGGTCCTCCAGGCTGCTCTGCCCCGTCGCCCAGTGACGGTTCAGCAGATCCGTCGTGGCGAGCAGCAGCGACGAGCCCGGCACCCGGGCCCGCTCCCCGTAGTGCGTCAGCCAGCGTCCCAGCAGCGGCACCCGGGCCGGCGCGGGATACGGGGTGTCCGGGTCGTCCTCGACGGTGCGCCGGAACCGCATGGACCGCCCCAGCAGCCGTACGAACTCGACACCGGCCCGGCTGGGCACGATCAGCTGGGCGGCGTCCGTGCACAGCTCGACCTCGACGTCCACCTTCTTGCCGGTCTCGGGGTCCGTCTCCTTGCGGGCGGCGGGTTCGACGGCGTCGGCGTACGACTCGATGTGCGGCAGCACCGCCTCCGCCAGTTCGGCGAGGAAGGCGAACCGCAGATCGCGGTCGCGCGGCTGGGCCACCGACAGCAGCCGGGGCGCCTCCCGGTCCGTGCCCACCAGCGCGCCGAGCGGCGCGCCCGCCTCGCCGGCGGTGGTCAGCGGCACCAGCACGAGCGGCCGGTCGGTCAGATGCCGGTGGCGGACGGTCGCCAGCGGCTGTGCCCGCCCGCTGTTTACCGCCTCCAGCCGGGCCAGGGTGCTGATCAGAGACATGGCACCCCGCCGCTCACGCTCTCCAGGGCCTCGGCCCGCAGTGCCGCGGCCCTGCGCAGTGCCGCCACCGTCGGGTCCGCGGGATCGCCCTCCTTGCCGGCCGCGGCGGCCAGTACCCCGGCGACCGTGGTCAGGCCTCCGAGCTCACCCCGCACGCTGCGCCCCAGCGACTCCACCGCGCCCTCCGCGCGGGCCTTCGCCCGGCAGTGGAAGGCCAGCTCGCACGCCACCAGGCACTCGGGGGCGTACGCCGCGGGGACCGCCTCGACGGCGGCGCCGAGGTCCTCGGCGGAGCAGCCCGGGTCGAAGGTCGTGCCCTCGGGCAGGGCCGCCGCGATGTCCTCGACGCGGGTCAGCCTCGTCAGCTGGCGGCGGGTGACGGCGCGCTGCTTGCGCACGTCCACGACCGATGCGGTGGGGAGGTTGGAGAAGTCCTTGGGGCAGACCAGCAGCACCCGGTGTCCCACCTCGGCGCCCTCGGTCACGGCGGCGATCCGCTCCAGCGCCAGGACGTAGACCGCGGACTGCCGGGCCGCCGCGCCGACCTTCGCGGCGTCCGCCGAGCTGTCGATCATGGGAAAGGACTTGATCTCGACGACCGTCCAGGTGCCGTCGGGGTGCACCACCACCGCGTCCGGCTCCAGATAGGCGGGGGAGCCCGCCACCTCCAGGGCGAGCATCGGATGGTCGAGCAGCGCCCAGCCGCCCGCCGCCGTGGCCTCGCGCAGTGCCAGCGCCGTGCGTGCGGCGCGGCCCTCGGGGCCCGCGGCCGTGAGGTCCGGGACCGTGGCGCCGGCCGGTGCCTCGGCCCCGCCGCCTAGCCGCTCGAACAGCAGGCGGAGCAGCTCCGTACCGCCGTCGGCCTTGACCTTCGCCTCGAAGGCGTTGCCCCGGATGAACGCGAACTGCGACTGCCCGAAAGCGGCGGGGGAACCGAGCGCGGTGGCCAGCACGGCCTTGTCGACGCCCGCGCCGTCGAGCAGGGCGCGGCGCTTGCATCCCGGGTTGGCGGCGAGAGCGGCCAGGGCCCGCGCGTCGAGCGGATGCGGCGCGACGGACGGTCCGCGCAGCTCAGCGAGCCGCTGCCGTAGCGTCGTCGCTGGCTTCGGCCGCCGAGCCGGTGCTCGCGTCGCTGGAATCTGCGGAGGAGGTCCGCTGGCCGGGGATTCGCTCACCCGCCGAAGTCTTGCATCCGTCACTGACAATCGTGGACTTGGCGGGGGTGACGGTTGCGGGGACCTGGACGAGGACGGCCCTCACCCGGTCCTTGACGCGGTCCGCGAGCCGCATGAACGGCCTGGTCAGCAGGGCGCCGACGGCCATCACGCCGGCCCCCGCCACGGCGTCGAGGAAATAGTGGTTGGCCGTGCCCATGACGACGAGCACGGTGGCCAGCGGATACGCGACACCCAGTGCCCGCACGAGCGGATGACGGGCGTTGCGCCACAGCAGGACGCCGCACCACACCGCCCAGCCGACGTGCAGGCTCGGCATCGCGGCGTACTGGTTGGTCATCCCGCTGAGCCCGCGCGGGGCGCTCGCGCCGGCGCCCCACCATCCGTAGGCGCTGTACTGGGCCATCGTGTCGACGAAACCGTGGTGGGCGTCGAGCAGCCGGGGCGGGCAGGTCGGCATCAGGGTGAAGCCGACGAGCCCGAGGAGCGTGGAGGTCATCAGCCAGGTGCGGGCCGCCCGGTAGGCGGCGGTGCGGCGCCGGAACATCCAGACCAGCACGGCGGGCGTCACCACGTAGTGCAGGGAGGCGTACGCGAAGTCGGCGGGTATCCCCAGTGAGGGGTGGGCGGTCAGCAGCCGGTTGAGGGGGTGCTCGGCGTTGATGTGCAGTGCCTGTTCCAGGCGGAGTATCGCGAGGCCGTTGTCCACGGCCGCGGGTATGTCCTCCCGGACCAGGAGCCGGCCCATCGAGTAGAGCCCGTACACCACCGCGATCAGTGGAAGCTCCGTCCACCAGCGGGGCCGGTGACCACAGGACGGGGTCACGGCGGTGGCGTGCGTCATCCGGTAGCTCTCCCCATGTCATGCGGCCGTCGGCGGGTGTTCAACCGTACGGCGGTCGTATGCCTTGACTTCTCCTGGGTACGCCCCCGCGGACGTCCCTGGTCATGCGCTGAGAGGGACGCCGGTGCCGCCCCGCAGGTTGCCCGTGGAGTGAGTGGTAGATGATGGAGCCGGGGTCTTCGCCCGCGCCGGTCCCCAGCCGGCTGCCCGTGCTCGCCACCCCGTCGCCGTCCCGGACACCGCTGTCCCGGACCCACCAGATCCTAGGGTCCCCCGATCATCGGATCTCAGTATTTTCAGGGAGAGCCGTCATGGCACCGCGAATCCTGCTCGCCCGGCACGGCCAGACACAGTGGTCCGTCCAGGGCAATCACACCGGCAGGACCGACATCCCCCTCCTCGACGCCGGCCGTGAGGGCGCCAAGCTGCTCGGCGAGCGCCTGCACCGCGAGCCCTGGGGCGGGCTGCCCGGGGTGGAGGTGCGGACCAGCCCGCTCGTCCGGGCTTCCGAGACCTGCGCGATCGCGGGCTTCGGCGACCGGGCCGAGCCCTGGGACGCGCTGATGGAGTTCGACTACGGGGACTACGAGGGGCTGACCCCGGCGCAGATCAAGGCGGACCGGCCGGACTGGCTCATCTGGCGAGACGGAGTACCCGGTGGCGAGACCCTGGCGGAGCTCTCCGCCCGGGCGGACGAGGTGGTCGCGTGGGCGCGCTCGGCCGACCGCGACGTGCTGGTCTTCGCGCACGGCCACATCCTGCGGGCGCTGGGGGCGCGGTGGCTGGGCGAGGACGTCTCCTTCGCCGCGCGGATCCGCCTGGAGCCGACATCGCTGTCGGTGCTTGGCTGGGCATACGGACTTCCTGCCCTGGAACGCTGGAACGACACGGGGCACCTGGACCGCTGACCCGGCCGGTCCTGCCTCACCACCGCAGGGTGAACGGAGTGCGCGCTCAGGACATGGGCGGGAGTTCCTCGTAGCGGGCCAGGAGCGCCGTCACCTCGGGGCCGCCCCGCGGCCGCAGCGCCCGTACGGCACTCGCCAGCATCCCCCTGATCCGGGAGGACCGGACCCGGTCCAGCAGGTCCAGCACCTGCTGGCCCGCCGTCGCCGCCTCGTCGGCCGCGCCGGCCCGGGCCAGATCACCCGCCAGCTGCGCCCTGTACAGCGCGAGGTTCCGGGTGAAGTGCGGGTCCTGCAGCCGGGTCGCCCGGCGCCCGTGCAGCGCGGCCCGCGGCCAGTCACCCAGTGCCGACCAGCACTGCGCCTCCAGCAGTTCCAGCTCCGCCTCGCGGAAGAAGGTCATCCACTCCGGGTCCGCCTCGCTCGCCCCGCGCTCGAACGCAGTACGGGCCCGCCCGATCGCCTGCTCGCACCCCGTGCGGTCCCCGAGCCACGCCCGGCCGCCCGCCTCCCGCAACGCCAGCAGGGCCAGCAGCCGCGGCGAGCCGAGGGGTCCGGCCACCCGCTGCCCGGCCTCCGCCGCGCGGACGGCCTCCCTGGCCCGCCCCGTGTCGCGGGCCAGGAACGACGCGTTGCAGAACGCGTGCGCCTCCAGCGCGGGATCCCCGGCCAGCCGCGCCGTCGCGAGGGCCTCCGCGTAATGGGAGCGCGCGTCCTCCGTGCGCCCCGAGTCATGGGCCAGCCAGCCCACCGAGATCGCCAGCTCCCCGGCGCCCGCGTGCAGCCGGTCGGCCGTGCTGCGCCGCGTCGTCGTCCCGCTGTCGAGCAGGGCGTACGCCGCGCGGAGCGGCTGGGACGCCCGCCGGTAGAGACCGTCCGCACCGTGCCGGTCGTCCAGCAGCCGGATCTGGCGCACGGCCTTCTCGACGGCGCTCACCTCGGCCTCGCCGACGCGGCGCTGGACGGGCACGGCGAGAGGGCCCGCGGTGGCGGGCCTGCCGCCCAGGCCCAGGGACGCGGCTGCCACCGTGGTGGTGCCGCTGGTCATGAACACGCGACGAAGCACGTCGCTCTCCTCGTCGATGTCGCGGTCGAGCGCGGGGGGTGTGGTGGGAAGGGACGCAGGTGCCGTGCGGGCCCCCCGTCCGCGCACGCTCTCGCGGGACGAGAAGCCCAGGTCCTCCAGGCTCGCGCCCGGAAACATGTGCAGGAACACCCGTTCGTACGCGTAGTTGGGGCAGCGGATCTCCCCGGACTCCACGCGTCCGATGTACCGGGCGTCGCACGCGACCTGTTCACCGATCTCGCGGGCGGCCCTGCGGACCGCCGCCGCGAACTCCCCGGCGGAGCGCCGGCCGCGCAGCCGCCGGAAGGCGAGGTTGGGAACTGCCCGTGTCGACACCATGGCGGGGCCCTCTCTGGTGCAGCCGGGCTCCTGCTTCCGGTGTCCCGGCGGAGCAAGAACGTACCGGCTGTGACGGGGCGCACAGACAGCGTTTACCTATAAATCAGACATCTCGCCCCTGATCCGCCATGAACTGCCACCCTTTGCGGCGGCGTGCCGCCGTAGCCCTTGACGCCGTCGGCGCGTTGGTCCATGTGGAGACGGGGCGTGGCCCCGCCTCGAGACGAGAGGAGGGGTTCCCTTGCCTCACATGGGCCCGGAAACCACACCGTGCGACCTGGTGACCGTCCCGGCGCGTCAGGGCCTGGAAGCCGTCGACATCCTGCGCAGGGGTGCGGACAACGAGGCCGTCGGGCCCGTCCTGCACGACGGGGCCTGCGCGGTCCTCGGCTTCCTCGTGCCCCCCGGCACCGCCGCGGCGTGGGACGTACCCGGCAGCGCGTGTACGCAGACGGACGGCCGCGGGTTCCGTGTCCCTGCGGAGCCGCCCGTCATCGGCGGCGGCTGGCTCCTGCCGCCCGCCGCGGAGGCCCCCGTCACCGACCCGGCCGTCCTCCGGGCCGCCCTCGACCAGGCCGCACGGCTCATCGAGGCGGCCGACAACTGCCGCTGAGGCCATAATGGCGAGGTGGGCGGATCTCCCGCCCTCGTCGGTTCTTCCAGGCAGCCGGCCCGAACCGGTGAGCGAGGACGAGCACGCGTGGCACGTCGAGGTGCGGCACAGGGCGCGGGCGACCGCAGGCGCTCCGAGCGCCGGCAGGAGCCCGTCTCCGCGACGGTGGACGGCGGCACCGCCGAGCTGGTGCCCGACCGTGAACGCCCGCGCGCCTGGACCCTGCTGATGGACGGCGCCCCGCAGTCCCACGTGGACCTGGACGACCCCTCGTACCTCTCGTTCGAGTACCAGCGCAGGCTGGGCCACGTCATCGACCTCGCGGCGCCCCCCGGCCGGCCCCTTCAGGTGGTCCACCTCGGAGGCGGAGCCTTCACGCTCGCCCGGTACGTCGCGGCGAGCCGGCCCCGCTCCACCCAGCAGATCGTCGAGATCGACGCCGCCCTGGTGCAGTTCGTGCGGCGGGAGCTCCCGCTGGATCCGCAGGCCCGGATACGGGTCCGCTCGATGGACGCCCGCGCGGGGCTCGCCAAGGTCCCCGACGGCTGGGCGGATCTCGTGATCGCCGACGTCTTCAGCGGCGCCCGTACCCCCGCGCATCTGACCTCGGCCGAATTCCTCGCGGACGTACGCAGGGCGCTCAGGCCCGGCGGGCAGTACGCCGCCAACCTCGCCGACGGGCCGCCGCTCGCCCATCTGCGCGGCCAGATCGCCACGGCCGCCTCGCTCTTCCCCGAACTGGCCCTGGCCGCCGACCCGACGGTCTGGCGCGGGCGACGGTTCGGCAACGCCGTCCTGGTCGCCTCCGACCTGCCGGTCGCCGTCGCCGAACTGACCCGGCGGATCGCGAGCGACCCGCACCCCGGCCGCGTGGAACACGGCCGCGCGCTGGTCGACTTCACGGGAGGGGCCGCCGTCGTCACCGACGCCGGCGCCAAGGCGTCCCCGGCTCCGCCGCCCGGGACCTTCGGCTGAGCCGCCCGCGGTGACGGATCGATCGGACGTGTGATGGCATGCTCCGGCCTGTCCGCTTCCTGACAGCACCGCCCTGTGCCGAAGCGGCGGGTTCGGCGTTTTCATGGGGGTCGCGACGACGCGGAACCGGCTGAGCCGTGCCTGCCTCGCGAGCTCTCCGCGCCTTCCGGTACGGAGACGATGTGCCACCGGCCGGACCGTCCACGGAACGCGTGCCTGAGCTCGGCCCTCGCCAGATCGGAGTACCTGATGGTACGTGCCCAACGCTCCGCGGATCCTTGCATCGTCCTGGTCGGCGCGACCGGTGCGCTCGGAGCCGCCGTCCTCGAACTCATCGGGGAACACCGCATGCGGCACCGGGAGATACGGCTCGTGGCCTCGGCGCAGTCGGCGGGCCGGGAGATTCCCGTCGGGGGACGTACGAAGACGGTGCACGACCTGGAGGACTTCGACTTCGCGGGCGCCGATCTCGTGCTCTTCTGCGCGGGCGAGGCGGTGAGCCGCCGGTGGGTGCCCGTGGCGATGGCGGCGGGCGCACTGGTCGTCGACGCCTCCGGTGCCTTCAGCGCGCACCCGGAAGTCCCGCTGGTCGTCCCCTCGGTCAACGACTGCCTGCTGGCCGAGTGCCCGGAGGCCGTCGCGGTGCCCAGCGGGATGACGGTGCCGCTGACGCTCCTGCTGCAGGCGGTCGAGCGGTGGCGGGGGGTGCGCCAGGTGGTGATGAGTACGTACGAGTCCGCGTCCGGGCTGGGCCACCAGGGGGTCGACGAACTGCTGGAGGGAAGTGAACTGACGCTGAGCGACCCGGGGGCGGAGCTGCCCGCCGACCGCTTCCGCCCCGCCCTGGCGTTCAATGTCGTACCGGCCGTGGACCGGCTCCTGGAGGACGGGGCCAGCTGTCAGGAACGGCGCCTCGTCGAGGAGACGCAGCGGGTCCTGGGGCTGCCGGACGCGGAGGTGGCGGTGACGTGTGTGCGGGTGCCGGTAGTCAGCGGGCACGGGGCGACGCTCTTCGTGGAGACCGGCGACCCGGTGGACCGGCAGGGGCTCGTGGAACTCCTGGCCTCGCTCCCGGATTTCGTGGTGCACGACGACCTCGTGCCGCATGACGGCCAGGTGGTGCGCGACGGCCTCGTGCCGCATGACGGCCAGGTGGTGCCCGACCTCGCGACGCACGACGATCGGGTGGTGTGCGGCGACCTCGTGGCGCACGACGGTCTCGCGGCGCGCGCAGCGTTCGTGCTGCGCGACGGGAAGGCGCTGGGCTCTGTCCCCACTCCGCTGACGGCGGGCGACCCGGACCGCTTCCATGTGGGCAGGGTGCGGGTGAGTCCGCACACCTCCCGGGGATTCCTGTTGTGGCTGGTCTTCGACAACCTGCGCGCGGGAGGCGCGTCGACCCTTCTGCGGATCGCGAGGATCGCGCTCGCCTCCCGCGCGTCCGATGAGCGGCTGAAAAGCAGCCCTCGCTGAGGCGGACCCCGCCCCGGACGCGGCCGCGCTAGTGCTGGGCGGCAGCGGCCGAGGCCGTCCCCTCGCCGGGGCTGTGAGGCGTGGAGTCCCATTTGTCATCGGCGCTCGTGACGACTGCGGATTCCGGACCCGCAGAGACGACGGAACCGGCGAAAACGGCGAGGCCGACGGAACCAGCAATTCCGGCCATCAGGAGGGGCGCTACCAGGGAACGGACTTCAAACCGGCGATTGTGCGCCATTTTGCTTCTCCCTCGATTCGATTCATTCGACAACGCGCGGCACCCGTTCTTCGGGACGTGAAGAGCTTGCCAGGCAAAGCCGTCCCGATCCTGGTCCATTGGGTGTCCTATGATGGCGCGGCCACAAGTGGAAAGCGTCGGACGTCGAGCGAAGGGGTGCTCGTGGAGAGCCAGTCACTGTTGGACGAACTCGCGGTTGACGCCTACAGATCAGCGCTGCGAGCCGGTGTTTTCATCGACGAGGAGATCGCGGCCGAGCTCGGTGTGGAGCGGGCACGGATCGCCGAAGCACGCACCGAACTACAGGACTTGCGCCTGTTGAGCCCGGGCGTCGGCCCTGTGATCCCGCTCGACCCGGAGGTGGTCGAGGTCGAACTGATTGCGCCGCTGGAGATGTCGGTCACCCGTCAGCGAAGACAGATAGCCGGAATTCACCGTCAGTTGAACGCGTTGTCAGCATTATATCGCTCAGTCGAGCACCGCCATGGCACAGATGTGTCGATACGCGTTCTCGATAATGCCGCCGAGGTGCGCCGTGAGATCGACCTCGCCCGGCATCGCTGTGTCAAAGAACGCCTGAGTCTTCAGCCCGGGGGCGGCAGGTCGGCGCCACTTCTTCAGCAGGATCTCGTACAGACGCAAGAATTACTGCGGCGCGGTGTCCGGGTCCGCACGCTCTATCAGCACACCGCGCGTTCCAGCCTCACCACCCGCAGCTATGTCGCCCAGATCTGTGAAGAGGGTGCCGAGGTGCGGACCTCGGCGGAACTCTCCGAACGGCTCATCGTCTACGACCGCCACACAGCCTTCGTACCCAAGGAGAGGAAGGGCGCCGAGCCGCCCGGCGCGGCCGTCGTCACCGATCCGACCCTGGTGGCCTATCTCTGCCGGTCCTTCGAGGCGGCCTGGCAGGTGGGCCGGCCCTTCAACAGTGCGGAGCCCGCCGACCAGCAGCAGGTGAGCGCGGAACTGCGGTCCTCCATCCTGCGGTTGATGGCCATGGGGCTCAAGGACGAGGTCATCGCGCGGCGGCTGGGCATGGCGACCCGTACCTGCCGTCGCTACATCTCCGCGCTGATGACGGAACTCGGTGCCACCAGCCGGTTCCAGGCCGGTGTCCTCATCGGCCGGCAGGCCGCGGAGAGCGGCACGGACGACGTCCTGGGCGGCGTCCCGGCCGATGACCAGGGCGATGAGACCGACGACCGGACCGATGCCCCGGCCGGAGTTCCGGCCGACGAGGGGATCGCTGTCCACAAGTAGCCGTACCGGCACCGGACGCCGGTGGCACCTCGTGCCAGGGTCCTCTCCCGTGCGACGTTGTTCGTGCCGGCAGACAACGATGTCGCACGATGACGTTGCATGGGAGAGGCCCAATGGCACAGCTCATCACTCTCGACGAGGCGGAGAAGCTCGACGTCGACGAGGTGCACGATCTCTACCGCACCTATATCAACAAGAGCCAGGTCAGACTGATGACCTCCTTCGGCTTCGGCCAGGAGCTCGTCGACCACGCGGAGGGCGCTTACGTCCACACCCGCGACGGACGCAGGATCCTCGACTTCACCGGTGGCGTGGGCGTACTCAACCACGGGCACAACCACCCGAGGATCGTGGCGGCCCGCAAGCGCTTCCAGGAGCAGCGGCGGATGGAGGTGCACAAGACCTACTTCTCGCCCTATCTGGCCGCTCTCGGCCACAACCTGGCGGCCGTTCTGCCGGGCGACCTCAACCGCTCCTTCCTGCCGAACTCCGGTGCGGAGGCGGTGGAGGGGGCCGTCAAGATGGCGTACAAATACCACGGCGGCAAGCGCAAGCGGATCCTGCGGGCCGACATCAGCTTCCACGGAAAGCTGCTCGGCTCCGGAGGGCTCACCGGGAGCACCCAGAACCACTTCGACTTCCCGACCATCCCCGGTATCGGCACCTTCGCCTACGGCGACCTCGAATCCGTCCGCCGGGCGCTGGCCGAGGCCCGCGACGCGAACGGCCGCAGCGATGTGTACGCCCTGCTCATCGAGCCGTTCAGCGCGTCCACGATTCGCTGGTGCTCCGAGGAGTTCCTGCGCGGGCTGCGCGAACTCTGCACGGCCGAGGACATCATCCTGATCTTCGACGAGATCTACACCGGCTGGGGCAAGACCGGCAGCATGTTCCACTTCACCCGCTACGAGGGCCTGGTGCCGGACGTCGTGACGACCTCGAAGTCGTTCGGCGGCGGCAAGTCCTCCATCTCCGCCTTCGTGGCACGCGAACCCGTCTTCCGCAAGGTGTACGACAACATGACGGACGCCATGATGCAGAGCACGAGTACGACGTACTACGGCTTCGGCGAGGAGACCGCGACCGCGATCGAGGCGATCTCCGTCGCGGTGGAGGACGACTACCCGGCGCGGGCCCGCGCCATCGAGGACGTCCTGCGGCCGGGGCTGGAACGCATCCAGAAGACCTACCCGGACCTGATCGCCGACGTGCGCGGATCGGGGGCGCTGTTCGGGGTCTTCCTCGCCGGCGGCCCCAAGATCCTCGACCTGGTGGGCAAGCTGCCGGCCGGCGGTCTCGCCAAGGACCCGCTGATCCGTACGAAGATCATCACGGCGGCGGTGATCGACACCCTGTACCGCAAGCACGACGTCTACTCCTACTACACGCTCAACGGCCGCAGCCCGCTGGTCGTGAGCCCGCCCCTGGTGGCAGGAGCGGACGAGGTGGAACGTTTCCTCGACGCCCTGGACGCCACCCTCTCCGAGGGCATGAGCCGGCTGCTGGCCCGCTTCATGAAGGAGCGGGTGAGCTCGCTGTGGTGAACTCCGGGAACGAGAAGGGCGCCCTGTCCGCACTGCCCGGCCGCGTCACGGTCACCGGAGCCGCCGGTGTGCTCGGCGCGCACCTGGTGGAGCGGCTGCTGAAGGAGGGGCGTGAGGTCCACGCCTTCGACCTCAGGCCGGTGCCGGCCGCTTCCGGCCTGACCTCGTCCACCGGAGACATCCGGGACGCGGGCGCCGTGCGCAGGGCGCTCGACGGCGCCGATGCCCTCGTGCACTGCGCGTCGGCGCTGCCCAGCTACCCCGCCGCCGACATCCGGTCCATCGTCGTCGAGGGCACCACCACCGTGCTGGAGGCGGCCAGGACCGTACGGACCCCGAGGGTCGTGCACATCTCCTCGACCGCCGTGTACGGGCTGCCCAAGCTGGTGCCGACGCCGGAGGACCATCCGCACGAGCCGGTGGACACCTACAGCAGGGCCAAGGCGGAGGCGGAGAAGGTCGCCGAGCGGTACCGCGCCAAGGGCATGTGCCTGCCGGTGCTGCGGCCCAAGACCTTTGTGGGGCCGGGCCGCATGGGCCTGTTCGACATGCTCTTCCAGTGGGCCGAGGAGGGCCGCAACTTCCCGGTGCTCGGCCGCGGCGACGTGCGCATCCAGATGCTCGCGCTGGACGACCTCGTGGACGCGGTGATCACCGTGCTGCGGGCCCCGGACGAGGTCGCGCACGACACGTACAACATAGGCGCCGTCGAATTCGCCACCCTGCGCGAGGACTTCCAGGCGGTGCTCGACGCGGCGGGGCACGGCAAGTCGGTCAGATCGATCCCGGGCCGTCCTGCCGTCGCGGTGCTGCGGGCGCTGGAGCGTACGGGGATCTCCCCGGTGTACGGACGGCTGCTCTACAAGCTGCTCGACGACTCCTACGTCAGCGTCGACAAGGCACAGGAACGGCTCGGCTTCCGGCCCCGCCAGTCCAACCGGGAAGCCATCCTGCGCACGTACGACTGGTGGCGCCGGCAGCGCTCCGCCGCCCCGCCGGCGGTGAGCCGGGACGGCGGCCGGACCAGCACGGACCCCTGGCGTCAGGGAGCCCTCGGTCTCGCGAAGGTCTTCTTCTGACATGGCCGGAACCCGAGTGCCGGGGACACCCATGCCCGTTTCCGGTGCCCCCGGCACGGACGAGGTACCCGCCACGCACGAACCCACCGGCGCGGAAGGGGACACCGAGTCCGCGCTCTCCCCGGGCGGGTCCGCTGCCGAAGGGCCCGGGGAAGCCCCCCGGGCCCGCCGCTGGTGCCGGGGCACCCGCCTGCTGGTGGGGGCCACCGCCACCTGGACCCTGCTCCTCGGCCTGCACGTCCTGCTCGCGGGGAACTGGTGGCTGTGGCTGCTTGTCGAGGCGGTACCCCCGCTGACGCTGGTGGCCGTGCCGCTGCTGCTCCTCGCGGTGACACCGCTCGCCCGGCCGGTACGCCGATGGCTGGCCCCCGTGCTGGTGCTCCTGCTCCTGGCCGGCGCCCATCTGTCCGGCTTCGGACCCGGCCGGCCGGGCGGCAGCACGGGCACCACCGCCGGCGGCACCGAGGTCAAGGTGTTCGCCTGGAGCACGGACTACTGGCAGATGGACGACGACAAGCAGGACTTCTACGCCTTCCTGCGGGGCCAGGACGCCGATGTGTACCTCCTCCAGGAGTACCTCTACTGGGAGGGGGACGAGCCGGTCAGGATCGATGACACGGCCCGGCTGCGCAAGGAGTTCCCCGGCTACCACGTCTCCGTCGAAGGGGAACTGCTGACCCTGTCCCGGCTGCCCGTGGTCGCCGAGCACCACCGCCGCGTCCCGGACACCGGCACGGCCTGGTACCACGAGGGAAGCAAGGCGCAGCGCACCGACATCCGCGTCGGGGACCGCACGGTCTCCTTCTACAACGTGCACATGCCGGTCCCCTTCCAGGTCGGCGACAACCCGCTCTCCGGCCGCTTCTACCGCTTCCTGCGGGACCAGTACGAATGGCGCGACCGCGAACTGGACGCACTGCGCTCCGATCTCGCGGGCAACCCCCACCCGGCCCTGCTGACCGGAGACTTCAACTCACCCTGGACGGGCAGCCTCCTCGACCCCGCCCCGGACACCCAGGTGCACAGCCCCGGGAGCGGCGTCCTGCCCGCCCGCTCCTGGCCCGTCTCCGACTACCCGCTGCCCCGGCTGTGGCGGCTGGACTGGCTGTTCACCACCGAGGACCTGGCCGTGCCCGGCTACCGCTTCGGCGGCGGCGGGGGCTTCTCGGACCACGCGGCCCAGGAGATCCGACTCGTCGTTCCCGACCCCACCGCCTCCGGACACCCGAAGGAGACCCGATGAGCCCGCAGGACCACCCCCTGAGCGAGGGATCCACCATGCGCCCCAGCCGGTTCCACGTGACGGTGATGCTCGACTACTACGCCCCCTACGTCAGCGGCCTGACCGAGGCCGCGCGGCTGACCGCCGAGGGTCTGGCCGCCCGAGGCTGGAACATCGCGGTGGTGTGCGCCCAGCACGACCCCGATCTGCCCCGGTACGAGGTGATCAACGGCGTCCATGTCTTCCGGGCGCCCGTCCTCGCCAACATCAGCCGCGGCTTCGTGTCCCCCGCGCTGCCGCTGCTGGCCCGGCGTCTCGCCGCCCGCTCCGACATCCTCCACATGCACCTGCCCAACCCCGAGGCGGCCTTCGTCGCCGCGCTGAAGGGCAGCGCCCGTCTCGTCGTGACGTACCACATCGACGTGTTCCTGCCCGACAGCCCGGTGAACCGCTTCGGGATGCGCGCCGTCGACGAGGTCTGCAAGGTGGCGGTCCGCAAGGCGGACATCGTCATCACCAACAGCGAGGACCAGGCGCGGGGTTCGCGGATCTGGCCGACGATCCGCCGTCGCAGGCTCGTCCCCATCTCCTCGCCCTGCGTCGACCGCAACGGCGGTTCGCCGCGGCTGCGCGACGGCGACGGGCTGCACATCGGCTTCATGGGGCGGATCACCGTCGACAAGGGCATCGAGTACCTCATCCGCGCCTTCCGCTCGATGTCCGACCCGAAGGCCAGGCTGCTGATCGCGGGGGACTACACCACCGTCGCGGGCGGCAGCAACATCGCCGAGCTGCGCGCGGAGGCCGGCGACGACCCGCGGATCCGCTTCACCGGGCTGCTGCGGGGCGAGGCGGTACGCGACTTCTACGCCTCGATCGACGTCTTCGCGCTCCCGTCGATCTCCGAGTCCTTCGGCATCGTGCAGGTCGAGGCCATGATGGCCGGAGTCCCCCCGGTGAGCACCGACCTGTCCGGCTCCCGCTACCCGGTGGCGTCCACGGGCTTCGGGCGGCTGGTTCCGCCCCGGGACCCCGAGGCGCTGCGCGAGGCACTGCTGGAGATGGCGCACCTGCCGGACGAGGACCGCAGGGCCGGAGCGGAGACGGCGACCAAGCTGTTCGGCGGGGACGCGTTCCTCGACGCCCACGAAGAGGCGTTCCGGCGGCTGCTCCCCGGCGGGCGGCTGTGAACCGGGCCGGTGGCGGGGACGCCGTGAAGACCGGGAGCGAGGAGAGCCGGACGGCCCCCCCGTCGCACGGGGCGGCCACCGCCGTCGTGACCGCCGAGGTCCCGTTACGCGAATGGCGCGGGCGCCAGCGGTCCGCCTCCCGTCCGGGGGCGGACGAGGTCCGCACACCGCCGAGGCGCCGGAGGAGGCTGCCCGCGCCGCTGGTGCTGCTGCGGCCCAGGCAGTGGATCAAGAACATCTTCGTCCTGGTCGTCCCACTCGCCCTGGACCCCGCAGCCCTGACGCGGCACCCGGGGCGCGGCGTCGCAGCGGTCGTGGCGTTCACGGCGGCTTCGGCGGCCGTCTACGTGCTCAACGACTGGCTGGACCGTGAACGGGACCGGCTCCACCCGGTCAAACGCCACCGGCCCCTGGCCGGCGGGCGGATAGGCCCGGTCGGGGCCGCGCTGCTGGGCGCGACGTGCCTGGCGACCACGGTCGCCTGCGCGGCGGTCCTCCCGGGCGCCGCCCAGGCGGCGATCGCCGGCTACGGCGTGATCAACCTGGCCTACTGCCTGGCGCTGAAGCACCACTCGCTCGTCGACGTCAGCCTGGTCGCCTCCGGATTCGTCCTGCGCGCCGTGGCGGGCTGCGTGGCGGTGGCGGCGCCCTTCAACCCCGCGCTGATCATCTGTGTCTACTGCACCTGCCTGCTGCTCTCGCTCGGCAAGCGCCGGCACGAACTGGCCGCCGCCGACCTGCTCGGGCAGGCATCCGCCCAGCGCCCGGCCCTCGCCGGGTACTCGGTGCCGCTGCTCGACCAGCTCATGACCCTGCTGCTCGCCGCCACGCTGATCAGCTACGAGCTGTTCGTCCTGTCCGCGCCCCATCCGCACGCGGCCGTACTGGCCGTCGCCACCGTGCCCTTCGCCGTCTTCGCCGTCTGCCGCTACGTCCAGATGGTGGCGGTCAGGAGCAGCGGCGGGGAGCCCGGACGGGATGTGCTCACGGATGTGCCGCTCGTGATCAACGCCGTGCTGTGGCTGGCCTGCCTGGCCGCCGGCCGACTCCTGTGAGGTGTGCTCGTGCGACCGACCCTTGTCTCCGTCATCATTCCCAACTACAACTACGCGCGGACCATCCGCCAGTGCCTCACGGCCGTGGCCGCCCAGAGCTATCCGCACATCGAGATCGTCGTCGTCGACGACGGCAGCACCGACGAGTCCCCCCGGATCGCCGAGGAGTTCCCCGTACGGCTGATCCGCACGGCAAACGCGGGGGTGTCCGCCGCCCGTAACACCGGGGTGCGGCACAGCACCGGTGACGTCCTCTTCTTCCTCGACTCCGACATCGCGTTGCGCCCCGACGCCGTCCGGCGCGCGGTGGACGTACTGGAGTCGGATCCGCGGATCGGCTTCGTGTGCGGCATCTACGACTCGGTACCGCTGATCGACGACGGTGCCGTGGAGCGCTACAAGGTGCTGCACGGGCACTACTGGCGGCGTCGCACGGCGGGCGAGGTCAAGGCCGCGTACTTCTCGCTCGGGGCGATGCCCCGCGCCGCCTACGACCGCGCGGGCCCCCTGGACGAGAGCCTGCGCGACACCGAGGACGTGGAGTACGGGGCCCGCCTCTCGGCCGTCTCGACCGTGCTCCTCGACCCCCAAATCGTGGGCCGGCACGACGACGACGACCGGATCGGGGTTCTGCTGCGCAAGCAGTACCGCCGCTCGGTCCCCCTGGTCGCGCTGTTCGGCGACCGCGACCGTGCGGGCAGACCGCAGCTCTCGGACACCGCCTACCGCCCGAAGGCGGTCGCCGGTACCGGTCTGGCCCTGGCGGGGCTCGCCGCAGCGCCCCTGTGGCCGCTGGCGGGCGCGATCGCGGCTGCGGCGGGGGCGGCCGTGTTCGTGGCCGAGGAGTGGGGACTGCTGAAGTTCCTGCGCGCGACGGCGGGCGCACGTGCCCTGCCGCTGATGGCCGGGCTGCACACCCTGATGACCGCGACCACCGGGGTGGCCGCCCTGGTGGGGGCGGTCCGCTGGACGGGCTCACCGTCCTTCAGGCGCCGCTACTCCAACCCGCCGGCCACGGGCGGCGCGGTCGCCGATGTCTAGGACGGCGCCCGGAGGCACCGCGCCCGGACCGGCTGCCTCCGGGGAGGCGGCGCCCCCGGAGGGCCGGGGGCGCCGGGCCTCCGTGCGGGCCTTCGCGCGGCGCCCCTGGGTCCGGAGGACGACGACCGCCGTGGTGCTCGCGCTCTGTGCCGGGTTCCTGGTGCACTCCTTCGCCCGGGACGGGGCGGCCACCCGCACGGCCGTCGGACTGCTGGGACCCGTGCTGCCCCTGGCGCTGGTCCCGGCGCTGGCGGGGCTGTGGCTGACGGCGCTCTCCTGGCGCGAACCCCTCCAGGCCCTGTCGGTCCCCCTGTCCCGCCCCTCGGCCGTACGCATCTTCGCGGCGGGCCAACTGGGCAAGTACGTACCGGGGGTGATGTGGTCGATCGTGCTCCAGTCCCGCCTCGCGGCGGCCTCGGGGATCACCGTCTTCCACTTCACCGCCGCTTTCGGGCTGTACGCCGCCGTGTCCCTCGGCACCGGCGGGGTGCTGGGGCTGGCCGCCCTGGCGCGGCACGCCTACGGGACGGGGGCGGCGCTCGTGGCCGCCGCCCTGGTCCCGGTTCTGCTGCTCGTCCTGCCCCGGCTGCTGGCGCTCTCCGTGCGGCTGGTGAAGACGGTGCCGTCACTGGCCCGCAGGCTGGCGCCGGTCCCGCTCCCCGTGCTGCGCCGCTCCGTGTGGCTGTGCGCCGTGTCGTGGGCCGTGACCGGTGTCCATCTCTGGCTGCTCGCGGTCGCGCTGGGCGCCGACCCGCTCGCGGCCGTAGTGCCCTGTGTCGCGGGGTTCGCCGTGGCGACCTCGCTCAGCAGTCTGGTGGTGGTCGTCCCGGACGGGCTCGGCGTGCGGGAGGCGCTGCTCGCGGTCTCCCTCGCCTCCGTCCTGCCAGCCCCGGAGGCCGCCGCGGCCGCCGCCGCCAGTCGGCTGGTTCTGGCGGCTGCCGACGTACTCGCCTTCGGCTACGGTTCGTTGGCCGCGCGGACACCCCGCCCAGTCCCCGCCACCCACGCCCCGGCCTCCCACGTTCCCTCCTCCTCACCGCACCACCGACGAAAGGACGACGCATGCTGACGACGGTCTACGGAGAGTCGGTCATGGACCGGCTCCGAGGCACCCGAGTCGCCCTCGGCACCATGTACTTCGGCACCACTGTCGACGAGAGGACGTCACGGGAGATCCTCGACCGCTACACCGAGCGCGGCGGCCGGCTGCTGGACACCGCGAACTGCTACGCCTTCTGGTCGCCCGGCGGCACGGGCGAGGAGTCGGAACTGGTCATCGGCCGCTGGCTGGCCGCTGCGGGCGTCCGGGACGAGGTGCTGATCGCCACCAAGGTCGGCTGCCTGCCCGATCCGCTGGACGGGCCGTTCCCCGAATCCGCCGAAGGGCTGGCCCCCGAGGTGGTGTTCAAGCAGTTCGAGCGGAGCACCGAGCGGCTGGGGCGCCCCTCCGTCGACGTGTACTTCAGCCACGCCGACGACCCGAGGACACCGCTCGCCGACACCCTGGGCGCCCTCTCGGAGCTCGTGCGCTCGGGGCGGGTCGGTGTCGTCGGCGCGAGCAACCCGGGCGCCGCCCGGCTGGCCGAGGCGGCAGGCCTCGCCGCGGACGACCCGACGACGGCGGCGCCGAGGGTGATCCAGGCACGCCACTCCTACCTCTGGCCCGACCCGGCAGCCGACATCCGGCCGCAGCTTCCGCTGGACCACGACCTGTTCGCCCACGCCCGCGAGCACGGCGCGCTGCTCCAGGGGTACTCGCCGCTGCTCCAGGGAGCCCTCACCCGGGCGGACCGGCCGCTCTCGCCCGAGTACCGCAGCCCCGTGAACGAGCGGCGGCTGAGCAGGCTGCGCGAACTGGCCGGACGGCTCGGAGTGACCGCCAACCAGCTGTCCCTGGCATGGATGGCCGGGGGCCCGGTGCCCGTCATGCCGGTGCTCGGCGTGAGCAGCGTGGCCCAGCTCGACGAGGCCATGGACGGGCTGGAGCTGGAGCTGGAGAAGGAGGTCCGGGACGAGCTCGACGCGCTGGCCCCGCTCGGCCCCTCGGGCGCCTCCGCCTTCTCCGGGTGATCACGGACGGGGCGGGCTCACTGGTCGACGACCTCGACGATCGGCGGATGTCCGTTCCAGGTGCAGAAGACGGAGACCGTCGCGCCCGCCCCGTCGCCGAAGTCCACCCGGATCCACTCCGGGTTCGTCCACACCTGCATCGACCAGCCCGTCTCCGGCGTGGCCGACACGAGCTTCGCCGAGTCGTCCGCCAGCTCCAGGACGACCCGGCCGCCTCGTGTCGGGTAGCTCTTCATCTTGCCCGAGGCCGCCGAGGGCGGCCGGGACTCCGCAGGGCTCCGGCCGCCCGACGGCGGGGCGGAGGGCCGCAGGGAGGCCGGCGCGCGGGACGGGGCGGCACTGCTCGGGGACGGCGAGGCCGAGGGCGAGCGGGTCATTGACGGCAGTGCCCGGCGGGTGGAGGACGACACCGGCTCGTCCGTGACCTGACCGTCCCGTGCCTCCACCGAGATCGGAACGGCGAGCGGAGGGTCGTACGCCGTCCCCGACATGACGGTGTGCACGCCCCACCACGACAGGGTGACCGCCGCGCCGGTGGCGAGCGACCACGCGATCACGTGTACGAGTCCTCGTTGCATCGGGCACATCCTGCACCACCCGTGCACGCGCTGTTCTGGAGGGGACCGTGTTCCTCCGGATGGGCTACGGTGCGGCGCATGCCTAGTGTGCTCGTGGTCGAGGACGACCAGTTCGTACGTTCCGCCCTCATCCGGCACCTGACCGAGGCCTCCCATACGGTACGGAGCGTCGGGACCGCGCTCGAAGCGCTGCGCGAGGTCGCGCACTTCCGGTTCGACGTCGTCATCCTCGATCTCGGGCTGCCCGACCTCGACGGCGGCGAGGCCCTCAAGATGCTGCGCTCCATCACCGACGTACCCGTGATCATCGCGACCGCGCGGGACGACGAGGCCGAGATAGTCAGGCTGCTCAACGACGGGGCCGACGACTACCTGACCAAGCCGTTCTCGGTGGAGCACCTCTCCGCCCGCATGGCGGCCGTCCTGCGCCGCACCCGTGGGCCCGGCGCCCAGGCCCCGCCGCCGCGCGTCCTCCAGGTCGGCGGGCTCTCCATCGACCCGCTCCGCCGGCAGGCCGAACTGGACGGTACGGCACTGGACCTGACCCGCCGCGAGTTCGACCTGCTGGCCTTCCTCGCGAGCCGCCCCGGCGTCGTCGTCCCGCGCCGCGAACTGCTGGCCGAGGTCTGGCAGCAGTCGTACGGCGACGACCAGACCATCGACGTCCACCTCTCCTGGCTGCGCCGCAAGCTGGGCGAGACGGCCGCACGGCCGCGCTATCTGCACACCCTGCGCGGAGTCGGAGTCAAGCTCGAACCCCCGGCTCCGGCGGCCGGGCGGCCCGCATGAGATGGGCCCTGGTCAAGGTCTGCCTGGCCGTCACCGCCATGGTCGTGATCGCGTTCGCCGTGCCGCTCGGGCTGGTCATCAAGGAGATGGCCCGCGACCGCGCCTTCTCCGACGCCGAGCGGCAGGCCGCCACCATCGGCCCCACCCTCACCATCACCACCGACCGCGCGGAACTGACCCGGGCCGTCCTGTCCACCGAGCCCGGCGGCCGTGGACGCCTCGCGGTGCACGTCCCCGCCCCCGAACAAGGCGGCTCCCGGCTGGAGATCGGCACCCGGCGCGCCACCCGGGCGGACCTGGAGACCGTACGGAAGTCGGGTCGCGCCGCCATCGCCGAAGTCCCGGGCGGCTCCGCGCTGCTCCAGCCCACGGCGCTCGGGTCCGGAGGGATCGCCGTCGTCGAGGTGTTCGTGCCCGAGAACGAGGTGTCCAACGGCGTCGGCACCGCCTGGCTGGTGCTCGCGGGAGTCGGGGTGGCGCTCGTCGTCGGTTCGGTGGCCGTCGCCGACCGGCTCGGCGTACGGATGGTGGAACCGGCGCAGCGGCTCGCGGGCGCCGCCCTCGACCTGGGCGAGGGGCGGCTGGGGACCAGGGTCCCCGAGGAAGGACCCACCGAACTGCGCTCCGCGGCGGTCGCCTTCAACTCCATGGCCGACCAGGTGGTCCAGCTCCTCGCCAACGAACGCGAACTGGCCGCCGACCTGTCGCACCGGCTCCGTACCCCGCTGACCGTGCTCCGCCTCAACGCCGCCTCCCTGGGCGAGGGTCCGGCCGCCGAGCAGACCAGGGCCGCCGTCGAACAGCTGGAGCACGAGGTCGACACGATCATCCGTACGGCACGCGAGCAGCGCCCCCAGACCCAGGGCCCCCCGGGCGCCGGAGCCGGGTGCGACGCCTCCGAGGTCATCAGGGAACGCATGGGCTTCTGGTCGGCGCTGGCCGAGGACGAGGGCCGCACGGTGCGCCTCGCGGGCGTGGACCGGGCGGTACGCATCCCCGTCGCCCGGCCCGAACTGGCCGCCGCGCTGGACGCGTTGCTCGGCAACGTCTTCCGGCACACCCCGGAGGGCACCGCGTTCGCCGTCGACGTGCACCACAGCGGCGACGCCGTCATCGTGCTGGTGTCGGACGCCGGGCCCGGCATACCCGATCCGGAATCCGCCCTGGCAAGGGGAGCCAGCGGGAGCAACGGCGCGAAGGGCGGGGTGGGATCGACCGGTCTCGGCCTCGACATCGTCCGCAGGGTCGCCGAATCCACCGGCGGAGATCTGCGCATCGGGCGGTCGGTGCTCGGCGGCACGGAGGTCCGCATCTGGATAGGGCTCGACGGCGGTGCGGCCGAAGGGGCACGCCGGGGTCACCGGGTGGGGCGGCGTAACGGCAGGCGGGGACCACGGGGAGTGAGGAGCCGGAACGCAGCGTTCCAGGGCGGCCCCGACCTTTAACCGGCGCCGATGCCCTCCTTAAGCCCACCTCAAGAACAGCAACCCCGGTCCCATACGTTCCTTTTGCCTGTTCCGAGGCGGCTAGCGTGCTGACGCGGACCCCCACCCCCCAGCAGGACAGAGGCAGGCACGCGATGGTCACCAGTACGCACCGCCGCAGGACGAGCACCCGCACGAAGGCGGTCGGCGCCTTCGTCGCCGCGGCGGTCGTCGGCGGTACGGTCTTCGCCCTCACCGGCACCGCCCAGGCCGCGGCCGTCGGCGCGGCCTACACGAGGACCAGCGGCTGGACCGGCGGATACACCGGGCAGTACGTCGTCTCGAACGACACCGCGACCGTGCAGTCCGGCTGGACACTCGAATTCGACCTGCCCGCCGGCACGAAGATCGACTCGTTGTGGAACGGCGAGCACACCGTCAGCGGCAACCACGTCACCGTGAAGCCCGCGAGCTGGAACGCGGACATCGCCCCCGGCGCCTCCGTGACGGTCGGCTTCGTCACCGCGTCCACGGGTTCGGCCGCCGACCCGGAGGGCTGTCTCATCAACGACGCCGCCTGCTCCGCGGAGGGCGGTACGACGCCGGAGCCCAGCGGACGACCCACCGGGACGCCCACGCCCACGGAAGCGGCGACGGAGGCACCTACCGAGGCACCGGAGCCCACGGAGACCGCGACGGCCGATCCGGAACCGACCGCGGAGCCGTCGCGGACACCCGGAGGAAGCACCGGCGGCGCCGACTTCTCCCCGTACGTGGACACCTCTTTGTACCCGGCCTACGACCTGCTGGACACCGCGTCCAGGACCGGCGTCAAGGAGTTCACCCTCGCCTTCATCACCTCGGGCGGCGGCTGCGCCCCGCTGTGGGGCGGCGTGACGGGGCTCGGGGACGACCATGTGGCCTCGCAGATCACCGCGCTGCGCGCCGAGGGCGGCGACGTCCGGGTCTCCTTCGGCGGTGCGGCCGGCGCTGAACTGGCGCTGAACTGCTCCTCGGCATCCGAACTCGCCGCCGCGTACGAGAAGGTCGTCGACGCGTACGGGCTGACCAAGGTGGACTTCGACATCGAGGGCGGCGCGCTGCCGGACGCCGCGGCCAACTCGCGCCGCGCGCAGGCCATCACCCAGTTGCAGGAGGCGCACCCGGGCCTCGACGTCTCCTTCACCCTGCCGGTGATGCCCGAGGGCCTGACCCAGCCGGGGGTGGATCTGATCGCGGACGCGAAGAAGAACGGCGTCGCGATCGACGCGGTCAACATCATGGCGATGGACTACGGCGCCTCCTACAGCGGCGACATGGGCGACTACGCCGTCCAGGCGGCCACCGCCACGCAGGCCCAGCTCAAGGGAGTGCTCGGCCTCTCGGACGCGGCTGCCTGGAAGACCGTCGCGGTCACCCCGATGATCGGCGTGAACGACGTCGCCACCGAGATCTTCACCGTTGAGGACGCCACCCAACTGGTCGGCTTCGCCGAGGAGAAGGGCATCGGGCGGCTGGCGATGTGGTCGGGAACGCGGGACGTGCAGTGCGCCGGCGGTGCGAAGCCGGCCGCGGACGCGACCTGCAGCTCGATCCTCCAGGAACCGCTGGCCTTCACCAAGGCGTTCGGCGCCTTCCGGTAGCCACACCCCCCTGACCACCCCTCGACGCGCGCGCCCCGGCCGGCCCCACCCCCCCACATCCGGCCCGGGGCGCGCGCCCCTTTGCCGTTCGCTCGGCGGCGCGCGCGGAGGCCTCCCCGTCCGCCTGTCGGGGCGGTCCAGGGGCCCGCGTCCCGGCACAAGCGGAACCGTTCCGTGATGCAACGGAGTTCGGGGAAAGAACGCGCAAAGACCTCGTGACCCCCCAGTGCGCCTCCACAAGGCCTCGCCTCGTTCATTTTCCGGCGGGCCTGATCGCCGGGGCGCGCTGTCCGGCACCCTTGGGGATCCGGCGGGGAAATACCCGCCGTGGCTGGGCCGTTCCGGTCCCCACGCGAGGCGTTTCGTGGCCCAACACCTTCTGACCTGCGCAGACTCGGGCGGCAGCAGATGGCGCATGCAGGACCGCCGAGTTAACGCAAGCCCTCTGCCGGACACGGTCGCGTGACTTGCAGGACACGCTCGGGCAACGGAAGCGTCTTCAACTCTTGACACCCACCCCCTTGAGGCAGCAATCTTCCGGCAACAGCGCATGGGAGCGCTCCCATATCGGACGAGGTTTTTTCGCTCGTACGGGGACGGCACGGCCCATGTCTTCTCCGTACGACCGGCACCCGCACCCACAGCGCGTCTGCCGAGCACATCGAACGCCAGTCCCACCCTGGAACAAGGAGTAGTGGAATGCGCATCACCCGCACCGTCGCAGGTCGAAGCCGCAGAACCGCCGTCATAGCCACCACGGGCCTCACGGCCGCCGCCCTGCTGCTGACCGGCTGCAGCGACTCGGGTTCGGACTCCGAGGGGTCCGACGCGAACGGGAACATCACCCTGACCGTGGCCGACTTCGGGCAGTTCGGCTACAAGGAGGCGGGGCTCTTCGAGAAGTACCACGAGCTCCACCCGAACATCACGGTCAAGGAAAACGTCACGGCCGACGAGAAGGTCTACTACCCCAAGTTCCTCCAGCAGCTCAACACTGGCAGCGGCCTGGCCGACGTGCAGGGCATCGAGGTCGGCCGCGTGAAGGAGCTCGTCGACACCAAGGCGGACGCCTTCGCCGACCTCTCCAAGGTCATCGACACCGACCAGTGGGTGAACTGGAAGGCGCTGCAGGCGACCACCGACCAGGGCAAGGTCATCGGCGCCGGCACCGACATCGGCCCGATGTCGATCTGTTACCGCCGCGACCTCTTCGAGCAGGCCGGACTGCCCAGCGACCGCACCGAGGTCGCCGCGAAGCTCGCCGGCGGCTGGGAGGACTACCTCGCGCTCGGTGAGGAGTACAAGAAGAAGGCTCCCAAGGGCACCTTCTTCATGGACTCCGCCAGTGCCATGTACAACGGCGTCGTGAGCTCCGACTCGGAGCAGTACTACGCCAAGGACGGCAAGCCGATGTACAAGGAGAGCGCCGGCGTCAAGGCGGGCTGGAAGCTCGCCTCCGAGGCGGTCGACAAGAAGCTGACCCAGGGCCTCGCCCAGTTCAGCCCGCCGTGGCAGGCCGCCCTGCGCAAGGGCACCATGGCCACCGTCGCGTGCCCCGCGTGGATGGCAGCGCAGATCGCCACCTACTCCGGTGACCAGTTCAAGGGCAAGTGGGACATCGCCCGTACCCCGGGTGACACCGCGGCCAACTGGGGCGGTTCGTTCCTCTCCGTGCCCGCCAAGGGCAAGCACGTCAAGGAGGCCGGTGAGCTCGTCAAGTGGCTGACCGCCCCCGAGCAGCAGGCCGCCGTCTTCAAGGCCGCCGGTCTCTTCCCGTCGAACAAGGGCGCGTACGAGCTCCCCGACGTGAAGAGCGCCAAGCTGGAGTACTTCAACAACGCCCCGATCGGTGAGATCTACGCCGAAGAGGCGCAGGTCATCCCCGCGGCCGTGCTCGGCCCGAAGGACGGCGTCATGAAGGACACCATCGGCACGCAGATCAACAACATGGAGCAGCGCGGCACCAAGCCGGACGACGCCTGGAAGGCGGCGACCGAGGCCATCGACAAGGTGATCGGCTGATCTTCGCCGGTGCGGGCGGCCGGGGCGTCTTCCACGCGTCCCGGCCGGCCCGCACCGGTGCCGGTTCCCCTACCGGCACCGCGCACCTTCTCCGACACCTCCGCCGGACCTGACCAGAGGCCCGGCATGCCCCTGCGGTGTCGGCACACCCCAGGGAAGGACTCCCACCTGTGGCAACCACCACCCCCACCAGGGACGTACAGGGCTCGCGGCCCAGCCGTCGCGCCCCGAAGCCCATGTCCCCCGGCCGCCAGGCGTGGCGCAGCCGGCTCTGGCGCTTCGACGACAAGGCGTCGCCGTACGCCTACATCGCGCCCTTCTTCCTCGTGTTCGGGGCCTTCGGGCTCTACCCACTGATCTACACCGGCTGGATAGCTCTCCACCGGGTGGAGATGACCGGCCTCGACCAGATGGAATGGGTCGGCTTCGAGAATTTCAGCAACATCCTCCAGGACGGCGAGTTCTGGACCGCGGTCAGCAACACCTTCGTCATCGGCGTCATCTCGACCGTCCCGCAGCTGATGATCGCGCTGGGCCTCGCCCACCTGCTGAACTACAAACTGCGGGCCAGCACCTTCTGGCGCACCGTGATCCTCACGCCGTACGCCACTTCGGTCGCCTCCGCGGCCCTCGTCTTCGCCCTGGTGTTCCGGGCCGACGGCGGCCTGCTGAACTGGGTCCTCGGCTTCTTCGGCATCGGCGAGACGAACTGGGCCAATGGTCACTGGTCCTCCAACATCGCCATCGCGGTCATCGTGATCTGGCGCTGGACGGGCTACAACACGCTGATCTACCTGGCCGCGATGCAGGCGGTCCCGTCCGACCTCTACGAGGCGGCCTCGCTCGACGGCGCCTCGCGCTGGCAGCAGTTCCGCAACGTGACGATCCCCGCGCTCCGGCCGACGATCCTCTTCACGATCGTCATCTCGACCATCGGATCGATGCAGCTCTTCGGTGAGCCGCTCCTGCTCGAGGGCGGCCAGATCGGAGCCCAGGGCGGCACCGAGCACCAGTACGAGACCCTCAGCATCTATCTCTACAACTACGGCTGGAACCTCGGGCACCTCGGTCCGGCCGCCGCAGTCGCCTGGGCCATGCTCGTCCTGCTGCTGCTCATTGCCGCGATCAACTGGCTCGTCGGGCGCTTCGTGCGCAAGACCGCGGCCTGACGGGGAGCGATACCCATGACCACCACCAGCACCGTCACCGCTCCGGACCACCGCCGCGTCTCCAAGGCCGTCCGTGACGAGCCTCCGCGTCGCCGCCGCTTCAAGCCGGGGGCCGGCCGCCAGCACCACGCGGGCCCCTTCGCCTACTTCGCGCTTGCCGTCGTCGGCCTCGGCTCGCTGTTCCCGCTGTACTGGACGCTCGTCGCCGCGTCCCGTACCCAGGACGAGGTGCTCGACACCTCGCCGCCGCTCATCCCGGGCGGCAACCTGTTCAACAACCTCGAGGCGGCCTGGGAACAGGCCAACCTGGGCAAGGCCATCCTGAACACGGTCATCGTGTCCGCGAGCATCACCCTGGCCACCCTGTTCTTCTGCACCCTGGCCGGATACGCCTTCGCCAAGATGCGCTTCAAGGGCCGTGGCGCACTGATGACCGCGGTCATCGCCACGCTGACCATCCCCCCGCAGCTCAGCGTCGTGCCACTTTTCATGATGATGTCGGACATCGGCTGGGGCGGTCAGCTGGAGTCGGTGATCTTCCCGACCCTCGTCAGCGCGTTCGGTGTGTTCTTCATGCGCCAGTACCTCCTGGAGGCGCTGCCGTACGAGCTCATCGAGGCGGGCAGAATGGACGGCGCGAACAACCTCCGCATCGTGTGGAGCATCGTGCTGCCGGTCGCCCGCCCCGCCATGATGGTGCTCGGCATGCTCACCTTCGTCCAGTCGTGGAACGACTTCTTCTGGCCCTACCTCGCACTCAACCAGCAGAACCCCACGCTCCAGGTGGCGCTCGGTCAGCTGAGCGCGTCCTACGTGCCGGACCAGAGCATCGTCATGGCGGGCGCGCTGATCAGCACCCTGCCGCTGCTCGTCGTCTTCGTGATCTTCGGCAAGCAGATCGTCGGGGGCATCATGTCCGGCGCGGTCAAGGGCTGACCCCGCCCGCCCCGGCGTCGCCGTTCCTCCCGGTCCGACCCCGGGTTCGCCGTTCCGTCCTGGTCCGGCCCCCGGCCGTCCCGTACGGCCTGTACCTGACCGCAGGCCGTACGGGGCCGGGACCCCCGCACTTCCTGTCCCTGTCCCTCCACCCCATGGGAGCGCTCCCGCATGACTGCCGTACGACCCGACACCACCCCGAAGCAGGCGCCTGAGGCACAGTTCCCCACGGGCTTCATCTGGGGTGCGGCGACCGCCTCCTACCAGGTCGAGGGCGCCGCCGCCGAGGACGGCCGCACGCCGTCCATCTGGGACACCTTCAGCCGTACCCCCGGCAAGGTCCGCAACGGTGACACCGGCGACATCGCCGCCGACCACTACCACCGCTACCGCGACGACGTCGCGCTCATGAAGCGGCTCGGGCTGAAGGCCTACCGCTTCTCCGTCTCCTGGTCCCGGGTCCAGCCCACCGGCCGCGGCCCCGCCGTCGAGCGCGGCCTGGACTTCTACCGCAAGCTCGTCGACGAACTGCTCGACGCCGGCATCATGCCCGTCGCCACCCTCTACCACTGGGACCTGCCCCAGGAGCTCGAGGACGCGGGCGGCTGGCCCGAGCGCGTGACCGCCGACCGCTTCGCCGACTACGCGGCGATCGTCTCCGGCGCACTCGGGGACCGCGTCGGCATGTGGACCACCCTCAATGAGCCGTGGTGCTCGGCCTATCTCGGTTACGGCTCCGGCGTGCACGCCCCCGGCCGCACCGAGCCCGCAGCGGCGCTGCAGGCGGCCCATCACCTCAACCTCGCCCATGGCCGGGCGATCGAGGTTCTGCGCGCCCAACTCCCCGCTGCTGCGCAGACCTCGGTCACCCTCAATCTCCACCAGGTCCGCCCGCTCACCGACAGCGTGGCCGACGCGGACGCCGCGCGCCGCATCGACGCCGTCGGCAACCGGGTCTTCACCGGGCCGATGCTGCGCGGTGAGTACCCCGAGGACCTGATCACGGACACCTCGCACCTGGTGGACTGGTCCAAGCTCGTCAAGGACGGAGACCTCGCCACCATCTCCCGTCCCGTCGACGCGCTCGGCATCAACTACTACACCCCCACCCTGGTCTCCAACCCGGTGGAGGGTGCCGTCTACGCGCGCAGCGACGCCCACGGCGCCAGCGCCCACTCCCCGTGGCCGGGCTCCGAGCACGTCGCCTTCCACCTCGCCGAGGGGAAGGAACGCACCGCGATGGACTGGTCGATCGACCCCAACGGGCTCTACAACCTGCTCATGGACGTCACCCGCGACCACCCCGGTCTGCCCCTGATGGTCACGGAGAACGGCGCGGCCTTCGACGACTACGTCTCGCCCGAGGGCAAGGTCGAGGACCCGGAGCGGATCGCCTATCTGCACGGCCACCTCGACGCCGTGCAGCGGGCCGTGGCCGACGGAGCGGACGTCCGGGGCTATTTCCTGTGGTCCCTGATGGACAACTTCGAGTGGGCGTACGGCTATTCGAAGCGCTTCGGTGCGGTCTACGTCGACTACGCCTCCCAGCGCCGCATCCCCAAGGCGAGCGCCCACTGGTACTCGGACGTGATCCGCCGCCACGCACTGCCCCCGGTCGGCACCCTCCGACCCTGACCAGCCTCGACAGCGGGACCCGGCATGGAGCCGGGTCCCGCTTTTCTGCGTCCTCTTACGTAATCGTCATACTCACCCCGTAGGCTTGGGAGCGCTCCCAAGAGGTGTGGCGCTGCGGAGGGACCGCTCGGTCCGAGTAAGTGTCAAGGGATCGGACAGTGGGACTTGGTTTGGCCAACCCGCTGTGAGAAATTGACCGCGAACGGGAGGCAGCCATGGCGGCAGCGCGAGTACGGAGTGGCGGGCGGCCCACGCTCGAAGAGGTAGCGGCCAGGGCCGGAGTGGGGCGGGGCACGGCCTCCCGCGTCATCAACGGCTCGCCCCGGGTGAGCGCACAGACCAGGGAGGCCGTCGAGGCGGCCGTCGCCGAACTGGGGTACGTGCCCAACCGCGCGGCCCGCGCGCTGGCGGGCAACCGCACGGACGCCATCGCCCTCGTCGTGCCCGAGTCCGAGACCCGGTTCTTCGCCGAACCGTACTTCTCCGACATCGTCCGGGGCGTCGGGGCCGCTCTGGCCGACACCGAGATGCAGCTGCTGCTGACCCTCGCGGGCAACGACCGCGAGCGCCGCCGCCTGGCGCAGTACCTCACCGCTCATCGTGTCGACGGGGTGCTCCTGGTCTCCGTCCACGCCGACGATCCGCTCCCCGATCTCCTCGAACAGCTGGGCATGCCCTCCGTGATCAGCGGTCGCAGGCATGCGGCGGAGACCCTGGCCTCCGTCGACTCCGACAACTTCGAGGGCGCCCGGGCGGCCGTCGACCACTTCATATCGCGAGGCCGCCGCAGCATCGCGACGATCACCGGCCGCCTGGACGTCTACGGCGCGCAGCGCCGCCTCGACGGGTACCGCAAGGCCGTCGCCGCGGCCGGCCTCGACCCCGACGAGCGGCTGATCGCCCCGGCCGACTTCAGCGAGGAGGGCGGCGCCCGCGCCATGCGCGAGCTGCTGGAGCGCCGTCCCGACGTGGACGCGGTCTTCGCCGCGTCCGACGTCATGGCCGCCGGTGCCCGCCAGGTGCTGCGCGAGTCGGGCCGCCGCATCCCGGACGACGTCGCCCTGATCGGCTTCGACGACTCGGCCGTGGCCCGCCACATGGACCCGCCCCTGACGAGCGTGCGCCAGCCGATCGAGGAGATGGGCCGCACGATGACCCGCGTCCTGCTCCAGGAGATCGCGAACCACTCGTCCGGCGACGACTCCCAGGAGCGCCCGAGGATCGTGCTGCCGACGGAGCTGGTCGTACGCGAGTCGTCCTGACGCAGGTGTACGGAGAGGGCGGCGGAGCGTACACGTAGTGAGCATTTTTTTCACAACTCCTCCATGACCTCGCAGCCCGGCCGCTACAGTTCCCGACGTCCGGCGAACGTGTGACGCACCACACAACGTCACGTAACGACCTGCCGCGCGTGTGCGTTCCGGCCCGGCAGCGCAGTTGGGGGCCGCATGCAGGAGATGGTCAAGGGCGCGAACATCGGCCTGTCCGCGCTGAGCGACGACGTCGGGTCCGTGGTGGTGAGCCTGGGCTGGAGCAGCCCGACCGGGGAGGGCGACGCGGACGTCTCCGTGCTCCTCCTCGACGCGAACGGCAAGGTGCGCAGCGACGCCGACTTCTGTTTCTACAACAACCCGGTCGCGGGCAACGGCAGTGTCCAGCTGCTCGGGAAGACCCCCACGGCCGACGGTGACGAGGACCGCATCAGCTTCGACCTCGACGCCGTACCGCCGGAGGTCGGACAGATCGTCGTGGCGGCGAGCCGCTACGGCGGATCACGCTTCGGGGATCTGGACGACCTCCGTCTGCGGCTCGCGGACAGCTCCGGCGACAGCCTGGTCCAGTTCGCCATCGAGGACGCGGGTGCCGTGAGCGCCTTCATCTTCGGAGAGCTCTACCGGCGGGCCGGCGAGTGGAAGTTCCGGGCCGTCGGCCAGGGTTACGCGTCCGGACTGGCAGGGCTGGCCACGGACTTCGGCGTCGACATCGACGACGACGCCGAGGACGAAGGCGTGGCGACGGCCGCCGAGGAGGAAGGCGCGGAGGCGGTCGCGGCCAGGGCAGCCGCTCAGGCCCCCGCCGCGCAGGTTTCCGCCGCGCAGGTGCCGGGACGGCCGGACCCGGCGCTCGAGGCGGCCATCCCCTCGCCCCGCACGCCGGTGTCGCTGCCCCTGGCCCCCGCGCCCGCTGTGCCCGCCGAGGCGACGAGGCCCGGACCGAAGCCGAGGTCCCGGCCGCGCACGGCCCGGAAGAAGGTCACGCTCCCCAGGACCGCGAAGAAGTCGCTCGCCGACAACGACTCCTGGCGCACGGCCAGGCTCTTCCCCCTCTCCGCGCTCAAGAACGACCGTGAGCGCGAGACCCGGGCCACCTCGGTCTTGCTGTCGGTGATGACCCAGGTGCCGGAGTTCGGCCGACGCCTCACCGCCGGATTCGGCGCGCCCGCCGGACGGATGGAGACCTTCACGGAGGTCTCGCTGCCGCACGGCGACACCCCTCGGCGCCCCGACGGAGTCATCCGCGTCGAGCGTGCGGGCAAACTGTGGACCGCGCTCGTCGAGACGAAGACGAACGGCAACGCCCTCAAGCCGGACCAGGTGCAGGCGTACATGGACATCGCCGCCAGGCGGGGCTACGAGGCCGTCATCACCCTGTCCAACGACGTGGCGCTCGAAGGCAGTCCTCTCGTCGACGTCCGCATCGACGGCAGGCGCAAGCACAAGGTGGCGCTCTGGCACCTCTCCTGGGCCGAGGTCGCCCACCAGGCGCAGATGCTGATCCGCCACGAGGGGGTGGGTAACGCCGCGCACGCCTGGCTGCTCCAGGAGCTGCTGCACTACCTCCAGCACGAGCACTCGGGCTGTCACGGCTTCCAGAACATGGGAGCCGCCTGGGTGCCCGTACGCAGGGGGATCGACGACGAGACCCTCTGCCCGGGCGATCCGCGCGCCACGGAGGTCATCGAGAGCTGGGAGAGGCTCGTCCGCCAGGTGTGCCTGCGCCTCGGAGGTGAGATCGGCCAGAAGGTGCTCCCCGTCCAGCGCGCCCGGCGAGGGTCCGACCCCGGCGCGCGCCGTGCCGCTCTCGCCGACCGGCTGTGCTCCCAGGGGCGGCTCGACGCCGAGCTCCGCATGGAGGGGACCCCGGGGATCCTGGCCATCGCCGCGGACCTGCGTACGGGCAAGCTGCGTACGTCCATCGAGGTGCCGGCCCCCGACCAGGCCTATCCGCTGAGCCGGGCGAAGCGCCTGATCCGCCAACTCGCGGCCGCACCGGCCGACCTGCACATCGAGACGCTCGTCGAGGCGGAAGGAGCCGGGCCGAGGGGAACACTGGAGCGGCTGCGCCCCGAGCCCGCGGACCTCCTCCCGAAGGACGGGGCGGAGATCACCGGCTTCCGCCTCTCGCTGTTCAAGGGCATGGGCAACGGGCGCGGCAACGCGGAGTCGGGCTTCATCCGCAGTGTCGACGAGGCGGTGGACCGCTTCCACGCCCAGGTGATCGCCCAGCTGGAAGCGCGGGGATCCCGCCGCGCCCCGGGCGGGGCCGAGGCCGGCCGCTGACACGCTCCGGTCCGGGCCGGGGCGGGAGGGGGCCCTGCCGCGTCGGGGGACAGCACGGCAGGGCCTGCACGGTCCCCTGCCCGGCGATCGGTGGTCCATGCGGTACGGATCGGTGTGACGGCCGACACGCCCCCTGTGGGCCCGCCCAGGCGGGGCCCGGCCGGGCGGGCGCGGGAGGGCCTGGGCGGGCGCACGAGGACACGAACAAGGCCCGGTCCGTATGTCCCGGACCGGGCCTTGATCATTCAGGGTGAGTAACGGGACTTGAACCCGCGACATCCTGGACCACAACCAGGTGCTCTACCAGCTGAGCTATACCCACCATGCTGCCCGGTCGCTTTTCCGACCGGCCGAGAAAAAGTGTACAGGGTTCTGGAGGGTGCTCGCGCCAGACTTCTCCGGGACCTGGTCACAGGCCCTCGCGGGCCCGTGACCAGTGCGTCTCCTGGCTACTGTCCGGCGGTCGGCGTGTGGCGCGCCGCGATCTCCTTGGCGCGGGCCGAGTCCGGGCCGGGCTGGGGCACGAAGACCGCGTCACGGTAGTAACGCAGCTCCGTGATGGAGTCGCGGATGTCGGCCAGCGCCCGGTGGTTGCCGTTCTTCTCCGGACTGTTGAAGTACGCCCTCGGGTACCAGCGGCGCGCCAGCTCCTTGACCGAGGACACATCGACGATCCGGTAGTGGAGGTAGCCCTCCAGCGACGGCATGTCCCGCGCCAGGAAGCCTCGGTCGGTACCGACCGAGTTTCCGCACAGCGGGGCCTTGCCCGGCTCCTTCACATGCTCGCGGATGTAGTCCAGGACACGCTCCTCCGCGTCGGCCAGGGTCGTGCCCCCGGCCAGCTCGTCGAGGAGGCCCGAGGCGGTGTGCATCTGCCGCACCACCTCGGGCATCGTCTCCAGGGCCGCGTCCGGCGGGCGGATCACGATGTCCACCCCTTCGCCGAGCACGTTCAGTTCCGAGTCGGTGACCAGCGCGGCCACCTCGATGAGTGCGTCGTCCGTCAGCGAGAGCCCGGTCATCTCGCAGTCGATCCACACCATGCGGTCGTTCATGAGCCCCACCCTACGGGGCACTCCGCTGTCCCGGCAGGGCCGGGCGCCCGGGGATGTACGCCTCGGGACCCAGGCCCAGGCGCTCCGCGGGGCCCCCAGGAGGCGCCGCCGCGGTGACCGGGGACGGGCCGGACGAGGCCGCCGCGACAGCCCGCCGGTTCGCCGCCGTGCCCTGGACGGGCACGGACGCCTCCAGCACCGCGCCGACGCCCTCCAGTCCTCCGCCCTGCGGACGGCGGGCCCGGTAGGCGGCCCGGTACGCGGCGGGGGAGGACCCCAGCTGGCGGCGGAAGTGCCCGCGCAGCGCGACCGGAGAGCGGAAGCCGCAGCGCCCCGCGACCTCGTCCACGGAGTAGTCGGAGGTCTCCAGCAGCCGCTGGGCCTGGAGTACGCGCTGGGTGATGAGCCACTGGAGCGGAGCGCTGCCGGTGAGCGAACGGAACCTGCGGTCGAAGGTCCGCCTGCTCATGTAGGCGCGCGCCGCCAGCGTCTCCACGTCGAACTGCTCGTGGAGGTGCTCCAGCGCCCAGGCCACGACCTCGGCGAGCGGGTCGGAGCCGATCTCTTCAGGTAAAGACCTGTCGAGGTAGCGCTCCTGACCGCCACTGCGACGCGGCGGTACGACGAGCCGGCGGGCCAGCGCCCCGGCCGCCTCGGTACCGTGGTCGGTACGGACTATGTGGAGGCACAGATCGATTCCGGCCGCGGTCCCGGCCGAGGTGAGCACGTCGCCGTCGTCGACGAACAGCTCACGCGGATCGACGTGCACCGACGGGTAGCGCTTGGCCAGCGTCGGTGCGTACATCCAGTGAGTGGTGGCCGGCCGGCCGTCCAGCAGGCCGGCTGCCGCGAGGACGAAGGCCCCCGTGCACAGTCCGACGATGCGGGCGCCCTCCTCGTGGGCGCGGCGCAGCGCGTCCAGGGCCTCGGCGGGCGGCGGGGAGGTGATGGACCGCCAGGCGGGCACCACGACGGTGCCGGCCCTGCTGATCGCCTCCAAGCCGTACGGCGCGCTGAGTTCGAGCCCGCCCGTGGTGCGCAGAGGTCCCTCCTCGCCTCCGCACACCAGCAGCCGGTAGCGCGGAACTCCCGCGTCCTGCCGGTCGATTCCGAAAACTGAGAGCGGAATGGAGCTCTCGAAGATAGGGCCGCCACTGAACAGCAGTACGGCTACGACTTCCCGGCGTCGCCGCCCGGTCAGTTTCCGTGCGGCCTCCGTTGCGGTGGCGGAGTCCTGGCTCATGACGCTAAGCCCCCCTCGGTGTTCGCGTCTTCCTGGTCCCTACGGGCCTGTCGCTCCTGCACGTTTCCCCTTGGTCTCGCACACGTCCCCAGTCCTCGACTCAAGATCGAATCTACTGCGTTCCGTGGTGCCGCCGTGACACGTTCCCCCACCGGCACTATGTCGACAAGGCAACTTGGCGCGAAGCGTTCGATCACGAAGCGTTTCACTCGCGAGCCCCGCAGGGAAGTGCGCCTCGCGATCATGGCCCGTCCCCATAGGGTCAAAGCGTACCGCGCGGTCTATTCCTGCCTGCTGGCACGTGGGTTGGGCTGCTGTTTGGCCAAGACGAGGGGGTGGGGGAGAAGTTGGCTGAAAACCGATGGTCGCGTGCGCGTATACAAGTCATGCGACCGGCGTACGACCTCATTTCCCATGAGCTTCCGTGCGCCCCTGTCGCCCCGGGAGGCTGTCCGGCCTCAGGGGATGAACGATGCGCGATCGGTCGATTCCGGGGGGTGACCCCCGTGAGGGCGGGAGGCCGAAGGGGGTGCGGGTGGCGTATTCGGCCGCCTTGCGGGGCGCCCCCGTGACCCGACGGCCGCGCAGGGTGACCGGAACCGGCCGGACCCCGTGCGCGGAGTCTGGATGTAGGACACAACCGGCATTGCCATACGGGGCGGTCTCCGGCATGCTCCCTCCATCGCCGCACGCGCCGTGCGAGGGCTGGGCAGCGAAGGAGTGGCGCCGTACCCTTGGGGGTAAAGGGTTGGGAAGATGTTTCCCGGACACAGCTTCACCGCTCGCTGGCACACCCTCCAAACCGCTCCCTCCTCACGAGGACTCTCTTCGCCGAGACACCGATGGCCGGTCACGAAATCCCTGAACCCGCAGACCGCAAGCAGGTAGCCGACCCCGGGTCGGTGCCGCAGCCGGTCGGAGAGTCGCGCCCATCCTGCGATCCGGCCTTCCGGCACGGCGTCGTGGTCGGCTTCGACGGCTCCATGTCCAGCGAGCGAGCTCTCGCGTACGCCATCGGCATGGCGAACCGGCACGGCTCGGGGCTGATCATCGTCCACGTGGCCAACCGGCTGCCGACCACGGTCTGGGCGGGTTGCGAGCCCCCCGTCTTCGTCGACGTCCCCGATCACCGCACCGAGGTCCTGGGCCTGGAGCTGGCCTGCGCGGACTATCTCTCCGATGTGCCCTGGGTGCTCGTGGAGCGCGGCGGGGACATCTGCCACGAGCTGGAGGAGGTCGGCCGCGAGTACTCGGCCGACGCGATCGTCGTCGGTTCCACGCACGGCATCGTGGGCCGGATCTTCGGCTCCGTGGCCGGCCGTTTGGCGCGCCGGGCGCAGCGGCCCGTCATCGTCATCCCCTGAGGCCCCGAAAGGCCCCTGACGAGGCGTCAGGGGCCTTCTGCGTGCCCGCTCCAGGCGGAGCGGCGGGCGTCGGCTACTCGGCTACTCGACGGTGACGGACTTCGCCAGGTTGCGCGGCTTGTCGATGTCGCGGCCCATGGCCAGCGCCGTGTGATAGGCGAGCAGCTGGAGCGGGATGCCCATCAGGATCGGGTCCAGCTCGTTCTCGTTCTTCGGGACGACGATCGTGTGGTCGGCCTTCTCCTGCTCACGGTGGGCGACGGCGAGGATACGGCCGCTGCGGGCCTTGATCTCCTCCAGCGCCGCACGGTTCTTCTCCAGCAGGTCGTCGTCCGGGACGATGGCGACCGTGGGGAGCGCCGGCTCGATGAGCGCGAGCGGGCCGTGCTTGAGCTCCGAGGCGGGGTAGGCCTCGGCGTGGATGTAGGAGATCTCCTTGAGCTTGAGGGAAGCCTCCAGCGCGACGGGGTAGCCCCGGACGCGGCCGATGAACATCATCGACTGCGCGCCCGCGTACTCCTCGGCCAGCTTCTTGATCTCCTCCTCCGACTCGAGGATCTGGCCGATCTGCTCCGGCAGCTTGCGCAGGCCCTCGATGATCCGCTTGCCGTCGGCGACCGAGAGGTCGCGGATGCGGCCCAGGTGCAGGGCGAGCAGTGCGAAGGCCACGACGGTGTTGGTGAAGCACTTGGTGGAGACCACGCAGACCTCGGGGCCGGCGTGGACGTACATGCCTCCGTCGGCCTCGCGGGCGATCGCCGAGCCGACCACGTTCACGACGCCCAGGACCCGCGCGCCCTTGCGCTTGAGCTCCTGCACGGCGGCGAGCACGTCGTAGGTCTCACCGGACTGCGAGACGGCCACGTAGAGGGTGTCCGGGTCCACGACGGGGTTGCGGTAGCGGAACTCGGACGCGGGCTCCGCGTCCGCGGGGATGCGGGCCAGCTCCTCGATGAGGCCGGCGCCGATCAGGCCCGCGTGGTACGAGGTGCCGCAGCCGAGGATCTTGATCCGGCGGACCCCGCGCGCCTCGCGGGCGTCCAGGTTCAGACCGCCCAGGTGCACGGTGGAGAAGCGGTCGTCGATGCGCCCGCGCAGCACGCGGTCCACGGCGTCGGCCTGCTCGGAGATCTCCTTGTGCATGTAGGTGTCGTGGCCGCCCATGTCGTACGACTCGGCCTCCCACTCCACGGTGGTCGGCGTGGCCGTCGTGGTCGAACCCTCCGTGGTGTACGTACGGAAGTCGTCGGCCTTGAGGGTGGCCATCTCGCCGTCGTCCAGGGTCACGATCTGGCGGGTGTGCGCCACCAGGGCGGCCACGTCGGAGGCGACGAACATCTCCTTCTCGCCGATGCCCAGCACGACGGGGGAGCCGTTGCGGGCGACGACGATGCGGTCGTTGAAGTCGGCGTGCAGGACGGCGATGCCGTACGTGCCCTCGACCAGCTTCAGCGCCTCGCGGACCTTCTCCTCCAGCGTGGCGGCCTGCGCGCGGGCGATCAGGTGGACGAGCACCTCGGTGTCGGTCTCCGAGAGGAACTCGATGCCGTCGGCGACCAGCTTCGCGCGGAGCTCGGAGGCGTTGTCGATGATGCCGTTGTGGACCACGGCGACCTTGTTCTCCGCGTCCAGGTGCGGGTGAGCGTTCTCGTCGCTCGGGGCGCCGTGGGTGGCCCAGCGGGTGTGGGCGATCCCGGTGGTGCCGGCGAAGCGCTTGGGTACGCGGGCCTCCAGGTCGCGGACCCGGCCCTTGGCCTTGACCGTCTTCAGGGTGCCGGGCTTGCCCGCCGCGGCCTTGCCCGTGATGACGATCCCCGCGGAGTCGTAGCCCCGGTACTCCAGCCGCTGCAGGCCTTCCAGCAGCAGCGGAGCCACGTCACGCTTCCCGATGTAACCGACGATCCCGCACATGGGTTTTCTGCCCCTCCATCGACGTACAAAAAGTTCGGTGCCCGGCCCGCCCGTGCGGTTCAGCCGTAGACGATGCGGCGCAGCTGGCGGAGCGAGAGCTCCTGCGGTGCCACCGCGCGGTGCGGCAGCTCTGCCGCGATCCGCTCGAAGATCTCCGCGTTCACCAGGCCGCCCGCCTGCAGTTCGCGGTGGCGGCGCCGGACGAAGTCCTCGGTCGTCTCGTCGAAGTACGCCAGCACGTCGAGGATCACCCTGGCGGCCTCGCCGCGCTGGAGCGCGGTGGAGCGTACGAGGTGGTCGATGAGGTCGTCATGCGTAGGGCGGCGTTCGAGCACTCGTCGATATTGCGTGGAGTGGGCTCGCTTCGCAAGAAATCTGCCCGAAATCGGGCAGGAATCTCATGTAGTGAAGTGCTTATGCCGTAGATGTCCCATAGGTTCTGTCCGGCCCCACCCGGAGGACGGCGCCGGACCCCAGAGGCGGCGAGCTTGTGCCGTCACTGCCAGGGATGGGCGGGTATCAGCGGATGGCCGAGTTCCGGGCCGCCGTGAAGGTGGCGCGATCACGCCGCGCGGTCGGCCGGACCGGCCGGATTCCGGCCGCAGCCTCGGGGACGTACCCGCGGTACCCGTCGACCCCGACGCCGAGCCTGCCGTTGCTGGCGACAAGGCGGGGATGACCCTCGGTCATGCCTGACTCGATGGCCTGGAAACCGGCCACGGCGGGCTGTGCGGCGATGGTCGGTTCCTTGGTCGGTTCGTACGCGGTTCCGGCCAGGGTGGAGGATCTCCGCCAGGCGCACCAGCAGGATCTCGGCCGAGGCGTGCGCTCGTGGGAGAACCCTGCCGGCGCCGCGGCTCGGACCGTATGGGCGCGGTGACCCTCGTCGTGCGTAACCGACTGTGCGGTTTGGTTGAATCGGATACAGCCTGGTTCGGGCGCTGCCCACCGGCAGAGTCGTCGGCATCCCGGAGCGCCACGCGAAGTCCGCCTCGGACTCCAGGAACAGCCCGGTTCAGCTCCGCGATCGGCTCCGCGGACGCGCTACGCGGACGCCTCCATCGCCTCCTGCCTCAGCTGGTCCTCGCTCATTCCCCGCCGCCAGTAACCGACGAAGGTGACCCGCTTGCGGTCGAGCCCTCGCTCCTGGACGAGGTGGCGGCGCAGCGCCCGGACCTGGGAGGACTCCCCGGCGATCCAGACGTACGGGGTGCCTTCGGGCAGTTCGGCGGCGCGCACGGCGTCCAGGCCCGAGGGGGCGCCCTCCTCGCGTACCAGCCAGGTGACGCGGGCGTCGGCCTCGGTGCGGAGGTCCATGCGGTCGTCCGAGCGCGGGACGTCCAGCCAGACCAGGGCCTTCGTGCCCGCCGGGAGCCACTCCAGTGCGGCTGAGGCGGCGGGAAGCGCGGTGTCGTCGGCCCAGATGAGTACCCAGCCGGTGTCCTGCGGCGGCCGGAAACGGACGGACGCGTTGTCCTCGACGGCGGGGCCGAGGGCCTTCAGCAGCTGCCCGGGGGCGGCGTCCGCCGCCCAGCGGCACGCGGGTCCGCCGTCACCGTGCAGGACGAAGTCGATGTCGATCTCGGTCGTGCCGTCGTCGGCGCGGCGCTGGGAGCGCACCGTGTACGCGCGCATGACGGCCCGTACGTCCTCGGGCGTGGCGCGCCAGGCGTCGAACCAGTTGCCGTCCTCGTCGACGGGGACGAAGGGCTCCCGTTCGCCCGGCTGCGGCAGGAACAGCGTGATGCTCTGGTCCCGGCCCCCCGAGGCGAAGCCGTCGAGTCCGGGCCCCCCGAAGGTGACCCGCCGCATGGAAGGGCTGAGCCGACGGGCCCGCAGGACCGTCAGGCCGAAGAGCCGGAAAGGGGCGACGGCGGGCGCGGAAGCGGTCGTAGTGAGGGCTCCTCCCAGGAACCTACGGAGGAGGCCCGGCCGGGAGCCGGTCCCGGCCGGGCCTGGAGGTCAGCTGACCTTCTTCGCCTTCTCGATGGCCTCGGCGAGGGCGTCGAGGATCGGCGCGCACTTGTCGTAGGAGTAGATGGGCTCCGTCGTACGCGGGATGACCTGGCCGGCCTTGACCGCGGGCAGCTGGGCCCAGGTCGGCTTGGAGGTCAGGGCCTCCGGCTGCAGGGCCGAGGAGCGGTTGTCCATCATGATGATGTCGGCGCCGTACTTGTCGACGTTCTCCCAGCTCAGCTCCTCGAAGAAGCCGGCCTCGTTGACCTTCGGCTCGACGAACTGCACACCGAGCTCCTGGAAGTACAGGGTGTCGGCGGACATCTTGGCGAGGGAGACGTAGAACAGGTCCTGGCTGGCCGAACCCACCAGCACCTTGATGTTCGGCTGGGACTTGGCGGCGGCGCGCAGCCGGGCGGCGGCCTTCTCGAACGCGGCCTTGGCGTCGGTGACCTTCTTCGCCTTGACGTCGGCGCCGAGGGACGCCGCGAGGTCTTCGTGGCGCTGGATCGCCTTGGGGACCGTGGTCTGCGCGGCCCACAGGGCGACGCTCGGGGCCAGCTTCAGGATCTTGTCCTTGGACTGGTCCGGCACGTACCAGAGGGCGTCCTTCTCCCACATGGCGGTGACGAGGAGCTCCGGCGCGAGCCCGGTGTACTTCTCGACGTTGAACTCGCCCCAGACGTTGCCGAGCACCTCGACCTTGCTGATGTCCAGGTCACCGGCCTGCACATCGGGCTTGCCGTCAGCGGTCTTCGTCGGGCCGAAGACGCCCTTGACCTCGACGCCGTAGTCGTGGAGCGCGGCGGCGACGCCGATGAACGCGACGATGTTCTTCGGCACGGACTTCGCCTCGGCCGTCTGGCCGCGGTCGTCCTTGAAGGACCAGGGGCCGGATTTCTCCGAGGCCTTACCCGAGTCGGAGGTGTTCTCGTCGCCGTCACCGCAGGCTGCGAGGACGGCGCCGAGGCCTACGGCGCCACCGGCGGCCAGCAGGCCGCGGCGGGAGAGTGGGCTGGTCCGGAGGTTGGCCATGAGTGGGTCTGCTTTCGTACGCGCCGCAGGGCGCCCGTCGGTGATCTGAAGGAAGGCTAGCCTAACCTCACATATCGCCACCGGACAGGGCAAGGGAAGCGACCGTTCCGTTATCCGCGCACGGAAGGGGCCTCCGCGGCCCGGGGCCTCGGCGCAGGCGGAGGGCCTCCCGTGCTCGACGGTTTCCAGGGACCCTCGGGTGTCCGCGCTCAGCCGGCGACGGGCTGAAGGCGCATCATGTCGAAGTCCGGACACACCTCGGCGATCGCGCGCCGCCCGTCAGGCGTCCATCCCCAGCTCCCGGGCGATCAGCATCCGCTGCACCTCGCTCGTGCCCTCCCCGATCTCCAGGATCTTGGAGTCGCGCCACATCCGGGCCACCGGGTACTCGTTCATGAAGCCGTACCCGCCGTGGATCTGCGTCGCGTCCCGGGCGTTGTCCACTGCCACCGTGGAGGAGTACAGCTTCGCGATCGCCGCCTCCTTCTTGAACGGCTCGCCTGCCACCAGCCGCGACGCCGCGTCGCGCCAGCCGATGCGCGCCATGTGCGCCCGGGTCTCCATGTCCGCGATCTTGAACTGGATGGCCTGGTTGGCGCCGATCGGCTTCCCGAAGGCGTGCCGCTCCTTCGCGTACTTCAGCGACTCGTCCACACAGCCCTGCGCCAGGCCCGTCGACAGCGCCGAGATCGCGATCCTGCCCTCGTCCAGGATCCGCAGGAACTGCGCGTATCCGCGCCCCTCCTCGCCCAGCAGATTCGCCGCCGGTACGCGCACGTCGGAGAAGGACAGCTCCCGGGTGTCGGAGGCGTTCCACCCGACCTTGGAGTACGGGGCGGCGACCGTAAAGCCGGGAGTGCCCGACGGGACGATGATCGCGGAGATGCGCGGGGCGCCGTTCTCCTTGCGGCCGGTGACCGCAGTGACCGTGACCAGCTCCGTGATGTCCGTACCGGAGTTGGTGATGAAGCACTTGGAGCCGTTGATCACCCACTCGCCGGTGGCCTCGTCCAGTACCGCGGTCGTCCGGGTGCCGCCCGCGTCCGAGCCGCCGTCGGGCTCCGTCAGGCCGAACGCGCCGAGCGCCTCGCCCGAGCAGAGCCTCGGCAGCCACCGCTGCTTCTGCTCCTCGGTCCCGAACCGGTAGACCGGCATGGCGCCGAGCGAGACGCCGGCCTCCAATGTGATCGCCACGGAGGAGTCGACCCGGGCCAGCTCCTCCAGGGCGATCCCGAGGGCGAGGTAGTCGCCGCCCATGCCGCCGTACTCCTCCGGGAAGGGCAGGCCGAACAGGCCCATCCGTCCCATCTCCCGCACGATCTCGTAGGGGAACTCGTGGCGTTCGTAGAAGTCGCCGATCTTCGGGGCGATCACGTCGTGGGCGAACTCCTCGACGGTACGCCGCAGTTCCTCGTGCTCGGCGGTCAGCCGGTGGTCAAGGGACATGGGTGCTTCACTCCTCGTGGGACAGCGCGCGGACGGTACGGGACGGGCTCGGGCGGCCCAGTTGTTCGGCCATCCACACGCTCGTGGCGGTGAGTGCGCCGAGATCGACCCCGGTGTCGACACCGAGGCCGTCGAGCATCCACACGAGATCCTCGGTGGCGAGATTTCCGGTCGCGCTCTTCGCGTACGGGCAGCCGCCGAGGCCGCCCGCCGAGGCGTCCACCGTCGTCACCCCGTGCTGGAGAGCGGCCAGGGTGTTGGAGAGCGCCTGGCCGTACGTGTCGTGGAAGTGCACCCCGACGGTGCCGGTGGGCACTCCCGCTCCGTTCAGCCTGGAGAGCAGGTCGCGCACATGGCCGGGGGTGGCCACCCCGATCGTGTCGCCGAGGGAGAGCTCGTCGCAGCCGAGGTCCCTCAGGGCCTTCGCGATCCGGACGACCTGGGCGACGGGCACGGCACCCTCCCACGGATCGCCGAAGCACATCGACAGATAGCCCCGCACGTGCACCCCGGCCGCCTTGGCCCTGGCCACGACCGGCTCGAACATCGCGAGCGACTCGTCGACCGTGCGGTTGAGGTTGCGGGCGGCGAACGTCTCGGTCGCCGAACCGAACACGGCGATCCGGCGGGCGCCGAGCGCGAGCGCCCGGTCCAGGCCCCGCTCGTTCGGTACGAGGACGGGCAGTGCCACCTCCCCGGCGTCCGCGATGTCCGAGATCAGCGGGAAGAGCTGCTCGGCGTCGGCCAGTTGGGGCACCCACTTCGGATGTACGAAGCTGGTCGCCTCGATCGTGGACAGCCCGGCCCCGGCGAGCCGGCGGATGAACTCCGCCTTCACCTCGGTCGGTACGACGGACTTCTCGTTCTGCAGACCGTCGCGCGCGCCGACCTCGTGGATAAGGACCCGGGCCGGCAGATCCGCGGCGGGCACCCTCATGGGCAGTCCGGTGCCGGTCACGACTCCTCCTCGGGGGCCACCACGGCCAGGATCTGGTCCATCGCGACCGTGGCACCGGCGGTGACGTCCAGTCCGGTGACGGTGCCGGCGTGCGGGGCGGAGATGACGTGCTCCATCTTCATCGCCTCGACGACCAGCAGGCTCTGCCCGGCCACGACCTGGTCCCCGACGGCCACCTTCACCACCGTGACGGTCCCGGGCATGGGCGCCGCCAGGGTGTCCACACCCGAGCGGGCCGCGCCGCTGAGCGAGGCCTCCACGGGATCGTGGTCCTGGACGTGCCAGCTGTCCCCGTCCCTGCCGAGCCAGATCCCCTCGGACGAGGACGCCCTGCTGAACGCGTGGGTCACGCCGTCGAGTTCGACGACGACGCGCTTCCCGGACACCTCGACGAGCCTGGAGGTCTCCGCGCCGGGCAGCGAGGGCAGGGGGCCGCACGCGTCGGCCTGCTCCGCGCGGTCCCCGGCGTGGCCGAACGTCAGGGCCGCCGTGCCCTCCGCACCCGTACGCAGCCCCACGCGCACCGGGTCGTGGCCCGGCACCCGGAAGTGATGGAAGGTTTCGGCAGGTGTTCCGCCCAGCCGCCAGCCGCCGGGCACCGAGAACGGATCCACCCATCCGGTGGCGGACGGCCGCGGCGGTGGCTGCCGCAGCAGGGCCGCGGCGGCGTAGACCTCCTGGGGTACTCCGTCCGGAACCAGGCTGCCCGCGTCCCGCTCCACGAGCCCGGTGTCCAGCTCGCCCGCCGTCACCGCGGGGTGGGCCAGGAGCCGCCGGAGGAAGCCGGCGTTCGTCGGGACGCCCAGCACCACCGTGTCCGCGAGCGCCGCCCGCAGCCGGCGCAGCGCCGTGGCCCGGTCGGGGCCGTACGCGATGACCTTCGAGAGCATCGGGTCGTACGTGCTGCCGACCGGTACGCCCTCGCTGAGGCCCGAGTCGGTGCGCACCCCGCCGCCCTGCGGCTCGTGGAGTGCGAGCACGGTGCCGCCGGACGGCAGGAAGCCGCGTGCCGGATCCTCCGCGCAGACCCGGGCCTCGACGGCGTGCCCGGTGAGGGTGATGTCCGTCTGGGCGTACGGCAGGGGCTCGCCGGAGGCCACCCGGAGCTGCCACTCCACCAGGTCGAGCCCGGTGATCAGCTCGGTGACGGGGTGCTCGACCTGGAGACGGGTGTTCATCTCCATGAAGTAGTACGAGGAGGGGTCGCTGCCCGGGACGATGAACTCGACCGTCCCCGCCCCCACATAGCCGCAGGACCGGGCCGCCTGCACGGCCGCCTCACCCATCGCGGCCCGGGTCGTCTCGTCGAGCAGGACCGAGGGGGCCTCCTCGATGATCTTCTGGTGGCGCCGCTGGAGCGAGCACTCGCGCTCGCCGAGATGGATCACATCGCCGTGTCCGTCGGCCAGGACCTGGATCTCGATGTGGCGCGGCCGGTCGATCCACCGCTCCACGAGCAACGTGTCGTCGCCGAACGAGGCGCGAGCCTCACGCCGGGCCGCCGCGATCTCGTCGGCGAGCAGCGCCTCCTCGCGCACCAGCCGCATGCCCTTGCCGCCGCCGCCCGCCGACGGCTTCAGCAGGACCGGCATCCCGATCTCCCGGGCCGCCGCCTCCAGTCGCGCGTCGGTGAGCCCGCTCCCCGAGGAGCCGGGCACCACAGGCACCCCGGCCGCCGCGACGGTCTCCTTCGCGCGGATCTTGTCGCCCATCAGTGAGATCGCCGCGGCGGGCGGGCCGATGAAGACCAGGCCCGCCTCCGCGCACGCCTGGGCGAAGCCCGCGTTCTCGGCGAGGAAGCCGTACCCCGGATGGACGGCCTCGGCGCCCGTGCGGCGGGCGGCGTCCAGCAGCCGCTCCACCGACAGATAGCTCTCCGCGGCGGGCGCGGGCCCGATCCGTACCGCGGTGTCCGCCTCCCGGACGTGCCGGGCGTCCGCGTCGGCGTCGCTGAAGACTGCGACCGACCGCACGCCGAGCTCGCGCAGCGTCCGGATGACCCGGACGGCGATCTCGCCGCGGTTGGCGACCAGAACAGTGCTGAACATGGAAGTCCTCACATCACATCCGGAAGACGCCGAAGCTGGGCTCGCCCAGCGGGGCGTTGGCACACGCGGTCAGGGCGAGCCCCAGCACCTGGCGGGTCTCCGTCGGGTCGATCACGCCGTCGTCCCAGAGCCGGGCGGTGGCGTAGTAGGCGCTGCCCTGCTGCTCGTACTGTGCGCGGACCGGGGCCTTGAAGGCCTCTTCCTCCTCGGCGGGCCACTCCTCGCCGCGACCCTCGATCTGATCGCGCTTGACGGTCGCCAGCACCGAGGCGGCCTGCTCGCCGCCCATGACGGAGATCTTGGCGTTCGGCCACATCCACAGGAAGCGCGGGCCGTACGCCCGGCCGCACATGGAGTAGTTCCCCGCGCCGTACGATCCGCCGACCACGACCGTCAGCTTCGGGACCCTCGTGCATGCCACGGCCGTCACCATCTTGGCGCCGTGCTTGGCGATGCCCCCGGCCTCGTAGTCCCGGCCGACCATGAAGCCGGAGATGTTCTGGAGGAACACCAGGGGGATGCCGCGCTGGTCGCACAGCTCGATGAAGTGCGCGCCCTTCTGGGCGGACTCGGAGAACAGGATCCCGTTGTTGGCGACGATGCCGACGGGGTGGCCGTGGATCCGCGCGAAGCCGGTGATCAGCGTCTGGCCGTACTCCGCCTTGAACTCGGCGAAGCGCGAGCCGTCCACCACCCGGGCGATGACCTCCCGCACGTCGTAGGGCGTACGCGAGTCGACGGGCACCGCGCCGTACAGTCCGGCCGGATCGGCCTTCGGCTCCTCGACGGGCTCCACGGACCAGGGCAGCGGGGCCCGGTCAGGGAGCGTGGCGACGATGTTCCGCACGATCCGCAGCGCGTGCGCGTCGTCCTCGGCGAGGTGGTCGGTGACCCCGGAGGTGCGCGAGTGCACCTCGCCGCCGCCCAGCTCCTCGGCCGTCACGACCTCACCCGTGGCGGCCTTCACCAGGGGCGGGCCGCCCAGGAAGATCGTGCCCTGGTTCCGGACGATCACGGCCTCGTCGCTCATGGCCGGGACGTACGCCCCGCCGGCCGTGCAGGAGCCGAGGACCGCCGCGATCTGGGGGATCCCCGCGCCGGACATCCGGGCCTGGTTGTAGAAGATCCGCCCGAAGTGGTCCCGGTCGGGGAACACCTCGTCCTGCATCGGGAGGAAGGCGCCACCCGAGTCCACGAGATACAGGCACGGCAGCCTGTTCTCCAGGGCCACCTCCTGGGCGCGCAGGTGCTTCTTCACCGTCATCGGGTAGTACGTGCCGCCCTTGACGGTCGCGTCGTTGGCGACGATCACGCACTCCCGGCCGCTGACCCGCCCGATTCCGGCGATCACCCCGGCCGCCGGCGCCGCGCCCCCGTACAGCCCCTCGGCCGCGAGAGGTGCGAGCTCCAGGAAGGGCGAGCCAGGATCGAGCAGGGCGTCCACGCGTTCGCGGGGCAGCAGCTTCCCTCGCGCCACATGCCGGGCGCGGGCCTTCTCACCCCCGCCGAGCCGTGCCGTGGCGAGCCGCGTGCGCAGCTCGTCGGCGAGCGCGTGATGCGCCGCCTCGTTGGCCTGCCAGGCCTCCGAGGCGGGATCGGCCGCGCTCACCAGGACCGGTGCCTGCTGCATCCTGTCGAGCCCCCTTGCCCGTACCGCGGTAGTGGGATGAGAGTCGGGCCGGCCGCCCCCGCGTGCGCCGGCCGGGCCTTAACGAGCGTTAACGCATTTCGCTCAGGTTAACGAGCGCTAACCCGCCTGTCTAGAATGAATCCTCATGAGCACCCATGCCGCCGCCCGTGTCGCGGCCCCCACCCGCCGCGAGCAGATCCTGAGAGAGGCCGCCCGCCTCTTCGCCGAGCGCGGCTTCCACGGTGTGGGGGTCGATGAGATAGGGGCGGCGGTCGGCATCAGCGGCCCCGGCCTCTACCGTCACTTCCCCGGCAAGGACGCGATGCTCGCCGAGCTGCTCGTCGGCATCAGCGAACGCCTGCTGGCCGGCGGCAGGCTGCGCGTCACCGAGGACGACGCCGCCGGCGCCAATTCCCCCGAGGCGCTCCTGGACGCCCTCATCGAGGGTCACATCGACTTCGCGCTGGACGACCGGCCCCTGATCACCCTCCACGACCGCGAGCTGGACCGCCTGCGCGACACCGACCGCAAGCGCGTACGCCAGCTCCAGCGGCAGTACGTCGAGGTCTGGGTCGAGGTCGTGCGCGCCCTCTATCCGTCCCTCGCGGAGAGCGAGGCCCGGGTCACCGTCCACGCGGTGTTCGGTCTGCTGAACTCCACCCCCCACCTGACCCGCCCCGAAGCCCTCCCGGACCGTGCCGCCACGGCGGCGCTGCTCCACCGGCTGGCGCGCGGGGCGTTCGCCGCGGCGGCCTCGTAGACCCCGGGGCGGCGGGCCGGCCGCCGCGCGACGCTCAGGTGTCGCCCTCGGTTCCGCCCCTGATCTCCTCCAGTGATTCCTGCATGGCCGCCCGCGCGCGGCTGAACCAGTCGGTCAGTACGGCGATCTCCTCCGGCCCGTAGTCGGCGAACAGCGTGCCCAGGCGGGCGTAGAACGGGCCGTACACCGCCAGGACGCGCGCCTGGGCCGACTCCTCCATCACCACGTGCACCCGGCGCCTGTCGCCCTCGACGGGCCGGCGCCGGGCGTAGCCCGCCTTCTCCAGCCGGTTGAGCACACCGGTCACCGCGCCGGTGGTCAGCCGTGCCCGCTCGGCGAGATCGCCCGCGGTGAGCGTGGCCCCCGTCAGCGCGGCCTCCATCACGAAGCCGAGGCAGGTCAGGTCGGTGGTGTTCAGGCCGAGCCGCCCGGCGATGTCGTGCTGCCCGAACTGCGCGAGCGCGATCATCCGGTCCATCGCCCGCAGCGCCTGGTCAGCCGTCGCCTCCGGACGCTTCTTGCCGTCCACGGAAAATCCCCTTAGTCTCTAAGCTACTTAGTTCGTAAGCTATTGGCGCCGGTGCAGAGCCGGTCGCTGAACTATCACACCCTGAGGAGCCGACGTGAGCGCGCACGGTGACCACGACCTGGGCCACACCGTGGCCGGATGGACCGGTACGGCGATCGGCACCCTGGGCAGCGCGGTGCTGGGCGCCGCGGTCGTCACCGCGTCCGCCGCGCTCCTGTGGCTCGGTGTGGCGATCGTGGTGCTCGCGGCCCTGACCTGCTGGGTCCTGCATCTGGCGGGCTGGGGGAAGGCCACAGGCCCGCGTCCTCCGGGCCACCAGGGCTGGCGGACCCGTGACACCGGCGCCCGCCCCGGGCACCCCGGCTGCCTCGGATGCCGGCTGGCGGGCCGGGGCGGAGCGCGGGCCCTCCCGGCCGTACGCCGCCCGCACGGCCCCGAGGCGCGCGGGGGAGTCACACGGGTGACGCGGCGCGGGGTGGAGCCGGCGCCGCGCTGACGGGGGATTTCGCCGTACGAGACACCGGGCACACAGCGCGTCCCCGACGGCACAATGGGTGCATGCCCATACCCAGCCGCGCCGCCCTCGTCGAGCACCTCGTCCGCACGCGCATCGCGGGCGACGTCGCCACCCCCCGTGACAACAACCTCTCCCACTACCGCCAGCTCGCGAACGGCAACCGCCATTTCTGGCTGGGCCTGGAGCTCGGGAACCGGTGGAGCGACGAGCAGGACGTGCTGGCTGTCATGGCCGAGAGATGCGGTGTCAGCGACGACCCGGAGCACCGCCAGGGGCAGGACACCATCGACCCGGAGCTGACGGTCGACGCCCTCGAGCGTATGGCGGCCCGGCTGCGGAAGGCGGCGGCGGACGGGGAGCGGGTGCTGTTCGCGACCGGGCACCCGGGCGGGCTGCTGGACGTGCACCGGCAGACCGCGAACGCCCTGAGGGCCGCCGGATGCGAGATCGTACGGATCCCCGGCGGCCTGATGGCGGACGAGGGCATGGTCTTCCAGTTCGCCGACGTCGCGGTGCTGGAGCGCGGAGCCACCCTGTGGCACACCCACTCCCCGGTGCCGATGGCCGCGATCCTGGACGCCCTCGAGCGCGAGGGCCGCCCGCTGCCCGACCTGGTGGTCGCCGACCACGGCTGGGCCGGTTGCGCCGGGCAGCGCGGCATCGACTCGATCGGCTACGCGGACTGCAACGACCCCGCACTCTTCCTGGGCGAGGCGGAGGGCACCCTCCAGGTCACCGTCCCCCTGGACGACCACGTCACCGACCCCCGGTTCTACGACCCCATGACGGACTACCTGCTGGACGCGGCCGGGCTGCTCCCCTCGGTGGAGCGTGCGTAACGCGCGGCGAGCTCCCGCAGGTGCGCCACCAGTTCGGGCGGCTCGGTCACGGTGAAGTCGAAGCCCAGCATGCCCAGATGGACGGCGAGGGAGTCCAGTGAGTCGGCTCCGGTGTCCAGGACGCAGGTCTCCGCGTCGACGGTCTCCACCGACCCCACGGCGGGGTTGATCCGCTCCAGGACCGCCGCCGCGGGGGCGTGGACCGTCACCCGGGCGCGATGGCGCCAGGCCGCGGCCGAGACCTGCCCGGCGACGTACGTGGCCGCGTTCCCCTCCGGGTCCTCCCGGGGGGCGAAGCGCGGGCCGGCCGGCAGCCGCGGCGTGAGCCGGTCCACGCGGAAGGTGCGCCAGTCCTCACGGTCCACGTCCCACGCCACGAGGTACCAGCGGCGGCCCCAGTTCACGACGCGCTGGGGCTCGACCAGGCGGCGCGCCGAGGATCCCGAGTGATCGCGGTAGTCCATCCGCAGGCGCTCGTGGTCCCGGCAGGCGGCTGTCAGCGTCATGAGCAGATCGGTGTCGGCGCCGGGTGCGGGCCGGTCGGCGGGGACGGGCACGGCGTACTGCTGGAGGGCCCGTACGCGTCGGCGCAGGCGTGACGGCAGCACCTGTTCCAGTTTGGCCAGGGCGCTGACCGAGGTCTCCTCCGTCCCGGCCAGCGCGCTCCGTGCGACGTTGCGCAGGGCGACCGTGACCGCGACCGCCTCCTCGTCGTCCAGGAGCAGCGGCGGCATCGCGCTGCCCGCCGCCAGCCGGTAGCCGCCGGTCGACCCCCGGGTGGCGTCCACCGGATAGCCGAGGGTGCGGAGCCGCTCGATGTCGTTGCGTACGGTCCGGCCGCTCACGCCCAGCCGCTCGGCGAGTTCGGAGCCCGGCCACTCGCGGGGTGACTGGAGCAGGGACAGGAGCCGCAGCAGTCGTGCGGAGGTCTCCAGCATGGTGCGCGCCCCTGCCCTTACCCGGTGTCGGTCGCCGAGGCCCGGATGCCCGAGCCACCCGCCAATAGGAATGAACCGTGCCTATAGCGATCCTACGATTCCATGCATGGAGAACAGCAGCAAGACCGCAGCCGCAGCCGACGCCTCCGTCCGCCCCTTCCGGATCGACATCCCGCAGGCGGATCTCGACGACCTCCGTGACCGCCTCACCCGGACCCGCTGGAGCGTCGGCGTGCAGGGCGTCGAGGACTGGTCGCGGGGCGTCCCCGCCGGCTACCTCAAGGACCTCGCCGCCTACTGGGCGGACGGCTTCGACTGGCGCAAGGCCGAGGAGCGGCTGAACGCCTTCCCCCAGTACGTGACGGAGATCGACGGGCAGGACATCCACTTCGCACACGTCCGCTCGGACGACGCGAACGCCACGCCTCTGCTGCTGATCCACGACTGGCCGGGCTCGTTGGTCCAGTTCCTCGACGTCATCGCGCCGCTCTCGCGCGACTTCCACCTCGTCATCACGTCCACGCCGGGTGTCGGTTTCTCCGGCCCGCTCACCTCCACGGGCTGGAACACCGGACGCATCGCCAGGGCCTTCACCACGCTCATGTCCCGCCTCGGATACGGCCGTTACGGCGTGCAGGGCAACGGCGGCGGGGCCTGGATCGCGGGCGAGGCGGGCCGGATCGCCCCCGACCGGGTCATCGGCGTCCACGTCAACGGCCTGGTCACCTTCCCCTCCGACGACCCCGCCGACTTCGCCGGGCTCACCGAGGGCGAGCAGGCCCGCCTGGAGAGGCTCCAGCGTTTCCGGGACGACAAGATGGGTTTCAACGCCATCCAGTCGACCCGCCCCGAGACGGTCGCCTACGGGCTGAACGACTCGCCGGCAGGCCAACTTGCCTGGATCGTCGAGAAGTTCAAGGAGTGGACCGATCCCGCGAAGGAACTCCCCGAGGACGCGGTGGACCGCGACACCCTGCTCACCAACGTCAGCCTGTACTGGTTCACCGGCACGGCGGGATCCTCGGCGCACCTCTACTACGAGATGGCCCACGACCCGAGCGCCTGGGCGCCCAGGGAACGCGGCACCGTGCCCACGGCGGTGGCCGTCGCCCTGCCGTCCGACGTCGCGATCCGCCGCTTCGCCGAGCGCGACCACAACGTGGTCCGCTGGACCGAGTTCGGCCGCGGCGGCAACTTCCTCTCCCTGGAGCAGCCCGAACTCCTCGTCGCGGACGTACGGGAGTTCTTCGCCGACCTCGGCTGAGCGGGCCCGCCCGCGCCCGATCAGCCCCGGGGCGGGCGCAACCGCACGGGAAGCGACCGGTGGCCGTTGCTGATCAGGGAGGCCACCGGTCGCATGTCCCCGTCGGCAGGTGCGAGTTCGGCGTCGGGGAAGCGCTCGAAGAACGCTCCCAGCGCGATCTCCCCCTCCATGCGGGCCAGCGCCGCGCCGAGGCAGAAGTGGATGCCGTGCCCGAAGGCGAGGTGTTCCTTGGTGATCCTGGTGACGTCGAAGGCGTCCGGATCGGTGTGCCAGCCGGGGTGGCGGTTGGCCGCCGCGTAGGACGCGAGGATCGCCTCCCCCTCGGCGATGGTCCGCCCGTCGGGCAACGGGATGTCGGCGAGGGCGTACCGCAGGGGAAGGTGTTTGACCGGCGGCGAGTGGCGCAATGTCTCCTCCACGACGTCCGGCCACGTCGCGCGGCCCTCCCGGACATGGGTGAGCTGCTCGGGGTGGGTGAGGAGGGTCGTGACGGCTTGGTCGATCAGGTTGACGGTGGTCTCGTAACCTGCGTTGATCATCAGGAGCAGAGTGTCGCGCAGCTCCTCCTCGGCCAGCGTCTGCCCGTCGGCCTCACCCAGCGCGATCAGCACGGACGCCATGTCCTCACCCGGCTCGGCCCGCTTTGCGGCGATGAGGGCGTCGAGCATCGCGTACAACTGCTCCGCGTTGGCGGCGGCCTCCTCGGGGGTCAGGGTGGTGGCGAACACGTCGTTGACGAGACCGCGGAACTCGGTGGCCCGGTCCTCGGGGACACCCAGCAGCGTCCCGATGACCGCGATGGGCAGCGGATAGGCGAACAGCTCCCGTACGTCGGCGACCTCGCCCGGGGGAGTGGCCTCCAGTCCGTCCAGCAGCCGCTCCACGATGCCCTCGACGGTCGGCTGCAGCGCGGCGATGCGCCGTGCGCTGAACGCCGGGGCGACGATGCGGCGCAGACGCCGGTGGTCCCCGCCGTACGCGGTGAACATGTTCGTCGCGGCCACCCACAGGGCCAGCGGCCAGGTCTGCACGGCTTCGTCGAAGCCGGGCCAGTGCCGGCGCGCGTCCTTGGACACGTCCGGGCTGGTCAGTAACTCCTTCAGCAGGACCGGATCGGTCACCGACCAGGCCTCCACCCCGAGGATGTCGATACGGGCGGCGGACCCCTGGGCACGCAGGAGTGCGTGTTCCGCGTCCGCGTCGCGGGCGGCGGGGTCCAGGACGAAGGGCGGCGGGTGCTGCGTCATGGCCGGGTACTCCTCGGTCGGCGAAGCGGACGGCCGGGTCCTACCCGTCGCGCGGGGCCCGGACCCCGGCCCTTCGCAGCACTCCGCCCGTCCGTTGCGCGACCGGCTCACGCCCGGTCCACCGGCGCCCGTCTCAGCTGTCGGCGCGCGCCTCCGGCCGCTGCGCGCGCCCCGGCGTCGGATCCAGGTACACCCGCTGGACGGCCGGGTAGCGCTCCCGCAACTGCTGTTCCGCCTCCTCGCACGCCCACTCGATCTGCCGGGCGGTCGACGCGTCCCGGAAGTCGACCTTGGCGGCGACCAGCAGCTCCGAGGGACCCTGGATCAGCGTGGTCAGCTCCAGCACCTCGACGATGTGCGGCACCGACAGCAGTTCCTCGCGCACCCCGGCCCGCATCTGCGCCGGGAGCGGCCGGCCGATCAGCAGCTGGGCGTTGGACCGGCAGAGCACCCAGGCCACGTACACCAGCAGGAAGCCGATCAGCACCGACGCGATGCCGTCCCAGACCCCGGAACCGGTCAGCTGCCCGCCGAGCAGGCCGCCGGCCGCCAGCAGCAGTCCGGCCAGGGCCGCCGAGTCCTCCATCACCACCGCCTTGACCGCCGTGTCGGGGGTCCGGCGCAGATAGCGTGGCGCGGGCATCCGGAGCCGGGCGGCGTCGCCGCGCACCTGCCGGACACCCGTGCGCAGCGAGAAGCCCTCCAGCAGGAAGGCCACCGCGAGCACGATGTACGAGACGAGCGGATCGCCCAGCTCCTCGCCCTCGATCAGGGTGTGGATCCCGTCGTACAGGGAGAACACCGCGCCGCCGACGAACGTCGCGACGGCGGCGAGCATCGCCCAGATGTACCGTTCGGGGCCGTAGCCCAGCGGATGGTCCTCGTCGGGGGGCTTCTCGCTGCGCTTGAGCGCGGTGAGCAGCATGGCCTCGGTCACGGTGTCGGCGACCGAGTGCGCGGCCTCCGAGAGCATCGCGCTCGAACCGCTGATCAGCCCCGCCACCAGCTTCGCCACGGCGATGCCGAGATTGGCCGCCGCCGCGACGACGACGGTGAACGTGGACTCGCCACCCTCGGTCTGCTCGTCACCCATGATGGGCAGTATGTCCGAATGTGCGGGTTCGGTCCCTCGGGACGCGGCGCGATGTACGAACGCGGCGTCAGTCCCTCGGGACGCGGACGAGCCCTTCCTGGATGACCGTGATGGCGAGCTTCCCGTCCGCCGTCCAGATCCTCGCCTGCCCGAGACCGCGTCCGCCGGACGCCGAGGGCGACTCCTGGTCGTACAGCAGCCACTCGTCGGCGCGGAACGGGCGGTGGAACCACATCGCGTGATCGAGACTGGCACCCACCACGTCACCGACCGACCAGCCGCCGCGCCCGTGGGCGAGCAGCACGGAGTCGAGCAGCGTCATGTCGGAGACGTACGTCGCCAGGCAGACGTGCAGCAGGGGATCGTCCGCCAGCTTGCCGTGGGTGCGGAACCAGACCTGGGAGCGGGGCTCGCGCGGTGCGCCGGCGGTGGCGAACGGAGGCGCGTCGACGTACCTGAGGTCCACGGCGGCCCGGGCCTCCAGCAGCCGGTCCACCATGCTCGGGTCGGTGAAGCGGTGCGCGTGGCGCGGCAGCATCTCCGCCGTCGTCGGCAGGCTCTCCGGGTCCGGCGCCGAGGGCATGACTGCCTGGTGGTCCAAGCCCTCCTCGTGCACCTGGAAGGACGCCGAGAGGTGGAAGATCGGCTTGCCGTGCTGCACGGCGACGACCCGGCGGGTGGTGAAGGACCGCCCGTCGCGGATCCGGTCGACGCTGTAGACGATGGGCGCGCCTGGGTCACCCGGGCGCAGGAAGTACGCGTGCAGGGAGTGGGCACCCCGGTCGTCGGGGGCCGTGCGCCCGGCGGCGACCAGGGCCTGGGCCGCGACCTGGCCGCCGAAGACGCGGGGCACGACGGCCGAACGGCTCGTGCCCCGGAAGATGTCCTGCTCGATCTGCTCGAGGTCGAGCAGATCGAGCAGGGAGTCGAGTGCTGCGCTCATGGATGAGAACGTAGCCGCTCTCAGAGACCCATGGACTTGGCGATGATCGACTTCATGACCTCGCTGGTGCCGCCGTAGATGCGGTTGACGCGGTTGTCCGTGTAGAGCCGGGCGATCGGGTACTCGTTCATGAAGCCGTAGCCGCCGTGCAGCTGGAGGCAGCGGTCGATCACGCGGTGCGCGACCTCGGTGCAGAACAGCTTCGCCGAAGCGGCCTCGGCGGGGGTGAGCTCACCCGCGTCCAGAGCCTCGATCGCGCGGTCGCAGACGGCCTCGGCGGCGTCCACCTCGGCCTTGCAGGCGGCCAGCTCGAACTTGGTGTTCTGGAAGGACGCGACGCTCTTGCCGAAGACGGTGCGGTCCTGCGTGTACTGCTGGGCGAACCGCACGGCGGCCTTCGCCTGCGCGTACGCGCCGACGGCGATGCCGAGGCGCTCCTGCGGGAGGTTCTGGCCGAGGTAGGAGAAGCCCTTGTTCTCCTCGCCCAGGAGGTCCTCGACGGGCACCTTGACGTCGACGAAGGCCAGTTCGGCGGTGTCGGAGACCTTCAGACCCAGCTTGTCGAGCTTGCGTCCGACCGAGTAGCCCTCGGACTTGGTGTCGACCACCAGGAGCGAGATGCCGTGGCGGCGGTCGTCGGCCTTGGGGGCGTCCGTGCGAGCACAGACGATGACCTTGTCGGCGTGCACACCACCGGTGATGAAGGTCTTGGCGCCGTTGAGGACGTAGTGCGTGCCGTCCTCGGAGAGCTTGGCCGTCGTCTTCATGCCGGCCAGGTCCGAACCGGTGCCCGGCTCGGTCATGGCTATCGCGTACATCGTCTTGCCGGAGACGAAGTCGGGCAGCCAGCGCTTCTTCTGCTCCTCGGTGGCGTACGCCTTGAGGTACGGCAGGCAGAGCAGGACGTGCACACCCGAGCCGCCGAAGGACACGCCGGCGCGGGCGGTCTCCTCGTACAGGACGGCCTCGAACTTGAAGGACTCCTCGCCCGCGCCGCCGTACTCCTCGGGTACCTCGATGCCGAAGATGCCCAGCTCGGCGAGCTTGTAGTAGAAGTCGCGAGGCGCCTGACCCGCCGCGAACCACTCGTCGTAGACGGGGACGACCTCGGCCTCGATGAAGGCGCGGATGGTCTCCCGGAACGCCTCGTGGTCCTCGTTGTAAACCGTACGGCGCACGGGTGCCTCCTGGTGTCAGCTTCAGCGTCAGCTTCGGTCGCGGTGGCTAAGCGCTTGCTCAGTCCTGATTCAAAAGTTACCCGGCGGTCACGGTGGCTGTCCAGGGTGATGCTGAGCACGCGCGACAGCGCACGGCGCTGCCGGGGCGGCCGGTGGCGGAGCGTGTCCGGACGGAGCGCTGTGTGCGCCTCGTTGGCGGGGGAGAGCGGGCAGGCGCACAGTGAAATGAGAACCGGTGAGGACGCGAGCAGCCTCGCCGCATCAATCCCCTGTGAGGCAGTCATGGCTGAATTCGGAACCCCGGGCGGCAATTCGGGTGAGAAGACGCGTGGCAGGACCACCATCGCCGACGGAGTGGTGGCCACCATCGCCGGCATAGCCATTCGCGAGACCGAGGGTGTGCACTCGGTGGGCCGGGGCGCGTCGAAGGCGATAGGCGCCGTGGCGGGACGCGTGGGCGGGTCCTCCGGTGGCGGACGCGGCGTGAAGGTGGAGGTGGGGGAGGAGCAGACCGCTGTGGATGTCGACATCGAGGTCGAGTACGGCGTGGCGATCCACGAACTCGCGGACAGAGTCAGGGGCAACGTGACCGACGCGGTGGAGACGATGACGGGGCTGGAGGTCGTCGAGATCAACATCAACGTCTTCGACGTCCACGTCCCGGGTGATGACGACGAGGACGAGGGCGAGGAGCGCTCCCGCGTGCGGTGAGCGACCCCGCCCGGTCGGCACCGGTCACGGCACCCGCCCCACGGGGCGGGCCCGGCGCGGCCTACTGGGGCCGGAAGGAACGGATCTGGTAGTTCCCCTGGAGGTTGCCGCCCTGCCCGGCGAGTGTGGAGCCGACACGCGAGTTGAAGTTGGTCTGCGTGTAGTACTGCACGCGGTGCTCGGTCTTGTTCCACACCGAGCGGACGTTCTTGCCGGCGCGGATGAAGGAGCAGTTGTCGGCGGTGTTCCGCATCTCGGCGGCCGACCACTGACAGCGTGTCCCCTCGCCGTTCCACCCGTCGAAGGCGCAGAAGTAACCGTGGGTGCAGCGCGTGAACGCGGCGCTCGGAGCGGAGGCGGCGGTGGCTGCCGGCCTGCTCGTGTCCGTGGCCGAGACGGGGCCCGTGCCCAGTCCGAAGGCCAGGACGATCGCGGTGGCGGCGAGTGCGGTGATGCGCTTCACGGAGGGACCTTTCGCTGTTGCGTGCCGGGCGATGCCCGTGATCAACGGCAGCGTGCCACCCCGCTGACCTGCCCGGACAGACCCTGAAAGGGGGGCGCGCGAGGCCTGTTCGACGCGTCGGGGCGCGCCTGCGCGCACCGGCGTGCAGATGGCGTCCGCTGCCTGCGCCCCGTCCGGCCCGGCTCTGTCAGTGGTGTGGTGCACCATCAAGTGGACGGAGCAAGGCGTTGACGGGGGGACGGTTGTGGCGATCACGAACCGGCAGATGGCGGAGCACGCGTTCCTGGGCGGGATGTACGCGGACGAGTACTTCCCGGACCACGTCGTGGACAAGGGGAAGGCCGTCCTGGTGCGGCTCTGCGAACAGATCGAGGCCGAGCGGCCCGACGGCCTGCCGGCGCTCTATGCGCTGACTCACGCGGCGACGGCGGAATTCAACGATCTGGAAGCCGAGTTCGAGGCGGCGGGAAGCGGGATCGAGACCACCGCGCGCGAGGAGATAGGTGAGGACTTCTGGCGCATCGCGACCGCGTACGGCTTCGAGGGGGCGGACGTGGAGGAACTGATCGCCACGCGGGAATGGTGAAAGGAGGCTCGAAGCTGGGCAGCCCTGGCCGCGCATCGCGTCCTCAGACGGAGAAGTGCCCGTTCTCGACGGCGACGTCGAAGGACGACCAGCCGGCCGGGGCGAAGACCAGGACGGGCCCATGGGGCGCCTTCGAGTCGCGGACGGGCACGCCGGAGGGTGACCGTCCAGGACCGGCCGTAGTCCTGGCACGCATGGCCGAGTCGTTGCGCGACGTGCACCGGATCGCGGAGAGCAGGGGGGAACGCCTGGCCGCGACCTCGGCCGGTCTCGCGGCGACCGCTGTACATTGCCGGCATGGGTGATCTGTTCGTGGTGGAACTCGCGTTGGACCTGGGTGCTGCCACGCCGGGCGAGGTCGTGGACGGCCTGAGTTGGCACCTCGGTACCGGCCCGCGCGGCCACGAGGTCGCCACCGCCACCCCCGTGGACCGGCTGGACGAGGCCTGCCCGCTCCTGGCCGACCGCGGGCCGGCCGCCCGTACCGGCGGTCTGCTGGTGGGCGAGCTGATCCCTGCCGAGCAGGGCTGGTCGCTGACCGTGCGGCAGGAGGTGCACGCGGAGTCATTGCCGGACCTGGACCCGCTCCTGGAGCAGTTGGCGCGGCACTCGCGCACCGGGGGCGTCATCGGGCAGATCCGCTTCTACGAGGATCACGTGCCGGAACTGCTGATCAGCGAGGCGGGCACGCTGGTGAGGATGGGCCTCGAGCCCTCCGGGTGACTGCTCTGCCGACGGACGGCCGGACGGCGCGGCGGCGCCCCGGGGGCCGGGTCATCGCAGCGCGAACCACAGCTCCGTCCGTACGTCCATGTCGTCCAGGTCCGCGTCCAGCAGCGCCGCGCACCGGGCGATGCGCTGGCGCACCGTGTTGCGGTGGATGCGCAGGGCCACCGCCGTGCGGTCCCAGCTGCCGTGGAGGCTCAGCCAGCAGCGCAGCGTCTCGGCCAGGGGTTCGGTCAACGGGGCCAGGAGGGCGCGGGCGTGGGCCTCGGCGCGGTCCGGGGGGATGAGGTCGGCCAGACCTCCGATGCCGGGGCGGTGCCGGGTGAGAGCGGCGTGGGTGGCCTCCGCGTGACCCAGTGCGCGGGCCGCCTGGGCATCGGCCGCAGGCAGTGCCGATGCGGAGGTGGGCTCGGAGGCGCCGAGCGTCCAGCCGGGCTGCGGGGCCACGTCGTGGCCGCCGGGCAGGAGGACCCGTACGGTCTCCCGGTCCACGTCGGACAGCGCGGAGCCCAGCCCGGCGGCGAGCGCGCCGGCGGTCAGGGCGTCGGCCGGTGCGCCGTCGGTGCGCCGGGCGTGAACCACCGTCCAGGAGTCGCCGTCGCCCAGCAGCGGGGCCACCTCCTGCGGGGTCGCGCCCAGCAGCAGGCGTACGAGCGCGGCCGAGCGGCCCGCCGCGTCCGCGCCCTGGTGCGGGGCGGTGAGCAGCGAGAGGAGTACGACGGCGATACCGGCGACGGTGTGGTCGCCGGACTCACGCCGAGGCGTCGCCAGGACCAGGGAGAGGCCCTGCGCACCGCCCAGCGCGTACGCGGACAACTGGCTTCCGCCGCGCGTGTCGGTCGCCGAGGAAGGGCTCGGCTTCCGGACGGGCGAGCCGGACGATGCGGGCGAGCCGGGCGAGCCGGGCGAGGTGGGCGAGTCGGACGATGCCGGTGAGCTGGGGGAGACGGAGGAAGCGGACGGGGTGGGGGAGGCGGGCGGTGCGGGGGTCACCACCCGGGCCAGTCGCGCCAGTGCCGCCCGCACGTCCGGTGCCGTACGTCCTCCCGCCGCGTGCAGCACCTCGCCGTCCGCCGTGAGCAGCGCGACCCTGCCCTCCAGCTGCACGGCCAGCTGCCGCAGCACCGCTGGCACCGGGTCGGGCCGGGCCGCGGCCGTCGCCAGGGCCTGCTGGGCCCGGGTCACCCGGCGCAGCTCACGGTGCCGGGCCTCCGCCATGAGCCGCCACACCGCACGCGCGATCGCGGCGAAGCGCGTCTCGGGCGGCACCTCCAGCAGCGGCAGCCCGTGCCGCTCGCACGCCTCCACCAGGGCTTCCGGCACGGTGTCGTGCACCGGTGCCACCCCGAAGCCGAGCGCCGCCGCCCCCGCCTGGACCAGCCGGGCCACGTAGGTGTCGGCGTCGGCGAGCTGGACCCCCGCGGTCAGCACCAGTTCGCCGCCGAGCAGATACGGATACGGATCGGCCATCTCCGAGGTGTGCACCCACAGCAGATCCGCGTGGTCCGGACCGGCGATCCGGTGCAGTCCGAGCTCCTCCCGGGCCAGCAGTCCGGCCAGCGGGATGGGCGGGGAAGGAGGCCCGGCGGGGGAGTCCGGCATGGATGATCCATCTGGTCGGCGAGGTGCGGATGGAGGAAACGTACACTTCAGCGTCGGCTTCCAGCCACCTACCGTCTTGACGACACGTGACCTCGAACGGAAACGAGACGGAGGAAAGCCCATGGCTGTCGACTACGCGGTGATCGTCGTCTATCTGGCCGGCATGCTCGCCATGGGCTGGTGGGGCATGCGCCGCGCCAAGTCCAAGAGTGAGTTCCTGGTCGCCGGGCGCCGGCTCGGCCCCTGGATGTACTCCGGCACCATGGCCGCGATCGTCCTCGGCGGTGCCTCCACCATCGGCGGCGTCGGCCTCGGCTACCAGTACGGGCTCTCCGGCGCCTGGATGGTCTTCACGATCGGCCTCGGGCTGCTGGCCCTGTCCGTGTTCTTCTCCGCCCGCATCGCCCGGCTGAAGGTCTACACCGTCTCCGAGATGCTCGACCTGCGATACGGCGGCCGGGCCGGGATCATCTCGGGCGTCGTCATGTGGGCGTACACGCTGATGCTCGCGGTGACGTCGACCATCGCCTACGCCACGATCTTCGACGTCCTGTTCGACATCGACCGCACCGTCGCGATCATCCTCGGCGGCGCCATCGTCGTCGCGTACTCGACGCTCGGCGGCATGTGGTCGATCACGATCACCGACATGGTGCAGTTCGTCGTCAAGACCATCGGTGTCCTGCTCCTGCTCCTGCCGATCGCCGTGATCAAGGCCGGCGGCTTCAGCGAGATGAAGGCGCAGCTGCCCACGGAGTACTTCGACCCGCTGGGCATCGGCGGCGAGACGATCTTCACGTACGTCCTGATCTACACCTTCGGCATGCTGATCGGCCAGGACATCTGGCAGCGCGTGTTCACCGCGCGCAGCGACAGGACGGCGCGCTGGGGCGGCACCGTCGCCGGCACCTACTGCCTGGTGTACGCGATAGCCGGAGCCGTCATCGGCACGGCCGCCAAGGTGATGTACCCGAAGCTGCCCAGCGCGGACGCGGCCTTCGCGACCATCGTGAAGGACGAGCTGCCGGTCGGCGTGCGCGGGCTCGTGCTGGCCGCCGCGCTCGCTGCGGTGATGTCCACCTCCTCCGGGGCGCTGATCGCCTGCGCCACCGTGGCCAACAACGACATCTGGTCGCGGCTGCGGGGCGTGGTCGCCAGGGACGGCGGCGAGGAACGGGACGAGGTGAAGGGGAACCGGGCGTTCATCCTCATCATGGGCCTCGCCGTGATCGTGATCGCCATCGCGCTCAACGACGTCGTCGAGGCGCTGACCGTCGCCTACAACCTGCTGGTCGGCGGGCTGCTCGTGCCGATCCTGGGCGGTCTGCTGTGGCGCCGGGGCACGGCGGCGGGCGCGCTGGCCGCCGTGGTCGCCGGCGGCGTCGCGGTGATCGGGCTGATGGCCGGGTACGGGATCCTGGCGAACGAGCCGGTCTACTACGGGCTGCTCGCCTCGCTCGCCGTGTACGTCGTCGTCTCGCTGGCGACCGAGCCGACCGACGCCGCCGTGCTGGCCGCATGGCGCGAGCGGCTGGCCGGGCGGGGCGCCGAGGACGGTGCCGAGGACCCGGCAACCCCGGACGCGGTCACCGTCTGACCCACCGTGCCGGAGACGGTCCCTCCCGCACCGCGGGGCCTTCTCCCTCGGGGGCCGACCGGCCCCCACCGCAGGGAGCAGCCCGTGTCCGCCCCCTGAAAGACTGAATACCGTATCAACGCCCACAAGGCGTGCATCGTTGAACGAAAGGCACCCGCACCCATGAGCAGCAACGAAACGCCGCGCGGCCCCGTCGACTCCTCCCGCGTCCCGCGGTACGCCGGACCCGCGACGTTCGCGCGGCTGCCGCGGCTCGACGAGGTCGGCTCCGCCGATGTCGCCGTCGTCGGCGTGCCCTTCGACACCGGTGTCTCCTACCGTCCCGGCGCCCGCTTCGGCGGCAACGCCATCCGCGAGGCCTCCCGGCTCCTGCGCCCGTACAACCCGGCGCAGGACGCCTCCCCGTTCGCACTCGCCCAGGTCGCCGACGCCGGGGACATCGCCGCGAACCCCTTCAACATCAACGAGGCCGTCGAGACCATCGAGGCCGCCGCCGACGACCTCCTCGGTACCGGCGCCCGGCTGATGACGCTCGGTGGCGACCACACCATCGCGCTGCCCCTGCTGCGTTCCGTCGCCAAGAAGCACGGCCCCGTCGCCCTGCTCCACTTCGACGCCCACCTGGACACCTGGGACACCTACTTCGGCGCCGAGTACACCCACGGCACCCCGTTCCGCCGCGCCGTCGAGGAGGGCATCCTCGACACCGAGGCGCTGTCCCACGTCGGCACCCGCGGCCCGCTGTACGGCAAGCAGGACCTCACCGACGACGCCAAGCTGGGCTTCGGCATCGTCACGTCGGCCGACGTCATGCGCCGCGGCGTGGACGAGATCACCGACCAGCTGCGCCAGCGCATCGGTGACCGCCCGCTCTACATCTCCATCGACATCGACGTGCTCGACCCGGCGCACGCCCCCGGCACCGGTACCCCCGAGGCGGGCGGCCTCACCTCGCGCGAGCTCCTGGAGATCGTGCGCGGGCTCTCCTCCTGCCACCTCGTCTCGGCGGACCTGGTCGAGGTCGCCCCGGCGTACGATCACGCGGAGATCACGTCCGTCGCCGCCTCGCACACGGCGTACGAGCTGACGACGATCATGTCCCGCCAGATCGCGGAGGGCCGCACCCAGTGAGTCACGACCACGACGACCGCCCGCAGCTCACCGCCGCACAGGCCGAAGCGGCCCTGAACCCCCCGTCCGGCCGCAACGGCGGCGACCTCGTGGTCGAGACGCTCCAGGGCCTCGGCGCGACCACCGTCTTCGGGCTGCCCGGACAGCACGCGCTCGGCATGTTCGACGCGCTGCGCCGCTCCTCGCTCTCGTACGTCGGGCTGCGCGTCGAGAACAACGCGGGCTTCGCCGCCGACGCCTACGGGCGCATCACCGGCGAGGTGGCCCTCCTGCTGCTCTCCACCGGCCCGGGCGCGCTCACCTCCCTGGCCGCGCTCCAGGAGGCAGCAGCCGCGTCCGCACCCGTGCTCGCGGTCTCCAGCCAGATCCCCACCGCCGGACTCGGCGGTGGGCGCCACGGCTATCTGCACGAGCTCCGCGACCAGAAGGCGTCCTTCCGGGACATCGTGAAGTCCGTGCACACCGTCCGCACGGCGTCACAGATCCCGTCCGCGATCGCCGCCGCCTGGGAGTCCGCGCTCACGGCGCCGCACGGGCCGGTCTGGGTGGAGATCCCGCAGGACGTGCTGCTCGCCGAGACGGTCCTGCCCGTGGTCAGCGCGCTCGACGCCACCCCGCGCGAGCTGTACCCACGACCGGAGCTGACCCTCGCGGCGGCCCACCTGCTGTCGAACGCCGAGCGTCCGGTGATCATCGCGGGCGGCGGGGTCGTACGCTCCGACGCCGCCGGCAAGCTGCGCGCGCTCGCGGAGAAGATCGACGCTCCGGTCGTCACGACCTTCGGCGGCAAGGGCGCCTTCCCCTGGGAGCACCCGCTCTCGCTCAGGTCCTGGCTGGAGGACCGGTACACCACGGACTTCCTGGAGTCGGCGGACGTGCTGCTGGTCGTCGGGTCGGGGCTCGGCGAGCTCTCCTCGAACTACCACACCTTCGCCCCGCGAGGCCGGGTCATCCAGATCGAGGCCGACGCCGGCAAGCTTGAGTCCAACCACCCCGCCCTCGGCATCCACTCCGACGCCCGTGAGGCATTGGCCGACCTCCTGGAGGCGGTGGAGCCCCGCGAGGACGACACCGCCGCCGAGCGCGTCCGGGCGCTGCTGGAGCGGGTCCACGAGCGGATCGCGTCCCAGGACCTCACGCTGGAGCAGCAGGTGCTCGCCTCCGTCCGCGAGGCGCTGCCCGACAGCTCGCCCAGCTTCTGGGACATGACGATCCTCGCCTACTGGGCCTGGTCCGCCTTCGACGCCCGCCACCCGAACACGATGCACTCGGCGCAGGGCGCGGGCGGTCTCGGCTACGGCTTCCCGGCCGCCATCGGCGCGGCCGCCGCCGATCCGACGAAGCCGGTGCTCGCGGTCTCCGGTGACGGCGGCGCGATGTACTCCATCGCCGAACTCGCCACCGTGCGGCAGTACGACCTGCCCGTCACCTGGCTGATCGTCGACGACGGGGGCTACGGCATCCTGCGCGAGTACATGACGGGCGCCTTCGGCGAGGCCACGGCCACCGAGCTCTCCCGCCCGGACTTCGTCGCCCTGGCCGAGTCCTTCGGCGTGCCCGCCGTCCTCACCAGCCCCGAGACCCTGGCCGCCGACCTCGGCAAGGCCCTCGCCGCGCCGGGCCCGTCGGTCGTGGTGCTCCCCGCCCTGCTCAAGATGTTCGAGCCGACGCACCTCTAGGCCGAGGCACCTTCACGCCGACGCACCTTCGGGCCGACGCACCTTCGGGGGAGGGCGGCCGGTCCCCGGGACGGAGCAGCCCCGGGGACCGGCCGCCGATCCGCTCACACGGCTTTCCCGATCGCCGCCTCCTGCGCGGCGCGGCCCTCGTGGAAGCGCTCCTGGAGGGCGCTGTCACGCAGGGAGTCAGGCAGGCCCCTCCCCGAGGGCAGCAGATCGGGCAGGGACCTGAACACCACGGCCGCCGACCTCGCCTGCCCTCTGTTCCTGGCCGCCAGCAGGTACTTCCCGGCCGCGTGGAGGTGCTTGGTCAGGTGCTTGGACGGCTCCAGGGCCAGTTTCCGCACGACGTCCGCCCGGCCGAGCGAATGGTGATCGCCCTCGCCGAGTCTCTCCAGTTCCGCCAGTGCCGCGTACAGCCGACCGCAGAGGTACGCCTCCGCCTTCGGGTCGTTCGTCATCGCCTTCCCCGTTCCTGTGAGCCCTGTGAGCGGGACATCCATACCCCGCTGGTCCTAGGACCACCCCGGGGCACACCTGGGCCCATCGGCCGAGAATTGTTGCGGAAGGATGAAATCCGCCGCCGGCCGCGTTGGGGACATGCGGTAGGTCAGGTGGGGCAACGGGGCGAAATCAGGAGGCACGGGTGGCGGGCGCGGAGAAACAGGGCGTGGCGGAACACGACCCCGCCGAGCAGGGTCCCGCCGGGCAGGCAGCCACCGCGAAGGACGGCGGCGCCGAGCAGCGGGGCGCGGAGCAGCCGGGGTGGGGCCGGAGGCTGACCGGGTACGCGTGGCGCTACCGGCGCAACGTCGTGCTCGCCCTCGGCTCGTCGCTCGCCGGCATGGCCGTGATGGCCCTCGTCCCGCTCATCACCAAGGTGATCATCGACGACGTCGTCGGCAGCCACACCCGCTCCCTCGGCGTGTGGACGGGCCTGCTCATCGGTGCGGCCGTCGTCGTCTACGCCGCCACGTTCGTCCGCCGCTACTACGGCGGCCGGCTCGCCCTCGACGTACAGCACGATCTCCGGACCGAGATGTACGGCACCCTGACCCGGCTCGACGGCAAGCGGCAGGACGAGCTGTCCACCGGGCAGGTCGTCGGGAGGGCCACCAGCGACCTCCAGCTGATCCAGGGGCTCCTGTTCATGCTCCCGATGACCATCGGGAACATCCTGCTCTTCCTCATCTCCCTGGTGATCATGGCGTGGCTCTCGCTGCCCCTGACGCTCATCGCCCTCGCCGTGGCCCCCGCGCTCTGGTTCATCGCCCGCCGCTCCAAGGCCCGGCTCTTCCCCGCCACCTGGTACGCCCAGAGCCAGGCCGCCGCCGTCGCCGGAGTCGTCGACGGGGCCGTCTCCGGCGTCCGGGTCGTCAAGGGCTTCGGACAGGAGGAGCAGGAGACCGGAAAGCTCCGCGAGGTCAGCCGCAAGCTCTTCGCGGGCCGGCTGCGCACCATCCGGCTGAACTCCCGCTACACCCCGGCGCTCCAGGCCGTGCCCGCGCTCGGCCAGGTCGCGATGCTGGCCCTCGGCGGCTGGCTCGCCACCCGGGGCGAGATCACCCTCGGTACGTTCGTCGCCTTCTCCACCTATCTCGCCCAGCTCGTCGGCCCGGTCCGGATGCTCGCCATGGTCCTCACCGTCGGCCAGCAGGCCCGGGCCGGTGTGGAGCGCGTCCTGGAGCTCATCGACACCGAGCCGTCCATGAAGGACGGCACCAAGGAGCTGCCCGCCGACGCCCCCGCGCGCGTCGAGTTCGACGACGTACGGTTCGGCTACGACGACGAGCGCCCGGTCCTCGACGGCTTCTCCCTCACCATCGAGCCGGGCGAGACCGTCGCCGTGGTCGGTGCCTCCGGCAGCGGCAAGTCCACGGTCTCGCTCCTGCTGCCGCGCTTCTACGACGTCTCGCACGGGGCCGTCCTGGTCGGCGGCCACGACGTCCGCGAGCTGACCCAGGAGTCGCTGCGGGCCGCCATCGGGCTCGTGCCCGAGGACAGCTTCCTCTTCTCCGAGTCCGTGGGCGCCAACATCGCGTACGGACACCCCGGCGCCACCCAGGAGCAGATCGAGCGCGCCGCGCGCGCCGCTCAGGCCCACGGCTTCATCTCCGAGCTGCCCGAGGGGTACGACACCAAGGTCGGCGAGCACGGCCTCACACTCTCCGGTGGCCAGCGCCAGCGCGTCGCGCTCGCCCGGGCCATCCTCACCGACCCCCGGCTGCTGCTCCTGGACGACGCGACATCCGCCGTGGACGCCCGGGTCGAGCACGAGATCCACGAGGTGCTGGCGCAGGTCATGGAGGGCCGCACCACCCTGCTGATAGCGCACCGCCGCTCCACCCTCGGCCTCGCCGACCGCATCGCCGTCCTCGACCAGGGGCGGCTCGCCGACATCGGCACGCACGCCGAGCTGGAGCGCCGCTCGGCGCTCTACCGCAGGCTGCTCACCGACCCGGACGAGATGCGGGGCACCTCCCCCGGGCACCGGCCGAAGACGCTCGCGGCGGAGCCGGAGGACGACCGCGCGCTCCTGGAGGAGCTCGACGCGGAGTTCGACGCCGAGCGCGGGGTCACCCCCGGGCTGTGGATCCGCAAGGAGGAGCAGCGCGACACGGCCGCCGCGGGGATGCCCGCCACTCCCGAGCTCCTCGCCCAGGTCGACGCGTTGCCGCCCGCCACCGACACCCCCGGTATCGACGAGGCGAGCGCGGTACGCCCGGAGCAGTCCTACGGCCTGCGCAGGCTGCTGCACGGCTTCGGGGCGGCACTGCTGGTGAGCCTCGGGCTGGTAGCCGTCGACGCGGGCATGGGCCTGCTGCTGCCCGTGCTGATCCGGCACGGCATCGACGACGGTGTCACACAGATGGCGCTCGGCGCGGTCTGGGCGGCGGCGGGGCTCGGCCTGCTCGCCGTCCTCGTGCAGTGGGCGGCCCAGATCGGTGAGACCCGGATGACGGGCCGCACCGGCGAACGCGTGCTCTACTCCCTGCGCCTCAAGATCTTCGCGCAGCTCCAGCGGCTCGGCCTCGACTACTACGAGCGCGAGCTGACCGGCCGGATCATGACCAGGATGACGACGGACGTCGACGCCCTCTCGACGTTCCTGCAGACCGGTCTCGTGACGGCCTTCGTCTCTCTCGTCACCTTCTTCGGCATCACGGTCGTGCTGCTCGTCCTCGACATCCAGCTGGCCCTGGTCGTCTTCGCGACGCTCCCGCTGCTGATCGTCGGCACCTTCTTCTTCCGCCGCAAGAGCGTCAAGGCGTACGAGCTCGCCCGTGAGCGCATCAGTGTCGTCAACGCCGACCTCCAGGAGTCCGTCGCCGGGCTGCGGATCGTGCAGGCGTTCCGCCGCGAGCACGACGGCGCCGAGCGCTTCGCGGAGCGCAGCGACCACTACCGTCAGGCCAGGGTCCGAGGGCAGTGGCTGATCTCGGTCTACTTCCCGTTCGTGCAGCTGCTCGCCTCGGTCGCCGCGGCTGCCGTGCTGATCGTCGGCGCGGGCCGCGTGGACGACGGCACGCTGACCACGGGCGCGCTGGTCGCCTACCTCCTGTACATCGACCTGTTCTTCGCCCCCGTGCAGCAGCTGTCCCAGGTCTTCGACGGCTACCAGCAGGCCAGCGTCTCGCTCGGCCGCATCCAGGAATTGCTGCGGGAGCCGACCTCCACGGCCGATCACGACGAGCCGCTGGAGGTGACCTCGCTGCGCGGCGAGATCGCCTTCGAGGACGTGTCGTTCGCCTACACCGGCGAGGAGGAGGCCCTCACCGGCATCGATCTGCGGATTCCGGCGGGCCAGACGGTGGCCTTCGTCGGCGAGACCGGAGCCGGCAAATCCACGCTGGTCAAGCTCGTCGCCCGCTTCTACGACCCGACGAGCGGCCGGGTCACGGCGGACGGCACCGATCTGCGCCGCCTCGACAGGACCGCGTACCGCCACCGGCTCGGTGTCGTGCCCCAGGAGGCCTACCTCTTCGAGGGAACGGTGCGTGACGCCATCGCGTACGGACTCCCTGACGCCACCGACGCCCAGGTGGAGGCGGCGGCGAGGGCGGTCGGGGCACACGACATGATCGCCACGCTGGAGGACGGTTATCTGCACGAGGTCGCCGAGCGGGGCCGTAACCTCTCGGCCGGCCAGCGCCAGCTGATCGCGCTCGCCCGCGCCGAGCTGGTCGACCCGGACGTCCTGCTGCTCGACGAGGCGACCGCCTCGCTCGACCTGGCCAGCGAGGCCCAGGTCAACCAGGCCACCGACCGTCTCGCGGGGCGGCGCACCACGCTCGTGGTCGCCCACCGGCTGACGACGGCGGCCCGCGCGGACCGGGTCGTGGTGATGGACCGGGGGAGGGTGGCCGAGGACGGCACCCACGACGAGCTGCTGGCCAGGGGAGGCGCGTACGCGCGGCTGTGGCGCACCTTCATAGGGGAGGACATGGACAAGGGCATAGGGAACGCTCCGGCAGGAGTATGAGTCCGGCCCGCAACCTGATGGCCCCCTTCTCGCGTCGTACACCCATGCGTACATGTGTCGGGTGAGGGTCAGAACGTTCGATGGAACGGGTGGGGTGGACGAGGTGGCGAGACCGATGAGGTCGTCGGGACGGCCTGAGCGGCCGGGGTTCCGGGGGGCCGGACGGCGTGTGGCGGTGACGCTCCTCGTCCTGCCGCTGCTGGGATCCCTCGGTCTCGTCCTGGGGCCCACCGGAGCGGCGCCCGCGCAGGCCGCGTCCGGCTGCTCCGGGCGGCTCGCCAAGACGGTGAAGTTCGCCACCGGCACGCTGCGCGTCTACGAGACCCGCTCCTACGCGTGCGCAGTCACGGTGGCCAAGAAGCCGGGCGCGCGCCGTTCGATGAGGGTGTCGATCCAGCCGCGAGGAGGCCGGGCGGTCGTCGACAGTGGCAAGTTCACCCAGCTGGCGGGCCCCGTCAAGGTGCACGCGCTCAACCGCTGTGTCCGCGCCTCCGGTTCCGTCGGCGGCTCCTCCGCCTCCACGGGATGGATCCTGTGCTGAGGTGCAACTGGGTCTGGCGTGGCAGGTGTTACCCCCGCTAGGTTCACGGCGTCTGTCGTGAATCAAGGGGAGGGTGCATGCGCAAGGCGCTCAGGGGCATTCTGTCGCTCGCGGTGCTCATCGGCACAGTGAGTGCGACCGGAGCCTCGGCCGGTGCGGCCACCGCCGCAGAACCGGCCGCGAAGCAGAACAGCGGCTCGACCAGCAACAGCGAGGACATCAAGGACCGCATCCTGGCCATCCCGGGGATGAGCCTGATCCAGGAGAAGCCGTACCCCGGCTACCGCTTCTTCGTCCTCAACTACACCCAGCCGGTGGACCACAGGCACCCGTCCAAGGGCACCTTCCAGCAGCGCATCACCCTGCTGCACAAGGACACGACCCGGCCGACGGTGTTCTTCACCAGCGGCTACAACGTCTCCACCAACCCCAGCCGCAGCGAGCCGACCCAGATCGTCGACGGCAACCAGGTCTCCCTGGAGTACCGTTTCTTCACCCCGTCCCGCCCGGCTCCCGCCGACTGGTCGAAGCTGGACATCTGGCAGGCCGCGAGCGACCAGCACCGCGTCTTCACCGCCCTCAAGAAGATCTACTCCGAGAACTGGCTCAGCACCGGCGGTTCCAAGGGCGGCATGACGGCCACCTACTTCGAGCGCTTCTACCCGAAGGACATGGACGGCGTCGTCGCCTATGTCGCGCCCAACGACGTCAACAACAACGAGGACTCGGCGTACGACCGCTTCTTCGAGAACGTCGGGACGAAGGAGTGCCGCGACCGGCTGAACGGCGTCCAGCGCGAGGCCCTCGTCCGCCGGGAACCGCTGGAGAAGAAGTACGAGGCGTACGCCGCCGAGAACGGCCTCACCTTCAACACGGTCGGCACACTGGACAAGGCGTACGAAGCCGTCGTCATGGACTACGTCTGGGCGTACTGGCAGTACAGCCTGCTCGCCGACTGCGACTCCATCCCGGCCGACGCCCCGAACGCCACCGACCAGGAGATCTGGGACTCGATCGACGGCATCTCGGGCTTCTCCGCCTATGCCGACCAGGGCCTGGGGACCTACACGCCGTACTACTACCAGGCCGGCACCCAGCTCGGATCGCCCGACATCGAGCAGCCCTGGCTCGGCGACCTGAGCCGCTACGGCTACCAGCCGCCGCGCAACTTCGTGCCGCGCTCCATCCCGATGAAGTTCCAGCCGTCGGCGATGCGGGACGTGGACAGCTGGGTCAGGCACAACGCCACGCGCATGCTGTACGTCTACGGCCAGAACGACCCGTGGGGCGCCGAGCCCTTCCGCCTCGGCCGGGGCGCGCGTGACAGCTACGTCTACACCGTGCCGGGCGGCAACCACGGCTCCAAGGTCGCCGGGCTCGTCGCCGACGAGAAGGCCGCCGCCACCGCGGCCATCCTGCGCTGGGCCGGGGTCGCGCCCGCGGCCGTCGTGGCCGATCCCTCGCAGGCGAAGCCGCTCGCGAAGTTCGACGCGCGGCTGGACAAGCGTGACGCTGAACTCCAGCGGAACCAGGGCACGCTGCGGCCGTAATCCCGGCCGCACGTCCCGAAGTGGGCTGGGTCCGCCGGGTGTCGTTCACACCCGGTGGGCACAGCCCACCGGTCTGTCCCCGCCCAGCCGCACGTACAGATCCGTCGTACCGGGACAGAGCGCGCGCCGTGCCACCGCCGAACCGATCTCGAACTCCGCCGGCCGCTCTCCCGATCCGTCGCAGGCGGTCTCCCTGACCTCGCCCGCGTGGAAGCCGTGGACGCAGTCCCCGACGACCGTCAGCGGACCGCCGCCCTGCCCCGGATCGCCCGGGTGCGGAGGCTCCAGGTTGCGCATGCAGGCGTAACCCCGGGGAGCGGCAGGGCCGCCCCCGGAGATGTGCAGGAGGAAGTCGGTCGTGGACGGGCACGCCGGGCCGTCCGGCGGAGCGCCGGTGTGGCGGGCGAGCACCCGCGCCGCCGCCTTCTCGCTCCCGCACGAGACCTCACGGACCACCTCGCCGCGCGTACTGCAGTCGGCGGGTCCCAGGAACTGCCCCCCGTGGCCGGAGGGCGAGGCGCCGCCGCCGGGCGCGCTCGACGGGGTGCCCCCGGACGGCCGGCAGGCGCCCAGCGAGAGCGCCGCCACGACAGGCAGGAGGGCGCACCACACCCGCGCGACACGGCGCTTCTCCATGGACGACCCCCCTGGTTCGTCCCGGAGGACGTGTGCCCAGCGTGACCCGCCGGAGCGGGCACACGCCAGGCGAACGGGGGGCTTTCAGCTCATCGGGTGGTCATCAGGTGGTCATCGGGTGGGTGAGGCCTGCCTCCGGTACGACAGCCCGTAGCCGACGGGGTACAACGCCTGCGCGGGAGCGTCCGCCCGCTGCACCGGCACCGGCAGCCTGCCCTCCGGTTCGGCCCGTCCCGCGATCACCCGTGCGGCCGCCCGGAGTTCGACGTCCGTCCAGGAGTACGAGGCGAGACCGGCCGCGTAGCCGGTTCCGGCCAGCTGCGCGATGTCGTACGGGTTGCGGATCGCGAGCGTGATCACCGGTACGCCGGTCGCCACGAGCGCGCTGACCAGCGTGCGCTGGGTGCTGGTCGCCGAGACGTTGTACGTGCCCACGACCACCGCGTCCTTGCCCTGTGCCGCCGCCACCGCCTCGGCGATCTTCGCCTGGGAGGGGGCCGTGCCGGTGGACAGGGCGGTCGCGGTGTAACCGAGCTCCTCGAACGCCCCGGCGAGCGTGCTCGTCGGGGGCCCGGTCGTGCCGGAGGGCGAGGCGGGATCGGCGCCGACCACCAGGAGGTTGCGGTGGGAACGGCGGGAGAGGGGCAGCAGGGAGCCGGTGTTGGCGAGCAGGGTGGTCGTCCGCTCGGCGATCCGGTCGGCGGCGGCGAGGTGCGCCGCGATGCCGACGGTGCGGTCGACACCCCGGTGGGTGACGTACGGATCGCGGAACAGGCCGAGCTTCGCCTTCAGGCGCAGGATGCGCAGGATCGATTCCTCGATGCGGGCCTCGCTGAGCTCGCCGCTCTTCACCGCGTTCAGCACGGCGTTCCAGGCGACCTTCAGATCCGGCGGGTTCAGCAGTTGGTCCACGCCCGCCAGCAGCGCGAGGACGGGGACGCGGTCGTCGCCGTACTTCGTGCGGACGCCCTCCATGCCCAGCGAGTCGGTGACCACGACACCGTCGTAGCCGAGTTGCTCGCGCAGGATGCCGGTGAGGATCGGGTGGGACAGGGTGGCCGGGTCCTCGGCCGGGTCCAGGGCCGGTACCACGATGTGCGCCGTCATGATCGAGTCGATGCCGGCGGCCACGGCCGCCCGGAACGGCGGCGCGTCCAGCTCCGACCACTGCTCCCGGGTGTGGTGGATGACGGGCAGGCCGGTGTGGCTGTCGGTGCTGGTGTCGCCGTGACCGGGGAAGTGCTTGGCCGTGGCGGCGACACCCGAGCTCTGATAGCCCTTCACCTGCGCGGCGACCAGGCCGGCCACGGACTCCGGGTCGGAGCCGAAGGAGCGTACGCCGATGACGGGGTTGGCCGGGTTGACGTTGACGTCCGCGTCCGGCGCGTAGTTCTGCCTGATCCCGAGGGCCGCCAGCTCCGCCCCGGCGATCCGGCCCGCCGTGCGCGCGTCGGAGCGGGATCCGCCCGCGCCCAGCGCCATCGCGCCCGGCAGCAGTGTCGCCGGCTCCCCGACGCGGCACACGATCCCGTGCTCCTGGTCCGTGGAGATGATGAGCGGCAGCGGGGTGGGCCCGGCGAGCCCGGCCCGCTGGATGCCGTTGGAGAGGTCCGCGATCTGGTGCGGGTCCCGGGTGTTGTGCGCCCAGGCGAAGTAGATGATGCCGCCGACGTGGTACGTGGAGATCAGTTCGGCGGCGTCACGGACTCCGATCTCGGCGAGGTTGGCGTCGATGTCCGCCTGGGCGGGCGCGGTGGCGGAGTGGCCGTACACCCGCATCACGAAGAGCTGGCCGACCTTCTCCTCCAGGCTCATCCGGGCGATGAGCCGCTTGAGAGCGCTGTCGGAGGACGGGCTGGACTCCGCTGCCCGTGCGGCCCCGGGAAGGGCGACGGCGCCGGTCGCCGCGGCTGCGGCGGTTGCTGCGGTGGCGGTGAGGAGGGTGCGTCTGGAGGTGCGGTGGTGCACGTGAGCCCCTTCCGGTGCTGAAAGAAACTTCCAAGAAGGTACGGATATATGGAAAGTAACTACCAGTCAAGAGGATGGTACGAGAAACGCGCGACAGATCAGGAGAGGCCCGCCGCCGTGCCCCGTCCGCGCAGTACGGACACCGCCGCGATGATCGCGGGCCGCCGCGCCGCCTCCTCGCGCCACAGGGCGTACAGCCGTCGCACCGGTACGGGATCCAGGCGCACCGCGACCACGCCGGGCGGCAGCGGCCCCCGGCCCAGACGGGGAATCATGGCCACGCCGAGACCGGCGGCGACCAGGGCCAGCTGGGTGTGGTTCTCCTCCGCCTGGTGCCGGATGTCCGGCTCGTATCCCGCCGCCCGCAGCGTCCGTACGAGCCAGTCGTGGCACACCGTGCCGGGCGGCTGGCACACCCACCGCTCCTTGGCCAGCTCCTCCCGCCGCACCGCGTCCCGGCCGGCGAGCGGGTGCCCCTCCGCCACCAGCAGATCGCAGAGGTCGTCGCCGAGCACCGCCTGGGCCACCCCCTCCGGCGCGGGCAGCGGTGAGATGTCCCAGTCGTGGGCGACCGCGAGATCGACCACGCCCTTGGCCACCAGATCGACCGAGAGGTGCGGATCGACCTCGGTCAGCCGTGCGTCCAGCGTCGGGTACTCCCGCCCCAGCTCGGCCAGCACCCCCGGCAGCAGGCCGCGCGCCGCCGAGGCGAACGCGGCGATCGACAACCGGCCCGTCGGCAGTCCCCGGCGCTGTTCGAGTGTCGTCTCGGCCTGCTCCACGATCGCCAGCAGCTGCTGCGCGGTCGCCGCGAGGTGCAGGGCGTCCTCGGTGAGTGCGACCCCGCGCCCACGCCGTTCGAGAAGCGTCGTGCGGGTCTCGCGCTCCAGCTTGGTGATCTGCTGGGAGACGGCCGAGGCCGTGTAGCCGAGTGCGGCGGCGGCACCCGCGACGGAGCCGTGGACGGAGACGGCGTGCAGGGCGCGCAGCCGGGACAGGTCGAGCACCGGGGACCTCCGGGCGGACGGCGGACGGCGGCAGTGAGCCGGCGGATGAAGGACGGGGCGCGGGGAGCGGGGGCGCAGGGCGCGCGGAGCGGAAGCATTAGCAGCGCTCAATCCAACCATGAAGAAATCCGCGCTGGTGCTACATGGTCCCGGCGTCGGATGCTCGGAGCATGCGTCCCCTCCACATCGCCCTGGCCGCGCTGGTCGCCGCCGTCTGGGGCGTGAACTTCGTCGTCATCGAGCTCGGTCTCGCCCACTTCCCGCCGCTCCTCTTCTCCGCCCTGCGCTTCCTCGTCGCCGCGCTTCCCGCGGTGTTCCTCGTGGGGCGGCCCACCGTCGCGTGGAAGTGGATCATCGCGGTGGGGCTGGTCCTGGGGGTCGCCAAGTTCGGGTTGCTCTTCATCGGGATGGACCGGGGGATGCCCGCCGGGCTCTCCTCCCTCGTCCTCCAGGTCCAGGCCGTCTTCACGGCGCTGTTCGCGGCGGCCGCACTCGGTGAACGGCCGGGCCGGACACGGGTGCTGGGGATGGGGGTCGCCCTGGCCGGCATCGGCGTCGCAGCCGTCGACGAGGGGGCGGGCGGGCCCGTGCTCGCGTTCGTCCTCGTCGTCGCGGCGGCGGCCTGCTGGGGGGTGTCGAACGTCCTGACGCGCAGGGCCGCGCCGCGCGACTCCCTGAACTTCATGGTCTGGGTGTCGACGGTGCCCGTACTCCCGCTCCTCGCCCTGTCCCTGCTCTTCGAGGGCTGGGACCGTGACGCGGAGGCCCTGGCGGCGCTCGACTGGAGCGGGGTGGGCATCATCGTCTACGTCGCGTGGATCACCACGGTCTTCGGCTTCGGGGCCTGGGGCTTCCTCCTGCGCAACCACCCCGCCTCGTCCGTCGCGCCGTTCACCCTGCTCGTGCCCGTCTTCGGGATGTCCTCGGCGGCGCTCTTCCTCGGCGAGTCGATCAGCCCCCTGCGCTGGTGCGCGGCGGCGCTGCTGGTCGGCGGGGTGGCGCTCACCTCCCTGGCCAGGCCCCGCGCGGCCGTGGCGCCGCTGCCGGAAATCCAGGAGGCGCGGACCTGACCTACTGCTTCGGCGCGCCCAGCCGGAGGATGTGCTCCCGGCCCGCCGCCAGCAGCTCCGGGAGTTCGGCGGCCTCCGGATACCACCGCTTCTCGTACTCCCAGCACACCCAGCTGTCCTGGTCCAGCGTGTCGAGGCACGCCTTCAGCGGCAGCACCCCCGCGCCGAGCGCCAGCGGTGTGGTGTCCTCGGCGGAGGCGATGTCCTTCACCTGTACGTATCCGAGGTGCGGCGCCAGCACCGCGTGGGTGGCAGCGATTTCCTCGCCGGCCAGCCAGGTGTGCATGACGTCCCAGATCGCGCCGATCTGCCCGTGCCCGACGGTGCCCACCACCCGCGCGACGTCGGCCCCGGCACGGTGCGAGTCGTGGGTCTCCAGGAGGATCCGTACGCCCAGGTCCGCCGCGTGCGGAGCGGCGGCCCCCAGACGGCGCGCGGCGATCGCGTCGGCCTCGGCCGGGTCCTGGTCGCCGCCCCCGGGGAACACCCGGACGTACGGGGCGCCCAGGTCGCGGGCCAGCTCGACCAGCGCGGCGAGCTCCGCGAGCACCGGCGCGTCCTCGCCCGCGGCGGCGACCCGCACATAACCGGCGACGGTGAGGATCTCGACCCCGCCCCGCTTGAACTCCTCCACCACGGCGGCGCGTTCCAGCGGTCCGAGTCCGGGGTGCACCGGCTCCTCCGGGTGGGCGCGCAGTTCGACCCCCTGGTAACCCTGCCCGGCGGCGAGCCGAACCACGTCCGCGATGGGCATCCCCGGCACTCCGAGGGTCGAGAAAGCGAGCTTCACGATCTGTGTCCTTCCACTGGGGGCCGGCGCGGGACCGGCCCCGGCACTCACCCGGCTCCTGCCCTGCGGAACCGGCCGTCACTCCCGCGCGGCGCCCAGCGTACGGCCCTCTCAGCCCGTGCCCCGCAGCAGCCGCTCCAGGCTGCCGAGCAACTGGAGTGCGTCCTCCCGGCGTTCGCCCTCCAGCGCCCATCCCGGCTCCGCCGCGTGCGGGGCGAGCACCCGGAGCGCCGCCGCGGCCTGCCGGGCGAACATCGCCAGCAGGTCCAGTTCGCGGACGCCCGTCCGGGCCTGCGGGGACGGGTCCAGCACCTCCAGCACCCCGAGGACCCGGGCCTCGCTGATCAGCGGGGCGGCCATCAGGGCGTCAGGGACGTACTCGGTGGACTCCGCCAGCGAGCGGTCGAACGCGGTGTTCCGGCTCAGGTCGTCCACCACCATCGGCTCACCCGAGGTCGCCACCCAGCCGGCGATGCCGCGTCCCGCGGGGAACCTGCGCCCCACCAGGAACTCCTCCCCCTCGCCGGAGACCGCCTGGAAGACCAGCTCGTCCGCCTCCTCGTCCAGCAGGCAGACGGAGCTGGCCGCCGCCCCGAAGATCGCCCGCGCCACGTCGACGACCGACTGGAGCAGCTCGTGCCGGGCGGCGTCACCCGGGGCGTGGAAGGACGGGGAGGGAAGCATGGCGTCAGTTCTCGGAGTCGTCACGGGTGTCTCCTGCCGCTGTGGAAGGACGCGGGTCCGCGTGCACGTTGGCCGCGGAGAGGTAGAGGGCGCTCTTGAGCTGGAAAGCCGTCATCCTGGGATGCCCGGACAGGACGCGGGCACAGAGCCCCGCGACGTACGGGGTGGCGAAGCTGTTCCCGGTGGTGCGGATCGTCCGGCCGCCCAGCCAGGGCACGGACACGTTCTGTCCCGGTCCGAAGAACTCCACCGGGGGCTCCGGGTTGTAGAGGTGCAGCTCGTCGTCCTCCTGGTGGCTGCCCACGGAGATCACCGAGGCGAACCGCCAGGGGAAGCTCTCCACCGGCGTGTTGTGCGCCGAGGCGACAATCACCGTACGGCCGAAGTAGGCACGGTCGGCGAGACCGTGCAGCTCCGGGGCGAAGCGGGTGCGGGTGGTCGAAAGGCTCAGGTTCACCACGTCGAAGCGCTGCTCCACAGCCCAGCGGAGCCCTGCCATCAGGACGTCACCGGTGCCGGAGAACCGCTCGCCCAGGACCCGGACGCTGTGGATCTCGCAGTCGGGAGCCGTGCGGCGGATGATCCCCGCGCAGGCAGTGCCGTGCCCGCAGGTGTCGCCGGTGGTGGTCGGCTCGACGGTGATCGCCCCGCTCTCCGGATCCTTGACCACCACCCACGAACTCTCCACCGGGCCGACCAGCGGATGGTCGAGCTCCACACCGGAGTCCACCACGCACACCCGCACCCCGCGGCCGGTCGCCTGCCGCGCGGGCAGGCCACCGGGCGGCCCCTCGTCGGCGGGGACCGGAACGTCCTCGGGGCCCCGCCCGCGCAGACTCCAGGTGAGTCCCTGCCCCGGTACCGTGCCTGTTCCGACGGTTCCCATCGGTCAGCTCCTCTCCGTCGTGGTGACCATGGCCTCGTCCGGCACACAGCCGGCGGCCCGGCGGGCCCCCGGCAGATGCCCCTTGCTCACGAAGTGCTCCCGCGCCGCGCGCGCCGAGGCCAGCGCCGGAGCGGGCCGCCCCAGCGCGAACAGCGTGCGGGCCCGGTCCAGTTCGGCCGTCGCCCGGACCAGCGGGGAGTCCGTGAGCAGCGACGCCCGCACGGCACGGTCCGCGTGGCCGGCCGCCTCCGCCGGACGCCCGTCACCGGCGGCCAGCCGGCCCCGCAGCCCGTCGAGGTCGACGGCGTCGGCGGGGCTCAGCTCCGAGGGCTCCCCGATGCCCGCGATCCAGGCCGCCGCCCGCCCGAGCCGGCCCTCGTCGACCTCGATCCGGGCCGCGTCCAGCGCCACCGCCGTCCGCAGCCCCGCCGCGTCGGCGCGCCGGGCGGCCTCGTCCGCCGTGGCCAGCAGGTCCAGGGCCGCGCCGCCGTTACCGAGCAACGCCTCCACCGCGGCCCGGAAGACGGGCAGGAACACCTCGGCCTCGGCGAACCGCAGCTTCCCGGCCAGCCGCTGGGCCTCGGAAAGGCAGGCGTGTGCCTCGCGGGGCCGGTCCTGGAGCGCGTACAGCACCGCCAGGGGGCAGTTCAGGGTGAGCCTGACCGTGGGGCGGCCCTCCCCGTGTGCCGCCAGCAGGGCACGGCAGCGGGCCACCGCCTCGGGGGCGGGCACAGGCCCTCGCCACAGGGAGATTCCGATGGCGCCGAGAGCGCCGGCCCGTTCCGGCTCGGCCTCGGCCAGGACGGCCTGCTCCAGGGCGCGTGCCTGGTCGCGCTCCGCCTCCTCGTGCCGGCCGGCGCGCTGGAGGTGCTGGGCGAGCCGCAGATGGGACCTGGCCCGGCCGACCGCGTCGCCCGCCGCCTCGAAGACCGGCAGCACCGCACGCGCCGTCGCCGTCACCCCGGGGCCCGGGCCCGAAGGGTCCAGCACCGCGAGCGCCAGCCTGGCATGCGCGGACTCCACGGAATCCGAGTCCAGTTCGCGCACCTGGCGCAGGAGCCGGGCCCCGCTCTCGGTCTGCCCGAGCGCGACCCGGACCTCACCGAGCCTGCGGACCGAGCCCACGTCGTCCGGGTCCAGCTCGACGGCCCGCTCCAGCAGGTCGCCCGACCGGGCCAGGTCGGACCGCGAAGCCGCCTGGGCCCCGGCCCGGCCCAGCGCGGCGGCGGCACGGCCGCGCAGCCGTGTGGTCAGGTCGTCGAGCAGTCCGAGCTCCGTCCGGTAGCGGCAGGCCCGTTCGAGGTGGCCGCCCACGGCGCCGTCGCCCGCCCGCAGCACCCCGGGCAGCTCGGCCGCCCAGGCGTGACGGTCCGCCTTGGCACGCTTGGACAACGACGCGTACGTCACCTCGTGCACCAGCCCGCTGCTGAAGCGGTAGGCGGACGGCGCCCGGCCGGGCCCCGGCTCCACCAGCCGCCGCCCGGTGAGGGTGACCAGCACCTCCTCGATGCGCCCCAGCGCGTGCGCCCGGTCCGGCGAGGGGAAGTCCACCGCCGCCGGCCCCCGCAGTTCCGCCAGCCGCGCCGACGTCTCCAGCAGCAGTAGTTCGGCCGATGTGAACTCGCGGCCGATCACGGCGGCGAAGCCGACCATGGTCCGCTCGGCCCTGGCGAGCGCCCCGATCCTGGCGCCCAGCAGGGCCTGGAGGGTGGGTGGCAGCCCGGAACCCTCCATACGGCCACCGACCAGGAGCTGTTCCAGGTAGAGCGGATTGCCCTCCGCGCGGGCGAGGAGCCGCTCGTCCACGGCTCCCGCGCCACCGTCCAGCCGGGCCAGCAGGCCCCCCAGCCGCACACTCTCCTCGCGGGTGAGTCCCGCGACCTGGAGGCAGTCCGCGGGGTCGGCCGTGCCGTCCGGGCGGCCCACACAGACGATCAGCACACCCGCGGGCCCCGAACCGTCCGCGAGGCGTTCCAGGGTGCGCGCCAGTAAGGGCGCCGCCTCATGCGTGTCGTCCAGTACGAGCACCAGGGGCCGCTTCCGGGCCACCCGGCCCAGCACCGTCCCCAGCGCGGTGCACATGTCCTCGAACGGGGCGTTCGGAGTGCCGTCGCGCAGCAGACCGGCCGACAGCAGGGTCATCGCGTCGCCGTCCGCCGGGCCGGACGCAGGCGGAATCTCCTGGGGGGCGGCGAGGGCCGGCAGTGCGCGCAGGGCGTCGGCGAGAGGGGTGAGCGTGCCCTGTTCGCCGTGGCCGCGGCACCGGCCGGCGCCGTAGGAGATCTCTCCGGATGCGGACCGCCGAGCCAGCCATTCCCGTACGAGCCGGGTCTTGCCGATGCCCGGCTCGCCGACGACACGCAGCAGTCCTGTCCGCCCTCCGCGCACCGCGTCCGACAGGGCCGCGTCCAGGGCCGCCTGCTCGGAGTGGCGTCCGACGAACGGCACGTCGAAGCGGCGCAGCAGCTCCGGATCGTCCGCCCCGAGGGCCAGCAGCCGGTAGGCCTCCACGGTGTCCTGCTTGCCCTTCAGCCGGAGCGGTCCGGTGGGCTCGGCGGAGACCGTCGGCCCGGCCGCGAGCAGAGTGTCGGGGCCGAGGAGGATCTCGCCGGCCCCGGCGTGCTGTTCCAGGCGCGCCGCGATGTTCACGGTCTCGCCCGACACCAGCGCCTGACGCGCCGTCGCGTCACCGCCCGCCACCACCTGGCCGGTGTTGACACCGACCCGGGTGGCGAGCGTGATGCCGAGGGTGGCGTCCAGCTCCTCGTTGAGCGCGGCCAGCGCCTCCCGCATGCCGAGCGCGGCTGCCAGCGCCCGCCGGGCGTCGTCCTCCCGCACCACCGGCACCCCGAACACCGCCATCACGGCGTCGCCGATGAACTTCTCCGGAGTGCCGCCCCGGGCCACGATCTGCGCGCTCATCGCCTCGAAGTACCGCAGGGTGACCGTGCGCAGGGTCTCCGGGTCGAGCACGCCCGACAGGGCGGTGGACCCGACGAGATCGCAGAACAGCACCGTCACCGGCTTGCGTTCGTCCTCCCCGGGCGTGGCGGAGGCGGCGCAGGGAGTCCCGCAGGACGAGCAGAACCTGGCGTTCTCCGGCAGGTCCTGGCGGCACGTGGTGCAGGTCATGACGTTCCCTTCTCTCCGGGGGTGGGGCCGCGCCGCTGGGCGGGGGCGGGGCCGGCGCACCGGCACCGCCCCCGCCCGGGAACCACTCAGAACAGGGCGCCGCCGGCGATCTCGCCGTGTGCCTGGACCTCGGGTTCCACCGCGTCCAGCCGGCTCTTGATGTCGAGCAGCACGGCGAGCTCCTCCTCCGTGAGTTCGCTGAGCACGAGGCGCTGTTCGTCGGTGAGCAGGTCGACCGGCAGCCCCGCCTCGTACAACGCGGCGGGCAGCGACGGCTGTCCACCGTCTCCGGGCGCCCTCGGGGTGCCGTCGCCTTCGGATGGTCGGGTCATGGGGTGACTCCCGTCGGTGAGGAAGGTCCGGCCCCCCGGGGCGGCGGTGCCGCCGCGGAGCGCCCGAGCCGGACGAACAGCGTGGTGAGGGCGTCGAGGGAGTGCATGGCGCTGACCGTCACGTCCGACTCCTGGTCACGGGTCAGCGGCAGCCGGTCCAGCAGCGCGTACAGCTCGTCCAGGTGGCCCGTGTCCAGCGCCGCGTGTTCCCGTACCGTTCGCAGGGCCGCCTCCGGCAGACCGGTCGCGCGCGCGATGCGTGAGGTCAGGTCCGGGGCGGGCGCGTATCCCTCCAGCACCGCCATGTAGCCCAGCAGCGCCACCGGGTGGTGGTGCTCGACCCAGTAGTACTGGGAACCCGCGAGCGCGGCGACGGCAGGCGACGGCATCGGGCCGAGCGCGTCCCCGGGCGGCGAGCCCGCCGCCTCGACGTCCTCGAGCAGCCAGGCGTCGTGGCCCTCCTCCTCCTGGATGTGCTCGCGGAGGTACGCCGCGAGCGGACCGCCCAGCGGGTCACCCCCTGCGTCCAGCAGCGTGGCCCGCTCCAGGGCGCGTTCCATCAGCGGGACGGAGGCACGCACCACGGCGTGCATGGTGCACAGATAGCGCCGGTAGCGCGGCAGCAGCTCCTCCGCGCGCCACATGTGCTCCATCGCGCCCAGCAGTTCCGCGTCCAGCAGCCGGAGCGTGACCCGCAGCCGCGCCGAGGAACTCGGCCCGTGCGTACTCATCCGGCACCGTCCCCGACGGGAACGCGGGCCAGGACCAGGGGCGCGTACGCGGCGCAGCCGTGGTGCCGTACGACACCCACCGCGCCCTCCGCCGCCCCCCGCCGCGCCGCGACCAGGTCCAGCAGCGCCCCGGCGGCCCCCGACGCCACCGAACGGGCCTCGTCCGCGACCCGGTTCCCGGAGCCCAGGGCCCGGCAGCCGTCACAGTACGAGGCGCCCTCCCGCGACACCCCCGCGCGCGCCGCCAGATGGGCGGGGCCGACCGTGCGGATCATCCGCAGCACCGGTGACTCCAGTGCCCGGCCGCGCACGGTCGCCCAGTCGTCGGTGCCGATGTGCCCGAGGTACAGATGGGCGGGAGCGGGCCGCAGGTCCACGGTGTCCTGGTTGCAGCAGGCGAGCACCGCCCCGTCGAAGGCCACCACCGGCCAGGCGGCCATGGCGCACGGGGAGACCGTGCCGGGCTCGGGGGCGGTACGGGCGGGCGCGGCCCAGGAGGCCGCCCTGCCGAACGGCCGCACCTCGTTGACCAGCGAGGGGACCTGGCCGCCGAACTCCGTGTCGACGGCGCGGGTGACGTCCGCGAGGTAGGGGTCGTCGGCCCCCGTACCGGTCAGGTGGAAGCTCACCGCCACACCCGTCGCCCGGATCCGGTGCACCGCGCGGAACACGTCGGCCCGGGGGATCTCCCGCTCGTGGTGGGCGTCGAGGCTGGCGGAGAAGTGGTCCACGCCCCCGATCGCGTGCAGGACCGGCGGCGGGATCTCCCGGGAGCGGGCGAAGAACATGCCGCTGAGCAGCGCCGTACGCGACCCCGCCGCGCGGGCCCGGGCGCTCAGCTCCTCGACGAGCGCCGGCATCAGCAGCGGTTCGCCACCGGTCAGCATCACCACGTCGGGACGGTTCGCCCGGGTGAACGAGCCCACGAAGCGCACCAAGGCGCCCGCGTCCGGTTCCTCCCGCGCGGTCAGGGACGATCCGGTCGAGCAGTGGGCGCAGCTCAGCGGGCAGCGCCGGGTGAGGCCGAGCAGCAGGCCGGCGGCGGGGAAGGGCCGCCGTCCGACGAGTTCGCCGAGTTCCATGCGGGACCGCCTCCTTCGCGGGGCCGGAGCGTGCGCGCCGTGGGTCCGTGGCTCGTGGACCCACCGGCGTGCGCGGAAGTGCCTCCAGGCTGCGGTGCGGTGGTTCGGCGACGGTCCACAGATGCTTCAGGAGCGGTATGGGCGCAGCTCAGGAGGGGGCCCGCACGCGCCGCGCGGCCCGGGGACGGTACGGGAAGCCGTCCTGAACTGGGCCGATACCGGCGCCATACCGCTGCCGAAGCGTTCGCCAGGCGGTCCCTCCTAACTTTCTCGGCAACGGCAGGCAACGGCCCGCCGCACCGGAACCCGGCATCTCAGGGCCCCCGGAACCAGTGCAGTCACGAGTGGACGGAGACCATCATGGCCGAGAACACCAAGCCCGCCGCCGACGACAACAACGAGGAGACCCCCGAGGTCGAGGCGCACTCCGTACTGGACCTCCAGGAGACGGCCAACAAGGAGATCGAGGCCCCCGGCGGCAGCTGCGTCAGCGTGATCAGCGTCGTCCTGGCGGACTAGCCGGACGCACCGGGCGGCGCCGCGGCGGGCAGCTGCAGGAACTCCCGCCGTGGCGCCCGGCCGGCCGGTGATGTGGGGCGGTTCCGTCGTGACGGAGCCGCCCCGCCGTCGCTTCCGCGGCCCGGACGGGCCCGCACCCCTCGTCACGACCCAGACCGTCCCCGGGAGTTCACGATGACCACGCCGCTGCGCGGCAACAGGGATTTCCGGCTGCTCTGGCTGAGCGGCCTCTTCGCGGTCCTGGGCGGGCAGATGAGTGCCCTCGCCCTTCCGTTGCTGGTGCTCAAGGAGACCGGATCGGCGGTGCAGGCCGGAGCCATCGGGACGGTGTCCGTGGGAGCCGTGCTGATCACGATGCTGCCCGGCGGGGTGATGGCCGACCGTGTCGAACGCCGCCGGCTGATGCGGATCTGCGACGTCGGCAGCCTGATCGTCGTCACCGCGCTCACCGCGGCCGTCTGGTCCGGGCACGTCCCCATGACACTCGTCCTGCTCGCCGCCGCGGCGGGCGCGGTGATCGGCAGCGTCTACGGGCCGGCCGTCTTCGGCCTCATGCGCGCGGTCGTCCCGGCCGACCAGATGGGCACCGCCACCGCGCGGCTCCAGGCACGCACCCAGACCGCCCGGCTCGTGGGGCCCCTCGTCGGGGGAGCGCTGTTCGGCGTCCACCCGGCCCTGCCGTTCGCGGCCGAGGCGCTGGGCCTGCTCCTGTCGACCGTCTGCGTGGCCCTCGTACGCACCCGCTCCCGGGCCAGGGCGAAGGCGGGCGCCGTGTTCAGCCGGCGCGAGCTCCTCGCGGGCCTGACCTTCCTGTGGGGCCTGCCCTATCTCCGTACGGTCCTCCTCGTGTTCGGCCTGGGCATGAACTTCGCGTTCGGGGCACTCACCTTCACCGCCCTGACCGCGTTCTCCGACGGGGGCGCGTCAGGCGTCGGCGGCGGTTTCGTCCTCACCTGTGTCTCAGCCGGGGCGCTGTCCGGGGCACTGCTCGCGCCACGGATCAGCCCCGCCCGGCACTCCCGGATCCTGATCGTCGCCACCTGCTGGACCTGTGTGGCGGCCGCCGGGGTGATGGCCTGGATCAGCCGGCCGCTGGTGGCGGGGCTCATGTGCGCGTTCTGCATGTGCCTGTCGACGATCGCCAGCATCGGATTCCTCTCGAAGCTCCTGGTCGTGACCCCCGAGGAGCGGGTGGGCCGGGTGCAGAGCGCGGCGGGCTTCCTGTCCTCCATGGTCCAGCCGTTCGGGCCGCTGGCCGGGGGCGCCCTGCTGACCGCCTTCGGCGCCCGCTGGGCGTTCGCACTGACCGGCTGCGTGCTGGCCGTCTCCGCCCTCGTGGTCACCTTCGCCCGCTCGGCGCGGACGGAGCCGTCCCCGCACCGGGCTGAGGAGCCCACCCGCCCCCAAGAGCCGGGGAGCGGGACCGGCACCGAGCCCACGGTGGGAGCGGACCACGCGCCCGCGGGCGCGAAACCCTCCGCCACCGGGGACTGATCCGCGAACCGGGGCCCGCCGCCCACCGACACCGTCCGCCGCTCCTGCGGGCTTCGAGAAGAGAGAGCCGAGCGTGCCAGGCATCCAGGAAACCCAGCTGTACTGTGTCGCCGACCGTACGTACTTCGACACCCCGGCCCGGCTGCCCGACGCGGAGTCGCGCTACCGGCTCGACACCGATCCGCCTCCGGCGGGCTGGCGCCGTGAGGCCGTGGGCCTGTGGACCTCGCTGGTGCCCGAGCACGTCGAACCGGCCGAACAGGGCTGGAAGATCCATGTGTCCACCGTCCCCGGTGAGGCCGAGGCCACCCTCCGGGACACCGCACGGATCTGCGTCCGCCACGGTGTGCCCTTCAAATTCCTGCGCAGCGAGAAGGCGTTGCTGCTGGTGGCGGGCAAGTACATGAACCGCAGCGGCGCGGGCAAGTTCATCGCGGCCTACCCGCCCGACGAAAGTGTGTTCCTCGCCCTGGCCGACGAGCTGTCCCGGACACTGGCGGGACGCAGCGGCCCCTACATCCTCAGCGACCTGCGGATCGGTGACGCGCCGGTCTACACACGCTACGGCGCCTACGTCCCCCGCTGGTGCGCCGACGCCGAGGGCCGCCAGGTCCTCGCCCTGCGCGACCCCTCCGGGAAGCTCGTCCCCGACGAGCGCGGCGTGGTCTTCCGGATGCCCTCGTGGATCGAGGTCCCCGCCGCCCTGCGGCCCCACCTCGCGGCGCGCGCCGCCGCCCGCGACGACACCTTCCCCTACACCGTGACCGAGGCCCTCCAGTTCTCCAACGCGGGCGGGATCTACCTCGCCCAGGACCGGGGGACGGGCCGGCGCGTGGTGCTGCGCGAGGCGCGCCCGCACTGCGGTCTCGACGCGACGGGCGACGATGCCGTCACCCGGCTGCACCGCGAGCACCGGGCGCTGACGACGCTGGCCGGACTGGACTGCGTACCCGAGGTGTACGGGGTGCGGACCGTGTGGGAGCACCACTTCCTGATCGAGGAGCACATCGAGGGGAACACGCTGCTGGAGGAGATCGTCGCCCGCTTCGCCCTCGTACGCGGCGCGGACTCGGCGGAGGAACTCGCCCCCTACGTCGCATGGACCGAGTCGGTGACCGGGCAGCTCTCCCGGGCCCTGGAAGCGATCCACGCACGCGGGCTGCGCTTCGGTGACCTGCACCCCTCCAACATCATCGTCCGGCCCGACGGCCGGATCGCGCTCGTCGACTTCGAGTACGCCACCGCCCTCGACGACGCGACGACCCCGCTGGCCGGTGCCCAGGGCCTCCAGGCACCCCAGGGCACCCCCGGGGCGGAGGCCGACGCCTATGCGCTCTGGGCGACCTGGCTCGCCATGCTGATGCCGGTCATGGAGATGGCCGGGCTGGAGAGGGCGAAGGCCCTCACCCTGGAGAGCTGGGCCCGCCGGCGCTACGGTCTGCCGGCCGGAGCGGGCCCCCGTCGGCCCCGGCTGCTCAGCGGCCTGGACGCCTCACGACGGCGCGAGGCCGACGTCGCCGCTCTGTTCGAGGGGCCGGAGGTGGACTGGGCCGGGATACGCGCCGGGCTCCTCGCCGGCATCCACGCCGGAGCCACACCCGGACGTGCGGACCGCCTCTTCCCGGGCGGCCCCGGCCTCTTCGCCACCGGCGGCACCGACCTCGTGAACGGCGCGGCGGGCGTCCTGTACGCCCTGCACCGGGCCGGCGCCCCCGTCCCCGTCGAGTGGACCGACTGGCTCGCGGCGGCGGCGCTGCGCCGGGACCCCGCCGGGGCGGCCGGGCTCTACGACGGGCTGCCCGGCGCCGCGCTGGTGCTCTGCCTCCTCGGCCGCACCGGGCAGGGCCGGGAGGTGTGGGAGCGCGCGACGTCAGCCGGAGCCGCGACCGCGTCGGCCGATCTGTTCACCGGCCGGGCGGGCACCGCGCTCGCAGCCCTCCGCATGGCCCGCCTGGACGGTACGGTTCCCGACCCGCGCCTGGTCGACAGCGCCCTGCGCACGGCCAGGGAGCTGGACCTGCTGGTGCGGGGCGAACACGTGGACGGCCTGCGTGTGCCGGAGTCGGCCGGGCTGCTGCGCGGGCTGAGCGGCGCCGCCCTGCTGTTCCTCGAACTGCACGCGCTGACCGGTGAGGAATGGCTGCGCCGGGCCGCCCGATCCGCCCTCGTACGTGACGCCGGGCATCTCGTCACCATGGACGACGGCTCCCTCCAGGTGAAGGACGGCCGACGCCATCTGCTCTATCTCGGCCAGGGCAGTTCGGGGATCGCGCTGGTCGCCCAGGCGTACACGGCCCGGCAGGAGGACGAGGAGCTGAGCGCCCTGATCCCGGGCGTGGCCCAGGGCTGCGCCATGGAGTTCGTCCGTGAACCGGGACTGTTCACCGGGCGGGCCGGCCTGGCCGCCGCGGCCGGCCAGCTCGACCCCGTGACCCGCACCGGGCCCGGCGTCCTGGCCTCCGTACGCAATCTCGCCTGGCACCTTGTCGCCGACGGGGACCGGCTGCTCGTCCCGGGCGCGACGCTGCGGCGCTTCTCCGCCGACCTCGGCACCGGGGCGGCCGGGCTGCTGATGGCCCTGCACTTCCTGTCCGGAGGCCGCGACGGGGGCGCAGCGGCCTCCCGCGACGGGGGCGCAGCGGGACGTAACCCCGACGTCCAGCAGGCCGGGGAGGCCCTCCCCGGCCTGCTGGACCTGCTCACCCTCGGCTGAGGAGGCGGGAAGCGCCGCTTCCGGGGGCGAGCGCCGGCTGCCGTGCGCCGGCCGCCTCCGGGCCCGCCTCCTCGCGGGCGTACAGACGGAGCAGCCGCGGCACCTCGTACAGCGCGGCGTGCGCGGTGACCTCGCCCGAGGGGGAGGTCACCGCACCGCTGCCGATGAGTGACTCGACCGCGCGTATCGTGCCCCGCTCGTCGCGGTCCAGCGCCGCCATCGCCCGCTCCAGCGTGAATCCGCCGTCCTCCGGAAGCCCGGCGATGCGGACCAGCGCCCCCCGGTCGCCGGTGCCCAGGTCCCGCCAGCACGCGGCCAGCCGGGAGCGTACGGACACGTCTCCGGCCACCAGTTCCTCCAGCGCCCCGGCCGGATCGTCGAGCCGGTCCGCGTACTCCGCCAGGGGGAGGTGGCGCAGCACCGCGAGGCGCATCCCGCTCACCGCCACCGCCAGGGGCAGGCACCCGCACGCCCGCACGACGCGCAACGCTGCGGCCGGGTCCGTCCGCAGACGGTGCCGGCCGATCAGCGTCCCGAGCAGCGCCAGGGCCTCGTCCTCCCCGGGCACGGCGAGCGCTGTCCTGTGCACCGCTTCGAGGCCGGTGAGCTGACTCCGGGAGGTGAGCAGCATCGAACACCGCCCGGACCTGGGCAGCAGCCCACGCACCGACGCCTCGTCCGCCACGTCGTCCAGCACGATCAAGGCCCGGTGCCGCGACAGCCAGTCCTGCCAGGCGGTCTCGGCCTGTGCGGGATCGGGCAGGCCCCGCCCGGCCACCCCGCACAGCCGCCCGAGCTCCTCCAGCACGTCGTTCCGGGCGCGGGCCACGCCGTTCTCCTGACGCGCCCGGACGTGGATCCGCCCGTCGGGGAACCGGTCCGCGAGGAGGTGCGCCGCCCGGACGGCCAGGGCCGACTTGCCCACCCCTGCCGGGCCGGAGACGACCAGCACCGCGCCGTCCGGGTCCCCCGACACGTCCAGCAGGCCCGCGAGTTCGTCCTCCCGGCCCGTGAAGTGCCTGCTGTCCGCGGGGAGCGAGACACCGCCCGCCGCGTTCCGGGGAGCGGAGGCGCGCGCCGCCCGGCCCTCTCCCAGCATGGCCCGGTAGAGGCCCGCCATCGCCGGACTCGGTTCCAGTCCCAGCTCCCGTGCGAGCAGTTGCCGGTAGTCGTCGTACACGGCCAGCGCCTCCGCCTGACGGCCCGTCTGATGCAGGGAGTTCATCCACGCGGCGCGCAGCCGCTCCCGGAAGGGGTGGCGCTCCACCAGGTCCCTGAGTCCGTCCAGCGCGACCCCCGCACGGCCCGTCTCGATCTCGGCCTCTGCCCAGTCCTCGTAGACCGTGAGACATCGGGCCTCCAGACGCTCGGCCTCCTCGGCCACCCCCGCGGAGTCCCGGAGGTCGTGCAGCGGCGGACGTTCCCCCCACAGGTCAAGGGCCTCCCGCAGCAGCCGGGCGGCCGTGCGCAGGTCGCCCCGCTCGCCCGCCGCGCGGCCCGCCCGTGCCAGCGTCCTGAAGCGCAGGGTGTCGAGCTCGCCCTCCTCCACCCGCAGCCGGTAGCCGCCGCAGTCGTGCACCACCCTGCCCCGGTCGTCGCCGTCCACGGCCCCGAACAGCGCACGGGCGGCGCTGACATAGACCTGCAGGTTCTTGCGCGCCGTCCGTGGCGGACCCTCCGGCCACACCACGTCGGTCAGCACGTCGACCGGCACGGGGGTGTTGGGCCGGGACAGCAGGGTGGCCAGCACCAGCCTCTGCTTACGTGGCCCGAGCGGCAGCGGTCTGCCGTCGATCACCGCCGAGAGCGGCCCGAGCAGGGAGAAGTACACCGCGCCGGGCGCGCCGGGGCGGACAGGGGGAAGGGGCATCAGCGGGCCTCCTGGCCGGGGGAGGGGCGACGATCTGCCGTACTCCGCCGATGCTGCCGCGCCACGGAACGGGGCACATCGGTGGGCGTCCCGCATCTTCCGCGTCACGCACCCGACCTCTGCCGCCCGACGCCCCCATGTTGCGGGGCGGCTCCCCCACGTGGACGGGCCTCGCCCCCGTACATGGGGGTCAGAGACGCGTACCAGGGCCGTTGCCCCTACGCCGGCGCCCCAGGCCCGTCCCAGGCACCCGTACACCGGGTTCCGAGGTCCGTCCCAGGCCCTCCGTACGCCGGAGCCCGACGCCCGTCCCCTTGCCCGCGCCGCATGATCAGAGCAGGTCGGCGCACTCCGCGGCGAACTCGCACAGGGCCGAGCGGTTCGCCCTTCCGGTCTTGCTCAGCAGACTGGCCAGGTGCTTCTCCACCGTGCGGGGCGAGATGGACAGCCGCCGGGCGATCTGCTGGTTGCCCGGTCGCTCCGCCAGCAGGACGAACACCTCGTACTCGCGCGGAGTCACCCCGTTCGTACGCAGCGGCGGGGGAATCCGGTCCCGGCCGCCGCGGTGCTGGGCCACGCTCACCCCGGCCTGCCGCAGCGCCGCACGGCAGGCGGCGGCGGCCGGCTGCACTCCGGCCGCGTGGAAGAACTCCTCGGCGGTGCGCAGCCACACGACCGGCTCGCCCCACCCGTCCGCCAGCGCCGCGTCCGCGACCAGCCGCAGGCCCAGATGCCGTGCGACGGGGAAAGCCGTGGACCGGGTGTGGAAGGCCGCCACCCGCCGTGCGGCTCCGGCATGATCACCCTCCCTGCCGAGCAGCACCGCCTCCGCCAGTTCGAGGAACTGCCTGTTCCAGGCCAGGGCGGCACCCGGCGCCCCGGCCACCTCCTCGTACTCCGCGCGCCCCGCGACGCCGGTCAGCACCCGCAGCAGAGGGCGCAGTCCGTAGCGTCCGCTGAGGTAGTAGTAACTGGGGTGGTCCCGCTCCCAGGCCAGGGCGGTGTCCAGTGCCGCGACCGCCCCGGGGCGGTCCTCCTCCAGCAGCGCGCCGAAGGCCCCGCAGAAGCCCAGCCGCAGGGGGGCCAGCGCGGACTGCTCGCCTCCCGCCCGGCGGAACGCGGTGAGGGCGCGCTCCGTCTCCCGGCGGCGGCCCCGGTGAGCCGCTGCCGCCGCCCCGGCCAGCAGCAGGTAACGGTGCGCGCCGTGGTTGCCGATCCTGGCGCTCGCCTCCACCGACCGGGCGGTGATCTCCTCCGCCTCCTCCCACCGGGCGCACATCACGGCGTTCATCGCGAGCAGCCCGTCGACCGTCTGCGCAAGCAGCAGTGAGCCCAGCTCCTCCGCAGCCGCCCGCGCCGAGTGCAGACGGGCCGCGTCTCCGGTGCGCATGAAGGCGTTCACCCCCAGACGCACCAGAGCCTCCACCCGCCAGAGCGGCAGGGAGTGCTCGGTGGACAGGGTGAGCATCCGCTCCAGGCACACCTCGGCGGCGTCGAACCCCCGCTCCCGGTGCAGGAGCGCCAGCAACTGCCAGGCCTGGCACGCCACGACCGGAAGCCCTTCCGCCTCGGCGGTCTCGGCGGCCCGGCGCGCGGCCAGTTCGGCAGCCTCCGGATCGCGCGGGTCCTCACCGGGGAGCAGCGAGAGATGCCCGTCGACCACGGCGAGCGAAGCCCGGCGCGCCGGTGACGGCGACGGGCCGAACAGGGCCCTGGCCATGCCGATCTGACGTGCCGTGTCCTTAGGGCGCTCCGCCATGACGGCTACCCAGGCGATCTTGATGTGGGCGTCCCCGCGCCTGGCCGCCGCCTCCGAGCGCGCGGGCAGCGAAGGCAGGGAGTCGGCCAGGGCCAGGGCCCCGTCCAGGTCGCCGCCCTCGGCCCTGGCCACCGCCAGGGACTCGGTGACGGCGGCGACGTCGGCGTCCGCCGCCAGGGAGCGGGAACGTTCCAGCAGCACCACGGCCGAGCCGTGCGAACCCGCGGCCAGCATCCGCCGTCCCGCCTCGGCGAACTGGCGCGCGGCCCGTTCCCGGTTGCCCGCCGCGAGTTCCAGCGCGGCCACGAGCTGCCGCCGGTCCTCGTCCAGCGGTTCCCCGGACCGTTCGACGGCCGCCGCGGCGCGCCGGGCCAGGGCCGCCCGCTCCGCCGGTGCGAGGGAGGAGACCAGCGCCTCGGCGGTGAGCGTGTGCCGGAAGGCGTAGCGGTCGGGAGCCGCCCCGTCGGGGGCGATCACTCCCGTCTCGACCGCGGACCGCAGATGCGTGAACAGGGCCCGGTCCTCCAGCCCGGTGACGGCCTGGAGGACCGGCACGGAGAACTGGCCGCCCAGGGTGGCCGCCGTCAGCAACAGGTCCCGTACCGGCTCGTCCATCCGGTCGAGCCGGTGCGACCAGCTCCGCAGGATGCGCGACGGGAGCATTCCGTCGGGCTGGTCCGCCGCCTCCCAGCCGTCCCCGGTACGCCGCAGTCTGCCGGTGTCCAGCAGGTCGTCGAGCAGCACCTCGACCAGATAGGGGTTGCCCGCCGCACGCTCGACCAGGCGGCGCTGCACCGCTTCGGGGATCAGCTCGGGCGGCGTCTCCAGACAGGCCCCGGTCAGGGCCCGCACCTGCGCGTCGTCGAGCCCCCGTAACTCCACCACCGTCGCGGTGTGGCGCTGCTCCGCGGAGCGTACGAGGTCCGGGGCGCTGCCGGGCTCCTGGCGCAGGGTGCCCAGCAGCAGCACGGGGAGGTCCGCCAGGTTGTCGACGACGTACTCGACGACGGCGACGGTCTCCGTGTCGCAGTCGTGGAGGTCCTCCAGCAGCATCACGCAGCCGCTCTCCCGGCCCAGGACGGACAGCAGCCTCAGCAGGGCCTCCGCCAGCTCGACCACGGTCTCCGTGTAGCCGGCCGCAGCCCCGCTCCGCCACTCCGGGACCAGCCTGGCCAACGCGGGGTGGTACGGCGTCAGTTCAGGATCGGTCGGCGTGCCCGCCGCACGGAAATGGGACGAGAGGGCCTCCACCAGAGGCCGGAACGGCACGACGAGGCCGGTGGATCCCGCCCGTCCGCGCAGCACCGGCATGCCGAGCCCGTAGGCCCGGTAGGCACACTCACCCACCAGCCGGGACTTGCCGATCCCCGCTTCCCCGACGAGGAACAGCGCGCGCCCCGAACGCCGTCGCGCGGCGTCCAGGGCGCTGCTCAGCAGGCCGATCTCCTCGTCACGTCCGACGACGACCGGCGAATTCGCACGCATGGCCGCAGGCTACTGGAGCCGTACAGAGTGCGGCAGTAGGCACATTCCCGTCATGACGTGCGCAGTTGGCGGGAAACGTTACATCGGGACCGTGAACGTGGTCCACGGCAGGTCGGGGCCGTTGGTGTCCCCGTCCGCGGCGCTGAGGAGTCTGCTGCGCAGACCCAGCCCGCCGTTGTTGCCGAGCGATATCCGGCCCGCGGGGTGCTCGAAGGCGCCCTCGTGCGCCGCGGTGACGTCCACGTATCCGGCCGATTCGCTGATCTGGGTCATGTCTGTCTCTTCTTCCGGTCGTTGGTCAGGATCGTCATGGGCACGTGGGCGCGGTCGGCCCCCGTGGAGTGGCGCATGAGCAGTGCCGGGCCGATCCGGTCGGGGAACCCCGCCCGCAGCAGTCCGTGTCCGATGCCCGACAGACCGGTGAGCAGCCCGGGGTGAGGTACGTGTCCGGGCGTCCCGCAGTGCGGCTGCGCCCGGTCGGCGGCGGCCAGCAGGGTGCCGGCCCGGCGCAGCCAGTGCGGGCGCAGGCGGGGCAGGGCGGCGTGGCCGAGCAGCTCCAGTACGCCCAGTTCGCCGTGGCACAGGCTGTCGTCGCCCTGCGGCGCGGCCCGGGCCACTTCCCCGGCCCGCTCCGCGAGCCAGTCGCGGAGCTCCGGATCGGCCAGCGCCTGCGGGCTGTCGGCGATCGCCAGCGCGACCCCCGACGCACCCTCGCACCAGGCCCGGCCGACGACGGCCCCCCGCACGGCACGGCGCAGGGCGTCCAGCCCGGCGTCCCTGTGGCGCGGGCCGCCCCCCGACCCGGCGAACCGCAGCAGCGACCAGCCGATGCCCGCCGCCCCGTCGGCGAACCCCCCGGTCGCCGCGGGCGCCCCCACCAGCCGTTCGGCGCACCGCTCGGCGCCTCGCCAGGCCTCGGTCCTGCCGGTGGTCCGGTGCACGGCCAGCATCGACACCAGCCCGCCGGCCGCGCCGCCGCGCACCCCGAGCCCCTCCTCGGCCGAACTCGCCGCGCAGGCGAGCCGGACGGCCGGGCCCGCCCAGTCGAGCACCCGGCTGTCATTCAGCAGTGTCCCGACCTCGGCCAAGGCGTAGGCGATGCCGCCCAGGCCGGAGAACGCGCCGGAACCGAGCACCCCGAGATCGTCGCCCCGCAGGTGCAGCGCGTCCAGCAGGCCCGGCAGGGGCGCCAGAGCGGCCAGGGCCGCGTCGGCGTAGCGGGCGGCCCCGGTCAGGGACGCCAGCTGCGCGAGGAACAGGGCGGGCCCGGTGTAGCCTCCCGCCAGGTCCGCCGCGAGCGGGGTGAGCCGCCAGTAGCGTTCGCCGAGCAGCTCCAGACCGATCCAGTTGGTCCGGCCGCCGCCGTGGTACGCGAGCGAGATCAGCTGGTCGCCCACCGATCGCGCGGCGGCCAGCAGGCGCTCCGGTTCCGGTGCGGTGGCCTCGGTCCTCGGCCTCGCCGAGGCGGTCGCGCGGTGCGCGTGCGCGGTGGAGGTGCTCACCATGGCGGTACGGATGATCCGCTCCTGGTCCAGCCGGTCCACGGTGTCCAGGGCGCGGATCTTCGCCTCCACCCGCGCCATCCCGGAGGGTCCGGCGGGCCCGCGCAGCCTGCGCCCGTCACCGCTCCACAGGTCGGTGAGACCCGGGCGCGTGGTGAAGACCGGGACGTCGCCCCGCCACAGCTCCGTGATCTCCTCGTCCTCCAGGCCGGCCAGCGCGGGGGCCCCCAGGGCGCCGGTGCGCAGGAGTGCGAACACCTGCTGGCGCTCGGCCGCGTCCCGCATCAGGTCGGGGTGGGTCGACTCGTGCAGCAGCGTGGCGTACGTCCAGGTCGGCCGGGACACGAAGCGGGTCTCGTCGGCCTCGAAGATCCGCAGCAGGCCCTTGGGCCCCAGCAGTTCGTCACGGGATTCGCCGACGGCGGTGTAGGCGGCGCGGAAACCCTCGCAGAGGGCGTCTGTGTACTGGAACGGATCCGCCAGGACCCCGTCCAGCGTGGGCCGGTTGGCCGACTCGGTGAACCGCCCCGTCCTGCGCACCAGGTGCATGGTGTCGGTGCCCGCCGCGGCCCAGGCGGCGGTCTCCAGTGGTGAGGAGGCCGCCCGGCCGCCGCCGACGGCCGACATGTCGAGGGCGGTGGTGTCCCCGACGAGCAACTGCGGGAGCAGCCCGACCCGGTGCACCGAGCCGTGCAGGGCACGGGTGGCCGGATCGGCGGGCGGGGCCTGGGTCAGGGGCGGATGGAACAGCGTCTCCACATCGACCAGGACGGGATGCGGCCCGTGGGCGACGAGGTTCTCGTGGTGCAGGTCCGTGCCGTCCAGGACGTGCAGCAGGGCCAGCAGCGCGCCCAGCCGGCGGTAGAAGAGCGTGGTCTCCTCCGCCGAGCGGCAGGCGGCGTCCTCGACGAACTCCGCCCAGCCGTACGCTCCCCGGTCCAGGACCCGGGGTATCCGCAGACCTGGCGTACCCGCGAGGGAGTTGAACCAGTGCACCAGAGCGCCGAAGTGCCGGTGCGCGGCGAGCGGGCGTGGCTTGTACACCAGCCGGGCGCCGTCGGCGAACCGCAGGAGCATCACCGACCGGCCTCCGCGGTGGCAGTCGCCCGTACCGCTCTCGACCTCGGTCAGGGCGTGGGGACCGTAGCCGGTGAGCCGTCCCGCGGGCCCGTCCCCGAGCGCCGTGGCGGAGCCGAGGAGGTCCCCGTCGCCGAGCACCGCCCAGGACCCGAGCACCTCCCTGTCCGCCGCGAGCCTGCCGAGCATCTCGGCGAAGGCGTCGGCCGCGTTCATGGCCGTCTGCGCGAGGATCCTGGCCAGGACCGGATAGACGGTGACGAGCGAGGCGAGTCCCGCCCGGCTCGCGGTCAGCCGTACGAAGTCCTGGAAGCGTTCGTGCGGCCCGGAACCGCTCAGACGGCCGTTGATCCGTGCCTCGTGGAGTTCCCACACGAGGGTCCGGGCGGCCAGCAGGGCCAGGCGCCGTTCCAGGTCGCGCCGGAAGCCGTCCAGGACCCCGGGGGCGCAGGAGACCGGGCCCGCCTGTCCGCCGCCGTCCCCGGACGCCGTGCGCGCGGTCCGGCCGGCGGCCAGCGCCGCGAAGGGGGCGACGACCGGGACGAAGCCGGTCAGCTCCGGGTAGGGCCGGTCCGCGATCCGCGCCGTGCGCGGTGCCCGGGCGACGGCCTCCCGGACGAACCGCGCCCAGTCGGGCTCGGCTGCCGGGGGCGGCCCGACGGTGCCGGCGACCCACCAGGGCTCACCCGGCTGCCGGAGACCGAACAGGTCCGCGGCGTCCCGTACGGCGGTGTGGTCCTCGGTGTCCCGCACCGGGAAGTGGTCCTCGGTGTCCCGGCCGAGGGCCTCGCTCCCGGTGCCCGCGCCGTCCGGTGACGCCGCATTGCCGATCGTCTCCTTCTCCACCACCGCGTTCACCTCCCCGGTCCGAGGAGGCCCCGGCGGATCCCCCGTGCACATCCTGGGGGGTGCCGGGGCCCGGCACATGGGGGAGTCGCCCCCATCTTTCGGGGTGCGGGGCCCGCACGTACGGGATCAGCGGGAGGGAGCCGCCGTCGATCCCCGCTCCATGAGCTCCGCGTCGATGGTCGCGATGCCCCCGGGCGGCGGTGTCTCCTTGCCCATCGCCAGCCGCCCCGCCCGTGCCCCCGCCTCGAACAGCGGCAGCCGTACGGTCGTCAGCGCCGGTACGGCGTCCACCGAGAACGGCAGGTCGTCGAATCCGGCCACCGAGACGTCCTCGGGGATACGGAGCCCACGGTCCCGTACCGCCGCGCAGGCACCCAGTGCCACGGTGTCGTTGGCGGCGACGACGGCCGTCACATCGGGTGCGCGGCGCAGCAGTTCGGCCGTGGCGTCGTATCCGGAGCTCCGGTCGTACGGGCCGTGCTCGGTGAGGTTCTCCTCGTCACCCTGCAGCCCGGCCGCCTTCATGGCCTCGCGGTGGCCCTCCAGCCTGTGCCGGGTCGTGGTGCGTTCCAGGGGGCCAGCGACGTAACCGATCCGCCGGTGCCCCAGGGCGATCAGGTGCTCGGTGAGGCGCCTGGCTCCGCCCCGGTTGTCGAAGGCGAGAGCGGCGACGACCGCGTCGGTGTCCGGCAGCGGCGGGCGTCCGCAGAAGACGATCCGGGTGCCGGCGTCCGCGAGCTTCGCCAGCTTCGCGGACATCGCGGCCTGGTGGGCCGGGTCCTCCAGCGCGCCGCCGGTGAGGACGACGGCCGCGGCGCGCTGGCGCTGGAGCAGGGTGAGATAGGTGAGTTCGCGCTCGGGGGAGCCTCCGGTGTTGCAGACGACGGCGAGCTTCTCGCCGCCCGCGCGGCCGGAGCCGTCGCCCGGGCCGCCGATCTCGCTCTGCGCGGCGCCCGCCATGATCCCGAAGAACGGGTCGGCGATGTCGTTGACCAGGATGCCCACCAGGTCGGACGTGGCGGCGGCGAGTGAGCTGGCCGGGCCGTTGAGCACGTAGTCCAGGTCGTCCACCGCGCGCAGGACCCGCTCCCGGGTGGACGATGCCACCGGGTAGTTGCCGTTCAGCACGCGCGACACGGTGGCCGGGGACACCCGGGCGCGGGCCGCGACGTCCGCCAGGGTGACTGTCATGGCTCTCCTCCGAGGAGTTGTGGCGCGGCCCCTCTTGTCCGGGTCGCTGTCGGCAGGCTAGCGTCATACCGCATAGAAAGCGCTTGCTACGGCTGTATGGAGGAACTTTCGTGACACGCAGGACAGTGCGCATCGCCATGAACGGCGTCACGGGACGCATGGGATACCGGCAGCACCTGGTGCGCTCGATCCTCGCGATCCGCGAGCAGGGCGGCCTCGACCTCGGAGATGGCGAGGTGCTGTGGCCGGAACCCGTACTCGTCGGCCGCCGCGCCCACGCGCTGGAGGAACTCGCGGCCCAGCACGGCCTGACCGAGTGGTCGACCGACCTGGACGCGGTGCTCGCCGACGAGTCGATCGACATCTACTTCGACGCCCAGGTCACCTCGGCCCGCGTCGAGGCGATCAAGAAGGCGATCGCGGCGGGCAAGCACATCTACACCGAGAAGCCCACCGCCACGGACCTCGAAGGCGCACTCGACCTGGCCCGTCTCGCCCGGGACGCCGGCATCAAGCACGGCGTCGTCCAGGACAAGATCTTCCTGCCGGGTCTGCTCAAGCTGAAGCGCCTCATCGACGGCGGCTTCTTCGGCGAGATCCTCTCCGTGCGCGGCGAGTTCGGCTACTGGGTCTTCGAAGGCGACTGGCAGGACGCCCAGCGCCCCTCCTGGAACTACCGTGCGGAGGACGGCGGCGGCATCGTCGTCGACATGTTCCCGCACTGGGAGTACGTCCTGCACGAGCTGTTCGGGCAGGTCACGAGCGTCTCCGCGCACGTCCAGACGCACATCCCGCAGCGCTGGGACGAGCACGGCAAGCCTTACGCCGCCACCGCCGACGACGCCGCGTACGGCATCTTCCAGCTGGCGGGCGGCGCCGTCGCCCAGATCAACTCCTCCTGGGCGGTCCGCGTGAACCGCGACGAGCTCGTCGAGTTCCAGGTCGACGGCACCCACGGCTCCGCCGTCGCGGGTCTGCGCAACTGCCGCGTCCAGCACCGCTCGGCGACCCCCAAGCCGGTCTGGAACCCCGACCTCCCCGTCACCGAGTCCTTCCGCGACCAGTGGCAGGAAGTCCCCGACAACGCCGTGTTCGACAACGGCTTCAAGGCCCAGTGGGAGCTCTTCCTGCGCCACATCGTCCTGGACGAGCCCTACACCTGGGACCTGATGGCCGGCGCCCGGGGCGTGCAGCTCGCCGAGCTGGGCCTCAAGTCCTCGGCCGAGGGCCGCCGCTTCGACGTACCGGAGCTGACCCTGTGACCATCCACCTCCCGCAGGGCCCGTACGAACCCCGGGCCACCCCGCTCGACCTGGCGCCGAACGGCGCTGCGCTCGCCTCCCGTACGGTCTTCTCCGCCGCCCACGTCGTCGCCGACCCGTACGCCGACATCAGCCCCGACGACCCCGTCGCCGTCGACTGGGACGCCACCCTCGCCTTCCGCCGCCACCTCTGGTCGCACGGCCTGGGTGTCGCGGAGGCCATGGACACCGCGCAGCGCGGCATGGGCCTGGACTGGGCGGGCGCGGCGGAGCTGATCCGCCGCTCCGCCGCCGAGGCGAAGTCCGTGGGCGGCCGGATCGCCTGCGGTGTGGGCACCGACCAGCTCACCGGCCCCGCCACCCTGCCCGAGGTGCGTGCCGCGTACGAGGAGCAGCTCGCCCTGGTCGAGGAGAGCGGCGCGCAGGCCATCCTGATGGCCTCCCGCGCGCTGGCCGCCGCCGCGAACGGCCCCGAGGACTACCTGGAGATGTACGCCCATCTCCTGCGCCAGGCCTCCGAGCCCGTCGTCCTGCACTGGCTCGGCCCCATGTTCGACCCTGCGCTGGAGGGCTACTGGGGCAGCGCGGACCTCGACACCGCCACGGACACCTTCCTGAAGGTCATCTCGGAGCACCCGGACAAGGTCGACGGCATCAAGATCTCGCTCCTGGACGCCGAGCGCGAGATCGACGTACGGCGCCGGCTTCCCAGCGGGGTGCGCTGTTACACCGGCGACGACTTCAACTACCCGGAGCTGATCGCGGGCGACGACCGGGGCTTCAGTCACGCCCTGCTCGGCATCTTCGACCCGCTGGGGCCGCTCGCCGCCCACGCGGTGCGGGTCCTGGACACCGGGGACGTGCAGGGTTTCCGTGACCTGCTCGACCCCACGGTCGAGCTGTCGCGTCACCTCTTCAAGGCCCCCACACGCTTCTACAAGACGGGCGTGGTGTTCCTCGCCTGGCTGGCGGGCCACCAGGAGCACTTCACGATGGTCGGCGGCCTGCAGTCCGCCCGATCGCTCCCGCACCTGGCCAAGGCGTACGAACTGGCCGACCGACTGGGCCTGTTCCCGGACCCCGAGCTGGCCGAGGCCCGTATGCGCGCCCTGCTGACCGTCCACGGAGGAAGCCGATGACCGGCGAACTGTCCCGCCTCTCCATCAACCAGGAGACGGTCAGGCAGCTGTCCCTGCCGGAGCTCGTCGAGGGCTGCGCCAAGGCCGGCATCGGCAGCGTCGGGTTGTGGCGTGCCCCGGTGCAGGAGTACGGCGTCGAGCGTGCCGGGCAGCTGATGAGGGAGGCGGGCCTCGCCGTCACCAGTCTCTGCCGCGGCGGTTTCCTCACGGCGGCCGACCCGGCAGGGCGCGCCCGCGCCCTGGACGACAACCGGGCCGCGGTCGACGAGGCGGCCGGCGTGAACACCGACACCCTCGTCCTGGTCTCCGGCGGTCTGCCCGAGGGCGACAAGGACCTGTACGGCGCGCGCGAGCGCATCGCGGACGCGCTGGCCGAGCTGGCCCCGTACGCCGCCGAGCGGGGCATCCGCCTGGCGATCGAGCCGCTGCACCCGATGTTCGCCTCGGACCGCTGCGTGGTCTCCACCCTGTCCCAGGCCCTGGACCTCGCGGAGCGCTTCCCGGCCGAACAGGTCGGCGTGGTCGTCGACGCTTACCACATCTGGTGGGACGACCAGGCGCCCGCGCAGATCGCCCGGGCGGGCGCGGGCGGGCGGATCCACTCCTTCCAGCTGGCCGACTGGATCACCCCGCTCCCGGCGGGAGTTCTGGTGGGACGGGGGCAACTGGGTGACGGCTGCGTGGACTTCCGTGCGATGCGCGCGCAGGTCGAGGCGACAGGCTTCGGCGGGCCGATCGAGGTCGAGATCTTCAACGAGGAACTCTGGGCCCGCGACGGGGCCGAAGTGATCGGTGAAGTCGCCGCCCGTTACCTGGAACATGCCTGCTGAGAGCCGTTCGACGGCGCAAGGGTAAAGAGATCGTCAAGGCGTGCAACCTTTGGGCACCTTGCCCGGTCGTACTTTGCGTCGGGACTTCCGGGGAGGCCGGGGGGACGGGAAGCCCGACGGAGGGGGAAAGCGAGGGGGGTCCGGCCTGTGGGCCGGGCCCCATTCCGCGTTCCGGGGCCGCGTCCGATTCGCGCTCCGGCGCCAGGTCCCCCTCCCGGCGGGCCCGACGTACCGGCGTCCCGCACGCACCCGGTCGAGAGGCTGGCGCCACACCCCCCACCACGGAACGCCCGGCCGTCGTCCGGCAGGATGTCCAGGATGCCGACCGAATCCTCGACGACCTACAGGCGCATCGGTGCGCTCCTCCACGAGACCGGCATGGTGTCGGAGGAGAAGATGCGCAGTGTTCTCCATCGCGCCGCCACCTACGCGGACGACGAACTGGACCAGTACGCGGCGGCCCAGGCGCTGGAGAGCTTCGGCGTGGCGGTCTCGGTCCACGCCGACGACATCGACTCCATCCACGACGGTTACGCGAGCCTTCTGGCGGACGCCGCCGAGGCCGCCGGCGGCAGAGTCACCATTTCCGGCGTCCGGGTCGTCGAGGGCGAAGGCGGTTTCGAGGGCGGCCGCTTCGACGCCCTCGAGTTCGAGAGGGACGGCGAGCCGGTGTCCATCTCGGCCGAGCACTTCGCAGTGGACTACTACGACCACGAGGCGGCCTGCCGGGCCATCGCCGAAACCGCACACGGCGATGACCCGCGCTCATGGCGGAACGTCGGCTTCGCGCGCGAGCCGGGCGCCGGCTACGACAGCATCATGGTCCTCGCCACACCCGGGCAGAGGGAAGCGCTCCACCGGCATCTCGGTCTGACGTTTCCCTGAGCGGCGGGTGACCGGGTCCCGGGGCGGGCAGCTCTCGGAACCTTCGTGCGCCCGTCCGTGACCTCAGTCGCCGTCGAAGCCGCTCCTGGCCGCCTCGATGTGGCCGATGTGCCGGTGGGTCCACTCGCACATCACGTCGACCGTCCTCCGCAGCCCCTGCCCCGGTCCGGTCAGGGTGTACTCGACCTTCGGCGGGACCGTGGGATACACGGTGCGCTCGACCAGACCGTTGCGCTCCAGCATGCGCAGGTTCTGGGTGAGCATCTTGTGGCTGATCCCCTCCACCGCGCTCCGCAGCTCGCTGAAGCGCAGGGTGCCGTCACCCAGGGCCTCGATGATCAGGAGCGCCCACTTGTTGGCGACGTCCGAGAAGATCTCCCGCGCCAGCGAATCCGCGCGCCTGAGGTCGGCCTGTTCCTCGGGCGAGCCGCTGAGCTGCTTGGTCACCATGAGGTTCCCCTGTCACTTAAAAGTGCGTTCTTCCATGTCAGAGGCCACTCTCCTACGGTTCCCGAGTAACCACAAGAGAGCACGCGTGGCCCCTCAGGGCTCCGCGGCAAGGAGGAGAACAGCATGGCCGTCACCATGACCAACCCCACGGGACTCCCGGAGATCGATGTCTACCGGCAGGTCTCGGTCTCGACCGGTTCGAAGCTGGTCTTCGTCGCCGGACAGGTCGCCTGGGACGCCGACGGCGTCACGGTCGGCGAAGGCGACCTCGCGGCCCAGGTCGAGCAGTGCTACGTGAACGTCGGCACCGCGCTGAAGAGTGTCGGCGCCTCCTTCGACGACGTGGCGAAGCTGAACGTCCACGTCGTCGACTGGACCCCCGACAAGATGCCCCTGCTCCTGGAGGGAATCTCCCGGGGGGCCGCACGGCTCGGGACCACCTCGGCACCGCCGGCCACGATGCTGGGCGTCGCCGCCCTGGACATCCCGGAGCACCTGGTCGAGATCGAGGTCACGGCCGTGCTCGCGTAGGCGTAGGCCTGCTCCTACGGCAGGTGGGGCGCGGCCCGGCGCGCCAGGAGCCTCAGCTCGCCGGTTCCGCCGACGGCCACGGGGTCCAGGCGAGCGCGTCCCGCCAGCCCGGACGTCCGAAGGCCCAGTCGTTGACCACCGCCGCGATGGGCTCCACACAGAACGGACTGTGATCGGACGGCACATGGGCCTGGAAGTGCCTGTCCGGGCCGCCTTCACGATGTTCGACCTGGTAGCTCAGGTCGTCGTTGAGATGGACCTGCATGTAGTGCTGACCGGCGGGTTCGGCGTCCAGCCGTTCGACGATGACGAATCGCCAGGTCAGATTCATGTCGGCCAGCAGATCGTGCAGCTTTTCCTCGGACGGGTCGTCCCACTGCGTCCCGTCCCATTCGATCGCCCGCAGCGCCGGAGTTCCCATGAGGAGGACCTTACCGGCCGGACCTGCGAGGACTGCTCCCGCAGGGAGCGCGTACGTGAGGAGCCGACCGGCGCGGCGCTGCAACGCGCATACGCGGATGTCGTTCGCCACCGGCCGGGGGAGTCACACGGGCGACGGCCGCCCTCGCGTGACCTCGACGGCCAGATGCGGCCAGGCAGCGGACAGCAGGTCGAGGTCGCCGGGCGAGGGGTCCGCCGGGAGCAGGCGTGCGGCGGGGCGGAAGTGGACGGTCGTCCCGGTCGTACCGTCGTCCGCCAGGCGCTCCAAGTCCGATACCGGTGAGCCGTGTTCGTAGAGCTGGGTCCAGGATCCGTTGGCGCGGCGGTTGGTGTGCGCCAGCCGTTCGCTGAGCGCGGCGACGACGGACATGCCCCTGCGCGGGTGGCCGTCGGGCAGGGTCTGCGCCCCGGGGACGTCGAAGAACCGCAGGTCCTTCGTCGCCATCACCGGCTTCCTGACCACCTGGCCGTGCTCGTCGAAGCGGGTGTCGGTGCCCCGCCCGTCATCCGTCACCGAGACGGAACCATCAGGGTGGAGCGCGACGACGCAGTGTCCTCCACCGCCGCACTCCGCCTCGTCGGCCGCGTACGCGACGACCTCCAGGACGAGGTGCCAGGTGCCACCGGGGGCGAACGCGGCTGGATCCCGCCTGATGCCCGCCAGGTGATCGAGGTCCACGGTGCCGGCCCAGTCGTGGGTCGTGTTGCGCCAGGAAGTTCTTGATGTGTCCACTGGAGAATCTCCGCCCAGGCAGGGGTTCGCCGCACCGGCGGCCCGTGGAGAACGGGGCCCTGCGATCGCCGTCGAAAGAGGCACCGCCCGTCCGGGCGTCCTCACCAGGTCAGAATGTAGTCCTGTGGGCCACGCGAGCCCCAGGCCCGGGAGGACGCACGTACGCGGGGACAGGGGGCCCAGGAGGGCAGGCGGCGGTTCCGCAACTTCCACATGCGCTTCGACATCGGCCGGCGCGGCTGACCGTGGCCTGCCTCTCCTGGTGCCGGACGCCGGATCCCTGAGCTGGTCGAGCCGGTCACCTGCTGACGTCCCCGTGATCGGGTGCCTGGACGGCAGCCCTGCGCCGCTCGACCCGGACACGATCGAGACCGGGGGACAGTGCGCACCGGGAGAACACGCTGCCCGTCGGTGAGGTGGTCTCCGCGGTTCGCGGCCTGGAGCAGGCGTGGTGACGGGGCGGCGTCCGTTCGAGGGCCCGGCTCCCTCTGTCGGAGCCGCCCGGTACCGTCGGCACCATGTCCAACACGGCCGTGCTCGAAGGCGTCCTGGAGCGCATCACCTACGCCAACGAGGAGAACGGGTACACCGTCGCCCGCGTCGACACCGGACGAGGGGCGGGGGACCTGCTCACCGTCGTCGGTTCGCTGCTCGGCGCTCAGCCCGGTGAGTCCCTGCGGATGGAGGGGCGTTGGGCCTCGCACCCGCAGTTCGGCAAGCAGTTCCAGGTCGACAACTACACGACGGTCCTCCCCGCCACGATCCAGGGCATCCGCAGATACCTCGGCTCCGGCCTGATCAAGGGCATCGGGCCCGTCATGGCCGACCGCATCACCACCCACTTCGGCGTCGACACCCTGGACATCATCGAGCAGCACCCGAAGCGTCTGGTCGAGGTCCCTGGGCTCGGTCCGAAGCGGACGAAGATGATCGCCGCGGCCTGGGAGGAGCAGAAGGCGATCAAGGAGGTCATGGTCTTCCTCCAGACCGTCGGCGTCTCCACCTCCATCGCCGTCCGCATCTACAAGAAGTACGGGGACGCGTCGATCTCGGTCGTGAAGAACCAGCCCTACCGGCTGGCAGCCGACGTCTGGGGCATCGGCTTCCTCACCGCCGACCGCATCGCCCAAGCCGTCGGCATCCCGCACGACAGCCCGGAGCGGGTCAAGGCGGGACTCCAGTACGCCCTGTCGCAGTCCACGGATCAGGGGCACTGCTTCCTCCCCGAGGAGCGGCTGATCGCCGACGGGGTGAAGCTGCTCCAGGTCGACACCGGGCTGGTCATCGACTGCCTGGCGGAGCTTGCGGAGGACCCGGAGGGCGTCGTACGGGAGAAGGTCCCCGGGCCCGAGGACGGTCAGCCGGTCACCGCCGTGTACCTGGTCCCCTTCCACCGCGCCGAGATCTCCCTCGCTGCCCAGGTGCAGCGCCTGCTGCGTACGCCGGAGGACCGGATGCCGGCCTTCCAGGACGTCGAGTGGGACAAGGCGCTGGCCTGGCTCGCGCGGCGTACGGGGGCGAAGCTGGCCCCCGAGCAGGAGGCGGCCGTCCGGCTCGCCCTCACCCGCAAGGTGGCAGTGCTGACGGGCGGCCCGGGGTGCGGGAAGTCGTTCACCGTCCGGTCCGTGGTCGAGCTGGCCCGTGCGCGTGGCGCCGAGGTGGTGCTGGCCGCTCCCACCGGCCGGGCCGCCAAGCGGCTCTCGGAGCTGACGGGCGCCGAGGCGTCCACCGTGCACCGGCTGCTGGAGCTGAAGCCCGGCGGGGACGCCGCGTACGACCGGGACCGGCCGCTGGACGCCGATCTGGTCGTCGTCGACGAGGCGTCGATGCTCGATCTGCTGCTCGCCAACAAGCTGATCAAGGCGGTGGCACCCGGTGCCCATCTCCTGCTGGTCGGCGATGTGGACCAGCTGCCCTCGGTCGGCGCGGGGGAGGTGCTGCGGGATCTGCTCGCCGAGCGCGGTCCGGTCCCGGCGGTCCGGCTGACCACCATCTTCCGCCAGGCCCAGAAGTCCGGCGTCGTCACCAACGCCCACCGCATCAACTCCGGGGTGCCCCCGCTGACCCAGGGGCTGGACGACTTCTTCCTGTTCGTGGAGGACGAGACCGAGGACGCCGGGGTGCTCGCCGTGGACGTGGCGGCCCGGCGCATCCCCGCCAAGTTCGGCCTGAACCCCCGCCGTGACGTGCAGGTCCTCGCGCCGATGCACCGAGGCCCCGCGGGCGCCGGCCATCTCAACGGCCTGCTCCAGCAGGCCATCACGCCGGGCCGCCCAGGGCTGCCCGAGAAGCGCTTCGGCGGGCGGGTCTTCCGGGTCGGCGACAAGGTCACCCAGATCCGCAACAACTACGAGAAGGGTGAGAACGGGGTCTTCAACGGCACGGTCGGAGTCGTCACGGCCCTCGACGCGGACGAGCAGAAGCTGACGGTCCTCACTGACGAGGACGAGGAGATCGTCTACGACTTCGACGAGCTGGACGAGCTGGCCCACGCCTACGCGATGACCATCCACCGCTCCCAGGGCAGCGAGTACCCGGCGGTCGTCATCCCCGTCACGACCAGCGCCTGGATGATGCTCCAGCGGAACCTGCTGTACACCGCTGTGACCAGGGCCAAGAAGCTGGTCGTGCTGGTCGGTTCACGCAAGGCCATCGGCCAGGCCGTCCGCACTGTTTCCGCAGGCAGACGCTGTACGGCGCTGGATTTCCGGCTGCGGGGCGGAACGGTCGAAGACTCCTCCGAAAAAATGATCGATCAAAACGGTGGGAAACATCACTGAGCCCTTCCGGAACCGGATCCCAGGGGGCAGGATGAGAAAGTTGACGGCACTCAGTGCCGCCAGTAGGTCCAATGGACGACCCCGAGTGCACTCTCCTGAGCCAAATGGGGGAGGGTGGAGACAGTCAGGGCACCTCGAAGAAGAGGCACTACGTCGGTGAGGGATGACGTGAGCGAGAGCGACAACTCTGTAGTACTGCGGTACGGCGATGACGAGTACACCTACCCGGTGATCGACAGCACCGTCGGCGACAAGGGCTTCGATATCGGGAAGCTCCGGGCCAATACGGGCCTGGTCACGCTGGACAGCGGATACGGCAACACGGCCGCGTACAAATCCGCCATCACCTACCTCGACGGCGAGCAGGGCATCCTGCGGTACCGCGGCTACCCGATCGAGCAGCTCGCCGAGAGCTCGACGTTCCTCGAGGTCGCCTACACGCTGATCAACGGTGACCTTCCGAAGGTCGACGAGCTGTCGGCCTTCAAGAACGAGATCACCCAGCACACGCTGCTGCACGAGGACGTCAAGCGCTTCTTCGACGGCTTCCCGCGCGACGCCCATCCGATGGCCATGCTCTCCTCGGTCGTCAGCGCGCTGTCCACCTTCTACCAGGACAGCCACAACCCGTTCGACGAGGAGCAGCGTCACCTCTCGACGATCCGGCTGCTGGCCAAGCTTCCGACGATCGCGGCGTACGCGTACAAGAAGTCGATCGGTCACCCGTTCGTCTACCCGCGCAACGACCTCGGCTACGTCGAGAACTTCCTGCGCATGACCTTCTCCGTCCCGGCCCAGGAGTACGTGCCGGACCCGGTCGTCGTCTCGGCGCTGGAGAAGCTGCTCATCCTGCACGCGGACCACGAGCAGAACTGTTCCACCTCGACCGTGCGCCTGGTCGGCTCCTCGCAGGCGAACATGTTCGCCTCGATCTCCGCCGGCATCTCCGCCCTGTGGGGCCCGCTGCACGGCGGCGCCAACCAGTCGGTGCTGGAGATGCTCGAAGGCATCCAGGCCAACGGCGGCGACGTCGACTCCTTCATCCAGAAGGTGAAGAACAAGGAGGACGGCGTCCGCCTGATGGGCTTCGGCCACCGGGTGTACAAGTCCTTCGACCCGCGCGCCAAGATCATCAAGGCCGCCGCCCACGACGTGCTGTCGTCGCTCGGCAAGTCCGACGAGCTGCTCGACATCGCGCTCCAGCTGGAGGAGCACGCGCTCTCCGACGAGTACTTCGTCTCGCGCAACCTCTACCCCAACGTGGACTTCTACACCGGCCTGATCTACCGGGCCATGGGCTTCCCGACCGAGATGTTCACCGTGCTCTTCGCGCTCGGCCGGCTCCCGGGCTGGATCGCCCAGTGGCACGAGATGATCAAGGAGCCGGGATCGCGCATCGGCCGCCCGCGCCAGATCTATACCGGCGAGGTCCTGCGCGACTTCGTCCCGGCCGAGGGCCGCTGAAGCCTCCAGGGCCGCTGCCCACTGCTCCACCCCGGCCGCTCGCTGCCGGCATCCTTCGCCCCGCGTACCGCGCTCGCACAGTTCAGAGCGCGGTGTCCGGGGCGATTCGGCGTTCCGGGGCCTCGGGATCTCCCGGGCCCGCGAGACGGTTACGCCCGTACGGCCGCCCGGACGTCCGCTGTACAAGCGAGAAACGCCCCGCCGTCGATCCCCCCACGGGTCGACGGACGGGGCGCTTCCCATATCCCGGAGCGGATTCCCCCCACGGGATCCGGCCGGGCGTCTGAAGGGAGCCTGAACTCCCGTTGTTTTTCGGTGGTGCCTATTCAGTTCGGTCCTGCTGTGCGACTGCCGGGGTACGTACGCACGGGAGGGCCGCTCAAAGCTCCCCGGTGCACGTGCCCCGGCCACGCTTGCCAGGAGCGTCCCCCAAGACACTCCGTCGGACGTCCCCCAAGACATCCTTGGCATCGCACTCTTAGACTCACCAACCCATCAGATGGTTACCCTCAAATCGGTGTGATCTAAGTCTCTTTGTAGAAATTATGTGAAGGAGCGCAACCTCAGGCTGTTGCTCACCACGAAGACCGACGAGAACGCCATTGCCGCACCCGCGATCATGGGGCTGAGCAGCCCGAACGCAGCCAAAGGCAGTGCGGCCACGTTGTAGCCGAAGGCCCAGAAGAGGTTGCTTCTGATGGTCGACAGCGTACGCCTAGACAGGCGGATGGCGTCAGCGGCCACCTTGAGATCTCCACGAACGAGCGTGAGATCGCCCGCCTCGATCGCCGCGTCCGTCCCCGTCCCCATCGACAGGCCGAGATCGGCCACCGCGAGAGCGGCCGCGTCGTTGACGCCGTCACCTGCCATGGCGACGGACCTGCCCTCGGCCTGGAGGCGCCGGACCACCTGCACCTTCTCCTCCGGCAACACCTCCGCGTGGACCTCGTCGATCCCGACGGCGCGGGCCACGGCATCCGCCACGGCCTGGTTGTCGCCGGTCAGCAGAATGGGCCTGAGGCCCAGCGCGCGCAGCTCCGCGACGGCCTCCGCGCTGCTCTCCTTCACCGCGTCGGCCACTTCGATCACCCCCCTGGCGGCGTCGTCCCAGGCGACGGCGACCGCCGTACGGCCCTGAGCCGCCGCATCCGCCAGGGCGGAGGCCAGGGGGCCCGGCAGGGTGATCCCGGCATCGGCGAGGAGCTGCGGCCTGCCCACCAGCGCGCGGTGCCCTTCCACGGTGCCGCGCACCCCCAGCCCGGGGACGTCCGTGAAGTCCGCCGGGGCGGGCAGCGTGGCTCCGGCGCGGACAGCCGCCCCGGCGGCCACCGCACGCGCCACGGGGTGGTTCGAGGCGCTCTCGAGGGCGCCGGCGAGCCGGAGTACATCGTCCTCGGACGTACCGGGCGCCGTGTGCACCTGGCCGAGACTCATGCGCCCCGTGGTGACCGTGCCCGTCTTGTCGAGGACGATCGTGTCGATCCTGCGTGCGGTCTCCAGGACCTCGGGGCCCTTGATGAGAATGCCCAGCTGGGCGCCTCTGCCTGTGCCCGCCATGAGGGCGGTGGGCGTCGCGAGACCCAGGGCGCACGGACAGGCGATGATCAGGACGGCCACGGCGGCCGTGAACGAGCCCGTGATGTCGTCGGTGGCGAGCAGGTGCGCGACGAGGGTCCCGAGGGCGATCAGGAGGACCACGGGGACGAAGACCGCGGAGATCCGGTCCGCGAGGCGCTGGGCGGCGGCCTTGCCGTTCTGGGCGTCCTCGACGAGCCGGGACATCCGGGCGAACTGGGTGTCGGCGCCGACGCGGGTCGCCTCGACGACCAGGCGCCCGGACATGTTCAGGGTGGCGCCGGTGACGGTGTCACCCGGGACGGTGTCCTCCGGCAGCGACTCGCCGGTGAGCATCGAGGTGTCGACGGCGGATGAACCTTCGACGACGGTGCCGTCGGTGGCGATCTTCTCGCCGGGGCGGACGACGAAGCGGTCGCCGACGGAGAGCCGCCCGACGGGGACACGTACCTCCATGGTTCCGTCCTCCGGCCGTGCGGCGGGGCGGAGGACGGCGACGTCCTTCGCGCCGAGACGCAGCAGCGCGCGCAGGGCGGCGCCGGCCTTCCGCTTGGACCGCGCCTCCAGGTGGCGGCCCAGCAGGATGAAAACGGTTACTCCTGCCGCGACCTCCAGGTAGATGGTGGAGGAGGGGTCGGAGCGGGAGGCGGAGACGTCGAAGCCGTGTCGCATCTCCGGCATGCCCGCGTCCCCGAGGAACAGCGCCCCCACCGACCAGCAGAAGGCCGCCAGGGTGCCGATGGACACCAGGGTGTCCATCGTCGCCGCGCCGTGCCGCAGGTTGGTCCAGGCGGCACGGTGGAAAGGCAGGCCGCCCCAGACGACGACGGGGGCGGCGAGGGTGAGGGAGAGCCACTGCCAGTTGTCGAACTGGAGGGCGGGGACCATGGCCATCAGGACCACGGGGGCGGCGAGGGCCGCCGTGACCAGGAGGCGCTGCCGGAGCGCGGCGAGGCCGGCATCCCCGTCGGCGTCGCGGGCGGGGTCCGTGTCCGCGTCCGCGAGTGCGCCTGTGGGGGCGTCCGTGGTGGTGCTGCGGCCCGTGTCGGTGCGGCGGGCCGTGCCGGTGCCGGGGTCGGCTTCCGCGGTGGTGCGGCTCTCGGCCTCCGCGGTGGTGCGGCTCTCGGCCTCCGCTGGGGCGGCGCCTGCGTCGGCCTGGGCTGTTGTCGTTGGCAGCGGCGGCGAGGCAGGTGCGGGCGGGGCCGGGGGATGCGGTGCGGCGGCGGCGCGTACGACCGGCCGTGCCGTGTATCCCGTCTTCTCGACCGTGGCGACGAGGTCGTCCAGCGCGGTCCCGGGCCCGAAGCGGACGCGGGCCTTCTCCGTCGCGTAGTTGACGGTTGCGACGACCCCGTCCATCCGGTTGAGCTTCTTCTCGACGCGGGCCGCGCACGAGGCGCAGGTCATTCCGCCGATGAAGAGCTCGGCCTCGGAAGTCTGCGCAGCCGGGACCTCGGCTGCCGTGGTGCTGGCCATGTGTGCGGGCTCCTGGGTCGAGCAGTCGGGCCGTTTCCCCACCAGTATCTGCTTCCTCCGGTGGCGATCCGGCCCGGCGGAGGTGCGGGGTGGCACGCAAGCAGCCGGTGGACCGTGCGCCGCCGGGAGGTGTGGGCGGTGCGGGCCGTCGATGATGCGAGCCCACCGGAGTGCGTCGGCCCAGTGGGAGTGCCTCGGCCCGCGCGGCCGGGTGTGCGCACTCCGGTGGGCCGGAGCGCGGCCCGGACGGGGCGGGCGGGCGGGCCGGTTTCAGGCGCGGCCCACGAGCTCGTAGCCCGCCTCGTCGACGGCCTCGCGTACGGCGTCCTCGGCCAGCGGTGCGGAGGAGGTGACCGTCACCCTGCCGGTGGCGGCCTCCGCCTTCACGGAGGTGACGCCCGCGAGCGCGGAGATCTCCTCGGACACGGCCCCTTCGCAGTGGCCGCAGGTCATGCCCTTCACCTCGTACACCTCGGTGACGCTGCCCACCTGCACGTCGGCCGAGCCGCCGTTGTGGCCACCGCCGGACGAGCAGCAGGATCCGGTGGTTCGGGGAGTATCGGTTTCGGCCGTCATGTCGTTCTCCTCTACGCAGGCACACATGGATGTGGCGGGTGTGGCACGGAGGGCGCCAGGAAGCCCGGTGCGCCCACCCGTGTTCCACTATACCCCTAGGGGGTATCTGTGGGCTCCGATGCCTCCCTGTCGGGTGTGTCACATGTCAGAGGTTCGAGGTAGCGGTACATCACGGACTTCAGCTCGGTGATGTACGCGTCACGTTCCGCCCCCTCGTGGGACATGATCAGGTCGAGTCCGGCCTTGAAGAGGACGAAGGACATGGCGGCGATGCGGGCGGTCCGGCCGGCCGGGAGCTCCGGCAGATAGGTGCTCAGGAGCTGCTCGGTCCTGCTCAGCATCGTGGCGTGCAGGATGTCGTGCTCCCGGCTGATCACGCCCGGGATCTCGGAGCCGTGGGTGAGGACGGCGAAGGCCGGGTTCTCGCAGTTGAAGGCGATCAGCGGGTCGAGGACGGCGTCCAGCATCCGGTCGAGCGGCAGTTCCAGGTGGCTGACGACGAACGCGGCCCCGTAGGTCTCCCGCCAGCGGTGCATGAGCTGGTCGCCGAGCTCGACGGCGATGGCTTCCTTGTTGGGGAAGAACTGGTAGAGCGTGCCCGGGGAGACGCCCGCCTCGCGGGCGATGGCGTTGGTGCTGGCGCCGTTGTAGCCGTTGGCGCTGAAGACGCCGGCGGCCGCTTCGAGCAGCTGGGCGATACGGGCTTCCCCGCGTGCCTGACGGCGGCGCGGCCGGTCGGCGCCCGTACCCGAGGCCTCCCCGGCGCCCCGGCCGCCGGGGGCGTCCGGGCTGCGCCTGCCCGTACGCCCTGTCGCTCCCTGCCGCTCCCTCGGGTTCTTCTGCTCCCCGTGTGCGGGCTCGGCGGCTTCTCCGGCTCTGGCCTCCGGCACGGTTCATCCCCAGCTCTCAAGACGCGGTTGACAAATGCGAGAGGTTGCTCGCATTCTGAAAAAACACGAGCGAGGACTCGTGTTTGCCAGTGTACGTGGCAATGACCGACCCATGCTGCCCTGTGCTGCCCGGGTCCCGGTGAAGGGGACACCGCACCATGCCCGAAGTCGACAGCCCGGAGCGCGTCGGGCGCTGGACCCGCCTCGTCACCGCACGGCCACGGCTCGCCCTGCTGGCTGCTCTGGTGATCACGGCACTGGCCGTGTTCGCGGGCGGCGGGGTGGCCGACCGTATGAGCAGCGGCGGCTGGGAGGCACCCGACGCCGAGTCGACCTACACCACCCAGGTGCTGGAAAGGGAGTTCCCGGCCTCCCAGCCCAATCTGCTCCTGCTGATCGGCAGCGGCGGGGCCTCCGTCGACGATCCGGCGGTGGCCGCCGAAGCCGCCCGGATCACCGAGCGTCTGTCGGCCGAGCCGGGCGTCGGGGGTGTCGGTTCGTACTGGCAGACGAAGTCCCCCGCCCTGCGCTCCGAGGACGGGCGAGAAGCGATAGTCGCTGCCCGGATAGCGGGTGACGAGAAGGCCGCAGGAGAGATCCTCGACCGCATAGCTCCTGCCTACCGGGGCACACACGGTCCGGTGGAGGTCTCCGTCGGCGGACCCCTCGCCGTGCGGCACGAGATGCAGACCACCATCCAGGAGGATCTCCTGCGGGCCGAGCTCATCGCGCTGCCGGTGACGCTGGTGCTGCTGGTCGTGGTCTTCGGCAGTGCGATCGCCGCCCTGCTGCCCCTCGGCGTCGGCATCGTCGCGATCCTCGGCACCAACGCGGTGCTGCGCGGCATCACCGAGCTCACCGACGTCTCGGTCTTCGCCCAGAACCTCACCACGGCGCTGGGGCTCGGACTCGCCATCGACTACGCCCTGTTCATCGTCCGCCGCTTCCGCGAAGAGCTGGCCGCGGGGGCGGACACGCGTACGGCGATCGGCATCACCCTGCGCACGGCGGGACGCACGGTGCTCTTCTCCGCTCTGACGGTGGCGGTGTCGCTGGCCGCGATGATGGTCTTCCCGCAGTACTTCCTGCGTTCCTTCGCCTACGCCGGCATCGCCGTGGTGCTCCTGGCCGCCGCCGCTGCCCTGATCCTGCTGCCTGCGGCACTGATGCTGCTCGGGCCGCGGGTCAACTCCCTGGACCTGCGCCGGCTGCTGCGTCGCGGGAGGACTCCGGGCGTGGCCGAGGACTCGGGCAGGGGGTGGGCCCGCTTCTCGGTGCTCGTGATGCGCAGGGCACCGGTCTTCGCCCTCCTCACCACGGTCACGCTGGTGCTCCTGGGACTCCCCTTCCTCGGGGTGAAGTTCGGCACGGCGGACGACCGCCAGCTGCCCGCCACGGCCGAGTCCCGTGTGGTCCAGGACCACATACGGGACGGCTTCCCGGGGAGTCCGGGCGGTGGCCTCGACGTGCTCGCCGAGGGCCCGGCGAGCCCCGGCCAGTACGCCGACTTCCGGGACAGGCTCCGCGCGCTCCCCGGGGTGCAGCGGGTCGACGGACCCGTCACGGGCGACGGCTTCGCCTACTACGAGGTGCTGCCGGCCGGTGAGCCCGTCGGCCAGAGGGCCCAGGACCTGGTGCAGGACCTCCGGGCCGAGCCCGCGCCGTTCGACACCTCGGTGACCGGTGCCGCAGCCGTTCTGGTCGACTCCAAGGCCGCCATAGCGGACCGGCTGCCCTGGGCGGTGGGCATCATCGTCGTCGTGACGCTGCTGCTGGTCTTCCTGCTGACCGGCAGCGTCCTGATACCGCTCCAGGCGGTCGTGCTCAACGCCCTCAGTCTGACAGCCATGTTCGGGGCGGTGGTGTGGGTCTTCCAGGACGGGAACCTGTCCGGCCTCCTCGCCTTCACCAGCACCGGTGACATCGAGACGACTCTGCCCGTCCTGATGTTCTGCGTCGCCTTCGGCCTCTCCATGGACTACGGCGTGTTCCTGATCTCCCGGATCAAGGAGGAGTACGACCGCTCAGGCGACCACGAGCACTCCGTGACGTACGGCCTGCGCCACACCGGGGGGCTGATCACCGCCGCCGCCGTCATCCTCGCCGTGGTGATGGTCGCCATCGGTACCTCGCGAGTCACCAACACCAAGATGCTCGGGCTCGGGATCGCGCTGGCCGTGCTGATGGACGCCATGGTGGTACGCAGTCTGCTCGTGCCGGCCGTCATGAAGCTGATGGGCCGGGTCACCTGGTGGGCGCCCGCACCGCTGCGCGCGTTCCACCAGCGGTTCGGACTGAGCGAGGGGGAGGCCGTTCCGGCCGGGGGCCGGGACGCCGAGAAGACACCCGGAGCCGGCGGCCGGGACAGGGACCGGGACAAGATCGCGGCAGGAGCGTAGATTCGCCGGATCCAGGAGCCGGTATCAGCGCCAGGAGGCGTGAACGCCGGTATCAGAGCCGGGCGGCGTGAGCCGGGACACGGGAGGCGGGGACCCATGCGGGCAGTGGTGTTCGAGGAGTTCGGGCAGGAGGCCCGCGTACGGGACGTGCCGGACCCGACAGCCCCGGCCGGGGGAGTGGTGGTGCGGGTCGCAGCCACAGGGCTCTGCCGCAGCGACTGGCACGGCTGGGCGGGGCATGACCCGGACATCGTGCTGCCGCACGTACCGGGGCACGAACTCGCCGGGGTGGTCCAGGAGGTGGGCGCCGGGGTGCACAACTGGCGTCCCGGCGACCGGGTCACCGTGCCCTTCGTCTGCGCCTGCGGCCGGTGCGCCGCCTGCGCGGCGGGGGCCCAGCAGGTCTGTGAGCGGCAGACCCAGCCGGGGTTCACCCACTGGGGGTCCTTCGCCGAGTACGTCGCGCTGGAACAGGCCGACGTGAATCTGGTCGCGGTACCCGAAGGGCTCTCGTTCGCCACCGCCGCGGGGCTCGGGTGCCGGTTCGCCACCGCGTTCCGGGCGGTGGTCGGTCAGGGCCGGGTGGCGCCCGGGGAGTGGGTCGCCGTGCACGGCTGCGGCGGAGTCGGCCTGTCGGCCGTGATGATCGCCGTGGCGTGCGGGGCCAGGGTCGTCGCGGTCGACGTCTCGCCGCACGCGCTCGAGCTGGCGCGGGCGTTCGGGGCGTCGGAGTGCGTGGACGCCTCCGCGCACCCGGCCGGCGCGGACGAGGCCGTGCGCGAACTGACCGGTGGCGGTGCGCATCTGTCCCTCGACGCCCTTGGCTCCCCGCTCACCTGCGCCGCGTCCGTGCGGAGTCTGCGCAGGCAGGGCCGTCATGTCCAGGTCGGCCTGCTGCCCCCGGCGGCCGGGGACCCGGTCCTGCCCATGGCGCGGGTGATCGGGCTGGAGCTGGAGATCCTGGGAAGTCACGGCATGGCCGCCCACGATTACCCGCCGATGATGGACATGGTCCTGGCCGGGACCCTGCGTCCCGACCTCCTGGTGACCTCCACCATTCCGCTGGACGCCGCCCCGGCGGCGCTCGCCGCGATGGGCACAGCCCCCGGAGCGGGTGTGACCATCATCGAACCCGGCAAGGAGGCCGCCTGAGCACTGCCGGGCCCGGCTTCCACGAACCCTCAGCGTTTCCGGTTGCTGGGCCGGGACGCGACGGTGCCTCAGCGTTTCCGGTTGCTGGGCCGGGACGCGATCCACGCGAGCACGGTGTCCACGTACCAGTAGGGCTTCCCGTGCTGGACCTCGTCAGGAGGAGGCAGCAGCCCGTGCTTGCGGTACGAACGGATGGTGTCCGGCTGGACCTGGATGTGCGCGGCGATGTCCTTGTACGACCAGAGCGTTCTGTCCGCCATGAATGCCACCTCTCTGTACCTGCTGTACGTGCACGCAGCTCTCGCCCGGCGAACGAGCAGTCCCGGAGCCGAGGCAGGGGGCGTCGCGAGCTCGTGACACAAGACCTGCTGAACGCGGACATACGTGACGCGGAAGAGAGGAGGCGGAAGGGACGGCCGGGAGGCCGGCTCATTCAGGCCGACGGTCGTGCGGGCCCGCAGATGCGGAGGAACTCACGGGTGCGCCGGGCGATCGGGAGCGGCTTGTCGGGCGGGCAGGGGTACATGTCCTGTTCGACGATGGCGAACAGATCCCTCCCGAGGGCGCGCGCGGCGTCCAGCACGGGTTCCAGGGCGGGCACTCCGCCCGGGGGCTCGCACATCACCCCGCGCGCGACGGCGGGGCCGAACGGCACCTCGTTCCGTACGACATCGGCGAGGATCACCGGATCGACCTGCTTGAGGTGCAGGTAGCCGATCCTCTCTCCGTAGGTCCGGATGAGCTTCACGCTGTCCCCGCCGCAGTAGGCGTAATGGCCGGTGTCGAGGCACAGGGAGACCAGGCCGGGATCGGTGGCGTCGAGGAAACGGTTGACGTTCTCCTCGCTGTCGACATGCGTGTCGGCGTGCGGGTGCACCACGATCCGCAGTCCGTACCGGTCTCCCACCTCGCGGGCCAGCCGTTCCGTCTGGGTGGTGAGGTCACGCCACTGGGCGGCGGTGAGGCTGCGGTCCTCCAGCACCTCGCCCGTCTTGTCGTCCCGCCAGAAAGACGGGATGACGACCAGATGTTCGGCGCCCATCGCCCGGGTGAGTGCCGCGATGCCCGCGACATGCTCCCAGGTCCGGTCCCAGACCTGCGGGCCGTGGTGCAATCCGGTGAAGACGGTGCCCGCGGCCACCCCGAGACCGCGGCGGGCCGTCTCGTCCGTGAGCCGGGCGGGATCGGTCGGCAGATAGCCGTACGGTCCGAGTTCGATCCAGTCGTAGCCCGCCTCCGAGACCTCGTCGAGGAATCGCTCCCACGGCACCTGCTGTGGGTCGTCGGGGAACCACACCCCCCAGGAATCGGGTGCCGAGCCGATACGGATACGGGCCGGAGAAGGTACGGAGGAGGTCATATCGCCCACCCTCCAAGTCGCGGAGGGGCGTGTCAAGGGCTCGTCCGAATGTCCGGACATAGTGTTGACACGGTTCCTGACGAGGGCTAGACCTGGGAGCGACCGCCCGGCCGGGGCCGGCTCCCGGGGCCCGGACCTGCCCGTACGGAGCGCCGGGCCGAACTGGCGGACCGAACAGGACGAGCCGCCGGAACGAGCCGCGGAACGACCCGCCGGAACGCGCCGCCGGCTCGGGGCCCGGGGGGCGAAGACGGGTCGAAGGGATGCGTATGCCTGAGCCGTACGACGTGATCACCATGGGGCGGATCGGTGTGGACCTCTACCCGCTCCAGACCGGTGTGCCGCTTTCCAGGGTCGAGACCTTCGGGAAGTTCCTCGGTGGCTCGCCCTCCAACGTCGCGGTGGCCGCAGCCCGGCTGGGCCGGCGCACCGCTGTGATCACCCGGACGGGTCAGGACCCCTTCGGCGACTATCTCCACCAGGCGCTCGGGGAGTTCGGGGTGGACGACCGGTGGGTGAGCGCCGTGGCGGACCTCCCCACCCCGGTCACCTTCTGCGAGATCTTCCCGCCGGACGACTTCCCGCTCTACTTCTACCGTCGGCCCCAGGCGCCCGATCTGGAGATCCACGCCGAGGAGGTCGACCTGGACGCCGTGCGGGACGCCCGGGTCTTCTGGATGACCGGCACCGGCCTGTGCGCAGAACCCAGTTTCTCCGCCACCCTCACCGCGCTCCGGGCACGCGGCGCCGCTGTGGCGGAGGCACCGCAAGCACCGGACGCGTCCGGCGGTTCCAGGCACATCACCGTCTTCGACCTCGACTGGCGCCCCATGTTCTGGGACGGCGGGGACCACAGCGCGGTCGCCCCCGCCCGATACCGCGAGGCACTGGCCCATGCCACGGTCGCCGTCGGAAATCGCGACGAGTGCGAGATCGCCACCGGCGAACGCGAACCGCACAAGGCAGCCCGCGCCCTGCTCGCCGCCGGGGTCGAACTCGCGGTCGTCAAGCAGGGACCGGCGGGCGTCCTGGCCGCCCACCGCGACGGCACCACCGCCGAGATCCCGCCGCTGCCCGTCGACGTCGTCAACGGGCTGGGCGCGGGAGACGCGTTCGGCGGTGCCCTCTGTCACGGCCTCCTCGCCGGCTGGGACACGGAACGCGTCATGCGCTACGCCAACGCGGCGGGGGCGATCGTCGCCTCCCGCCTCGCCTGCTCTTCCGCCATGCCGTTCCCGCACGAGGTCGAAAAGGCCCTCGCCGAGGGCAGGGTCGAACAGGCCCTCGCCGAGGGCAAGCTGAAGCGCGGCCCCGGCGCGGCCCCGGACCCCGCAAGCCCCCCCGAACCCACGGGTGCCGGCGGACCCACGAGGAACGCGGACCCCGCAAGCACCCCCGAACCCACTCGCACCCCCGGACCCACGAGCGCCATGGATCCCACAAGCGCCAGCGGGCCCACGAGTACCCCGGGGGCCGCCCCATGACCCCATCGGCCGCCGCCGGGCTCGCCGATCTCGTCCGGCTACGCGCCCAGCACCCCGAAGCCGTGGCCGAGGCGGCGGCCGCGCGCGGCAGACGCCCCCTCATCGGCCCCTCCGGGCGACTGATGATCATCGCGGCGGACCATCCGGCCCGCGGTGCCCTCGCCGTCGGCGACGACGACCTGGCCATGGCCGACCGCTTCGACCTGCTGGAACGTCTCTGCCTCGCCCTGTCCCGGCCCGGTGTCGACGGGGTGCTGGCCGGTGCCGACGTCCTGGAGGACCTGCTTCTCCTCGGGGCGCTCGACCGCAAGGTCGTCATCGGTTCCATGAACCGCGGCGGGCTCGCCGGAGCCGCCTTCGAGCTCGACGACCGCTTCACCGGCCACCGCCCCGCCGACCTCTCCCGCCACGGCTTCGACGCCGGGAAGCTCCTGCTGAGGATCGACCACGACGACCCCGGCTCCCTGGACACCCTGCACAGCGCCGCCCGGGCGGTGGACGAGATGGCCGCCCACCGACTGCCCGTCTTCATCGAGCCGTTCCTCTGCCACCGCACCCGCGAGGGACTCCGCACCGACCTGAGTGCCGCCGCCGTCACCACCTCCATCGCCATCGCCTCGGGACTGGGCGGCACATCCGCGTACACCTGGCTCAAGGTCCCCGTCACCGACGACCCCGACGACATGGCCCGGGTGATGCGCACCTCCACCCTCCCCGCCGTCCTGCTCGGCGGGGAGGTCGCGGGTGATCCGGACGAGGCGTACGAGCGATGGCGCGGCGCCCTGCGGTTGCCGACCGTCCAGGGCCTGGTCGTCGGGCGTTCGCTGCTCTACCCCGCCGACGGGGATGTGGCGGGCGCGGTCGACACGGCCGTAGGACTCCTGTGAACCGGCGGGACCACGGGTAGGGATGGAGCCATGACGATCCCCGACGAGCAGCCGACCCACCACCCGGGGGCGGGTAGCCACCCGCAGCCGGGCCACCTCCCGCAGCCGGGCCACCACCTGCGGGCGGGCCACGCGGCGCGTGCGCCCTACGCCCTGGACATCGACCCGGAGCGGGCCGGATGGGAGCGTTCGAGCCTGCGGGTGCTGGAGCTCGAGCCCGGTGGTGTTCATACGCTCGTCACCGGGGAGAGCGAATGGATCGTTCTGCCGTTGTCCGGCGGCTGTACGGTGCGGGCAGCAGATGAGATCTTTGAACTGCTGGGCAGGAAGAACGTGTTCAGCGCTGTGACCGACTTCGCCTACGTCCCACGTGACGCCCGCGTCCAGATCGCCTCCGGCGCAGGAGGCCGCTTCGCCCTGGCAGGAGCGAAGTGCGAGCGACGACTCCCCGCTCGCTACGGCCCCGCGCCGGAGGTACCGGTCGAGCTCCGCGGCGCGGGCACCTGCTCGCGTCAGGTCAACAACTTCGCCGCCGCCGACACGTTCGACTGCGACCGGCTCATCGCCGTCGAGGTCCTCACCCCCGGGGGCAACTGGTCCTCGTACCCTCCGCACAAGCACGACGAGCACCACCCCGGCACCGAGTCCGTGCTGGAGGAGATCTACTACTTCGAGGTCGAGGGTGACGGCCTCGGCTATCACCGGGTCTCCCCCTCCCGCCCCGGTGGCACGGACGTCCTCGCCGAGGTCGCCTCCGGCGACGCCGTCCTCATCCCGGACGGCTGGCACGGACCTTCCATCGCCCCGCCCGGCCGCACCCTGTACTACCTCAACGTGATGGCGGGCCCGGGTGAACAGCGTGAGTGGCTGATCCGCGACCACCCCGGCCACCGGTGGATCCGCGACACCTGGCCCACCCAGCCCGTCGATCCCCGGCTCCCGCTGTACACCCCGGAGGCCCGCCGATGACAGCCCCCCGCCCCACCACCCGCAGGCTCACCACCGCGCAGGCCCTGATCGCCTTCCTCGCCCGCCAGTACACCGAGCGCGACGGCAGACGGCACAGGCTCGTCGAGGCCACCTGGGGCATCTTCGGACACGGCAACGTCGCGGGCATCGGCCAGGCGCTCGTCGAGGCGGGCCCCGTGATGCCCTACCTCCAGGGACGCAGCGAACAGGCCATGGTGCATGCCGCCGTCGGATACGCACGCCAGTCCGGGCGGCTCTCCGCGCACGCCGTCACCACGTCCATCGGACCCGGAGCCACCAACCTCGTCACCGGGGCCGCGCTCGCCACCGTCAACCACCTCCCGGTGCTGCTCCTGCCCGGCGACACCTTCGCGACCCGCCCCGCCGACCCCGTGCTCCAGCAGCTCGAAGTGCCGCACACGGGCGACGTGTCGGTCAACGACTGCCTGCGCCCCGTCTCCCGGTACTTCGACCGGATCACCCGCCCCGAGGCCCTGATCCCGGCCGCGCTCCAGGCCATGCGGACCCTCTCCGACCCGGCGGACACGGGCGCCGTGACCCTCGCCCTGCCGCAGGACGTGCAGGCCGAGGCGTACGACTGGCCGGCGGAGTTCTTCGCGACGCGCGTCTGGCACGTACGCAGGGCGGGGCCCGACGCCCACGAGCTCGAACGGGCCGTCCGCGCCGTGCGCACCGCCCGCCGTCCCCTGATCGTCGCGGGCGGCGGCGTCCACCACAGCGCCGCGGAGGAGACCCTCGCCGCGTTCGCCGCATCCACCCGTATCCCCGTCGCGTCCACCCAGGCCGGCAAGGGCTCCCTGCGCCACGACCACCCCGCGGACGTCGGCGGCATCGGCCACACCGGAACGGCCACCGCCGACGCGCTGGCGCGTGAGGCCGACCTGGTGATCGGGATCGGCACCCGCTACACCGACTTCACGACCGCCTCCGGCACCCTCTTCGCCGACCCGGCCGTCCGCTTCCTCAACCTCAACATCACCGGCTTCGACGCACACAAGCTCGCGGCGCTGCCGCTCGTCGCGGACGCCCGCACGGCTCTCGAAGCGCTCGGTGAAGCCCTCGCCGCCCGGGGACACCGCGTCGACGCCGCCTACGAGAGCGAGTACACCGACGCCAAGGCCCAGTGGGAGCGGCGCGTCGACGCCGCGTTCGCCACCGGCGACCCGGACGCCCGTCCCACCCAGGCCCAGGTACTCGGACTGCTCGACGAACTGGTCACCGAGGACGACATCCTGATCAACGCGGCGGGCTCCCTCCCCGGCGACCTCCACAAGCTGTGGCGGGCCCGGTCCCCGCACCAGTACCACGTCGAATACGGCTACTCCTGCATGGGATACGAGATCCCCGCAGCCCTCGGAGTCCAGCTGGCGGCGGCGGACCGGCCCGTGTGGGCGCTCGTCGGCGACGGCACGTACCTCATGAACCCCACCGAGATCGTCACCGCCGTGCAGGAGAACCTGCCCGTCAAGCTCGTCATCCTCCAGAACCACGGTTACGCGTCGATCGGCGGCCTGTCCGAGTCCGTCGGCTCCGAGCGGTTCGGCACCGCCTACCGTCAGCGCGGCGCGGACGGGGCGTTCACCGGCGCCCCCCTCCCCGTCGACCTCGCGGCCAACGCGGCCTCGCTCGGCATGCGGGTCCTGCGCGCCGGTTCGGTGGCGGAGCTGCGCCAGGCACTCACCGAGGCGCGCGCCGCCGACCGTCCCACTTGTGTCTACGTCGAGACCGAAACGGCAGACACAGTGTCGGGGCCTCCGCCGGCGCAGGCGTGGTGGGATGTTCCCGTGGCCGAGACCGCGACCCGCCCGTCGGCGGTCGAGGCCAGGAAAGAGTACGACCGGCAGATCGCAGCCCGGCGCCGCCACCTGTGAAGGAGACCCCCGTCATGAAGACCGTCAACCACTGGATCGGTGGCAAGACCGTCGAAGGCACGTCGGGCAACCACGGGCCGGTCACCGATCCGGCGACCGGCGCCGTCACCACCCGGGTCGCGCTCGCCTCCGTCGAGGAGGTCGACGCCGCCGTCGCCGCCGCGAAGACCGCGTACGAGACCTGGGGCACCTCCTCGCTCTCCGCCCGCACCGCCGTCCTCTTCCGTTACCGGGCCCTGCTCGACGCCCACCGTGACGAGATCGCCGCGCTGATCACCGCCGAGCACGGCAAGGTGCACTCCGACGCGCTGGGCGAGGTCGCCCGGGGCCTGGAGATCGTGGAGCTGGCCTGCGGCATCACCACACAGCTCAAGGGCGAGCTGTCGACCCAGGTCTCCAGCCGTGTCGACGTCTCCTCGATCCGCCAGCCGCTCGGCGTCGTCGCGGGCATCACGCCCTTCAACTTCCCGGCCATGGTGCCGATGTGGATGTTCCCGCTGGCGGTCGCGTGCGGGAACACCTTCGTCCTGAAGCCCAGCGAGAAGGACCCGTCGGCCGCCAACCTGCTCGCGGAGCTCGCCGCCGAGGCCGGGCTGCCCGACGGCGTGCTGAACGTCCTGCACGGTGACAAGGTCGCCGTGGACGGGCTCCTCGCCCATCCCGACGTCGCCGCCGTCTCCTTCGTCGGCTCCACTCCCATCGCCCGGTACATCCACGCCACCGCCTCCGCGAACGGCAAGCGTGTCCAGGCACTCGGCGGCGCGAAGAACCACATGCTGGTCCTCCCCGACGCCGACCTGGACGCCGCGGCCGACGCCGCCGTCTCCGCCGCGTACGGCTCCGCCGGTGAGCGATGCATGGCCATCTCCGCTGTCGTCGCCGTGCGTTCCGTCGCGGACGAGCTGGTCGCGAAGATCCGCGAGCGCGCCGAGAAGATCAAGATCGGGCCTGGCACCGACCCCACCTCCGAGATGGGCCCGCTGATCACCGCAGCCCACCGCGACAAGGTCGCCTCCTACGTGACCGGGGCAGCCGCGCAGGGCGCCGACGTCGTCCTCGACGGCACCGGCCACACGGTCGAGGGCTTCGAGGACGGCCACTGGATCGGACTGTCCCTCCTGGACAACGTCTCCACGGACTCCGACGCCTACCGCGACGAGATCTTCGGCCCCGTCCTGTGCGTCCTGCGCGTCGACACGTACGAGGACGGCGTCGCCCTCATGAACGCCTCGCCCTTCGGTAACGGCACCGCGATCTTCACGCGTGACGGCGGCGCGGCGCGGCGCTTCCAGCTGGAGATCGAGGCCGGAATGGTCGGCGTCAACGTCCCGATCCCTGTGCCGGTCGGCTACCACTCCTTCGGTGGCTGGAAGGACTCCCTCTTCGGCGACCACCACATCTACGGCAACGACGGCGTGCACTTCTACACCCGGGGCAAGGTCGTCACCACCCGCTGGCCCGACCCGGCCGACGCCCCGGCGGGCGTGGACCTCGGCTTCCCCCGCAACCACTGACCCACCCCCGGCGCCCCCCCCGCGCCCTCGAAAAGGGCCGGGGCGCCGGGGTCCGGAATGGAACACTGGCCGCATGGAGACGGCGTCGCACCTTCCGTTCGGCGAGGCACTCAGGGCCCGGCTGGGTCCGCCCGCACGCCCGTCCCCGCTGGAGAGCAGCCCTCGCTCACGGGTCTGGCGCATCGAGCTGGCCGGGCGCCCCGCCGTGCTGAAACAACTGGTGGAAGCCCCCGAGGCAGACGAGCGGTACGCGCGCGAGGTGGCCTCCCTGCGCATCGCCGCCCGTGCCGCATCCCCGGTCGCGCCCGAACTCCTCGGCACCGACCCCGCCGAGCGGGTGCTCGTCCTCGAACACCTCGACCACCGGCGGCCCGCCGCCGACTGGATCGTCGCCTACGCGGCGGCCCTCGCGCGGCTGCACAGCACCGCGGGCCCCGGGGACGCCGGGGCCCTGCCCCGGTGGCAGGGCCCGACCACGGCCGACGTCGGCTCGTTCCTCACCCTGGCCGGCACCCTCGGGGTCCCCGAAGAGCCAGCGGTACGGGACGAACTCCTCGCACTCGTGGAGCGCCTCGGCCGGGCGGAAGGGACCGCCCTGCTCCACGGAGACCCCTGCCCGGGCAACGACCTGCACACCCCGGACGGCGTCAGGTTCATCGACTTCGAGCAGGCCTCCCTGGGCAGCGGCCTCATGGAACTCGCCTACCTCCGCGTCGGCTTCCCGACCTGCTGGTGCGTCACCCGATCCTCCGGACTCCTGCTGGAGCGCGCCGAGGCCGCCTACCGCACGGCCTGGCACGCCGAGACCGGCACCGCGCTCCCCGACACAGGTCTCGCCGACGCCTGCGCGGGCTGGCTGATCCGGGGCGACGCCTTGGTCCAGCGCGCCCACCGCGACGGCACCGACCACCTCGCCCGCCTCCCGGACGAGGACTGGACCTGGGGCACGGCGACCGCCCGCCAACGTCTCGTCCACCGGCTCGCCGTGGTGGCCGACGCGACCGCCGGCCAGGAAGGGCTGCGGAGCCTGAGCACCCTGGCGGCGCGGCTGCGACGCGCCCTCCTCGACCGGTGGCCGACGCTGCGACCGGTGCCGGAGCCGCGCCCTTGACGCCGGTCACCCGTCCGGAACATTGCCGGTGCCGCGCCACGAACCAGGTGCGAGGAAAACCAGGTGCCATGGGGTGCGGGGGCCCCGCATCCTGGGGCGTATGAACGACCAGAGCGGTCCGCCCCGTTATGAGATCCGCGCGCAGCACACCGACTCCACCGTCACCGTGTACCAGGCCTACCGGCCCTCGCTCGGACTGCCCGCCGCCCGTGACGGGCGCTTCCCGCCCGCCTGGAAGCGCGACCGCATGACCTGGATCAAGCCGAGCTTCCTGTGGATGATGTACCGCTGCGGCTGGGCCGAGAAAGAGGGCCAGGAGACCGTGCTCGCCGTCGAGATCACCCGCGAGGGCTTCGCCTGGGCCCTGGAGAACGCCGAACTCTCGCACTACGTACGGGGAGTGCACCCCGATCGGGCCGCCTGGCAGCGCAGCCTGCGCCGCAGCCCCACCCGGGTGCAGTGGGACCCCGAACGCGACCTCCACCTGAATCCCCTCCCGTACCGGTCCCTCCAGCTCGGGCTGAGCGGGGAGGCCGCGCGGCGCTACGCGGACGAGTGGCTCGTCTCCGTCACCGACGTCACGCCGCTCGCCCACGAGATCCACGGCCTCCTGCGGGCGGGCGAGCCGGGCCGGGCGGCCGGGCTGCTCCCCGAGGAGACCCCGCTCACCGGCCTCGCCGCGCCCCTGCCCGTCGAGGCGGGCCGATGAGCGCCGGGAGCCGCCCGCTGGCCCTCGTCACGGGCGCGGGCCGGTCGGCGGGGATCGCCGCCTCCGTGGTGCTGGACCTTGCCCGGTCCGGCTGGGACGTGGCCTTCTCCTACTGGACCCCGTACGACGCGCGCATGGCGTGGGGGGCGGAGCCCGGCGCGCCGGCGGAGCTCCGGAGAGAGGCGGCGTCCCTCGGGGCGAGGGTGTTCGCCGTCGAGGCCGACCTGAGCGACCCGGACGTGCCGGCTCAGCTCTTCGAGAGTGTCGAACGCGAGCTGGGCAACGTCACCGCGCTGGTGCTCTGCCACTGCGAGTCGGTCGGCTCCGGGCTGCTGGACACCACAGTGGAGAGCTTCGACCGGCACTTCGCCGTCAACGCGCGGGCGACCTGGCTCCTGATCCGGGAGCACGGACTGCGGTTCCGCGGCCCGCACGGGAGTGGACGGATCGTCAGTCTGACCAGCGACCACACCGCCGGCAACCTGCCCTACGGGGCGAGCAAGGGGGCGATGGACCGGATCACCCTGGCCGCCGCCCGCGAGCTGGCGCAGCTCGGTGTCACCTGCAACGCCGTCAACCCCGGCCCGACCGACACCGGGTGGATGACCGAGGAGCAGAAGACGGACATGGCAGGCTGGACGCCCCTCAGCAGGCTCGGTGTGCCCCAGGACTGCGCGAACCTGGTCACGTTCCTGTGCTCGGCGAAGGGCGGATGGATCAACGGCCAGCTGCTCCACAGCAACGGCGGGCTGGGATAGCGGGCACAGCAACGGCGGCCCGGGACAGCCGGCACAGCAATGACAGCCCGGACAGCCGAGCGGCGCGCGACGGCGGGGGACCACCCGAGGGCGGGGGCCCACCCGCGCTCATCGAACGGTGCCGAACTCCCAGGTCAGCGTCGTGAACACCCCGTCGTCCGCAGCACCCGCCGAGCGGTAGGTGGCGAGCGCGGCCTCGTTGTCGCGCTCCACCCCCACCCACATGTCGTAACAGCCGCGATCCCGCGCCCGCGCCGCCAGGGCCTCGGTGAGCGCACGCCCGACGCCCCGGCGGCGGTACCGCTCGTCGACGGAGAGTTCGTACAGGCACATCTCCGTGCCCTTGTCCGGGTGCAGCATCTCGACGCCCGAGACGAAGCCCACGGGAGCGTCCCCCCTGTACGCGATCAGCATCAGATGCCCGTCCGCCGCAAGGAAACGGGCCGCCCACTCGGGGCGGGGCGCGGTGTCGTAGAGGTGCGGGGCGGCGAGTAGCTCCGCCGCGGTCGTGGCCGGACGGATCCGGATGTCCATGAATGGGGCCTTTCGTGCGGGCGGCGTACCGCATGCGGAGTACGGCGGGTGGCCGCCGTACCTCCCAGGGATACCGTGCACTTCCCCCCGGGGGCACCCAGGGCGGCCGACCACTCCGCTTAGGGTCGAGTCATGGAGAAACCGACTTCCCGGTGGCGGCACCGGCTGCCCCGTACCCCAGGCCGGTGGGCCGCGGTCGTCGCCGCCCTCGCCGTACTCGCGGGGGCGGGCACGTGGAGCGCCGTCGCCGACGACACTGTGCCGTCCGTCGAACGGCACGACCGGATGATGAAGATGAACGGGGTGTCGGTCGACACCTCGTACTTCACGTCCGGAGGTTCGCAGCGCCGGCCCGCCGTGCTCATCGGGCACGGTTTCGGCGGCAGCAAGGACGATGTGCGTGCCCAGGCCGAGAAGCTCGCCGCTGACGGTTACGCCGTCATGACCTGGTCCGCCCGCGGCTTCGGGAAGACCACCGGGGAGATCACGCTCAACGCCCCGGACGGCGAGGTCAAGGACGTGTCCGGGCTCATCGACTGGCTGGCGGACCGCCCCGAGGTCGAGCTCGACGCGAAGGGCGACCCGCGCGTCGGTGTCACCGGGGCCTCGTACGGTGGCGCCGTGTCGCTGCTGGCCGCCGGCCACGACGAGCGGGTCGACGCCGTCGCACCGGTGATCAGCTACTGGAACCTCGCCGACGCGCTCTTCCCCGACGGGGTGTTCAAGAAGCTCTGGGCAGGGATCTTCGTCACCTCCGGCGGCGGCTGCGAGAAGTTCCAGAAGCAGCTGTGCGAGATGTACGAGCGGGTCGCCGTCAGCGGCAAGCCGGACGCCGCCGCGCGCGCTCTCCTGGCGGAACGTTCCCCCGCTGCCGTGGCCGACAAGATCGACGTGCCCGCGCTCATCCTCCAGGGCCAGAGCGACTCGCTCTTCCCGCTCGGTCAGGCCGACGCCATGGCCAAGGCCGTCAAGGCCAACGGCGCGCCGGTCTCCGTCGACTGGATCTCCGGCGGGCACGACGGCGGGGACGACGAGGGCGACCGCGTCGCGGCCCGCGTCGGTGCCTGGTTCGACCGGTATCTGAAGGAGGACGAGGGCGTCGACACCGGGCCCGGATTCCGCGTCACCCGGACCGGCGGCGTCGACTCCACCGACGGCCAGGCCCTGAAGCGCGGAGCGAGCAGCGCCACGTACCCCGGCCTCACCAGCGGGGGCAGGAAGATCACCCTGACCGGCGGGGGGCAGCAGCCCGCCAAGGGCGGGGGACAGGGCTCCGCCAAGGAGGGGGAGGGCCCCGGCGGGCAGGGCGCCGCCCCGGGCGGCACGACCCAGACCTTCCGTAACCCCGCCGGAGCGAACCCGCCCTCCATCTCCGCCCTCCCCGGCGTCGGCGGCGGCCTCTCCCAGCTGTCCTCGCTCGGTGTCGGGTTCTCGCTCGACTTCCCCGGGCAGTACGCACGCTTCGAGTCCGCCCCGCTGGACAGCGCGGTCCACGTCACCGGATCCCCCACGGTCCGCGTGAACGTGAAGGCGGACCAGGGCGACGCGGTGCTGTTCGGCAAGGTCTACGACGTCTCGCCGGACGGCGCGCAGCAGGTGCTGCCCAACCAGCTCGTCGCCCCGTACCGGATCACCGCCGACGAGCAGGGGAAGCCGGTCGAGCTGACCCTGCCCGCCGTCGACCACGAGGTCGAGGCAGGGCACCGGCTCCGCCTCGTCCTCTCCGCGACGGACCTCGGCTACGCCTCGCCCGCCGAGCCCGCGACCTACACCGTCTCCCTCGCCGGACCGCTCACCGTGCCCACCGCACCCGGGGTGAGGACCGCCGCGGCGGCCCTGCCCTGGTGGACCTGGGGGCTCCCGGCAGCCGCCGTGGTCATCGCGGCGGCCCTCCTGCTCACCGCACGGCGGCGCACCGTGACTCCGGCGCCGGACCCGGCACTGGCCGGCGTACCGCTCCAGATCACGGGCCTGTCCAAGAAGTACGCCAAGTCCGCCGACCTTCCCCGAGCTCTCAACTCCGTTCGAGCAGGGGAGACCCCATTCGCGGTGCGCGACCTCGGCTTCCGCGTCGAGAAGGGGCAGGTGCTCGGCCTCCTCGGGCCCAACGGTGCGGGCAAGACCACCACCCTGCGCATGCTGATGGGCCTGATCACCCCCGACGCGGGCGAGATCCGCGTCTTCGGGCACGCGATCCGCCCCGGGGCGCCCGTGCTGTCCCGGGTCGGTTCCTTCGTCGAGGGCGCCGGCTTCCTGCCGCACCTCTCCGGCCGCTCCAACCTGGAGCTGTACTGGCAGGCCACCGGACGGCCCGCCGAGGACGCCCGCATCGACGAGGCCCTGGAGATCGCCGGACTCGGCGACGCCCTGGCCCGAGCCGTGCGCACCTACTCGCAGGGCATGCGGCAGCGCCTCGCCATCGCCCAGGCCATGCTGGGCATGCCGGACCTGCTCATCCTCGACGAACCGACCAACGGCCTGGACCCGCCCCAGATCCGCGAGATGCGGGACGTGATGATCCGTTACGCCGCCGGGGGCCGGACCGTGATCGTCTCCAGTCACCTCCTCTCCGAGGTGGAACAGTCCTGCACCCATCTCGTGGTCATGGACCGGGGCCGACTCGTCCAGGCCGGACCGGTCGCCGAGATCACGGGCTCCGGCGACATGCTGCTCGTCACGACCGCGGGCGAGGTCGCCGAACCGCTCGTGGACAAGGTGGCCGCCCTCCCGGGCATCGGCTCCGCCGTCCGCGTGGACGACGGCCACGGGCTGCTCGTCCGTCTCGACGGTGCCACCGCGGCGCAGCTGGTCGCCGAGCTGGTGCGTCTCGACGTGCCGGTGACGGGTGTCGGGCCGCACCGCCGCCTGGAGGACGCGTTCCTCACCCTCATCTCCCAAGGAACCGCATGAGCTCCACAACAGAGGTCCAGGCCCTGGCCGAAGCCCCCGGCTACCACGCCCGCCGCACGCTCCCGCTGCGTGTGGAGGCGATGAGACAGCTGCGCAGGCGACGCACCCTGCTCATGGGCGGGGTGCTGGCCGCCCTGCCGTTCATCCTGATCATCGCCTTCGCGATCGGCGGCACCCCGGGCGGCGGTGACGGAGGTGACGGGGGCGGCGGAGGCGGCTCGCGGATCAACCTCATGGACGTCGCGACGGAGTCCGCGGCGAACTTCGCGGCCACCTGCCTGTTCGTCTCCGCCGGTTTCCTGCTCGTGGTGCCGGTGGCCCTCTTCTGCGGCGACACCGTCGCCTCCGAGGCGAGCTGGTCCTCCCTGCGCTACCTGCTGGCGGCTCCGGTACCCCGGGCCAGGCTGCTGTGGAGCAAGCTCGTCGTGGCACTCGGCTTCAGCCTGGCCGCGATGGTGCTGCTGCCGGTCGTCGCGCTGGCCGCGGGAGCCGCCGCGTACGGCTGGGGGCCGCTGGAGCTGCCCACCGGAGGTGCCCTCGCCGCCTCGGACACCGTGCCGCGCCTCGCGCTCGTGGTCGCCTTCATCTTCCTGTCGCAGCTCGTCACCGCGGGCCTGGCGTTCTGGCTGTCGACGAAGACGGACGCCCCGCTCGGCGCGGTGGGCGGCGCGGTGGGGCTGACCATCGTCGGCAACGTCCTGGACGCCGTGACCGCACTCGGCACCTGGCGTGAGTTCCTGCCCGCGCACTGGCAGTTCGCCTGGGCGGACGCACTCCAGCCGGATCTCGAATGGGGCGGGATGCTCAAGGGCGCTGCCGTGTCGGTGACCTACGCGCTGATTCTCTTCGCCCTCGCCTTCCGGGGGTTCAGCCGTAAGGACATCGTGTCCTGAGGGCGACGCTCCCCCCGGCCCACCCGTCGCTGTTGCCGCTTCGAGACGGTTCCGCAACGCTACCGACGACTCCGCCCGGCCGTCCCGGACGTCACATTGACAGATGTCCACGACATGGGGGGTACGTATGGAACACAGGGCGAGGACGTATCGAGGGGCCGTGGCACTGCTCCTGGCGGGTGGGATCCTGCTCACCGGCTGCGGTGCGTCGGACACGGACGAGCGCGCCACCTCCGACCGTGCCGCGGGCACCGGTGGCCCCGCCGGGGGCAGGCAGCCCGCCCCGGCGCAGCAGGAGGACGGGGCGAGCGTGGTGGAGGACGGCGACGCCCGGGAGAGCGAGGTGCCCGAGCCCGACTACCTGTCGACCTTCGCGCTCGACGTCGACACCGCGAGCTACGGATACGCGCGCCGCACGCTCGGTGACGGGCAGCTGCCCGCGCCGGACACCGTCCGCCCGGAGGAGTTCGTCAACAGCTTCCGCCAGGGCTACAAGTCACCCGAGGGCAACGGCTTCTCGGTCTCCGTCGACGGCGCCGAGTCCGGCGCCGGGGCGGCGGACTGGTCGCTCGTACGCGTCGGGCTGGCCACCAGGCCCGCATCGGACGCCGGTGAACGCCCGCCCGCCGCACTGACCTTCGTCGTCGACATCTCCGGATCGATGTCCGAGCCGGGCCGTCTCGACCTGGCGAAGACGTCGCTGGGCATCCTCGCCGACGAACTGCGCGACGACGACTCGGTCTCGCTGGTCACCTTCAGCGGGGAGGCCGAGACCCGGCTGCCGATGACCCGCCTGCGGGGCAACCGCACCAAGGTCCGGGACGCCATCGAGGAGCTGGAGCCGGCCGACTCGACGAACGTGGCGGCGGGCGTCCAGCAGGGGTACGACGAGGCGGTCGAAGGCCACCGCAAGGGCGCGACCAACCGGGTCGTCCTGCTCTCCGACGCGCTCGCCAACACCGGCGAGACCGAGGCCGACGCGATCCTCGAGCGGATCGGCGAGGCCCGCAAGGAGTACGGCATCACGCTGTTCGGCGTCGGCGTGGGCAGCGACTACGGCGACGACCTGATGGAACAGCTCACCAACAAGGGCGACGGCAACACCACGTACATCGCCGACGAGACCCAGGCCAGGAAGGTCTTCGTCGACCAGTTGCCCGCCCACGTCGAGCTGCGTGCCCGCGACGCCAAGGCCCAGGTGGCGTTCGACCGCGAGACCGTGGCGCAGTTCGAGCTCATCGGATACGAGAACCGCAAGGTCGCCGACGACGACTTCCGCGACGACAGCGTCGACGGAGGAGAGGTCGGCCCCGGCCACACGGTGACAGCGCTCTACGCCGTACGGCTCCGCGAGGGGGCGTCCGGCCATGTGGCGACGGCGACGGTGCGCTGGCTGGACCCGAAGACGCGGAAGGCGCACGAGGAGACCGGGTCGGTGGAGACCGGCGCGATCGACGGCAAGCTCTGGGGCGGCGACAGCGCACGGCTCCAGGTGGCGGCGGTGGCCGCGTACTTCGCGGACACGCTGCGGGGCGGCGACCTGGCCGGGACCCCTTCGCTCGGCGAACTCGCCGACCGCGCAAGCGCGTTGGCATCCTCCACCGAGGACAGCTCGGTCGCCAAGCTCGCCACGGCGATCGAGCAGGCGGACCGCATCAAGAACGGCGGCGGCGACGAACCCCCGGGCGGTGAGGGCGAGGGCGAGGTCGGCTGAGCCGGCCCGGGGCCCGGCGGGGGACCACCTCCGCCGGGCCCCGTGCTGTCGGTGGCGGCGCTGGCCCACGGTCCCCGTCGTCCACGGGCACGCTCGGCGACGAGGGCGCGCAGGCGCTGCTGGACGGGCAGCCGCTGGCCGCGAGGCCGGCGGGCCTCGGACACAGGCGTGCCGACGAGGTGGAGTACCCGGACGTACACGGCGCTCTCGCCGCGTCCTGACGGGCGCCGCCCCGGCTTTCGGTGACAGCCGGGGCCGACTGCCCGGGCCGCTCGTCAGGCCAGGTGGAACACCTCGGTCAGCGGGACCATGGCCTCGTCCGCCGCCTCCTCCTGCTCGAAGAATTCGGCCATCTCCCGCTGCCACCGGGCGTTGACCTCCGTCGCGGCCATCGCCTCGCGGGCCGCGTCGAAGTCCTCCGTCTCCAGATAGCCGACCAGCAGACCGTCCTCGCGCAGGAAGAGCGAGTAGTTGTGCCAGCCCGCCTCCGACAGCGCGGCGAGCATGTCGGGCCACACCGCCGCATGACGCTCGCGGTATTCGTCCTTGCGGTCCTCGCGGACCTTCAGCAGAAAGCAGACGCGCTGCATGAAGCCGTTCCCCCCGCTCAGAAGTTGAAGGTGTCGATGTTCTCGGAGCCGAACACGGTGGGCTCGCCGAGGATGACCTCGCCGTCCTTGCCTACGGTGTACTCGCCGAGCTTGCCCGCCTCGAACTTCTCGCCCTCGGCGCCCGTGATCTGTCCCGACGCCAGCGCGGCAGCCGCGTACGAGCCGAGGTAGCCGAGCTCCTCCGGGTTCCAGAGCGAGAACTGCTCGACGGTGCCGTCCTTGACGTACTTGCGCATCTGGTTCGGCGTGCCGAGCCCGTTGAGCACGACCTTGCCCTTGTACGAGGAGTCGCTCAGGTAGCGTGCGGCGGCCGCGATGCCCACCGTGGTGGGGGAGATGATGCCCTTGAGGTCCGGGTAGGCCTGCAGGAGCCCCTGGGTCTGCTGGAAGGACTTCTGGTCCGCGTCGTCGCCGTACGCGACCTTGACCAGCTCCATGTCCTTGTACGCGGGGAGCTTCAGCTCCTCCTTCATGTACTCGATCCAGGTGTTCTGGTTGGTCGCGTTCTGGGTGGCCGACAGGATCGCGATCTTGCCCTTGTGGCCGATCTGCTTCCCGAGGTGCTGGACCAGGCTGCGGCCGATCTCCTCGGAGCTGGCCTGGTTGATGAAGAGCTGGCGGCAGTCCTTCGCCGTGTCGGAGTCGTAGGCGACGACCTTGATGTCCTTCTTCATGGCCTGCTTGAGCGGACCGCAGACCGCGTTCGGGTCGTTGGCCGCGATGAGGATCGCGTCCTGGCGCTGCTGGATCAAGGTGTTGATGTAGGAGACCTGCGAGGAGGCGTTCGCGTCGGACGGACCCACCTCCTTGCCGGTGCCGCCGAACTCCTTCGCCGCCGCGATGCCCGCCTCGTCGACGATCTTCTCGTACGGGTTGTTGATCTGCTTGGGCAGGAATCCGAGCTTCAGTCCCTTCTTCAGCGGGGCGTCCGGGTCGGCCTTCGCGTTGCTCGCCGCCTTTGCCCCACCGGTGTCCTTGCTGTCCTTCGTGGTGCCGGAACAGGCGGTCAGGGCGAGTGCGAGCGAGACGGCGGTGGCGGCGGTCGCGACGGCGCGGCGCCCAGCGGCATTGCGGAGCATCATGGCGGCGTGTGCCTTTCGAGGAGGGAGGAAGGGATTCACTGCTGGGTCACGGGGGCGTTCGCGGCCCGTCTGTGCCGTCGCTCGACGACGGTGGCGATGACGCGTGGGGTCAGGACGGACGCCACGAGCAGCAGCCCGGTCACGATGACCTGCACCTCGTTGGCGATGTCGTTGAGGGTGAGCAGGTTCTTCAGGACGCCGATCAGCAGCACACCGGCCACCGCCCCGAAGAGCGTGCCCTTGCCGCCGTCGAAGTCGATGCCGCCCAGCAGGACGGACGCGATGACGAGCATCTCGAAGCCGAGTCCGTTGTCCGCGCGGGCACTTCCGTAGCGCAGGGTGAAGACGACACCCGCGAAGGCGGAGAACAGCCCGGTCAGGACGAAGAGCAGCAGCTTGATCCGCTTGACCCTGATCCCGGCGAAGTACGCCGCCTCCTCCTGGGCGCCGATCGCGAAGAGCGAGCGGCCCAGGCCGGTGGCGTGCAGCACCACCGCCGTGACGACGGCCAGGACGAGGAAGAGCAGCACCGGATAGGTGAGGAAGGTGCCGGGGACGGTCGTGGTGTCGACGGCCCAGTCCGCGTACACCTGCGGGAAGTCCGTCACCGCGTCGCTGCCGAGCGCCACCGAGGCCAGACCACGGTAGAGCGCCAGGGTGCCGATGGTGACGGCGAGGGACGGCAGGCCCACCCTGGTGACCAGCCATCCGTTGAGGAGTCCGCCGGCGACGCCCACCAGGAGCACCACCGGCACGATCATCTCGAAGGCCCAGCCCGCCTCCCACAGCGCACCGGTCAGCGCACTGCCCAGGCCCAGCATGGAGGCCACCGAGAGGTCCACCTGGCCGGCGACGACCAGGAGGGTCATCGGCAGCGCGATGAGCGCGACCTCGGCGATGTCGTTGAAGGCGAAGGCGAGGTTCTCGCTCGAACCGAAGCCCTCCGTGCTCCCCAGACCGACAGCCAGCACGGCCACCAGCAGGACGCCGACCGCGGTGTCCCAGCGCAGCGCCAGGCCCCGCACGAGAGAACCCCGGGACGTGGAAGCCGTCTGCTTGTCAGGCGCCGTGGTCATGGCGGGCGCTCCTCTTCCTCAGTGCGGCGGTCATCCGCAGGTTCACGATCCGGTCGACGCTGATGGCCAGCAGGAGGAGCGCACCGGTGATGGCGCCCTGCCAGAAGGAATCCACCTTCAGGACCACCAGGACGCTGCCGATGGTGGTGAGCAGCAGTGCGCCGAGCGCGGCGCCCCAGACGGTGCCGGTGCCACCGGTGATGGCGACACCGCCGACGACCACGGCGCTGACGACGGTCAGCTCCCAGCCGTGCGCGTTGTCCGCGACGACGGTGCCGAACCGGGCCAGCCACAGGGCCCCGGCGAAGCCGGCGACAGCCCCCGAGAAGGCGTACGCGGCGAGCACACGGCGGCGGATCGGGATGCCCGCGAGACGCGCGGCCTCGGGGCTGGACCCGATGGCGTACAGCTCACGGCCCGAGCGGTAACCGCGCAGGAAGTACGCCGTCGCCGCGAGCAGGACGACCGCGATCAGCGGCAGGTAGGGGACGCCCAGCACGCTCCCGCTGCCGAGGCCCAGGACGGCCTCCGGCACGTCGGAGGCGCTGATCTGTTCGCCCTGCGCCCACCAGTAGTCGACGCCCTGGATGATGTAGAGCATCCCCAGGGTCACGACGAGCGCCGGGACCTTGCCGAAGCTGACGAGTGCGCCCGAGACGAGGCCGCAGACCACGCCGATGGCGATGCCGAGCAGCATCACGGTCAGCACGCCGTGGTCGCTCCCGGCGACGAACTTGCCGCAGGCGAAGGCGGACAGGCCGACGACGGAGCCGACGGACAGGTCGATGTTGCGGGTGATCACCACGGCGGACTGCCCGACGGCGAGCAGTACCAGGATCGACGCGTTGAGCAGCAGGTCCTTGACGCCCTGGTCCGAGAGGAAGCGCGGGTTGGCCAGAGAGGTACCCACGATCAGCAGGGCCAGCGCCGCGGCGATCGAGATCTCGCGGGCCCGGAAGACGGCGTCCACGAGCGAGGAGGCACTCCGTTCCGGAGCCTTCGCGGTGTCCGGGGGGCTCTCCATGGTGGTGGTCATGCCGCTGCCCTCTCGTTGCGTCCGGTGGCCGCCGCCATGACCGATTCCTCGGTGGCCCTGTCGCGCGGGATCTCGGCGACGAGCCGGCCCTCGTGCATCACGAGCACCCGGTCGGCCATGCCGATGACCTCCGGCAGATCGGAGGAGATCATCAGGACGGCGAGGCCGTCCGCCGCGAGCGAGGACAGCAGCCGGTGGACCTCCGCCTTGGTGCCGACATCGATCCCCCGTGTCGGCTCGTCGACGATCAGGACGGCGGGTCCGGTCGCCAGCCATTTGGCCAGCACGACCTTCTGCTGGTTGCCCCCGGACAGCACGCCCACGGCGTCGCCCAGCCGGTTGTACTTGAGCTGGAGCCGCACCGCCCAGTCCGCGGCCCGGTCGTACTCCAGGGCGCGGCTGACCAGCCCGCGCCTACGGACCTCGCCCAGGCCGGTCAGGCCGATGTTGCGCTCGATCGACATATCCATGACCAGCCCGCGCTGACGCCGGTCCTCGGGCACGAGCGCGAGCCCGGCGTCCATCGCGGCGGTCGGCGAATTGGGGCGAAGCACCGCGCCCGCCACCTTCACCTCGCCCGCGTCGGCACGGTCCACGCCGAACACGGCCTGGGCGACCTCCGTGCGGCCGGCGCCGACGAGTCCGGCGAGCGCGACGATCTCACCGCGCCGGACGTCGAACGACACGTCACGGAAGACACCCTCACGGGTCAGCCGGTGCACGGACAGCGCGACTTCACCGACCTCGGCGTCCTGCTTGGGGTAGAGGTCGCCGAGGTCACGGCCGACCATCCTGCGCACCAGGTCGTCCTCGGTGAGCCCGGCCAGCGGCTCGGAGGAGATCCACCGGCCGTCGCGCAGGGTGGTGACGCGCTGGCACAGCTCGAAGATCTCGTCGAGGCGGTGGGAGATGAACAGGACGGCAGCGCCCTCGGAGCGGAGCGTCCGTACGACGGAGAAGAGCCGGGCCGTCTCACTGCCCGTCAGGGCGGCCGTCGGCTCGTCCATGATCAGGACCCGGGCGTCGAAGGAGAGCGCCTTGGCGATCTCGACGATCTGCTGGTCGGCGATCGACAGCCCACGGGCCGGCCGGTCCGGGGCCAGATCGACCCCGAGTCTGCGCATCAGCCCGGCGGTGGTCCCGTGCACCGCCCTGCGGTCGATGCGGCCGAGGGAGCGCCGGGGCTGACGGCCCATGAAGATGTTCTCGGCGATGGACAGATCGGGGAAGAGCGTCGGCTCCTGGTAGATGACCGCGATCCCCGCGTTGCGTGCGTCGGCCGGGCCGTGGAACACGACGGGCTCGCCGTCGAGGAGCACCTCGCCACCGTCCGGTCGGTGCACTCCGGCCAGGGCCTTGATCAGGGTCGACTTCCCCGCTCCGTTCTCACCCGCGAGGGCGTGGGCCTCACCGGGGAACAGCTGCAAGGACACGTCCTGAAGGGCCCGTACGGCACCGAAGGACTTGCTCACGCCCTTGAGGGCCAGGACCGGGGCAGGGTCCGGGGCGGACTGGTTCATGAGAACTCCTCAACGGTGGGGCCGGGTCGCTCCACCCGCCGTGAAAGGTTTCAATGAGGTTGCTCGGAAGCTAAACGGGGATTGCGAGCGCAGTCAATGGGTTGATTCCGGGAAGTTCAGCGGGGAGGGCGATGTGGCACCTGAATAAGGGGATTGGGTGGGTGCCCCTTGACAGCCTTCGGGTGGCCCGCTATCGTCCTCCGCTCTTGAATCGATTCATATAACGGGCGTGCATCGCTCGACTCACAAGTCCGCAGCGGGTGTTTCGATCAGGGCCGGCGGGCGAGGCCGGCCGCCGCCGGATGGCGGGGGCCGAGGAGGACCACGAGCCCCGCCCTGCCGGGTACCGCCACGGGCACCTGGTGCCATCCCGCGCGCCGGTAGAAGCGCAGCGTCGCCTCCGCCCGCAGGGAGGTCAGCAGCCAGCAACGCCCGTCGGGCGCCCCCTCGCCGACCGCCGCCAGCAGGGCCGCGCCCAGCCCGGTGCCGCGTGCGGTGGGGGCGACGGCGAGCTCGTCGACCTCCAGGGCGCCGCACAGCCACGCCGTGACCCGCTCGGAGCCGAGCGCCTGTGCGATGTGCCCGTAACTGCGGTCGGTGGGGAAGGTGCCGGGCGTGGTCCAGGCGGTGGCGAATCCGCGGACCACCGTGTCCGAGGCGAGCGCCAACGCTGCGGTGAAGCCGGGACGTTCGGCGTCCGCGGCAAGGCGGTCCACGTACGCCGAAGCAGCTGCGGGGTCCTCGTTCCACGGCGGTGCCGAGAACACGTCGGCGTACACCCGCCGAATCCCGTCGGCGTGCACCCGAAGGCTCGCGCCGTCCACCAGCCTCACCCGCACGAGTGCTCACCCCTGTCGCCGGACCGCTCCGGACAGGGTAGGCCGCGTCCGTGGGCCGGGAAACAGCCTCACGGCCTCCGCCCGGAGTTCACGGCCTCCGCCCGGAGTTCACGGCCTCCGCCCGCAGCTCGCGGCCTCCGGGGGGCGCGGCGGTTGTCACGGAAGGAGATGAGCGGTGAACCAGTCCCGGGCCAGTTCCGCCACCCGGTCCAGCGCGCCGGGTTCCTCGAACAGGTGCGTGGCACCCGGAATGATCTCCAGCCGGTTCTCGCAGCGCAGCGCTGCCTGGGCCTGGCGGTTGAGATCGATGACCGTGGTGTCGTCGCCACCCACGATCAGCAGGGTGGGCGCCCGTACCCCGGAGAGGTCGGCTCCGGCCAGATCGGGACGACCGCCGCGGGACACCACGGCGCCCACCCCGGGGTCCGGAGCGGCAGCGGCCCGCAACGCCGCCGCCGCCCCCGTACTCGCCCCGAAGGTGCCGACGGTGAGGGACACCCGGTCCCTCACCCAGCGGGTGGTGTCCGTGAGCCGCCCGGCCAGCAGGTCGATGTCGAAGACATTGGCGCGGTAGACCTCCTCACCGGGGGTGAGCAGGTCGAAGAGCAGGGTGCCCAGACCGGCCCGGTTCAGCGCCGTGGCCACGGAGCGGTTGCGCGGACTGTGGCGGCTGCTGCCCGAGCCGTGGGCGAACACCACCAGCGCACCCGCGTCCCCGGGGAGAGTGAGGTCCCCGGCGAGAGGGACCCCTCCGGCGTCCACCTCGACGTCCTCGGTGCCCACGTGGCCGGCGGGGGCTCGCGCCAGCAGGGCGACGACCTCCTCGTCGGAGGTCTGGGAGAAGTCGCGGTACCACTCACCCACGGCGGAGAAGAGGTTCGGAGTCGAGAGGCACACGACCTCGTCCACGTCCTCGCGGAGCCGGACGACCGCATCGGGCGAAGCGACCGGCACCGCCAGGACGACATGGGCGGCGCCCTGCGCCCGCACCACCTGGCAGGCCGCTCTGGCGGTGGCGCCGGTGGCGACCCCGTCGTCCACCACGACCACCGCGCGGTCCTTCAGCGAGAGCCGCGGCCGGCCCTCCCTGTACGCCCCCGCCCTCCGTACGAGCTCCGTCTCCTCGGCGCGCTCGACGGAGAGGAGGTCCTTCTCCCGGACCCCGGCGTGGCGCACGATCTCGTCGCTGATGACCCGCACCCCACCCTCACCTATGGCGCCGAAACCCAGCTCCGGGTGGTGCGGCACGCCCAGTTTGCGGACCACGATCACATCGAGCGGAGCGTCGAGAGCCTGCGCCACCTCGTACGCCACCGGGACCCCGCCACGTGGCAGCCCCAGGACGAGGGGATCGCGCACCTTCAGATGCCGCAGTGCCGAGGCCAGTCGCCGCCCGGCGTCCGTGCGGTCGGTGAACAGCACGGTGGTTCACCTCCAACAGAGGGGAGGAGCGGAAGCACACGCGCGCACCCCACCTTCGAAACAACCCCATTTGCACTGATCGGGCAACTCGGGGACGGTCGGTGGCATGGAACGAATCGGCGCGGTACTGATCGACATCGACGGCGTACTCACGGTGTCGTGGGAGCCGCTGCCCGGCGCCGTACGGGCCATGGAGCGGCTGCGCGCGGACGGTGTACCCCTGGCGCTCGTCACCAACACCACCTCACGCACGCGCGCACGGATCGCGGAGCGGCTGGCCGGATCGGGCTTCCCCGTGGGCGCCGACGACATCCTCACCGCGCCCGCCGTCACGGCGGCCCATCTGCGGGAGCACCACCCGGACGCCCGCTGTCTGCTGATCAACTCCGGTGACGTACGGGCCGACCTGTCCGGGGTGACCCTCGTGGAGCAGGAGGACGCGGACGGCGCGGTGCCCGATGTGGTCGTGCTCGGCGGCGCGGGCGACGCGTTCACCTACGCGGCTCTCGACCGCGCCTTCCGTCTCGTCCAGCAGGGCGCCGCTCTCGTGGCCATGCACCGCAACCTGTACTGGCGCACCGCCGACGGGCTCGCCCTCGACACGGGGGCGTTCCTCCTCGGCCTGGAGCGGGCGGCGCGCACCGAGGCCGTCATCACGGGCAAGCCGTCCGGTGCCTTCTTCGCCGCCGCCCTGGCCCACCTCGGCGCCTCCCCCGAGGAGGCGCTGATGGTGGGCGACGACATCGAGTCGGACGTGCTGGGCGCCCAGCGCCACGGCATCACCGGCGCGTTGGTGAGGACGGGCAAGTACCGCGCAGAGACCCTGGAGGCGGCCGAAGGCGCCCCCGACCACGTACTGGACTCCTTCGCGGACGTGCCCGCGCTGCTGGAACGGCTCGGACGCTGACTGACCGCTACCGCTGCCCGCTGCCCGCTGCCCGTGTGCGGTTCCGTGTCAGGTGACCGATGCACGCACCAGGGCGATCGCCGGCGGATCGCGCCGCGGGCGTCTACGAAGGCGTGGGCGCGGGGGCCAGGCCTGCCGCGACGAGACCGGTGAGGACGGCTTCCCCGAGGGCGTGCACGGCCGACTGCGGGCGGACCATGACGGTGATTTCCTTGATCAGCCCGTCGTCGTCGAAGTGCAGCAGGTCGATGCCGTGGATCTCCTTGCCGCCGGCCTCGGCGCGGAAGACGAGAACCGCGGACGGTGCGGTGCCGCCGTCGCCGCTGGTCTGTGCGGAGCCGGTGTGGTGGCCGATGTAGCGGAAGTCCTCGAAGGTGCGCAGAAGGACCCCGAGGAGCCCCATCACCATCGGCTTGCCCTCGAAGGGCGTGAACTTGACGGGGCTGAAGAGGCGGATGTCATCGGTGAGCAGGCCGTCCAGGGCATCGAGGTCCCGGTTGTCGACGGCTGTGCGGAAGAGGTCTGCGGCGTCCACGGATCATCTCCATACTCAAGAATCTGACTAATCATTTTCATGAGTATCACGGTCGACCGGTGCGGCGACAGAGGTGCGCGAGGAGCGGTTTCGGGGGCAGGGCGGTTCCCCGGCCGCGCGGGAGCGGCCGAGGCGAACACCGGATGGCAAACCGCGTGCGGCGGCGGGGCGAAGGGGCCGTGCCGGATGAAGCCGCATGTCCGGGGTATCCGCCGGACATGCTCGCCTTGACCGCCTACCGCTCGTACCACGGCGCAACGACCGTATGGGCCTTCGTGGTTGCCGTACTCATCGTGCTCGTGGCGGCTTGGTACGTCCGGCGCCGGAGGTAGGCGAGCCGGGGTGGCGTGGACCCGCCCCGCCGTGACCTGTGAACGGTCGGTGCTTACACGTTCGCTACGCGGCCCTCGCTACCGTGCGGTGACCTGCGAAAAAGGCCCTCCCGGCGGGAGGGCCTGACGTGCTGCGCGATGAGCGCCCCCGGCAGGACTCGAACCTGCGGCCAAGCGCTTAGAAGGCGCCTGCTCTATCCACTGAGCTACGGGGGCCGGGTGTCGGCCTGGTGCCCCGGAAGGCGCTCGTTCAAGCCATCCGCGACCGTGCCGGGACAAGGATAGGGCTCAGATCGCCTCGTCCCGGTTGCTTCACCTGCGTGGCACGATGTGGAGGTTCGGTGAAGCGAACCGATAATCGCAGGTAGGTGCGATTCATGCATCGCTTTTGGCGCCTCGCGCCCCGGGTGTTGTGCACTCGTTATGCCTGCGCCCCACTCGTCCCCTCTGTCCCCCGGGAGAGTTCCGCCGCGCAGGGGGGCCTATACGCTTCAAAAAGACGTCAAAATTGGGCATTCTTCACATGTGGTAACCATGGATGTACGGCCCCAGCTCATCGACGCACTTTCCGCCCTGCGCGACCGTGTCGCTGCCGTGCGTCTCCCACTCCCGCTGCCGGGGGCGCCGCGCGCCCGGCAGACGCGGACCGAACTGCTCGCCCAGCTCGACGACTACCTCCTGCCCCGGCTCAAGGACCCCGAGGCACCGCTGCTCGCGGTGATCGGGGGATCCACCGGCGCCGGCAAGTCGACGCTGGTCAACTCCCTGGTGGGGTGCCGGGTCAGTGAGGCCGGGGTGCTCCGCCCGACCACGAGGACCCCGGTGCTCGTCTGCCACCCGGACGACCACCACTGGTTCGCGGGCGTGCGGGTGCTGCCGCAGCTGACCCGGGTGTGGCTGCCCCCGGGGCAGGTCCCCGACCCCGACGGGCTCGACCACCTCGGGGGCGACGGGGACCGCGACGAGACCGTGCTGAGGGTGGAGACCGCCGCGACCCTGCCCAGGGGCCTCGCGCTCCTTGACGCACCCGACATCGACTCGCTCGTCGTGGGGAACAGGGTCCTCGCCGCCGAACTCATCTGCGCCGCCGACGTCTGGATCATGGTGACCACGGCGTCCCGGTACGCCGACGCGGTGCCGTGGCATCTCCTGCGTACCGCGAAGGAGTACGACGCCTCCCTGGTCACCGTCCTGGACCGAGTCCCGCACCAGGTGATCGCCGAGGTCTCGCGGCAGTACGCCGCCCTGCTCACCCGGGCCGGTCTGGGGCACGTGCCCCGCTTCACCATCCCCGAGCTGCCCGAGTCCGCGGGCGGGGGCAGCGGGCTGCTTCCCACCACCGCGGTCGCCCCCCTCCGGTCCTGGCTGACGCACCGCGTGCAGGACCCGGCGGCCCGTCAGCAGGCCGTAGGACGCACGGCGTCGGGGGTCATCGACTCGCTGAACGTGCGCATGCCCGAGCTGGCCGCCGCGGTGGCCGCGCAGTACGCGGCGGCCGTGCGGCTGACCGGCGTGGTCGAGGAGGCGTACGGGAAGGAGCTGGCGCGCGTGCGCAAGCGGCTCCAGAACGGCTCCGTGCTCGCCGGCGGCGCCCGTACCCGGTGGCGCGGCTATCCGCTCTACAGCACGGCGGGAGAGCTGCTGGACTCCCTCGTGGAGAGCCTGGCGGCCCTGTTGCAGTGCGCGGTCGCAGCCGCCGACGAGCAGATCCGCACGACCTGGCAGCGCGAACCCGCAGCCGGGGGCTTCCGCTTCGAGGACGCGGGCCGGGAGGCGGGCGGATGGGGGCCCGCCGAGGACGTACAGGGCCGGATCGGGATGGCCGTACGGCGCTGGCGTCGGGTCCTGGAGGAACTGGCCGAGGAAGAGGCCCGGCTCCTCGAACGCAATGCCGCGCCGGACGCGGAGACGGTGGCCGCGCTGCTGGCGGCGGCGCTTCTCGGCGGGCGACGCGCGCGGGGCGCCGGTGAGCAGCTCGCCGAACGCATCGGGGCGCAGGGAGCGCTGAGGCTCCGCGACAAGGGGGGCGCACTCCTCACCACCTGCCTGGACCAGGTCCTGAACGGCGAGCGTGACCGGCGGCTCGCGCCCCTGGACGCGCTCGAGGTCGCCCCGGATCCGCAGGCCGAACTCATTGCCGCGCTGTCCGTACTGCAGAAGGAGAGGTGGCAGCGATGACTGCCGTCACTGACCAGGGCCGGGACCACGGGCAGGGGCCGGAGGGCGGGAAGGCCGGGGAACCGGACGCGGGCGACGGCCGGCGCTGGGACGACGGGCTCATCGCGCGCCGCGCCGCAGAGGCCGCCCAGGAGAAAGCGGAAGGGCCGAAGCCGCCCCCGGAGGAGGCCGGGCCCGAGGTCGAGGCGTACGGGCTGCCCGGCAGCCCACTGCGGCCGAGGCTCGACGCGCTGCGCGAACTGGTCGGGCTCTCCCGCGCGCGGCTCGACGGGGACACCCTCGCCGAGGCGGGGCGGGTGCTCGACGAGGCGTCGGCACGCCAGCGGCTCTCCTCCCGGCACACGGTCGTCGCGATCGCGGGGGCCACGGGCAGCGGGAAGTCCACCCTCTTCAACGCGCTGGCGGGCGTACAGATCTCCGACACCGGGCTGCGCAGGCCGACCACCTCCGCGCCGATCGCCTGCAGCTGGACCGACGGCGCCGCGGGGCTGCTCGACCGGCTCGCGATTCCCGGCCGGCTGCGGCGAAGGCCTGTGCAGGGAGGCACCGCCACCGACGAGGCTCTGCAGGGGCTCGTCCTGGTCGACCTGCCCGACCACGACTCGGCGGCGACCGGTCACCGGGCCCAGGTGGACCGGGTGCTCGCCCTGGTCGACGCGGTGATCTGGGTCGTCGACCCGGAGAAGTACGCCGACGCGGCCCTGCACGAGCGCTATCTGCGACCGCTCGCCGGACACGCCGAGATCTCCTTCGTCGTCCTCAACCAGATCGACCGCCTTCCGGGCGAGGCCGCCGACCTGGTGCTGGACGATCTGCGCCGCCTGCTCGACGAGGACGGCATGGCGGTGGGGGAGCACGGCGAGCCGGGCGCCACGGTCATGTCGCTGTCCGCGCTCACCGGCGAAGGAGTCGGCGAGCTGCGCGAGTTGCTCGGCAGGTTCGTCCAGGACCGGACGGCCGCGGCCCGCAGGCTCTCCGCGGATGTGGACGCCGCGGCGGCCAGGCTGCGGCCGGTGTACGTCGCCGAGGGCCGGCCCGGGCTGGGGGAGCGCGCCCGCGAGGAGTTCACGGACCGGCTCGCGGAGGCCGTCGGTGCCGCGGCGGCGGGGCAGGCGGCGGAGCGGGAGTGGCGCAGGAACGCGGGACGGGCCTGTGGGACGCCCTGGCTACGGCTGTGGCGCTGGTACGAGTCCACCCGGCAGCTCGGCGGGCTGGACCTGATGGCGCAGGCGCTCGCTCCCCCGGAGGAGGAGCTCACCGCCCGGCAGCGGGTGGAGCAGGCCGTACGGAAGCTGGCGGACGACGCGGTCGACGGACTGCCCGCGCCCTGGGCGCAGGCCGTCCGTGAGGCGGCCGTGGGCGGGGCGAAAGGGCTGCCGGAGGCGCTGGACGAGCTGTCCCGGGCCGCGCAGACGGGTGCGGGAGGCCGGGGCGGCCGTTCGGGCCGTGACACCGCTTCGACCGGTACGGGACGGGGCACGGTCAAGCCGGTGCCGGGCCCGGTGGGCCGCGGGGCCGCTCCGGCCGGCCGGGCCGGCGCTCCCCTCGTAGGGTCGGCGGGCGTCCGTGCCGCCAGGCCGCCGCGCCCCGCGTGGTGGCCCGCGGCTGTGCTGGCGCAGGCCTCGATGACGCTGCTTCAGCTCTTCGGCGGTCTGTGGCTGCTCGGCCAGATCGTGGGGGTGCTGGAGCCCGGGCTGGTCGTCCCCGCCCTGCTCATGCTGGCCGGCGTGATCGGGGGGCCGCTCGTCGAGTGGTCGTGCGCCGCCGCTGCCCGCGGGCCCGCGCGCAGGTACGGGCAGGAGGCGGAACGACGGCTCCGCGAGGCCGCGGCCGGCTGCGGCAGGGCCAGGGTCCTGGACCCGGTCGCGGCGGAACTGGCGCGCTACCGCGAGGTGCGGGAGCGGTATGTGGCGGTGACGGAGTTTTCCACAACCGGCCGGTAATCCACAGGCTTCCGCGGGATTCCCCATTTCCGTCCAGCATGGTGACAACGCAACGCAACGCAACGGAACCAACGCATCGGACGGACACACCTGGAACGCATGCCGGGGTAACGCCTGCCCGCGGAACCCATACCGGCAGACGGCGAAGAGTGCCGGCGGCCGAGCGGGACCGCGCGGACCGCGTGGGGCCGAAGCGCGTCGCGCGTCTTCGCGACGCATCGGTGCAGGCCGGACAGCGGGACGGAAAGCGGACGGAATGCGGCAGGGAAGCAGCGATAAACGAAACGGGGACGGAAAATGAACGAGACCTTGGTGACGCTGGTGGGGAACGCCGCCACGCCGGTGGACTTCCGGGAGACGGCGGCGGGGTCGACGGCACGCTTCCGGATGGCGGTGACGCCCCGGCGGTGGGACCGGGAACAGCAGGTCTGGTCGGACGGCCGCACGAGCTTCTACACGGTGTGGGCACGGCGGACGCTCGCGGTGAACCTGTCCGGTTCGGTGTCGGTGGGGGAGCCGCTCGTCGTGCACGGCCGTCTGAAGGTGCGCGAGGAGGAGCGGGACGGGGTGTGGAAGACCTCCGTGGACGTCGAGGCGGTGGCGGTGGGACACGACCTGACGAGGGGGACGGCCGCGTTCCGGCGGGTGGTCAGAGCCGACCCCGCCCTTACGGCGCCTACGCATCGTCAGAAACCGGCCACGGAAATGGTATCGATGTCCTGAACAAGGGGGGCGCGCCGAAGAGAGCTGTAACGATTGCGATTCGGAATGCTTATCTGACGCTATGACGGGGGACTGTCACCCGCTCGCTCCTTACGATTCCCCAGTACTCATGCGGCACTTGAGTTTGCTGGCGAGACACCTCCCACACGCGCATCACACGCGCATCATCCGTGAAGGTCTCGCCCGGAGGGGAATTCTGTGTTTTCTGTGTCTTCAGCATCCACTTCGTCGCCGACAGCGGCGACGGAGGGCTCCATAGGGAGCCGGAGCGGGAGCAGGCGATACGGCCAGGAGCCGGCCGGGACCGGGCGGGGCCGCGGTCTCGTCAAGGCGGCAGCGGCTGTACTGGCCGCCGGGCTGGTCGCAGCGGGCACCCTCGTGGGTGCGAGCGCGGCGACGGCGGCTCCGGCCGACGAGACGGGCCAGCACCAGGGCGGCGCGACCGCCGTACTGGACGGGCTGAAGACCTACGACAGCGCCCTGCTGCGTACGGCCGGTGAGAACGGCGAGAAGGCCACCACCCAGGAGCTCCCCGCCGGCCTCTTCGAGCTGGACGTCGACGGTGGCGGCCAGCTGAAGACGTACTGCATCGACATCCACAACCCCACGCAGGACCGCGCGAAGTACCTGGAGACCCCCTGGGCCCAGACCTCGCTGGGTGCCAACGAGAACGCGGGGAAGATCCGCTGGATCCTCCAGCACTCCTACCCGCAGGTCGACGACCTCTCGGCCCTCGCCGGAGAGGCCGGCACCGGCCCGCTCACCGCGAAGACGGCCGCCGCGGGCACCCAGGTCGCCATCTGGCGCTTCTCCGACAAGGCTGACGTCGAGGCCAAGGACGAGCACGCGGAGAAGCTCGCGGACTGGCTGGAGAAGAAGGCCGAGAGCCTCGCGGAGCCCAAGGCCTCCGTGGCGCTGGAGCCCGCCGCCGTCTCCGGCAAGGCCGGTGAGCGGGTCGGTCCCGTCACCGTCCGCACCGACGCCGGACAGGTCTCCGTGACCCCGCCCGCCGACGCCGCCGCGGGCGGCGTCACGGTCACCGACAAGGACGGCAAGCCCGTCACACAGGCCGCCGACGGCACCGGTCTCTACTTCGACATCCCCGAGGGCGCCGCCGACGGTTCCGCCGCGCTGACGGTCCAGGCCACCACCTCCGTGCCGGTGGGCCGGGTGTTCGCCGGGCTGACCAAGAGCCAGACCATGATCCTCGCGGGCTCCAGCCAGTCCACGGTCACGGCCACGGCGACCGCCACCTGGGCCGAGAAGGGTGCGGTTCCCGCGCTCACCGCGCAGAAGAACTGCGCCAAGGGCGGCGTGGACATCACCGCGAGCAACAAGGGCGACGAGCCGTTCACCTTCGCGCTCGCCGGTGCGGAGCACACCATCGCGGCGGGCGAGACCCGCACGGTGACGATCCCGGTCGCCGAGGACCAGGCGTACGACTTCACGATCACCGGCCCCGGCGGGTTCAGCAAGAACTTCAAGGGCGTCCTGGACTGCGAGACCGCAGGCACCCCCACCCCGGACGACGGCGTCGGCACCCAGAGCGGCTCCGAGCCGGTGCCCGCCCAGACCGGCACCAGCTCCACCGGTGCCGAGGGTGACCTCGCCGCGACCGGCGGTTCCAGCGCCACCCCCGTCATCGCGGGTGTCGCCATCGCCCTGGTCGTGCTCGGCGGCGGCGCGGTCTTCTTCCTCCGCCGGAAGAAGCCGCAGAGCAACGGTGAGTGACTGAACGCTGAGCGCTGAGCCACGGGCGCAGCGCGGGAACGCGCCGGTGAGGGCCCGGTACGGACATCCGTACCGGGCCCTCGCGTACCCCGGGTGCGCCCTCACGGACGCACCCGGTACGCCCCCACGGGTGTACCGGGGACCGGACGGGTTTCCGTCCGGGCGCGGACGTCAGGCAAGATGGGTGTATCTGCCCACACCTCTATTGCTGCCGGACGGTTTCTCTTGGCTGAGTACATCTACACCATGCGCAAGACGCGCAAAGCGCACGGCGACAAGGTGATTCTCGATGATGTCAACCTGAACTTCCTGCCCGGCGCGAAGATCGGTGTCGTGGGGCCCAACGGTGCCGGCAAGTCCACGGTGCTGAAGATCATGGCGGGCCTGGAGCAGCCGTCCAACGGCGACGCCTTCATCTCGCCCGGCTTCAGCGTCGGCATCCTCATGCAGGAGCCGGAGCTCGACGAGAGCAAGACCGTCCTGGAGAACGTCCAGGACGGCGCCGCCGAGACCATGGGCAAGCTCAAGCGCTTCAACGAGGTCGCCGAGCTCATGGCGACGGACTACTCCGACGCGCTCATGGACGAGATGGGCAAGCTCCAGGAGGACCTGGACCACGCCAACGCGTGGGACCTCGACGCCCAGCTGGAGCAGGCCATGGACGCCCTGGGCTGCCCGCCCGGCGACTGGCCCGTCGTCAACCTCTCCGGTGGCGAGAAGCGCCGTGTGGCGCTCTGCAAGCTCCTCATCGAGGCCCCGGACCTGCTCCTCCTCGACGAGCCCACCAACCACCTCGACGCCGAGTCGGTGAACTGGCTGGAGCAGCACCTCTCGAAGTACGCGGGCGCCGTCGTCGCCGTCACGCACGACCGGTACTTCCTGAACAACGTCGCCGAGTGGATCCTCGAGCTCGACCGAGGCCGCGCCCTGCCCTACGAGGGCAACTACTCCACGTACCTCGACAAGAAGGCCGCCCGCCTCAAGGTCGAGGGCCGCAAGGACGAGAAGCGCGCCAAGCGGCTCAAGGAAGAGCTGGAGTGGGTCCGCTCCAACGCCAAGGGCCGGCAGACCAAGTCCAAGGCCCGTCTCGCCCGTTACGAGGAGATGGCGGCCGAGGCGGACAAGATGCGGAAGCTGGACTTCGAGGAGATCCAGATCCCGCCGGGCCCGCGTCTCGGTTCCATCGTCGTCGAGGTCGAGAACCTCTCGAAGGCCTTCGGCGACAAGGTCCTCATCGACGACCTGTCGTTCACGCTGCCGCGCAACGGCATCGTCGGCGTCATCGGTCCGAACGGCGCGGGCAAGACCACGCTGTTCAAGATGATCCAGGGCCTGGAGACGCCGGACTCCGGCGCCATCAAGGTCGGCGACACGGTCAAGATCTCCTACGTCGACCAGTCCCGCGCCAACATCGACCCGAAGAAGACCCTCTGGGCCGTCGTCTCGGACGAGCTGGACTACATCAACGTGGGCCAGGTCGAGATGCCGTCGCGCGCCTACGTCTCCGCGTTCGGCTTCAAGGGCCCGGACCAGCAGAAGCCGGCCGGCGTACTCTCCGGTGGTGAGCGCAACCGCCTGAACCTGGCGCTGACGCTCAAGGAGGGCGGCAACCTGCTGCTCCTCGACGAGCCGACCAACGACCTCGACGTCGAGACCCTGTCCTCGCTCGAGAACGCGCTGCTGGAGTTCCCCGGTGCGGCGGTGGTCATCTCCCACGACCGCTGGTTCCTGGACCGCGTCGCCACGCACATCCTGGCGTACGAGGGCGACTCCAAGTGGTACTGGTTCGAGGGCAACTTCGAGTCGTACGAGAAGAACAAGGTCGAGCGTCTCGGCGCGGACGCGGCCCGCCCGCACCGTGCCACCTACAAGAAGCTCACGCGAGGCTGATCGACTTGGCCCGTCACATCTACAGCTGCCCGCTGCGCTGGTCGGACATGGATGCCTTCGGCCACGTGAACAACGTGGTCTTCCTCCGCTATCTGGAGGAGGCGCGCATCGACTTCATGTTCCGGCTGGCGCCGGGGGACGGTTCGCCGTCCTTCTCAGGCGGCTCCGTCGTGGCCCGGCACGAGATCGACTACGTGCGCCCGCTGGTCCACCGGCACGCCCCGGTGACCGTCGAGTCCTGGGTCACGAAGATAGCCGCGGCGTCGCTGACGATCGCGTACGAGATCAAGGACCCCGAGCAGGTCTACGTACGCGCCTCGACGGTCGTCGTGCCGTACGACCTGGCGGCGGAGCGGCCCCGGCGGATCACCGCCGAGGAGAAGCTCTTCCTCCAGGAGTACCTCGACCAGGAGCCCGCCGTCGCATGACAGTGCCTGTACGGTCGCTGCGGTTCGCCGACGCGAGGGAGGCGGCCGATCTCGCCGCCTTCCTCGGCAGGCTGCTGCACTACGACCGGGCCGCCGCCGTCCGCCTCCAGGCGGGCGGCGGCGCGCTGGCGGTGTTCGGCCGCCCGCCGTCGTTCGAGGTCCTCGCGATCCGCACGGTCCGGCTGCCGGAGGCCCACGACTTCGACCTGACCGTCTCGGCCGGTGAACTCCTCGAAGCGCTCGACACCGACGGGGCGGACGGCCCCGCGGGCGTGGGTGCTCTGCCGCAGCCCGTCACCGGCCCCCCGTGGGCAGGGCTGCTGCCGCCGCGCGGCGGCTGGCAGGAGCGCCCCGGCCTGCCGGACCCGGCCGACCTGCGCACCGCGCTCGCCGACGCCGTGGCCGAGTTCCGGGCCCGCGACGCGGCCCTGCCCGAGGAGCGGCGTAACCGGGCGGAACGCGATCTGATCGGCCGCGACATCTGGTCCCGTAAGGTCGGGCACACGGAGCTGCCGCTGCGCGCGGTGCACGCCGCCCAGTCGCTCGGCTTCCTGCGCGCCGCGCCCGGCTTCCCCGTCGCCCTGATGGCGTCCGGTGCCTGGCTGCGGCTGCGTACCCCGTTCGGCTCGATCGCGCTGCGCGGTGCGGGCGGAGGCCTCGGCACACTCGCCGTGACGGTCGGGACGGCCTGAGCACTCGGGCCCTGCTGCACCTGCCGGTGAGCCCCCGGCTCACCGCGCGGGCCCTGCGGGACCCACCGGCAGGTCCCGGCTCACCGCACGGGCGCGCCGGGGCTCGCCGTACGGGGGTCCGGGACCCCGCGGCTCACTTCCCGGCGGCGTCCGGCCACACCCCGATGTGGTCCTGCTCCAGCTCCAGCAACACCCGGTGCTCCATCCCCAGCGCCTCGGTGTAGTCGGCGGGCAGTTGGAGCCGGCCGGCCCGGTCGAGCATCGCGTACTCCCGTGCCACCTGAGACTCCTGTCCCGTCGCCGCGTCCACCTCGGTGCGCCGCAGCACCTCGGACGACGTACGGCCGTCGCGGATGGCGACCGTGCGGCGCACCTCGTTCGCCACCGCCTGGTCGTGCGTGACGATGACGATCGTCGTACCGAGTTCCTCGTTGGCCCGGCGGAACGCGGCGAACACCTGCTCGCCGGTGGCGGAGTCCAGCTCGCCCGTCGGCTCGTCGGCGAGCAGCACCGAGGGGTTGTTGGCCAGCGCCACCGCGATCGCCACCCGCTGCTGCTGGCCGCCGGACATCTGGGCGGGGCGGCGGTCACGGCAGTCCGCGACCTCCAGCATGTCCAGCAACGACTCGGCGCGCGCCGCCCGTTCGCGGTTGCGGCCACGGCCGCGCAGCTGCATCGGCAGCGTGACGTTCTGGACGGCGGTCAGATACGACAGCAGATTGCGTGAGGTCTGCTGCCAGACGAAACCGACGACGTCGCGGCGGTAGCGCAGCCGCTCCTTCTGGCCCATGGCCAGCAGGTCGCAGCCCGCCACCTTCGCCGACCCCGCCGTGGGCACGTCCAGGCCGGCCAGGATGTTCATCAGCGTGGACTTCCCGCTGCCCGAAGCGCCGACCAGGGCCATCAACTCGCCCTCGGTGACGAGCAGGTCGAGGCCCTGGAGCGCCTGCACCTCCACCCCGTCCGTGGAGAAGATGCGCACCAGCCGGTCGCACGCGATCAGGGCGTCGTGCCCGTACGACGGCCGGTCCCGACGCGCGGCGGCCCGCTGTTCGAGTTCCGCCAGGGTGGTCTCTGTCGATGACGTCACCGGGTGTCTCCTGCCCTGAGTTCCTTGATCGATCCGCGGCGGCTCGACCACCACGCCTGGACGCCGGCCACGGTGGCGGCGAGGAGAACCACGCCGAGTGCCGGCAGGGCCAGCGACCACGCGTCGGTCCGCAGCGTGGCGGTGTGCGGGGCCGACGGGGCGCCGCCGGCCAGCGCCAGCGCCTCCAGGTCGATCCCCGGTGCCAGCAGGGCGATGGTCGCCCAGCCCACGAGGAGCCCGCCGAACGCGGCCAGCAGCGCCTGCGGCATCGCCTCGAAGGCGAGCAGCCGCCGGCCCTGCCGGGTGGTGAGCCCCATCGTCCGCAGCCGGGCCAGGAGCGTGGTGCGCTCCGGGGCGGTCTGCAGCAGCGACAGACCCACGGCGAGCAGCGCGTAGCCCGCTCCCGCCGCGACGGCCGCCGCGTAGATCCGTTCCGCGCCGGACTGCATCGGGGTGTCGGTGAACGCCCCGCGCTCGGCCGACCGCAGCCGCAGCTGGTAGTCCGGCCCCGCATCGCGCGCGACGGCCCGCAGCCGCTCGGCGTCGAGCGAGACCCCGGTGACCAGGAGCGTCGTGGGATCGCCCAGGGCGAGGCCCCGCGCGTCGACGATCAGGAAGTCGGAGTCGTCCACCGCCGAGGTGCGGGTCAGGACGGCGGCCACCCGCACCTCGATGTCCCCGTGCTGCGACCGGATGGTGAGCGGCCGGTCGCCGAGCCGCTCGGCGAGCGCCGGCGAGGCGACGGCCGGTAGTGCGCCGCCCTTCCCGCCCGCGCCCTTCAGCGCCGCTGCGGGGAAGGCGGGCAGCCCGGTCCCGCGCGCCAGCCGGGTGTACGAGCCGGGGTCGACACCCAGCAGGGTCGCGCGCTCGGTGTCCGATCTGACGTCCCGGGAAGCCGCCAGCGGGGTGCCGTACTCGATGCGTACGGCCGCGACGTCCTCGACGCCGTCCACCGCGCGGACCTGACGTACGGCGCCCTGGGAGAACGGGGCCGGCCCGCCCTCCCCGCTGATCCGGGCGTCCGCGCCGACGGCCCGCAGCGCCGCCTCGTCCCGCGCGTCCGCGATCCCCGCGAGCACCGAGCCTCCGAACGCCGCCGTGGTCAGCGCGATCAGCAGGGCCAGCAGCGGCAGCGTGCCGCTGGACGAGGCCCGGCCCGCGCGGGCCAGCGCCAGGAAGCCGACCGCTCCGCGCAGCCTCGCCACGGGCCTGGCCGCCAGCCGCAGCGGCAGCGGGTAGAGCCGCACGAGGACGAGCGCGGCGATCAGCCCCACCAGCACGGGGGCCGCGCTCACCAGCAGATCGGCTCCCGAACCCGTCGACGTGCCGCGACGGCGCAGTGCGGCGACCGCGCCCACCGCGAGGACGAGCACGGTGAGTTCGGCGACCGTACGCCGGCGGCTCGGCCGCGTGGCCGTCATGTCCTCGCGGGCGCCGTGCAGCAGCGGCCTGCGGTGGAGCAGCGCCGTGCGCAGCGGCAGCACCGCGCAGACCAGTACGGCGACACCGGCAGCGGCCGTCGCCGCGGGCAGGAACCGCGCCTCGCGGACGAGCAGGACCGCCGCCAGCAGCCCGAGCGCCGCCGCGGGCAGCACGGCCACCGCCGTCTCGGCCAGCAGCCGTCCGCCGATGCCCCGCAGCGAGCCGCCGCGCGAGCGCAGCAGCGCCAGCTCGTGGTGGCGTCGCGCACCGATCAGCCCGCCGGTCATCAGCAGGACGACCGCACCCACCACCCCGATGCCCACCGCCGCGACCGTGACGACGGGACCGATCGCGGAACGCATCGAGGCGTAGGCGTCGAGGATCGCGTCCAGGTCGGTGGTGAGCGTCGTGTTCGGCCCCGCGATGTCGCGCAGCGTCAGGAGTTCGGGGCCGTTCTCCATGGCGGCGACGGCCTTGCTCAGCCGGGGCGCGTCCGCGGAGGTGAGGCCCGTGGCGTCGGGCGCGAGACGCCAGTACAGCTCCGGGTCGCCGCTGGTGGCCAGCAGCGCCGGGGCGGCGTCCGTGGGCAGCAGGAGGGCCGCCGCCCAGTAGAAGGTGGGGACGGGTGACCGCGGGTCCCTGACCAGGGAGGGGGCGCGGTACAGCGGATCGACCGCCCAGTAGCCGCTCTCCGGGCGCAGCGGTGTGACGACGCCGGTGATCCGTACGCTCAGCGTCTGCCCGTTCTGGGTGGGCACCGCGATCGTCGAGCCCGGCTTCATCTTCAGCTCCGCCGCGGTCTCCTCGGTGACCGCCGCCTCCACCTCACGGGTGGCGAGGGTCACCTCGCCCCGCACCGCCGGCCAGCGCCCCGCCCGCAGCGAGCTGTGCTCGGAGAGCGCCGCGGGGGCGGCGTAGGTGAGCTGCGGCGGGAGCGCGTTCGGCCGGGGCAGCCAGGGCTCGGTCGCGACGAGGGGCGTCGTCGTGTGCGCCCCGTACGAGGAGTTCGCCGGATCGGCCCGCAGCGGATCGGCGAGCGCCGCCGTCAGCGCGTCGTCGGCCTCGGACAGGGCCTTCTGCCGCATCGCCGACTCCCGGACAGACGGTGCCTGCCCGAGTGCGGGCGGAGGCGTCGTCACCTCCAGCACGCTCTGGCCCGGCGCCGCCGTCGTCAGGTCGTGGCGCAGCGCCTTCGATTCGTACGCGTCCACCGCCCGGGGAAAGACGGCGGCGAGGAACGCGGTCAGGAACACGAGGACCGCCAGGGCGGCCGAGATGCCGGGAGCGGTACGCAGCCTCGTACGCACCCAGGGGGCGCAGGCGGCCGTCGTCTTGGCGGCGTTCATGTCAGTTGTCCCCCTGGTGGCGCAGCGATACCGCGGGATCGGCGCGGCGCAGTGTGATCGCGGCGACGATCAGCAGCGGCAGCGCGGCGACCGAGGCCAGCAGCACCGCGACCTGCCCGGCCGGGAGGAGCACCAGGACGTCCGGCACCGGACGCGCGGCCTGCCCGGTCAGCACGACGAGCGGCACCACGGCCCTGGTCAGCACCGCCCCGAGGGCGAGCCCGATCAGCAGGGCGAGAGCGATCAGTACGCCCTGCTCGGCGGCCAGCATCCGGGCCAGCCGCCGACGGGGCGCCCCCAGCGCCCGCAACACGGCGAACTCGGCTGCCCGTTCGCGCTGCGATCCCACGAGGCCGACGCCGAAACCGACCGCGGCCAGGGCGGCGGCCACCACCGCGACCGCCAGCAGCGCGGACTGCGGACCCGCGCCCAGCGGATCGTCCGCCAGCTCCCGGGCCACCTCGTCCCGCACCCGCGCCTGAGCGGGATCGGTACCCGGCAGCGCACGCAGGTGCGCCGCCACCTCGGCACCATCCCCGGGCGCGGTGCTCAGCCACCACTCGGTGGGCGCCAGGGTGGCCCCCGACCGGTGCGCGAGCACCTCGGACACGGCCCGCAGGTCCAGCAGCAGGCTGCCGCCCGGTTTCGTGGACGACTCGGCGCCGGAACCGGCCGGGCCGGCCGCCTCGGGGGAGCCCGTTCCGGCCGCCCCGGTGCCGGTGGTCGGCAGCTGCCGCACCGCCTTCACCAGCTTCACCCGGACCGTGTGGCCCGCCAGCGTGAGATCGATCTCCTGGCCGGGCTTCGCCCCCGCATACGTCAGGTACGCGTCGGTGGCCACCGCCTTCAGCGCGGGCGCCGCCGGACGGGCCGCCGTGATCCGTAGGGTGCTGACGGGCTCGGTACCGAAGAAGGACTCGTCCGGCAGGGCCGCTCCGGTGCCGTAGCGGAAGGAGGGCGCCGCACCCGAGCCGGTCACCGCCCGTACGCTGTCGGCAGGGTGTGTCTCGCCCGCCTCGGTCACCGTCGCCCCGGCCTGCCAGCGCACCCCCTCGGACGCCGGTGCGGGCTGCTCACCGCCGCCGGAAGTGAGCGCCCGGAGTCCCGTCACGGACACCTGCCGTTTCTCGGAACGCCCCTCGGGCACCTCGCCGTCCACTTCGAAGCCGGTCACGGCCAGGCCGCCCGACGCGGAGACGGGGAAGGACAGGGTGTGCGCGCCGCCGTCCACGGGCACGGTCCCGGCGCCGACCCGGTACCCGATGCCGTAACGGTCCTCCAGCAGCACACTGATCAGCGTTGCCGCACCCGACGGTGACTTTCCGCCCGGGGCCGAGGTGTCGCGGATCCGGAGGTCGAACAGCACCCGGGTGCTGCCCTCGGGCAGCACCACCCCCGTCCGCGCGGTCCTCGGCGGGGCGATCGCGGCGAAGAGCCGCTCCGCAGACGCGCCCGCCAGGTCCTTCCGCATCAGCATCCCCTCGTCCGCGTGCGCGGTGTCGAGGGCCAGCACCTCGGCCGTCCGTCCCCCGGAGAGCTCCGCCGTCGTGCGGAACGCGGGAGCCGCCTCCCGTACGCCCGGGAGATCCGTGTACGCCGCCGACTTCGCCGGGTCGCCGGCCGGCGCCCCCACCACGCGTACCGAGGCGCCCGACCTGAAGTCCGCCTGGTCGCCCTGCGAACGGTCCCAGGACGCGCTCTGCCCGACGGCCAGCATGCCCATCGCGACCGAAAGGACGAGCAGCAGCACGGGGCCCGCACCCCGCAGCGGCCGGCGGCTGAACTGCCAGCCCGCCAGCGCCGTGAACAGCCCTCGCCCGCCGGCCGCGCGCCGCTCGGCGAGCCGGGCCGCGGGGGGAAGCAGCCGCAGGGTCAGTACGGTGCCGGCCAGCAGGGCCAGCGCCGGAGCGGCCACCAGCAGGGGATCGATGCCCAGCTCGCCCTTGCGGTCGCCGGTGAGGGCGCCGCCGCCCGAGGACCCGGTCTGCCGGTCCAGCTGCCAGTACGCCACCCCCGCGACGAGCAGCAGCCCGAGGTCGGCGCCGGCGCGTACCGGGGTGGGCAGCGCCGTGGCCCGGGAGCCCCGGCGCCCGGCCGCTCCCGCCGTCAGCGCGGGGGCGACCACCGCGAGCGCGCAGGCCAGCGCGACGGCCGCGGCGACCAGCCAGACCGTGCCGTCCACACCGCCGTCGAGCCGCAGCCCGATCCGCCCGAGGTCGCTGCGGTCCGCGAGCAGCCGGGTCAGCGGCCCGGCGAGCAGCGGGGCCACCACGGCGGCCGGTACGGCGAGCAGCAGCGCCTCGATCGCGGCGAGCGAGGTGATCCGGCCCCGCGAACCTCCCCGCGCGCGCAGCAGTTCCGTCTCACCGCCGCGCTCGCTGCTGAGCAGGCGGGCCACGAGCAGCAGGGCGTACCCGGCGAGCAGGACCAGCTGGACCGCCACGATCATGATCGTGGAACGGGAGACCAGCAGCGCCCGGTCGATCTGGTCGATGACGGTCGGCAGCGACGTCCGTACCGTGGCCCCGTCGCCGAAGACCGGGGCCGCCGACAGCGCCTTCGGCCCGTCCGTCGCGGCCCGGCGCAGCGCCTCGGTCCGGTCGGTCGTGACCGTACGGAAGTCGGCGGCGGCCAGCCAGGAGACCGGGCCCGCGGTGAGCCGGCCCGAACCCAGCACGGCCGGGTCGGCGAGCAGCGGGCCGTAGGTGGTGAAGACGACCTCGCGGACCCCGCGCCCGCTCAGCGGGTCCAACTGCCAGTAGGGATCGGTCTGGTCGGACGCCTCGTACAGACCGGTGACCTCGATCCGCAGCGGTGCGTCCTTCAGCCGGTCGGTGAGGGTCAGCCGGGCGCCCGGCCGAAGTTCCAGGGCCTCGGCGGAGGCGCGTGGCAGGGCCACCTGCACGGGGTCCCCGGCGGCTCCGGCCCCGGCGTCCGGCATGCGGCCGTCGGTGAGGCGGACACGGCTGCGGTCGAGGGAGGCGAGATGCGTCAGATCGGGCTCGCCACGCCGCTCGGCGGGCGTCTGGAGACTGCGGGGGAGGGCGTACGGTCCGGAACTCTCCAGCTTCCGTACGGTCACCGGCAGCCCGCCGAAGGTGTCGCGGGCCGCCCGGCGCACCGTGGCGTCGGCCTCCTCGCGGCGCTCGCGGTCCACGTCGGCGGAGACGAAGAGCGATGCCTGCGCGGCGGAGCGGTGGGTGAGTGTGTGCCGCAGGGCGGCGTTGCCTATGGAACCCGAGAACGCGGTGAGGGCGGCCAGCACACAGGTGGTGAGCAGGACGGCCAGCACGGCCGCCGTGAGCAGCAGCCGGTGCGCGCGCACCCGCAGAAGGACGAACCCCGTCACCTGATCCCCCGAACCTCAGCAGCGCCACGCCCCGTACACCCCGTACGCCCCCGACGTCCCCCGGATGCTTTCAGAGCGCGCGGGTCCTGGAAACCGCCTGTGGGCGCACCTTGATGGGATCGTGACCGTTATGCGGCGGTGGAGTACCGGAATCCGCACACGGAGTCAGTCCGCCGTGTTGACCATCGAGGCGGCGGCGTAGGTGAGGTAGTCCCACAACTGCCGCTCCAGCTCCGGGGGCAGCCCGAGCTCGTCGAGCGCCACCCGCATGTGACCGAGCCAGGCGTCATGAGCCGCCCTGTCCACCTGGAAGGGGGCGTGACGCATCCGCAGCCGGGGATGCCCCCGCTGGTCGCTGTAGGTGCGCGGACCGCCCCAGTACTGCATGAGGAACAGGGCGAACCGCTCCTCGGCGGGGCCGAGATCCGCCTCCGGGTACATCGGACGCAGCAGCGGGTCGTCCGCGACGCCCTGGTAGAAGCGGTGGACCAGGCGCCGGAACGTCTCCTCGCCGCCGACCTGCTCGTAGAAGGTCTGCTCCTGAAGCGTGTCGCGCGGAATCTCTGTCACCCGTCCATCGTCGCAGACGCACCGGCCGAGGACCGGGGTCCTAGGACCCCGGTCCTCGGCCGCGCGCTTCCCCGGCCCGCCTGATCAGTCGCGGCGGACCGTGATGGTCGTCCACGCACCGACGTGCACCTGGTCGCCGTCCTGGAGCGGGACGGGGACGTACGGCTGGATCGGGTCCTCGGCGCCGTTGAGCGTGGTGCCGTTCGTGGAGTTCTGGTCGACGACCGCCCAGCTGCCGTCCGGCTGCTGCACCAGCACGGCGTGCTGGTGCGAGACACCCGGGTCCTCCGGCGGCCTGGCCAGGTCGATGTCGGGGGACTCGCCGGTGCTGTGCCGGCGGCGGCCGATGGTGATCTGGTTCCCGGTGAGCGCGAGGCGCTGCTCCGGGGAGTACGCCGGCAGGTTGAGCCCGGTCGCCTCGGGGCCGCTGCGCTGCATCATCGCCAGGAAGTAGTCACGGTCCGGAGCGATGACCGCCGTCCAGCTGCCCGGCCCCTGGTCCCTGCCGCTCTGGACGGGGCCCTGCCCCGGAGCCTGCCCGTGAGCCTGGCCCGGGAACTGCTGCTGGGGTGCCTGGGGCTGCGGCGCCTGCTGCTGCGGTGTCTGCGGGCCCTGCTGGAAGCCCTGCGGAGGCTGCTGGCGCGAGGGCGGCGGCAGCATCCAGTCGTCCTCGCCGCCGGGCTGGGGTGCCTGGGGCTGCGCGGGCGCGGGCGGCGCGGACTGCTGCTGGAACGACGGCGGGGCCGGCGGGCCCGGCCGCTGCGGGTCGAAGGGCGAGGGCGGGGCCTGCGTTCCGCCCTGCTGACCCTGCGGACCGCCGGGCTGCCCCTGCGGAGCGAACGGTGAGGGCGGGCCGGGCGGGCTCTGCTGCCCCTGCCGGCCCTGCTCCTGCTGCTCGAACGGCGACGGCGACTGCTGCTGGAAGGCCGGCGGAGGCGGCGGTCCCTGCTGGAACGCCGGGGGCGGAGGGCCCTGCTGGAACGAGGGCGGCGGAGGCGGTCCCTGCCGCTCACCCTGCTCCGGAAGACCCGGCCGGGAACCCTGCTCCGGCGAGAGCGGCTCGGCGGGCCGGTTCACCTGCGAGGGCCGGGAGCCCTGGTACTCGAACGGGTCCCGCTGCTGCTGCGGCGGCGGACCCTGCTGGGCCTGGAAACCCGGCGGGAGGTTCAGCCCCGGCACTCCCGAGCCCACGCCGCCCTGCGGGGCGAGCGGGGTGTACGACGTCGCCGTGTTCGTGAGGAAGTTCCAGCGGCACTCCTCGCAGAACGGCGCCATCGCCTCACGCGGGGTACGGCACTGCGGGCAGAGCTCGGCCTGGGCGGTCGGCTCCCCGGAGCCGGGCCCCTGCGGGTAGCCGTAACCGGGTGCGGGCGGCGGGGGAGGCGGCGGCGGGACCGCGCCCGCGGGCGCGCCCGCTCCGGCCATGCGGTGTCCGCAGACCTCGCACCAGTCCTCGGAACCCGACTGGTGTCCGTTCGGGCAGGTCGGCATGTCGGCGCTTCCCCCTCTCCTCGTCCGGCCCGGAGGCCGCCATGCTTGTCGGTGCACCGTCCGGTCGGCCGGGTCGGCTCTCCGTGCGGTTGTGTCGTTGTCGTTGGCCTGCTACTTCTTTACGCGAACGGTCTTGGTCGAGCGCGTTTCGAGTGTCATCTCGTCCGCTTCGGCCACCCTCGCTTTCAGTCGCACAGTACCGGTCGCCGCGTCGACGACGTCGACCACCTTCGAAAGCAGTTTCGCAGTATCCGCGTTTCCGGAAGCCGACGCGAGCTGCACCGCCCGGCCCAGTTTCGCCGTGGCCCCGTCGAAGTCTCCCGATTTGCGCGCATCGAGCCCCTGCTGGATGACTTGCGCCAGTTCCGCCTGTCCCGTGTAGTGCGCGACCTGGGGATTGATCGAGGTGGACGCCGCCATGTCGTCCGTCCAGACCGCCCGTACGAGGCCCTGCGAAAGGGTCTGCGCCGGGGTGCCGTCCGAGGCGGGCGGCAGGATCAGGGACACCCGCGCCGCCAGCATCTCCTGACCGATGCCGGCCTCCGGAACCCTGACGCACACGTGGTAGTCCCGGGACTCGTCGCCCCAGGAGCCCGTCGGATAGTCCCCGGCGCGCGGTCCGGCCTCCGTGCGGCGGCCGGTCAGGTCGGTGACCGTGGGCGCCACCTGCTTGACGAACATGATCTCGACGCCGACGGGGGTCCAGAGCCGCAGGGCCACGTCCGCGACCTCCTTGCCCATCGCGTTCTCCATCATCCGCGTGAAGTCCGCGGTGAGGCCCGCCGGATCGGCGACGATGTCGGCCGTGCCGAGCAGCGCGGACGCTATCCCTGTGACCTCCTTCACCTCCCAGTCGGTGCCGACACCTCGTGCGTCACAGGTGAAGCGGCCCGCGCAGGACTCCAGGGCGGCCCGCAGGTCCTCGGGGGACTCGTGCTCGTTGCGCCCGTCCGTGAGGACGATCCCGTGCCGGATGTCCACATCGGCGGCCCCCAGCAGCCGGTCCGCCAGCCGGAGCCAGGTCCCGATCGCCGTGCCGCCGCCCGCGCTCAGCCGGCGCAGGGCTTCCTTCGCCTGCGCCTTGGTCCGCGCGTCGGCGGTCGCCAGCTGCCCGTTGCCCGGGTACACGTCCTTGGCCACATGGGTCCCCGCGACGACGGCGAACCGCGTGCCGTCGCGCAGGGTCTCGATGGCCGCCGCCGTCGCGTCGCGGGCGTTGCGCATCTTGGTCGGCGGGTAGTCCATCGAGCCCGAGCAGTCGACCATGAGCACCACCGCGGCGTCCGGTGCGCGCCCCGGTGCGTGCGTGTGTCCGGGCGTCGCATCACCGGGCAGCGGCACGCCGCCGGTCGTACCCCCGCCCGTCGAGGTGACGGTGACGATCGCGTTCACCTCACGCCCGCCTTCGGGCAGGTAGGCGTTCTGGTACACCTCGACGGAGAACTGCGGCACGTTGGACTTCGAGAAGTTGGCCATCTGATCGGCTCCTTGAGGCTCCACATAGGTCAGACGAAGACAGAGGTGCGGACCGCGTTCCGGACGGGGAACGGGCAGGGCGGGCGCGCGAGGAGACGGGACGGGCAGGACGAGGGGGCCGTGGCCCGGCTCAGGCCGATCCTGCCCCTCGGGCCGCCACGGCGAACGGCAGCAGGGCCACTGTTACGTTGTCGTGGCCCCCGCCGTCGAGCGCGTGCCCGACCAGCACCCGGGCGCCGTGCAACGGCCGTTCGTACGCGTCCGCCGGAACGGCCGCGGCCATGTCCGCCGCCGCCTCGGCGTAGTTCCAGAGGCCGTCGGTGCACACGACGACGAGGCCGGGCCGGTCCGGTTTGAACGACGCGGTGTGCGGCTCCAGTTCGTAGGCGTCGGCGCCGAGCCAGCCGGTGATGGCGTGGGCGCGCTCGTCGGCGTACGCCTCCGCCTCGCTCATCAGGCCCGTCGCCACCATCTGCGCGGCCCAGGAGTCGTCCTCCGTGAGCCGGGCGGGCGGGCTGGAGCGGTCCTCGGGAACCCAGTAGACACGGCTGTCGCCGACCCAGCCGACGACGAGCAGGTCACCCGCCGTGATCGCGCCGACCAGGGTGCAGGCCGGGGCGTTCTGATGGCGGTGCTGGTCGTGTTCCATCGCCTGGCCGGGCTCCTGCGCGAGGGAGTTGACGGCCTCGGAAGCGGCCAGGATGGCCTCGTGCAACGCCTGCTGCGGATGCGTGCCGCGCGGCAGCGACTCCAGCAGCGACTCGTTGGCGGCGCTCGCCGCCGCGGCCGACGCCTCGTCGGGGCGGCTCGCGGACGAGACGCCGTCGCACACGATCGCGACGACGGCGGGCGAGCCGTCGGGCAGAGCGGTCGAGGACACCGCGAACGCGTCCTCGTTGCGGTGGTGGCGCAGGCCCCGGTCACTGACCGCGGCCACCGAACCGAGCTCCTGCTCCATGTGGTCCCGCTCGCGCGGCTGGGCGTGGCCGCAGTTCTCGCAGTAGCCGTCCGCGTCCACATGGCCCGAGCGGCACGCCACGCACAGCTTGGCACCGGCCACCGACCCGGCGGCGGAGTGCTCCACCGTACGGGGATCGGGCGCGGCCGGCCCGAAGTCGCCCGAGGCGTCGCCCGACTCGTCCCCGGAGGCGGCCGGGCCGTCCGGTTCGTCGAAGCGGACCGCCGCCGGGGCGGCGGTGGGCAGGGGCGTGCCGCCCGAGTCCACCCCCGGCAGGTCGGCGGGACGGTGCGTGGGGGCCGGCAGATCGGAGCTGTCGGTCTCGGAGGCACGCGGCCACTCCACCTGACCGGCGCCAGGCGCGCCGGCGCTCCGCGCGGGCACCGTGATGGCGACCGTCGGACGGTCGTCCGGCGGCGCGGGCACAGCCGACAGGTCGTACCCGCACGCACCGCAGAACAGGTCGCCCGACTCCAGCGGTTCCTCGCAGCTGGGGCATCCCGGCAAGGAGGCCTGCTGGTGGCTCTGTGACATCTTCACACCCAGGTCCGGGGGCGGAAACGGTTGGCCCGCTCCACCAGTTCGATCCTCTCGTCGCCCCGCTGCGCGAGCCGGGCGAGCATCCGGTACGAGCGTTCCAGGCCGAACCTGAGGCCCCGCTCGTCCAGTTCGCTGCCCAGCACCGCCCTCGGGCCCGCGGCAGCGGGCGAGGCCGGACCGGACGGCTGAGCTGTGGGACTACCGGAGAGTACCCAGTCGAGTGCCGTACCCAGTACCTCGGTCGACAACCGCTCACGCCGCACCGCGTCCAGGCCGAAACCCTTCAGCGCCGTCACCTGGTCGGCGGCGGCCGAGAGATCGTGGATCAACGGCTCCTGCGGGGCCCGCCCGCGCAGCCGGGCCCGCACCGCCGCCACCCGCGCCGCCGTGTAGTGGATCGACGACTCCGGTACGGATTCCAGCGTGCGCACCGACCCGGCCCGGTCGCCCGCGGCGATCTGCACCCGGGCCAGGCCGAAGGCGGCGCTGACGAAGCTGGGATCGGTCGCCCACACCAGCCGGTAGTACTCCGCCGCGTTGTCCAGCTGGCCCAGCACCTCGGCGCAGATGCCCAGCGCCAGCTTCGGAGCGGGCTCACCGGGGAAGGCGTCGTAGACCGCGTCGAACGACAGGGCGGCGTTCTCCTTGTCGCCGGTCACCAGCGAGGTGATCCCGCGATACCAGACGACCCGCCAGTCGTCCGGGTGCTGCGCCTCGACCGCCGTCAGGGCCCGCACCGCGGAGTCGAGGTCGCCCAGCTCCAGACGGGCGCGCAGCTCCCGCAGCCTGGTCTCCAGCGAGGCGGCCGGAACCGAGTGCAGCGCCGAGATCAGCTCCGCCGGCGCCGAGGTCATCACCCCGGCGAGGAACCCGGCGTTGGGATCGTTCGGATCGACCCGGGGGACCGGAAGGGCCAGCGAGGTCGCCCGCGCGTCGAACACGGTGAGCCGGAGGCCGGCCGCCGGGAGCCGCACGGGCTCGGAGAGCGCGGCGCGCGGCGCCGGGACGGCCGGCTGGGGCTGCGCGTACACGGCCCCGCCGCCCCCGGTGCCGCCCCGGACATGGGTGTCGGGCGCGTACACCGGGCCCGCGCCCGCCGGTACGTGCTGCGGGGCCGCGAAGGAAGAGGGCACGGCCGCCACGGCCGCCGGAGCGGGAGAGGGGAGGGCGGCGGCGGAGGCGGCCGTGCGACGGCGGCCGAAGCCTCCCCGCCCGCCCGCCCGGTCCCCGCGCACGCCGAGCAGGGACACCTCGCCCGTCAGCTCCGCGAACAACTCCGTGTCCGTCACACGCAGTTCCGTGCCGAACAGCGTCGAGAGGGCCGGGCGGGGCCGCCCCGTCTGCAGGGCCACCACCTCCCGCAGCACCCCGGTCAGCTGCTCCGCCATCTCCGAGGCCGAAGCGAACCGGCGGGCCGGATCCGGGTCCGTGGCCCGCACGAGCAGCCGGTAGAACGACTCGTATCGCCGGAACACCTCGATGTTGTCCGGGTCGGGCAGCGAGTCCACGAAGACGTTCGTGTACCCCTGGAAGTCGAAGGTGAGCACCGCGAGCGTCCGCGCGACGGTGTAGAGGTCGGAGGCGACGGACGGGCCTGTCTCGGCCACCTCCGGAGCCTGGTAGCCGACGGTGCCGTAGATGGCCGACTCGTCGTCGTCCATCCTGCGCACCGCGCCCATGTCGATGAGCTTGAGCTGGTCCTCGGTCTGTATCGCGTTGTCGACCTTGAAGTCGCAGTACAGCAGATTGCGGCTGTGCAGATGGCCGAGGGCCTCCAGCGCCTCGATGCCGTACGCACACGCCTGCTCGACCGGCAGCGGATCGCGCTTCCCGGCCGGGGTGCGGCGCTCGTTGGCGATCTCCTTGAGCGCCTTCCCGCCGACGTACTCCATCACGATGTAGCCGTCGAGCGAACCGGTGCGCTGGTCCAGGTGCTCCACGAAGTTGTAGATGCGCACGATGTTGGAGTGCTCGATCTCCGCGAGGAAGCGCCGCTCCGAGATGGCCGCGGCCATGGCGTCCTGGTCACCGGTGTCCAGCAGGCCCTTGAGGACCACCCAGCGGTCGGAGACCGCGCGGTCCACCGCGAGATAGACCCAGCCGAGCCCGCCGTGCGCCAGGCAGCCCGCGACCTCGTACTGCCCGTGCACGATGTCGCCGCCGCGCAGCTTGGGCACGAAGGAGTAGGGATGCCCGCACTTGGTGCAGAACCCCTCGGTGCGGCCGGGCCGATCGCCACGCGACCGGCCCACCGGGGCACCGCAGTCGGAGCGCGAGCAGAAGCGCTTCCGCTCAGGCACCTCGGGATTCTCCATGACCGCCGTGTACGGGTCGGGCCGCGGCACGTCGGGCACGAGCACCAGTCCCGCGCCCAGCCTGCCGCGCCCCGAGGCGGCGCTGGTGGACGATCCGGAGGAGCGCACCGACACCGAACGGGACGTGGAACCGCCCGACAGTGAACGCGAGAGCCGCCCGGAGACCGAACGCCGGGACGTCGAGGAGCGGGACGAGGAGCGCGAGGACGGCTGGGAACCGGTGCGCCGGGAGGTGCTGGCGCTGTCCCGCCCACCGGGGGCCCTGCCGCCGCCCGCGATGCCCGTGGGCGGCGAACTCACCATGCCCGTCGGTGACACGACCGGCGCGAGGCCGCAGGTGTCGCAGTACAGCTCACCGCCGCCCATGTCCTCGTAGGCGCCCTCGCACGAGGGGCGCTGGCACTGCGTACTCATGATCTCTCCCCCAGTCCGTCGTGCTCGTCCCGGCGGCGCGGTGTCAGCAGGTCCGCGGCGGCCTGCTGATAGCGCAGCACCGCCTGCCCGGCGACCCGCAGATCGCACGGCGCGCTCCACAGCATCCGGCGGGCGGCGTCGTACCGCTCGATCAGGAGCGGATCCTCCGCCATGCCGTGCCGGGCAACCTTCGCCTTGTACGCGTCCAGCCGGCCGCGCAGTTCCGCACGGACCGCGAGCGGCGCGGTCACCGAGGTCAGCGAGTCCCGGGCGCGCAGCAGTTCGTCCTCGGCCTCCCGCTCCAGCGAGTCAAGCAGCGGCGACAGCCGGTTCCACTGGGCGTGCCTGCGGTACTCCGACGCGGCGGCCAGCCGCTCCTGCAGCGCGGTCGGCGGCCCGCTGACCGCGGGCACCTCGGACGCGGCGATCTTCGCCAGCACCTCACCGCGGGCGGAGCGGGCCTCGGCGAGCGTGCGGTCCGCCCGCGAGAGCACGTCCCGCAGCCGCGCCAGGCGCTGTTCGGCGTCCTGCCGGACCGCGAGCACCGCCTCGACCTCCCGGCGTACGTCCTCGAGGGCCCGGGCCGCCCGGTCGTAGCGCGAGGTGTCGGGGCGTCCCCCGCCGGGCGCCGCGCTTCCGGGGCCGGGCAGCCAGAACGCCAGCGGATCGGAGATCACCTGCACCCGCAGCGTGATCAGCTCCTGGGTGATCGACTCCAGGTCGTCCCCCGCCGGGTGCTCCCCGGGCCGCACGCCGACGGAGTGCGCCAGCGAGCGGGTGCGGCGCAGCTCCGCCGCGAGCAGGTCTATCCGGGCGGGCAGTGCCGACCACACGGAGTCCGCGGCGACGACCATGTCCAGCGAGCCGGCGTACAGGTCGTTCATCCGGGCGACCAGTTCCTCCAGCGTGAACCGCTCGGCGAGCCTGGCCGGACCGCCGGCCGAAGCCCTCGCACCGGCCGGGTTGGCGACCGTCACGCTGTCGCCGCGCAGCAGCTCGGTCAGCGCCGCCAGATCGTCCCTGCTGGGGTGACGGCGCGCGGCACGGATCTCACGAGCCCGGACGAGCGCGCCCGCATAGGCGTCGAAGTACCCCCACAGCAGCGTGATCGACTGCTCGGTCGCGGCCCAGCGTTCCTTGGTGACGCCGGTCAGGTCGGCGCCCTCCAGGAGCCGGCGGCCGGCGTGGTCCTGCAAGGCGAGCAGCGAGGTCTCGATGGCCTCGTGCTCCGCACCGAGCCGGGCCAGCGCACGGTCCGCCTCGTCCCGGTCCATGACCGGGCCGGGGGGCCTCCCCGCGAAGCCGGGGAAGGATCCCGCCACGCCCATCGATCACCTCTCCACTCGTGCCGCCGGGCCTGCGGGCCCGGACAGGTTCAGTTGCTCCGGTACTTGGGCGCCGGGGGACCCTTGATGCCGGGCAGTCCCTCCGCCAGCCACTGCCGGTACGACTTCATCCAAGGACTGTCCGCGCCACCCGCGCGGTATTCGACCAGCACGTGGTTGACCCGGGCCACCAGGTCGTCGGCGCCGAGCTTCGTTGCGACGCCGTAGTACTCGGTGGTGAACGGCTTGTCGCCCTTCAGCTCCACCGAGGGGTCCTGCGCCGCCTGGCCGGCCGCCAGCGCGTTGTCCGTGACCACCGCGTCGACCTCGCCGAGCTGCAGGCGCACCAGGCAGTCCAGCTGGTTGGGGACGGTCAGCTGGTCCTTGTCGCGCTCGGTCCCGTCGTGCTCGTCCTCGAAGACCGCGCCGAAGGAGTTCTCGTGCAGCGCGTCGTACGCCGTCGAGCCCTCGGCCGTGCAGACGCGCTTGCCCTTCAGCGACGCGTCGTAGCCGTCGATCCCGGACTCCTTGGGGGCCAGGACCTGCTGGCCCGCCTGGAAGTACGCCGTGGAGAAGGAGACCTGTTCGAGGCGCTTGCAGTTGATCGTCATCGTGCGCACGACGACGTCGACCCTGTCGTTCTCCAGCGCGGCGATGCGCTGGTTGGTGGGGATGGCGCGGAAGATCACCGCGTCGGGGTCGCCGAGGATGTCCTTCGCGATGGCCCGCACGAGATCGATGTCGAAGCCTTCGAGGGTGCCCGTCTCGGGGTTTCGGTAGCCCCAGCGGAAGCTGTTCTGGTCGACGCCCGCTATCAGCTTCCCGCGCTCCCGGATCTTCGCGATGCTCGGGCCGTCGGCGTCCTGCGGGGGAAGACTCGCCTCCGGGTCCGTGCACTCCTCGGCCACGGCGGGCACCGCGGACGTGGTGCCGTGGCCCGCGCTCAGGCCGCCGAACGTCCCGTCGCCGTGCGCGAGCGGCAGCAGGGTGAGGGAGGCGGTGACGGCACAGGCCACCGCCATGCCCGTCACCCCGCCCCAGCCGCGCAGCCTTCCCCGTGCGGCCCAGCCTTTCGCCCTGGTCATCCCTCGTCCCCTCACCGGTACTCCGAGAGCCTGCGGTTGACCCCGAGGATCGCGGCCACCGCGCCCAGCACGGCGAGGACCGCTGCCCCGGCAGGCAGCCCGCCCAGCGCCCCGCGGCCGTCCCCGGCCGCCGCGTCGAACTCGTCCTGTTCATGGGCGAGCGCCCGCTGCAACGCGGCGTCGACCTGTTCGAAGCACTCACCCGTGGAGTCCTTCGGCCCGATGATCTGCTCCAGCGCGCTCTCGTACTCGCCCCGGTCGTCCGTCGTCCGGGCCTTGCCGTGGCGGTCCTGCCACTCGGACACACCGCGCACGGCCGCCGCCACCGGCTCGCTCCCGCGGGAGTCGTCCGCGAGCCTCTCCGCGCTCTCCAGCTGCGCGCCGAGGGCCTTCATGCCCGTGCTGTAGTCGGTCTCGTACTTGTCCTGCGTGCCGTCCGGGGTGAGTACGGCACCACGGGCGACCAGCGTGAGGTTCTCATTCGCGCGCGCTTTCAGCGAGTTGATCCGAGCCTTGTTCAGGACGTCGAGTGATTCCTGCCCGTGCACCATCGCGCCATGCAGCTCGGCCCTGGCCACCGTGTGTCCCACCGCCAGCCAGAGCAGGACCACCGTGGCCGCGGCCGTCGCCGCGAGCAGCCCGTGGTTGAAGACGCGGTTCGTCCTGCGGTAGTTGCGTCGCTGCGCCCAGACCAGCACCGCCAGCGCCAGGATCCCGGCGCCCAGCGAGAGGAAGGGCCACCGCCGTGCGTCGGCCGAGTCCGTGCCGAGCCGGCCCGTCTCCGCCGCGTACAGCCGCTCGGCCGCCGGGAGCAGCTCGTTCGTCATCTTCTGGTTGGCGTAACGGAGATAGGCCCCGCCGAGCGGCAGTCCCTGCCGGTTGTTGGCCCTGGCACGCTCGACCAGGCCCGTGTACTCGGGGAGCAGCTCGCCCAGCGTCGTGATCTCCCGGTGCGAGGAGGTCGAGGCGTCGGTGCTCGCCGCCGCCCGGACCAGCAGCCGGGAGGCCTCCTTGATGTCCCGTTCGTACCGCGCGTGCACGTCCGCGGGTTCCTGGGCCCCGGCGAGGAAGCCGCTCGCCGCCATCGTGTCCGCGTCGGCGAGCGAGCGGTAGATGCTCGCCGCGTCCGCGCTCAGCGGCTGACTGCGCTCCACCACGTCGTGGGCCGCCGAGGCCCGGGCGGAGATCTCCAGATAGGTGACCGCCCCGAACACCACGACCAGCAACGCCAGAGCCGCGCCGATGAACTGCAGCCTGCCCGGCTCGGTCGTCGCGGCGGCACGGATCCGGTGCACGGCCTCGGACGCGACGGCACGGCGCTGCGCGGGTACGGTCACTGGCGCGGACGGCCGGTCCGGACCGGGCTCCCGCGGCGCGGTCCCGCTCGGCGGGTATGTCACTTGACCTCCCCCTGGGTCACTGACGGCGGCCCCACCCCCCGGCCGACGGGGGACTGGTGCCCGGCCAGAAGTATGGCCGCAGGGAACGGCATTCACCAGGAATACCCCGATCCCGCGTCGTTCCCCGTATTCGATCAGGGCGCGCGCGAGTGATCAAGGCGATCGGCCGGGCCGCTCCCGGTGGACTGATCTCCCCACCATGAACACGTCCGGGGCGACCGATCGGTTCCCGCACACGCGAGGGGCGCCCCGTGCGGTCGATGCCACGGGACGCCCATGTCAGCAGGGTTCAGACGTACTGGGCCCGCAGCCTGTCGTGCGTACGGGGACCGGCACCCGTCCGGTCCAGGCCCAGCAGCGCGGCGCCCAGCACCGGCGGCGCCGAGACGACGCGGACGACCGCCTTCGGGGCGCGTACGGCCAGGAGTTCGGCGATCCTGCTGTCCAGCGCCGGGTGGCGGGCCGCCAGCACGCCGCCGCCCAGCACCACCGGCACCTCCTCCTCCAGCAGGCCGAGCCGGGCCAGCGCGACCGAGGCCATCGCCACGACCTCGTCGCCGAGCCGGTCCACCAGGCCGCGCGCGACCGGGTCGCCGGCCGCTCCGGTGGCGAACAGCACCGGGGTCAGTTCGTGCCGGCGTCCGGGCGGGATGTGCCCCAGGTGCAGTGCCTCGATCAGCGCGTACATCGATTCGAGCCCGAAGTGCCCCGGCAGGGTCCGCGCCAGTTCGGTCGGCTCCCCGCGGCCGTCCTCGGCCCGCGCCGCGAACCACATCGCCTCCTCCGCGAGCCCCGAACCGCCTCCCCAGTCACCGGAGATACGGCCGATCGCGGGGAACCGGGCGGTGGCACCGTCCGGCCGCATGCCGACGCAGTTGATCCCGGCGCCGCACACCACGGCCACCCCGCGGGGCTCGTCCACCCCCGCGCGCAGGATCGCGAACGTGTCGTTGCGCACCTCCACCGTCCGGCCCCAGCCGCGGGCCCGGAGGGCGTCGGCCAACTCGGCCTCCTCGACCGGGAGATCCGCGTTGGCGAGACAGGCCGACACATGCTCGACTCCGGTGACCCCGGCCTGTTCGAGCGCGGGAAGCACCGCCTCCGCCAGCCCGTCCACGGCCACGTCGATCCCGACGACCGGCGGCTGGAAGCCACCACCACGCCCGGCCCCGAGGACCGTGCCGTCGGCGCCGATCACGGCCACGTCGGTCTTGCTGTTGCCCGCGTCGATCGCGAGCACATGTGCGGTCAGGCCCACGCCAGGTGCTCCCGGTTGTGCGCGATCAGCTTGTCGGTGAGTGCTTCCGCGTACTCGAACTGGCCGATCAGGGGGTGGGCGAGCAGAGCCTTGAACACCCGGTCGCGGCCTCCGCGCAGCGCGGCGTCCAGGGCCAGGTCCTCGTAGGCGGTGACATGCCCGATCAGCCCGGCGTACATCGGGTCCAGCGCCGGCACGGCGAGCGGAGCCGCGCCGGAGCCGTCGACCCGGGCCTGCACCTCGATCACCGCGTCGTCCGGCAGGAACGGCAGCGTCCCCTTGTTGTACGTGTTGACCACCTGCACCGCGGAGCCGCCGCCGCCGAGCAGCGAGGACGCCAGGTCCACGGCTGCCTCGGAGTAGAAGGCCCCACCCCGCTTGCCGAGCAGCGCGGGCTTCTCGTCCAGGGCCGGGTCGCCGTACATCTCCAGGAGTTCCTTCTCCATCGCGGCGACCTCGGCGGCACGGGACGGCTTCGTGCCGAGCTCCCTCACCACCTCGTCGTGCGCGTAGAAGTACCGCAGGTAGTACGAGGGGACGACACCGAGCCGGTCCACGATCTGCCGGGGCATGCGCAGGTCGCCGGCGATCGCGTCGCCGTGCTCCGCGAGCAGCTTCGGCAGGACGTCCTCACCGGCCGGGCCGCCCACCCGCACCCCGAGCTCCCACGTCAGGTGGTTCAGCCCCACGTGGTCGAGGTGCACCTCACCGGGCGTCACGTCGAGCAGCGCGGCGAACTTGCGCTGGAAGCCGATCGCCACGTTGCACAGGCCGACCGCCTTGTGCCCGGCCTGGAGCAGCGCCCGGGTGACGATCCCCACGGGGTTGGTGAAGTCGATGATCCAGGCATCGGGATTGGTGCGGCGCACCCGCTCGGCGATGTCGAGGACGACCGGCACCGTGCGCAGCGCCTTGGCCAGACCACCCGCGCCGGTGGTCTCCTGGCCGACGCAGCCGCATTCGAGCGGCCAGGTCTCGTCCTGGTTGCGGGCGGCCTGCCCGCCGACGCGCAGCTGGAGCAGCACCGCGTCGGCGCCGGCGACCCCGGCGTCCAGGTCGGAGGTGGTGACGATCCTGCCCGGGTGGCCCTGCTTGGCGAAGATCCGCCGTGCGAGGCCGCCGACCAGTTCCAGGCGGTCGGCCGCCGGGTCGACGAGCACGAGCTCCTCCACCGGCAGGGTGTCCCGCAGCCGCGCGAATCCGTCGATCAGTTCGGGGGTGTAGGTGGACCCGCCACCAACTACTGCGAGCTTCATGGTTCTCAGCCCTTTACTCCGGTGAGGGTGACGCCTTCTACGAAGGCCTTCTGTGCGAAGAAGAACACGATGACGACCGGCGCCATGACGAGCAGTGTCGCCGCCATCGTCAGGTTCCAGTTGACCGCGTGGGCGCTCTTGAAGGACTCCAGGCCGTAACTCAGGGTCCAGGCGCCCGGATTCTGCGCCGCGTAGATCTGCGGCCCGAAGTAGTCGTTCCAGCAGTAGAAGAACTGGAAGAGTGCCACGGCCGCGATTCCCGGCTTGGCCATCGGGACGACGATCTTGAGCAGGGTGCGGAACTCGCCGCACCCGTCGACCTTCGCCGACTCGATGTACTCCTGCGGAATGGTCAGCAGGAACTGCCGCAGCAGGAAGATCGAGTAGGCGTCGCCGAACGCCATGGGGATGATCAGAGGCCACAGCGAGCCCGAGAGGTGGAACTGCTGGGCCCACACCAGGTACATCGGGATGATGATGACCTGCGGCGGCAGCATCATCGTGGAGATGACGAGGATCATCGCCGTACGCCGGCCACGGAAACGGAACTTGGCCAGGGCGTAGGCGACCGGCACCGACGAGCACACGGTGAACACGGTGCCCAGCAGCGCGTACATCAGCGAGTTGCGCCACCAGTCGAGGAATCCGGGTGTGTGGAAGACCGTCGAGTAGTTCGACCAGTTCCAGGAGCCCGGCCACAGATCGCCGCTCATCGCCTGCTCGTCGCTCATCACGGACGTGAGGAACACGAACACGAAGGGCAGCACGAAGAACAGGGCGAGCGCGACGGCCACCGAGTGGACCGCGATCCAGTTCAGGATCCGCTTACGGCGCTGCCCGGCCGTGCCGGCGCCGCTCGGACGGCTCGGCACGGCGGCGTCCGGCCTGGTGAGAGTGGTGGTGGTCATGTCAGTCCTCCGCCGGGATGAGGCCGACGCTCTTACGCATCAGCAGAAGGGTCACGGCCATGGCGATGGCGAAGAGCACGAGGGAAAGGACGCACGCGGCGCCGGTGTTGAAGTTCTGGAAGCCCAGCGAGTAGACGAGCTGCGGGACCGTCAGGGTGGAGTGGTCCGGATACCCGGGCTGGATCACCGTGCCGGGGCCGATGGAGACGCCCGAGGCGAGCTTCCCCGCGACGAGGGCCTGCGTGTAGTACTGCATCGTCTGCACCACCCCGGTGACGACGGCGAACAGCACGATCGGGGTGATGGCGGGCCAGGTGACGTAGCGGAACTTCGTCCAGGCGCCCGCGCCGTCGAGCTCGGCGGCCTCGTACTGCTCCTTGGGGACGTCCAGCAGCGAGGCCATGAAGATGACCATCAGGTCGCCGATGCCCCACAGGGAGAGCAGGACCAGCGAGGGCTTCGACCAGTTCGGGTCGTTGAACCAGTTCGGCCCGTGCAGGCCGAACCACGACAGCACCTCGTTGACCGGCCCGGTGGACGGGTTGAGGAGGAAGACGAAGGCGACCGTGGCCGCGACGGGCGGGGCCAGGTACGGGATGTAGAAGGCCGTGCGGAACAGCCCGACACCCGACTTGATCTTCGTGATCAGCAGGCCGATGCCGAGGCCGAAGACCACGCGCAGCGCGACCATCACCACGACCAGCCACAGCGTGTTCCACAGGGCCGGGCCGAACAGCGGCATCTGCTCCAGCACGTACCGCCAGTTCCGCAGTCCCACGAAGGTGGGCGCCTTGATCTGGTTGTAGTGCATGAACGAGAAGTAGACGGTCGCGATCAGCGGGTACCCGAAGAAGACGGAGAAGCCGACCAGCCAGGGCGAGAGGAACCCCAGGGTGCGCAGCCGCTCGCGGTTCCGCTTGCGCCGCAGGGGGGAGTTGCGGGGGGCCGGTTCGGTCGCCCGCCCGGCGGACTTCGCCGGGGTGGAGAGGGACAGTGCCATGAATCGGCTCCTCAGCTTTCCGACTGGAGGTTGTCGGCATCGATCTGTTCGTCGAGTTCCTTCAGGGCGCGGTGCAGGTCCTTCGTCCTGCCCGCCTCGACGGACTGCGCGAAGTCACCGAACGAGGTGATGTACTGCCCGCCGTTGTTCGAGGGCGGGACCGCCTGGCTGTGCGGGTTCTGGGCGATCTCGATGAAGGCGCGGAAGGCCGGATCGGCGTCCAGGGCGGGGGATTCGAGTGCCTTGAAGGTGGACGGCACGTTGTGGATCGCGTTGGCGAAGTGGACGACCGGCTCGGTGTCGATCGTCAGGTACCTGACCAGCTCCCAGGCCGCGTTCTGGTGCCGACTGCTGTGCGCGATGCCGGCCACGGTGCCCGTCAGATAGCCGCGCCCGTAGGTGTCCGCCTGGTCGTCGGGGACCGGCAGCGGGGCGACCGCCCAGTCGAAGTCCGCTTTCGCCTCGTCGAGCATCAGCCCGCGCCACTCACCGTCCAGGTGCATGGCGAGCTTGCCGGTCAGGAAGCCGTTCTGGGACGACATCTCGTCACCGAAGCGGGCGCGGAGCCTCTCCATGGCCGCGTAGCCACCTTGCGCGTCCGTGAGTTCGCGCATCGTCGTGAAGAAGTCCACGGTCTTCGGCTCGTCGGCCAGCTTCGCCTTGCCCTCGTCGTCGAAGTACTCGGGCCCCCACTGCGCGAACATCCGGTCGGGGGAGTTCTGGTAGAGCTGGAAGTTCGGCATGAAGCCGGCGCGCTTCAGGGAGCCGTCCTTGTTCTTCTGCGTCAGCTTGACCGCATCGGCCTTCATCTCGGACATGGTGCGCGGCGGCCGGGTGATGCCGGCCGCCTCGAAGGCGTCCTTGTTGTAGTACATACCGAAGGCGTCGGCGAGCAGGGGCGTCGCGCACTGGACGCCCTCGTACCGCGTGTAGTCCAGCAGGGTCTTGGGGAAGACCTTCGCCTTGTCGATACCGCTCTTCTTCATGAAGGGGTCGAGGTCCACCCACATACCGGACGAGCAGTACTGCCCGACGTTGTTGGTGGTGAAGGACGTGACGACGTCGGGTGCGTCGCCGCCGCCCGCACGCAGCGCCTGGTTGATCGTCTCGTCGCTCACGTTGCCGGTGGACACGACGTCGATGTTCGGGTGGAGCTTCTCGAACCGGGCGATGTTCTCGTTGATCGCCTTGACCTCCCCGGGGGCCGACCACCCGTGCCAGAACTTCAGCGTGACGGGCTTCGTGGGGTCGTCGGTGTTGCTGCCGGTACTCGGATTGGCGCAGCCGGACAGCAGCAGCGCGGCTGCGCCGAGCGCCAGGGGCACGCGGGTACGAAAGCGCCAGAGCGCCATAGCGGACTTCCTTTGCGGCGGTACTTCGCGGGGGAAAGAGGAACGGGGGAACGGGGGAACAGAGGGACGGGAGGTGGGGAGTCCTCCGGGTATGGGGGTGCCTTACGCACCGCCCTGTACGGGCGGCGCGGTGGGGCGGGGTGCCGGGCGGGTCAGGCGGTGTCGAAGACGCTGTCGCGGGCCTGGGAGAGTGCCGTCCGCAGCGCGCCGGTCAGGATCGGGTCGCCCTCGATGTCACTGACGCGGAGCAGCGGCCGGGGCAGTGCCAGGCCGGTCATCTCGGCCTCGACCCGCGCGCGGAGTTCCTCCCCGCCGGCCTGGGCGACCCGGCCGGAGAGCACGACCAGTTCGGGATCGACCACGGCGACGACCGAGGCGAGGCCGGTGGCCAGCCTGCGGGCGACCTCGGCCCGCACGGACGCGTCGGCGAGGGCTTCGTCCAGCGGCCTGCCTCCGGCCAGGTCGCGTACGGCGGGGCAGGAGACCTGGCTCTGGAAGCCGCCTCCCGCGTCGGGGCCGGCCCAGTCGGCCGCGCCGCCCCGGGCGAGGGGGGCGCCGGGCAGCGGCATGTAGCCGATCTCCCCCGCGCCGCCGGTCGCGCCGCGCAGGAGGGTGCCGCCCAGGACGATCGCGGCCCCCACGCCCTCGTCGAGGTAGGCGAGCACGAAATGATCATGGTCCTGGGCCGCGCCCTCGTACTGCTCGGCGATCGCCGCGAGGTTCACGTCGTTCTCGATGACGACGGGCCGTCCGACCACTTCGGCGAGGTCGGCGAGCAGGGTGCGGGAGTGCCAGCCGGGCAGATGGGGGGCGTAGCGCAGCTGGCCGGTGTGCGGGTCGATCGCGCCCGGTGTCCCGATCACCACGGAGGAGAGATCGTCGTGGCCGAGACCGGTCGGACGCAGGGCGCCGTCCACGGCCTCGGCGACGAGCTGGGCGGTGCGGTGGCGTACGTCCTCCGCGACGGCCTCGGCCTCCACGCGGCAGGAGCCGGCCACGGCGCCGGTGATGTCGGCGACCACGGCGTCTATGCCGGTGGGCCCGACGGAGAGCGCGGCGACGTGGGCGGCGCCCGGGTCGATCTCGTAGAGCACGGCGTTCGGCCCGGGCCGCCCGCTCTGGCTGCCCGTCGAGCGAACCAGGCCCGCTTCCTCCAGCCTGGCCAGCAGCTGGGAGGCGGTGGGCTTGGAGAGCCCCGTCAGCTCGCCGATGCGCGTGCGGGTGAGGGGCCCCTGGGTGACCAGGAGGTCGAGCGCCGCCCGGTCGTTCATGGCACGCAGAACGCGGGGGGTTCCCGGTGTGGTTCCGGCCATGAGCGGCGCTCGCCTTCTGTTAGGAAACTTTACTGTTGATGAGGAAGGTAGGACTCGCGTCACCGGATCGTCAATGGGGTGGGGCCGCAGATCTACCGAAGCGTTACCTGAGGCCCGCCGCCGCGGCGGGACGAGGGCTTCCGGGCCGGTCGCCACGAGCCGGCACCCGGCGGACGCGGGAACGGGCAGGGCGACGCACGGCAAGGGGCGCCCCGCGGTCTCGCGGGGCGCCCCTTGCCGTGCGTGTGCTACTTGGTCAGGTTGGTGGGCGGCGGGATGGGGGTCGTCGCCAGCGACTGCGGCGACGTCGTCGACGCGTACGCCGACGGGGCCGCCATGGCCGCCGTCGGGTCGGCGGTGGACTCGCCCTCGGTCAGGAGGGGCACGGCGCCGACCATCCGGATACCGGCCGCGTCCAGCGCCTGCTTGATCCGCCAGCGCAGCTCCCGCTCCACGCCGAGCGACTTGCCCGGCATCGTCTTCGCCGTGACGCGCACCGTCATCGAGTCGAGCAGCACGGCGTCCAGGCCGAGGATCTCCACCGGACCCCACAGCCGCTCCGACCAGGGCTCCTCCTTGGTCATGGCCTCGCCGGCCTCGGTGATCGCCGCGCGCACGCGGTCCAGGTCCTCCGTGGGACGGACGGTGACGTCGACACCGGCGGTGGACCAGCCCTGGCTGAGGTTGCCGATCCGCTTCACCTCGCCGTTGCGGACGTACCAGATCTCGCCGTTGTCGCCGCGCAACTTGGTCACCCGCAGGCCCACCTCGATGACCTCGCCGGAGGCGACTCCGGCGTCGACCGTGTCACCGACGCCGTACTGGTCCTCCAGGATCATGAAGACGCCGGAGAGGAAGTCGGTGACCAGGTTGCGCGCACCGAAGCCCAGCGCCACACCGGCGACCCCGGCGGAGGCCAGCAGCGGGGCCAGATTGATCTGGAACGCCCCGAGGATCATCAGCGCCGCCGTACCGAGGATCAGGAACGAGGTGACCGAACGGAGTACGGATCCGATGGCCTCGGAGCGCTGACGACGGCGTTCCGCGTTGACCAGCAGGCCGCCGAGCGCCGTGCCCTCCACCGCCTGGGCGCTGCGGTTCATCCGGTCGATGAGGTTGGTGAGGGCGCGCCGGATCAGGTAGCGCAGCACGATCGCTATCGCGGCGATGAGGATGATGCGCAGACCGGTGTTCAGCCAGGTGGACCAGTTCTCCTCGACCCAGCCCGCGGCGTTCCCGGCCCGCTCGGCGGCTTCGTCCAGCGAACCGGCTGCTCCGGGGGACGGAGCCGCGGCCAACAGGGCGGACAGGGACACGACGGGGACCTCCAGGTGGGGCGACAGCAGACCAACCACAGTAACGAAGCGGGGGGAGTGGTTCGTTGCCGCGGAGCGGGGAGAGACACGTCTCACCCGCCGGTGCGGAGGGTGCGGCTCCGCGTCTGCGGGCCCCGGCCGCCCTGTCGCAGCGGTCGTTCCGGTGTCTCCGGGCGGTGCCCGCGGGGGGTGACGGTGAGAAAAATCCTTCCGGCCCGTTACCCGCACGTGGTGGCGCTCGGACCAGGCATGAGGAGAGACTGAGATCGGATCGTCCCGGCGCGAGCCACGCGCCGCCGGCGTACAAGGAGGCATCCACGTGCCGCACGTCCTGGTTCTCAACGCGTCGTACGAGCCGCTCGGCGTCGTACCGCTCCGCCGCGCACTCGTCCTCGTCCTCGAGAACAAGGCCATCTGCCTCGAGGAGTCCGGTGCCTTCATGCACAGCGCCACCCGTGCTCTGCCGGCGCCCAGTGTCATCCGTCTCAAGCGCTTCGTGCGGGTCCCGTACCGGGGGCCCGTGCCACTCACCCGCCGCGCCCTCTTCGCGAGGGACGGCGGTCGCTGCATGTACTGCGGGGCCGCCGCGACCAGCGTCGACCACGTCATTCCGCGCAGCCGCGGGGGGCAGCACGCCTGGGACAACGTGGTGGCGGCCTGCCGCCGGTGCAACCACGTCAAGGCCGACCGCCACCTGCCCGAGCTTGGCTGGCGGCTGCGCCACCAGCCGGCACCGCCCAGCGGCCTCGCCTGGCGGATCATCGGGACCGGGCACCGGGACCCGCGCTGGCTTCCCTACCTGCAGCCGTTCGGCGCGGACGACGTGATGGCCCGGATCGACGGCGTGTCGGCCTGAGCTGCCGGGCGGCCTTCGCCGCCCGTGCCCCGGACGTTCAGCCCTGGCCGTCGACCGCGTACGCCTCCAGGGACCACAGCGAGTAGCCGTACGGCGTGGCACGGCCGTCGCCCTGGACCCTGATGAAACGGGTGTCCTTCGCGTCCATCCGGACCGACTCGCGCCCGCCACCGCCCTCCCGGACCGTCGCGGCCGTACGCCACGTGCGCCCGTCGGACGACACCTGGACGCGGTAGCGGGAGGCGTAGGCGTCCTGCCACCGCAGGACGACCTGCCCCAGCCGCACCGGCTCGGGCAGCTCGGCCTGCCACCAGGCCCCGTCCTCGGCGGGTGAGGACCAGCGGGTCCCGGGGTCGCCGTCCGAGGCCGCAGCCGCGGGGAAGTCCGGGGTCTCGTCCCCGGAGGAGGACGCCCGGGCGCCGCGCAGCAGATCGGGGCCCGAGGTGGGGGGAAACGCCCGCACGGTCAGCGTGCTCTCCTCGCCGCCGAAGCTCAGCGGGACCTCGTACTCACCCGCCGGGGTGTCCGCCGGCACGGTGATGTCCACCGGTACGTCCGCACGCGAGCCGCGCGCCACCGTGGTCTGCTTCGGCACCTCGACCTCGATGCCCTCGGGCGCCTTCGCCCGCAGCCTGCCCCTGACCTCGGTGGGACGCCCGCCGGCCAGCCGTGCCTCGACCCGCTGCGTACCGCCGCCGATCACGGCGTCCGTCCGGTCGCGTACGAGAGCGAGCCGGGCGGCCGGCTCGTCGCCGAACCACGGGACCAGCGCCCGCACCGACACGGGCGCCCGGTCCGATGTGCCCGTGACACCCGGCGCCGGCGGGCCGACCAGGACCGGGCGGGCGGCCGGGGCCGTGACCCGCAGCGCGTCCGCCCGCAGGCCCTTCACCGCCGTCTGCGTCCATCCGTCCGCCGACAGGGGGCCGAGACGGCGCCAGCCCTCGCCCGGCACGTGTACCTCCAGGACCGCGCCCTTCGTCCCCTCACCCGGCCGCGCGAGCGTGGTCACGGCCTCCAGGGGACGGGCCCGGTCGAGCCGGACCGTGTGGGCGTACGCGTCCCGGCTGACCTTGCCCGCTTCGCGGTCGGTGCCGTTCCAGGCGTCGGCCTCCTTGCGGACCCGGTCCAGGAAGGGGCCGAGAACACCCTTGCCGACCGTGGCCCCGGCCGCCGCGATCTCCTCGCGCAGCGGCTCCAGCGCGAGGAGGGCCTGCCAGGCGGCGGCCCCGTCGCCGCGCTCCTGCGCCCGCAGCAGATCGACCGCTAGCTCACCCGCCCGGCCGTACCGGGCCAGCTGCGCCGTCCACGGCCGCACCTCGTCCTCCAGCCGCCCGCTCGCGGTGGCTTTCAGCCGTTCGGGGGCCTGGCGCATCACCCCGAAGGCTGCCCGCAGCTCCCGCGCCGCCCTGTCGCGGGCCGCCGCGTCCGCGCCCTCAGCGGCCGAACGGGACTTCCAGAACGCGGCCAGCAGCGGCTTCAGGTACGCCGACTCGTCACCGCCCAGCACCGAGGCGGTGCTGTTGCCCGCCAGGGCTTCCAGGGCCGCCCGGGCGGAGGCGTCGCCGCCCGCGAGATCGTCCAGCGCCGCTCGCCAGGACTCCTGCGGCTGGTACCCCTTCGGGTTCCAGGCGAAGTCGGCGGCCGTGAACAGCGGGACGCGGGACGCCGACGCCTGCTCCATCGCGTTGGCGAGCAGCGCCGCCGAGCCGGCGGCCACCGCGGGGTCCCGGCCGGTGTACGGACCGAGGAAGATCCGGTCACGCGCATAGTCGTTGACCGGGTAGTTGTCCATGGTGACCAGGGGATGGCGGAAGGCCGCCCGTGCACCTGCCAGCTCGCGCCCGGTGATGGTCCTCGGCACGACCCCGACGCCGGTCCAGGCCACCTGCACCCGGTCGTCCAGCGCGGTGGCGAGTGCCGTGCGGTAGTCGGTCGCGCCGTCCTGGTAGAACTCGGTCGGCATCACCGTCAGCGGCTCCGAGCCCGGGTGCCGGTCCACGAGATGCCGGGCCACGGCGCTCGCGACCCGGGCCTGCGCCCTGGCCGCCGCCTCCGGGCCGCTGCCGAACATCTCCGCGTCCTGGTCGCAGTGCCATTCGCTGTAGCTGACGTCCTGGAACTGCAGCTGGAAGGACCTGACCCCCAGCGCCCACATCGCGTCGATCTTCCGGGTGAGGGCACGCACGTCCGTGTCCGAGGCCATGCACATCGCCTGCCCCGGGGAGACGGCCCATCCCAGCGTCACGTGCTCGGCCCGGGCCTTCGCGGCCAGCGCGCGGAAGCCGGCCCGCTCGTCGGCGGGGTACGGCTCGCGCCAGCGGCTCTGCCGGTAGGGGTCGTCCCCGGCCGCGTAGAGGTAGCGGTTCTGCTTCGTGCGCCCCATGAAAGCGATCTGGGCGAGCCGCTCCTCCCGGGTCCAGGGCTGTCCGTAGAAGCCCTCGGCCATCCCACGCACCGCGGTGCCCGGCCAGTCGCGGATCACGGCCCCGGAGACCTTGCCCTTCCGCACGAGCTGGCGCAGGGTCTGGACGCCGTGGAACAGGCCGTCCTCGCCGACCCCGTCCAGGGCGACGACCGGTCTGCCGTCCGCCCTGCCCACCGCCAGGCGGTAACCGCCGTCCGGCAGATCCGCCCGATCGGCCGCGCCGAGGGCCCGCAGCGCGCGCCCCGCGTCCGTACCGCCGAGCCGGATCACCGGGCCACCGCCCGGCAGGGCCTCGTGCACCGTGCGTACGCCGGCCTCGCGCAGCAGCGCCCTGAGGCTGTTCACGGCGTACGGATCGGCGCCCGACTCGGCGAGGAGGGTGACCTCGGAGCCCAGGGCGACGGAGTGCCCGGACGCCTTCACGGACTGCGGCCGGGGCCAGACGGCCGGCAGGCCTGACGCGTCGGGACGGTCCTGGGTGGTCGCTGTGGGGTGGACGGGGGCCGCGACGGCGGCCGGCGCCAACGGGCCGAGGAGTCCGCCGATCACCGCGACGGCGAGGGCCGTCGCGTGCCTTCTGCGCCCGAGCTGCACGCCGTACTCCTTCGTCCTGACCTCGCCCGGCAGTGACGTCCGAGCCCACCACCCGGGCGCGGGAGTGTCAATGCGCCTGGTCGTTATGACGGATATGCGCGAGATGTGGGCCGGGTGGCTGAAAAGTGCCCATACCTGGCGAACGAGGGAACCGGATGTGACCCACGGCACGTTGGGCTCGTTGTCATAACGCCTGTGTCACGTCCATGCCTGCCGACGCGCCCTCTGGGTAGGCCTGCTGTGTCCTGTTGTCCACGGCCAGGAGGCCACCTTGCCCGCTTCAGCGCAGCTTCTGCTCTCCGCCCTCTCCAAACAGGTGCCGAACCTCACGGGTCCCGAACCGCTGGCAGGCGGGACGGCCCCGACCCCCACCGCCCCTCCGATGATCAGCGAGCTCCCGCTCGCCGATGTCTCCCACCTGGCCGGTGAACCCGTGTTCGCCGACGCGGCCCCCCTCACCAGCGAGCCTCCGCTCGCCGACGCGACACCCCTCACGAGCGAGCCACCGCTCGCCGCCACCGCCCCTCTGACCAGCGAGCCGACAGCACCCGGCACCGCAGGGGGCATGGAGTCCCCAGGAGTCTGAATGGGCTTGTCCCGGCTCGCCGCACTGCACGGCGTCGCCACCTCCTTCTCCCCGTCCGCGGATGTCACGGTGTCCGTCCCCGACGACACGGTCACGGCCGTGCTCGCCGCCCTGGGCGTCGACGCCGGCACCCCCGTGGAGGTACGGAGATCACTCGCCGCGGCCGAATCGGCGGCGGCCTCCCGACTGCTCCCGCCGACGGTGGTGGCCTGGTCCGGGGAGCCGCTGCCGGCCGCGCTGGGCGAGCTGCCGCCCGGCACGGTCCTGACGATCGACCTCGAACCCGGCACCACCGAAGCGCCCTCGCCCCTGAGCCTGCGGGTGAAGTCCGCCCCGGCCGCGAGCCCGCCCGGCAGCACCGCCTGGTGGACCGAACCACCCCTGGGCGTCCACCGGCTCACCGTCCGCACCCCGGACCACCGGCAGGCCACCGCCACACTCGTCGTCGCTCCCGACCGCGTACCCCAGCCGCCCGGCCGCACGCACGGATTCCTCGTCCAGCTCTACTCGCTGCTCTCCGCCCGCTCCTGGGGCATGGGCGACCTCGCGGACCTGGCCGACCTCGCCGCATGGTCCGGGCGTGCCCTCGGGGCCGGCTTCGTCCAGGTCAACCCGCTGCACGCCGCCGTGCCCGGCAGCCCCACCGACCCCTCCCCGTACCGCCCCTCCTCCCGGCGCTTCCCCGACCCGATCCATCTGCACATCGAGTCGATCCCCGAGTACGGACACGTCGACGAGCCCGGCAGGACCGTCCTGGACGATCTGCGCCAGCAGGCCGCCGCGCTGCGCGAGGCCGTGCTGAACAAGGGCGCGCTGATCGACCGGGACGCCGTCTGGGAGCTCAAGAAGCAGGCGCTGGAGATCGTCCACCAGGTCCCCCTGACCCCCGGCCGCCGCGCCGCCTACTGCGACTTCCTCGCCGCCCAGGGGCAGGCGCTGGAGGACCACGCCCTGTGGTGCGCACTGGCCGAGGTGCATGGCACCCAGTGGCGCACCTGGCCCGAGGGCCTGCGTGACCCGCGCTCCCCGCAGAGTGGCCGTGCCCGCGCCGGGCTCCTGGACCGCGTCGACTTCCACTGCAGGCTCGCCTGGCTGACGGACACCCAGCTCGCCACCGCCCAGGCCGCCGCGCGTGAGTCCGGGATGGCCGTCGGCATCGTCCACGACCTCGCCGTCGGCGTCCATCCCGACGGCGCCGACGCCTGGGCCCAGCAGGACGCCTTCGCGCAGGGCATGTCCGTCGGCGCGCCCCCCGACGCCTTCAACGCCCACGGCCAGGACTGGGGGCTGCCCCCCTGGCGCCCCGACGCCCTGGCGGCATCGGGTTACGCCCCCTACCGGCACCTGCTGCGCGGTCTCCTCGCCCACGCCGGGGCTCTGCGCATCGACCATGTCATGGGCCTCTTCCGGCTGTGGTGGGTGCCCGAGGGCCGCCCGCCCACCGAAGGCGCGTACGTCTCCCACGACGCCGAGGCGATGCTCGCCGTCCTGGTCCTCGAAGCCCACCGGGCCGGTGCCGTCGTCATAGGGGAGGACCTCGGCACCGTCGAGCCCGGTGTGCGCGAGGCACTCGCGCGGCGGGGGGTTCTGGGTACCTCCGTGCTCTGGTTCGAGCGCGACTGGGGCGGCACGGGCCGCCCGCTCGCCCCCGAGCGGTGGCGCCGGGACTGCGTGGCCACGGCGACCACCCACGACCTGCCCTCCACCGCCGCCCGGCTGACGGGCGACCATGTGACGCTCCGCCACCGCCTCGGCCTGCTCGCCCGCGAGCTGGAGCAGGAACTCGCCCAGGACGCCGCGGACACCGCGGAATGGCTGGGCTACCTGGCCCGGCTGGGGCTGCTGCCCGAGGGGGAGGGCGACGAGGAGGCGGCCGTGCGCGCCGTCCACAGGTTCCTGCTGCGCACTCCGGCCCGGATGGTGGGGGTCTGGCTCCCGGACACCGTGGGCGACCGCCGCCCGCAGAATCTGCCCGGCACCTGGGACCAGTACCCCAACTGGCGTCTGCCCGTCGCCGATGCGGACGGCCATCCCGTCACCCTGGAGGAGATCGCGGCCTCACCCCGGCTGCACCGGCTCATGGACGTCCTCGTGCGCCGGGCGGACGCCGCGGGCGGCGCAGCCGCTCCGGAGGGCCCCAGGGCCCGTACGGCACCCCCGGACGCGCGTCCCTCGTAGGCGTTCGCTACGTTTGCACCGTGGACAAGAAGAACGCTATGCGCGCCGGCGCCGTCGCGGCCGGTACGACGCTGATGATGCTGCTCATGTCGTCCCCGGCGCTCGCGCTCACCCGCGACGACGGTGACGACCCGGGTCCGGGGCTGAGTGTGCTGGAGACCCTCGGCCTCTACGTCGCCCTGCCGATCGTCCTGTTCGTGGTGATCGCCGGTCTCGTCATGGTCCTCGACAAGTCCAAGAAGCAGGCCTAGGACGTCTCCCGAGTGCGCCGCCGGTACGCAGTACCGCGCGGCGCACCGGCATGTCCGGACGCGAGTAGGTTTCGGCCATGACCGAGTGGGACGTCAGGAAACTCCGCATCCTGCGCACCTTGCGTGACCGGGGCACGGTCACCGCGACGGCCGAGGCGCTCCTCATGACGCCGTCGGCCGTCTCCCAGCAGCTCACCAATCTGGCCGGACAGCTCGGCGTACCGCTGCTGGAGCCTCAGGGCCGCCGGGTCCGGCTCACCGACGCCGCGCACCTCGTGCTGCGCCACGCCGAGGCCGTCTTCGCGCAACTGGAGCGGGCCGACGCCGATCTGGCCGGCTATCTGCGGGGTGAGTCGGGCCAGGTGCGGGTCGGTGCCTTCTCGACGGCCGTGTCCGCCCTCGTCGTACCCGCCGTGCGGATCCTGGCGGCCGAGGACCGGCCGGGGCCCCAGGTGCGGGTACGGGAGGCGGAGGCCGCCGAGGCCTACGAGCTGCTGTCGGCCGGGGAGGTGGACCTGGCGCTCTCCCTCGCCGCGCACGCCCCGACGGCCCGGGACCCCCGCTTCACCCTGCTGCCGCTCCTGGCCGACCCGCTCGACGTGGCCCTGCCCGCCGGGCACCGCCTCGCCGGCGCGCCCGCCCTGCGCCTGGCGGACCTCTCCCGTGAAGCCTGGATCTTCGGCGGATCCGGCCCCTGGTCGGAGATCACCACCGCCGCCTGCGAGGCGGCCGGCTTCGTGCCGGAGCAGGCGCACAGCGCCGCCGGCTGGACCACGATCCTCGTCATGGTCCGCGCGGGCATGGGCGTCGCGCTTGTCCCCCGAATGGTCTCGGCCTCCGACCGGCCCCGCGACGGCGTGGTGATGCGGATCCTGGAGGCCGACCGGCCGTACCGCCACGTCGTGGCCGCCGTACGGCAGGGCGCGGAAGACGGTCCTGCGACCGCCCGGGTCCTGGCGGCGCTCCGGCTGGCGGCGGAGCGGTCCGTCCAGCAGGGTAAGTCCGTTCAGCAGACCGTTCAGCAGAACTGAACGGATCGTGCGAAAACTTTCGATGGACCTGATGGGTGGTGCGCCAGCACAGTGGACGCATGCCCACCGACACGAAGCACCCGGAGCCCTCTTCCACCGACCCGCACGCCAACGACGCGGCGCCGTACGGCGGCGGTGACCCGTACGCCGACTACCGCGCGGGCGACTTCCCCTTCACCGAGCTCGTCGACCTCGCCGACCGCCGCCTCGGCGCGGGCGTGATCGCGGCCAACGACGAGTTCTTCGCCGAGCGCGAGAACCTCCTGCTCCGCGAGCCGGCCGTCTTCGACCCCGAGCGCTTCGGTCACAAGGGCAAGGTCATGGACGGCTGGGAGACCCGCCGCCGCCGGGGTGCCGACGCGGGCCACCCCTTCCCCGCCCCCGAGGACCACGACTGGGCGATCGTCCGGCTCGGCACGCCCGGGATCGTCCGCGGCATCGTCGTCGACACCGCCCACTTCCGCGGCAACTACCCGCAGAGGGTCTCCGTGCAGGCGACGTCCGTGGAAGGCGCACCCGGGCCGGAGGAGCTCCTCGCCGACGACGTGAAGTGGGAGGAACTGGTTCCGCCGTCCCCCGTACGCGGCCACGCCGCCAACGGCTTCGAGGTCACGGGGGGCCGCCGCTACACCCACATCCGCGTCTGCCAGCACCCCGACGGCGGCATCGCCCGTCTCCGCGTCCACGGCGAGGTCGTACCCGATCCCGCCTGGCTCGCGGCGCTGGGCACGATCGACCTGATCTCGATCCTGAACGGCGGCACGTACGAGGACGCCTCGGACCGCTTCTACTCCTCGCCGGCCCAGATCATCCTGCCCGGTACCTCCCGGAAGATGGACGACGGCTGGGAGAACCGCCGCCGCAGGGTCCGCGACACGAACGACTGGGTCCGCTTCCGGCTGCCCGCACAGGGAGCGGTCCGCGCCGTCGAGATCGACACCGCCTACCTCAAGGGGAACGCGGCCGGCTGGATCAGCCTGCACGGCCGCGACGGGGACACCGGCGAGTGGTTCGAGATCATCCCCCGCACCAGGCTCCAGCCGGACACCCCGCACCGCTTCGTCCTGGACACCGAGGCCGTGGTCACCCACGTCCGCCTGGACGCCTACCCCGACGGCGGGGTGGCCCGGATGCGTCTGCACGGTTCCCTGACGGAGGCCGGTACGGCCGAACTGACCCGCCGCCACGAGGCCTCGGCCTCGTAACCACAGCTCCCGCCCGGCGGACGGCTGCGCGACAGCGCCTGCCCGCCGGGCGGTTTCCAACCGGCTAAGCGGTGGCCGCCGCCGCGTCCGCCGCCTGCGCCTTCAGCGCGCGCTCCACGCCCGCCCTGGACTCCGACATCAGGCGGCGCAGCGCCGCGCTCGGCTGCGCGGACTCCAGCCAGCCGTCCGTGGCGTCCAGTGTCTCCTGCGAGACCTGGAGAGCCGGGTACAGGCCGACCGCGACCTGCTGGGCCATCTCGTGGCTGCGCGAGTCCCAGACGTCCTTGACCGCCGCGAAGTACTTCTCCGTGTACGGGGCGAGCAGTTCGCGCTGGTCGGTCTGCACGAAACCGCCGATGACCGCCTCCTGGAGGGAGTTCGGCAGCTTGTCCGACTCGACGACCGAGGCCCACGCCTCGGCCTTCGCCTCCTCGGAGGGCCGGGCGGCCCGCGCGGAGGCCGCGTGGCGCTCGCCTGCGGCCGTCCTGTCGCGCTCGTACTCGGCGGCGATCTCCTCCTCGTCGAGCAGGCCCACAGCCGCAAGGCGCTGCACGAACGCCCAGCGCAGCTCGGTGTCGACGGCCAGGCCCTCGATCACCTGCGTGCCGTCCAGCAGCGACTGCAGCACGTCCAGGTGCAGCGGACTGCGGGCCGTCGCCGCGAAGGCACGGGCCCAGGCCAGCTGGTGGTCACTGCCCGGCGCCGCCGCGCGCAGGTGCGCCAGCGTCGCCTCGGTCCACTGGCTCAGACCCGCCTCGCGCCACTCCGGGGCGGAGTAGAGGTCCAGGGCCAGCTTCACCTGACGGTGCAGCGACTGGACGACGCCGATGTCCGACTCCTTGCCGATCCCGGAGAGGACCAGCGCCAGGTAGTCACGTGTCGCCAGCTCGCCGTCACGCGTCATGTCCCAGGCTGAGGCCCAGCTCAGGGCGCGGGGCAGCGACTCCGTGAAGTCGCCCAGGTGCGCGGTGACGACCCGCAGCGACTCCTCGTCGAGACGGACCTTCGCGTACGACAGGTCGTCGTCGTTGAGCAGGACGACCGCCGGGCGCGGCGTGCCGGCCGGGAACGGCACGGTGGTGCGCTCGCCGTCGACGTCCAGCTCGATCCGGTCCGTGCGGACCAGCTTGCCCGCCGCGTCGAGGTCGTAGCAGCCGATGGCGATGCGGTGCGGACGCAGCGTGGGCTCGCCCTTCGCGCCGGCGGGGAGCGCGGGGGCCTCCTGGAGCACGGTGAACGAGGTGACGTGGCCGTTCTCGTCGGTCTCGATCTCCGGGCGCAGGATGTTGATCCCGGCCGTCTCCAGCCACGCCTTCGACCAGGTCTTCAGGTCACGGCCGGAGGTCTCCTCCAGCGCGCCCAGCAGGTCCGACAGGCGCGTGTTGCCGAAGGCGTGCGCCTTGAAGTAGGCCTGCACGCCCGTGAAGAACGCGTCCTTGCCGACGTACGCCACGAGCTGCTTCAGGACCGAGGCGCCCTTCGCGTACGTGATCCCGTCGAAGTTCACCAGGACGTCGTCGAGGTCGCGGATGTCCGCCATGATCGGGTGCGTCGACGGCAGCTGGTCCTGCCGGTACGCCCAGGTCTTCATGGAGTTGGCGAACGTCGTCCAGGAGTGCGGCCACTTCGAGCCCTCGGCGTCCGCCAGGCAGGCGATCGAGGTGTACGTGGCGAACGACTCGTTCAGCCAGAGGTCGTTCCACCACTCCATGGTGACCAGGTCGCCGAACCACATGTGGGCCAGCTCGTGGAGGATGGTCTCGGCCCGCGTCTCGTACGCCGCGTCGGTGACCTTCGAGCGGAAGACGTACTGGTCGCGGATGGTGACCGCGCCCGCGTTCTCCATCGCCCCGGCGTTGAACTCCGGGACGAAGAGCTGGTCGTACTTGGCGAAGGGGTAGGCGTAGTCGAACTTCTCCTGGAACCAGTCGAAGCCCTGCCGGGTGACGGCGAAGATCGCGTCCGCGTCGAGGTACTCGGCGAGCGAGGGCCGGCAGTAGATGCCGAGCGGCACGGACTGGCCGTCCTTCTCGTAGCTGCTGTGCACCGCGTGGTACGGACCGGCGATGAGCGCCGTGATGTAGGTGGAGATGCGCGGCGTCGGCTCGAAGGACCAGACGTCGTCCTGGGGTTCGGGCGTCGGCGAGTTGGAGATCACGGTCCAGCCGGAGGGTGCCTTCACGGTGAAGCGGAAGGTCGCCTTCAGGTCGGGCTGCTCGAAGCTCGCGAACACCCGGCGGGCGTCCGGGACCTCGAACTGGGTGTAGAGGTAGGCCTGCTCGTCGACCGGGTCGACGAACCGGTGCAGACCCTCACCGGTGTTGGTGTACGAGCAGTCGGCGACGACCTTGAGCTCGTTGGCACCGGCCTGCAGGTGCTTCAGCGTGATCCGGGAGTCCCGGAAGACCGCGGCGATGTCCAGGTCCTTGCCGTTCAGCACGATGTCGTGCACGGCAGGGGCGACCAGATCGATGAAGGTCTCCGCCCCGGCTTCGGCGGAGTCGAAGCGCACGGTGGTGACGGACCGGTAGGTGCCGCCCTCCTGCGCGCCGGAGAGGTCGAGATCGATCTCGTACGCGTCCACGGTCAGCAGGCGCGCCCGCTCCTGTGCCTCTTCGCGGGTCAGATTCGTGCCAGGCACGCGGTCATCTCCTTCGATGTGCGAGTTTCTGGCCATCCTTCCACGTGGGGTGGCCGGAGCGCGATGTCCGTTTTCCGCCGGACCTGCGGGGGTTCCGGGGGCCACCCTCGGACCATGACCATGTACACGGCACTGCCCATCGGCCCCAGCACGCTGGAAGAGCTCCGGACGGCCGACGACGCCGGACGCCCCTGCGTCCCCTACACGGCCACGGAGAACGGTGACCCCCTGCGCTGCTGCCTGCGCGGCGCCGGGGCGGGGGAGCGGATCGCGCTCGTCTCGTACGCGCCGCTGCGGCGCTGGGCGGCCGAGACCTGGGCGCGCCCGGGTGCCTACGACGAACAGGGCCCGGTCTTCATCCACGCCGAGGAGTGCGAGGGCCCGGCCGAGGACCGGACCGGCTACCCGTTCTCGCGCGCGGGCGCCCTGCGCACGGTCCGGCGCTACGACGCGGAGGGCAGGATCGTCGGCGGCCGGCTGCTGGAGATCCCGGCCGACGAGGAGCGGGGCTTCGACGAGGCGCTCGCGGAGGCCTTCGCCGACCCGGAGGTGGCGCTGGTGCATGTGAGGGCGGTGGAGTACGGGTGCTACCACTTCGAGGTGCGCCGGGGCTGATACCTGCGGTAGCCAACTGATTCCTACGGGCGGTAGGATGGTCATCATGAAGATCAGTGTGAGCTTGCCGCAGGAGGATGTCGCCTTCGTCGACGAGTACGCCGCGAAGACCGAGGCAGACTCCCGGTCGGCGGTGATACACGCCGCCATCGAGGCTCTGCGCGCCTCCAACCTGGAGGCCGACTACGAGGCCGCTTTCGCGGAGTGGGACGCGAGTGAGGACGCCGCGTTCTGGGACCGGTTCTCCGGGGACGGGCTGACCGATGAAGCGCGGTGACATCTACCTGGTCGAGTACGAACCGGTCCGAGGCAGTGAGGCCAACAAGGCCAGGCCCTCGGTGATCGTCTCGAACGACGGCGCCAACGCGGTGGTGGACCGGACCGGGCGCGGCGTGGTCACGGTCGTGCCGCTGACCTCCAACACCTCTCGGGTCTACCCTTTCCAGGTGCTGCTGCAGGCGGACGAGTCAGGCCTGCCCAAGGACAGCAAAGTGCAGTGCGAGCAGGTGCGCGCGATGGCGCACGAGCGGTTCCTGAAGCGCGTCGGGACCGTGCCGCGTCAGCGGATGGGGGAGATCGAGGCAGCCCTGCGGCGCCATCTCGCCCTCTGACCCGAGGCGCGCGAAGGGGCGGCCACCCGGATCCGGTGGCCGCCCCTTCGCGCGGGCGGGGAGGGCGTCAGCCCTTCAGCTCCGCCGCCACCAGCTCCGCGATCTGCACCGCGTTCAGCGCGGCGCCCTTGCGCAGGTTGTCGTTGGAGACGAACAGCGCGAGGCCGTGCTCGACGGTCTCGTCGACGCGGATGCGGCCCACGTACGAGGCGTCCTTGCCGGCCGCCTGGAGCGGGGTCGGGATCTCGGAGAGCTCCACGCCCTCGGCGTCCTTCAGCAGCTCGTAGGCGCGCTCGACGCTGATCGGGCGGGCGAAACGGGCGTTGATCTGGAGGGAGTGGCCGGAGAAGACCGGGACCCGCACGCAGGTGCCGGAGACCTTGAGCTCCGGGATCTCCAGGATCTTGCGGGACTCGTTGCGGAGCTTCTGCTCCTCGTCCGTCTCGAAGGAACCGTCGTCCACGATCGAACCGGCGAGCGGCAGCACGTTGAAGGCGATCGGGCGCTTGTAGACGCCCGGCTCGGGGAAGTCGACCGCTTCGCCGTCGTGCGTCAGCTTGTCCGCGTCGGCGACGACCTTGGAGACCTGGCCGTGCAGCTCCGCGACACCGGCGAGCCCGGAGCCCGAGACCGCCTGGTACGTGGCGACCGTCAGCGCGTCGAGCTGCGCCTCCTGGTGCAGCGGGCGCAGCACCGGCATGGCCGCCATCGTGGTGCAGTTCGGGTTGGCGATGATGCCCTTGGGGCGGTTCCTGATCGCGTGCGCGTTGACCTCGGAGACCACCAGCGGGACCTCGGGGTCCTTGCGCCAGGCGGAGGAGTTGTCGATCACGACGGCGCCCTGCGACGCGACCTTCTCGGCCAGCGCCTTGGACGTGGCGCCGCCCGCCGAGAACAGGGCGATGTCGAGCCCCGTGTAGTCGGCGGTGGAGGCGTCCTCCACGGTGATGTCCGTGCCCTCGTACGCGATGGTGGAGCCCGCGGAGCGCGCGGAGGCGAACAGTCGCAGTTCGTCGACGGGGAACTTCCGCTCGGCCAGAATCCTGAGCATGACTGTGCCGACCTGACCGGTGGCGCCGACAATTCCGACCTTCACTGGGACTCCCTCACAGATGCGAACGGGCACGCTTGCCGGTCCATGATGCGTATGTCCCCGGCTTCCTTGTCCAATCCATTGTCCGGCAGGCGGACGCACCGCGCACAGAGCTGTGGGGCGGGAGCCCTTGAGAGCACCCGCCCCACAGTCATGAGGTGTCGTACGGATCACACCGTGGCGAGAGCTACGGCGCGACCTTCTCGATCACGACGCTGCCGGTGCCCGCCGCGGTGCCGCGGGAGTTCACCAGCTGCACCTCGCCGAAGAACTGCCGGCCCTCGGGAGCCGCTCCGGCGACCACGACCTCGGCGCCGACCTGGGCGGACGCGCCGTTGGCCAGGTTCACGGCCTTCGACTCGTCGACCTTGATCTCGCCGAGCGACGGGGAGTAGTACACGTCCCGGTAGTCGTACTCGGTGGTCCCGGCCGACACCGAGTAGCCCTCGATGACGATGGTGTACGTACCGGCCGCCGGCTTCACCAGACTGACCGACTCCTCCGAGCCCGCCGACGTGGAGGCACCGACCTCCGTCGCACCCTTGAGGACGCGCAGGTCGATGTCGGCGTTGGCGTCCGACGTGTTCCCGATGGCGACGTCCAGCTTCTCGACGCCCTCACCGATGGTGACCTCCTTGCGGTACTCGCCACCCGTGGAGATCGACGGACGCTCGACGTCGGCCGAGCCCAGTGAGCCGCCCTTGAGCTTGCCCTCCAGGTCGCCCGCGTTGTTGGTGACCGTCCACTCGACCGCGGCCGGGGTGCCGATCTTCGCCTCGGCGATGGTCTGCACCGCCGGGTCGAAGGTGGCACCGAGCAGCGAGACGTCCAGCTTGTACGGGTTGTCCAGCAGCGGCGACGTACGGCGGGACTCGACCTCGATCTCCCAGACGCCGGGCTGCGGGTCCTTGTAGGAGCGCGTGTCCGGGCGGCAGGTGTTGGTCGGGTTCTCGTAGTTCGGGTAGCAGTAGATCGTGGAGCTGTCCTCGACCGCGACACCGTACGGGTGGATGGAGATGAACCGCGTCTGGCTGCCCGAGCGCAGGGCGCTCAGTGCGACCTCGAGGGTCTCGGCGCCCTCCGGGACGTTCAGGAAGTACGACGTGGTGCCGTTGCGCTGCACCGAGCCGGTCGTCGAGAACGCGTAGGCCGGCTTCACCAGGTCCTTGGCGACGACCACCGTGGAGAGGATCTGCTGGTCCACGCCGACGGTCTTCGCGTCGTCCACCCGCAGGATGGCGCTGTGGACACCCGCCGTGCGGGGCTTCGCCTGCACCTTGACGGTCACCGGCTTGCCGAGCGGCAGCGAGACGGTGCTCGAACCGGTCAGGGAGAAGGTGCCGTCGTCGTTCTTCCACGACAGCTTGTGCTTCACGGCCTTGTCCGGGCCCGTGGTGCGGGTGATGACGATGTCGTACGACTTCTTCTGGCCGGCCTTCAGGCCGCCCTCGCGGTCGTACAGACCGGTGCCGAAGCCCGGGTCCTTCAGCGCGAAGTCGATCGCGGTGTCGACCGGGGCCCTCACCGTGTACTCGTGGGCCGCCGCGCCCTGCTTCTCGATCTGCTTCCAGGCGCCGATGATGTCGATCAGGCCGGAACCCTGGGCGTGCGCGGGCACGCCGTCGATGTGGGTGGCGGTGCTGGTCAGCGCGGTCCGCAGATCGGCCGGGGGCAGCTCGATGTTCTTCTGCTTCGCCGCGGACAGCAGGAGCGCGGTGGCGCCGGCGGCCTGCGGGGAGGACATCGAGGTGCCCTGCAGCATCGAGTAGCCGGCCGGGAGGGAGTAGCCCGCCTCCTTGACCGGGCCGCCGGGCAGCCAGGTCTGGGTGGTGTTGATGGACGCACCCGGGGCCGTCAGGATCGGCGCGAAGCCGCCGTCCTCACGCGGACCGCGCGAGGAGAAGGGCAGCATGTCGTACTTCTTGGTGACGTTCGAGCCGTAGTTGGCGGCCCAGGTCTCCTTGGAGACGGACGCGCCCACGGAGATGACGTGGTCGGCCAGGCCGGGGTCACCGATGGTGTTCACACCGGGGCCGTCGTTGCCGGCCGAGATGACCAGCTGGACGCCGTAGATGTCGATGAGCCGCTTGTAGAGCTCGGCACGGGCGTTGTTGCCGTCGTTGAGCGGCGGCAGACCGCCGATCGACATGTTGACGACGTCGACGCCGCGGTTCACGACGAGGTCGATCATGCCCTCGGTCAGCGCGATGTTGGTGCAGCCGCCGGACCAGGTGCAGGCGCGCGAGGAAACGACCTTGGCGCCGGGCGCGGCGCCGTTCATCTTGCCGCCGAACAGGCCGTTGGCCGCGGTGATGCCCGCGACGTGCGTGCCGTGCTCGCTCTCGATGACGCCGATGTTCACGTAGTCGGCCGTGGCGCCCGCCGCGTTGTAGACCACGTTCTTGCGGGTCTCGACGACGAACGGGATGCGCTCGACGACCTCGGTCGCCGGGTTGTCCTGGCCGAAGTAGCCGACCTGGTGGCCGTCCTTGTACGGCTTCAGTGCGGCCTCGTCACCGAAGTCCGCGTCGTTGTCCAGGTCCACACGGGCGGTGCCGGCGGTCGGGTCGTAGAGAACGGCCCAGACGTCGGTGGTGTCGCCGTCCCGGTTCAGGTCCCCGGCCATGTCGCCACCCCTGGTGGCGGCCTCCGAGAAGAGCTGGATCTTGTAGGACCCCTCAGGCGCCGAGTAGGTGCGACCGCCGATGGTGAAGGCCGGACCGGCGACCGAGGCCGTCATCCGCAGCCAGGTGCCGTCCCCGTCACTGACGGGGTCGGTGGCGGTCACCCAGTCGACGATCTTGCGCTCGCCGGTGGTGGTCTTCTGCAGCGCGGGGTGGCCGAGGTCGACACCGGAGTCCAGGACGCCGATGGTGATCCCGCGGCCGTCGGCCTTCGGGTGCTGCTTCACGAAGTCGACCGCGCCCGTCTCGAAGGACGGGTTGTACGGGTTCTTCGCCGGGGTGTTCCTGTCCGGCGCCGGGTAGCTGCCCGTGGCCTTCTGCTGCTTCGCTCCGGCGGCCCGGTCGCCCGCGGGCGTCGGGTCGTCGAGCTTGATCTCCTGCTCGAGATCGATGCCCTTGACGGAGGAGAGCTTCTGCGCCGCCTTGATGGTGGCCTCGGCGGTCGCGGTCGGCACGGTCGCGCGGACGTAGCCCAGCTTGTCGTACCGCTGCCCCGGCACGGAGCCCTTGACGGCGTCCAGTTGCGCGGTGACCTGCTCGGTCGCCCCGGGCGTGGTGGCGACCATCATCGTGATGTTCTTCTCGCCCTTGGCCTCGGCCTTCGCCAGCACGTCGGCGTCGGCCTCGCCCAGCTTGTCGCCCTTGGTGCTCGTGGCGGCGGGCTTCACCGGAGAGGAGGCCGGATCGTCGGCGGCGAAGACCGGGGCGGCGCCGGAGGCGGCCAGTGTGGCCGCCAGACCGGCCGCGGCCGCGATGCGCGCGGCGCGTCTCGCCCCGGGTATGGAGCTGGGGGATTCCTTGGTCATCAGCATCCCTGTTTGTGAAAGAAAGAGAGAGTCCGGAATTCGGTACCCGATGACCGCTCAGCCTTTCGTAAATGACAGGGGTTTGTGGAGAGTTGGCGGGGACGAGAACGGGACATGGCGTAGATCCGCCACCGGGAGCATTGCGCCACTTACCGTGGCAACACCACCACACAGGCCGCGGGTTCACGGTCGCAGGCCGCCATCAGCGCCGTGCGCAGCACCACCGCCTGCTGTGCCGCCGCCTCGCGCAGCTGCTTCGGCGTCACCCGCACCACGGCGATCCCGAGCCTCTCCAGCCGCTCACGCTCCGCCGCGAAGGCGACGGCGTCCTCCCGGGGGGAGCGGGCGCCGAGTTCGAGGGCGACGGCCTGTTCCGGCCAGTAGGCGTCCACACCGCCCAGGTGGCCTCCGCCCGGCAGGGACAGCTCCACGTTCCACACCGGCTCCGGCAGCCCGTGCCCGCGCACCATCTCGTACAGCCGGCCCTCCGCCACCGCCCGGCCCTCCATCAGCAGTGCGTCCACCGCGTCCACCACGTGGGCCCGGCCCAGGAGTTTGGCCGCGTTCAGTTCCCGTACGACCGGGCCCGGTTCGCAGTGTCCCCCTCGCACCGCCTCGGTCAGGAGCCTGCGCACCGTCGAGGCGTCCGTGAGCGCGGCCACCGCGTCGGCGACGGCCCGCTCCACCGGGGCCAGCGGAATCCCGAGCCTGAGCTGCGGCCGGGGGAGTGAGGCGGCCCGGGTCACCTGCACGAAGCGGGCGGAGCGCAGCCGCCGGGTGCGCGGCACCAGTACGTCGATGCGGTGCAGCGCGATCACCGGCGGCGCGGACGTGAAGCCGTACAGGGCCAGCGCCGCGAGCCCCGTCACCATGGCCTCCCCGTAACCGGGCCCGGGCTGGACCGGCACGGCCCGGCGGGCGGTGGCCGGGGGCCGTCCCGCGTACAGCAGCGCGCCGCGCACCCGGTCCTCGTTCGTCGGCGGGCCGGGGTGCAGCAGGTACACATCGGGGAGCAGTTGCTGCCACGGCCCGCCGGGCAGGCACCGGTCGGCGGTCTGTGCGGCGGTCACGCCCCGGGCGCGCAACTGCGCGGCCGACTGCACGCGGTGGCGCACATCGTGGGAGGCGCGGGGGGAGAGTGGGGTGTTCTGGGTCATGCCGGGGAGGTTCCCGCAGGCCCGCGGCGCGGTAACCCGTGTTACAGGTCCGTCGACATTTCAGGACGAGCCCGTCCTGAAGCACGGCAGTTCGAATGCCGAAAAGGGCGGTCGAGGCAGGGATTGCACGGCGCACGCCCCGCACGGTTGTGCGGGGCGTGCGCCGGAATCTCACGCCGCCGCGTCGCGCTCCTGCCCCCGCAGCGCCCGTGCCAGATCGTCCCGGGCCTCCAGGACCAGCCGCCGGAGTGCCGGTGCGGCCTCGGGGTGCGAGGTCAGCCACGCGTCCGTCGCGGTGAGGGTCGCGGGGTCGTCCTGGAGCCCCGGGAAGAGACCCTTGACCACGTCCATGCCGATCTGGATGGAGCGCTCGGCCCACACCCGCTCGATCGCCTCGAAGTACGAGGCGGTGTACGGCGCCAGCAACTCCCGCTGCGAGGGCTGTTCGAAGCCGGCGATCGTCGCCCCCACCAGGGCGTTGGACAGCTTGTCCGACTCCACGACCGCCGCCCACGCCTGGGCCTTGACCGCCGCCGAGGGCCGGGATGCCAGGCACCGCACGTGGTGGCGCTTGCCGGACGCCGTGTCGTCCCGGGCGAGTTCGGCGTCGATCACCGCCTCGTCGGCCACGCCGTGGGAGGCCAGCGGCGACAGGAACGCCCAGCGCAGCTCCTGGTCGACGTCCAGGCCCTCGATCACGGCGGAGCCGTCGAGCAGCCCGGCCAGCAGCTGGAGGTCCGCCTCGCTCTCCGCGACCGCGGCGAAGAACCTGGCCCACGTCAGCTGGTGCTGGCTGCCCGGCTCCGCGCGGCGCAGCTCCGCCAGCGCGCCCTCGGCCAGCGCCCTGCCGCCCTCTTCGCGCCAGGCCGGCGCGGCGTAGTGCACCAGGGCCGACTGCGCCCAGGCGTGCAGCATCTGGAGCACGCCGATGTCCGACTCGCGGCCGGCGGACGACAGCACCAGGGCCACGAAGTCCCGGGCCGGCAGCAGCGCGTCACGCGTCAGGTTCCAGAGGGCGGACCAGCACAGCGCACGGGCCAGCGGGTCGGTGATGTCACCGAGGTGCTCGCGCAGGGTGGCCAGGGACCCCTCGTCGAAGCGGATCTTGCAGTACGTGAGGTCGTCGTCGTTGACCAGGACCAGGTCGGGCCTCTCGGAACCCGCCAGCTCCGTGACCACGCTCCGCTCACCCGCGACATCGGTCTCGGCGCGGGCGTACCGCACCAGCTCACCCTCGGGGGACAGCCGGTAGAGACCCACGGCGACCCGGTGGGGCCGCAGCTCCGGGTGGGAGGCCGCGGCCTCCTGCGTCACGGCGAGCTCCGCGATCCGGCCGTCCTCGCCGTACGACACGACCGGCGTCAGGACGTTGACCCCCGCCGTCTGCAGCCACGCGCGCGACCAGGCCGTCATGTCCCGGCCCGAGGTCTCGGCCAGCACCGAGAGGAGGTCGCCCAGCTGCGTGTTGCCGTACGCGTGCTGCTTGAAGTAGCGCCGCGCGCCCTCCAGGAACGCGTCCCGCCCCACGTACGCCACGAGCTGCTTCAGCACCGACGCGCCCTTGGCGTACGTGATGCCGTCGAAGTTCAGCTTGGCGTCCTCCAGGTCACGGATGTCGGCCGTGATCGGGTGGGTGGACGGCAACTGGTCGGCGCGGTAGGCCCAGGCCTTGCGGTTGTTGGCGAAGGTGATCCAGCCGTTGGTGAAACGGGTGGCCTCCACCATCGAGAAGGTCCCCATGAAGTCGGCGAAGGACTCCTTCAGCCACAGGTCGTCCCACCACCGCATCGTGACCAGGTCGCCGAACCACATGTGCGCCATCTCGTGCAGGATGACGTTGGCGCGGCGCTCGTACGAGGCCGAGGTGACCTTGCCGCGGTAGATGTACTCCTCGCGGAAGGTGACGAGGCCCGGGTTCTCCATCGCCCCGAGGTTGTACTCGGGCACGAACGCCTGGTCGTACTTCCCGAAGGGGTACGGGTAGTCGAAGTGGTCGTGGAAGAAGTCCAGGCCCTGCTTGGTGATCAGGAAGACGTCGTCCGCGTCGAAGTGCCGCGCGAGTCCCTTCCGGCACATCGCGCCGAGCGGGACCTCCAGCTTCGTACCGTCGTCGAAGGTCCGGGTGTAGAGGTCGCTCACGTAGTGGTACGGCCCCGCGACGACCACCGTGATGTACGTCGAGATCGGCTTCGTCTCCGCGAAGCGGTGGACCTCGCCCTCCTGGGACTCCTCCTCGCCGTTGCTCCAGACCCGCCAGCCCTCGGGAGCCGTCACCTCGAAGCGGTAGGGCGCCTTGAGGTCGGGCTGCTCGAAGTTGGCGAAGACGCGGCGGGCGTCGGCCGGTTCGTACTGCGTGTAGAGGTAGACCTCGCCGTCCTCCGGGTCGACGAAGCGGTGCATGCCCTCGCCCGTCCTGCTGTACGCGCACCGCGCGTCGACCACCAGGACGTTGTCGCCCTCGGCGAGGTCCTCCAGCGCGATACGGGTGCCGTCGAAGACGGCCGCGGGGTCCAGGATCTTGCCGTTCAGGGTCACCGCGTCCACAGCCGGGGCCAGCAGATCGGCGAAGGTCGAGGCGCCGGCACGGGCGGCACGGAAGCGGATCGTGGTCTGCGAGCGGAAGGTGCGCGGACCGGCCTCGTCGCCCCCGTCGGGCTCACCGACGGCGGAGCGGAGGTCGAGCGCGACCTCGTAACCGTCGACGGTCAGCAGCTCGGCCCTTTCGCGGGCCTCGTCGCGGGACAGGTTCTCACCGGGCACGGAGCACTCCTTTGTGTCTCGTTCGAAGACCTTCGATCCTCCCATGCACCCTCCGGCGCCGGTGCACGGGAATGGCCGGAGGGCCCCGTGGTGTTCCGGCTCACAGGTGCAGACCGACCTCATGAGGAGAGACATGCCCGAGAACAGCACGGCCGCCGCCAAGGTCCCGGCCGACTTCTGGTTCGACCCGCTCTGCCCCTGGGCCTGGATGACCTCCCGCTGGATGCTGGAGGTGGAGAAGGTCCGCGACGTCGAGGTGCGCTGGCACGTGATGAGCCTGGCCGTCCTGAACGAGCCCCGGCTCGACGAGCTGCCGGAGGAGTACCAGGACATGATGCGCACCAAGGCATGGGCGCCGGTCCGGGTCGTGGTCGCCGCCCAGCAGAAGCACGGCGACGACATCGTCGGCCCGCTCTACACCGCGCTCGGCACCCGCATCCACAACAACGGGGAGGGCCCCACCCGCGAGGCGATCGCGGGCGCCCTGGCGGACGTCGGCCTGCCGGCCGACCTGCTGGAGTACGCCGACTCCGACGCGTACGACAAGGAACTGCGCGCCTCCCACCAGGAGGGCATCGACAAGGTCGGCCAGGACGTCGGCACGCCGGTCATCGCAGTGCCCGGCGCCGACGGCGAGCAGATCGCCTTCTTCGGCCCGGTCGTCACCCCTGCCCCCAAGGGCGAGGAGGCGGCGAAGCTCTGGGACGGCACCCTGCTGGTGGCCTCGATCCCAGGCTTCTACGAGATCAAGCGGACGCGCACGCAGGGCCCGATCTTCGACTGACCGGCCCCGCGCGCAGAGACCCGTCTGCGACCGACCCGCGCCTGCCGCGGGCGGGGCGGCCGTGCCCCGCCCGCCGTGTGGCGGTCATGTGTCACGGGCGGCCGGGGTCTTGCCGAAAAGATGAACATCGTTCAGGATCTGCCCATGCCAGCGGCCGGTTCGGACAACCACGCGGCCCCGCCCCTGCCGCGCACCGTGCGGATCGGCTACGGGCTCGGCTCGCTCTGCACCGGCACCTTCGCGACCGTGCCGGGCCTGATCCTCCTCTACTACCTCACCAACGTCCTCGCCGTGCCCGCAGCCGTCGCGGGAGCCGCCGTCTTCCTGCCCAAGGCCTGGGACGTCCTGATCAACCCCCTGGTCGGCGCGCTCTCCGACCGCAGCCGGCTGCGTGGCGGCCCGCGCAGGCCGTTCCTGCTGATCGGCGCCTGCACCCTGCCCCCGCTCTTCGCGCTGATCTTCGCCGCGCCGCCGCTGCGGGGCGCCGGGGCGGCCGGCTATGTCGCGGTCCTGTTCGTGCTGGCCGCCACCGCCTACGCCGTCTTCCAGGTGCCGTACGTGACCATGCCGGCGGAGATGACCGAGGACCCGCACGAACGCGGCCGGGTCCTCGGCTGGCGGGTGGGGTTCCTCGGCGTCGCCATCCTGCTCTCCGGCGCGCTGGCACCCGCGATCGCCCACGCCGACGGGGACACCCCGGAGAGCTACCGGCTGATGGGCGCGGTCGTCGCCGTCCTGCTGGCCGTCGGCATGTTCGGCGCGTGGCTCGCCACCCGCCGCGCCCCGGCCGCCGCCCGCAGCGAGGCCGAATCCTCACTCCGCGCGCAGCTCGCCGCCGCCCGGTCCAGCACGCCGTTCCTCCACCTCGCCGGGATGTGGACCTTGCAGGCGCTCGCCATCGGCGTGATGCTCGCGGGCGTCCAGTACTTCGCGACGTACACCCTCGGCTCGGCGGACGCGGTGACCCCGCTGTTCGCCTGTCTGATCGGCCCGTTGGTCCTCTTCATGCCGCTGTGGAACCGGCTCGCCCGCCGCAAGGGCGTGACGTACGCCCAGTGGTGCGCGTCGCTCCTCTACACCGCCGGGGCGGTGCTCCTCGCCTTCACCGGGGCCGCCGGCCCGGCCATCGGCTACGCGGCGGTCGGCCTCGTCGGCATCGCCTACGCCGGGCTGCAGTTGCTGCCCCTCACCATGCTCGCCGAGACGCTGGCCGCCGACGCGGCCGTCACCGGCAGACGCCGGGCCGCGACCTTCACCGGGCTGTGGACCGCGGCGGAGACCCTCGCCTTCGCCCTGGGCGCGGGGGTGTTCGCCCTGGTGCTCGCCGTCACCGGTTTCCGTTCCTCCGACGCCGCGCACCAGGCGGACCAGCCGGCGGCGGCGCTCACGGGCATCACCGCCGGGATGAGCGTGCTGCCCGCCGTCATCGCCGCCGCGAGTCTCCTGCTGCTGCACCGCTACGGCGCCGCCCCCACCCCGCCCCGCCCTCTCCAGGAAGAGCCCGCACGTGCCGACTGAACCCGCCCTCCCCGACGGCCGGCGCGCCCGCGAGGTGCTCGCCGAACTCCGCGCCCTGCGCGCGGCGGACGCGCCCACCCGCGGGGGCCGCACCTTCGCCTACGTCTACGACGCCGGGCTGGAGGGCCTCGACGAGCTGGCCGCCGAGGCGTACACCGCCTTCGCCACGGTCAACGGGCTCGACCCCACGGTCTTTCCGAGCGTGGCCCGGCTGGAGAACGACGTGGTCGGCGCGGTGGCCGCCCTGCTCGGTGCCCCCGGCGCCCAGGGCACCTTCACCAGCGGCGGCACCGAGAGCATCCTGCTGGCCGTCAAGACGGCCCGCGACCACGCCAGGGCGGAGCGGGGCATCACCGAGCCACAGCTGCTGCTGCCCTCCACCGCACACGCGGCCTTCCACAAGGCCGCCGCCTATCTGGCCGTGGAGCCCGTCGTCGTCCCCGTCGACCCCCGCACCTTCCGCGCCGACGCCGGAGCCATGGCAGCCGCGATCACCTCCCGCACGGTGCTGGCCGTCGCCTCGGCCCCCTCGTACGCCCACGGAGTGGTCGACCCCGTCGCCGAGATCGCCGGGGCGGCCGCCGCCCGGGGAGTGCTCTGCCACGTCGACGCCTGCATCGGCGGCTGGATCCTGCCCCACCTCCGGCGCGCCGGACGGGAGGTCCCGCCCTTCGACCTGTCCGTGCCCGGGGTTACCTCGCTCTCCGTGGATCTGCACAAGTACGCGTACGCCGACAAGGGCGCCTCGGTGGTCCTGTACCGCGACGCCGGCCTGCGCCGCCACCAGTACTTCGCGCACGCGGGCTGGCCCGGCTACCCCGTCGTCAACCCGACCGTGCAGGGCACCAAGTCCGGTGGTCTGCTGGCGCAGGCCTGGGCGGTCCTCCGGTACGTCGGCGAGGAGGGCTACACCGCGCTCGCGGGCCGGGTCGCCGACGCGTCGGACCGGCTGCTGGCGGGGCTGCGGGCGAGTGACGGCGTACGGGTGCTCGGCGAACCCGCCGCAGGGCTGGTCTCCTTCACCGTCGCCCGGGCCGAGGGCGGCACCGCCGACCTCGGCCTGCTCCTCCATCTCGCCGACGAGATGCGCGCACTCGGCTGGTACCTCCAGCCGCAGCTCTCCTTCGAAGGTCTTCCGCCCAACCTCCACCTCACGCTGACGCCCGCCACGGTCGGCCAGGTCGACGCGCTGCTCGCCGACCTCGCGACCGCCCTGGAGAAGGCGCGCGCCCTGGAGCCGGTCACCGTGGACCCCGCGCTCGCCGCGTTCGCCGCCGGGCTGGACCCCGAGGCCCTCGGACCGGACGAGGTGGCGGCGGTCCTGGCCTTCGCGGGGCTCGGCGAGGGAGCGGGGCTGCCGGACCGGATGGCACCCGTACTGGTCCTGCTGGACGCCCTGCCGGGTGCGCTCAAGGAGCGGCTGCTCTCCGAGTTCCTCGGCTCCGTCTTCCGGATCTGAGCCCGGCCCTGAACGGAGCAGCTCCGGCCAGGGCATGGGAGAGCCCCCGCGAGTCAGGTCCTCGCGAGGGCTCTCCTTTCATCCGCCTGCCGGGTGAAGGTTGAGAAGACGATCACGAGGCAGGACGCTCTGGGCGTCAGGGAGCGAGCAGCAGCACGTCCGCGCGCTCCTTGGCGGCGGCGTAGCGCTTCGCCACGTCCTGCCAGTTGACGACGCGCCACATCGCCTCGATGAAGTCGACCTTCTGGTTCTTGTACTGCAGGTAGAAGGCGTGCTCCCAGGCGTCGAACACCAGGATCGGCACGGAGCCCTGGCCCACGTTGCCCTGGTGGTCGTAGACCTGCTCGACGATCAGCTTGCCGCTGACCGGCTCGTAGGCGAGGACGCCCCAGCCGGAGCCCTGCGTGGTCGCGGCGGCCTTCGTCAGCTGGGACTTGAAGCCGGCGTACGAGCCGAAGGACTCGGCGATCGCGTCCGCCAGGTCGCCCACACCGTCCGCCGCGAGGGGCTCGCCGCCGCCGTCACCGGTCATGTTGTGCCAGTAGATCGAGTGAAGGATGTGCCCGGAGAGATGGAACGCGAGGTTCTTCTGGAGGCCGTTGATCGCGCCCCAGGCCTCCTTGTCGCGGGCCTCTTCCAGCTGCTCCAGGGTGTCGTTCGCCCCCTTGACGTACGCCGCGTGGTGCTTGTCGTGGTGGAGCTCGATGATCTGCGGGTTGATGACCGGTTCGAGCGCCGCGTAGTCGTACGGGAGTTCCGGAAGCGTGTACGTGGCCATGGGTTCGAACCCTCCAACTGCTGCCTGGTTGTTGTTGCAAGTCTTTCGCAATTGCAGGCTAGCAGGAGGAAGGTCCGAAGGTGATCAGCCTTTGGTCCTGGTTCCCGAGAGCGTCGCGCGCTCGCGGCCACATCGGGGAAGTCCGTCACGACGGCGTCCACGCCCTGCCCGAAGTGGAAGGCGTACTCGGCGAAAGCGTCACCGAAGTCGTTCGGCGCGGTGCCCTTCCGGTAGGCCGCGGGCAGGTACTGGTTCTCGGCGCGGAAGGTGTAGGCCCCGACCTTCAGCCCCGCCGCGTGCGCGTCGGCCGGCAGGGTGGACGGGGGAACCAGCGAGGACTTGTCCGGTCCGATCCACCGGGCGTAGGCGGCGATCTCGCGCAGCCCGGCCGGCGTCATCATGTCCTTGTACGACGCCGGGTGACGTACGGCCCGCCGCTCGTGCCCAGTGCCTGCCACAGCGGGAGGCCGAGACTCGCCTCGGCGACCTCGCGGAGGCTGGACGGCTCGAAGGACTGGACGACGCAGTCGTGGGCGGTCAGCCGGTTCCGCCGGACGACCCGGATCAGTTCCGGCTCCAGTGGGAGGCCGACGGAGCGGAAGTAGGCCGGGTGCTTCGTCTCCGGGAAGACCGCGATCCGGTGGCCGTGCTCCTTCGAGAGGGCGCGGGCCAGGTCTACGACCTCCTGGAGGGTCATGACCTGCTCACGGCCGTCGAAGACGGTGTTGCGGTTGCGGACCAGGGGCAACCGCTCCACCGCGCGCGGGGTCTTCAGCTCCTCGGCGCTCAGCCCCGCTGAGGCGCCGCCGCTTCCAGGTCGTCGACGCCGCCGGACATGACGGTGCGGATGTGCTCGGTGAGGTGTTCGGCCGGCCAGTCCCACCAGGCGACGGCGAGGAGGCGGGCGATGTCCTTCTCGTCGTAGCGGGTGCGGAGCAGCTTCGCCGGGTTGCCGCCGACGATGCCGTAGTCCGGTACGTCGGACGTGACGACGGAGCCCGCCGCGATGATCGCGCCGTTCCCGATCCGCACGCCCGGCATCACCGTCACCCGGTAGCCGAACCACACGTCGTGGCCGACCACCGTGTCGCCCCGGTTCGGCAGCCCGGTCAGCAGGTCGAAGTGGTCGGCCCAGGAGCCGCCCATGGTGGGGAAAGGGAACGTGGACGGGCCGTCCATGCGGTGGTTGGCGCCGTTCATGATGAACCGCACCCCCGTCCCCAGCGCGCAGAAACTGCCGATGACGAGCTTCTCCGGACCGTAGTGGTACAGCACGTTGCGGGTCTCGAAGGCGGTCGCGTCATCGGGATCGTCGTAGTACGAATACGCGCCGACCTCGATGAGCGGGGACGTGACCAGCGGTGCGAGCTGCACCACCCGCGGCTGTCCGGGCATCGGGTGCAGCACGGTCGGGTCTGCGGGGAGAGGACTCATGCCCGGACCCTCGCAGAGCGACCGTGCCGCACGCACTCAGTTTTCGGCCGAGGTCACGCGCTCCGCCCGCTTCTGCCGCACCAGGCCGATCACGATCAGCACCGCCGTCAGCGCGCCCGTGGCCAGCAACTGGTCGCGGGTGTCCGGCTGGCGCAGCATCAGGACGAAGATGCCGATCATGGCCACCAGCGCCACGACGGTCAGGCCCGGGAAGAGCCACATACGGACGACGAGCCGGTCCGGGGCCTCCCGCTCCAGCCGCTTGCGCAGGATCAGCTGGGATACGGCGATGAAGATCCAGACGACCAGGATCACCGCGCCGATCATGTTGAGCAGCCACGGGAAGACGTCGTCGGGCCGCCAGTAGCTGAGCAGCACGCACAGGAAGCCGAAGACGGAGGAGGCGAGCACGGCGTTGCGCGGGACACCGGAGGAGACCTTGCCGAGGATCTTCGGGCCCTGACCGCGGGCGACGAGGGAGCAGGCCATGCGCGAGGAGCCGTAGATGTTGGCGTTCATCGCGGAGAGCAGGGCGACCAGGATGACCACGTTCATGATCTCCGCCGCGCCGCCGATGCCGAGGTGGTCGAGCATCGCGTAGAACGGGCCGACCTCGGCGACCTTCGGGTCGTCCCAGGGCACGAGGGTCACGATGACGGCCATCGAGCCGATGTAGAAGACGGCGATCCGCCACATCGCCGTACGCACGGCCTTGGCGACGCCCCGCACCGGGTTCTCCGACTCGGCCGCCGCGATGGTGACCGTCTCCAGACCGCCGTACGCGAAGACCGAGGCGAGCAGGCCGATGATGAGGCCCTCGGAACCGTTCGGCATGAAGCCGCCGTCGCCGGTGAGGTTCGCGGTGCCCGGGGAGTCCGTGCCCGGCAGCACGCCGAGGATCGCGAGGACGCCGAGGACCAGGAACAGCGCGATCGCGGCGACCTTGAGCGCGGCGAACCAGAACTCGAACTCGCCGAAGTTCTTCACGGCGGCCAGGTTCGTGCCGAGGAAGATCAGCATGAACAGGGCCACCCAGGCCCACTCGGGCGTGCCCGGGAGCCAGCCCGTCACGATCTGCGCGGCGCCGATGCCCTCCAGGCCCACGGCGACACAGAGCAGCACCCAGAACGACCACCCGGCGGTGAAACCGGCCCACGGCCCGATCGCCCGTTCCGCGTGGACGGAGAAGGAGCCGGACGCGGGGTTCGCCGCCGACATCTCGCCGAGCATCCGCATCACGAACATGACCAGCAGCCCGGAGATGGCGTAGGCGACGACGATCGAGGGGCCCGCCGCGGCGATGCCCGCACCCGAACCGACGAACAGCCCGGCCCCGATCACACCGCCCAGGGCGATCATCGAGAGATGGCGCTGCTTGAGTCCGTGGGTGAGCGCGGAGTCGGCGGCGGGAGCGGTTGCGTCCGTGGGGGGCGGCGCGGAGGTCCGGGACATGGACAGGCTCTGTTCACTGGTCGGGACAGGGGTCGCCCACAGTCTGGGCACGAGTACCGGCCACGGGGAACGTCTGTCCGCTATACGGTCACCAGGCTCACACAAGGTGCTCACCCGCCTACGGCCCGGCCCGCACTTCCCGTACGGCCGCCACGAACAGGACGAGACCGGTGGCCCCCGCCGACCACAGCACCTGGGGGCGGGCCGCCTCGTCGGTGAGCATCAGCAGCAGGACGGCCAGCAATCCGGCCAGGGTCGCCCAGGTCAGATACGGGAAACACCACATCCGCAGCGTCAGCGCGCCCGGCGCCTCACGCTCCAGCCGCCGTCTCAGCCGCAGCTGCGAGGCGGCGATCAGCCCCCAGACGAACAGCAGGACCGCGCCGACCGAGTTGAGCATGTAGAGGAAGACCGTGTCGGGCCATTTCAGATTCAGCAGCACCGAGACGAAGCCGAACGCCACCGAGGCCAGCACCGCCCGCCGGGGAACCCCGCCCCCGCCGGCCCTTCCACGCGACACCTTCAGCAGTCCGCGCGGGGCCTCGCCGCGCTCGGCCAGCGAGAAGACCATCCGCGAGGAGCCGTACAGGTTGGCGTTGAGCGCCGAGAGCAGTGCCACGAACACCACGATGTTCATGATCTGCCCGGCCGACGGCACCCCGATCGAATCCAGGACCTTCACATACGGGCTGAGTCCCGCCTGCTGCGCGGTCCACGGCAGCACGGTCACGATCACGAGCATGGAACCGACGTAGAAGAAGAGGATGCGCACCACCGCACTGCGCACGGCGCGCCCCACCGCACGCGCCGGGTCGTCGGTCTCGGCGGCCGCGATCGTCACGACCTCCAGTCCACCGAAGGCGAACACCACGGTGAGCACACCGGACACCACCCCGTCCCAGCCGTTCGGCAGGAAGCCGCCCTGGCCGGTGAGGTTGGTAAGCCCCACCGCACCGGTGTCCGGGAGCAGGCCGAACACGGCCAGCAGCCCGAGCCCCAGGAAGAGCACGATCGCGGCGACCTTGAGCGCGGCGAACCAGAACTCGAACTCGCCGAAGTTCCTCACGGCCGTGAGGTTGGCCGCGGTGAACACCACCATGAAGAGGAGCACCCAGAGCCACTGATCCACCGCGGGGACCCAGGAGTGGGCGATCCGCGCGGCTGCCGTCGCCTCCACGGCGAGGACCACCACCAGCATGAACCAGTACAGCCAGCCCACACTGAAACCGGCCCAACGGCCCAGCGCACGCTCCGCGTGCACGGAGAAGGAGCCGGACGCCGGCATCGCCGCCGACATCTCGCCGAGCATCCGCATCACGAGCATCGCGAGCGTGCCCGCGAGCAGGTAGGAGACCACGACAGCCGGCCCGGCGACCGCGATCCCGGCGCCGGAGCCCACGAAGAGCCCGGCGCCGATCACGCCCCCGAGGCCGAGCATCGTCAGATGGCGCTGCTTCAGCCCGTGAGCCAGGGGCTCGGACGGCAGCGGCCCGGACGCCGGGGGTCCGGATGCCGGGGGTCCGGACGGCGCGGAGGGGTGCGTGGGGGGAGACGCGTCGTGCATGGGCTGAGGATCACTCTCGGAACATTTATGGGGAACCTACAGTCTCATGCGCGGGCGCCCGCCTTCGAACGCAGAGCAGGGTCCACCCTCACCTCAGTGACCAGCGTCACGCCGACCGGTGATTGCGTACCCGTCTTTGTTCGAACCCCACTAAGCCCTCAACCGCCGCTTTGTGGGCGGCTGATGGTGATCGGGCGAGGCCCCGTCGGCTAACGTCACCCTCAGTCCGTCCCTGTCCTGCCGATCTCACCCGCGGAGTCCCGATGAGCACTGCTGCCGCCCCCATCCGTTCCGGAGCGGTCCTCGCCGACCTGCTGCCCGCGGTCCGCCACCGCTACGCCGTGGACACGGCGCTGGTCGTCGGCGGCGCGGCCCTCACCGGCATCGCGGCCCAGATCGCCGTGCCGGTCCCGGGCTCCCCGGTCCCGGTCACGGGCCAGACCTTCGCCGCGCTGCTCATAGGCACCGCCCTCGGCGCCCGGCGCGGCTTCCTCTCCCTCGCCCTGTACGCGCTCGTCGGCATGGCCGGCATGCCGTGGTTCTCGGAGGGCTCCTCGGGCCCCGGCGGCGCGTCGTTCGGTTACGTCCTCGGCATGCTGCTCGCCGCCACGGTCGTCGGTGGCCTCGCCCGGCGGGGCGGCGACCGCTCCGTCCTGCGCACCGCGGGCACGATGGCGGTCGGCTCCCTGATCATCTACGCGGTCGGCGTGCCCTACCTGGCGCTCTCCACCGGCATGTCGATGAGCGCCGCCGTCGCGGCCGGCCTGGTGCCGTTCCTCGTGGGTGACGCCCTCAAGGCAGCGCTGGCCATGGGCGCGCTGCCCGCCTCCTGGAAGCTCATCGGGCGTCGCGGCTGACGCCGTAGGCACCACCGAAGAGGCTCGCCGGGTCGTATCGCGACACCAGACCGGCGAGCCTCTCGCGTGTCCGGGGCTCGTGCAGGGCCTGGTAGGACTCCGCGCGGTCCCCGCCGCCGAAGGAGAAGTTGAGCGAGCGGCCCAGGTCGTACGGGGCCGTCGCCCCGGCCACCTTCGCGTACAGCGCCCGTACCGCCGTCACGTCCGTACCGTCCAGCGGCGAGAGCAGCCGCAGCAGGAAACCGGCCTCCCGGTACGGCACCGCGCTGTCGTGGGCGGGCGCGGCGGCCTGCGCGCCGCCCAGGTGGTTGAGCTGCACGACCGTCATCATCGGCGCCTTCGGGCCGGTCAGCTCCAGGACCCGGACGGCGGCCCCCGCGTCCAGGTCGCGGAGCATCAGGCCCTCGCCGTAGTAGGCGTGCGGGAAGGGCGGGTCGCTGTGGATCGTGTGGCTCTCGGTGTACGGCATCTCCCGCAGCGAGTCCGAGAGCACCGGCCCTGCGGCGCGCAGCGGCGCCACCAGCTCCTCGCCCCGCTCCGCCGGGCCGGTGTACGCGACGCGCACCGAGACCACGTACCGGCCGCGCAGGTGCTCCGGGAGCTGCGGTGCGTCGGGACAGCGCAGTGCCGCCACCGAGGAGGTGCAGGTGTCCGGCACGGTCCGGGTCCACTCCAGGTAGGACCGCAGCACCTCGGGGGCCGCCTCCCCGTCGAAGGCGAGTGAACCGCCGTACAGCCGCTCCACGGCCACCAGGCCGATCTCCAGCCCTGTCACGACGCCCAGCCGGTGGCCGCCGCCGCGCAGCCCCCAGAAGAGCTCGGGCTCGGCGTCCGGGGTGACATGGCGCAGGACGCCGTCGGCGGTCACCACGTCCAGCGAGCGGACGTGATCGGCGGCGTAGCCGAACTCCCGGGCCAGGATGCCCAGCCCGCCGCCCAGGGTGTACGAGACGGCGCCGACGCCGGGGGACGAGCCGTTCAGCGGGGCGAGCCCGTGCGGGGCCGCGGCGGCGATCACCCGGCCCCAGGTGACGCCCGCCCCGATCCGTGCGGTGCGGCGGAGCGGATCCACCTCCACCTCGTCCATCCGGCGCGTGCTGATCAGCACCCCGCCCTCCACCGGGCCCGGCAGCCCGTGCCCGGTCGCGTGGACGGCGACGCGCAGCCCGCGCGAGGCCGCGTCCCGTACGGCCTCCCGCACGCCGACGGGCCCCACGGGCTCGACGACGCGCTCGGGGGCCAGCGTGAAGGCGGTCTGGAAACTATCGGGCGGGGTGTGCGTGGTCATGGGAAAGGCTCTCCGTTCGCTCGCGGGATCGCGGGGCGAGGGAGAGCCTCCCGGGTAAACCTGACATCGGCCGTCAGGTATGCGTGCCGGTCACTCGACCGGCGCCGCCGCCTTCCTGCTGCGGGCGTCACGGATCAGCGAGACACTCACGACCAGGGCCGCGACCAGCAGCGAGAGCAGCACCTGCTCGCGCCCGGCGTCGTCGGTCAGCATGTAGACGAGGACGAACGAGATCATCGCGATCGTCGCCCACGTCAGATACGGGAAGAGCCACATCCGGACGACGAGCTTCTCGGGCGACTCGCGCAGGATGATGCCGCGCATCCGCAGCTGGGTGAAGCAGATGACCAGCCAGACGAACAGGGCCACCGCGCCGGAGGAGTTCAGCAGGAAGGCGAACACCGTGTCGGGCCACTGGTAGTTGAAGAACACGGCCACGAAGCCGAACACGACGGACGACAGGATCGCCGCCTGCGGCACGCCCCGCTTGTTCACCCGGGAGAAGGCCTTGGGCGCGTCTCCCCGCTGCCCCAGCGAGAAGGCCATGCGCGAGGCCGTGTAGAGGCCGGAGTTGAGACAGGACAGCACGGCCGTCAGCACGATGACGTCCATGACCTGGCCGGCGTGCGGGATGCCGATGACGTTCAGCGCGGCGACGTACGAACCGTCCTCGACGATCGACGGGTCGTTCCACGGCAGCAGGGTGAGGACGATGAAGATCGAGCCGAGGTAGAAGATGGCGATACGCCAGATCACGCTGTTGGTGGCCTTGGAGACGGCGCGCCGCGGGTCCTCGGACTCACCGGCCGCCAGGGTGACGATCTCACTGCCCATGAAGGAGAAGACGACCATCAGCACACCGGTGAGGATGGCCCCGGGTCCTTCGGGGAAGAACCCTCCGGTGTCCGTGAGGTGGGCCAGGCCCGACCCCGCGTCGTCCGAACCCGGCAGGACGCCGAAGACGGCGAGCAGCCCGACGACGACGAAGGCGCCGATGGCCACGACCTTGATCCCGGCGAACCAGAACTCGAACTCGCCGTACGAGCCGACGGAGACCAGGTTGGTGGCGGTCAGCACGACCATGACGATCAGGGCCCACGCCCACTGCGGTACACCAGGGACCCAGCTCTCCAGGATCTTGGCACCCGCCGTCGCCTCGACGGCGAGCACCACGACCCAGAAGAACCAGTACAGCCAGCCGATGGAGAAACCGGCCCAGCGGCCCAGGGCCCGGTCGGCGTAGGCGGAGAAGGAGCCGGAACTCGGCCGGGCGACGGCCATCTCGCCGAGCATCCGCATGACGAAGACGACCATCAGGCCGACCAGCGCGTACGACAGGAGAATGGCCGGTCCCGCGGCGGCGATACCGGCGCCGGAGCCGACGAAGAGGCCGGCTCCGATCACACCGCCGATGGCGATCATCGAGAGGTGGCGGTTCTTGAGACCGGCCTGAAGCCCGTCGGGGGCATCCGGCTTGCCGGGCTCGCCGGGCTGGTGGCCCGGATCAGCCACAGTCGTCTGCGACGTCATGGATCGAATCCTTACGTTTTCTGATCATGTGTGTCGGGTTCATGCCCTCGGCGGGGGTGGTGCGAGGGCAAGGCCACGCATTCAAGCCCGAACGACACCAGAAGCGGAACCCCTTCATCCGGTTCCTTGACCCGATCGTTGCCCGAGTGGCATTGCGCACAGCCCCGGATCCCGGCCGGCCCCGGGAAAGGCCTGTGGCTCCCGACCCCGCTGACGGCTACCCGGTCCGGTCCGTGCCACACTTCGCACCATGCGCGTGTACCTCGGCTCCGATCATGCTGGCTACGAACTGAAGAACCACCTGGTTGAGTGGCTCGCGGCCCACGGCCACGAGGCCGTCGACTGCGGTCCTCACATCTACGACGCCCAGGACGACTACCCGCCGTTCTGCCTCCGCGCCGCCGAGCGGACGGCTGCGGACAAGGGCAGCCTCGGCATCGTCATCGGCGGCTCGGGCAACGGCGAGCAGATCGCCGCGAACAAGGTCAAGGGCGTACGCGCCGCACTCGCCTGGAGCGAGCAGACCGCCGCGCTCGGCCGTGAGCACAACGACGCCAACGTCGTGGCCATCGGTGGCCGGATGCACACGGTCGAGGAGTCCACCAAGTTCGTCGAGATCTTCCTCGGCACCCCGTACTCGGGTGAGGAGCGCCACACCCGCCGCATCGAGATGCTCTCGGCGTACGAGAGCACCGGCGAACTCCCTCCGATCCCGGCCCACCACCCGCAGCAGGGCTGACCGGCCCGCACCCGCTTCCCTCGTGCCGCCGGGTACCGCCCGGCGGCACGAGCGCGTTTCCAGGAGACACGCCGTGCCCGAGGGGCATACGATCCACCGCCTCGCCGCCGACCACCACGAGCGCTTCGCGGGCCGCCCCGTGCGGGTGAGCAGCCCGCAGGGCAAGTTCGCCGGAAGCGCGGCGCTGCTGGACGGCCGGACCCTCACCGGCGTCGACGCCCACGGCAAGCACCTCTTCCTGGGCTTCGAGGGCGCCGCCTGGGTCCACGTCCACCTCGGCCTCTTCGGCAAACTGGGCTTCGGCACGACCCCGGCCCCGCCGCCCACCGACACCGTCCGGCTGCGCCTGCTCAACGACGCCCACCACGCCGACCTGCGCGGTCCCACCACCTGTGCCCTGATCACCGGCCCCGAGAAGCGCGCGATACACGACCGGCTCGGTCCGGATCCGCTGCGGGCCGACGAGGGCGGCGAGCGGGCCTGGCGCAGGATCTCGCGCAGCCGTGTGACGCTGGCGGCTCTGCTGATGGACCAGAAGGTCGTCGCGGGCGTCGGCAACGTCTACCGCGCCGAGGTCCTCTTCCGGCACGGCATCGACCCGTACCTCCCGGGCAAGGACCTCACGCGCGGCGAGTGGGACGCGATCTGGGCCGACCTCGGCGTGCTGATGCGCGAGGGCGTGCGGAACAACCGGATCGACACCGTGCGCCCCGAGCACCTCCCCGAGGCGATGGGCCGCCCTCCGAGGGTCGACGACCACGGCGGCGAGGTGTACGTCTACCGGCGGGCCCGGCAGGGCTGCCACATCTGCGGTACGGAGATCCGCACGGCGGACCTGGCCGCGCGCAACCTCTTCTGGTGCCCCGGCTGCCAGCCCTCCGCCACGGGCCGGTAGCCGGGCCGGGGGACACCCGTCAGAAGCCGTGCGGGCACCACGGCTGCACGTCCGAGGAGAAGGCCAGGGCGGCCCTCGCCAGCGCGCCGGGCCGCAGTTCCCGCACCAGCCCGGCCGCCGCGAGCGTCGTCAGTGACACCCCGCCCAGATAAGCGGCCCCCAACTCGTTCGCGGAGAGCGCCAGTTCGGGCTCGTCCGCCGTCCGGCGGCAGGTGGGCGCGCCCTGCGCACCGGCGGTCAGCCGCCAACGGCCCGCGTTCCAGGGGCAGAAGGCGTCCTCCACCTCCAGCACCACGTCCACCGGGGCCCGGTAGGCACGCGCCTCCAGGGCCGCGTCCAGGGAGACCAGGCGCACGTACAGCCCGTCCCGCAGCCGGACGTCGCAGCGCCTGACGTCGGAGACCAGCCGGAGCACGGCGTCGTCCGCCGGCCGGTTGCGGCACTCGACGAACGAGGTCAGGTCGACCCCGGCCAGGAAGCGCCACAGGGCCGCGTACGAAGCGGGGTCGAGCGCCGCCAGGTCACGCACCGCCACCGTGCCCCGTGGACCGGCGTCGTCCCAGGCGGGCCTGAGGTGGAACGTGGCGTACCCCGTGACACCGCCGTCCCGCTCCGCGAGGACGCACTGCAAGGGGGAGCCGCCGTGCCGGCGGCTCTCGGGGTCGTTCACGGGCACCCGCTCCCAGCCGGGCTGCCGCAGCGGGGTGCCGGGCCGGTCCGCCGCCAGCCGCGCGTAGACCGCCTCACAGGCGTCGAGGGCCTGCTCCGGTGACGACCTGCGCACCCGGACCTCGTCCGTCCCCGGGGGCAGCGTCAGGCCGACCCGGGAGGTGTCGACGCGCAGGTTCATCTCCGCGGTGGCGGCCCCGTACCCGAACCGTCCGTAGATGCCGGGCTCCGAGGCCAGCAGCACGGCGACCGGCTCGCCCCAGGAACGGACGTCTTCCAGCTGGCGCCGCATCATCGATGTCAGCAGGCCCTGTCGGCGGTGGGTCGCGGCGACACTCACCGCCGTGACGCCCGCGGCCGGCACGGCGGCCCCGCCGGGCACGGTCAGCCGGAAGCTGTACGCCCCGGCCGTCCCCACGCAGTCCGCTCCGTCCCAGTGGCCGAGGGACCGGTGCGGCTCGGCCAGCGCGGCGTACATCTCGCGGCTCTCAGGGGGGAAGGGGACGCCGCCGAAGGCCAACTCGACGCAGCCGAACCAGGAGTCCCATTCCGAGGCGGACAGTGCCCGCAGTTCAGTGGTCATGTGCCCTGCTTACCAGCGCTCCGCCATCCGGGCGACTCCGGTCTCGAACACATTGTCACCGGGTCCCCCTGCACCGGAGGCCTCCGGGTGGATAAGGTCCCGACAATGGCACGTCGCGGAGGAGCAGACACCTACACCGCCCGGTGGCGCAGATCGGCGCACCGGGCGCGTATCGCGCTGCGCCGCTCCGGCGTCGACTACTTCCGCGGTGACGGGTCCGACTGGATAGCCCTGGCCGGTCTGCTGGTCGTCATTCCGGTGATCACCTGGATCACTCTGCTGAACCCGGTCTGGTGCTCACCGGCCGCCCTGGCCCTACCGATCGTCGCGGGCGGTCTGCTGCTGCGGCCGGCCAGTCTCCTCAGCCTCTACGCGACCGCCGCCGCGGCCCTCATCGTGGAGTCCATCGCCCTGGGGCCGTACGCGGAGGGGCCCGCCCGGGTCACGCCCGGCACCGTCCTGGTCGTCGCCGCCTGCGGGTTCTTCGGGCTGGTGCTCGCCCAGTTCCGGGCCAGGGTCGGGGTGCCGTGGCGACGCGGCGGCACGATGCTCTTCGACCTGCGCGAACGGATCCGGGTGCAGAGCGCGCTGCCACCGCTCTCCGACGGCTGGCACCGGGAGATGGCCCTGCGCCCCGCAGGCGGCCAGTCGTTCTCCGGTGACTTCGTCGTCGCGGCCCGTACCAACGGAGGGCGCACCCTGGAGGTCGTGCTCACCGACGTCTCCGGCAAGGGCATGGACGCGGGCTCCCGCGCCCTGTTGCTGTCCGGAGCCTTCGGCGGCCTCCTGGGCTCCCTGCCGCCGCACGGCTTCCTGCCCGCGGCCAACGGCTATCTGCTGCGCCAGGACTGGGACGAGGGCTTCGCCACCTCCATCCACCTCGTCCTGGACCTGGAGTCGGGCGACTACGAGCTCCTCTCGGCCGGACATCCTCCCGCGCTGCAACTGCACGCGGGCAGCGGTCGGTGGGAGGAGAAGGCAGCCGAGGGACCACTCCTCGGGGTGTACGACGGCGCGCAGTTCGACGCGGTGAAGGGTTCGCTGGCGCCCGGGGACGTCCTGATGCTCTTCACGGACGGACTGGTGGAGGCCTCCGACCGGGACATGTCCGACGGCATCGACCGGCTGACGGGCGAGGCCGACCGCTATGTCGCCACCGGCTTCGAGGGCGCGGCCTGGCACCTCATCGAGGCCTGCGCGAAGGACGTCAACGACGACCGCGCGCTCCTGCTGCTGTCCCGCCGCGCCTGAACCGTACGGAAGCGGCACAAACCGCTCGGACGTCAACCAGGGCGTCCACCAGTCACCCGAACGTGAAGTGTGCCGGGTGCGCCGGTTCTGCCCCGCCGCAAGTTGCTCCGGGAGTCCCTGTTCTCGCCCCCGGTGAGCCGTTCCGGGAGTCCGTGTTCTGCCCCCGGTGAGTTGTTCCGAGACCGCGGGTTCCGCTCCGTCGTGAGCCTCTCGGGTGCGCGGGCCCTGCCCCGCGCACCCGGGCCTCACGGTGCCTCAGACCGGCACCGGCTCCTTCTCGGGCTCCTGGTCCCGCGAGCGCCCTCCGGGCAGGATCCTGGCGAGCCAGTGCGAGCGGCCGGCCGCCAGGGGCGACAGCACGGCGAGCAGGAGGACGTATCCGGCGATGAAGGGCGAGAGCCGTTCGTCCAGCCCCGCGCCCGCCGCCATCGTGGCGAGGATCAGCGCGAACTCGCCGCGCGCCAGCAGGGTGGTGGAGATGTTCGCCGTGGCCTTCGGGCCGAAGGTGTAGATCTTCGCCGTGGCCATCCCGGCGAAGACGTTCATCGCCACGGTCACCGCGACGGCAGCCAGCACCGGCCACACGACACTCGGCAGGTCACCGGGGTTGATGGACAGCCCGAACGCGAAGAAGAAGATCGCGCCGAACGCGTCCCGCAGGGGGTGGACCAGCTTCAGGATGCGAGGGCCCGAGGTGGTGCTGCCCAGCATCAGCCCGACCATGAAGGCGCCGATCGCGTCGGCGACCCCGAACCACTCCGAGACCCCGGCCATGAAGACGGCGACGCCGAGGAAGGAGATGACGAGGAGCTCGTCGTCCTTGGTGTTCATCAGCTTGCCGACGAGCTTCGTGCCGAACCGGGCCATCAGGGCGAGCAGCAGCAGGAAGCCGAAGGCCTTCCCGCCGTCGAGCACCGCCGCGCCGAGGCTGTCTGCGCCGGAGAGGATCGGTTGCAGTGCCGCCAGGTACAGGGCGAGGAAGACGTCCTCGACGACGATGATGCCGAGGATCGGCCGCGTCTCCGGATTGCCGATCCGGCCGAGGTCGACCAGGACCTTCGTGACGATGGCCGACGACGAGATGCCGAGCACACCCGCGAGCACGAGCGCTTCCGAGGTGCCCCAGCCCAGCGCGAAGCCGAAGCCGAGGCCCGCGCCGACGTTGAGGGCGAGATAGGTGCCGCCCGCGAGCGCCATCTTGCGCCCGCCCTTCTTCAGGTCGTCGAGATGGAACTCGAGCCCCAGGTAGAAGAGCAGCAGCACCAGACCGAGCGCGGAGAGCATCTCCAGGTCGTGAGGATCGTCGAGGAGGACGACCCCGGGCGTGTGCGGGCCGAGAAGGATCCCGGCGAGGATGAACAAGGGGATGGTCGGCAGTCCGATACGGCCGCCCACGCGGGCGAGAACGGCAGCGGCGAGGAACGCGCCTCCCATGGCGATGAGCGTGTCTGCGTGTCCGATGAGCCCGTCTCCTTCGTTGGGTCAAGAGTGCGTCAAGGAATCGTCAGTAATTAGTTTACCGAACGATTACCTGTGCTCCCGTGGACCCTTCGAGGACACGTCGGGCGGCGGGGGAGGGCCGCGTACAGTCGCCCCATGCCGACCTCGTATCTGACCCTGGCCCAGGTGGAGACGATCGCCCGCGAGGCCCATCGCGCCCAGACCGACAAGGCGGGCCGGCCGTACGCCGAGCACCTCGCCGCGGTCGCCGAAGGCGTACGGCTGCGTGGGGGCAGCGAGGATCAGATGGCCGCCGCCTGGCTCCACGACGCGGTCGAGGACGGCGTGCTCTCCCCGCAGTGGCTGGACGAGGCGCCGCTGCCCCGGCCGGTCAAAGAAATGGTCCTCGCCGTCACCAAGCGGGACGGCGAGGACCTCTTCGCGTACACCGGGCGGATTCTCGCCACGCCCGGAGCGCTGCTGATCAAGGAGTCGGATCTGGCGCACAACGCCGACCCGGACCGGCTCGCGGTCCTGGAGCCGGCGATCCGTACCCGGCTGGCCGAGAAATATGCGCTGGTACGCGGGCTGTTGGGGCTCGACGGAGGTCGGAGGCCCACCGACCGGCGGGATCCGGCCAACCCCGCCGAGGGCTGACCCCCGGACGGCGCCGTCCCCGCCGGGAGGGAGCCGATCCGGACAGCCTCAGCGCCCGGCGGGGCTCCGGCGGAACGCCCACTTCATGTCCGGCTCGGTCGCGAAGCGCAGTACGCGCCGCACCGGCGGGGCACACAGGAGCGTCACGGCCACGGCGGCCACGAGCGAGACGACGACCAGCCCCACGGGGCTCGTGAGCCACTCGTAGCGGTCGAACAGGCCGTAGTAGCCGGCGCCCTTCACCAGGAAGCCGTGGAGCAGATAGCCGCAGATCGTTCCGGCGCCCAGCGCGGTGAACCACATGGGGCGGCGCGGCACCCAGGCGAGGAACGCGACAGTGAGCAGCAGAGCGCAGGCGAACATGGCGAGGGTCATCACGGGTCCCGCCCACCACTGGAAGTCCATCTCCTGGGCGCTGTTGCTGCGGTAGAACCAGCCGAGCCCGATGCGGGGGGAGACCCAGTAGGCGAAGAGCAGGGCCCCTGCGGCCAGCGGCAGGGACAGCATCCGTACCTCACGCCGCCGGATCATCTGGAAGTGCTCGGGCTTCATCAGCAGGCCGAGCACGAAGAACGGCAGGAGCTGGCAGATGCGTTGAAGGTCCAGGTCGTCGGTGATGCCCGGCGTCACCGAGGCGAGCGCCGCGATCGCGAGGGCGACCGGGAGCGGGTGGCGCAGCGACTGCCACAGCGGGGTGGTGACCCGCCAGATGAAGAGAGCGATCAGGAACCAGGTGAGGAACAGCGGGTCGAGCAGGGTGATCGGGGTGTCGTCCACGCCGCCCGCGTACCGCTTGAAGAGCGAGTAGGCGGTCTCGAAGAGCACGTAGGGCACGACAACCCCGGTGACCAGGCGCTTCACCTTGGCCGGACTCATGTCGAACGACCGCGAGAAATAACCGGAGACGAGGATGAAGGCGGGCATGTGGAAGGTGTAGACGACCATGTACAGCGCGCGGGTCGTGCGGCTGCCGTCCATCACCGGCTCCCAGGCGTGGGCCACGGCGACGAGGACGATCGCGAGGTACTTCACGTTGTCGAAGTACGCGTCCCGGCGCTTGGCCGGAGCAGGCGCCGGGGTGCGGGCCGGAGCGGCCTTCGTGACCGTGGACGGCGCCCCCGAGGCCGTCGGGGTCCGCTCGTGTCTGGGCTCCGCCTCCCTGCTCTCGGGGGTGATCGGGGCCCTCTGAATATCGCTCGGAGCTTTGGACATCTCATGCACCTTAGACCCGTTGATCGGTATGCGTAAATCTCTCAAGAGATATCGCGTGTTCCCGCTGATTCGAAAACGAAACTACCGACAACTGCCCGTTACGTAGGCATTCATCCCCCTTAAATGGGGCATATCGGCGGGTGGTTGGTGAGAGTGAATTTCGTCGCACGAACTCCTCGTAAATCGCTGTGAATGAAGTGTGGGGATATGGAAACGATCACACCGGCGATTATTCGAACTGCCGCGCACACAGCGGGCGCACAGTTTTCGCGCACGCCCCGCCGTGCCCGTGCCAGGCCCCGGGGGAAGGCGTTCGCGCCTGCGCCGCACCGGGCGCACGCGGGCGCGAGGTTGGCGTGATCCGGTTGTTTCCCGCCATCACCCGGCAGCAGGTGCAGGGGAGTTGGTGGCACGATGGACGCGACGGAGGTGTGCCGGGCCGCATGCCACCGGGCCGGCAAGGCGGACCGACCAAGGGTGTGATCAGTCGTGGCCATTTCACTGTCTGTGGTGCTTCTGCTGGGGATCGTCCTGGTGGTGCTGATCCGCGGCGGGTCCCTCAAGGGAGGGCCGGCGGTGGTCGCCGTGCTCTTCGGGTTCTTCCTGGCCTCGACGGGCATGGCGCCGTCGATCAACAGATTCATGAACTCGATAGCGGAAACGATCAACCAGATCAGCTTCTGAGAGCCGCGCGGAAGCGCACGGCCCGGCAGGCGGCAGCCCGTCGGGTCACACGCACGGGCGGGGTACGGGTGCGCGAGCATCCCGAACGCCCTTCTCCGGCACGGCCGTTCCCGCGGCGGGCCGGGCCTCCCCGCCGGGCGGCGGCCCTTACCCCTGGGGTAATCGAACCCGGTACGCGGACGTGCCATGCTCCGGCTCGACGGAGCCCAGCCGACCGGAGGACGCCATGACCGCCTATGCGATAGCTCACCTGCAGGACGCCGCGCCGCACCCGGAAATCGCCGAATACGTCGAGCGGCTCCCCGCCACGTTCGCGGCGCACGGGGGCCGTTTCCTGGTGCACTTCGCGCAGCACGAGGTGAAGGAGGGAGCCTGGCCGGGGAGTGTCGTGGTGCTCGCCTTCCCGGGCATCGCCGAGGCGCGCGCCTGGTGGGACTCTCCCGCGTACCAGGAGATCGCGCCGCTGCGCTCGCGCCACATCGAGGGCGACATCATCCTCGTCGAGGGTGTTCCCGAGGGCTACGACCCGGCCGCCTCGGCCCGGGCGGTGCGGGACGCGGTGCCTCCCGCGTAGCCGGCCGGCGTCGCGCCCTCGGGGGCCCGCAGGTGAGAGGCGTCACGAAAACACCCAGGGCCGGATCCGGAGAAGATTCTCGGACCCGGCCCTGAGCCGTTGGAGCGGGCGACGGGAATCGAACCCGCGTAGCTAGTTTGGAAGACTAGGGCTCTACCATTGAGCTACGCCCGCAAGCACCGCGGAACCGGTCGGGAAGGCCCGGCGGATCTCGGTACGCACAGCATCGTAGCGGTTCCGGGAAGGTGCGCGCACACCCGTATCGCTGTGCCGTGTGACGGCCTTGGCGCCGGCCCGGGTGACGGCCCGTGCAAAGCGGCCGACGCGGGGCTCTTCTGCATGTACCCTACGTGTCGCACCGACGGGGTGTGGCGCAGCTTGGTAGCGCGTCCGCTTTGGGAGCGGAAGGTCGTCGGTTCGAATCCGGCCACCCCGACCACCAGCAAGATCGCATTGTGGGAGTCCTCCCCCTTGCCGTTACTATGCAAATTGCGTGCCCGTGTGTCTGATGTACCGGGCTCGATCCGCGAAGCCGCCTCTCGGCGGCCCAGCAGAACCCCAAGAAGTCAGCCACCAAGGAGACCGAACCGTGAAGAGCGCCGTGGAGACCCTGAACCCGACTCGGGTTCGGCTCAGCATCGAGGTGCCCTTCGAGGAGCTCAAGGACAGCCTCGACGCGGCGTACAAGAAGATCAACCAGCAGGTCACGGTGAAGGGCTTCCGTAAGGGCAAGATCCCCAACCGGGTCATCGACCAGCGGTTCGGCCGTGGTGCTGTGCTGGAGGAGGCCGTCAACGACGCCCTTCCGAAGTTCTACACCGAGGCTGTCAACGAGGGTGAGCTCAACGTTCTGGGCCAGCCCGAGGTCGACATCACCGAACTCAAGGACGGCGAGCTGCTGGCCTTCACCGCCGAGGTGGATGTCCGTCCCGAGATCGAGATTCCGGACTACTCCGGCATCGAGGTCACCGTGGACGCACTCGAAGTGACCGACGAGGACGTCGAGAAGGCCGTGGAGCAGCTCCGCGAGCGCTTCGCGTCGACCAACCCGGTCGAGCGCGCCGCCGCCGAGGGCGACGTCGTGACGATCGACCTGGAGGCCAAGGTCGACGGAGAGGTCCTCGAGGACGGCGTGGCCGCCGGTGTCTCGTACACCATCGGTTCCGGCGAGCTCCTCGACGGCATCGACGAGGCCGTGACCGGCCTGGAGGCCGGTGGCGAGGCCACCTTCACCTCCGAGCTGAAGGGTGGCTCCGCCGAGGGCAAGGAAGCGGAGGTCACCGTCAAGGTCACCGCCGTCGCCGCCCGCGAACTGCCCGAGCTGGACGACGACTTCGCGCAGATGGCCAGCGAGTTCGACACGCTCGCCGAGCTCCGCGAGGACAGCCGCAAGCGCCTCGAGAACACCAAGCAGTACGACCAGGCCACCCAGGCCCAGGAGCGCGTCCTCGACGAGCTGCTGAAGCTGGCCGAGGTCCCGATCCCCGAGAAGCTGCTCGCGGACGAGGTCCAGACCCGCAAGCACAACCTCGAGCACCACCAGCTCGGCCAGATGGGTCTCGACCTCGAGAAGTACCTCGAGATCCAGGGCAAGACGCTGGAGGAGTTCGAGAACGAGACCTCCGAGCAGGCCATCAAGGGCATCAAGACCCAGTTCATCCTCGACGAGCTCGTCAACAAGGAGAAGCTGAACGTCAACCAGGAGGAGCTCACCGAGCACCTCATGCGGCGTGCCGCTTCCTCCGGCATGAGCCCCGACCAGTTCGCCCAGGCCGTCGTCGAGGGCGGCCAGGTTCCGATGCTCGTCGGCGAGGTCGCCCGCGGCAAGGCGCTCGCCGTGGTCGTCGAGGCCGCCAAGGTCGTCGACACCAACGGTGAGATCGTCGAGCTCGAGGACGACGAGGAGGCCGAGGAGGCCACCGAGACGGTCGAGGCCGCCGAGGGCACCGAGGCAGCCGAGGAGAAGGACGGGAAGAACGAGGCCTGAGCCTCGTCCCGACCGCTGATCTGATCCGCACGGCGGGCTCCGGACGTACCGCGTCCGGGGCCCGCCGTCGTATCGGCCCACGCCCGGTGACGCCCCCGGGAGGGCGCCCCGCGCGCCCCCGGGACCCTTGTGCCCACTGGCTTACCTTGCGCTCCCAGCGAACAGTTGGGGAAGCGGGATGGCGTTGTCCCACCTGCGCGTTAGGGTCCATGAAGAGGAAGGGTCGGGTAGTCCCGGCCCACCCGGTACGAAGACGCTGAGACGGCCGGAGCCGTCAGAGACGAGCAGGTGGATACGTGACGAATCTGATGCCCTACGCCGCCGGAGAGCCGTCCCTCGGTGGAGGCCTCGGTGACCAGGTCTACAGCCGACTGCTCGGCGAGCGCATCATCTTCCTCGGTCAGCAGGTCGACGATGACATCGCCAACAAGATCACCGCACAGCTTCTGCTCCTTGCCGCCGACCCGGACAAGGACATCTACCTCTACATCAACAGCCCCGGCGGTTCGGTGACGGCCGGCATGGCGGTCTACGACACCATGCAGTACATCCCGAACGACGTGGTCACCATCGGTATGGGCATGGCGGCCTCGATGGGCCAGTTCCTGCTCACCGGAGGCACGGCGGGCAAGCGCTTCGCCCTCCCGAACACCGACATCCTCATGCACCAGGGTTCGGCCGGCATCGGCGGTACCGCCTCGGACATCAAGATCCAGGCCGAGTACCTGCTCCGTACGAAGACGCGGATGGCCGAGATCACCGCCCACCACTCCGGCCAGACCGTGGAGACGATCATCCGCGACGGCGACCGCGACCGCTGGTACACCGCCGAGGAGGCCAAGGACTACGGCCTCATCGACGAGATCATCACGTTCGCGTCGGGCATCCCGGGCGGCGGCGGCACCGGCGCCTGATCCGGGCGTGCACCACCCCGCACCCTCTCGTACGCCGAGACCTCCAGCCCACAGATACGCCACCAGGATGGTGAACACCCACATGAACAACCTCTCCGGCGCCTCCGCGAGCGGCCTCTACACCGGCCCGCAGGTGGACAACCGCTACGTCGTCCCGCGCTTCGTGGAGCGCACCTCGCAGGGTGTGCGTGAGTACGACCCGTACGCGAAGCTCTTCGAGGAGCGCGTGATCTTCCTGGGCGTCCAGATCGACGACGCCTCGGCCAACGACGTCATGGCGCAGCTGCTGTGCCTGGAGTCGATGGACCCGGACCGTGACATCTCGATCTACATCAACAGCCCCGGCGGCTCGTTCACCGCGCTCACCGCGATCTACGACACGATGCAGTTCGTGAAGCCGGACATCCAGACGGTCTGCATGGGCCAGGCCGCTTCCGCCGCCGCCGTCCTGCTGGCCGCGGGTACGCCGGGCAAGCGCATGGCGCTCCCGCACGCCCGTGTCCTGATCCACCAGCCGTCCTCGCAGACCGGCCGTGAGCAGCTCTCCGACCTGGAGATCGCGGCCAACGAGATCCTGCGCATGCGCACCCAGCTGGAGGAGATGCTGGCCAAGCACTCCACCACCCCGCTGGAGAAGATCAGCGAGGACATCGAGCGCGACAAGATCCTTACCGCCGACGACGCACTCGCGTACGGTCTGGTGGACCAGATTGTCTCCACCCGTAAGACCACGGCAGGCGCGTCCGTCTGACGTCGGTCTTTCCCCTTGGCACATCCCGTTCGCACGGCCCCGGCCGTGTGAACCGTGCCAAGGGGGGCCCGAACGGGGGGCCAGGCAAGGTACCGTCGGATAGAGGCACCAGGAGCCGCTGAACCAGGCTGCTCCCAGGCGAAGGGGAAGCACCTCGTGGCACGCATCGGTGATGGCGGCGACCTGCTCAAGTGCTCGTTCTGCGGAAAGAGCCAGAAGCAGGTGAAGAAGCTCATCGCGGGACCCGGTGTGTACATCTGCGACGAGTGCATCGATCTCTGCAACGAGATCATCGAGGAGGAGCTCGCCGAGACCTCCGAGGTGCGGTGGGAGGAGCTCCCCAAGCCGCGCGAGATCTACGAGTTCCTCGAGGGGTACGTCGTCGGTCAGGAGCCGGCGAAGAAGGCCCTCTCGGTCGCTGTGTACAACCACTACAAGCGGGTCCAGGCCGGGGAGAACGGCGGCGGTAATCGCGACGACGCGATCGAGCTCGCCAAGTCCAACATCCTGCTGCTGGGCCCCACGGGCTCGGGCAAGACACTGCTCGCGCAGACGCTGGCCCGCATGCTCAACGTCCCGTTCGCCATCGCCGACGCGACGGCGCTGACGGAGGCCGGCTATGTCGGCGAGGACGTCGAGAACATCCTGCTGAAGCTGATCCAGGCCGCTGACTACGACGTCAAGAAGGCCGAGACCGGGATCATCTACATCGACGAGATCGACAAGGTCGCCCGCAAGAGCGAGAACCCGTCGATCACCCGCGACGTCTCGGGCGAGGGCGTCCAGCAGGCCCTGCTGAAGATCCTGGAGGGCACCACCGCCTCCGTGCCGCCGCAGGGCGGACGGAAGCACCCGCACCAGGAGTTCATCCAGATCGACACGACGAACGTGCTGTTCATCGTGGGCGGCGCCTTCTCGGGTCTGGAGAAGATCATCGAGTCGCGGGCCGGCGCCAAGGGCATCGGCTTCGGCGCGACGATCCGCTCCAAGCTGGAGATCCAGGCGAGCGACCAGTTCCAGGAGGTCATGCCGGAGGACCTGGTGAAGTTCGGGATGATCCCCGAGTTCATCGGCCGCCTCCCCGTGCTGACCTCGGTCCACAACCTGGACCGCGAGGCGCTGCTCCAGATCCTCGTCGAGCCGCGTAACGCACTGGTGAAGCAGTACCAGCGCCTCTTCGAACTCGACGGCGTGGAGCTGGACTTCGAGCGCGAGGCGCTGGAGGCCATCGCCGACCAGGCGATCCTGCGCCAGACCGGCGCGCGCGGTCTGCGCGCCATCATGGAGGAAGTCCTCCAGTCAGTGATGTACGAGGTGCCGTCCCGCAAGGACGTGGCCCGCGTGGTCATCACGCCGGACGTGGTCCGCAACAACGTCAACCCGACGCTGGTCCCGCGCGAGCCGCGCACGATCGGCAAGAACGACGGCGGCCGTCACGAGAAGTCCGCATAGCGGCGACGAAGACGACGCGCACGCGAAGGGGCGCCCGGCCACCGGCCGGGCGCCCCTTCGCGTGGAGCCGCGATCAGATCTTGGTGCGTGAGGTGTTGTAGAGCTTGGCGGCCAGGCCCGACACCTCTTCCTGCGTCATGGACTTGTTGGTCATGGCCGCGCCGATGTCGAAGCCGATGACCGCCCCGACCGTGCTGTAGTCGGCCCAGATGCAGACCGGCATGACCATTTCCTTGGGGCCGCCCGCAGCGGTCCCGTCCGCCTTGTCGTTGACCATCTTCATGTCCTGGCACTTCATGAGCGCGCCCTCGAAGCCGGCCGGCGTGACTGCCTCGGGACTGCCGACCAGCGAGGTCTTGGCGTCATCGCTCTCGGCCATTCCCGCCTTGGCCTGCGCGAACATGCCGTTCAGGGCCTTCTCGGGGTCGCTGACCTCACCCCAGTTGCCGTAGAGCATCAGCATCTTGGTGGTGAGGGGGTTCTTCTCCATGTCCCCGCTCATGTACTGCGCCTCGGCCTTCTGGGGGTTCTTGATGCCCAGGGCCTCGGCCTCCGCCTTCTCCTTGCTCGTCGGCGCACCCGAGGCGGCCTTGCCCTTGTCCAGCTTGTAGGTCTCCACCGAGGCGGCCGGTGTCAGCTTGTACCCCTTGGTGGAGTCGGCGACGTCGCTCCCGCCGCCCCCGCCCGAGGTCATGAAGTACACCCCGCCCGCGATGACCGCCAGCGCCACCACGGCGCCGCCGATGATCAGGCCCGTCTTCTTCTTCGGGGCGCCCGGCTGCGGCGGCATTCCCGGGTACGCCTGCTGGCCGCCGTACGGCGGGGTGGGCGGCTGCTGGCCGTACGGGCCGGGCTGCTGGCCCTGCGGGTAGCCGTAGCCCTGCGGGGGCTGCTGCTGCGGCGGGACGCCCTGGGGGGCCTGCTGCGGGTAGCCGTAGCCGGGCTGTCCGCCCTGGGGCGGCTGCTGACCGTAGGGGTTCGGCTGCTGGCCGTACGGACCCGGCTGCTGGCCGTACGGTCCGGGCTGACCCTGGGGCGGCTGCTGCCCGCCGTACGGGCCCGGCTGGTTGTAACTCATGGCGCTGTCCCCTCCGAATGCTTATGCGTTCCGAACATCCTGGCGGACGCGGCGCTCACATAGGCAATCCGCACGTACACCGTTACTGAACAAACCGGTTTCAGTGCATGACTGTGACGCCCCTAAACTGTGTGCCGTGACCGAGAACGCAGCGCAGCAGCCAGCCAGCACCCCCGAACTGCCGACCCAGTACGCGCCGGCCGAGGTAGAGGGGAAGCTGTACGAGCGCTGGGTGGAGCGCGGTTACTTCACGGCGGACCCGCAGAGCGAGAAGCCTCCGTACACGATCGTCATCCCGCCGCCCAACGTCACCGGTTCCCTCCACCTGGGGCACGCATTCCAGCACACGCTGATGGACGCCCTCACCCGCCGCAAGCGGATGCAGGGGTACGAGGCGCTGTGGCTGCCCGGCATGGACCACGCCGGTATCGCCACCCAGAACAAGGTCGAGCAGCAGCTCGGCGAGGAGGGCAAGTCCCGCCACGACCTGGGCCGCGAGGAGTTCGTCCAGCGCGTCTGGCAGTGGAAGGAAGAGTACGGCGGGAAGATCCTCGGCCAGATGCGCCGCCTCGGCGACGGCGTCGACTGGTCCCGTGAGCGCTTCACCATGGACGAAGGGCTGTCCGCCGCCGTCCAGACCATCTTCAAGCGGCTCTACGACGACGAGCTGATCTACCGCGCCGAGCGCATCATCAACTGGTGCCCCCGCTGTCTCACCGCGATCTCCGACATCGAGGTCGACTACCAGGACGACGACGGCGAGCTCGTCTCCATCCGGTACGGCGAGGGCGAGGAGTCGCTGGTCGTCGCCACGACCCGCGCCGAGACGATGCTCGGTGACACCGCGGTCGCCGTCCACCCGGACGACGCGCGCTACACGCACCTCATCGGCAAGCGGATCAAGCTGCCGCTGACCGACCGCACCATCCCGGTCGTCGCCGACCACCACGTCGACCCCGAGTTCGGTACCGGCGCCGTCAAGGTGACCCCGGCGCACGACCCGAACGACTTCGCGATCGGCCAGCGCCACGGCCTGGAGTCGATGACCGTCATGGACGAGCGGGGCGTCATCACCGTCGCCGGCCCGTTCGAGGGTCTCGACCGCTTCGAGGCCCGTTCCGCGATCGTCGGCGCGCTGCGCGGACAGGGCCGGATCGTCGCCGAGAAGCGCCCGTACGTCCACTCCGTCGGCCATTGCTCGCGCTGCCGCACGACCGTCGAGCCCCGGCTGTCGCTCCAGTGGTGGGTCAAAGTCGAGACCCTCGCCAAGGCCGCCGGTGACGCGGTCCGCGACGGCCGGGTCGCGATCCACCCCAAGGAGATGGAGAAGCGGTACTTCGACTGGGTCGACAACCTCAACGACTGGTGCATCTCGCGCCAGCTCTGGTGGGGCCACCGCATCCCCGTCTGGTACGGCCCCGAGGGCGAGGTCGTGTGCGTCGGCCCCGACGAGCAGCCGCCCACCGGTGAGGGCTGGACGCAGGACAACGACGTCCTGGACACCTGGTTCTCGTCCGGTCTGTGGCCGTTCTCGACGCTCGGCTGGCCCGAGGAGACCCCGGACCTCAAGAAGTTCTATCCGACCGACGTGCTCGTCACCGGTCACGACATCATCTTCTTCTGGGTCGCCCGGATGATGATGTTCGGCCTGTACGTCATGGACGGCGAGGCCCCGTTCAAGAAGATCGCGCTCACCGGGCTGGTCCGTGACGAGCGCGGCAAGAAGATGTCGAAGTCCTTCGGCAACGTCGTCGACCCGCTGGACTGGATGGACACGTACGGCTCCGACGCCGTCCGCTTCACCCTGGCCAGGGGCGCCAACCCCGGCACCGACGTCCCGATCGGCGAGGACTGGGTCCAGGCCTCCCGTAACTTCGCCAACAAGATCTGGAACGCCACCCGCTTCGCGATGATGAACGGCGCGACGGTCGAGGGCGAACTCCCGCCCGCCGAGCAGCTGTCGGCCACCGACCGGTGGATTCTGTCGCGGCTGAACAAGACCGTCGCCGACGCCGACGCGTTCTACGAGGACTTCCAGTTCGCCAAGCTCAGCGACGCGCTGTACCACTTCGCGTGGGACGAGGTCTTCGACTGGTACGTCGAGCTGTCGAAGACCACCTTCTTCGCCGGCGGCGAGCAGGCCAAGGTGTCCGCACGGGTCCTCGGCGAGGTCCTGGACGTCACCCTGCGGCTGCTGCACCCGATCGTCCCGTTCGTGACGGAGCAGCTCTGGACCACGCTCACCGGCCAGGAGTCCGTCGTCGTCGCCGACTGGCCCAAGGACAGCGGCTTCCGCGACGACGCGGCCGAGAAGGAGATCGAGCTCGTCCAGCAGGTCGTCACCGAGGTCCGCCGCTTCCGCTCCGACCAGGGCCTCCAGCCCGGCCAGAAGGTCCCGGCCGAGCTGACCGTCACCGGCACGGTGCTTGCCCCGCACGAGGCCGCCATCCGCCAGCTGCTGCGCCTGCAGCCCGCGGAGGAGGGTTTCCACGCCACGGCCACCCTTCCGGTCGCGGGTGCCACGGTCGCCCTCGACCTGTCGGGCACGATCGACGTCGAGGCCGAGCGCAAGCGCCTCACGAAGGATCTGGGCGCCGCCGAGAAGGAGAAGGCCCAGGCCACCGGCAAGCTCGGCAACGAGGCCTTCCTCGCCAAGGCACCGGACAACGTGGTCGACAAGATCCGTGGCCGGCTCGCCAAGGCCGAGGAGGACATCGAGCGGATCACCGCCCAGCTGGCGAACCTGCCGCAGGGCTGATCACCTGAAGCCGGAGCCCCCGCACCCCCGACCGACCGGGAGTGCGGGGGCTTCGCCGTACGGGTGAGGGCTCGGCCCCGGGCGCTGCGCACGATGTCCGTGCCCATCCGTAGACTGGCCCTGTGAGTGAGCCCCGCCCTTCAGACCGGCACGACGCGTCAGATCCCGACGACACCTTCGCGGAGATCGTCGGCGAAGAGACCCAGCGCGACCCCGACCTGGCGGTGATCGAGGCCGGGAGCCGGACGCTGCGCACCCAGTCGGGACCGCCGCAGGGTGAGGCCGTCCCCGACCGCCCCGCCGACCCCGAGACCGACCGGGCGCTGCGCGCGGTGGAGCAGGAGCTCGCGGGCCGCTGGGGCGAGACCAAGCTCGAGCCGTCGGTGACCCGTATCGCGGCCCTGATGGATGTGCTGGGCGAGCCCCAGCGCGCGTATCCCTCGATCCACATCACGGGGACGAACGGCAAGACCAGCACGGCCCGCATGATCGAGGCACTCCTGGGCGCCTTCGAGCTCCGGACCGGCCGCTACACCTCGCCGCACGTCCAGTCGATCACCGAGCGGATCAGCCTCGACGGCTCCCCGATCGACGCCGAGCGCTTCATCGAGACGTACAACGACATCAAGCCGTACGTCGAGATGGTCGACGCCCAGCAGCCCTACCGCCTCTCGTTCTTCGAGGTGCTGACGGGCATGGCGTACGCGGCCTTCGCCGACGCGCCGGTCGACGTCGCCGTCGTCGAGGTCGGCATGGGCGGCACCTGGGACGCGACGAACGTCATCGACGCTTCGGTCGCCGTCGTCACCCCGATCTCGCTGGACCACACCGACCGCCTCGGCTCCACCCCGGCCGAGATCGCGGGCGAGAAGTCCGGCGTCATCAAGCAGGACGCGACGGTGATCCTGTCCCAGCAGCCGGTGGACGCCGCGCAGGTGATGCTCAAGAAGGCCGTCGAGGTGGACGCCACGGTGGCCCGGGAGGGCATGGAGTTCGGGGTCGTCTCCCGCGAGATCGCGGTCGGCGGCCAGCTGCTGACCCTGCGGGGCGTCGGCGGTGAGTACGACAACGTCTTCCTCCCGCTCTACGGGGCGCACCAGGCCCACAACGCGGCCGTGGCGCTCGCCGCCGTCGAGGCGTTCTTCGGCATCGGCGCCGAACAGGCCCGGAGCCTGGACGTCGAGACGGTGCGCAAGGCCTTCCTCTCGGTGCTCTCGCCGGGCCGGCTGGAGGTCGTGCGGGCCAGCCCGACGGTCGTCCTGGACGCGGCGCACAACCCGGCAGGAGCCCGCGCGGCCTCCGAGGGCGTGTCCGAGGCTTTCAGCTTCTCCCGGCTGATCGGTGTCGTCGGCGCGAGCGACGGCAAGGACGTCCGGGGGCTCCTCGAGGCCTTCGAGCCGATCTTCGCCGAGATCGTCGTCACCCAGAACTCCAGCCCGCGCGCCATGGACGCCGACGCCCTCGCCGCGATCGCCGTCGAGGTCTTCGGCGACGAGCGCGTCCAGGTCGAGCCGCGTCTCGACGACGCACTGGAGGCGGCCATCACCCTCGCGGAGGAAGAGGCCGAATACGCGGGCGCCGGAGTCCTTGTGACCGGGTCCGTGATCACGGTCGGCGAGGCCCGGCTGCTCCTCGGAAGGCGCTGACCTGTGCGTACCCTCTGTGCATCGACGCTGATCGGTGAATTCTTCGTCATCGGCTTCGCCGGGCTGGTCGCGATGAAGTCCGACGACCTGTCCATGGGCACGGTCTGGACGGTCTGCGGCATCGGCATGCTGCTCTCCGTGCTGCTCTGCGGAATGATCACCCGACCGGGCGGTATACAGCTCGGCTGGGCGCTCCAGGTCCTGCTCGTGCTGAGCGGGTTCTTCGTCCCGATGATGTACATCCTGGGCGTGATCTTCGGCGCCCTGTGGTGGGCATCGGTCCATTACGGCCGCAAGATCGACGAGGCCAAGGCGCGATGGGCGGCTCAGGCCGAGGCGCAGGAGAGCGCGCAGGCTCCGGCCCAAGGATGACGCAGCGTGAGCCCGGGCGTAGGCCCGTCGGCGTACCCCTGTAATCTCGCCCCCACCCGCACCGAAAGTCTGCAAGGAGCCGCACATGACTCAGCGCACCCTCGTCCTTCTCAAGCCCGACGCCGTCCGGCGTGGGCTGATCGGCGAGATCGTCGGCCGCATCGAACGCAAGGCCGGCTGGACGATCACCGCGCTGGAGCTGCGCACGCTCGACCAGGAGACCCTGGAGCAGCACTACGGCGAGCACAAGGGCCGCCCCTTCTACGAGCCGCTCGTCGAGTTCATGGCATCCGGCCCCGTCGTCGCCCTGGTGGCCGAAGGCGAGCGGGTGATCGAGGGCGTCCGTGCCCTGGCCGGCCCCACCGACCCGATCGCCGCCGCGCCCGGCTCCATCCGCGGTGACTTCGGCACCATCACCCGGGAGAACCTCATCCACGCCTCGGACTCCGAGGAGTCCGCAGAGCGAGAACTGAAGCTTTTCTTTCCCGGACTTTCCTGACTTCGGCTCGGCCAATCAGCGCTCATGACCTGGGGCGACCGAAGTAATTCGGTCGCCCTTCGGCATAGGGTCTCGTATCGCGGGAACGCATCCCTCCGACGTAACGTCACCATGGGTGGAACGGGCAGCCGTTCCACTCGTCATGGCGAAGGACCCTCGCGCTGTGTCCGTGCATACGGCACTACGATGGAAGCTTCCACGCCCGCAGCGCCAACCCTCGCCTACTCAAATCAAGCCATTCTTCGCTTCTTGGGAAGGCCCGACGCATCCTCATGGGGAACAAGGGGAACTCAATGTCGTTCATCGGCCGTGACATGGCTATCGACCTCGGGACTGCCAACACGCTGGTGTACGTCAGGGGGCGCGGCATCGTCCTGAACGAGCCGTCCGTCGTGGCCATCAACACCAACACCGGCGGAATCCTGGCGGTCGGCTCCGAGGCAAAGAAGATGATCGGCCGCACACCGGGCAACATCGTTGCCGTGCGGCCCCTGAAGGACGGCGTGATCGCCGACTTCGAGATCACGGAGCGCATGCTCCGCTACTTCATCCTCAAGATCCACAAGCGGCGCTACCTCGCCCGCCCGCGGGTCGTCGTCTGTGTGCCCTCCGGCATCACAGGGGTCGAGCGACGCGCCGTCATCGAGGCGTCGACGCAGGCCGGTGCGCGCCAGGTGCACATCATCGAAGAGCCCATGGCCGCGGCCATCGGCTCGGGCCTGCCGGTCCACGAGGCCACCGGGAACATGGTCGTCGACATCGGTGGCGGCACCACCGAGGTCGCCGTGATCTCGCTCGGGGGAATCGTCACCGCCCAGTCGATCCGGGTCGCCGGTGACGAACTGGACAACGCGATCATCCAGCACATCAAGAAGGAGTACTCCCTCCTCCTCGGTGAGCGCACCGCCGAACAGATCAAGATCACGATCGGCTCGGCGTACGAGATGGAGAAGGACGAGCACACGGAGATCCGCGGACGCGACCTGGTCTCGGGCCTGCCCAAGACCGTCGTCATCTCCGCGACCGAGGTCCGCAAGGCCATCGAGGAACCGGTCAACGCGATCGTCGACGCCGTGAAGACGACGCTCGACAAGTGCCCGCCCGAGCTCTCGGGCGACGTCATGGACCGCGGCATCGTCCTCACCGGCGGCGGCGCTCTCCTGCGCGGCCTCGACGAGCGGCTGCGGCACGAGACGGGCATGCCGATCCACATCGCCGAGGACCCGCTGGACTCGGTGGCGCTCGGATCCGGCAAGTGCGTCGAGGAGTTCGAGGCGCTCCAGCAGGTACTGGACGCCCAGCCCCGACGGTAGAACACGGCGTTCCGCCGTACGGGCGCTGCCGCCCCGTGCGGCGGAACGTTGGTATACAGGCACGAACATTCCGACGAGGAAGGCACGGCCGCCGCACGTGAGGGACACACGAGAGAGCCGGCTGCTCCTGGTGCTGCTGATCGCCATCGCATTCGCCTTGATCACGGTGGATATCCGCGGTGGCGAGGAGTCACCGGTGGACGGGGCCCGGCAGGCCGCCGCCACGGTCTTCGGACCGGTCGAGAACGGCGTCGCGGCCGCGGTGGACCCGGTGGGCAATGCCATCGGCGCCGTACGGGACTCCGGTGACCGGCACGACCGGATCGCGGCCCTGGAGCACGAGAACGCCGAACTGAAGACCAGGCTCGGCAGCGACGACCGCAACACCAGCAAGGTGCGCCAGCTCGACACCATGCTGAAGAGCGCCGGGGCGGGCCAGTACGGCATCAAGGCCGCCCAGGTCATCGCCATAGGAGCGGCCCAGGGCTTCTCCTGGACCATCACCATCGACGCGGGGGCCGACGACGGCCTCAAGCGCGACATGACCGTACTGAACGGCGAGGGGCTCGTCGGCCGGATCACCACCGTCGGCCCCCACACCGCGACCGTCCTGCTGGCCAACGACCCCGACTTCACCGTCGGCACCCGGCTGGAGAAGACCGACGAGCTCGGCTTCGCCACCGGACAGGGGTCCCGGCCGCTCTCGGTCCAGTTCCTCAACGGCAAGGCCGACGTGAAGAAGGGCGACCGGCTGGTCACCTTCGGCTCCAGCAAGGACAAGCCCTTCGTCCCGGGCGTTCCCGTCGGCGAGGTCGTCCGTGTCGACCCGTCGGGCGGCGACCTCACCCGGACGGTCTACGTCAGGCCGTTCGTCGGCTTCACCAAGCTCGACATCGTGGGCATCGTCGTCCAGGCGCCTCGTGAGAACCCTCGCGACATGGTCCTGCCGGCGCAGCCCAAGAAGCCGGAGAAGCCCAAGCCGACCCCGACCGTCACCGTCACCGTCCAGCCGAACGGCGACCTCGTCGACGGCAGCGGGAAGGTCGTCGGGAACATCAACGAGAAGCCCGGTTCATCCGCCTCCCCGGGTGCTTCCCCGGACGCCGCGGGCAACGCCGACACGGCCGCCGGTGACGCGGCGAACGAGCAGGAATAGAGCTGATCCCCATGCGCTTGAACAGGACTCTGCTCTCCGTCGCCCTGGTCGTGGTCGCCCTCGTCATCCAGGTCTCCGTCCTCGCCCGCCTCCAGCTCCCCGGGGCGACCCCGGACCTGCTGCTCCTCGTCGTCCTCGGACTGGCGTTCGTGTACGGGCCCGTCAGCGGCACCGTCATCGGCTTCGGCGCGGGCCTCCTCGCCGACCTGGCACCGCCCGCCGACCACGCCGCCGGGCGCTACGCCCTGGTCCTCTGCGTGATCGGCTACCTCGCCGGAATGGCGCGCCCCGAGAACGGCCAGCTCAAGTCGGCCTTCACCCCGATGGCCTTCGTCGTCGTCGCCGCGCTCGGATCGACCCTGCTGTACGCCGGTGTCGGCTCCCTGGTCGGCGACACGGCCGCCCGCCATGTGGGCCTGGGCAGCCTGCTGTTCACCGCCGTGGTGTACGACCTGCTCCTGGCGCCGTTCACCGTTCCGCTGATCATGGCGCTCGCCAGACGCACCGAGAACGACCCGGTCGCCGACAGTTCCGCCGGTGCGGACGTGGCCGCCGGCTGGCTGGCATCGGGGACCGGGCTGCGTATCGGGAACCAGCGAGGCGGGATGCGCCTGAGGGCGGCCCGCAGCCGCGCCGCACGCGCGGGAAGGATCAAGGGGGTCAAGCGACTGTGAGGCCGTACCGGCGCCGGACGAGCACCGGCCGCCACCCCCGTACCCCCGGCCGACCCACCACCGACGCGGGCAACGGCCGACCCACCACCACCGGGGGCGCCCCGTGAGCAACATTCCGGAGACGGGACGGACCCAGCGGGTCCAGATCCGTCTCGTCGTCATCCAGGTCCTCGTCCTCTCCCTCCTCCTGACGCTCGGCGGCCGGCTCTGGTACCTCCAGATCCGCAACGGTCAGGAGTACACCGACGAGGCGAAGAACAACCACGTCCAGCAGGTCGTGCAGCCCGCCGTGAGGGGTTCCATCCTCGACGCGCGCGGCGTGCCCCTCGCCGACAACGAGACCCGCCTCGTCGTCTCCGCGAGCCGCACCGAGCTGATGAAGATGAAGGACGACGGGGTCGCCGTCCTCACCCGTCTGGCCGACGTCTTGGACATGAAGCCCAAGGACGTCCAGGACAAGGTCCGGCTCTGCGACGCCAAGACCCCGCAGCCCTGCTGGAACGGCTCGCCCTACCAGCCGATCCCCGTCACCGACGAGGCCACCACCCAGCAGGCCCTGACGATCCGCGAGCGCGCCGAGGACTTCCCCGGCATCACCGCCGAGCCCACCGCCGTACGCCGCTACGCCGCACCCGGCAAGGCCAACACCGCGCAGGTCCTCGGTTATCTCTCGCCCGTCACCGACGAAGAGGTCACCAAGGCGCAGGACACCGACTCGCCGTACCTCCGCTCCGATCAGGTCGGCCGCTCCGGCCTGGAGCGCACGTACGACAAGGAGCTGCGCGGCAAGGCGGGCGTGACCCGCTACGAGGTCGACAACCTGGGCCGCGTCATCGGCCAGGCGCAGAACGACGAGGCCGAGCCCGGGGCCAGCGTCGTCACCTCCATCGACGCCCGGGTCCAGGCCGTCGCCGAGTACGAACTCAACAAGGCGATGGAGACAGCCCGCAAGGAGATGGACCGCAACACCAACGAGCTGTACAAGGCCGACTCCGGAGCGGTCGTCGTCATGGAGGCCAAGACCGGACGCATCGTGTCGATGGCCTCCCTGCCGACCTACGACCCCAACGCCTGGATCGGCGGCATCTCCGCCAAGGACTACGCGAAGCTCACCGGGAAGAAGTCCAACTTCCCGCTGCTGAACCGCGCGATCCAGGGCACCGCCGCCCCCGGCTCGATCTTCAAGGTGATCTCCTCGACGGCCGCGGTCAACGCCGGATACGACTTCGACGGCAACTACCCGTGCCCGAGCTCGTACTCGATCGGCGGGCAGGTCTTCAAGAACTTCGAGTCCCAGGGCTACGGCAGCATCAACCTCGGCCGCGCCCTCGAGGTCTCCTGCGACACCGTCTACTACGGCCTGGCGCACAAGGAGTGGGCGAAGGACGGCGGCAACAAGCCGAAGAAGAACCCGGCGGACTGGTTCTACAAGACCGCCCACCAGTTCGGTCTCGGCAAGGAGACCGGCATCGACCTCCCCAACGAGGTCGCCGGCCGCGTCCCCGACCGCAAGTGGAAGCAGGACTTCTACGACGCCAACAAGGCCGCCTGGTGCAAGCAGGGCAAGAAGGACGGGACGTACGTCGAGAAGATCGCGTACGAAGGCTGCCTCGAAGGCAACAAGATGCGCGCCGGTGACTCCGTCAACTACTCCATCGGCCAGGGCGACACGCTGGTCACCCCGATCCAGATGGCGACCATCTACGCCGCGATCTCCAACGGCGGCACCCTGTACGACCCCACCGTCGGCAAGGCGATCGTCAGCGGCGACGGCAAGACCGTCCAGGAGATCGAGCCGCAGGCCCACGGCAAGCTCCCCTTCAAGGGAGACACGCGCGACAAGATAGACGATGCCCTCGCGGGAGTCGCGACCCGGGGCAGCGCCGCCTGGAGGTTCGGCGGCTGGCCCCAGGACAAGATCCCGATGCACGCCAAGACGGGCACGGCCGAGGTCTACGGCAAGCAGACGACCTCCTGGTTCGCCACGTACACCAAGGACTACTCGATCGTCATGACGATCTCCCAGGGTGGTACCGGCTCCGGTGCCTCCGGGCCCGCCGTGCGCAACATCTACAACGCGCTCTACGGGCTGGACGCCGAAGGCAAGCAGGACCTGAAGAAGGCGCTGCTGCCCAAGCCGCAGAAGGCCCTGCCCACGATCAAGCCCGACGGCCAGATCGTGTCGCCCAAGATCAAGCCGTACGTCCCCGAGCCGCCCGCCGAGGACGGCACGCAGGCACTCGCGGGGGCTCTTCCCGGAACGCTGGGGAGGCGGGACTGATGGCAGGCTTCTCCGTCTCGCGCTACGCCCCCGAGCGTTCCGCCTGGGCCAAGCTCACCGCCCGCGACTCCGTCGTACGGCGGCTGGACTGGCCCCTGCTGGGATCGGCCCTCGCGCTGTCCTTCGTCGGCTCGCTGCTGGTCTGGTCGGCGACCCGTGGCCGTGAGTCGCTCACCCACGGCGACCCGTACTACTTCCTGTTCCGGCACGCGCTCAACACCGGCATCGGCCTGGCGCTGATGATCGGGACCATCTGGCTCGGGCACCGCACCCTGAGGGGAGCGGTGCCGGTCCTCTACGGCCTGTCGGTCCTGCTCGTCCTCGCGGTCCTCACCCCGCTCGGCGCCACCGTCAACGGCGCGCACGCCTGGATCCTGCTTCCCGGCGGCTTCTCCCTCCAGCCCTCCGAGTTCACGAAGATCACGATCATCCTCGGCATGGCGATGCTGCTCGCCGCCCGCGTCGACGCGGGCGACCAGCTGCACCCCGACCACCGGACCGTGGCCAAGGCGCTCGGCCTGGCGATCATCCCCATGGGTGTCGTCATGCTGATGCCCGACCTCGGCTCCGTCATGGTCATGGCCGTCATCGTCCTCGGTGTGCTCCTCGCCTCCGGGGCGTCCAACCGCTGGATCTTCGGACTCCTCGGCGCGGGCACGGCGGGCGCCCTGGCCGTCTGGCAGCTCGGCGTGCTCGACGACTACCAGATCGCCCGTTTCGCGGCCTTCGCCAATCCGGCGCTCGACCCGGCCGGCGTCGGCTACAACACCAACCAGGCCCGCATCGCGATCGGCTCCGGCGGCCTCACGGGCACCGGGCTCTTCAAGGGCTCCCAGACGACGGGCCAGTTCGTCCCCGAGCAGCAGACCGACTTCGTCTTCACCGTGGCGGGGGAGGAGCTCGGATTCCTCGGGGCCGGGCTGATCATCGTCCTGCTCGGCGTCGTCCTCTGGCGCGCCTGCCGGATCGCCCGTGAGACGACCGAGCTGTACGGGACGATCGTGGCCGCCGGCATCATCGCCTGGTTCGCCTTCCAGTCCTTCGAGAACATCGGGATGACCCTGGGGATCATGCCGGTGGCCGGGCTGCCGCTGCCGTTCGTGTCGTACGGAGGGTCGTCCATGTTCGCCGTCTGGGTGGCGATCGGTCTGCTCCAGTCGATCAGGGTGCAACGGCCGATAACTGCCTGAGCACTTCGCTCCGCCCTGCATGTTTGCGTACATCGCGGATAGATTCGACATATGGCGGACTCGAAGCGTGAGGTCGAGCGGAAATACGAAGCGACTCCCGAAACCCGGCTGCCCGATCTGACCCGTGCGGCCGGGGTCTCGGCGGTCGTCCCCAGAGGAGTGACCGAGCTCGACGCCGTCTACTACGACACCGAGGACTTCCGGCTGGCCGCCGCGTCCCTCACGCTCCGCCGCCGGACGGGCGGGGGCGACGCCGGGTGGCACCTCAAGATCCCCGTCTCCGCCGGCGTACGCGACGAGATCAGGGCTCCCCTCACCGAGGCCCTGCCACCCGAGCTCACCGGCCTGCTCCGCTCCCGCGTACGCAACACCCCTGTGGTCCCTGTCGTGCGCATCCTCTCCGCCCGCGACGTCCACCACCTCCTCGACGAGGACGGCGGTCTGCTCGCCGAACTCAGCGTCGACGAGGTGCTCGCCGAGCGGCTCACCGAGGAAGGTCACGGCGCCACCTCGGCCTGGACCGAGCTGGAGGTCGAGCTGGCCGACGACGGCGACCCCGCCGTACTCGACGCCGTCGAACGGCGCCTGCGCAAGGCCGGTGTCCTGCCCTCGTCCGCCGCGTCCAAGCTGGCCAGGGCACTGGACGAGACGGCTCCGGGGAAGCGGCCGAAGCCCAGGAGGGCGGCTGCCCCGCGCACCGCCGGGGACCATGTGCTCGCCTACGTACGCGCCCAGGTCGAGGCCCTCGTCGAGCTGGACCCCGCCGTCCGCCGCGATCTGCCGGACAGCGTGCACCGCATGCGGGTCGCCACCCGCCGGCTGCGCAGTGCTTTCAGGACGTACCGCACGGTCCTCGACCGGACCGTCACCGACCCGGTCCGCGAGGAGCTGAAGTGGCTCGCCGGGGAGCTGGGGGTCGACCGGGACCAGGAAGTCCTGGACGAGCGGCTCCGCTCCCGCGTCGCCGGGCTGCCCGCCACCCTCGTCCTGGGACCCGTGGGCGCCCGGCTGAAGCTCACCTTCGTCGCTCGCCGCACCGGCGCGCGGCGCAGGGTCGCCTCCGTGCTCGACGGCGACCGCTATCTCGCCCTGTTGGACACCCTGGACGCCCTCCTCGCCGAGCCGCCGCTGCTCCGCGCCGCCGGAAAGGCACCGCGCGACGTCCTGCCCCGCGCAGTGCTCAAGGACTACGGCCGCCTCGCCAGCCGTATCGGTCACGCCCTGGAGCAGCCGCCGGGCGAGGAGCGCGACGTGGCGATGCACGAGGCGCGCAAGGCCGCGAAGCGGGTCCGCTACGCGGCCGAGGCCGCGAAGCCGGCGCTGGGCAAGCCCGCCAAGAAGTTCGCCGAACGGATGAAGTCCGTGCAGTCGGTGCTCGGCGACCACCAGGACAGCGTCGTGGCCCGGGAAGCCCTGCGCTCCCTGGCGGTACAGGCCCACGCGGCGGGGGAGTCCGCGTTCACCTGGGGACTGCTGTACGGCCAGGAGGAGGCCGCAGCGGCCGAACGGGAACGCGAACTGCCCGAAGCCTGGGCGCGGGCTTCGCGCCCCCGGTTCCGGGCGGCGCTGAAAGGCTGAGCACCGGGTTACGCTTGATGGTCACCCCTGCCAGCTACGAAGGTCCACAGATGTCTGCCGAGTCGGTCTTCCCGCAGCTCGAAGCTCTGCTCCCGCATGTGCAGAAGCCCATCCAGTACGTCGGCGGTGAGCTGAACTCCACCGTCAAACCGTGGGACGAATGCGACGTCCGCTGGGCACTCATGTACCCCGACGCCTACGAGGTCGGACTGCCCAACCAGGGCGTCATGATCCTCTACGAGGTGCTCAACGAGCGCGAGGGCGTCCTCGCCGAGCGCACCTACAGCGTGTGGCCGGACCTCGAGGAGCTGATGCGCGAGCACAAGGTGCCCCAGTTCACCGTGGACAGCCACCGGCCCGTCGGCGCCTTCGACGTGTTCGGCCTCAGCTTCTCCACCGAGCTCGGCTACACCAACATGCTCACCGCCCTGGACCTCGCGGGCATCCCGCTGGAGTCCAAGGACCGCACCGTCGATCACCCGATCGTGCTGGCGGGTGGCCATGCCGCGTTCAACCCGGAGCCGATCGCGGACTTCATCGACTGCGCGGTCATCGGCGACGGCGAGCAGGCCGTCCTGGAGATCACCGAGATCATCCGCGCCTGGAAGGCCGAGGGCAGCCCCGGCGGACGCGAAGAGGTGCTGTTCCGTCTCGCGCGCACCGGCGGGGTCTACGTCCCCGGCTTCTACGACGTCGAGTACCTCCCCGACGGCCGCATCGGCCGTGTGGTGCCGAACAGGTCCGGTGTGCCGTGGCGCGTCTCCAAGCACACCGTCATGGACCTCGACGAGTGGCCCTACCCGAAGCAGCCGCTCGTCCCGCTCGCCGAGACGGTCCACGAGCGGATGTCCGTCGAGATCTTCCGCGGCTGCACCCGCGGCTGCCGTTTCTGCCAGGCCGGCATGATCACGCGCCCCGTGCGGGAGCGAAGCATCACCGGCATCGGCGAGATGGTCGAGAAGGGGCTGAAGGCCACCGGCTTCGAGGAGGTCGGCCTGCTCTCGCTCTCCTCCGCCGACCACACCGAGATCGGTGAGATCGCCAAGGGCCTCGCCGACCGGTACACCGACGACAAGATCGGCCTCTCGCTGCCGTCCACCCGCGTCGACGCCTTCAACGTCGACCTGGCCAACGAGCTGACCCGCAACGGCCGCAGGTCCGGCCTCACCTTCGCCCCCGAGGGCGGCTCCGAGCGCATGCGCAAGGTCATCAACAAGATGGTCTCGGAGGAGGACCTGATCCGTACGGTCGCCACGGCGTACGGCAACGGCTGGCGCCAGGTGAAGCTCTACTTCATGTGCGGCCTGCCCACCGAGACCGACGAGGACGTCCTCCAGATCGGTGACATGGCGGTCAACGTCATCGCCAAGGGCCGTGAGGTTTCCGGGCAGAACGACATCCGCTGCACCGTCTCCATCGGCGGCTTCGTCCCCAAACCGCACACCCCCTTCCAGTGGGCCCCGCAGCTCAGCGCCGAGGACACCGACGCGCGGCTGAAGAAGCTCCGCGACAAGATCCGCGACGACAAGAAGTACGGCCGCTCGATCGGTTTCCGCTACCACGACGGCAAGCCGGGCATCGTCGAGGGCCTGCTGTCACGCGGCGACCGCCGCGTCGGCTCCGTCATCCGCGCGGTGTACGAGTCGGGCGGCCGCTTCGACGGCTGGCGCGAGCACTTCAGCTACGACCTCTGGATGAGGAGCGCCGAGAAGACGCTGCCCGGCTTCGGGGTCGACGTCGACTGGTACACCACCCGCGAGCGGACGTACGAGGAGGTCCTGCCCTGGGACCACCTGGATTCCGGTCTGGACAAGGACTGGCTCTGGGAGGACTGGCAGGACTCGCTCGACGAGACCGAGGTCGAGGACTGCCGCTGGACGCCGTGCTTCGACTGCGGGGTCTGCCCGCAGATGGACACGAGCATCCAGATCGGCCCCACCGGCAAGAAGCTCCTGCCGCTCACGGTCGTGAAGTAGCCGGTACCGGCGCGGCGGCTCGGAGGATCGTCCCGGCCGCCCGGTAGGTGCGAGGTGTGGAGAGGCGTCCGGACGAACCCGTCCGGGCGCCTCTCGGCGTTCCCGGAACCGGTCCGCGCGGACAAGGCCATGACCGGACCATTTGGATGAGGGCCGGAGGTGGGGCGCGCCCTGGTCGAAACGCCGCAGGTCACGGATGCGCGGGAACTCGAAGGGTCCGCTGCGCGTACCCTGGGTAGGACAACGACTGTCCCCAGCGCGGCGCCCGCGTCCGAGATCTCCCTGCCTGCCGGCAAAAACGTCAGGCGGGGGTGAGCCGGAACGGCACCCCGGGGCACCCTGTACTTCGTGGGCGGCACGCCACCGCGACCGCCCCGCACCGAGGAGAAGAACCACTGGGCAAGCGACAGCCCGAAGGCCCGCCGCCCGCACCGGCGGTGCAGCGCATCAGACTGCGCTACACCAAGCGGGGCCGCCTCCGGTTCACCAGTCACCGTGACTTCCAGCGTGCCTTCGAGCGAGCGCTGCGCCGCTCCCAGGTACCCATGGCCTACTCGGCCGGCTTCACCCCGCACCCGAAGGTGTCGTACGCCAACGCCGCCCCCACCGGTACGGGCAGCGAGGCCGAGTTCCTGGAGATCGCCCTCACCGAGGCGCGGGATCCGGACGTCCTGCGCGAACTGCTCGACGCGTCGATGCCCGACGGCCTCGACGTCGTCGACGCCGTGGAGGCCCGCACCTCAGGCCTCGCCGACCGGCTGACCGCCTCCGTCTGGGAGATGCGGCTGGACGGGGTCGCCGTACAGGACGCGCAGAAGGCCGTGGCCGCCTTCCTCGCGGAGGAGACCGTCGAGGTCCAGCGCCGAGCGAAGAACGGCATGCGGAGCTTCGACGCCCGGGCGGCGGTGGCCGGTCTGCAGGCCCTTGATCCACAGCCTGATAGGTCCGGGGACAGGCCCTGTGCGATACTGCGGCTGGTAGTGCGGCACGTGACACCTGCCGTGCGACCCGACGACGTCCTGTCCGGTCTCCGAGCTGTGGCCGACCTAACGCCGCCGGTCCCCGCAGCGGTGACCAGGCTGGCGCAGGGGCTCTTCGACGAGGAGTCCGGCACGGTGACCGACCCGCTCGCGCCCGACCGCGAGGCAGCCCCGGCCGTTTCCACGGCCGATCCGGCCGCCGCCGCGACGGCGCCGGAAGGTGCAGGTTCCGCGTAAGGCGGTCGTTGTAGCGCAGCCCTCGGACTCGGGAGCCACCTGGGTCGGGCCGCGCACCGCCCCATAAGACTTTCGCCAGGCCGTACGCAGCGCGTACGGAACCGGCGAGCCAGACATCAGCTCCCGTGCGGCGCCCGCGCCCCGGACGGCGGTATCGCGCACATCACGCGAATCGCGTCGGACCGGACCCAGGTGTGGCGCCCGGGAGCGCGACGGGAGAACCGCCCGCATGCACGAGCCGAACGAACCCGGTACCACCGGAAACCTCGCGAACACAGAGGACAACAACGCCCCCGGCGACAAGTTGCCGCCGCGCCGCAGGCGCCGCGCGGCCTCCCGTCCCGCAGGACCGCCGTCGGGCGCGCCCGGGGCCGTCACCGAGGACGTCACGTCGGCCACCACGGCCGCCGCCGAGGCCCCCGAGCCCGCTGCGGAGGCCGCGCCCCCGGCGCGTCCCCGTCGCCGCGCGGTCCGCAAGGCGACCGCTCCGGCCGGTGCGCCGCAGGCCGCCGAGGCCGTCGAGTCCGCAGCCGAGGCCCCGGCCGCCGAGCCGGTGACCGCGGCCGAGCCCGCTGCCGAGCCCGTCGAGGCCGCGCCTCCGGCGCGTGCCCGTCGCCGCGCGGTCCGCAAGGCCACGGCTCCCGCCGGTGCGCCGCAGGCCGCCGAGGTCGTGGAGCCGGTCGTCGAGACCGCCCCGGACGAGGAGCAGGCCGAGGAGACGGAAGAGGCCGCCGAAGCAGCCGTGGCCGAAGCGCCGGTCGTCGAGGCCCCCGCCGTCGAGGCCCCCCGTGGCCGTCGCCGGGCGACCCGTAAGGCGACCGCCCCCGCGGGCAGCCCGCAGACGGCCGAGGCCGTCGTGCAGGAGGCCCCCGTGGCCGAGCCGGAGCAGGCCGACGAGCCCGCAGCCGAGCCCGCACCCGCGGCGGAGCCCGCCGCCGCCCCGCGTGGCCGCACCAGGCGCCGTGCGTCTGCCCCGGCCGGTGCGCCCGCCACGCAGAGCGGCACCGGGACCCCGGCCGCCGTTGCGGCCGAGTCCGTTGCCGAGCCCGCCGCTGAGCCCGCCGCCGAGTCGGGCCGGACCGAGGAGCCTGCCGAGGCCCCCGCTGTCGAGGCCCCGCGTGGCCGCCGCCGTGCCTCGCGCAGGGCAGGCGCCCCCGCAGGAGCCCCGCAGCCCGTGGAGGAGATCGCCGAGGCCGTCGCCGAGACGGGTGAGAGCCTTCCCGCCGCCGTGGCCGAGGAACTGGCCACCGAGAGCGAGCAGGTCGAGGAGGCCGCCCCGCGTGGCCGCCAGCGCCGCCGGGCCACCGCCGCCGCCGGCCGCCCGGAGTTCACCGGCAAGGCCGAGGAGCCGGCCCGCAAGGGCCGCCGCGCGACGCGCCCCGCCGTTGCCGTGTTCCAGGCCCCGGTCTTCGCCGAGCCGATGTTCCAGACCCCGGAGACCGCTGCCGCCGCCGCGGCAGCCGCCGGGACCACCTCGCCGTACGACGAGGGCGACGACTTCGAGGAGCAGAAGCCCTCGGACCGCGCATCGCGCAAGGCCGAGGCCGGGCAGGCCGTCGAGGCCGCCGCACCCGAGGCCGCCGAGGCCGCGCCGCAGGGCGGCTCGCGCCGTCGGCGCCGCCGTCGCGGCGAGGCCGTCGAGACCGAACCGGCCGCGGCCCCGATCACCCTTCCGGCCGAGGAGCCCGCCCCCGCGGCCTCCACTGCCGTCGAGGACGAGCACGAGGCCGAGCCGGAGACGGAGGCCGAGCACGAGGGCGACGAGTCTGACGAGTACGGCGACCGTCCGTCGCGCCGTCGCCGTCGCGGTGGCCGTCGCCGCCGTCGCGGCGAGGCCGGCGACACGGACGACGTCGAGCAGAGCGACGACGCCACGGACCGTGCCGACCGTTCCGACGAGGAGCCGCAGCAGGCCCACGACGACGAGGACGAGGAGGACCACGAGTCCTCCGCCGGCTCCAGCAGCAGCCGTCGCCGTCGCCGTCGCCGTCGCCGCAGCGGGGACGCGTCCGGCGAGGACACGGCCACGGGCACGGACGACCCGGAGCGTACGGTCGTCAAGGTCCGCGAGCCGCGTGAGCGCCGCAAGGACGCCGCCGACCGTGAGCTCGGCACCGGCTTCGACGAGGTCCAGTCCATCAAGGGCTCGACCCGTATGGAGGCCAAGAAGCAGCGCCGCCGCGAGGGGCGTGAGCAGGGCCGCAGGCGCGTCCCGATCATCACCGAGGCCGAGTTCCTGGCCCGTCGCGAGGCCGTCGAGCGCGTCATGGTCGTCCGCCAGAGCGGCGAGCGCACCCAGATCGGCGTCCTCGAGGACAACGTGCTCGTCGAGCACTACGTCAACAAGGAGCAGGCCACCAGCTACGTCGGCAACGTCTACCTGGGCAAGGTGCAGAACGTACTGCCGTCCATGGAGGCCGCCTTCGTCGACATCGGCAAGGGCCGCAACGCCGTCCTGTACGCCGGCGAGGTCAACTTCGAGGCGCTCGGCATGGCGCACGGACCGCGCCGCATCGAGACCGCGCTCAAGTCCGGCCAGTCCGTCCTCGTCCAGGTGACGAAGGACCCGATCGGCCACAAGGGCGCCCGCCTGACCAGCCAGGTCTCGCTGCCCGGCCGTTACCTGGTCTACGTGCCCGAGGGCTCGATGACCGGCATCAGCCGCAAGCTGCCCGACACCGAGCGTGCCCGGCTGAAGACCATCCTCAAGAAGATCGTTCCCGAGGACGCGGGCGTCATCGTGCGCACCGCGGCCGAGGGGGCGAGCGAGGACGAGCTGCGCCGTGACGTCGAGCGGCTGCAGGGCCAGTGGGAAGAGATCCAGAAGAAGTCGAAGAACACCAGCAGCTCCAACGCGCCGACGCTGCTCTACGGCGAGCCGGACATGACCGTCAGGGTCGTCCGGGACATCTTCAACGAGGACTTCTCGAAGGTCATCGTCAGTGGTGACGACGCCTGGGACACCATCCACGGCTATGTCTCGCACGTGGCGCCCGACCTCACGGACCGGCTGTCGCGCTGGACCTCCGAGGTCGACGTCTTCGCGACGTACCGCATCGACGAGCAGCTGATGAAGGCGCTGGACCGCAAGGTCTACCTGCCGAGCGGCGGTTCGCTGGTGATCGACAAGACCGAGGCGATGGTCGTCGTCGACGTCAACACCGGCAAGTTCACCGGGCAGGGCGGAAACCTCGAGGAGACCGTCACCAAGAACAACCTGGAGGCGGCCGAGGAGATCGTGCGCCAGCTCCGGCTGCGCGACCTCGGCGGCATCGTCGTCGTCGACTTCATCGACATGGTGCTGGAGTCCAACCGCGACCTCGTGCTGCGCCGTCTGCTGGAGTGCCTGGGACGCGACCGTACGAAGCACCAGGTCGCCGAGGTCACGTCGCTCGGCCTGGTCCAGATGACCCGCAAGCGGGTGGGCCAGGGGCTCCTGGAGTCCTTCTCCGAGACCTGTGTCCACTGCAACGGGCGCGGCGTCATCGTTCACATGGAGCAGCCGACGTCCGCCGGTGGCGGCGGTGGCAAGCGGTCCAAGAAGCGCCGCGGCGGCGCCGGGCACGACCACGACCATGAGCACGCCGAGCAGCACGCCGAGCCGGAGACCGAGGCCGAGCTGGCCGCGGAGGTCGCCGCCCCTGTGGCGCTGCCCGAGCCGGAGTTCGTCGCCGACGAGGAGCTGTACAGCAGCCCCGCCGAGGCCGAGGCGGCCGCGTCCCGCGGCCGTGGCCGCCGGCGCGCGACCCGCAAGGTCACGGCTCCGGCCGGTGCCCCCGTGGCGGAGCCCGCTCCGGCCCCGGCCGCCGAGGAGCCGCAGCCCGAGCCGGCGGCCGAGACCCCGGTGGCGGCTCCGGCCGCGCCCGAGGCCGAGGCACCCGCGCCCGAGGCCGCACCTCCGGCGCGCACGCGCCGCAGGGCGACCCGGAAGGCGACCGCTCCGGCGGGCTCGCCCAAGTCGGCAGATGTGACGCCCCCGGTCCAGCCGGCCGAGCCCGCGGCGGAGCCCGTCGCGGTCGAGGACCCGGTCGTCGAAGCCCCGGCGCCCGCCGCATCGGAGGCACCCGCCGCCGAGCCGGTCGCGCCCGAGGCCCCGGCGGCCGGCGAGGAGTCCGCTCCCGCCGCTCCGCCGCGCGCACGCCGTCGGGCGACCCGCAAGGTCACCTCTCCGGCCGGTTCGCCCGCCGGTGCCGAAGAGGCCGCGGTCGTCGTGGTCACGGGCACCGATTCCGACACGCCCGAGGCCACGGAGGCCGAAGCGGCGGAGCCGGAGGCGCCGGTCAAGAAGACGGCGGCGCGCAAGACCGCGAAGAAGGCGACGGCGAAGAAGACCGCCGCCAAGAAGACGGCCGCCAAGACGGTCGCGAAGAAGACCGCCGCGAAGAAGACGACCACGAAGAAGGCAGCGGCGAAGAAGACTGTCGCGGCCGAGCAGTCGTCGCCTTCCGTGACGGCTTCGGCTTCCGCCGCCGACTCCGAGTGAACCGCCGGCCGAGCCTTTCGTAACCGGTTGTTCATCGTCTCGTGTCCCGCCCCGAAGACTTCGGGGCGGGACACGAGCTTTGTTTCAGAACTGATGCATGGGTGGGTTAACGGGCCCGAAATCAGCCAAGAAATCCCTGATAATGTGACGGCGGTCGCTGGCTGTGAAGTTCCTGGACGGGAACTACGGTCGGTGACCGGTCCGGTTCAGGACAGACCGGTCCCAGTTTCCTCGGTAGGGCGTCGGCATTCTGCCGGTGGGGTTTGCGCGGCCTCGTGAGACGTCCCGCATCCCAGACCTCTGCCTGTGAAGAGCTCTTGCGGTGTTCAAGGAGGACGTCCATGACGAGCATCAACGAGCAGCCGATTCCTGCTGCCCGCCCTGTCATCGGTGAAGAAGAGATCGAGGCAGCCGTACGTGTGCTGCGCAGCGGTCGTGTGGTGCAGGGCCCGGAGGTCGCGGCCTTCGAGGAGGGCTTCTCCGAGCTTGTCGACGGCCGCCACTGCGTCGCCGTCAACTCCGGTACCTCCGCTCTGCACATGCTGCTGCTCGCCCTCGGCATCGGCCCCGGCGACGAGGTGATCGTTCCTTCCTTCTCCTTCGCGGCCTCCGCCAACGCGGTCCGGCTGGTCGGCGCCGACGTCGTGTTCGCCGACATCGAGCCCGGAAGCTACGGCCTGGACCCGGCTGCCGTCGAGGCGGCCGTCACGCCGCGCACCGCCGCCGTCATGCCGGTGCACCTCTACGGTCACCCGGCCGCCATGGACAAGCTCATGCCCATCGCGGAGAAGCACAAGCTCGCTGTCGTCGAGGACGCCTGCCAGGCCCACGCCGCCGCTCTGAACGGCACCCCCGTCGGTGCGTTCGGTGCGGGAGGAACGTTCAGCTTCTACCCGACGAAGAACATGCACTCCCTCGAGGGCGGCATGGTCACCACGGCCGACGCCGAACTCGCCCGCACCCTGCGCCTGCTGCGCAACCAGGGCATGGAGGCGCGGTACGCCAACGAGATCGTCGGCGCCAACATGCGCATGACGGACGTGGCCGCCGCCGTCGGCCGCGTACAGCTCACCAAGGTCGGTGGCTGGACCGAGCAGCGCCGCGCGAACGCCGCGTACCTCGACGCGCACATCACCGCCCCGAACGTCACGACGCCGCCGGTCGCCGAAGGCGCCCGCCACGTCTACCACCAGTACACGATCCGGGTGCAGGGCGACCGCGACGCCGCGATGGCCAAGCTCACCGAGGCGGGTATCGGCAACGCCGTCTACTACCCGACCCCGATCCACCGGCTCAAGCCGTACTGGGAGCCGGACCAGAAGGCCGGCCGCACCTGGGACCTGCCGGAGACCGAGCGGGCCGCCGCCGAGGTCGTCTCGCTCCCCGTCCACCCGTCGCTGAGCGAAGGCGACCTGGCGCGCATCGCCGACGCCGTCAACTCGCTGGGGGAGAACCTGTGACCGCCGTACTGAGGGCAGGCCTCATCGGCCTCGGTTCCATGGGACGCAACCACGCCCGGGTCCTCGCGGGGCTCGAAGGCGTGACCCTGGTCGGCGTCGTCGACCCGATGGGCGACAAGAACGGCTGGGCACAGGGTGCCCCCGTCCTCTCGACCGTCGAGGAACTCATCGCGCTCGGCATCGACTACGCGGTCGTGGCCTGCCCGACCGCCCTGCACGAAGAGGTCGGTCTCCAGCTGGCCGACGCCGGGGTGTGCGCCCTGATCGAGAAGCCGCTCGCCGACACCGTGGAGGGCGCCCGCCGCCTCGTCGAGGCCTTCGAGTCGCGCGGTCTCGTCGCCGGAGTCGGTCACATCGAGCGCTGCAACCCGGCGCTGCGCTCCCTGCGCAGCCGCCTGGAGGCCGGCGAGCTCGGTGACGTCTTCCAGGTCGTCACCCGCCGCCAGGGACCCTTCCCCCACCGCATCGCCGACGTCGGTGTGGTCAAGGACCTCGCCACGCACGACATCGACCTGACGGGCTGGGTGACCGGCCGGACGTACAGGTCGATCGCCGCCCACACGGTGTCCAAGTCGGGCCGCCCCCATGAGGACATGGTCTCCGCGGTGGGCCAGCTCTCCGACGGCACCATGGTCAACCACCTGGTCAACTGGCTGAGCCCGCTCAAGGAGCGCTTCACGTCGGTCACCGGCGAACGCGGCTGCTACATCGCCGACACCCTCACCGCCGACCTCACGTTCCACTCGAACGCGGCCGTGACGACCGAGTGGGAGGCGCTGCGCGCGTTCCGCGGGGTCTCCGAGGGCGACATGATCCGCTACGCCATCCCGAAGCGCGAGCCGCTGCTGGTCGAGCACGAGCTCTTCCGGGACGCCGTGCGGGGCGAGTCCGCCGACATCTGCACTTTGCGGCAGGGCCTGCGTACCGTTGAGGTGGCGGCTTCGGTTCTTGAATCGGCACGAAGCGGCCGGACCATTGTTCTTGAGACAGGAGAGCCCGCTCATCATGGCGGTTGAGAGTTCGGTGGCGGGGGCGCAGCGCAGCTCCCGCGGCAAGATCGTCATGCTGGTCGACAACGGCGTGAACGGCGACTCACGGGTCCAGAAGGAAGCGCGCTCCGCAGCCGCTGCCGGCTGGGACGTGGTGCTGCTGGGCAAGTCGCCGACGAAGAAGGGCCAGCGCTGGCACCTCGGTGATGCCCAGGTCCGTCTGCTGCACGTCCCGACGCCCATGCACCGCAGGCGTCACGAGTACCGGCGGGCCATCCTCCGCGCGCCGCTGGCCTACAGGCCCGGCCCGCTGGCCGCGTACCGCAGGCAGCGGATGAAGGCCTGGCGTACGGAGCTGAACATCCGGCTCATCGAGGCCGGGCGCCGGGGGAAGGCCGTCGACAAGCTCAAGCTGCTCCCGCCGAGGCTCGTCTCCAAGGTGATGAGCAAGTGGGTCGGGCTGCGGGCCAAGCAGACGAACGCCCTGGAGCAGCGGCGCAAGGACATGAACTCCCCGCTGGACCGCTTCACCACGGCGTTCTGGCTGCGCACGATGGGGGACCGCGCCTGGCGCCGCCTCGATCCCGCGCTGTGGGACATGGAGCTGGCGTACGGCAAGGTCATCGACTCGCTCGAGCCCGACCTGATCCACGCCAACGACTTCCGCATGCTCGGTGTGGGTGCGCGGGCGAAGCTCAGGGCCGAGGCCAAGGGCCGCACGGTCAAGCTCGTCTGGGACGCCCACGAGTTCCTGCCGGGCATCAAGCCCTGGAACCCGCATCCGCGGTGGCACGTCGCCCAGTGCGCGTACGAGCGTGAGTTCTCGAAGTACGCCGACGCCGTGACGACGGTCTCCGAGACCCTCGCCGAGATGCTGGCCGACCGGCACGGTCTCAAGACCAAGCCGGAAGTGGTGCTGAACGCGCCGGACGCGGAGATCTCGCCCGAGCAGGCCGCCGAACCCGTCCCGGACCTGCGCGAGTTGTGCGGGATCGGACCGGACGTGCCGCTCAGCGTCTACAGCGGTGCCGCCGCCCCGCAGCGTGGGCTCGACATCATGGTCGAGTCGCTGCCGCAGCTGCCCGGGACGCACGTCGCGTTCGTCGTCCTGCGGCCCACGTCGGACTACATGAACCAGCTGACCGCGCGGGCCGTGGAGCTCGGTGTGTCGGACCGGCTGCACATCCTTCCGTACGTCCCGCACTACCAGGTGGTGCCGTTCCTGTCCTCGGCGGACGTGGGCGTCATCCCGATCCACCACTGGCCGAACCACGAGATCGCCCTGATCACGAAGTTCTTCGAGTACTCCCACGCCCGTCTGCCGTTCGTCGTCAGTGACGTCAAGACGATGGGCGACATGGTGGCGCAGACGGGGCAGGGCGAGGTGTTCAAGGCGGAGGACGTCGCGGACTACGTCCGCGCGGTCAAGGCCGTGCTCGCCGACCCCAAGAAGTACCGCGACGTCTACGAGGACCAGGGGCTGCTCGACGAGTGGACCTGGGAGGCGCAGGCCGAGGTGCTCGACGGCGTCTACACCCGCGTGCTCGGCGGCAGCAGCCGCCAGAGGACCCCGGCGAGTGTTGCCCAGGTGGTGGCATGAGCGGAAGACCTGATGTCACGGTCGTCGTGGCCGTCTACAACACGATGCCCTACCTGACGGAGTGCCTGAACTCGCTCGTCGGGCAGAGCATCGGTCTCGACCGCCTGGAGGTCGTGGCGGTCGACGACGGATCGACGGACGAGAGCGGTGCGGAGCTCGACCGCTTCGCCGAGCGCTACCCCGGTACGTTCAAGGTCATCCACCAGGCCAACTCCGGTGGCCCCGCCGCGCCCAGCAACAGGGCGCTGGAGGTGGCCACCGGCCGGTTCGTCTACTTCATAGGGTCTGACGACCACCTCGGCGAGGAAGCCCTCGAACGCATGGTGGCCTACGCCGACGAGCACGGCTCCGACGTGGTGGTCGGCAAGATGGTCGGCACGAACGGCCGGTACGTCCACCAGAAGCTCTACAAGAAGAACGACCCCGACGTCAGCCTCTACCACTCCAGCCTGCCCTTCACGCTGGCGAACACCAAGCTCTTCCGCCGCGAGCTGGTGGAGAAGCACGGGCTGCGCTTTCCCGAGGACCTGCCGGTCGGCAGCGATCAGCCGTTCACCATCGAGGCGTGCGTCCGGGCCCGGAAGATCTCGGTCCTCTCGGACTACACGTTCTACTACGCGGTGAAGCGCGGGGACTCCAGCAACATCACCTACCGGGCCGATCACCTGTCCCGGCTGCGCTGCACCGCAGCGATCATGAAGCACGCCGCCTCGCTCGTCGAGGCCGGACCCGACCGGGACGCGCTCTTCGAGCGGCACTTCACCTGGGAACTCGCCAAGCTGATCCAGGGCGACTTCCCCACGCTCGACGCCACGACCCGGCAGCAGGTCTGCGAGGGGATCGCCGCCCTCGCGGACGAGTACCTCACCGACGCGCTCAGGGACTCCCTGGACGTCAAGCGCCGGGTCCGCATCTGCCTCGCGCAGGCGGGTGCCGTGGACGAACTGGTCCGCGCCATCACCGAGGAGGCGGAGCACGGGGCCCCGCCCTTCCACCTCGAGGACGGCCGGGCGTTCGCGATGTACCCCGGTTTCCGCGACGAGGCCCTCGGCCTCCCCGACCGCGTCTACGAGCTGGTGGGCGAGGCCGTCCCCGGGCGGCTGGCGCAGGGGACCGAGCTGGTCGAGGCCGAATGGGACCAGAGCGGTGACGACCTGGCCCTCGTCCTCGCGGCCCGGATCGGTGTCCTGGGCGACACCGGCTCCGTGACCGTGCGCCTCGCCAAGGGCGCCATGCCGAAGAGCGCGGACAAGCCGGGCGCGCGCCGGCTGCCCGCCGACCACACGCTCCCCGCCGTCGAGGGGAAGCTCGTCCGTACGACGGCCGAGGACGGCAGGGCGACCGTCGTGCGTGGCCGGATCCCGGTCCAGGCCGTCAAGGCGAAGCTCGGCGTCCGCGTCTACGTGGACGTGGCAGGCTCGACGTACGAGATCCCCGTGCGGACCGGGGGAAGGCCGCTGCCCCTGGCCCGCCGCTGGCGGCAGGCCGTCCCGTACAGGGTCAGCGCGAACCAGAACCCGAAGGGCCGGCTCGTCATCACGACGGCCCCCCTGTGGGAGATCGAACCCGGTGCGGGCAAGCGGCTGCGCCACATGCTGTCCAGGCTGAAGAGGAAAGTAACCCGATGAACATCTGTGTAGTCGCGCTCGGCAAGATCGGCCTTCCGCTCGCCGTGCAGTTCGCGGCCAAGGGCCACAAGGTCATTGGCGCGGACGTCAACGCGAAGGTCGTCGAGCTGGTCAACGCGGCCACCGAGCCGTTCCCCGGCGAGCACGACCTGGACGTCAAGCTCAAGGAGACCGTGGGCGCGGGCCTGCTCTCCGCGACGACGGACACCACGGCCGCGGTCGCCGCGTCCGACGCCGTCGTGGTCGTCGTCCCGCTCTTCGTGGACGCCGAGGGCACCCCGGACTTCGGCTGGATGGACGCGGCCACCAAGGCGATCGCCGCGGGCCTGAAGCCGGGCACCCTCGTCAGCTACGAGACCACCCTCCCGGTCGGCACCACCCGCACCCGCTGGGCGCCGATGCTCGCCGAGGGCTCCGGTCTCACCCCGGGCCGCGACTTCCACCTCGTCTTCTCCCCGGAGCGCGTGCTGACCGGCCGGGTCTTCGCCGACCTGCGCCGCTACCCCAAGCTCGTGGGCGGCATCGACGAGGCGTCCTCGCAGCGCGGTGTGGAGTTCTACGAGGCCGTGCTCGACTTCGACGACCGTGAGGACCTGCCGCGCCCGAACGGCGTCTGGGACCTCGGTACGGCGGAGGCCTCCGAGCTCGCCAAGCTCGCCGAGACGACCTACCGCGACGTCAACATCGGTCTGGCCAACCAGTTCGCCCGGTTCGCCGACAAGAACGACATCGACGTCAAGAAGGTCATCGAGGCCTGCAACAGCCAGCCCTACAGCCACATCCACCAGCCCGGCATCGCCGTCGGCGGCCACTGCATCCCGATCTACCCGCGGATGTACCTCTGGAACGACCCGGAGGCCACCGTCGTGCGCTCGGCCCGCGAGGCCAACGCCGCGATGCCCGAGTACTCCGTCGACCTGCTGGCCGCCGCCTACGGCGACCTGGACGGCGTCGGGGTCCTGGTCCTGGGCGCCGCCTACCGCGGTGGGGTCAAGGAGACCGCGTTCTCCGGTGTCTTCGGTGTGGTCGAGGCCCTGAAGGCGCGCGGCGCGGTGCCGTTCGTCTCGGACCCGATGTACACCGCCGAGGAACTGACCGCGCACGGCCTGGTGCCGCACGAGGGCCAGACGGTCACCGCCGCGATCCTCCAGGCCGACCACGCCGAGTACCGTGAGCTCGCCGCCGCCGACCTGCCGGACGTCCGCGTCCTGGTCGACGGCCGCCGTACGACCGACCCCGCCAACTGGGAGGGCGTCCGCCGCGTCGTCATCGGCGGCTGACCGCTCCGAGACAGGAGGAAGGCCCCGTCCGCGATGCGGGCGGGGCCTTCCCTGTGCACTGTGAAGGGCCGCCGGGGCCCTGGGGCTCCGGCAGGCGCCCGGTCGCACGGTCCGGGCCCGGAGCGGGGAGTCCCGGGCTTCCAGGGGCCCGCGGTGTCCTCCGTGGGCCCGTGCCCGGAGCATCCTCGCCTTCCCCGGGCCACGGGCCTCTCGAAGCGCGTGGGCCCGGAGCCTCTCGGTTCTCCCGGCTCGGAGCGCTTCAGGCCGCGCGCTCCGTGAGCACACCGTCCGCCTCGTCGTGCAGCGCGCCCGTCTGCGGGCACTCCCAGACGCCCGGCTCGTCCGCCCGCTCGACGAGCTTGACGCCGCTGCGGCCCACCCAGCCGATCCGGCGCGCCGGGACGCCCACGACCAGGCCGAAGTCCGGGACGTCCTTGGTCACCACGGCGCCGGCCGCGACCATGGCCCACCGGCCGATCCGTACCGGGGCGACGCACACCGACCGCGCACCCAGCGAGGCGCCCTCGGCGACCTTCACGCCCACGGCCTCCCAGTCGCCGCCGCGCTTCTGCTTGCCCTCGGGGTCGACGGAGCGCGGGTTGTGGTCGTTGGTGAGCACCACGGCAGGACCGACGAAGACGCCGTCGCCGAGCTCGGCCGGCTCGTAGACGAGGGCGTAGTTCTGCAGCTTGACGTTGTTCCCGATCTGGACGCCGGTGCCCACGTACGCGCCGCGCCCGATCACGCAGCCCTCGCCGAGCTTTGCGCCCTCACGGATCTGTGCGAGCTCCCAGACGCTGCTGCCGTCCCCGATCTCGGCGCTCTCGTCGACCTGGGCGGTGGGCTGGACCCTGTAGTTCACGTCGTGTGCCTTCCTGGCGGGCGGAGTTGCCAGGAGAGCATACGAGTTCCGGGGGAGGCGTCCGTGAACGGCCGCCTCCCGGCAGGCAAGGGGGTTCTCCTGACCCGTGAGACCCGTGAGACCCGTGAGACCCGGGCGACGTCTGCCGCTTCCCGGAGGCCGTGGCGGCGCGACCGGGGGACCGGGGCCGGTTTGACCCCCCGCATCCCGCCCCGTAGCCTTGACCCTCGGCGTATTTCTGTGCGCCTACCCCCTGAGCACATCCCTCCCGGTGATCCGTCCCCGGGGGAGGCCGCTCATCCTTCCGGACTGTCGTGGGCTCCGGCCCGCGCGGGCGGCTGGCATCAGGGGATCCGTTCCGAGTGAGAGAGAGATCCGCGTGTACGCCATCGTGCGCAGCGGTGGTCGCCAGCACAAGGTTGCTGTCGGCGACATCGTTGAGGTTGACAAGATTTCCACTGCCAAGGTTGGCGACACGGTCGAGCTCTCGACCCTGCTCGTTGTCGACGGTGACGCCGTGACCAGCGACCCCTGGGTCCTGGACGGCATCAAGGTCCAGGCCGAGGTCGTGGACCACCACAAGGGCGCGAAGATCGACATCCTTCGCTACAAGAACAAGACGGGTTACCGCCGTCGTCAGGGTCACCGCCAGCAGTACACGGCGATCAAGGTCACCGGTATCCCCGCGGCTGCGAAGTAAGGGACTGAGGAGACATGGCACACAAGAAGGGCGCATCGTCCACTCGGAACGGGCGCGATTCCAATGCTCAGCGGCTCGGCGTGAAGCGCTTCGGCGGTCAGGCCGTCAACGCCGGTGAGATCCTGGTCCGCCAGCGCGGTACCCACTTCCACCCGGGCACGGGCGTCGGCCGTGGCGGCGACGACACGCTGTTCGCGCTGACCGCCGGTGCGGTGGAGTTCGGTACCCACCGTGGCCGCAAGGTCGTGAACATCGTTCCCGTCGCTGCCTGATCCAGGCAACGGCTGAACGTCACAGCACCTTCCGAGGGCGGATCTCAGCTTTCCCGGTAACCGGGGAAGCGGGTCCGCCCTCGGCGCGTTACGTCAAAGACAATTCCGTATTTTTCCGTAGTACCTGGAGGCCCCACCATGACCACCTTCGTGGACCGCGTCGAGCTGCATGCCGCCGCGGGTAACGGAGGCCACGGCGTGGCCTCCGTACACCGTGAGAAGTTCAAGCCGCTGGGCGGCCCCGACGGGGGCAACGGCGGGCGTGGCGGCGATGTGATCCTCGTCGTCGAGCAGTCCGTCACCACGCTGCTGGACTACCACCACCACCCTCACCGCAAGGCCACGAACGGCCAGCCCGGCGCGGGTGACAACCGTTCCGGCAAGGACGGCCAGGACCTCGTGCTGCCCGTCCCGGACGGCACCGTCGTCCTGGACAAGGCCGGCAACGTGCTGGCCGACCTCGTGGGACAGGGCACCACCTTCGTCGCCGGCCAGGGCGGCCGCGGCGGCCTCGGCAACGCGGCACTGGCCTCCGCCCGCCGTAAGGCGCCCGGCTTCGCGCTGCTCGGCGAGCCGGGGGAGAGCCGGGACATCGTCCTGGAACTCAAGACCGTCGCCGACGTCGCGCTCGTCGGCTACCCGAGCGCGGGCAAGTCCTCGCTCATCTCGGTGCTCTCCGCGGCCAAGCCCAAGATCGCGGACTACCCGTTCACGACCCTCGTGCCCAACCTGGGCGTCGTCACCGCGGGCTCCACCGTCTACACCATCGCCGACGTCCCCGGCCTCATCCCGGGCGCCAGCCAGGGCAAGGGCCTCGGCCTGGAATTCCTGCGCCACGTCGAGCGCTGCTCCGTCCTCGTGCACGTGCTGGACACCGCGACGCTGGAGTCGGACCGCGACCCCGTCTCGGACCTCGACATGATCGAGGAGGAGCTGCGGCTGTACGGCGGCCTGGAGAACCGCCCGCGCATCGTCGCCCTCAACAAGGTCGACATCCCCGACGGCCAGGACCTCGCCGACATGATCCGCCCCGACCTGGAGGCCCGCGGCTACCGCGTCTTCGAGGTCTCGGCCATCGCGCACAAGGGCCTCAACGAGCTCTCCTACGCCCTCGCCGGAATCATCGCCGAGGCACGCGCCACCAAGCCGAAGGAGGAGTCGACCCGGGTCGTCATCCGCCCCAAGGCCGTCGACGACACCGGCTTCACCGTGACCCTGGAGGACGACGGCATCTACCGCGTGCGCGGCGAGAAGCCCGAGCGCTGGATCCGCCAGACCGACTTCAACAACGACGAGGCCGTCGGCTACCTCGCCGACCGGCTCAACCGCCTCGGCGTCGAGGACGAACTCCGTAAGGCCGGCGCCCAGGCCGGAGACGGCGTGGCCATCGGCCCCGAGGACAACGCGGTCGTCTTCGACTGGGAGCCGACCATGGCCGCCGGCGCCGAGATGCTCGGCCGACGCGGCGAGGACCACCGCCTGGAAGCCCCCCGCCCCGCCGCGCAACGCCGCCGCGAGCGCGAGTCCGAGCGGGACGACGCGCAGCGCGAGTACGACGAGTTCGACCCCTTCTAACCGCCGCGCCGGGCGCCCCCCCGCAGACCGGGGGGCGCCCGGATCCACAGCGAACTGCCAGGTAGCGGGCGGTCGGGCGGCCTGCGATGTGCGGATTGCGTAGACGTCTGTGGAGTCCGTCACTCCGGGTGCGGGCCCATGAGGGCCCAATCTGCCTGGCCAGGCGGTGAACTGCGGGTTTCCCCGGGGGGAGCAGCAATAAACGTCCGCCTTGCGAGACGGTCACGGAGAGTGCGACCATCACACTGTTCCCCCCTGTCATCGCAAGGTAGGTCGTCTGTGTCTGTGCCGCATGAAGCCAAGCTCCGGACCACAGCGGTCGTGCTCGCCGGTGGAACCGGTCAGCGTGTGGGACTGGCAATCCCCAAGCAGCTGCTGAAGATCGCCGGTAAGGCCGTCATCGAGCACACGCTGAGCATCTTCGAGAACGCCGCGGGCATCGACGATGTCATCGTGCTGATGGCGCCCGGCTTCGTGCCGGACGTCGAGAAGATCGTCGCCAAGGCCGGCCTGACCAAGGTCACGAAGATCATCGAGGGTGGCAACACCCGGAACGAGACCACCGAGCGGGCCATCGCGGCCCTCGGTGAAGGGCTCGCGGAGGGCGAGGACCGGAACGTCCTCTTCCATGACGCGGTGCGCCCCCTGCTGTCACAGCGCGTCATCAACGACTGTGTCGAGGCGCTGGAGCGCTACCAGGCGGTCGACGTCGCCATCCCGTCCGCGGACACGATCATCGTCACCCGCACCCACGGCGAGGACGGCGAGTTCATCACCGACGTCCCGGACCGGTCCCGGCTGCGCCGCGGCCAGACCCCGCAGGCGTTCAAGCTGTCCACGATCCGCAAGGCGTACGAGGTCGCGTCCGGCGACCCCAACTTCCAGGCCACCGACGACTGCTCGGTCGTCCTGCGGTACCTCCCCGACGTGCCGATCTATGTGGTCGCGGGCGACGAGTACAACATGAAGGTGACTCAGCCGGTCGACGTCTTCATCACCGACAAGCTCTTCCAGCTGGCCTCCACGGCGGCCCCGCGCCAGGCCGACGAGGCCGCCTACCGCGACCTGCTCTCGGGCAAGACCCTGGTCGTGTTCGGCGGTTCCTACGGCATCGGCGCCGACATCGCCACGCTGGCCGAGCAGTACGGCGCCAGCGTGTACGCGCTGGGCCGCTCCACCACCGGTACGCACGTCGAGAACCCGGAGCACATCGACGACGCGCTGTCCAAGGCGTACGCCGAGACCGGCCGCATCGACTACGTGATCAACACCGCGGGCGTCCTGCGCATCGGCAAGCTGGCCGAGACGGACAACACGACGATCCAGGAAGCCCTGAACGTCAACTACCTGGCACCGGTGCAGATCGCCCGCGCCTCGTACAAGTACCTGGCGGAGACCCAGGGCCAGTTGCTGCTCTACACCTCCAGCAGCTACACCCGGGGCCGCGCCGAGTACAGCCTCTACTCCTCGACCAAGGCCGCGATGGTGAACCTCACGCAGGCGCTGGCCGACGAGTGGGCCGGCGAGGGCGTCAGGGTCAACTGCGTGAACCCGGAGCGTACGGCGACCCCCATGCGCACCAAGGCGTTCGGCCAGGAGCCGGAGGGCTCGCTGCTCTCCTCCGAGGCCGTGGCGCGCACCTCGCTGGACGTCCTCCTGTCCGAGATGACGGGTCACGTCATCGACGTACGGCAGCAGGACCCGACCCGTGACGTCACCGAAGCCTCGGGCTTCGAGCAGGCGCTGGCCTCGGTGTTGGACCGTCAGGAAGATGTGTAATAATTCTTGACAAATGTACTTTTACGGGCCTCTGCGATCATTTCGGTGATTGCAGAGGCCCGAGTGCGTGAAGCCGCACCTTCACAATTCCCTCCATACGTGAAACAACCGGCACCCCCTGGAGCAGGTCCTTCGTGATTTCGACAGCCATCCGCCTGGCCCGTGTGGGCAGTCGGTCAGAACTGGCGGCAGCAATACTGATGATGCTGGGTTATCCCTGCGTCATGATCGCCGCCCTTCTCCCCGATATCTGGTTCTTCGCGGCGGCCACGGCTGTCACGTACGTCGCGGACTGGTACCTGCACCAGCGCGGCAGTTACCTGGTCAACAGGCTCGGCAAGGTGCGGGCGGGACTCTCCATCCGCTTCCTGCTCCGCCAGCTGATGATCATCCTCCTGCTGGCCCGGCTGGACCTCGCCGAGGAGCCGCTCTTCTACGCGGCCGTCGCCTGCTTCCTCCTCTTCTACGGTCTACAGGCCCCGCACGGCGCGCTCACGACCCTGATCCGGCTCCGCCGCACCCTGCCGATCGTCACCCGGAACGTGGACCTGCACGCCGTCCGCATCCCGGACGCCCCGCCGCGCGCCCTGCTGCACCGCTCCAGCGAGAAGATGCTGCACCTCGACCTGCCCGCGGTGGCGGGCGTCCTGGTCGCCGCAGGCACGGGTGTAGACCTGGCGGGTTACATCGGCGCCGGGGTGACGCTGCTGCTCGCCGCCCTCTACAACGCCCTGCTCGTCCCGTATCTGCGCCGGAGCCGGCGGGCGCCGTCGGCCCCCGCGGTGCTCAAGGCGCTGGACACCTGGCTGGGCGAGTACCAGCCGACCGTCGTGCTCTACTTCTCCGGCTCCAACGAGTCGGCCTACCAGGGCAACATGTGGCTGGACACGATGGCCGCCGTCGAGGGACGCCCGCTGATCGTCATGCGTGAGCGCAACCTCGTGGCGCAGCTCGCGGACACGTCCGTACCCGTCGTCTGCGTGCCCGCCGGCACCCACCTGATGAATCTGGACCTGTCCACCGTCCGTGTGTGCCTGTACCCGGCGAACGTCGGCAAGAACATCCACATGCTGCGGGTGCCGACCATGAAGCACGTCTTCATCGGCCACGGCGACAGCGACAAGCTCGCCAGCGTGAACCCGTACTCCAAGGTGTACGACGAGGTCTGGACGGCCGGCCGTGCGGGCCGCGACCGCTACGCCCTGGCCGACGTCGGCATCCGTGACGAGGACATCGTCGAGGTCGGCAGGCCGCAGCTGGCCCCGATCGAGAGCTGGACCGGGACCACGAAGAACCCCATCCCGACGGTGCTGTACGCCCCGACCTGGGAGGGCTGGGACGACAACCCGGGCAACACCTCGCTGCTGCTGGCCGGCGAGAACATCGTCAGCCGCCTCCTGAAGGCGGACAGCCCGGTCCGGGTCATCTACAAGCCGCACCCGTTCACCGGCATCCGCAGCGCCAAGGCCAAGGCCGTCAACGCCCGGATCAAGGCACTGATCACCAAGGCCGCCCAGGAGCGCGCCGCGGACCCGCGCTGGGCGAAGGAGGCCTCGGCCGCCGCTGCCGGCCAGAGCGCCGCCAAGGCCGAGCTGTCCCGCATCGAGGCCCGTCTGGCCGAGCTGGCGACGCCCGGACGTGCCGGGGGCGACGAGTCGGAGGAGTCGCGGGTCGCGCTCGCCGACCCGGCACGCCAGGCCGAGATCGCCACCCTGCGCGCCGAGTGGAACGACGCCTACTGGCGTTCCTTCGGATGGTGGGAGCACAAGACGGTCTCCGGCTCGCAGCCGAAGCTGTACGACTGCTTCAACCAGTCGGAAGCCATGGTCTCGGACATCTCCAGCGTGGTCTCCGACTTCATCGCGAGCGGCAAGCCGTACGCGGTCACCGACTCGGCGAAGCTGGGCGTCGAGGAGTTCAAGCGCCAGAACACCGCCGTACGGGCGGCCGTCATCCTCTCCAACGACGCGGCGGAGATCGACGAGCTGCTGAGCGCCGTCGCGGACCCCGCGACGGACCCGCTGGCCGGGGCGCGGCACGAGCTGAAGACCTACCTGCTCGGTCCGGACGAGCCGACCTCCATGGAACAGTTCAACGCCGCCGTACGGGCGCTGACGGCCAAGGCCGAGGCCCGCAACGCGGGCGTCGCCCAGCGCGTGGGCGGACAGCAGCCCGCCCCGCTGCCCGACCCCGAGGCCGCGACCAGCGGCGTCGGCGACGGAGCGGCCGAGGTCGTCGCCGAGGCCGAGGCGGCGGTCGACCCCGACGTGCCCTTGCCGGAGGCCGACGCGGAGATCGGCGCGGGCCCCTCGGCGCTGCGCTGACGACAGCGCGTCCGGCCGCACGCGGGAAGTGACGCGGGGCGGCCGGACGAGCCGGTCGCCGACCATGAGCCGGTGGCCGGACTGTGAGCGGGTGACAGTGACGGCCCTGTGTAATCCGGCCGTCATCCAGATGTTCGAAAAGCGTCCGGTTCTCGACGCAACCCTCTCAACGGCCCGTCCGTCTTCCTCCTGGGGAGGGGGAACGTACGGGCCGTTCGGTGTGTCCGTGCACGGAGCACGGCATGCGCCGTCGTTTCATCGTTTCTCCTGCTCAATGCAGGTATGTAAGAACCGGGGAGAGATGAGCAGCAGTACACCAGACGTGACCGTCGTCATCGGCGCGTATGAAGCGATGCCCTATCTGATCCGCTGCCTGGAGTCCGTCGAGGCGCAGACGCTTCCGGCCGGGCGCATGGAGATCGTCGCCGTGGACGACGGGTCGACCGACGGCACGGGGGAGTACCTCGAGGAGTTCGCCGCGCGGACGGACATCGCCATGCGGGTCGTCCGCCAGAAGAACTCGGGCGGACCGAGCGGCCCGCGCAACGTGGGCCTCGGGCTCGCCCGCGGCCGGTACGTCTTCTTCCTCGACGCGGACGACTACTTCGGCGAGGAGGCCCTGGAGCGCATGGTCGCCATGGGCGACCGCGCGGGGACGGACGTGGTGCTGGGGAAAGTCGTCGGTGTCAACCGGGGCGCGGCGAAGTCGATGTGGAAGGAGACGGTCGAGCGCGCGGACCTCTACTCCTCCAACATCAAATTCACCCTGAGCGCCCAGAAACTCTTCCGGCGGGACCTCCTCGTCCGGCTCGGGATGACCTTCGACGAGGAGCTCAGGACGGGTGAGGACGCCCTCTTCACGATGGAGGCGTACCTCCGGGGCAACGGCGTCTCCGTCGTGGCCGACTACACCTGCTACTACCTGGTGGGCCGGGACGACGGCAAGCACGTGACCAAGAGCGGCAGTTACCTGCTGCGCTTCGATTCGGCCCGCGCCCTGATGAAGCTCATCGCCGCGCACGTCCCGCCGGGGCCGAAACGGGACGCCCTGATGGTCCGTCCCTTCGTGATCACCCTGCTCCCGCAGTTCGGGCCCGGCCTGCTGCGGCAGTCCGAGGAGGTGCGGCAGAGGAAGATGGAGCTGGCGGCACCCCTGCTGGAGGCCTACTGGACACCCGGCCTGGCCCGTCGCCTCAAGGTGCACGAGCGGCTCCGGCTGATCTGCATCGCGGAGGGCAGGCTGGATCTGCTCCTGGACATCCTGCGGTTCATGCACGAGAAGAAGAAGCCCCGGTCGGTCCGCAAGGGGCTCCGGGGCCGGCTGTATCTCGTCTACCCCCACTTCGGCGAGGGCACGGTGCTGCCGCTGTCGGCGTACGAGCTGACCGTCACCGAGTGGATCGGCCGGAAGCGGATCGAGGTTCCGGGGCGTCAGTCCACTGCCGCCTTCCTGCGGAGGCTGGTCCGCAAGGCACGCAGAACGGCCAGGGCGGCCGGTCTGCACCTGCCCCGCAGGGCCCACAGGGCCTGAGGCGGCAGTGGACGTGATCCCTACTGTTCGGGACGCAGCAGCCTGCGGACCGGGCGCCCCACCACGCGCCGGGCGCGGCGGTAGGCGGACGGCCAGGCCGTCGGAGCGTCGCTCGCCTGCACCTTGACGCTGACCTGACGGGCCCTCTTGTCGAGCTGGCTGCGCAGCAGGGCGTTCTGCGAGGACAGCTCCTCCATCCGGCTCTGCATCCAGCCGAAACGGCTGCTCAGGGAGTCCGGGTCGGTCTCGGTCCAGGGGCGGACGGCCGGCGGCAGAGAGAGCTTGGCCATCCGGGCGTCGAAGTCCTTGCCACCGTCACCGTGGTGGAAGGTGTTCTCCAGGCCGTTCTTCTCCATGAAGCCGGCGAAACGGAGGAAACGCTCCTTGTGCCCGTTCACGAGCTCGCCGAAGTCGGCCGCCTCGTACAGCTCGGCGGGGTCGATGTTCTTCGGCGTCTCCGAGATCTTGCGGTGCGGGATGCCGAAGTACCGGCAGAGCTCCAGCGTCCGGGAGTCGCTGCAGAGCACGGTGCTCGGGACCCCGGCCAGCAGCGCCGCGATGTTCCCGTGGATGCGCGAGCCGAAGGAGAAGTCGAACGCGCGTAGTTCGTCGATCCAGGTGGCCGGGTCGATGTAGAGCCGGACCTTGCCCTCGCGGTACATCGGGTGCGACGGGTGGGTCGGCATCGAGGTCTGGGCGCCGAGCGGGTTCGCCGTCTCCCGCCAGTGGAGCAGCTGGGCCTCGAGGAGGTTCTGCCCGACGAAGCGCAGGTTCGGATAGCGCTCGTGGGCCTGCCTGATGATGGCGTCGAGTCCGTGCGAGCGCACGGCGCTGTGCGAGCCGTTCACCGAGATCAGGGAGTCGCGGGTGAGCGCCTCGGTCTTCCGCTCGAGCGTGAAGGTCTCGCCGTTCATGAACATGGAGGGGCAGCCGATGACCTCCACGTCCCGGAAGCCCATGGCCTTGAGGTACTGCTCGGTGAACTCGCCGCGCACCCCGATGGACGCGCTGCGGTTGAGGACCTCCGTGACGAATTCCCTGACCGTCGGCTCCATCGGCTTCAGCCTGGAGGCGTCGTACTTCAGGTCGGCCTGCGCGCCCACACCCAGGACGACGACCGGGATGCGCAGCTTCTTGATCAGCTGCGTCATCCGCTTCAGGGGCCGCTCGAACGTCGGGCGGAACGCGTTGGCGAGGGGCACGACGAAGACGTCGTACTCCTCGTTGATGCGGGCCGCCGCCGCTGGGTCGGTGCGGATGCCGTTCGAGAAGACCGCCGCCCGCGGAGTCGTCAGAATCTTCTGCGCCGCGTCACTGAAGATCAGGTTGCCGGCGTTGGTGGCGAAGACGTCTCTGTGGAGGGACTCTTCGACTGATGCAACATCGAAGGGGCTTTTGCCCGATCTGAGCAAAATGCGCTTCTGGCGGGTCGGTTCATCTGTCACATACACGAGGGTAGCCCGATGAATGGCCGGTGGAGATTACGTAAATGCCTCCATTCAGTCGCATGTCGGAACGTGACTCGGGGCGGCCCGTCCGCCGGCCTGTCTCCCCGTCGTGACAGCAGATGAGACGGCCCGGTGCCGCCGCGGCCCCTCGCGTAGATTGAGGAGTACCGAGCAGGACGACGTGATGGGGACGGGCGTACGTGTCAGGGGCAAGGGAATCCGAAGGCGCGGCTGTGGAATCCGGAGGTGTGCTCCGCACACCCCCGGCCGACGGCGCCGTCCGCAGGCCGGGAGTGACCGACGCCCGCAGGATCGTCGTCAAGGTCGGATCCTCCTCGCTCACCACGGCGGCGGGCGGTCTCGACGCCGACCGGGTGGACGCCCTCGTCGATGTGCTCGCCAAGGTGCGGAGCGGCGGGGAACGGGAGATCGTCCTCGTCTCCAGCGGCGCCATCGCGGCAGGCCTCGCTCCCCTCGGGCTCGTACGGAGGCCCAAGGACCTGGCCCGTCAGCAGGCCGCCGCCAGCGTCGGCCAGGGGCTCCTTGTCGCCCGCTACACCGCGTCCTTCGCGCGCTACGGCGTACGGGTCGGCCAGGTGCTCCTCACCTCGGACGACACCAGCCGGCGGGCCCACTACCGCAACGCCTACAGCACACTCGGCCAGCTCCTGGAGATGGGCGCGTTCCCCGTCGTCAACGAGAACGACACCGTGGCCACCGACGAGATCCGCTTCGGTGACAACGACCGGCTTGCCGCGCTCGTCGCCCACCTGGTCCACGCCGACCTCCTCGTTCTCCTCTCCGACATCGACGGCCTCTACGACGGCGACCCGAGCACGCCCGGCACCTCCCGCATCGCGGAGGTGAGCGGCCCGGCCGACCTGGAGGGTGTCGCCATCGGCAGCGCGGGCAAGGCGGGCGTCGGCACCGGAGGCATGGTCACCAAGGTCGAGGCGGCCCGGATCGCCACCGCCGCGGGGATCCCGGTCGTCCTCACCTCCGCCAGCCATGTCGCCGACGCGCTCGCGGGGCGCGACACCGGCACGTACTTCCACCGCACCGGACGCCGCTCCGCCGACCGGCTGCTCTGGCTCGCCCACGCCTCGACCCCGCAGGGCGCGCTCACCCTCGACGAGGGAGCGGTGCGCGCCGTCGTCGAGCGACGCAGCTCCTTGCTGCCGGCCGGGATCAGCTCGGTCGAGGGCGAGTTCTCCGCCGGGGACCCCGTCGAACTGCGGGACCCCGCGGGCACGGCCATCGCCCGCGGGCTGGTCAATTTCGACGCCAAGGAGATGCCCCAGCTGCTCGGCAGATCCACCCGCGACCTGGCGCGCGAACTCGGGCCGGCCTACGAGCGGGAGGTCGTACACAGGGACGATCTCGTCGTTCTCACGCCCCAACCGGCCCCCTGAAACGGCTGAAAGTCCAGCCTTCGGGCGGAGACCTTCACGAAAACCGCCCCACGCCTGGCCCTGGGCTGGTCAACTTTGTCGGAGGGATACAAAGGGGTCAGCAAGCTACGCATTCACAGGAGGCCGCCGGTGAGACGAGCGCGCCCGGGGGCGCTGCCCCGCGGAACGGGCAGCCGCGCCCTGACCAGCGTCGGAGCGGGGGCCGACTTCGTCGGTGCCCCGACCGACCAGACGCTTGAGCAGGATCCGGTGGTGACGGAGGAGGAGCGGACCCCGTCCAGGCTGTGGCACATCACGCTCAGCGTCTCCGGCAGCGAGACACCGCTGAAGGAGGTCAGGCGAGGACTGGAGCAGCTGGCGCATGATCACCCCTTCCTCCTGACCAGCCGGTACGCCAACGACCACGCGGAGATCCGCTACTGGGAAGAGGCCCGGGACCTCCACGACGCCGCGGCGGTGGCGCTCCGGCTCTGGGGTGAGCACCGGTCCAGCGCGAAACTCCCGCCCTGGGAGATCGTCGGCCTCGAGGTCATCGACCGGGAGACGTACCACCTGCGCGTCGCCGAGGGCTACGGCCCGCCGCCGGCGGCCCCGGTGGGGGTGCACCCGTACTGAGAACGTCCCGCCGCGCGGTCAGGGCGGGCGGGGCGGCCGTGCCCGCCGTCCGGACCCGCCGGTTCCCGCGCCGCCCGAGCGCGTGTGCGGGTGGCGGGACGGCCGTCTCGCATCACGGGATACGTGACGGATGCCCGCAGTGTGCGCATTACCCTGCGGGCATGACCACGCTTTCGCCGTACGACAACATGTCCCCGGTCGCCCAGGCGGCCTACCGGGCACGCGCCGCAGCCGACGACATCGCGCCACTCCCGCGCGCGGCGAAGGACGACGCCCTGCTGGCGATCGCGGACGCGCTCGAGGTGCGCACCAGCGAGATCGTCGAGGCCAACGCGAAGGACGTCGTCCGCGCCAGGGAGGCAGGCACGAGTGAGTCCGTCGTCGACCGGCTCACCCTCACCCCGGAGCGGATCCGCGCGATCGCGGCGGACTGCCGCGACGTCGCGGCACTGCCCGACCCGGTCGGTGAAGTGGTCCGCGGCTCGACCCTTCCCAACGGCATCGACCTGCGTCAGGTACGTGTCCCGCTGGGCGTCGTCGGCATCATCTACGAGGCCCGGCCCAATGTGACGGTCGACGCCGCGGCCCTCTGCCTGAAGTCGGGCAACGCGGTGCTGCTGCGCGGCTCGTCCTCCGCGCACGCCTCGAACAGCGCGCTCGTGCGGGTGATCCGTGACGCGGTGGGCGGTTCCGGCCTCCCGGCCGACGCCGTGCAGCTCGTACCGGGCGAGAACCGGGACTCGGTCCGGGAACTGATGCGGGCCCGCGGCCTCGTCGACGTCCTGATCCCGCGCGGCGGCGCCTCCCTGATCCGCACGGTCGTGGAGGAGTCCACCGTCCCCGTGATCGAGACCGGCACCGGCAACTGCCACGTGTACGTCGACGCGCAGACCGATCTCGACATGGCCGTCGACATCCTGGTCAACTCCAAGGCCCAGCGTCCGAGCGTCTGCAACGCGGCCGAGACCCTCCTCGTCCACAAGGACGTCGCGGCGGACTTCCTGCCGCGCGCCCTGGACGCGCTGGCCGAAGCCGGAGTGACGGTGCACGGCGACGAGCGGGTGCTCGGGTACGCCGAGGGTTCCAAGGCCACCGTGGTGGCGGCGACGGCGGAGGACTGGGAGACCGAGTACCTCTCGTACGACATCGCCGCCGCGGTCGTGGAATCGCTCGAAGGGGCCGTGGCGCACATCCGGCTCTGGTCGTCCGGTCACACCGAGGCGATCGTCACCACCTCGCAGGCGGCGGCCCGCCGCTTCACCCAACTGGTGGATTCCACGACGGTCGTCGTGAACGCGTCCACCCGCTTCACGGACGGCGGACAGTTCGGATTCGGCGCCGAGATCGGTATCTCCACGCAGAAACTGCACGCCCGGGGCCCGATGGGGCTGCCGGAACTGACCTCGACGAAGTACATCGTCACCGGCGACGGTCACATTCGATAGCCGGATGCTTCCGGCGGGGCGGGCGAATCTGCGGGCTCTCTGCCCAAATCGCCCCGCCGGGGCTACGCTGAATCCGTGCCGGACGACGTGGGGGGCAGGCCGTTCCCGGACGGCTGGGAGCCCGACGACGACCGCGGAGGCGCGGACGAGGACTTCGCCGCCGTGGTGTTCGACGAGGACTTCGTGCGGTCCGCCCAGATCCATGAACCCACCGCGGTCGAGCGACTGGTCGCCGCCGCGCAGGCCCGCGCCGAAGCCGAGGCGAGCAGGGCGCGCTCGGGTGGCGGCGCCCTGGACGACGACCGCCACGAAGAGGGCTACGACGCAGACGGCTTGTACGGCCGCGAGAGGCCCTTCGGCGATGCCTACGACCCGGACGACCCCGACAGCCTGTACGGGGACGACAGCGGCCCCTACGGGCGCCACGGCGGTTCCTTCCGCCCTTACCGTGGCTCGGCGCGCTGGCACCGGCCGGTGGCGTGGCTGCTCGCCCTGCTGATGGGTATCGGGATGGTCGCGCTGGCCTTCAGTGCCGTCTACCGCGGTGCCGCCGGCAACCGGCAGGACCAGGTGCCGCCTCCCGTGACGAGCGGCGTCGACAAGCCGGGCGCGGCCCCTTCCGCCTCCGTCTCTGCCGACTACTCCCGTCCGGCCGTCTCCGCGGTACCCCGCACCCCGTGAACTCGCGCCGGGCTTCGTCCCGGCCGCGCTGACCCCGTCCGGGCCGGCGTGTGCCCCGGTCCGGGCGTCGGCCGGGCCTCAGGCCCGCGTGTGTCCCGGTGCCGGCCCGTCCGCGCCGCGGATCGGCGTGTGTCCTGGTGCTGGCCCTCCGGCCCGGCGTGTGTCCCGGTCCGAGCCGCGGTCGGTGTGCCGTCCCGGCCCGTAGCCCGAGCCCGGGCCCGGGCCTGGGCCCGGTTGCCGTTCCTGCCGTGCGCCTCCTGGACGCGCTCCACCTGCGCTCCCACCTGCGGGGCGTTTACCGTGAAGACGATCGACCCACTCTGAAGGTATGACCCTGTGACCCCTCCTCCCGTCCCCGTCTCCGGGGAGAGGGGCAGTTACGTGTCGATGTGTCGAGCCCGTGACGGACAGGTCCGCCCGAGGCCAAGCGGCCGGGGCGGTTCCCAGCGCCACTTCCCGCCGGTGGCGCGGAGGATCGGGAGAAGTCATGACAGGCCGCCGAGAACCGCCGGAAGGGCCGCCCGAGAACCCCTCGGGCGGGGATGACGAGTACCGCTCGCTCGTCTTCGACGAATCGTTCGTGCGCGCTGCCCGGCTCCAGGAGTTCTCCGCGCAGGAGCGGATGGGTGAGCATGCCCGCGCTGTGCGTTCCCTCCCCGGCCGGGGCACCCGCCGGCACCGCTCCAGGGCCGGCATAGCCCTCGTCGTCCTGATCGCCCTGGCCTTCGCCACCGCCGTCTACATCGGCTTCCGCAACCCGTACCCGACGCCCGTCGGCAGACGTGCCGAACCGCTGCGGACGACCGTCATTCCGCTCGCCCCCCAGGGGCCCGTGCCCGGAGGAACCGCCGAAGCGCTGCTCGCGGACGGCCCGGCGGCGGACGACCGCTCCGGCGCCTCGGGGATCAATCTGCCGCCGGTCCGGCGGACGAAGAACTTCTCCGACAGCCAGGTGACCATCGCGCTGACCACGGTCAAGGACTACCTGGTGAACTCCTCCCTCGACCCCGACGTACTCACCGGGGGCGTGGTCCGCCCGGTGGGACGGCTGCTCGACCCGGACCAGGCCGCGCAGTTCGACCGGAGCATGGACTCACCGGCTGACGACGGCGAGCACGTCGCGACCGGCTGGCTGGTGCGCTTCGACCCGGCCCAGGTGGAGCTCGCCGACCCCGGGATCCGGGTGCAGGGCACCCTCACCTACGCGGAGGCGGGGGCGGACACCCTGGAGGTGGTGTCCGACCACACCTTCACGTACGCGCTGAGGCCCGCCGTGTCCGGCCCCCACCGGGCCGACGGAGCCTCGCTCTTCACTGTCCGACGCGTCCTGCACTTCCTCGTGGACCGCGAGGACATCCGGCTTCACCGGGTGGAGGTCCGCAACGCCTACGTCCAGGCGGGACCGCAGTCGTGTTCGGCCGACACGACGGGCACCCTGCGCCCACTGCTCGCAGGCGAGCGGGCGGACACCCGGGGCCCCCACGGCACGGACCCTTACGCCACGGGCGTGCCCACCGCGGGACTCTGCGGCACGCTGGAGATCAGCTCCCCGACACCGGCCCTTCCTCCTCCGGGCCAGGGCGCCGCCACGTCCCTTCCGAGCCGTCCGTAGCGCCCGAGGTGCCGCCCTTGCCGGCCGTGCCACTGCCGGAGGTGCCGTTGCCCGCGCCGGTGAACTTGTCCCGGAGCTTGCCCCCCAGGTCACCTGCCCCGCCCGCGATGTCGCCGACGAGCTTCATCAGCGGGTCCTTGCTGGTGCGCACGGAATCCGCGTAGTGCGAGGCGGACTCCCGGAAGGAATCCGTGACCGAGGTGTTCTTGTCCTCGTCCCGCCTGGGGTAGTGGCCGTCCATGATGCGCTGGAAGTCCCGGGTCTCCGACCACTTCTTCAGCTCGGCGGCCCGCACCGTCGTGAACGGGTGGGTCCGGGGCAGCATGTTGAGGATCTTGAGCACGGAGTCGCGGAGATCACCGCCCTTCTCGTACTCGTCGGCCTGGGCGAGGAAGGCGTCCACATTCATCTCGTGGAGGTGATTGCCTCCCGCGATCTTCATCAGCCCGCGCATCGAGGCGCGCAGGTCCTGGCCCACCAGCAGCCCCGCCCGGTCGGCGGAAAGCTCCGACTTGCGGAACCACTCGCGCAGGGCCGTCACGATCGCCATGATCGCGACGTTGCCGAGCGGGATCCACGCCACCTTGACCGCGAGGTTGGTGAGGAAGAGCAATATCGTGCGGTACACCGCGTGACCGGAGAGGGCGTGGCCCACCTCGTGGCCCACGACGGCCCGCATCTCCTCCTCGTCCAGGAGCTCGACCAGGCCGGTCGTCACCACGATGATCGGCTCGTCGAGGCCGATGCACATCGCGTTGGGCTGCGGGTCCTGCGTGACATACATCGGTGGGACCTTCTTCAGGTCCAGGATGTAACACGCATCCCGCAGCATGTCGTTGAGATGGGTGAACTGGGCGTCACTCACCCGGACGGAGTCCGAGAGGAAGAGCAGTCGCAGACTGCGCTCGGGCAGCAGGCCGCTCAGCGCCTTGAACACGGTGTCGAAACCGCTCAGCTTGCGCAGCGCCACCAGGGCGGAGCGGTCCGCCGGATGCTCGTAAGCCCGTGAGGAGATGTCCGGGAATCGCCTGCGCTGCCTGCTCGGCACGCTCTCGTGACTGTTGTCGGTCATGGATGCCCCCTGTTCGTACGAGACGCCGCTCGTCCCCCTGACAGAAGCCAGCGTATGTGCTGGCGCTACGGTGTGCGGGGGGCTGTGGATAACTTTGAGGAGCGCCCGGAATGCCGCATACCGCCGTACTGCTCGCCGCCGTGTCCGAGGACCAGGGGCCGGGCAACACGCTCCGCGTCGTCCTGCTCGTCGCCCTTGTCGGAGCGGCGCTGCTCGCCTGGTTCCTGCTGCGCGGATACCGCAACGACGACAACAACGACTGAGTCGGCGTGAGCGTGCCCGGGGCGCCCGCATACGATGTGCGCGACGTCTCCCTCCTGATTCCCGATGGATAGGTCCCGCAGAAGATGAGCCTCACGAGCACCGCGCACCAGCTGGTCACCCTCGCCGCCGAAGGCGAGCAGGGCGGAAACCACGAAAGCCTCAGCCCGTACCTCACCGGTGGCGGCGCGCTCCTCGCGCTGCTCCTCCTCCTGTGGATCACCACCCGCTTCAACCGGGACCGCTGAGGCAGACGCGAACAGCTGTGCCAGTAGGGTCTGCACGCATGGGAGAGCAGAAAGTGCCTACCGGCCGCGCCAAGCGCCGACTGGGCGTGATGGGCGGGACGTTTGACCCGATTCATCATGGACACCTGGTGGCGGCCAGTGAAGTGGCCGCCCAGTTCCACCTCGACGAGGTCATCTTCGTCCCGACCGGGCAGCCGTGGCAGAAGAGCCACAAACAGGTGTCCCCGGCCGAGGACCGCTATCTGATGACGGTCATCGCGACGGCGTCCAACCCGCAGTTCTCGGTCAGCCGCAGCGACATCGACCGTGGCGGACCCACGTACACGATCGATACGCTGCGGGACCTGCGCACGGTCCACGGCGACGCGGACCTCTTCTTCATCACCGGCGCCGACGCCCTGTCCCAGATCCTCACCTGGCGCGACGCCGCGGAGCTGTTCTCGCTCTCCCACTTCATCGGCGTGACCCGGCCGGGTCACCTGCTGACGGACGACGGACTGCCCAAGGGCGGTGTCTCGCTGGTGGAGGTGCCCGCACTGGCGATCTCGTCCACGGACTGCCGTGCGAGGGTCGCGCAGGGCGAGCCCGTCTGGTATCTGGTGCCGGACGGTGTCGTCCGCTACATCGACAAGCGCCAGCTGTACCGCGGCGAATGAGCCACGGAGAGGGGCACCTGTGAACGACCGACAGAACCCGTACGACCCGTACCAGCAGGAGCAGCCGCAGATCATCGGCTACGACGCGTACGGGCAGCCGGTCTATCAGCAGCAGGGGCAGCAGCACTACGACCAGCAGCAGTACGACCCGTACGCCCAGCAGCAGCCTCAGCACCCTCAGCAGTCCCAACAGCCCCAGCATGACGGGCAGTCGCAGCAGGGGTACGGCTACGACCCGTACGCCGGCACGCAGCAGCAGTACGACCCGTACCAGCACACCCAGCAGCAGGCGCAGCAGCAGGGATACGGCTACGGCGAGGGTGGCTACGCCGCGTACGGCTACCACACAGGCACGCAGCCCGCCGTCGACGACACCGCCCAGCAGTGGGACGCGGCCCAGGCCCCGGCCGCCCCGGCGACGGCACCACCGGTGCCGGAGCCCCGGCGTGAGCCGGAACCAGCGGCCGACGCCGCCGTTCCCGGCCCTCGCCGCGCCGACCGTGACTACCGCACCGAGCAGTTCTCGTTCATCGAGGAGCCCGACGAGGACTCCGAAGACGTCATCGACTGGCTGAAATTCACCGAGAGCCGCAGCGAACGGCGCGAGGAAGCCCGTCGGCGCGGCCACAACCGGATGGTCGCGCTGATAGTCGTCGTGGCCCTCGTCGTCGTCGGCGGCGCAGGCTACCTCTGGTTCGCCGGCAAGATTCCGGGGATGTCGAGCCAGGAGGAGCAGAACGCCACGGCGACCGGGCCGCAGAAGCGGGACGTCATCGTCGTCCATCTGCACAACACCAAGAAGGGCGGCACCTCCACGGCGCTGCTCGTCGACAACGTCACCACCAAGCAGGGCACCACGGTCCTGCTCCCCAACTCGCTCGCCGTGGCGTCGGACGACGGGTCCACCACGACGCTGGGCAAGTCCGTCGAGGACGACGGGTCCACCGGCACCCGCGAGGCGATCGACACCCTGCTCGGCACCAGCATCAGCGGGACCTGGCGCCTCGACACCCCGTACCTCGAGAACCTCGTCGAGCTCGTGGGCAACATCGAGGTCGACACCGACACCGAGGTGCCCGACACCAAGAAGGGCGCCGCCCCGCTCGTGAACAAGGGCGAGGCGCAGACGCTGAGCGGCCAGATGGCCGTCGCGTACGCGACCTACCAGGGTCCGGGGGAGGCCGAGGCCAAACAGCTGACGCGCTTCGGGCAGGTCATGCGCGGCGTGCTGCGCAAGATGTCCGAGGACCCCGAGGCCGCGACCGTCACGGTCCAGACGCTGGCGCAGATTCTCGACCCGTCCCTGCCGGAGCAGGACCTCGGCGCGTCCCTGGCCAGACTCGCCGGCCACGCCAAGATCGGCGACTACAAGACGGAGCTGCTCCCGGTCCAGGCCGACGGCACACTCACCGACGCGGCCACCGAGAGCGTGGTCAAGGACGTGCTGGGCGGCGCGGTGAAGGCTCCCGACCCGGACGCCGCCGTGCGCGTGGGCATCAGGAACGGCACGGGTGACACCGCCGGGACGAACGCTGCCAGGATCCAGCTGGTCAACGGCGGATACGCCTTCGTGGACAGCGGCAAGGCGGACGTCGTGGCGACCTCCCAGATCCTGTACGGAACCGCCGAGGACAAGGCGAAGGCGGTCGAGATCGCCAAGACGCTGGGCCTGCCGACGAGCGCGGTGAAGCAGGGCAAGCCCGCCGCGAACGCCGACGTCTCCGTGGTTCTCGGCCAGAACTACGAGATCCCGAAGCGACCGGCGTCGTAGGAAGTCAGGGCTGTCGGCGGTCCGTGAGACCCTAGAGGTTGATCTGACCGCCGACGAAAGCCTGCATGTGACCGCCACGGACCGCTCCATCGAGCTCATCAACGCCGCCGCCCAGGCGGCGGCCGACCGGCTCGCGCACGACATCATCGCCTACGACGTCAGCGACGTCCTGTCGATCACCGACGCCTTCCTGCTGGCCTCGGCTCCCAACGACCGCCAGGTCAAGTCGATCGTCGACGAGATCGAGGAGCGGCTGCAGAAGGAGCTCGGCGCCAAGCCGGTACGCCGCGAGGGCGACCGCGACGCGCGCTGGATCCTCCTCGACTACGTCGACATCGTGATCCACGTCCAGCACAGCGAGGAGCGCGTGTTCTACGCGCTCGAGCGCCTGTGGAAGGACTGCCCCGAGATCGCCCTCCCCGAGGACGCGGTCAAGACCCGGGGCAAGGCCGAGGAGCACGCCCAGCTCAACGGCGGTACGGAAGGTGAGCAGAGCTGAACGGCAGCAGCAGCGGCAGGGGCCGCAGGATCGTCCTCTGGCGGCACGGCCAGACCGCGTGGAACCTCGAGCGGCGTTTCCAGGGTTCCACCGACATCGAGCTGACCGAGGTCGGCGTCGGGCAGGCCCGCCGTGCCGCCCGGCTGCTGGCCTCGTTGCGGCCGGACGCGATCGTCGCGTCCGACCTCCGGCGGGCAGCGGCCACGGCCGCCGAGCTCGCCTCGGTCACCGGCCTCGACGTCGCCCATGATTCCGCACTGCGCGAGACGTACGCGGGCGCCTGGCAGGGCCTCACGCACGAGGAGATCGTCGGGCAGTACGGCGAGCAGTACGCCGCCTGGAAGCGCGGGGAGCCGGTGCGCAGGGGTGGTGGCGAGCTGGAGACGGAGGTCGCCGACCGAGCGGCCCCCGTGGTCCTGGAGCACGCCGGCAAACTGCCTGATGCGGGCACGCTCGTCGTCGTGAGCCACGGCGGCACCATCCGGACGACCATCGGCCGCCTGCTCGGACTCGACGCCCACCACTGGGAAGGGCTCGGCGGACTCTCCAACTGCTGCTGGTCCGTCCTGGGCGAAGGCGCCCGAGGCTGGCGCCTGCTGGAGCACAACGCCGGGACGCTCCCCGAACCGGTGCTCGGGGACGACGACTAGCCGACGGCCGGGGCTCCCACGGAGCCCGTCCGTGGGCGGGAGGGGCCGGATTTCACTTTCCGGCTCGTCGCAGGCTAAAGTTCTTCTTGTTCGCAGCGCGGAAACGCAGGGAAACACAGCGGACAGCGGGGCTATAGCTCAGTTGGTAGAGCGCCTGCATGGCATGCAGGAGGTCAGGAGTTCAATTCTCCTTAGCTCCACAGTAGAGATCCCGTCCCCGGCAGGGGACGGGATCTTTTTTTGCCTGTTGTACGGAACCGGCCGCGCGTTCCGCCCGGGCATGCCTCAACTGCCTTGGCCCGTGCGGGACAAGGGCTCTCGGGGTGCACCTGGGACGTACCCGTGGGTACGCGGGCCACCCGCGGGCCGTTCCTTCAGGCCAAAGCCGGGCAGCGGGGCTCTCGTCGGGCTGACCCCCTTGCGGGGCCATGGCAGAATCGGAGCGCCGAAGGGGGCGACGGACCGATCGGGAGGGAGCGCGATGCCTGTGAGCCGCGTACAGGTCCCGGACCTGCGCGTCACCTCCACCGCGGCCCATCCCCCCGCCACGCCCCGCGGCCCCGCCGGCCCGCAGGAGGACTCCTTCGCGTGCACGGCCCGCGGCCACAGTCGGAGCTGACCGGATGGGTGCACACAGGCGGAAGTGCGACTGGTGCGGCAGTGGTACGCCCATCGTCAGGGACATGGACCCCGTCAACGCCGAGTTCCAGTACTGGTGCGAGGAGTGCGCGCGGGCGCTGATCATAAAAGGCGACCCCATCGAGACCTACCGGGAGCTCGAGGGGGAGCCCATCTACGGGCGGCTGCTCGAGGAGCACTGCACCCTCAAGCGCTTCTACTCCTTCGCCACCGCTTGACGAGCCGCTCACGGACGGGGTGTTGACGGCTGCCCGCCGCTGAGGGTCCGTGGCCCCGGCAAGCGTCGGCCCAGGGGGCCGCCGCAGGGGGATCGACCGCTGGTCGGAGCGTCGGGCGCCGGCCGCGCCGGGTGGCAGTGGAAACGATTTTTGATGCGCCGCCGGGACCGTGTAATGTTCTCGATGTCGCCAGGGAAACCGGGTGGCAAACAGCACGGGGCTATAGCTCAGTTGGTAGAGCGCCTGCATGGCATGCAGGAGGTCAGGAGTTCAATTCTCCTTAGCTCCACAGTGAAGAAGCGGACCATCCGGATCGGATGGTCCGCTTCTTGCTTGTGTCCTTCGTCTCTCCTGCGCGATCGGCCCGTTCGCGCGCTCCGCTGGATCAGCCGCTTCCGCTGCCCAGCGCCCTGCGCTCGGCGCTCGGGAGGGCGGGGCGTTCGGCCGGCGCCTGCTCGACGCGGAGGGCCAGCGCCGGGCACCGCCGGACGGCCCGCTGGGCCCGGCCCCGCAGGTGCACGGGGACGGCGGCGTCCGCGAGCGCCGGGTAGCCGTCGGGGCCAAGCCTGATCAGTTCGGGAACGATGTCCGCGCACAGGCCGTGACCCTGGCAGAGCGTCCAGTCCACCGCCAGTTTCTCGCCGCTCGGAATGGACTCCTCCAGCCCTTCGTAGCCGGGAGCGGGCAGGGGCAGGACTCCGAGTGTCTCCCGTCCGCAGCCGCCGTCCAGCACGTGCGCGGCGAGGTCGTCCGTGAACGCCGAGAGCGTGGACGCGAGGAAGCGGGCGGATCCGTCCGGATGCTTGCACGCCCCGCGGCCCTTGACCGCCTGCGTCACCTCGCGCAGCGCCTCCAGGGCCGCGGGACCGCCTCCGTTCAGCACGTCGGAAAGGCCACCCGCAGCGGCCGGCAGCCCGAGCTTGCAGGGACCGCACTGTCCGGCCGTCTCCGCCGCCAGCCAGTTCGCGATGCGCAGCGACTCACCGATCGGGCAGGTCTCCGGGCCGATCGGCAGGATGGCGCCCGCCCCGAGTGCGCCGCCCGCGGCTGCCATGGAGGCCCGGGAGACCATGGCGTCGTGCGAGGCGATCGCGTCGATCCAGCTGCCGTGATAGCCGCCGGTCAGTACGCCCTGGGGGAGAGGCGGGGCTCCGGCCAGTTCGAGGACGTACCGCAGGGGCACCCCCGTGGGCACCTCGATCACCATGGGGCGCGCCACGGCCCCCGAGACCGTGAGCAGGACCGTGCCGGGCTCGTCGGGCAGGCCGGTGTGCCCGTAGCGGCGGGAGCCGAGCCGGGCGGCGACCGCGAGCTGTGCGTACGTCTCCGCGTTCGACAGGAGGGTGGGGGCGCCGGCCACACCGGACTCCGCCGCGCGTTCCCTTCGGCCCGGCGGCAGGGCCGGCCCGCCGTTGACCGCCCTGATGACCGCCGAGGCCTCCCCGGAGACCATGCGCTCAGGGGTGCGCACGACCCGGGCGCGCAGATGCTGGCCGCGCCGGTCGGACAGACCGCGTTCGGCGAGGGCGGAGCGCACGGAGATCTCCGTGGAGTTGCGTGTGACGGCCACCACCAGGGTGCGCGCGCCGAGCGCCTCCGCCGCGAGCAGGGCGCCGTCGAGGATGAGGTGCGGGGCCCGGTTGAGCAGAACGGTGTCCTTGCGGCAGGCGGGCTCGCCCTCGCTGCCGTTGATCACGACGACGGGCCGGACCCCCCGCCGTACCGAGGCCTTCGCGACCGCGCGGAGCTTCTTGCCGAAGGGGAAGCCCGCGCCGCCGCGGCCCCGCAGCGAGATGGACTCGGCCAGTTCGGCGAGCCGCTCGCCGGTCATCGGTTCGAGCGGGCCGTGCACCTTCAGGTGCATGGCCAGCCCCAGGCGTTCCACCAGGTCGAAGCCGGTGGTCAGCTGGGGGAGCCCCACGACGCGGACCTCGGGGACATCGGGGAGGGGGACGTTCACGGGCGGTCTCCTGCGGGTGCTTGCCAGGGCGCTCCGGCCGGGGGCGGGTAGAGCGGTCCCGGCAACTGTTCGGTCTCCTGGCCGGAGGGGGGCGGAGGTGCGGCGTACGTGGGCCTGAGCGCCTGAGCGGGAGGCGCGGGCGAGGGCGCGGGCCACCGGTCGTCCGTCGCCGGCTCAGGGGGCCGGCCGGAAGCCCGGGAGACGGCCCGGTACGCCGCCGAGAATCCGGGCCGGGAGCCGGCGGGGCGTGCCGGCCCCCGGGCCGGTCGCTCCGGGCTGCGAGGCGGCGGTTCGTGGGGTGTGGCCCGGTCGTACGGATGCTCATGCAGCGTGGGCGAGTCCTGGGAGTGTTCCTGGAGCGTCGACCGGTCGTACGGACGTTCGTGGGGCTGCGGCTGCTCGTACGGACCAGCGTGCGAGGGGAAGGCCGACTGCTGCTGCTCGTGGAGCGACGTTTCGTACGGCAGCCTCCCGTGCGGCGCGGGGGCCGCGAGCGTCCGGGGGCGGACCGGGGTGCCACGTACTCCGCGGTCGTCCTCGCCCCAGCCCGGAGCCTCCGGAGGAAGGCCACGGGGAAACGGTGGAGGCATGTGATCCGCACCCGGGAGGGCGGAACCGCGCAGGACCGGGTCCGACGCGGAAGGAGGGGCCTCCGGGCTGATCAGGGAGGAGACCCGGTCGGTGATCGCACGTTTGGCCGGGCCGGGAAGCAGGCGCAGGCCGAGTGCCGCGGCCACCGCCGTCAGGCAGAGCATGTACATCACGACGACCCAGGTGGCCGGCTGCCTGCCGGCGTACAGGCCGTGCACCAGCGCCGAGCACCAGGCCGGATAGGCCAGTGCGTGCAGTGCGCGCCACCGTGCCGCGATCCTGCCCGGGGTGGCGAAGGCACTGCGCATGGCGCCGGTGGCCGCAGCGGCGATCATCAGCAGTCCGGCCAGGGAACCGAATCCGATGAGGCCGGCCGTGCCGCCGGCACCCGTGCCGAACGGGACGAGGGCGGCGAGCAGTCCGACGTGCCCGAGGGCGATCTTCACGGTTCCGTGCAGCAGGAGGAAGCCCAGAGAGGCGACGGCGCAGGCCCGGTGGACGCCTTGGCAGAGCAGCCGCTGGCGGGTCGAGAGGAACAGCCGGTCGGTGGCCAGCAGGCCCCAGGCCACGGCTGCGGTGAGCGAGACCAGCGTCAGGACGCCGGTCGTGAAGTCGAACGCGGTGCGCATGCCGTCGCTCCCGGCGACGGCGAGCAGAGGGATGAGAACCAGCGCCGCGACGGTCAGCCCGCCCTGCAGAGGGCGGCTCATTCCCGGGCTGAGGCTCATGGAGGGGGACGAACGGATCCTGCGATGAGGCTTCATGGGGGCGACTCCGAACGGCTCGGCAAAGCGGTCCCGTTGCCGCATGCTAGGTCGCCGCGTACTGACCGGTACGGGCTTTGAGCGGTTGCCCCGATAGAGGGCAGTACGCGGAGTAACCCCCGGAGTGTGTGGGTCGTGCGGAGAGTTCGTGTTCAAGGGGTGTGCTCGTGGCGCGGGCCGTGGGAGGGCGGTCGCGGCGCCCCGGCCCCGTATCTGCCGGGCCAGGGCCCGGGGCCGTGCGGTACCCTGGCGCCATGCGTGCCGTACGCCTTCTGCTTAGCGAGCCGCGCTGATCACTCCCGACCGGTGAGAATGCCTGGTCGGACTCGGCGCGGCGTCCCCTCCTGTGCGAGGGGATTTTTCGTTTCCGTAGACGTGTGTCCGTAGACGTGTGTCCGTGGACGTGGGTGCCGGCAGATGACGATCGATGGAGCTTTGAGGATCATGAGCGAGACGAACACCGCGGCCGAAGTGGCCGCGCCGCACCGCTATACGGCAGCGATGGCCGCCGACATCGAGGCACGCTGGCAGGACTTCTGGGACGCCGAGGGGACCTACGAGGCGCCGAACCCGACCGGTGATCTGGCGGGCGACGCGGAGCTGGCCGCCCGGCCGAAGAAGTTCATCATGGACATGTTCCCGTATCCCTCGGGCGCCGGTCTGCACGTCGGCCACCCCCTGGGATACATCGCCACGGACGTCTACGCCCGCCATCAGCGGATGACGGGGCACAACGTCCTGCACACCCTGGGCTTCGACGCCTTCGGTCTGCCGGCCGAGCAGTACGCCGTGCAGACGGGCACCCACCCGCGGGCCTCCACCGAGGCCAACATGGAGAACATGAAGGTCCAGCTGCGCCGGCTGGGCCTGGGCCACGACAAGCGCCGCTCCTTCGCCACGATCGACGCGGACTACTACAAGTGGACCCAGTGGATCTTCCTGCAGATCTTCAACTCCTGGTACGACACCGAGGCCGACCGGGCCCGGCCCATCGCCGAGCTGGTCGCGCAGTTCGAGAGCGGCGAGCGCCCGGTCCCCGGCGGCCGTGAGTGGGGCGCGCTGGACGCCGCCGAGCGCGCCGACGTCCTGGGACAGTACCGGCTGGCGTACGCCTCGGACGCGCCCGTCAACTGGTCGCCGGGCCTGGGCACCGTGCTGGCCAACGAAGAGGTGACGGCCGACGGTCGCTCCGAGCGTGGCAACTTCCCGGTCTTCAAGGCCAAGCTGCGCCAGTGGAACATGCGGATCACCGCCTACGCGGACCGGCTGCTGAACGACCTGGACGGGCTGGACTGGCCCGAGGCCATCAAGCTGCAGCAGCGCAACTGGATCGGCCGTTCCGAGGGCGCGCGCGTCGGCTTCCCCGTCGACGGGGCCGGTGACATCACCGTCTTCACCACTCGTCAGGACACCCTGTTCGGTGCCACCTACATGGTGCTGGCGCCGGAGCACGAGCTGGTCGAGCGGATCATCCCCGCCGCCTGGCCCGAGGGCACCCACCCGGTGTGGACCGGCGGTCACGCGAACCCCGCCGAGGCCGTCACCGCGTACCGCAAGCAGGCCGCCGCCAAGTCCGACGTCGAGCGGCAGGCGGAGGCGAAGGACAAGACCGGCGTCTTCACCGGCGCCTACGCGACCAACCCGGTCAGCGGCGAGAAGGTCCCCGTCTTCATCGCCGACTACGTGCTGATGGGTTACGGCACCGGCGCGATCATGGCCGTACCGGCGCACGATGCGCGCGACTTCGCCTTCGCGCGCGCCTTCGAGCTGCCGATGCGCTGCGTGGTCGAGCCGTCGGACGACCGCGGTACGGACCCGGCGACCTGGGAGGACGCGTTCTCCTCGTACGAAGCGAAGCTGGTCAACTCGGCCAACGACGAGATCTCGCTGGACGGCCTGGGCGTCGTCGAGGCCAAGGCGAAGATCACCGAGTGGCTGCAGGCGCGTGGCGTCGGCGAGGGCACCGTCAACTTCCGGCTGCGCGACTGGCTCTTCAGCCGCCAGCGCTACTGGGGCGAGCCGTTCCCGATCGTGTACGACGAGGAGGGCATCGCCCACCCGCTGCCCGAGTCGATGCTGCCGCTGGAGCTGCCCGAGGTCGAGGACTACTCGCCGCGCACCTTCGACCCGGAGGACGCCGACACCCAGCCTGAGACCCCGCTGTCCCGGAACGCCGACTGGGTCAACGTCACCCTGGACCTGGGTGACGGGGCCGGTCCGCGGAAGTACCGCCGCGAGACCAACACCATGCCGAACTGGGCGGGTTCCTGCTGGTACGAGCTGCGCTACCTGGACCCGCACAACGACCAGCGGCTGGTCGACCCGGCGATCGAGCAGTACTGGATGGGGCCGCGCGAGGGTCAGCCCACCGGTGGCGTCGACCTGTACGTCGGCGGCGCCGAGCACGCGGTGCTGCACCTGCTGTACGCGCGCTTCTGGTCCAAGGTTCTGCACGACCTGGGGCACATCTCCTCCTCCGAGCCCTTCCACAAGCTGTACAACCAGGGCATGATCCAGGCCTTCGTCTACCGGGACAGCCGCGGTATCGCGGTCCCGGCCGCCGAGGTCGAGGAGCGCGACGGGGCGTACTACCACGACGGTGAGAAGGTCAGCCGCGTCCTGGGCAAGATGGGCAAGTCCCTGAAGAACGCCGTCACGCCCGACGAGATCTGCGGCGAGTACGGTGCCGACACCCTGCGGCTGTACGAGATGGCCATGGGGCCGCTGGACGTTTCGCGTCCGTGGGACACCCGGGCGGTCGTCGGCCAGTACCGGCTGCTGCAGCGTCTGTGGCGCAACATCGTCGACGAGGCGACCGGCGAGGTCACCGTCGTCGACACGGAGCCCACCGAGGACACACTGCGGGCGCTGCACAAGGCCATCGACGGCGTCGGCCAGGACATGGCCGGGATGCGCTTCAACACCGCGATCGCCAAGGTCACCGAGCTGAACAACCACCTGACGAAGACGGGCGGCCCGCTGTCGCGGTCGGTCGCCGAACGGCTGGTGCTGCTGATCGCACCGCTGGCGCCCCACGTGGCCGAGGAGCTGTGGAGCCGGCTGGGCCACACCGGGTCCGTCGTCCACCAGGACTTCCCGGTCGCCGATCCGGCGTACGTCGTGGACGAGACGGTGACCTGCGTGGTGCAGGTCAAGGGCAAGGTCAAGGCGCGCCTGGAGATCTCCCCGTCGATCACGGACGAGGAACTGGAGGCGCTGGCCCTGGCCGACGCGAACGTCGTCACCGCACTGGGCGGGGCAGGGGTGCGCAAGGTGATCGTGCGTGCGCCGAAGCTGGTCAACATCGTCCCCGCTTGACGGCGCCGGGCGGCCTCCGCCGTCCGTGTGAGGTGCCCGGGCTTCTCGGCCCGGTGTGCCAGGGCTTTCCCCTACGGGCAGGTTGGGGGTTCCGGTGGAACCCTCGGCCTGCCCGTTCCGTTTACGGTAGAAGGGGCGACCGCACACCGGCAGCCGAGTCGACAATCGAGGGGCGTCCATGGAAACCGTGATCCTCATCCTGACGCTGCTGTTCATCGCGTTCATGGCGCTCGGGGTGTACGCGGGGGTCAAGGCCGTGCGCGCTGCCAAGCGCGGCGTGGACCGGACGATCACGCAGGCCCGCCGCTCCGTGGAGGACACCGCGCTGAGGGCCAAGAGCTACAGCCAGCCAGGGGTGCCGGGCGAGCTCGCACAACTGCGGCTGTCCTTGCGCACCTCGATGCGGGCCACGCAGGACGCGCTGAACGCCGGCGCCGCGGAGGATGCCTCACTCTCGGAGTCGCTGGCGCTCTTCCAGCGTCTCAGCGCTCACGGACGCGAGCTCGACGAAGACCTCAAGCGCATGGAGCGGGAGCCTGACCGGTCGACGGTCGCCTCCCTGCTGCCAGATCTGAAGGAACGCACGCAGCGCATCACGCACTCCGCGGAGTCACTGCGCTGGGCGGTTCGTGACCGGGCCAGGCAGTTCGCCGACGACGACCTGGCCGCGCTGAACGCTCAGATCGACGTGGAGGCGGGAGCCCTGCGGCACTGGACGACCGAGGAGCCCCGGACGCAGGGCGAGACGGCCGGACAGAGCTGGAGCGGACCCGCCGACGAAGGACCGCAGCCACTCGCCCCCGCGGACCCGAGGCTGAGCACCGGCTACCCGTGGCAGAAGAACTCCAAGCCGGAGACCACGACCTGACCCACCCGGTCCCTGGCTGCGGAGCACCCCGCCTGCCGATAGGCGCCCGCCTGCCGGCTGACTGCTGGTGAGGGCGGTCGCATGCGGTCGGGTTGTGCGCTGCAGGTGTGAGACGTGCGTACCGGAGAAGCCGGAAGTGTGTCGAAGCAGCCTTCGACCGATCGGAAATGATCAGCAGGTCGGTCCCGGGCTGCCGTGCCCCCTCCGCGGAAGGTAACCTCCGGCTCATGTCCCGCCATGTCGCGATCGTCACCGATTCCACGGCCTACCTGCCACCCCGGGCGATGGAACGGCACGGCATCACCGCAGTGCCGTTGACCGTGGTCCTGGGTGATCAGGCGCTGGAGGAGGGCACGGAGATCTCGGCCCGGTCGCTGGCCCTGGCCCTGCAGAAGCGCCGGTCCGTCACCACATCACGGCCCAGCCCCGAGGTCTTCGCCGCCACGTACCGTGCCGTCGCGGAGGCGGGTGCGACCGGCATCGTCTCCCTTCACCTGTCGGCCGAATTCTCCGGTACGTACGATGCCGCGCTGATCGCCGCCAAGGACGCGCCGGTGCCGGTACGGGTGGTCGACACCGGCATGGTGGCGATGGCCCTGGGATTCTGCGCGCTCGCCGCGGCTGAGGCGGCGGAGGCGGGCGGCGGTCTGGACGACGCGGTCGCGGCGGCCGAGAAGAGGGCGTCCGGCACCTCCGCCTACTTCTACGTCGACACGCTCGACTACCTGCGCAGGGGCGGACGCATAGGTGCGGCCCAGGCGCTGCTGGGGTCCGCCCTGGCCGTCAAACCCCTGTTGCAGCTCGACGGCGGACGTATCGAACTGCTGGAGAAGGTCCGGACGGCGTCGAAGGCGATCGCGCGGCTCGAGGAGATCGTCGTGGCGGAGGCGGGCACGGGCGCTGTGGACGTCGCGGTCCACCACCTGGCGGCTCCGGACGGGGCCGAGCGGCTGGCGGAGAGGCTACGGCAGCGGATTCCGGGGCTGGGCGAGCTGCATGTGAGTGAGGTGGGTGCGGTGATCGGGGCGCACACCGGGCCGGGTCTGCTCGGAGTCGTGATCTCACCCCGCTGAGGTTCACTCCTGGGTGTGGTGGAGATATCCACAACTGGCAAGTTATCCACCGCAATCAGCGCAGCTCAGCGGGTTTTCGCGGAAGTGCCTAGCGTCGTGAGGCATGACCTTCCGATCACTGCACGTGTCCACCAGCGCGCGTGGCCTCGACGGCCTGACTCCGGCCCCGCGGACGGCTCTTGCACCGGACGCGGCTCCCGCCGCGCAGCCGTACGTCTCCATGCCTGGCCAGACCGGTCCGCTCATGGACCGGTTCGTACCTCGCGCGTCGCGCGGGGCAGGGCCGGGAGGACGTGCCCGGCACAGATCCGGTGTCCGCCCCGGCGGCCCGGCCGGCACTTCGCCCGGTGCCGTGGCCGCACGCGGGCGCGGGCGCAGACGGCGCACGGCCGGCGGCACGGACGCGGCGGTGGCGGCAGCCTCGCGACTACGAGCGGACGCACTGATGGCGGGCGACCGGCCACCGGCCGGCGGCGGGGTGCCGGGTGCTGGGCCGGGCGGGGGCGGGGCGGCCGGTGGCGCGGGCTCGGGTGCGATGAGCGCGCCGGGCAGTGACGCGCCTACTTGCTCCATCCCGAGCCTCGCCGGAAACCTTGGGCCCCCCGGTTCCCTCGGATCCCCCGGCGTCTCCCACGCTTCCGGGCTGCGGCTGCGGGAGCGCCCTCGGCCGGCGCCCTCCTGGGCCGTGCGCTCCGAAATTCATGCATCGGCGGATTCTGCCCGGACGAGGCTCCTCGCGCAGGCAGTGGTCCCGCAGGCACCTGTCGGGTCGGCCCCTGCTCCGGAGGCCCCTGCCCGGCGGTTCCCCGTACAGGCACTCCCAGCGGAGGCTCCTCCCACGCAGGTACCTTCCGCTGAAGCGCCTGCCGCTGGAGCTCGTTCGGGGTCGGCGGGGAGTTCCATGGCGCCTCCGGCCGCCGGGCCGGACCTGCCCATGTGCGGCGGGGAAGTCGGTTCCGCCGGTGCCCCGCCGAGGTGGTGGCGGGAAGCCGCATGCGCTCTGCGGGACCGGTTACCCCTGTGGGTGCAGCTCCGGTGCGGTCTGGAACCGCGCGCGCTCGCCGCGCTCGCCGTGGTCCTGGCAGGGGCCGCGCTGTTCGCGGCGGCACATTTCTGGTCGGCCCGCCCCGAGCCCGTACGCCCACCGGAGCGGGTCACCGACGCCGCCGCACCCCAGGCGTCCGGGCCCGGTTCCACGCACACGCAGCTGACCGGCGCCGCGCCCGGCCCGGCCGGGGGGTCGCAGCCTGGCACTCAGCCCGGCACTCACCTCGGCGGAAGGATCGTCGTCGATGTGAGCGGCAAGGTTCACCGCCCCGGAATCCGGTATCTGCCGGCCGGGTCCCGTGTGGAGGACGCCCTGCGCGCCGCCGGAGGCATCCGCAGGGGGACCGACGTGACCGGACTCAACCGTGCCCGTGTCCTGACGGACGGGGAGCAGGTCGTGGTGGGCTTCCCCTCCCTCGCGGCGCCGCCCGGGGGAGCGGGGACGAGCGGTGGACCCACGGCAGGGCAACCAGCGCCGGGTACGCCGGTGAGCCTCGGCACAGCCACGGTGGAGCAGCTCGAAGCTCTGCCGGGGGTCGGTCCGGTACTCGCCCAGCACATCGTGGACTACCGCACCGAGCACGGCGGTTACCGTTCGGTCGACGAACTGCGCGAGGTCAACGGCATCGGCGACCGCCGGTTCGCGGACCTTCGGCCACTGGTCCGTCCATGAACAGCTCCGACGTGCAGAGGGACACGAACACGGCTGCCGACACGAACACGGCTGCCGACACGGCACGGCGGTCGTATTCGGCGGACCCGCGCCAGGAGGCTCCTGTCGATCTCCGGCTCGTCCCTCCCGCTCTCGCGGCATGGGCCGCGGCTGTCCTGGCTCTGGGGGTGCCTGGGCGGTGGGCGGCGACGGGAGCTGTTCTCTGTGCCTGCGCCGGCCTCGGCGTCATGGTCGACCCCCGGGCCGCGGCGCGCCGAGCGACCGGGGAAGGGGCGTGGATAGGCCCGCGCGGACGCTCGGGGCCCCGCGGACGCCCCGGACCGCACGGACGCCCCGGACCGCACGGACAGTCCGGGCCTCCTGGGCGGCGAGGGGCGGTGCGGTCACCGAGGCCGGCCTGGCGCGCCTTGCCGCGTAGCACCACTGCCGCCGGCGTGCTGCTCTGCGCGGCTGCCGGGGCGGCTGCGGCCGGGCTCCACGGTGCCGACGTCCGCAGCGGACCCGTCCCCGGTCTGGCGCAGGACTACGCGCGAATCCGAGCGGACGTGACCGTCACATCGGATCCCCGTCAGACCCGGCCACGCGTACAGGGTGACCACAGCACACCCGTATCCCTGCTGCTGAACGCCGAGATCACCCGGCTGACCGCTCCCGACGGCACGGTCACGGTGCTCAGCACGCCGGTACTCGTCATGGTCGCCCCGGGGGAGGCGGCGGCGCGTTGGCAGCGGCTGCTGCCCTCCACCGGGCTGAGTGTCGAAGGACGGCTCGCACCGCCGCGTCGCGAGGGTGAGCGCGTCGCGGCGGTACTCGGCACGGACGCGGACGACCCGCCGCGCGTCACGGTGGAGCCGTCCCTGCTCCACCGCACCGCGGGACGGCTGCGCTCCGGGCTGCGGGAGGCGGCCGACGGGCTCGCCCCTGATGCGCGAGCCCTCCTGCCGAGCCTGGTCGTCGGCGACACCTCGCGGGTTCCGCCCGAACTGCATGACGCGTTCAGAACCACCGACCTCACCCACCTGCTCGCTGTATCCGGGGCAAACCTCTCGATCCTGCTCTTCCTCCTCATCGGGCCCCCTGGCACGGCCCTGCGCAGCGAACGGCGGGGCCTAGCACCGCGACTGGGCATCTCCCTGCGCATGACAGCGCTGATCGGCGGAGGGATCGCCCTCGCGTTCGTGATCGTCTGCCGTCCCGAACCGAGCGTCCTGCGGGCGGCGGCCTGCGGCCTGATCACGCTGCTCGCCATCGGTACGGGCCGGCGCAGATCGCTGATTCCGGCCCTGGCCGCCGCCGTTCTGCTGCTGGTGCTGTACGACCCTTGGCTGGCCCGCAGTTACGGGTTCCTGCTGTCCGTGCTCGCCACCGGGGCGCTGCTCACGCTCGCGCCCCGGTGGAGCGACGCGCTGCGACGCCACGGGGTTCCGGCACGGCTGGCCGAGGTGCTGGCAGCCTCGGGGGCCGCGCAGGCGGTCTGCGCGCCCGTCGTCGTGGTCCTCGCGTCCCGAGTGGGGCTCGTGGCGATCCCCTGCAATCTGCTGGCCGAATTCGCGGTGGCGCCCGCGACGGTCCTGGGATTCGCCGCACTCGCCGCAGCTCCTGTGGCCATGCCGGTGGCGGAAGGTCTGGCCACGGCTGCGGGCTGGCCGACCGGATGGATCGCTTCGGTGGCCCGGACCGGAGCGGCCCTTCCCGGGGCGGAGGTCGACTGGCCGGGCGGCTGGCGCGGTGCCGCTCTCCTGGCTGTGCTCACGGCCCTGTTGGTGCTGTCCGCCCGCCGCCTGATCCGCCACCCGTGGATCTGTTCGGCCGCCGCGCTCCTGCTGGTGCTGGCGGTGCTGAGACCGGTGCCGCTCACCCGGCTCATGACGGGATGGCCGCCACCAGGCTGGGCCTTCGCCCTGTGCGACGTGGGTCAGGGTGATGCCATGGTGCTGGCCGCCGGAGACGGTACGGGGGTGGTGGTGGACACCGGCCCTGAACCCCGGCTCGTCGACCGGTGCCTGCGGGACCTGGGCATCACCCGCGTGCCACTCCTGCTGCTGACGCACTTCCACGCCGACCATGTGCGGGGACTGTCCGGTGTCTTGCGGGGCCGTGAGGTGGGGGCGATCCAGACCACGCATCTCGACGAACCGCCCGAGCAGGCGGCGTTCGTGAGGAGAACGGCCGAGACGGCGCACGTCCCGGTGATCCAAGCAGTGCCCGGGGAGCGACGCCGCGAGGGCCCGCTCCACTGGCAGGTGCTCTGGCCCGCCGCCGACGCGCGGGGGGCGGCCGGGGCCCTCGGCTCCGAGGAGCCGAACGATTCCAGCGTCACCCTCCTCGTCCGGTCCGGCGGACTGATCCTGCTGCTCCTCGGCGATCTCGAACCCCCGGCGCAGCAGGGGGTGCTGCGCAGCCATCCGGCGTTGCCCCGGGTGGACGTGCTCAAGGTCGCGCACCACGGCTCCGCCCATCAGGACCCCGCCCTCCTGCGCACCGCCCGCCCGAGGATCGCGCTGATCAGCTGCGGCACGGACAACCCGTACGGCCATCCGGCAGCCCGGACGCTCGATGCGCTCGAAGCGGCGGGGGCGAAGGTACTGCGTACCGACACCCACGGAGCGATCGCGGTGACGGGCAGCGGGGCGGGACTGCGCGCGGCAGGCCGTTCATGAGCGCGGGGTCCCGCCCGGGCTCCGTCGGCGGTCCTAGGTCCCGTGGCGCATGCGCCTGCCTGCGTGCCGCGACAGACTGCCGGTATGGACGAGGAAGTGCCCCAGCCGGCCCACACATCCGCCCCCGCCTGGGTGGATGCCTACCTGCAACACATCGGCGCCGCCCGCCCCGCCCGCGCCGACGCGGAGGCGCTGCGCGAACTGCAGTTGCGTCATCTGATGACCGTGCCCTTCGAGAACCTCTCGATCCACCTGGGACAGGACATCGTCCTGGAGGAGGAGAGGCTCGTCGACAAGATCGTGACCGATCACCGGGGAGGATTCTGCTACGAACTCAACGGCGCTTTCGCCGGACTGCTGCGCGCGCTCGGCTTCCGCGTCACCCTGCTCCAGGCGCGGGTGTTCGGCGACGGCGGACGCCTCGGCATTCCGTACGACCACGTCGCACTGCGGGTGGAGACAGAGGACGGTACGGGTCCGTGGCTCGCCGACGTAGGCTTCGGCGACCACGCCCTGAGGCCGCTCGCGCTGGACTCCCGTACGGAACAGGACGATCCCTGCGGCAGTTTCCGCTTCAGGGAGGCGCCGCAGGGGGACCTCGATCTGTTGCGCGGGAGTTCGCGGGAGTTCCGTCTGGACCTGCGACCGCGCGTACTGGCGGATTTCCGGGCCGGTGCCTGGTATCACCGCACCTCGCCGGATTCCCATTTCACCCGCTCCCCCGTCTGCTCACGACGCACCGCCGAAGGCCGGGTGACGCTTCGGGACCGCACCCTGATCACGACGGTGCGGGGCGAGCGGTACGAGAAGGAGCTGGCTGCCGATGCCGAGGTACTCGCCGCGTATCACGACCACTTCGGCATGGTGCTGCCCCGGTTGCCCGACGTTCGGGGCGCGACCACGACCGTATGAGGGGGGTGGTGCGGTGGCGCACGGCATGACAGGGGCCCGGGCTGTGGTGCGCGACGGGGAGCAGGGCAATCCGGAAGTTCCGTCGTACCTGCGTACAGCCGCGTACAGCTGGGACAGCTGGGCGCACGGCGGGACAACCCCCTCTGAGCTGCGGCGTTTGCCTCGAACCTCACAACGGTGATCGAATGTGTATTCGTCGGCGGGCCGCTGCTCCGACAGCGACGTCCAGCCGGCAGGGGTCCGAGGTGAGAACCGCCCCTGGGGAGTACGTGTACATGTTCGGCCGTTGGCTAGGCAGCAGAGCGAAGCCCGATACCGCTCAGAACAACGCCCTCGCCGCATTCCCGGTGCCGCTCACCGCCGGCATGCTGAGCTGCAGGGTCCTTGATCCTGTCAGCGAACCCGTCCCGCAGGCGGACTTCGTGGTCACCGACAGCGCCGGCCGCAAGATCGTCGCCGGCGAGACGGACCCCTTCGGGAACGTGGTCGCCACCGTCCCCGCCGGCGACTACCGCGTGGGCGTCACGGCCGACGGCTTCACTCCCTTCCACGGCCCGGTCACCGTGACCGAGGGCGGCCACGCGAGTCTCGGTGACGTGGCCCTCCAGGTGGCGCAGCCCCCGCAGCTCCCCGACCCGGGCGACTGGGAGATCGAGCCGTCGCACACCCAGATCGGTTTCACCGCACGGCACATCGGCATGGCCCGTATCCACGGCCGGTTCAACACCTTCGCCGGCGCGGTCCGGATCGCCGACCGCATGGAGGACTCCGCCATGCATGTCGTCATCGACGCCGCGTCGATCGACACGAACGTCCAGATGCGGGACGACCATCTGCGCTCCGCCGACTTCCTCGACATCGAGCGGTATCCCACCCTCGAGTTCTACAGCGACCGCTTCGTCCACCGAGGCGGCACCCGATGGGGCGTCACCGGTGGGCTCACCCTGCACGGCGTGAGCCGCACCGTCACGCTGGACACCCAGTACCTGGGCCTGGGCAACGGCCTCGAAGGTGAGACCAGGGCCGCCTGCCGCGCAACCACCGAGCTGCACCGCGAGGACTTCACGCTCACCTGGCAGACGATGCTGGCGCGCGGCATCGCGGTCGTCGGCCCCAGCATCAAGATCGACATGGACATCCAGATCGTCCCCAAGAGCTGACCTGGCGGGGGCACCGGTCACGCCCCCGCCTCGCGGCCCGGGCCCGCGCTTCACGGTCCCGGCCCTGAGCCCAGACACCGGCCCAGGCCCAGGCCCTGAGCCCCAGGCGCCGACCTGAGTGCACGCCTCACCGCGTCGGCCGGTGCCCTGGTTTTAACGACGCCGACGGGCGGTGCCGCGCGTTACGGCACTTCCAGCCATCCCTCGTACTCCGCGGCGAACATGTCGAGCGCCGCGGAGTCCAGCCGTGCGCCCGGGTCCTCCACCACGACCAGCCACTGGGCGTCCTCGGCGTCGTCCTCCCCGGCCAGGGCGTCCCGGACGAGCTGGGGCTCTTCGGTCACGCCGAACCTGTCGGCCAGTTCCCCGGCGACCTCCTCGGCGGCGTCCCGGTCGGGCAGCACCAGTACATGTCTCACATCGCTCACCCGGTCATTCTCCGGCATGTCCCGAGCGGGAACGCGTCCGGGCGGCGGCCCCCGGCGTTGTCACACGGGCGTGGGATGCTGGACGGCGATGGCCACCAGACGCAATTCCACCGACGATCCGCTCGCCCCCGTCACCCTCGCCGTGGGCCAGGAAGACCTGCTCCTGGACCGCGCCGTGCAGCAGGTGGTGGCGGCGGCCCGCGCCTCGGACGCCGATACGGACGTCCGCGACCTCACCCCGGACCAGCTGCAGCCGGGCACGCTCGCGGAGCTGACGAGTCCCTCGCTCTTCGCCGAGCGCAAGGTGGTGATCGTCCGCAACGCCCACGACCTCTCCGCCGACACCGTCAAGGACGTCAAGGCGTACATCGGCGCCCCGGCCGAGGAGATCACTCTCGTGCTCCTGCACGCGGGCGGAGCCAAGGGCAAGGGGCTGCTGGACGCGGCGCGCAAGGCGGGGGCGCGGGAGGTGGCGTGTCCCAAGACCACCAAGCCGGCCGAGCGGCTGTCCTTCGTACGGTCGGAGTTCCGGGCGCTCGGGCGGTCCGCCACCCCCGAGGCGTGCCAGGCCTTGGTGGACTCCATCGGCAGTGACCTCCGGGAGCTGGCGAGTGCCGTATCCCAGCTGGTCGCGGACGTCGAGGGCACCATCGACGAAGCGGTCGTCGGCCGTTACTACACGGGCCGCGCCGAGGCATCCTCCTTCACTGTGGCCGATCGCGCGGTCGAGGGCCGGGCGGCGGAGGCACTGGAGGCGCTGCGGTGGTCGCTCTCCACGGGTGTGGCGCCGGTCCTGATCACCAGCGCTCTGGCCCAGGGCGTCCGGGCCATCGGCAAGCTCTCCTCGGCCCGTGGCGGACGGCCTGCGGACCTTGCCCGCGAGCTCGGGATGCCGCCCTGGAAGATCGACCGGGTGCGCCAGCAGATGCGCGGATGGACGCCGGACGGAGTGGCGGCTGCGCTGCTCGCGGTCGCGGCGGCCGACGCCGGCGTCAAGGGAGGCGGGGACGACCCCGAGTACGCCCTGGAGAAGGCCGTGGTCGCCGTGGCCCGCGCGGCCCGCTCCGGCGGCCGCTGACCGCACCCCTGCCGTGGCCCGTGCGGCTCGCTCTCCCCGCTGGGGCGCGAGGCGCGGCGGGCCGTGGGGCATGGGTTCCGCGTATCCCGTGCAGCACCGCACCACACCATGCCGCACCACGCCGAAGGCCCCGGCGACATCCTGGGGAGGACGTCGGCCGGGGCCTTCGGTTCACACTTTGTGCGCCGCACCCGCGTGGCGAACGCAGGTTCGGTGTGCGGCGCGGGGTGCCGGTCAGGAGCGGGAGAGAGGGCCCGCTGAATCCGTCCCGGCGATCACATCAGTAGCTCAGCCCTGGAGGGCGGCAACCTTGAGCGCCAGCGCCGACTTCTTGTTGGCGGCGGCGTTCTTGTGGATGACACCCTTCGAGACAGCCTTGTCGAGCTGGCGCGACGCGTCACGGACGGCCACAGTGGCCTTCTCGACGTCACCGGCAGCGGCAGCCTCACGGGCCTTGCGGATCGAGGTCTTGAGCGAGGACTTGACGGCCTTGTTGCGCAGGCGCGCCTTCTCGTTCGTCTTGTTCCGCTTGATCTGGGACTTGATGTTCGCCACGAAAGAGCCTTTTCAGGTTCGTTGGATCTTCTATGTGCGCCACGCCGCTTCTGAGGGCCACGAGGCACAGCTGCCCACGGTAGCAGTCACCCTCGGACCGGCCCAAACCGGTCCCGGTCCCGCAGGCGTGGGACCATGGAGGCTACGTATCGATCCGTCCGACCCGACATCGACCCGAGACACGGCGTCCGGCGTCTCAAGAATCAGGACCCTGCGTGCCCGCGACTCCTACCAACGTGCCCGAGCCGAGCCGTACCGACCCGGCGCTGATCCGCAACTTCTGCATCATCGCGCACATCGACCACGGCAAGTCGACCCTTGCCGACCGGATGCTCCAGCTGACGGGAGTGGTCGACCAGCGGCAGATGCGCGCCCAGTATCTCGACCGGATGGACATCGAGCGCGAGCGCGGCATCACCATCAAGTCCCAGGCGGTCCGTCTGCCGTGGGCGCCCACCGAGGGTGAGGACAAGGGCGCGACCCACATCCTCAACATGATCGACACCCCGGGCCACGTGGACTTCACCTACGAGGTCTCCCGCTCGCTGGCCGCGTGCGAGGGCACCGTCCTCCTGGTCGACGCCGCTCAGGGCATCGAGGCGCAGACGCTGGCCAACCTCTACCTGGCGATGGAGAACGACCTCACCATCGTCCCGGTGCTCAACAAGATCGACCTGCCGGCCGCCCAGCCCGAGAAGTTCTCCGAGGAGCTCGCCAACCTCATCGGCTGCCAGCCCGAGGACGTGCTCAAGGTCTCGGCGAAGACCGGTGTCGGCGTCGACGCGCTGCTGGACCGGGTCGTCCGGGACGTCCCGGCTCCGGTCGGTCAGGCGGACGCACCCGCCCGCGCGATGATCTTCGACTCGGTCTACGACGCCTACCGCGGTGTCGTCACCTATGTCAGGGTCGTCGACGGTCAGCTCAACAAGCGTGAGCGCATCAAGATGATGTCGACGGGCGCCACCCACGAGCTCCTGGAGATCGGTGTCTCCTCCCCGGAGATGACCCCGGCCGACGGCATCGGCGTGGGTGAGGTCGGCTACATCATCACCGGTGTGAAGGACGTCCGGCAGTCCAAGGTCGGTGACACCATCACCTCCCTGAACAAGGGGGCGACCGAGGCGCTGGGCGGCTACAAGGACCCCAAGCCGATGGTGTTCTCGGGGCTCTACCCCCTGGACGGATCCGACTACCCGGACCTGCGTGAGGCCCTGGACAAGCTCCAGCTCAACGACGCCGCCCTGGTGTACGAGCCGGAGACCTCGGCCGCGCTCGGCTTCGGCTTCCGCGTCGGCTTCCTCGGTCTGCTGCACCTCGACGTGATCCGTGAGCGCCTGGAGCGCGAGTTCGGCCTGGAGCTCATCGCCACCGCGCCCAACGTGGTCTACCGCGTGGAGATGGAGGACGGCTCGGAGCACATCGTCACCAACCCGAGCGAGTTCCCCGAGGGCAAGATCGACAAGGTGCACGAGCCGGTCGTCAGGGCCACGGTCCTCGCGCCCAGCGAGTTCATCGGCGCGATCATGGAGCTCTGCCAGAACCGGCGCGGCACCCTGATCGGCATGGACTACCTCTCCGAGGACCGGGTCGAGATCCGGTACACCCTTCCGCTCGCCGAGATCGTCTTCGACTTCTTCGACCAGCTGAAGTCGAAGACGCGCGGCTATGCCTCGCTCGACTACGAGCCCACGGGTGAGCAGTCCGCCCAGCTGGTCAAGGTCGACATCCTGCTGCACGGCGACAAGGTCGACGCCTTCTCCGCCGTCACGCACAAGGACAAGGCGTACGCCTACGGTGTCCGGCTCGTGGCCAAGCTGCAGAAGCTCATCCCCCGGCAGAACTTCGAGGTGCCGATCCAGGCGGCCATCGGTTCCCGGGTCATCGCCCGTGAGACCGTCCGCGCCATCCGTAAGGACGTCCTCGCCAAGTGCTACGGCGGTGACATCTCCCGTAAGCGGAAGCTGCTGGAGAAGCAGAAGGAAGGCAAGAAGCGGATGAAGATGGTCGGCAACGTGGAGGTGCCGCAGGACGCGTTCATCTCCGTGCTGTCGACGGACGAGTCGGCGGGCGAGGGCAAGGCCAAGAAGTAAGTGCCGTCGTCGGCGCGTACGCGGTCGTACGCGCCGTAGGTGTCGGTGCGTACCCGGCTGTACGACCTGGGAGTACCCAGGAGTAGCCCAACTGGCCCCTGCGTCGCGGATGTCCGTGGCGCAGGGGCCCGGTTCGTTATGAAGCGGCGGCCTGTTGCCTCTTACCAGACGGTCCCGGGCCCTTTAGTCTGATCACCACCCCGTTAGTTACTCGCCAGTTAAACAAGACAGGCCGAGCGGGAACGAGAAGCAGGAAGAACAAGCAGCACCAAGAAGCCGGTCGTAGCAATGCCGCAGGCCCGGAGGACGTCGTGAGCGACACACAGACCTTGATCGATAGCCGACCGCCCTCCGTGGCGACTCTCTTCATCGACCGCGTGGCGGCCACCCCGGACGGTGAGGCCTACCGCTACCCGGTGCCGGCCGCCTCGGGCCAGGGCCCGGACGAATGGAAGTCGCTGACCTGGGCGCAGGCCGCCGAGCGGGTCCACGCCGTCGCGGCCGGTCTGATCGCGCTCGGCGTCCGGCCGGAGGAGCGGGTCGCGCTCGCCTCCTCCACCCGTGTCGAATGGATTCTCATCGACCTCGGTGTGATGTGCGCGGGCGCCGCCACCACGACTATCTACCCCTCGACGAACACCGAGGAGTCCGCCTTCATCCTGGCCGACTCCGAGAGCCGTGTACTGGTCGCCGAGGACGCCGCCCAGCTGGCGAAGGCCCGCGAGAACAGGGCGCGGCTGCCCGAGCTGGCGCACGTCGTCGTCATCGACCCGGCCGGCGTCGAGCCCGCCGATGACGACCCCGAGGGCTGGCTCCTCACCCTGGCCGAGCTGGAGACCAGGGGCGCCGAGTACCTGGTGAAGAACCCGGACGCGATCACCGACCGGGTCTCCGCCATCACCGCGGACCAGCTGGCGACGCTGATCTACACCTCGGGCACCACCGGCCGCCCCAAGGGTGTGCGGCTGCCGCACGACAACTGGTCGTACATGGCCAAGGCGACCGTGTCCACCGGGATGATCAACCCGGACGACGTCCAGTACCTCTGGCTGCCGCTCGCCCACGTCTTCGGCAAGGTGCTCACCTCCGGCCAGATCGAGGTCGGTCACGTCACGGCCGTCGACGGACGGGTCGACAAGATCATCGAGAACCTCCCGGTGGTCCAGCCGACCTACATGGCAGCCGTCCCCCGCATCTTCGAGAAGGTCTACAACGGGGTCGCCGCCAAGGCGCGGGCCGGCGGCGGAGCCAAGTACAAGATCTTCCAGTGGGCCGCCGGAGTCGCCCGCGAGCACGCGAAGGTCTCGCAGGACAACTTCCGCCGCACCGGCAAGGCATCCGTCCCCTTCGCCCTGGCCGCCAAGCACAAGGTCGCCGACACCCTCGTCTACGCGAAGATCCGCGAGGCCTTCGGCGGCCGGCTCCGCGCCTGCATCTCCGGATCCGCCGCCCTGGCGCCCGACATCGGCCTCTTCTTCGCCGGCGCCGGCATCCACATCCTGGAGGGCTACGGCCTCACGGAGTCCAGCGCCGCCTCCTTCGTCAACCCTGGCGAGGCGTACCGCACCGGCACCGTCGGCAAGCCGCTCCCCGGCACCGAGGTCCGGATCGCGGACGACGGCGAGATCCTGCTGCGCGGCCCCGGCCTGATGGAGGGCTACCACCGGCTGCCCGAGAAGACCGCCGAGGTGCTGGAGTCCGACGGCTGGTTCCACACCGGTGACATCGGCGAGCTGTCCGAGGACGGCTACCTGCGGATCACCGACCGCAAGAAGGACCTGATCAAGACGTCCGGCGGCAAGTACATCGCCCCGGCCGAGGTCGAAGGTCAGTTCAAGGCGGTGTGCCCCTTCGTCTCGAACATCCTGGTGCACGGCGCCGACCGGAACTTCTGCACGGCCCTCATCGCGCTCGACGAGGCGACCATCCTCGGCTGGGCCGAGGAGAACGGTCTCGGCGGCAAGCCCTACGCCGACGTGGTGGCCTCCCCGCAGGCCGTGGAGCTCATCGAGGGCTATGTGCAGCGGCTCAACGAGGGCCTGCAGCGCTGGCAGACCATCAAGAAGTTCCGGCTGCTGCCGCGCGACCTCGACATCGAGCACGGCGAGCTGACGCCGAGCCTCAAGCTGAAGCGGCCGGTCGTCGAGCGGGAGTACAAGGACCTGATCGAGGACATGTACGCGGGCTCCCGGGAGGCGTGACAGCCCGGAGCGTGGATGCGGGGCCGGTGGGCGCGGGAGCGCCTGCCGGCCCCGTTCGTTTCCGTTCGACTCCGGCCACTTCCGTCACTCGGTGCTTATAGGTGCGCCCGGTCTGTCACTCTGTCGTAGAACGTCAGCGGTGTTTCGCGAGACCGTCAGGAGCCGCACCGTGGGGCCCATTCCCTTGCAGCGGGACGTCGTTCACCGTCCCGGCACCGTCGTCGCCGGTCAGGGCGACGGCACGCCTGCGGTCGCCCGCACGAGCCTGCCGGGGATCCCGCAGGCGTCGTCCGCGGCGCGCAGATTCGTCCGGGCCGCCCTCGCCGACTGGACCGGTCACGGTCTGCCCAGCGCCGGTGAGTTCGGCGAGCGGCTCACCGACGACGCGCTGACCGTGGCCAGCGAGCTGGTGACCAACGCGGTCGTGCACGCCGGTACGACGGTCGAGCTGCTCCTCAGGCTGGAGGACTCGGCCGGACCCGAGCCGGCCGCGCTGGTGCTGGAGATCACCGACCACCACCCGGCCCGGTCGGTGCGCGACAGCCGCGCGGAACGGCCCGATCCCGCGGAGTACGGCCGGGGGCTGCAGCTCGTCGCCACCCTCGCCGAGTCCTGGGGCATCACCTATCGCACCGGCCTCAAGACCGTCTGGGCCCGGCTCCCGGGCGACGACCGGTACGGACTGCCCGACGCGACGCGGGCCGAGGCGTCCGCCCGCAGGCGCGGCCTGCCCGCCGGCGGGACACCCGCCCCAGCCGGGTCCGCCGAGCGCGACGACGCCGGATGGGCCGGGGGCGGCGGACTCTCCTTCCTGGCCGAGGCGTCCGGCCTGCTCGCCGGTCAGCTCGACGAGGACCTCGTCGCGTCGACGGCGGGCCCGCTCCTCGTGCCCCGGCTCGCCGACTGGTGCGCGATATGGCTGGAGAGCGAGGCGGGCGGCCCGGCCGCCGTCCCCAGGCTCGCCGGTGTCTGGCACCGTGACGAGGAGCGGGCCGAGCTGCTGCGCCCGGCGCTGGAGAAGGAGCCGCTCCGCTTACCCGGGAGTGTCGGGACCGGGCCCGTGCCCCTGCCGTGGCCCGAGGCGGCGGAACGCGGCAAGGGCTCAGGTGCCGCGCTGGCCCACCGCATCGTGTCGGGCGGGCGCACGCTCGGAGCGGTCCTGGTGGGCCGTGAGGGCGCCGACCACATCCCCGACGAGGTCGCCGCCCTCCTGGCGGACTTCGTACGCAGGGTCGGCCTCGCCGTGGGCGCCGCGCGCGCCTACACCCGGCAGGCCACCATCAGCCGCATCCTCCAGCGCGGTCTGCTGCCCACCAAGGTCGCCGACATACCCGGCGTCACGAGCGCCCTGGTGTACGAGCCGGGGGACGACGGTGTCGTCGGCGGCGACTTCTACGACCTCTTCCCCTGCCCCGGCGGACGCTGGTGCTTCGTGCTCGGCGACGTACAGGGCAGCGGCCCCGAAGCCGCCGTCGTCACCGGTCTGGCCCGCCCGTGGCTGCGTCTGCTGTCCCGGGAGGGCTTCCGGGTCGGAGAGGTCCTCGACCGGCTCAACCGGCTCCTCCTGGACGACGCCATGGAGGCCGCGGAAGCCGCCGCACTCATGGTCGCCGCGGCGGGCGGTCAGCAGATCCAGGGGGACGGGCAGAACCAGGACGGCTCCCAGTCCCGCTTCCTCTCCCTGCTGTACGGCGACCTCGTGCCGCTCCCGGGCGGTGGGGTGCGCTGCACCGTGGCGAGCGCGGGCCACCCGCTCCCGCTGCTGCTGCGCCCCGACGGGACCGTGCGGCCCGCCGCCGAACCGCAGGTCCTGCTCGGGGTCGTCGACGACGTGGCGTACGAGAGCCAGAGCTTCGAGCTGGCACCGGGGGACAGCCTCCTCTGTGTCACCGACGGCGTGACGGAGCGGCGCTCGGGGCGGCTGATGTTCGACGACGGCGACGGCCTCGCACGGGCCCTCGCCGACTGCGCGGGGCTGCCGGCCGCCGGGATAGCCGACCGGATCAAGCGGGCCGTCCACGCCTTCGCCGAGCGCCCGCCCGACGACGACCTGGCCATGCTCGTGCTCCAGGTCGACTGAGCGGGGACCACGGCACGAGGGGCCGACGGCCGGGCGCTGAGGCGGGCAGCACGGCCCGGGGCCCGCAGCCCGAGGCCACGGCCCGCAGCCCCGGGCCCGAGGCCAGGGCCCGGGTGACCGAACCCTGGGACCGTGCCCGCCATGCGGCGGTCCGGGGCAGCTCCGGCGGCGAGTGACAATGGACGGTATGCCTTCCGTACTGCCCGATGGTGAACCCGTGCCCGACGACGGGGCGCTGCCCCGCCATGCCCTGGAAGGCGCCGCAGACCGTCCGCTCGGCTTCTACCTGCATGTGCCCTACTGCGCCACCCGCTGCGGGTACTGCGACTTCAACACCTACACCGCGACCGAGCTGCGCGGCTCGGGCGGTGCCCTGGCGTCCCGCGACAACTACGCCGCCCACCTGATCCAGGAGGTCCGCCAGGCCCGCAAGGTGCTCGGCGACGACCCCCGGCCGGTCCGTACGGTCTTCGTCGGAGGCGGTACGCCGACCCTGCTGCCCGCCGCCGACCTCGTCCGGATGCTCGCCGCGATCCGTGAGGAGTTCGGGCTGGCGCCGGACGCGGAGATCACCACCGAGGCCAATCCGGAATCCGTGGACCCGGCGTATCTGGCCGCCCTGCGGGAGGGCGGCTTCAACCGGGTCTCCTTCGGCATGCAGAGCGCCCGGCAGCACGTCCTGAAGATCCTCGACCGCACCCACACCCCGGGCAGGCCGGAGGCCTGTGTCGCCGAGGCCCGTGAAGCCGGTTTCGAGCACGTCAACCTCGACTTGATCTACGGCACACCGGGTGAGTCCGACGACGACTGGCGGGCCTCCCTCGACGCGGCGATCGGTGCGGGACCCGACCATGTGTCGGCGTACGCGCTGATCGTCGAGGAAGGCACCCAGCTGGCCCGTCGCATCAGGCGCGGCAAGGTCCCGATGACGGACGACGACGTCCACGCCGACCGCTATCTGATCGCTGACGAGGCCATGGCGGCGGCAGGCTTCTCCTGGTACGAGGTGTCGAACTGGTCCCGTACGCCCGAAGGCCGCTGCCTGCACAACGAGCTGTACTGGCGCGGGGCGGACTGGTGGGGCGCCGGACCGGGGGCGCACAGCCACGTCGGTGGCGTGCGCTGGTGGAACGTGAAGCACCCCGGGGCGTACGCCCAGGCCCTGGCCGAGGGGCGCTCCCCCGGAGCGGGCCGCGAGGTCCTCGCCGACGAGGACAGGCGGGTGGAGCGCATCCTGCTGGAACTGCGCCTCGTCGAGGGCTGCCCGCTGTCGCTGCTCGCCCCCGCCGGGCTCGCGGCGGCCGGACGCGCGGTGGCGGACGGCCTGCTGGAGCCCGGCCCGTACGCGGAGGGACGCGCGGTCCTCACCCTGCGGGGCCGCCTGCTGGCCGACGCCGTGGTCCGGGACCTGGTGGACTGAGCGCGCGGCCACGGCCCCGCACGGCTCCTCAGAGGGCCTCGGGCGGGGCTGTCAGCCCGGCAGGGTGACGAAGTCGATCAGTTCCTCGACCCGGCCCAGCAGCTGCGGTTCGAGGTCCTTGTACGAGCCGACCCTGGACAGGATGTGCTGCCAGGCCGCGCCCGTGTTCTCCGGCCAGCCCAGCGCCCGGCAGACGCCCGTCTTCCAGTCCTGGCCGCGCGGCACGACCGGCCAGCCCGGGATGCCCACCGACGAGGGTTTCACGGCCTCCCAGACGTCGATGTACGGATGCCCCGCCACCAGCACGTGCGCGTCCGTGACCTGGGCGGCGATCCGGGACTCCTTGGACCCCGGCACCAGATGGTCGACCAGGACGCCGAGCCGGGCGTCCGGACCCGGGGCGAACTCCCGCACGATCGCCGGAAGGTCGTCGATCCCCTCCAGGTACTCCACGACCACGCCCTCGATACGCAGGTCGTCGCCCCAGACCCGCTCGACGAGCTCGGCGTCGTGCCGGCCCTCCACGTAGATCCGCCCCGCCCGCGCCACCCGCGCCCGCGCCCCGGGGACGGCCACCGAGCCCGACGCCGTACGGGAGGGACGCGAGGGCCCGCCCGCCGACGGGCGTACGAGGGTGACCACCTCGCCCTCCAGCAGGAAGCCGCGCGGCTGCATCGGGAACACCCGGTGCTTGCCGAAGCGGTCCTCCAGCGTCACCGTCGGGCCCTCGGCGGTCTTCTCGCACCGGACGACCGCCCCGCAGAAGCCGGTGACGGCCTCCTCGACGACCAGGTCGGGCTCGGCGGGCACCTCGGGGGCGGGGGCCGACTTCTTCCACGGCGGAGTCAGGTCCGGCTGGTAGCTGCGCATGGCAGCACGATAATCGGGGCCGCTTTCACGACACGCCGAAGCGCGCGGCCAGTTGATCGCGTTGCGCCCGTACGAACGCCGCGTCCACCACGGCCCCGTGCCCCGGGACGTACAGAGCCTGCTCGCCGCCCAGCTCCAGCAGCCGGTCCAGTGCGGCAGGCCAGTGCGAGGGGACCGCGTCCGGGCCGGCCTGCGGCTCGCCCGACTCCTCGACCAGATCGCCGCAGAGCACCACGACGGGGGAGCCCGGCACCAGCACCGCGAGGTCGTGCCCGCTGTGGCCGGGGCCCACATTGGCCAGCAGCACCTGGAGACCGCCGCCGAGATCGAGCGTCCACTCGCCGCTCACCTGGTGCCGCGGCGCCACCAGGGCGTCCGTGGCCGCCGCGGCGTCCGCCTCGCTCATCCCGTGCCGCACCGCGTCCGCCCGCAGTTCCCCGGCGCCCCGCTCCAGGAGCGCGGCGGTGCCGACCGCCCCGTAGACCTCCGCCCCGGCGAAGGCGGCGGTGCCCAGCACGTGGTCGAAGTGCGGATGGCTGAGTGCGATATGCGTCACCCTCCGGCCCAGCATGGCCTCCGCCTGACTCCGCAGCTCGACACCCTCCCGGAGCGTCGAACCGGTGTCGTAGAGCAGCACACCGTCCTCCCCGGCGACCAGCGCGGCGGTCGCGTCCCAGACGGGAAGGCGCCGCCGCCCCGTACCGTTGCCCAACCGCTCCCAGCCGAACTCTTCCCAAGCGACGTCCATACGACGACGCTATCGGCAACGACCTGCACCGTCGCGTGAGAGCGTGGCCGGTCGCCCTTGCCTCCGGCCCACCCTGCCCCCGTACACTGACCGGGGGGATCGCTGGCACTCGAACGCACAGAGTGCCAGGCAGACGCCGGAGAACCACAGCTGGAGGTGTGCGCGGTGCTCAGCGAACGCAGACTCGAAGTGCTGCGCGCCATTGTTCAGGACTATGTCGGCACCGAGGAGCCCGTCGGCTCCAAGGCGCTCACGGAGCGGCACAGCCTCGGGGTCTCCCCGGCCACCGTCCGCAACGACATGGCGGTGCTGGAGGACGAGGGCTTCATCGCCCAGCCGCACACCAGCGCCGGGCGCATCCCGACGGACAAGGGCTACCGGCTCTTCGTCGACAAGCTCGCGGGCGTCAAGCCCCTGTCGTCGCCCGAGCGCCGGGCCATCCAGAATTTCCTCGACGGCGCTGTCGACCTCGACGACGTCGTGGGCCGCACGGTCCGGCTGCTCGCGCAGCTGACCCGGCAGGTCGCCGTCGTGCAGTACCCCTCGCTGACCCGGTCCACGGTGCGGCACGTGGAGCTGCTGTCCCTGGCTCCCGCACGGCTGATGCTCGTGCTGATCACGGACACGGGCCGGGTCGAACAGCGTATGATCGACTGCCCTGCACCGTTCGGTGACACGTCTCTGGCGGATCTGCGGGCCCGGCTCAACAGCCGGGTCGTCGGACGGCGCTTCGCGGACGTCCCGCGGCTGGTGCAGGATCTGCCGGAGTCCTTCGAGACCGAGGACCGTGGAACCGTGTCCACGGTGCTCTCCGTTCTCCTGGAGACACTGGTCGAAGAGACGGAGGAGCGGCTGATCATCGGCGGCACCTCCAACCTCACCCGCTTCGGGCACGACTTCCCTGTGATGATCCGGCCGGTGCTGGAGGCATTGGAGGAGCAGGTCGTCCTGCTGAAGCTGCTCGGTGAGGCAACGGATTCGGGCATGACCGTACGGATCGGGCACGAGAACGCCCATGAGGGCCTCAACGCCACGTCCGTCGTCGCGGTCGGCTACGGTTCGGGCGACGAGGCAGTCGCCAAACTCGGCGTGGTCGGACCGACCCGCATGGACTACCCCGGAACGATGGGAGCGGTACGCGCAGTGGCACGTTACGTCGGACAGATCCTGGCGGAGTCGTAAGTGGCCACGGACTACTACGCCGTACTCGGCGTGCGCCGCGACGCATCTCAGGACGAGATCAAGAAGGCATTCCGCAGGCTCGCCCGCGAGCTGCACCCGGATGTCAACCCGGATCCCAAGACCCAGGAGCGGTTCAAGGAGATCAACGCCGCCTACGAGGTGCTGTCGGACCCGCAGAAGAAGCAGGTCTACGACCTCGGCGGCGACCCGCTGTCGGCCTCGGGCGGCGGTGGCGGGGCCGGTGGCTTCGGCGCCGGCGGCTTCGGCAACTTCAGCGACATCATGGACGCGTTCTTCGGCAACGCGGCCCAGCGCGGGCCCCGTTCGCGGACCCGGCGCGGCCAGGACGCCATGATCAGGCTGGAGATCGACCTCAACGAGGCGGCTTTCGGCACGACCAAGGACATCCAGGTCGACACCGCGGTCGTCTGTACGACCTGCAGTGGTGAGGGGGCCGCACCCGGCACCTCCGCGCAGACCTGTGACATGTGCCGCGGCCGTGGCGAGGTCTCCCAGGTCACGAGGTCCTTCCTCGGCCAGGTCATGACCTCGCGCCCCTGCCCGCAGTGCCAGGGCTTCGGCACCGTCGTACCGACCCCGTGCCCCGAGTGCGCCGGCGACGGCCGTATCCGCTCGCGGCGCACCCTCACCGTGAAGATCCCCGCCGGTGTCGACAACGGCACCCGGATCCAGCTCGCGGGCGAGGGCGAGGTCGGCCCCGGCGGCGGCCCCGCCGGCGATCTGTACGTCGAGATCCACGAGCTCTCGCACCCGGTGTTCCAGCGGCGCGGCGACGACCTGCACTGCACGGTCACCATCCCCATGACGGCGGCGGCCCTCGGCACCCAGGTGCCGCTGGAGACGCTGGACGGCCTGGAGGAGATCGACATCAGGCCGGGCACCCAGTCCGGCCAGTCGGTACCGCTGCACGGGCGCGGCATCACGCACCTGCGTGGTGGCGGGCGCGGCGACCTCATCGTGCACGTCGAGGTCATGACCCCGACGAAGATGGACCCCGAGCAGGAGCGCCTCCTGCGGGAGCTGGCCAAGCTGCGCGGCGAGGAGCGGCCCACGGGCCAGTTCCAGCCGGGGCAGCAGGGGCTGTTCTCCCGCCTGAAGGACGCGTTCAACGGCCGCTGAGCCCTGCCACCCCGACGCCCGCCGGTCCCCGGACCGGCGGGCGTCGCCGTGTCCGCAGGTACGGAGCCGGCGGGCGTCGCCGTGTCCGCCGCCGCGTTCCCGCTGCGGACAAGGGCTGATTCGGAACGATCCGCCGGACATGGCACGATGCGGTCATGTCGTCGCCCCTCACCGATCTCTGCCGCTACCCGATCGTGCAGGCCCCGATGGCGGGAGGCGTCTCCCGGCCGGAGCTGGCCGCCGCGGTCTCCGAGGCCGGTGGGATGGGGTTCCTCGCCGCCGGCTACAAGACGGCGGACGGGATGTACAACGAGATCGAGCAGCTCCGGAGGATGACCCGACGGCCCTTCGGCGTGAACCTCTTCATGCCGCAGCCATCGGTCGCCGACCCCAGTGCCGTCGAGGTCTACCGCAGTCAGCTGGCGGGTGAGGCCTCCTGGTACGAGACCCCGCTCGGCGACCCGGACGCCGGCGGGGACGACGGCTACGACGCCAAGGTCGCGATCCTGCTGGACGACCCCGTGCCCGTGGTCTCCTTCACCTTCGGCTGCCCCGCGCGCGAGATCCTCGACGCGTTCGCCGCCGCCGGCACGTGCACCGTCGTCACGGTCACCTCGGCCCAGGAGGCACGCAACGCCCAGTGGGCGGGCGCCGACGTCCTCTGCGTCCAGGGCACCGAGGCGGGCGGTCACCAGTCCACGCACCGCGACGACCCCCAGGGCGGCCTCTCCGGCACCGGACTGCTCGCCCTGATCGCCGAGATCCGCGAGTCCGTACGGCTGCCTGTCATCGCCACCGGCGGTCTGATGCGCGGTGCCCAGATCGCCGCGGTCCTGACCGCGGGGGCCGACGCAGCGCAGCTGGGCACGGCCTTCCTGCCCTGCCCCGAGTCGGGGGCGCACCCGCTGCACAAGGACGCCCTGACCAACCCGCTGTTCGTGACCACGGCCCTGACCCGGGCGTTCTCAGGGCGTCCCGCACGCGGGCTGGTCAACAGGTTCGTACGGGAACACGGTCCGTACGCCCCCGCCGCCTACCCGCAGGTGCACCAGCTGACCAGCGGGCTGCGCAGGGCGGCGGCCGCGGCCGGGGACGCCCAGGGCATGGCCCTGTGGGCGGGCCAGGGGCACAGGCTGGCACGCGAGCTGCCCGCCGGGGAACTCGTGGGCCTGCTCGCCGCAGAAACGGACGCCGCGCGAGCGGCAGTGAGTGTGAGGAGTGCCCAGTGACGGCACCGGTCTTCGTCGTCGAACACCTGCCCGGCGGGCCCGAGTTCGTCCTGGATGGGCCCGAGGGGCGCCACGCCGTGTCCGTGAAGCGGCTGAACCCCGGGGAGGACGTCGTCCTCACCGACGGACGGGGGCGCTGGGCCGAAGGCGTCGTACGGACGGCCGAGGGCAAGGACCGGCTCGTCGTCACGGGCCTGGAGACGGTGCACGAGGAGCCCGCGCCCACCCCGTTCGTCACCGTCGTCCAGGCGTTGCCCAAGGGGGACCGGGGCGAACTCGCCGTGGAGACGATGACCGAGACGGGCGTCGACGCGATCGTGCCGTGGCAGGCCGCGCGCTGCATCACGCAGTGGAAGGGTGACCGAGGGCTCAAGTCACTGGCCAAGTGGCGCAGCACCGCCCGCGAGGCCGGAAAACAGTCGCGCCGCGTGCGCTTCCCCGAGGTCGCGGAGGCCATGACGACTAAGCAGGTCGCCGCTCTGCTGGCGGGCGCGGACTTCGCGGGAGTCCTGCACGAGGACCGGGAGAGCGGCAGCGAGCCACTGGCCACCGCCGCACTCCCCGCCACCGGCACGATCGTGCTGGTCGTGGGCCCCGAGGGCGGGGTCTCGCCCCAGGAGCTCGCCGCCTTCGCCGAGGCGGGAGCACCCCCGTACCGGCTCGGCCCCAGCGTGCTGCGTACCTCGACCGCGGGGACGGCCGCGGGGGCGCTGCTGATGGGACGCACCGGGCGCTGGAGCTGAGGGGCGGGCCGCCCCGCATCGCGCCGCCGGGCTGTCCGCCGTACCGGGCACGCGGGGGTGCGTCCGGTCGACGCCGGTGCCTCCGCGCGCCGCCGTTGCCGCGGGCTCGGTGCGCGGACCCGGGCCGGATAGCATGCGGTGTACCGATCACGAGGACCCTACGAGCGAGGAGGCCGGGCCATGGCGGGAGAGCCGCAGACCGACTGCCTGTTCTGCAAGATCGTCACGGGGGACATCCCGGCGACCATCGTCCGTGAGAGCGAGACGACCGTCGCCTTCCGTGACATAAACCCCCAGGCTCCCACCCACGTCCTGGTCATCCCGAAGGCGCACTACCCCGACGCCGCCTCGCTCGCCGCCGCCGAACCGGAGATCGCCGCCGACGTGCTGCGCGAGGCCGGACAGGTCGCCGCCGACGAGAAGATCACCGACACCGGCTACCGCATCGTCCTCAACACGGGCGCGGGCGCGGGACAGACCGTCTTCCACGCGCACGCGCACGTCCTGGGCGGGCGCGGAATGCAGTGGCCCCCCGGCTGACGTCGTGTCCGTACGAGAACTCGTGGTCCTCGGCACCGCCAGCCAGGTCCCGACCCGCCACCGCAACCACAACGGCTATCTGCTGCGCTGGGACGGTGAGGGGATCCTCTTCGACCCGGGCGAGGGCACCCAGCGCCAGATGCTGCGGGCGGGCGTCGCCGCGCACGACATCGACCGGATCTGCGTCACACACTTCCACGGAGACCACTCGCTGGGCCTCGCGGGAGTGATCCAGCGGATCAATCTCGATCAGGTGCCGCACCCCGTCACCGCCCATTTCCCGGCGAGCGGACAGCGCTTCTTCGACCGGCTGCGGTACGCCACCGCCTACCGCGAGTCGGTGGAGCTGACCGAGGCGCCGGTCGCGGCCGACGGGGTCCTCGCGACCACTGCTTCGTACACCCTCGACAGCCGGAAGCTCTCGCATCCCGTCGAGTCCTTCGGCTACCGCCTCACCGAGCCCGACCGGGTGCGGATGCTGCCCGCGAAGCTGGCCGGGCACGGTATCTCGGGACCCGACGTCGGACGGATCCAGCGGGACGGTGCGCTGCGCGGCGTCACGCTGGACGAGGTCTCCGAGACCCGCCGCGGACAGCGCTTCGCGTTCGTCATGGACACCCGGCTCTGCGACGGCGCGTTCGCGCTCGCCGAGGGGTGCGACATGCTGGTCATCGAGTCGACGTTCCTCGACGAGGACGGCCGGCTGGCCGCCGACCACGGTCACCTCACCGCGGGACAGGCCGCCCGGGTGGCGAAGGAGTCGGGCGTGCGGCACCTCGTGCTGACGCACTTCTCCCAGCGCTACAGCGACCCCGATGTCTTCGAGCACCAGGCCAGGGCGGCCGGCTTCGAAGGCGAACTGACCATCGCCCAGGACCTGATCCGGGTCCCCGTACCCACCCGCCACACGTAACGAGAACTCCGTGCACCTCCCCAAAGCCGAACTCCACCTCCACATCGAAGGGACCCTCGAACCCGAGCTGGCCTTCGAACTCGCCGCCCGCAACGGCGTGGACCTGCCCTACGCGGACACCGAAGAGCTGCGCACCGCATACCTCTTCGACGACCTGCAGAGCTTCCTCGACCTCTACTACGCCCTCATGGCGGTGCTGCGCACCGAGGACGACTTCGCCGAGCTCGCCGACGCCTACCTCACCCGTGCCGCCGCCCAGGGCGTCCGGCACGCGGAGATCTTCTTCGACCCGCAGGCCCACACCGACCGGGGCGTCCCGATCGGCACCGTCGTCGAAGGGCTCGGCAGGGCGCTGGACCGCAGCGAGGAGAAGCACGGCATCTCCACCCAGCTGATCATGTGCTTCCTGCGCGACAAGTCCGCGGAGTCGGCGCTGGAGACGCTGGAGGCGTCGAAGCCGTACCTGCACCGCATCAGCGCGGTCGGCCTGGACTCGGCGGAGGTCGGCCACCCGCCCGCGAAGTTCCGCGAGGTGTACGCCGCCGCCACGGCCCTCGGGCTGCGCAAGGTCGCCCACGCGGGCGAGGAGGGCCCGCCGGAGTACATCCGGGAGGCCCTGGACGTCCTCGGTGTCGAGCGCATCGACCACGGCCTGCGCTGCATGGAGGACCCGGAGCTGGTGGACCGGCTGGTCTCCGAGCGGATCCCGCTCACGCTCTGCCCCCTGTCCAACGTGCGGCTGCGCGCCATCGACGTCCTGGAGCAGCACCCGCTGCGGGCCATGATGGACGCCGGGCTGCTCTGCACGGTGAACTCCGACGACCCGGCCTACTTCGGCGGATACGTCGGAGACACCTTCCACGCCGTCCACGAGGCGCTCGGCCTGGACCGTGAACAGCTGCGCACGCTGGCCCGGAACTCCTTCGAGGCGGCCTTCCTCGACCACGACGAGGAGCGCAGGGCGCGTTACCTCTCCGAGGTCGAGGCGTACGCGTTCGACTGACCCGCGCCTCCGGCCGGTCCCGCCGTCCGGAACGCGCTCCGCACCAGCCGCCTGCGCCGCAGCGCGGGCACGCTGATCTCCGCGACCGCCTGCTCCGGCGCGCCCAGCTTGGGCACCGCGCCGGAGAGGCTGTTGGTCGTCGCGGCGAGCAGTGCGGCAGGGGCCCCGCCCCTGCGCCGGACGGAACCCGGCACCAGCGGGCGTCCGCCGGTGTGCAGCGCCACCGCGGTGACCGGGGCCGCCACCAGGAGCGTGGCGGCCCCCAGGATCAGGCCCATCACCGCGTAGCCCGCCTGCTCGGAGAGCACACTGCCGAGCAGGGGGCCGCAGGCCGTGCCGACGGATGAGGCCGAGCCCGCGAGGACCGCCCACCGGCCGCGGACGTCCAGGGAGGCGGCCAGGCCGATCAGATACGACAGGACCACCGGGTAGAAGGTGTTCCAGGCGATCTCGCCGGTCGCGAAGGCCCCGAGGTCCTCGGCCGAGGAGCTGAGCACGATGCTCCCCGCGATGATCATCGTCCCGAGACCGATGGGCACGGCACGCCCGAGACGGGACCCGAGCATCCCGGCTCCCATGACGCCGAGCAGCCCGGCGCCCAGCGCCGCGGCGAACACGGCGCCGATGGTCACCTCGGAGAGCCCCACCTGGACGGCTCCGATGCGGCTGCTCACGCCCCACAGGGCGTTCTGGGCCATGGACCAGACGAGCATCCCGCCCGCCAGCACCAGGCCCGACCGCCGGTGCGGGAGGCGGCCCTGTACCGCTGACGTCTCGCCCACGGCGGCCGGGCCGCCCAGCCGCGAGGTGGCGGGCCAGACGAGCAGGGCGACCAGCGCGATGGAGGCGAAGGGCAGCCGGTGCCCGCCGCCGAGGTGGGGGACCGTCAGATAGAGGGCCCCCGCCGTCGCCGAGACGCTGAGGAGCCCCAGCGACGAGGTGCGGTGCGGATCGCGCTGCGCCGCGATGCCCGAAGCGGCGACGGCGGTCGCCGTGCCCGAGCCGAGACCGCCGACGACCACACCCGCGACGACCAGAGGCACCGAGGTGGTCAGCGCGGCGCAGCCGTAGCCGAGCACCGCCAGCACCAGACCTGCCCGAGCGGGTCTGCGCGACCCGAATCTCTCGACGCGGCCCGCCAGGGTGAATCCGGCCGATGCCGAGCTCAGCAGCAGGGCGCTGCCGACCAGACCAGCCTGTGCCGAGCTCAGCCCGAGATAAGTGCTGAGGCGGCCGACGATGGTGGGGAGGAGATAGGCGGCGAGGTAACCGGCGGTGAACACGGCGACCAGGGGCCACGCGGCGCGAGGGCGCGAGGACATGGGCGTTCCTGAAGACATGCCTGAGGAGGCAGAAGAAGGCAGGGGAGGGTACGGCGAGGTGGAGCAGGGGAGGATGATGCGAGAAGAAGCGGGGGAATGCCACAGAAGCGGCACTCGTCGTCAACTGTCCCGAACGGTGCTCGCGGGCCAATTTGTATCAAGCGCGCCCAGGCAGCGGAAAGCCGGGCCGATGTGATCTGGGTCACGTTCATGTTTATGCATGACCAGCTCGGGTAACAGCGCATGTTTATGCAGGTCGGAGTGGCTGTGCGCGGTACGGCGCGGACCCTCGGGACGGAGGGGCGAATCGGGCACACTGGCCGGATCCCGCACTGTTCAGAACATCCTCGCCCGGGGAGCGCACGGTGAGCACACTTGATCCAGGCATCGACCCGCTGTACGGGCTGCGCGCCCCGCAGGACCCCGCCTGTGACGTCTTCCTGACCGGCACGGTCTTCCTCGACATCATCTTCACCGGCCTGGACTCCGCGCCGGTGCGCGGAACCGAGTCCTGGGCGCGGGGGATGGGCTCCAGTCCCGGCGGCGTCGCCAACATGGCCACCGCCCTCGCCCGCCTCGGCCTGCACACCTCACTGGCCGCCGCCTTCGGGGACGACCACTACGGCGAGTACTGCTGGGACGCCCTCGAACACGGCGAGGGCATCGACCTCTCCCTCTCGCGCACCGTCCCCGGCTGGCACTCTCCCGTCACCGTCTCCATGGCGTACGAGGGCGAGCGCACCATGGTCTCGCACGGCCACGAGGCCCCCGCCCCGGCGGGACCCGTGGTGCCCGGCCGTACGCTCCCCCGACGCCCGCCCCGCGCCCGCGCCGCCGTCGCCTCGCTGGTCCCCGGCCGCAGCGAGCCCTGGGTGGCCCGCGCGGCCCGCGACGGCGCGATGGTCTTCGCCGACGTCGGCTGGGACGAGACCGGCCGCTGGGACCTGGACGCCCTGCCCGACCTCGACCACTGCCTGGCCTTCCTGCCCAACGCGGAGGAGGCCATGCGCTACACCCGGACCGACTGCCCGCGCGCCGCCGCACACGCCCTGGCCGAGCGGGTTCCGCTGGCCGTGGTCACCCTGGGTGCCGAGGGCGCCTACGCGGTCGACCGGGAGGCCGGGACCGCCGCCGAGGTGCCCGCCATCGAGGTGGAGGCCCTGGACCCCACCGGCGCGGGCGACGTCTTCGTCGCCGGCTTCCTCACCGGGACCCTGGCCGGCTGGCCGCTCGCCGACCGCCTCGCGTTCGCCGGACTGACGGCGGCCCTCTCGGTGCAGGAGTTCGGCGGGTCCCTGTCCGCGCCCGGCTGGGCCGAGGTCGCCGGATGGTGGCAGCAGGTGCGCACCTGCGCGGACCAGGACCCGGCGGCGCTGGAGCGCTACGCCTTCCTGGAGGAGCTGCTGCCCGGCACCTGCCGGGCCTGGCCACTGCGCCGCGCCGTGCCGACCATCGGCTTCCGGCAGTGAAGCGCTGATGATCACCGGGTAAAACCTCTCGGCGTTGTCGGCGGGGAGTCGTACGCTGGTAGTCCAGAGGCGGTCGAGCAGCGACGGCCCTGCAACGGGAGGTATGCGCAGGCCCGAGGGCCGGCCCATGACTCAGTCACCTACACAGCCGCAGGCGCGCGCCAAGATCAGCATCCCGGCCGCGCATCCCATGGTGATGCTCCTGGGGTCCGGCGACTCGCTGCTGCGCGTGATCGAAACGGCGTTCCCGGCCGTCGACATCCATGTCCGGGGAAACGAGATAAGCGCGACTGGAAGCGCGGCCGACGTCGCACTGATCCAGCGCCTTTTCGACGAGATGGTGCTGGTGCTCCGCACCGGGCTGCCGATGACGGAGGACGCGGTGGAACGCTCGATCGCCATGCTCAGGGCGAGCGGGAACGGCAACGGGGACGGTGCCGAGACCCCGGCGGAGGTGCTCACGCAGAACATCCTCTCCAGCCGGGGCCGCACGATCCGCCCCAAGACGCTCAACCAGAAGCGGTACGTCGACGCGATCGACAAGCACACCATCGTGTTCGGCATCGGTCCCGCGGGTACCGGAAAGACCTATCTGGCCATGGCCAAGGCGGTCCAGGCCCTTCAGTCCAAGCAGGTCAGCCGGATCATCCTGACCAGGCCCGCCGTCGAGGCGGGGGAGCGGCTCGGCTTCCTGCCCGGCACGCTCTTCGACAAGATCGACCCGTATCTGCGCCCGCTCTACGACGCCCTGCACGACATGCTCGACCCCGACTCGATCCCCCGGCTCATGGCCGCGGGAACGATCGAGGTCGCGCCGCTGGCGTACATGCGAGGCAGGACCCTGAACGACGCCTTCATCATTCTCGACGAGGCGCAGAACACCAGCGCCGAGCAGATGAAGATGTTCCTCACCCGCCTCGGCTTCGACTCGAAGATCGTCGTCACCGGTGACGTCACCCAGGTGGACCTTCCGGGCGGCACCAAGAGCGGTCTGCGTCAGGTCCAGGAGATCCTGGACGACGTCGAGGACGTGTACTTCTCCAGGCTCACCTCCCAGGATGTCGTCCGGCACAAGCTCGTCGGCCGTATCGTCGACGCGTACGAGAAGTACGACAACGCGGACGGCCATAACGGCCGCAGAGGGAAGTAGTCGCAGCGCACCATGTCGATCGACGTCAACAACGAGTCCGGAACCGAGGTCGACGAGCAGGCGATCCTCGACATCGCCCGCTACGCCCTCGCCCGGATGCGGATCCATCCGCTGTCCGAACTGTCGGTGATCGTGGTGGACACCGCCGCCATGGAGCAGCTCCACATCCAGTGGATGGACCTGCCGGGCCCGACGGATGTCATGTCCTTCCCGATGGACGAGCTCCGTCCCCCGGCCAAGGACGACGAGGAGCCCCCGCAGGGGCTCCTCGGTGACATCGTGCTCTGCCCGGAGGTCGCCAAGAAGCAGGGCGAGGACGCCGAGACGCAGCACTCCATGGACGAGGAGCTCCAGCTCCTGACCGTCCACGGGGTGCTGCACCTCCTCGGCTACGACCACGAGGAGCCGGACGAGAAGGCCGAGATGTTCGGCCTCCAGGCGGCGATCGTGGACGGCTGGCGCGGCGAGCGCGGGCTGACCGGTCCGTCCCCGGCCCCCACCGTCTCGTGAGCGTCCCTCTCGTCTCCGGGGCCGTCCTGCTGATCGTGGTGGGCTGGCTCGCGGCCTGTGCGGAGGCCGGGATCGCGCGCACGTCCAGCTTCCGTGCCGCCGAGGCCGTCCGGGCCGGACGCCGCGGCAGCGCCAAGCTGGAACAGGTCGCCGCCGACCCCACCCGCTACCTCAACGTCGCGCTGCTCGTCCGGGTGGCCTGCGAGATGTCGGCCGGTGTGCTCGTCACGTACGCCTGTCTCCAGGAGTTCGCCGAGACGTGGCAGGCGCTGGCCGTCGCCATGGGCGTCATGGTCCTCGTCAGTTACGTCGCCATCGGGGTCTCGCCGCGCACCATCGGCCGTCAGCACCCGCTGAACACCGCCACGGCCGCGGCGTACGTCCTGCTGCCGCTGGCCAGGATCATGGGGCCGATCCCTCAGCTCCTGATCCTCCTCGGCAACGCGCTGACCCCCGGCAAGGGCTTCCGCAAGGGCCCCTTCGCCAGTGAGGCCGAACTGCGCGCCATGGTCGACCTCGCCGAGCAGGAGTCGCTCATCGAGGACGAGGAGCGCCGCATGGTGCACTCGGTCTTCGAGCTCGGCGACACCCTCGTACGCGAGGTGATGGTGCCCCGCACCGACCTGGTCTGCATCGAGCGCTACAAGACGGTCCGTCAGGCACTGACCCTCGCCCTGCGCTCGGGCTTCTCCCGGATCCCGGTCACCGGCGAGAACGAGGACGACATGGTCGGGATCGTCTACCTCAAGGACCTCGTCCGCAAGACGCACATCAACAGGGACGCGGAGGCGGACCTGGTCTCCACCGCGATGCGGCCCGCCGCCTTCGTCCCCGACACGAAGAACGCCGGTGACCTGCTGCGCGAGATGCAGCAGGACCGCAGTCACGTCGCCGTCGTGATCGACGAGTACGGCGGCACGGCAGGCATCGTCACCATCGAGGACATCCTGGAGGAGATCGTCGGCGAGATCACCGACGAGTACGACCGTGAACTCCCCCCGGTCCAGGAGCTGGAGAACGGCTGCTTCCGGGTCACCGCCCGGCTCGACATCGGCGACCTCGGCGAGCTGTTCGGCCTCGACTCGTACGACGACGAGGACGTGGAGACGGTCGGCGGCCTGCTGGCCAAGGCGCTCGGGAGGGTACCGATCTCCGGCGCCACCTCGATCGTCGACCTCCCCGACGGACGCAAGCTGCGGCTGACCGCGGAGTCCCCTGCGGGCCGCAGGAACAAGATCGTCACGGTGCTGGTGGAACCGGAGGGGGCGGAGACGGCATGACCCCCCAGGAGCTGCGCGCCCTGTGCCTGGAGTTCAACGCGGGCGTCGAGGAGTTCCCCTTCGGACCCGAGGCCTCGGTCTTCAAGGTCCTGGGAAAGATGTTCGCGCTCAGCGTGTTGGACGCGCGGCCCCTGAAGGTCAGCCTCAAATGCGATCCGGACGAGGCGCTGCGCCTCCGTGAGAAGCACACCGCGATCGTCCCCGGCTACCACCTGAACAAGCGGCACTGGAACACCGTGACGGTCTCCGAGCTCCCGGACCGGATGGTCCGGGAGCTCGTGGAGGACAGTTACGACCTGGTGGTGGCCGGCCTCCCCAAGGCGCAACGACTGCGCCTGGACCGGCCGTAGGGGCTCGCGGGGCAGCGCCGTCAGGCCCGCCGCAGACCGGCACCGACCGCCAGCCCCGTCGCGACCAGGACGACCGCCGCGATGGCCACCACCAGCCGTACGCCCTCGAACAGCGAACCCTGCGTGGTCGACAGCACCCCCAGCAGCGGGATGCCGATCGTGATGCCCACCTGCTGCGTCGTGGTGACCAGACCGGTCGCCAGGCCCTGCTCCTCGTTCGGCACGCCGGAGGTCACCGTCAGTCCGTAGGCGATGATGGCGCCCAGGTGGAAGGCGCTCGCCAGGGACACGGCCACCGTGGCCAGCCAGACACCGGAGTCCTCGCCCAGGCCCAGCAGCGCCCCGATGAACACGCCCTGGCCGATCAGGGACAGGACCAGTGTCCGGCGTGCGCCGATCCGGCCGACGATCCTCGGGGCGTACACGCCGGCGGCCACCGACGCCAGGCCCTGGACCCCGAAGACGAGCCCCGTCCCGAGGGCCGACAGTTCCAGCAGGTCCTGGAGGTACAGGGTCAGGACGAACACGATGGTGCTCATCATCGAGAACGTGGCCAGACCGCCCAGGTTGCCGAACGCGATCGTACGACGCCGCAGCATCGGCAGGGAGACCAGCGGGGCCGCCGAGCGGGACTCGACGATCACGAACGCGGTCAGCAGGGCCACTCCCAGCACCAGGGTGATCTGCGCGTCCGCCCCACCGAAGCCGCGCTCGGCGGCCGTCGACAGCGAGTAGATCAGCGCGAGGAGACCGCCGGTCACGGTGACGGCACCAGGCACGTCGAGCTTCGGCCGCTCCGGCGTACGTGACTCGGCCAGCACCTTCGGAGCCAGGACGAACACGATGACCGCGGCGCCGGTCAGCAGCCCCATCGTGGAGCGCCAGCCCAGGGTGTCGGTGAGCACACCGCCCGCCACCATCCCGACGGTGAAGCCCAGCGAGAGCAGCGTCCCGCTGATGCCCAGCGCCCGGTCCCGCAGCGGGCCTTCGGGGAACGTCGTGGTCAGCAGGGACATCCCGGTCGGCACGATCACAGCGGCCCCGAGCCCCTGGAGCGCCCGCCCGGCGAGGAAGGAAGCAGGGTCCCAGGCAAGCGTCGCCAGCAGCGAGGCCGCCCCGAAGACGGCGAGGCCCGCGAGGAACAGCCTGCGCCTGCCGTAGAGATCGGCGATCCGGCCGAAGAGCAGCAGGAAGCCGCCGGACGGCAGGGCGAACGCCGTGACGGCCCACTGGAGCCCGGACCGGCTCAGGCCGAGGTCCTCACCTAGGACGGGCAGAGCCACATTCAGTACGGAGAAGTCGAGCGCCACCATGAACTGCGCGGCGCACAGCACGAAGAGCACCAGCCGGTCCCGGCGGGAGAGCGAGGGCGGGGCCTCGGCCACCGGGCCGGAGGTGCGCGGGGGAGCGGAAGTCGGGGATTCGATTGCCATGTCCCACAGCGTGGGCGGGCCGGAATATTCGTGGGGAGCGGCAACTTATCCTGTTGGCCGCACCACCAGCCAGGAGCGCATCGGCCGCGCCGGCTGCCAGGAGCACACGGACACCAGGGGGAGTACGTGGCCTCACCGGCCCAGCACAGCAACGCGGTTCGTGACAGTACGGCCCGCGCCGCCACCGGCGACAAGGCCCATCGCCTCGCGGAACTGCGTGAGTTCCTGCGGAGCCGCAGGGCCAGGGTCAGCCCGGCGGACGCCGGACTCCCGGACGGTGGGGCCCGCCGGCGTACGCCCGGACTGCGCCGGGAGGAGGTCGCCGTGCTCGCGGGCGTCGGCGTCTCCTGGTACCAGTGGCTCGAACAGGGCCGCGACATCACCGTCTCGCCGCAGGTCCTGGACTCCGTCGCCAGGGTGCTGCGCCTCAGCAGCGCGGAGCGCCGCCATCTCTACGCCCTGGCCGGACTCAATCCGCCGGCCCTGGAGGTCGACCCGGCCCACCAGGACATGTGCGCGGGACTGACCAGGCTCATCGATGCCTGGATGCCCTTCCCGGCCCACATCATGGACCGGTACTGGAACACCGTGCTCTACAACGACGCGGCCTCGGCGGTGCTCGGCATGCGCCCCGGGATCGTGCAGAACTGCATGATCGCGTTCTTCACCGACCCGGTGTACCGGGCCAGATCGAAGCACTGGGAGACCATCGCGGGCCAGGTCGTCGCCCAGTACCGGGCAGCCTGCTCCGACCACCCCGGGGACGAGGGTTTCCGGGCCGTGGTCGACGAGGCGAGGGAGCTCAGCGCCGAGTTCGCGGCGCTCTGGGACCGGCGGGACGTGGCCCCGGGCGGCCAGGTCCGCAAGGAGCTCACCCACCCGCTCGTCGGCACCCTGTGCGTGGAGTCCACCCAGCTGCGGGTGCCCGCACGCCCTGACCTCGTGATCGTCCTGCACACGCCGCTGCCGGACACGGGGACGGAGGCCAAGCTCCAGTGGCTGGCCTCACCCGAAGGACGACGCGGCTCGATGTACCCCGTGCCGGGGTGAGCGGACCCCGTCGCGGTGGGCGCGCCAGGCCGCTTCGTATGCTCAGCACATGACCGATGACAACGCCCTCGGCGCCGAGGACCGCAAGATCGTCACGCTGGCCCGCAGTGTCCGCGCCCGGAACGCGGTGCCGGAGGGCGCCGCCGTGAGGGACGAGACCGGACGCACGTACGCCGCCGGCACCGTCACCCTGGAGTCGCTGAAGCTCAGCGCGCTCCAGACCGCCGTCGCGATGGCCGTGGCCAGCGGCGCCACATCGCTGGAGGCGGCGGCCGTCGTCTCACAGGCCGACGCCGCCTCCGACGCCGACCGCGCCGCCGTCCGTGACCTGGGCGGCCCGGAGACGCCCGTGCTGCTCGCGGGCCCCGACGGCACCCTGCGATCCACGGTCACCGCGGGCTGAATCGGGGGCGGGCTCGCCCTGCTGTGCATCGCCGCCGCCGGGATCGGGGAGAATGGGCGCCATGAGCGCTCGACCGAACACCGAAGCCGCTGCGCAGCAGGCTGAGAACACCGCCCCCCACCGGGCCGGCTTCGCCTGCTTCGTGGGCCGCCCCAACGCGGGCAAGTCCACCCTCACGAACGCTCTGGTCGGTCAGAAGGTGGCGATCACCTCCAACCGCCCCCAGACCACCAGGCACACGGTGCGGGGGATCGTGCACCGTGACGACGCCCAGCTGATCCTGGTGGACACGCCCGGCCTCCACAAGCCGCGCACCCTGCTCGGCGAGCGGCTGAACGACGTCGTACGGACCACCTGGGCCGAGGTCGACGTCATCGGCTTCTGCCTGCCCGCCGACCAGAAGCTCGGCCCCGGCGACAAGTACATCGTCAAGGAACTCGCCGGGATCAAGAAGACCCCGAAGATCGCGATCATCACCAAGACCGACCTGGTCGAGTCCAAGGCGCTCGCCGAGCAGCTGCTCGCCGTCTCCGCCCTGGCCGACGAGCTCGGCTTCGAGTGGGCCGAGATCATCCCGGTCTCCGCGGTCAAGGACCAGCAGGTCGGTCTCCTCGCCGACCTGATCGCCCCGCTCCTGCCCGAGAGCCCTCCGCTCTACCCGGAGGGCGACCTCACCGACGAGCCCGAGATGGTCATGGTCGCGGAGCTGATCCGCGAGGCCGCGCTGGAAGGCGTACGGGACGAGCTGCCGCACTCCATCGCGGTGGTCGTCGAGGAGATGCTGCCCCGCGAGGACCGTCCGGCGGACAAGCCGCTGCTGGACATCCACGCGAACGTCTACATCGAGCGGCCCAGCCAGAAGGGCATCATCATCGGCCCGAAGGGCAAGCGGCTCAAGGACGTGGGTACGAAGTCGCGCAAGCACATCGAGGCGCTGCTGGGCACGCCGGTCTTCCTGGACCTGCACGTGAAGGTCGCCAAGGACTGGCAGCGCGACCCGAAGCAGCTGCGCAAGCTGGGCTTCTGAGGCAGAGCGACCCGGGCAGCGAGGGCGGCCGACTCGGCGAGGGAGGCCGACTCGGCGAGCGCGGCCCGGGGAGCGCGGGAGACCCGGGCGGGCGGGGAGACCGCGCGGCCCGGGTTCCGGGCGGACCCCTCCTGGGCGTAGGCCCGGGAGAACTCCTCCCGGGCCTACGCGCCCTCCTTCAGGACCCTGGAGATCAGCGTCCGCTGCGCGTCGGTAAGGCGTGGGTCCGCGCAGTCGACCGCCCGGTCGCCCACCGTGATCCGATAGCGGAAGCCGTCCGGCACCCCCGCCGGCGGGCCGTCCCGCCCGGCGGCGAGCGCCGCCTCGGCCAGGGTCTCCCACTCGGCCGCGTCGGGCCGCCCGGCGGTGTCGACCTCGCCGCGGCGTGCGATGCCGGCGAAACCGCCGGTCCGGCTCACCTGAATGCGCATGCGTCCTGCTCCTGCCTGGCCCCGTCCGGACGGGGCCGGCTCGTATCTACCCGGTCAGCGTGTCGGCACGCCCACCTCCGACCACGCCTTCAGCACCGCCTCGGCCTCGTCGCCCTCGCCGAACCTGTGCCGTGCCGCTGTGACGGTCAGCTTGGCGAAGTCCGTGAACGACGCGTCCTGGGCCAGTTCGCCGCCGGTCAGGACGTCGAACCAGATCCGGCCGGCCCGCTCCCAGGCGTTGCCGCCCAGCGCCGTGGCCAGCAGGTAGAAGGCGCGGTTGGGGATGCCGGAGTTGATGTGGACCCCGCCGTTGTCGTCCTCCGTCTCGACGTAGTCGTCCATCGAAGCGGGCTGCGGGTCCTTGCCGAGCACGTCGTCGTCGTACGCCGTGCCCGGGGCCTTCATCGAGCGCAGCGCGACGCCGCTGACCCGGGGGGCGAGCAGGCCCTCGCCGATCAGCCAGTCACCCTGGTCCGCGCTCTGGCCCAGCGAGTACTGCTTGACCAGGGAGCCGAAGACGTCCGACACCGATTCGTTGAGGGCGCCCGACTGGCCCTCGTACGCCAGGTTGGCGGTGTACTGGGTGAGTCCGTGCGCCAGTTCGTGGGCGATCACGTCGATCGCGATGGTGAAGTCGAGGAAGATCTCGCCGTCACCGTCCCCGAAGACCATCTGCTCGCCGTCGAAGAACGCGTTGTTGTACTTCTCGTCGTAGTGCACGGAGCCGATGAGGGGCAGCCCCTTGCCGTCGATCGAGCTGCGGCCGTACTCAGTGAGCAGCAGGTCGAAGGTGGCGCCCAGTCCCGCGTACGCGCGGTTGACGCTGGCGTCCTGGGTCGGTTCGTCCCCCTCGTCGCGGACCTTGTGGCCCGGCAGATCCGTGCCGTGCCGGCAGTCGTACAGGGTGCGGTGGGGCTTGCTGGGGACCGCGGCGGAGGTGCGGGCTGCCTGGGGGGTCCAGGCCAGCGCGGTCACCTGCCGGTGGTGGCGCCGGGCCGCGTCGGCCTCCAGGGTGCGCCGCGCGGGGTCGGCCAGGAGCGGGTCGTCGGCCTGGGACAGCTTGTCGAGGACGTGGGGCGGCACGATCGTGCAGAAGACGGGCCGGAGCCCGTTGTTCGGTCGAGGCTGCATGCAAACGACTGTGGCACTCCGTCACCGCGCTGTCACTAATTGCGATTGCGATTGACGAAATAGAGTGATGTATCACCGTTCTGCCTCCATGAAGGCGCGATCCCGCATACTGATACGGACCGACGCACCAGGCGCCCCTCGGTTAGTGTGGCCGCATCATGCGTTTCGGGCTGCTCCTTCTTAGCTGCCGCGGCGAGGGCCTGTAGTCGTAGGCCGGCTCCCTCCCCGCGGAGTTCGCTGTTGCAGCGACACAGTCGGCCGCCCCTGCTGGACCTCAGAGGAGCCGTACGCCATGACCGCAGTGAACCCTTCCGCGAACGCCGATGCCGCCACCCCCGTGGGTGGCCCCACCCCGGTCACCAACGCGACGCAGCTGCAGAAGCCTTCCGGGATGCCGGTGCACAAGTACCGCGGGTACGAGGCCGTGGACATCTCCGGCCGCACCTGGCCCGACAACCGCATCACGCGGGCGCCCCGCTGGCTGTCCACCGACCTGCGCGACGGCAACCAGGCCCTGATCGACCCGATGTCCCCGGCCCGCAAGCGCGAGATGTTCGATCTGCTCGTACGCATGGGCTACAAGGAGATCGAGGTCGGCTTCCCGTCCTCCGGCGAGACCGACTTCGCGTTCGTGCGCTCCATCATCGAAGAGGGCGCGATCCCCGAGGACGTGACGATCTCCGTCCTGACGCAGGCCCGCGAAGAACTGATCGAGCGCACCGTCGAGTCGCTGGTCGGTGCCCGCCGCGCCACCGTCCACCTGTACAACGCCACCGCCCCCACCTTCCGCCGCGTGGTCTTCCGCGGCTCGAAGGAGGAGGTCAAGCAGATCGCCGTGGACGGCACGCGGCTGGTCATGGAGTACGCGGACAAGATCCTGGGCGACGAGACGATCTTCGGCTACCAGTACAGCCCGGAGATCTTCACCGACACCGAGCTGGACTTCGCCCTGGAGGTCTGCGAGGCCGTCTGTGACGTCTGGCAGCCGGAGGAGGGCCGCGAGATCATCCTCAACCTGCCCGCCACCGTGGAGCGTTCCACGCCCTCCACCCACGCGGACCGCTTCGAGTGGATGTCGCGCAACCTGTCCCGCCGCGAGTACGTCTGCCTGTCGGTCCACCCGCACAACGACCGGGGCACGGCCGTGGCCGCCGCCGAGCTGGCCATCATGGCCGGCGCCGACCGCATCGAGGGCTGCCTGTTCGGCCAGGGCGAGCGCACCGGCAACGTCGACCTGGTCACCCTGGGCATGAACCTCTTCTCCCAGGGCGTCGACCCGCAGATCGACTTCTCGCAGATCGACGAGATCCGCCGCACCAGCGAGTACTGCAACCAGATGGAGGTCCACCCGCGCCACCCCTACGCGGGCGACCTGGTCTACACCGCCTTCTCCGGCTCCCACCAGGACGCCATCAAGAAGGGCTTCGACGCCATGGAGGCCGACGCCGCCTCCCAGGGGAAGACGGTCGACGACATCGAGTGGGCGGTGCCGTACCTGCCGATCGACCCGAAGGACGTCGGCCGGTCCTACGAGGCCGTCATCCGGGTCAACTCGCAGTCCGGCAAGGGCGGGATCGCCTACGTCCTGAAGAACGACCACAAGCTGGACCTGCCGCGCCGCATGCAGATCGAGTTCTCCCGGATCATTCAGGCCAAGACGGACGCCGAGGGCGGGGAGGTCACCCCGGCCCAGATCTGGTCGACGTTCCGGGACGAGTACCTGCCGAACCCGGAGAACGCCTGGGGACGCGTACAGATCCGTTCCGGGCAGACCACCACCGGCTCCGACGGCCAGGACACGATCACCGTCGAGGCCACGGTGGACGGCACGGACACGGTGCTGACCGGCACGGGCAACGGACCGATCTCCGCGTTCTTCGAAGCGCTGCAGGCCATCGGCATCGACGCCCGTCTGCTGGACTACACCGAGCACACGATGAGCGAGGGCGCGAGCGCCCAGGCGGCCTCCTACATCGAGTGCGCCATCGACGGCAAGGTGCTGTGGGGCATCGGGATCGACGCCAACACCACGCGCGCCTCGCTCAAGGCCGTGGTCTCCGCGGTCAACCGCGCGACCCGCTGACACCGGCGGGCGGCATGACGGACAAACGCCCTACATGACGCCGAACCGACCGGCCCGGGAACCCCGTTCACCCTCCGAGGGTGGGCGGGGTTCGGCCATCTCCCGGTGTTGTGACGTCCGGGATACTGACGCCACATCACGCGTGTGGCTAACATCACGTCCAACGCGGCAATGTTGCCGTGGCGTTACGGAGGTGTGCGACGTGCGGACAGCCAAAGGACAAAGCGCCACAAAGCTACGCATCTGCGGCATCCGCACCGTCTGGGACGCCGTCGGTGACGGCGAGTTCTTCTGCCCGGGCTGCGGAGGTGACCGCAACTACCGGCGCCTCACCGGCCGCCACCGCCTCACGGTCCTGGGCCTGCCCCTGCTGAACCGGGGCAGCGCGGGCCCCGTCGTCGAATGCGCCGCGTGCCGGGCGCACTTCGCGACCGACACCCTGGACCGCCCCACCACCACCCGCTTCTCGGCGATGCTCCGCGAGGCCGTGCACACGGTCACGCTCGCCGTGCTCGCGGCGGGCGGCACCACCTCCCGTACGGTCCTGGAGACCGCGGCGGCCGTCGTCCGCGACGCCGGGCTCGACGACTGCACCCAGGAACAGCTCTTCACCATCGTCGAGGTGCTCGCCGCCGACACCGGCCCCGGCGGCACCTCCGATCCCGCTGCCGAGGCCTGCGGCGCCGCCCTCGCCATAGAGCTGCACGAGGTCCTCGAACCCCTCGCACCCCACCTGGCCGTCGCCGGCCGCGAGGGCGTCCTGCTGCGGGGCGCCAGGATCGCGCTCGCCGACGGGCCGTACAGCCAGGCGGAGCGCGAGGTGCTGACCATGGTCGGCGGCGCGCTCCAGCTCTGTCCCGCCGACACCGCGGAGCTGCTCGCCGCAGCCGCCCGTACGCCCTCGTAGGCCGCTGGCGGCCCGCGCAGGGCGCCCCTGGGGCCCTTGGGGAGGGGCGGGGGAGCCCTGCCGGCCCGAACGGCTTCCGGAACCGCTTCGTGGGCCGGTGCCCCGGTGGGCGACAATGGCCGCATGAGCTTGTTCCGGGACGACGGCGTCGTGCTGCGTACGCAGAAGCTGGGCGAGGCCGACCGGATCATCACGATCCTGACCCGCGGCCACGGGCGGGTGCGTGCCGTGGCCCGGGGGGTGCGCCGCACCAAGTCGAAGTTCGGGGCGCGGCTCGAACCCTTCTCGCACGTGGACGTGCAGTTCTTCGCGCGCGGCAGCGAGCTCGTCGGCCGGGGCCTTCCCCTGTGCACCCAGAGCGAGACGATCACTCCGTACGGTGGCGGGATCGTCTCCGACTACGCCCGCTACACCGCCGGCACCGCGATGCTGGAGACTGCCGAGCGCTTCACCGACCACGAGGGCGAGCCCGCCGTCCAGCAGTACCTGCTGCTCGTCGGCGGGCTCCGCACCCTCGCGCGCGCCGAGCACGCGCCGAACCTCATCCTGGACGCCTTCCTGCTGCGTTCGCTGGCCGTCAACGGCTACGCCCCGAGCTTCGACGACTGTGCCAAGTGCGGAATGCCCGGACCGAACCGGTTCTTCTCCGTCGCGGCGGGCGGCGTCATATGCGGCGACTGCCGGGTGCCCGGCAGCGTCGTACCCTCGGCGGAGGCCGTCGAACTGCTGAGCGCGTTGCTCACCGGTGACTGGGAGACGGCGGACGCGTCCGAGGCGCGTCACGTCAGGGAGGGGAGCGGGCTCGTGTCCGCCTACCTGCACTGGCATCTGGAGCGCGGTCTGCGCTCGCTGCGGTACGTAGAGAAGTGACACAGGGAGACGAGAGAAGCCCATGGCAGTACGCGGGATGCTCGGCGGCCGTAACCGGCGTGAGTACAAGACCCCCGAGCCGCACCCCTCCGGCGCCACCCCGCCGAAGATCCCCGGCGAGCTTGTGCCCAAGCACGTCGCCGTCGTGATGGACGGCAACGGCCGCTGGGCCAAGGAGCGGGGTCTGCCGCGCACCGAGGGCCACAAGGTCGGTGAGGGCGTCGTCATGGACGTCCTCAAGGGCTGTATCGAGATGGGCGTCAAGAACCTCTCGCTGTACGCCTTCTCCACGGAGAACTGGAAGCGTTCGCCGGACGAGGTGAAGTTCCTCATGAATTTCAACCGGGACGTCATCCGCCGCAGGCGCGACGAGATGGACGAGCTCGGCATCCGCATCCGCTGGGTCGGCCGCATGCCGAAGCTGTGGAAGTCCGTCGTCCAGGAGCTCCAGGTCGCCCAGGAGCAGACCAAGGACAACGACAGGATGACGCTGTACTTCTGCGTCAACTACGGAGGCCGGGCCGAGATCGCCGACGCGGCGCAGCGCATCGCCCAGGACGTCGCGGCGGGGAAGCTCGACCCGTCGAAGGTCAACGAGAAGACCTTCGCGAAGTACATCTACTACCCGGACATGCCGGACGTGGACCTCTTCGTGCGTCCCAGCGGTGAGCAGCGCACGTCCAACTACCTGATCTGGCAGAGCGCGTACGCCGAGATGGTCTTCCAGGACGTCCTGTGGCCGGACTTCGACCGCCGGGACCTGTGGCGTGCCTGCCTGGAGTTCGCACGGCGCGACCGGCGGTTCGGCGGGGCCGAGGAGGTCACGCAGGCGTGAGCCGGACGGTGGGGGGCCCGGTGCCCGGGCCTCCCGCCGGCGGTCAGCTCCGCTCGGCCGCGCAGTCCGCGCAGGTGCCGAAGATCTCCACCGTGTGGGCCACGTTCACATAGCCGTGCTGCGCGGCGACGGTCTCGGCCCACTGCTCAACTGCCGGGCCCTCCACCTCCACGGCCTTGCCGCAGACGCGGCACACCAGGTGATGGTGGTGGTCACCGGTCGAGCAGCGCCGGTAGACGGCCTCGCCGTCCGTCGTGCGCAACACGTCGACCTCGCCCGCGTCGGCGAGGGACTGGAGCGTGCGGTAGACCGTGGTCAGCCCGACCGAGTCGCCCCGGTGCTTGAGCACGTCGTGCAGGTCCTGGGCGCTGCGGAACTCGTCGACCTCGTCGAGCGCCGCCGCGACCGCCGCCCGCTGCCGGGTGGACCGGCCGCGTACCGGTGCCGCGTTCGTGCCACTGATCGGCGCCGTCGCCACAGCTGCCTCCTCGTGTCGCCCGTACGTACGTCGGGCCATTGTGCCAGCCCGGCCCGGCGCCACGGTCACACCCGTACGTCGTCCGGCGCCGGGCGGGCCGCCGGTACCTCAAGGGTGCACCGGTCCGCCTCGCTCCCGCGGACCTTGGCGCGCCGGCGGGCCAGCGGCGTGGCGAGTGCGGTGAGCAGGACGAACGCGGCGATGGCCAGCAGCACGATCGTCGCGCCGGGGGGCACGTCCTGGTAGTACGAGGTCACGGTGCCGGCCAGGGTGACCACCGTACCGATGACCACGGCGAGGACGAACGTCACCTTGAAGGACTTCGAGATCTGCTGGGCGGCGGCGACCGGCACCACCATCAGCGCGCTGACGAGCAGCAGGCCGACGACCCGCATCGCCACGGTGACCGTGACGGCGGCCGTCACGGCGACCAGCAGGTTGAGCACGCGCACCGGCAGCCCGGTGACCCGGGCGAACTCCTCGTCCTGGCTGACGGCGAACAACTGCCGCCGCAGGCCCACGGTGACCAGCACCACGAAGGCGGCCAGGACGACTATCGCGGTGACGTCCTCCTCGGAGACCGTCGACAGGGAGCCGAAGAGGAACGAGGTCAGGTTGGCGTTGGAGCCGGTGTCCGAGAGGTTGATCAGCATCACGCCGCCCGCCATGCCGCCGTAGAACAGCATGGCCAGGGCGATGTCGCCGCGGGTGCGGCCGTACCACCGGATGAGCTCCATCACGACCGAACCGGCCACGGCGACGAGCGTCGCCATCCACACCGGGTTGGTGGAGAGCAGGAAACCGAGGCCGACACCGGTCATCGCGACGTGGCCGATGCCGTCGCCCATCAGGGCCTGCCGGCGCTGGACGAGGTATATGCCGATGGCGGGGGCGGTGATGCCGACCAGGACGGCCGCGATCAGGGCCCGCTGCATGAAGGGGGGGTTCAGGAATTCCAGCATGATCAGGTCAGCAGTCCCGTCCGTACGGGCTCGGTGGCCGCGTGGGGGTGTACGTGGTCGTGGCCGGGCAGGGCGTGCTGGCCCACGGCCTCGGGGGGCGGCCCGTCGTGCATGACGCAGCCGTCGCGCAGGACGATCGCCCGGTCGATCAGCGGTTCCAGCGCACCGAGTTCGTGCAGGACGAGCAGCACCGTCGCGCCGCCGGCGACCTGCTCGCGCAGCGTGGCGGCGAGGATCTCCTGGCTGGCCAGGTCGACGCCGGCCATGGGCTCGTCCATGATCAGGACCTCGGGCTCGGCGACGAGCGCGCGGGCGATCAGCACCCGCTGGTGCTGGCCGCCCGAGAGGGCGTTCACCGAGTCCTCGGCGCGCTCGGTGAGGCCGACGAGCTCGATGGCCCGGTCCACGGCCGCCCGGTCCTGCCTGCCGAGCGGCAGGAACCTCGTGCGCGACAGCCGTCCGGAGGCGACGACCTCGCGGATCGTGGCGGGGACGCCGCCGGCCGCCGTGGTGCGCTGCGGTACGTAACCGACGCGGGCCCACTGCCGGAACCGGCGCAGCGGCGTACCGAACAGTTCCACGGTCCCGCCGGTCAGCGGAACCTGGCCGATGACCGAACGGACGGCGGTGGACTTGCCGGAGCCGTTGGCCCCCAGCAGGGCCACGACCTCGCCGCGGCGGACGGTGAGGTCGACACCGCGCAGCACCGGGCGCGCGCCGAGCGTCGCCGTGGCTCCGCGCATGCTGATCACGGCTTCTGGCGTACTGGGCTCGGGCACGATCGCCTCCGGTGCTGCGACTGGTTCGGGTGTTGCTCGGGTCACTTCGCGCCGAGGGCCTTCTCCAGCGCGGCCAGGTTGGACTCCATGACCTCGATGTAGTCAGCGCCCGCGGACTTGTCGGTAATTCCCTCCAGCGGGTCCAGGACGGCCGTGCCCAGACCGAGGTCCTTCGCCAGCGTCTTGGCGGTCTTGTCGCTGGCGAGCGTCTCGAAGAACACGGTGGTGGCCTTGTTCTCCTCGGCGACGTGGTGGATCTCGTCGATCCGGGCGGGGCTGGGCTCGGTCTCGGGGTCGATGCCGGCGATGCCCTCCTGGGTGAGGCCGTAACGCTCGGCGAGGTAACCGAAGGCGGAGTGCGTGGTGATGAACGTCTTCGTGGCCGTGTTCTTCAGCCCGGTCTCGTAGGCCTTGTCCAGCTTGTTCAGCTCGGCGACGAGGCTCTCCGTGTTCTTGCGGTAGTCCGCGGCGTTGTCGGGGTCGGCCTTCTCCAGGGACTTCCCGACGCCCTCGGCGACCTCGGCGTACTTCACGGGGTCGAGCCAGATGTGCGGGTCGAGGGCCGCCCCGTCCTCCGCGTGCTCCTCGCCCTCGTGCTCCTCGCCCGCGTGCTCGTCGGCGCCGTGGTCGTGGCCGTCGACCGCCGAGCCGTGACTCTCCAGCGTGGTGAGCTCCGCGGCGTCCACGGTGTTCTCGACACCTGCCTGCGCGACGGCGTCGTCGACGGCGGGCTGGACGTTCTTGAGGAACAGGATGTAGTCGGCGTCGCTCAGGCCGCCGATCTGCTGGGGGGAGAGCTCCAGGTCGTGCGGCTCCACACCGGGCTTCGTCAGCGAGGTGACCGACACATGGCTCCCGCCGATCTCCTCGGCGAGGAACTGCATCGGGTAGAAGGACGCCACCACGTTCAGCTTGCCGTCGCCGCTGCCCTCGGCCGCGTCGGACGAGGAGCAGGCGGAGAGCGCGGTGAGGCCGAGGGCGACTGCTCCCGCGACGGCGGTGGTGGGTATGAGGCGACGTACGTTCATGACAGTCATTTTCAACAAATGTGGAAACGATTGTCAACAAGGCTGATCAGATGCCCGGATACGGACTTCGTGACCGCGATGCGCCCCACCGATTTGATCCGGGGGGTGCGCCCGCCGGTAATCTGGGGCATTCGCCCGCCCGTCTCCCGGACCACCACCCCCACCGAGGCGCCGTGCGCCGTCCCTGTCCAATTTCGCCGTCGTAATGAAGAGAGCACCGTGGCCGCCGACAAGATCGACACCATCGTCAGCCTGAGCAAGCGCCGTGGCTTCGTCTACCCCTGCAGTGAGATCTACGGTGGCCAGAAGGCCGCCTGGGACTACGGGCCCCTCGGCGTCGAGCTGAAGGAGAACCTCAAGCGCCAGTGGTGGCGCTACATGGTCACCTCGCGCGAGGACGTGGTCGGTATCGACTCGTCGGTCATCCTTGCCCCCGAGGTCTGGGTCGCCTCCGGCCACGTCGCCACGTTCTCGGACCCGCTCACCGAGTGCACCTCCTGTCACAAGCGCTACCGCGCCGACCACCTGGAGGAGGCGTACGAGGAGAAGCACGGCAAGCCGCCCGTGAACGGCCTCGCCGACCTCAACTGCCCCAACTGCGGGAACAAGGGCACCTTCACCGAGCCCAAGCAGTTCTCGGGTCTGCTCTCCACCCACCTCGGCCCGACCCAGGACTCCGGCTCCGTCGCCTACCTGCGTCCCGAGACAGCCCAGGGCATCTTCACCAACTTCGGCCAGGTCCTGCAGACCTCGCGCAAGAAGCCACCGTTCGGCATCGCGCAGATGGGCAAGTCCTTCCGGAACGAGATCACTCCGGGCAACTTCATCTTCCGCACGCGCGAGTTTGAGCAGATGGAGATGGAGTTCTTCGTCAAGCCGGGCGAGGACGAGCAGTGGCAGGAGTACTGGATGGAGCAGCGCTGGAACTGGTACACCGGCCTGGGCCTGCGCGAGGAGAACATGCGGTGGTTCGAGCACCCGCAGGAGAAGCTCTCCCACTACTCCAAGCGCACCGCTGACATCGAGTACCGCTTCCGCTTCGGCGGCAGCGAGTGGGGCGAGCTGGAGGGCGTCGCCAACCGCACGGACTACGACCTCAAGGCGCACTCCAAGGCTTCGGGCACCGACCTCTTCTACTTCGACCAGGAGAAGGGCGAGCGCTACACGCCGTACGTCATCGAGCCGGCGGCCGGTGTCGGCCGCTCGCTGCTGGCCTTCCTCCTCGACGCGTACAGCGAGGACGAGGCTCCCAACGCCAAGGGCGTCATGGAGAAGCGCGCCGTGATGCGCCTCGACCCGCGCCTGGCGCCGGTCAAGGTCGCGGTCCTGCCGCTGTCCCGCAACCCGCAGCTCTCGCCGAAGGCCAAGGGCCTCGCGGCCGACCTGCGGCAGAACTGGAACATCGAGTTCGACGACGCGGGTGCCATCGGGCGCCGCTACCGCCGCCAGGACGAGATCGGCACGCCGTTCTGCGTCACCGTCGACTTCGACACCCTCGACGACAACGCGGTGACCGTGCGCGAGCGCGACACGATGAAGCAGGAGCGCGTCTCCCTGGACCAGATCCAGAGCTACCTGGGCTCCCGTCTGCTGGGCTGCTGACCGCCCCGTCCCCATGACGAAGCCCCCGGTTCCGGCCTACGGAGCCGGGGGTTTCGGGCACACTGGGCGCACTCGTCCACAGGGGAGGCCAGGATGCCGTCCATGACCACGAGCAAGGTCAGCAGATGGGACCAGCACGGCCGTGAACACGTCGTCCACGTACGGAAGTCGGGGCCCCGGCGGCAGCTGACCTGCGCCACCTGCGGCTGGCGCAAGGGGGCGCAGTTCCTGCCCTGGCTGAAGGCCGAGGAGCACCTGACCGAGGCGCACCAGGCCACGGTCGACCCGACGGCCTGAGACGGCGACGGGCCGTCGGCCGAAAATAACCGGATGAGGCACCTCCTTCGCCGGGGTACCTTTTCCGTCATGTCTTCGTTCTTCCAGATCTACGAGTGAGCGCGCGACGGGCCCGACCGCCCGTCGCCCATCGGATCGATACACGACACGTCATCCTCACCTCCTCACTACGAACGGGAGAACCCCGTGGCCAAGAGCCGCAACAACCTCCTCGGCGTGGGCGGGCAGCGCAAGAAGCTGTCCCGCGCCGAACAGCAGGGCGCAGGCCCCGCGCGCGACAAGGACCGCAAGGCCGCCGAGGACAAGAAGCAGGAACTGGTGCGCAAGATGCGTGAGCGCGCGGCAGCCGCCGCCGAGGCCGAGCCGGAGCAGGACGCACCGGCCGGGAGCTGACCTCCTCGCACCACCCGTACGGCATGGCCCCGGATCACCTCGGTGATCCGGGGCCATGCCCCGTCCTGCTCACCCCAGCTGTGCGGCCCTCGGCCGGTCCGCGCCGGGTGACGTACGTCCCGTCGGACGAGGAATCCCGGCGTGGGCCGGCGCGGCTGCCGGCCTCGGCCGTCGCCGAGAGCCGAACGGCTGTCCCGGCCGCCGCCGGGGTGCGGGACAATGGGGCAATGACCACGCTCGCCCCCGCCCTCCCGCTGCTCCGGATCGGCCCGCACACGGTGCAGCCGCCGGTCGTGCTCGCCCCCATGGCCGGCATCACCAACGCACCCTTCCGCACCCTGTGCCGCGAGTTCTCCGGCGGCAAGGGGCTGTTCGTCAGCGAGATGATCACCACACGGGCGCTGGTCGAGCGTAACGAGAAGACCATGCAGCTCATCCACTTCGACGCGAGCGAGACCCCGCGCTCCATCCAGCTGTACGGAGTGGACCCGGTCACCGTCGGCAAGGCGGTCCGCATGATCGTGGACGAGGACCTCGCCGACCACATCGACCTGAACTTCGGCTGCCCCGTCCCCAAGGTCACCCGCAAGGGCGGAGGCTCCGCGCTCCCGTACAAGCGGCCCCTGCTCCGGGCGATCCTCCGTGAGGCCGTGGCGCAGGCGGGCGAGCTCCCGGTCACGATCAAGATGCGCAAGGGCATCGACGACGACCACATCACCTTCCTCGACGCCGGCCGTATCGCCGTCGAGGAGGGCATCACCGCCGTCGCCCTGCACGGCAGGACCACCGCCCAGCACTACGGCGGCACCGCGGACTGGGACGCCATCGCGCGGCTCAAGGAGCACGTCCCGGAGATCCCCGTCCTCGGCAACGGCGACATCTGGTGCGCCGACGACGCCCTGCGGATGATGCGCGAGACCGGCTGCGACGGCGTGGTCGTCGGCCGTGGCTGCCTGGGTCGCCCCTGGCTCTTCGGCGACCTGGTCAGTGCCTTCGAGGGCACCGGGACGAGGCAGGCGCCCACCCTGCGCGTGGTCGCGGACGTCATGCTGCGCCACGCGACGCTCCTGGGGGAGTGGATCGGTGACGAGAGCCGGGGCGTGATCGACTTCCGCAAGCACGTGGCCTGGTACCTCAAGGGCTTCGCGGTCGGCTCGGACATGCGCAGGAAGCTGGCGGTCACCTCCTCGCTGGAGGAGCTCGGCGGCCAGCTCCAGGAACTCGACCTGGACCAGCCCTGGCCGGAGAGCGCGGACGGCCCCCGGGGGCGTACGTCCGGCAACAACCGTGTGGCGCTGCCCGACGGCTGGCTCAAGGACCCGTACGACTGCGCGGGCGTGAGCGCCGACGCCGAGCTGGACACCTCGGGCGGCTGAGCGCCCGCCCGCCGGAGGGCACCGAGTGCCCCGGACAGGAGCCCGCTCATTCGAGCGGGCTTTTGTCGGTCCGGGTGGCGCGTTCCCCGTGGATCGACCCAGGACCTGGCGTGTTCCCTCTCCGTGGGCGACCGAACGTCACTTGTCGTGGTCGGCGTGTGACGGACGGGTGGCCGACTGTCGCCCTGAGGGCGTCCGGATGGTGACATCTGAGCGAAGGCGCGGGCGTGATTCTCGCCACCTCTGAGGGGTCCTCGGCTCAGATGAGCACTCAAAGGCATGCTGTATTTCTCAAATGATGGCACTGGGTGCCAGACGACTTTGCTTTGATCGATCAAGCCATCCGTGACCGTGGGTTCGAACAGCGTGAGATGCCGCGACCCAGCGTAGTGATCCATTCAAGAAGTGAATGAATGCTTACCTCGTGCGGGGTCCGGGCATCACTTTCGATCTGCTGGCGGACGGGTGGTTGAGACCTCATGACGCGCAAGTGGCCGTACCCAGACACCTTCGATCTGGGTATGTTCCTCGCCGTCAGGGCAGCCACCGCGTCCTCGAGGAGTCGAGACCCGTGTCGGAAAACAAAGACCCCCAGAAGTTCGTCTACGACTTCACCGAGGGCAACAAGGATCTGAAAGATCTTCTGGGCGGCAAGGGTGCCAACCTCGCCGAGATGACCAATCTCGGGCTGCCGGTCCCTCCCGGCTTCACCATCACGACCGAGGCCTGCAAGGTCTACCTCGACAGTGGCGAGGAGCCGGCGGAGCTGCGCGACGAGGTCGGTGCGCACCTCGCGGCGCTGGAGCGGCGGATGGGCAAGACGCTGGGCCAGGCCGACGACCCGCTGCTGGTCTCCGTCCGGTCCGGTGCGAAGTTCTCCATGCCCGGCATGATGGACACGGTCCTCAACATCGGCCTCTCCGACGCCTCGGTCGTGGGCCTCGCCGCCCAGGCCGGGGACGAGCGCTTCGCCTGGGACTCCTACCGGCGCCTCATCCAGATGTTCGGCAAGACCGTGCTCGGCGTCGACGGTGACCTCTTCGAGGAGGCGCTGGAGGCCGCCAAGGAGGCCAAGGGCGTCGCGGTGGACGTGGACCTGGACGCGGCCGACCTGAAGAAGCTGGTCAAGCGCTTCAAGGAGATCGTCACCCGGGACGCGGGGCGCGACTTCCCGCAGGACCCGCGCGAGCAGATGGACCTGGCCGTGAAAGCGGTCTTCGAGTCGTGGAACACCGACCGGGCCAAGCTCTACCGCCGCCAGGAACGCATCCCGGGCGACCTCGGCACGGCCGTCAACATCTGTTCCATGGTCTTCGGCAACCTCGGCCCCGACTCCGGCACGGGCGTCGCCTTCACCCGCGACCCGGCCAGCGGCCACCAGGGCGTCTACGGGGACTACCTGCAGAACGCCCAGGGCGAGGACGTCGTCGCGGGTATCCGCAACACGGTGGCGCTCGCCGAGCTGGAGTCGATCGACAAGGCGTCGTACGACCAGCTGATGAAGATCATGGAGACGCTGGAGACCCACTACAAGGATCTCTGCGACATCGAGTTCACCATCGAGCGCGGCCAGCTCTGGATGCTCCAGACTCGGGTGGGCAAGCGCACCGCCGGTGCCGCCTTCCGTATCGCCACCCAGCTGGTCGACCAGGGCCTCATCGACGAGGCCGAGGCGCTCCAGCGGGTCAACGGCGCCCAGCTCGCGCAGCTGATGTTCCCCCGCTTCGACCACGGCGCCGCCAGCGTGCTGCTCGGGCGTGGCATCGCCGCGTCGCCCGGCGCGGCCGTGGGCAAGGCCGTCTTCGACTCGTACACCGCCGTCAAGTGGTCGCGGTCCGGCGAGAAGGTCATCCTCATCCGCCGGGAGACCAACCCCGACGACCTCGACGGCATGATCGCCGCCGAGGGCATCCTGACCTCGCGCGGCGGCAAGACCTCGCACGCCGCCGTCGTCGCCCGCGGCATGGGCAAGACCTGTGTCTGCGGCGCCGAGGAGATCGAGGTCGACACCAAGCGCCGCCGGCTGACCGTCGGGGACACCGTCGTGGAGGAGGGGGACCTCGTCTCCGTCGACGGCTCCACCGGCAAGGTGTACCTCGGCGAGGTACCCGTCGTACCGTCCCCGGTCGTCGAGTACTTCGAGGGCCGCATGCACGCGGGCGCCGACGACGCCGACGAGCTCGTCGCCGCCGTGCACCGGATCATGGCGTACGCGGACCGGGTGCGCCGGCTGCGCGTGCGGGCGAACGCGGACAACGCCGAGGACGCGTCGAGGGCCCGGCGCTTCGGCGCCCAGGGCATCGGCCTGTGCCGCACCGAGCACATGTTCCTCGGTGAACGCCGCGAGATGGTCGAGAAGCTGATCCTCGCGGACACCGACGACGAGCGCGAGGCCGCGCTGGCCGCACTGCTGCCCCTCCAGAAGGCCGACTTCATCGAGCTGTTCGAGTCGATGGACGGGCTCCCCGTCACCGTCCGGCTGCTCGACCCGCCGCTGCACGAGTTCCTGCCCGACATCACCGAGCTCTCGGTGCGGGTCGCGCTCGCCGAGTCCCGCAAGGACGCCAACGAGAACGATCTGCGGCTGCTCCAGGCCGTGCACAAGCTCCACGAGCAGAACCCCATGCTGGGCCTGCGCGGAGTCCGCCTCGGTCTGGTCATCCCCGGCCTGTTCGCGATGCAGGTGCGGGCGATCGCGGAAGCGGCGGCGCACCGCAAGAACGCCAAGGGCGACCCGCGCGCGGAGATCATGATCCCGCTCGTCGGCACGGTCCAGGAGCTGGAGATCGTCCGCGAGGAGGCCGACCGGGTCATCGCGGAGGTCGAGGAGTCGACCGGCACGGAACTGAAGCTGAAGATCGGCACGATGATCGAGCTGCCCCGGGCCGCACTCACCGCCGGTCAGATCGCGGAGGCCGCAGAGTTCTTCTCCTTCGGCACGAACGACCTCACCCAGACGGTGTGGGGCTTCTCCCGCGACGACGTGGAGGCCTCGTTCTTCACGGCGTACCTGGAGAAGGGCATCTTCGGGGTGTCGCCGTTCGAGACGATCGACAAGGACGGCGTCGGCTCCCTCGTGCGCAGCGCCGTGGAGGCCGGCCGGGCCACCCGCCCGGACCTCAAGCTCGGCATCTGCGGTGAGCACGGCGGCGACCCCGAGTCGGTGCACTTCTTCCACGAGGTGGGCCTCGACTACGTCTCCTGCTCGCCGTTCCGCATTCCCGTGGCGCGGCTGGAGGCGGGCAGGGCCGCCGCCGAATCCAGGGGCAGCGACAGCCGCTGAGACCCGGCGTACGGCCCCGGCACGACTCCGGCGCCGCCATCGGATGACATCGACCCTCATCGATCCGACGGCGGAGCCGGATTACCAGGAAGCGGCGGCACCCTGTGCGGGGGTGCCGCCGCTTCGTCAATTGAATGGCGAACCGTTCAAGTTTGATTCTTTTCAGCGTTCGGTGCGCAAATCCCGGGCGTCACGCCGGGGTGCGGCCCGGGGATCCCCACCCCCGGGCCGCACCCGCTTACCGCTGCCGGGTACGGAGCCGCACCGTCGCGCACCGCCGCCGAACGGGCGAAGCCCCCCACGGCCCTCACCCGCTCTTTCGGTGACGTCGGATGCGTACCCGACGTCGTACAGCTTTTCGGGTGGCGTCGATGCGGGCGAGGCATTTCAACTGTGGCCGAAACCCCGTGGTGACCTCCTGTGACGCCGCGCATACGCTTCGGCGGGGGGAATTGCGGTTGCAACAGGGGGTTCGGTGCTGCGTATCCATGTGTCCGGGGTGGACCTTTCGCGTGTGCGGATGGCCACGAGGCCGGACGCGATGTGGGAAACCATTCTGAGTTTTCACCGGCTGAGGGACCGCCGGGGTTCCACGGTGTTCGGTAAATGGCGCGCGGAATCCCGCGCCCGGTTGAATGGTGAAGCACGTCTGCTGGCCACGGTGGTTCCACCCCGCGGCTATTTCCCCGACTTCCTGACGCCTTCTCAGGGAGGCGCCGAGCCATTCGGGCTCGACGCCGGAATGGAGGCGCTGCGCGACACTGCCGTGGACCGGATCCGCGAGGAGACCGGACTCCTCGCGCAGCAGGCTCCCCGGGCGCGGCGGGCGTCCTCGGGAGCCCCGTCCGGCGCCGCGCTGCTGGAGGCGCTCGCCGAGGGGCGTACGGAGCCCCTGGGCCGTCTCATCGCCACGCTGCGGGACTACCACCGCGCCGCGGTCGAGCCCTACTGGCCGCACATCCGTGCCTGTGTCGAGGCCGACCGGGCCGTCCGGGGGCGCGCACTGCTGGACGGCGGCGCGGACGAGCTCCTCGCCGGCCTGCCTTCCATGATCCGCTGGCGCGCACCCGTGCTGGAGGCCGACTACCCCGTCGACCGGGAGCTGCGCCTGGACGGGCGGGGCCTGCTGCTCCAGCCGTCGTTCTTCTGCCGCGGCACCCCCGTCGTCTACCGCGACCCGGGCCTGCCGCCGGTTCTCGTCTATCCCGTCACCCATCCCGGCGCCCCGGTCTTCGCCGAGCCCGGACCCTGGCTCGGCAGGCTCGTCGGCCACACCCGTTCCGCGGTGCTGCGCTCCATAGGCCATGGCTGTACGACCAGCGAGCTGGCCCGCAGGACCGGGGTGTCCCTCGCGTCGGCGAGCCAGCACGCCTGTGTGCTGCGTGAGGCGGGCCTGGTCCGCACCCTGCGCCACGGCAGCTCGGTCCTGCACACGCTCACACCGCTGGGGGCGGCACTGCTCAGGGGCGGGGCGCCGCTCCCGGTGTCCTGACCCCGGACGTCCCGGGAGCGGCGCCCCGCCCCGAGCGATGAGTTCTGCCCGCCGCCGCCGTCCACCCCTCGTAAGCGCTCGTACGGAGCGCGGGGGAGCGCCGCAGGGTGCCGGACGGAAGAGTGGAACCATCATGACCCAGCCTCAGATGATCTTCGTGAACCTGCCGGTCAAGGACCTGGAGACGTCGAAGAACTTCTTCTCGAAGCTCGGTTTCGGCTTCAACCCGCAGTTCAGCGACGAGACGACCGCGTGTCTGGTCATCAGCGACACGATCTTCTCGATGCTCATCACCGAGCCGCGCTTCAAGGAATTCACCAAGAAGGAGATCGCCGACGCGGGCAGGACGACCGAGGTCCTCCTCGCCCTGAGCGCCGAGAGCCGCGAGAAGGTCGACGAGATGGCCGACGCCGCGCTGGCCAACGGCGGCTCGCCCGCCAACGACCCCATGGACGATGGATTCATGTACGGCCGGTCCTTCCAGGACCCGGACGGCCACATCTGGGAGGTCGTGTGGATGGACCCGGCCGCCGTCGCGGGGCAGGCCTGACGCCGGTGCGGGGAGGCTGCCGGAGGGCGGGTGCCCGCGACAGCCTCCCGCTTCCCGTCAGGACCGGAACGGCCCCGTGACCTCGTAGGTGATGCCGCCCGACGAACTGCCGCTCGTCCCGCGCTGCGAGGAGAAGTACAGGCGCCTGCCGTCCGGCGAGAAGGCGGGACCGGTGATCTCCGACGAGGACTGGCCGCTGATCCGCAGGAACGGGGCGACCGTGTCGTCCGGGGTGATCAGGCAGATCTCCATGTTCCCGCCGTCCTCCGCGACGTACAGGTCGCCGGAGGCGGCGCGGGTGACGTTGTCGACACCCGTCAGCGGGGCGCCGCCGCCCGTGACGAGCGAGTCGTCGTAGACGAGGGAGAGGGACGAGGCGTTCGCGTCGTACGCCCATACCCGGTTGTCGCCCTTGGTGGTGAACCAGCAGGTGCCGCCCGCGTAGAAGCAGCCCTCGCCGCCGTTGAAGACCTTGGCGCCGGAGACCTGGTAGCGGGTCTGGGTGGGGGAGCCGTCCGGGTCGGGGACGGTCGTCCAGGTCACCGGGCCGCTGGTGGCCGTCCCCGCCACCAGCACCTGGAGGGTGCCGCTCGCGAGGCTGCCCCAGGTGGTGGGACGGAAGCGGTAGAAACGGCCGTCCGTCTCGTCCTCCGTCAGGTAGACGTAACCGTGGTCGGGGTCGGCGGCCGCAGCCTCGTGCTTGAAGCGGCCCATCGCGGGTCGCTGCACCGCGGCGTTCACCCCCCACGGGTCGGTCTCGTACACGAAGCCGCGGGTGACCTCCTCGCAGGAGAGCCAGGTGTTCCACGGGGTCCTGCCGCCCGCGCAGTTCGTGTTCGTGCCGGACAGGATGCGGTACGCGGAGGTCACCGTCCCCGAGGAGTTGAAGCGCACCGCGCTCGCTCCGCCGCCGCTGCTCGCGGAGACCTCGGCGTTGGAGACGTAGATCCAGCCGCTGCCGTCGGTGAAGGTGGCGCCGCCGTCCGGTGCGCTGTGCCAGGTGTACGAGGTGCCGGGGACGGTCTGTCCCGAACGGGCGATGATCCTGCTGGTGAAGCCGCTCGGCAGCAGGATGCCGTTGCTGTTGGCCGCCTGCAGCGCACCGTAGGGCCCGGTGGCGGGCTGGGCGGGATCGGCGAAGGCGGCACCCCGCCACAGGGTGCCGCCGAATGCCGCTGCCGAGCTGCCGATCACGGCCGTGCGCAAGAAGGTCCGACGTTCCACGATCACTCCACGGGTGACGTGCGGGCCCGCCGGTCCGGTCGGCCCGGCGGGTGGAACGTCAGGACAGTAGAGGCGTGTGGTGGCCGGAGTTCCAACGTGTCATGAACAGACCGCGGTCAGTCCGCGCGGACCGCGAAGACGGGCACCGTGACCTCGTCGTCGTCCAGGCAGGCGCCCGTCTCCAGGTCGAAGCGCTGCTTCAGCAGAGGCGACGCGACGAACGGCCGGCCCTCCGCGGAGCCGATCAGGCCCCGGGAGAGGACGTACGCCCCGGTGAACGGATCCCGGTTGTCGATCGCGTAGGCGCGCCCCGCCCGGTCCACGAACAGCGCCACCTGCCGGCCGTCCGGGAGGAGCGCCGCCACTCCGCGCCCCGGGGTGAGCAGCGCACGGTCGCAGACCGTGAGCCAGCCGTCCCCGTCCGCGAGCTGGATCGTCCGGGTGTCCTGCGCCGTTTCCATCATCTGGGTCGTCATCAGGAAGGGGTCCCTTCAAGGGTACGGATGGCGAGCACCGGGCCCGCGAGGATGTCCAGGTCGGGCTTGACCTGGTCGCGCTCCGGGACGAACTTGACCGAGGGGTCGGGGGCGTCGGGGGCGTTGACGAAGGTCACGAAGCGCCGCAGCCGCTCCGGGTCGTTGATGGTCTCGGCCCACTCGTCCCGGTAACCGGCGACGTGGTCGGCCATCAGCCGCTCCAGTTCGTCGCAGAGACCGAGCGAGTCGTGCACGACGACGTCCCGCACGTGGTCCAGGCCGCCCTCGATGCGGTCCAGCCAGGTCGAGGTACGCTCCAGGCGGTCCGCCGTACGGATGTAGAACATCAGGAACCGGTCGATGAGGCGGACCAGTTCGGCGTCGGAGAGGTCCTGGGCGAGCAGGTCGGCGTGGCGCGGTGTGGCGCCGCCGTTGCCACCGACGTAGAGGTTCCAGCCCTGCGCCGTGGCGATGATCCCGAAGTCCTTGCCGCGGGCCTCCGCGCACTCCCGGGCACAGCCCGAGACCGCCGACTTCAGCTTGTGCGGGGAACGCAGGCCGCGGTAGCGCAGCTCCAGGTCGATAGCCATCTTGACCGAGTCCTGGACGCCGTAGCGGCACCAGGTCTGCCCCACACAGGACTTGACCGTGCGCAGCGACTTCCCGTACGCGTGCCCGGACTCGAAGCCGGCGTCGACCAGCCGGGTCCAGATCAGGGGCAGCTGGTCCACCCGGGCGCCGAAGAGGTCGATGCGCTGACCACCCGTGATCTTCGTGTAGAGGCCGAAGTCGCGGGCCACCTCACCGATCACGATCAGCTTCTCCGGGGTGATCTCACCGCCCGGGATGCGCGGCACGATCGAGTACGAGCCGTTGCGCTGGAGGTTGGCCAGGAAGTGGTCGTTGGTGTCCTGGAGGGCCGCCTGCTCGCCGTCCAGGACGTAACCGCTCGCGCCGACCGTCGGGGCCAGCGAGGCGATGATCGAACCGACGGTCGGCTTGCAGACCTCGCAGCCGTCACCGCCGCGGGCCGCCTCACGGCCGTGCGAGTCGAGGAGTGAGGCGTACGTCGTGATGCCGAGGGTGCGGACGATCTCGTACAGCTCGCTGCGGGTGTACTCGAAGCAGCCGCACAGCCCCTGGTCCTCGGGCTGAGGGAGCAGCTGCCCGATGACCTTCACGCAACTGCCGCAGCCAGTACCGGCCTTGGTGCACTTCTTCACCTCGGGCAGCGTGGTGTGCTCGCAGATCGCGCCCTTGGTGACGTTGTGGCAGGAGCAGATCACGGCCTCGTCCGGCAGCGAGGACGGGCCGAGGGTGACCGGGCCGCCCGCGCCGGCCGGCAGCACCAGCTGCTCGGGGGCGACCGGGAGGACCGTGCCGGTCATGGGGCGCAGCGTGCCGTACTGGTCCGCGTCACCGACCAGGACACCGCCGAGCAGCGTGCCGTCCTGGCCGATCACCAGCTTCTTGTAGACCCCGGAGCGGGAGTCGGAGTACACCACGTCGAGGCAGCCCTCGGCGGCGCCGTGCGCGTCCCCGAAGGAGGCGACGTCCACGCCGAGCAGCTTCAGCTTGGTCGAGAGGTCGGCCCCGGTGAAGGAGGCCGCGTTGCCCGCGATCACCTCGGCGACCGCCAGCGCCATCTCGTAACCCGGCGCCACCAGCCCGTAGACCCGGCCGTCCGAGGCCAGCGCGCACTCGCCGATCGCGAAGACGTCGCTGTCGGAGGTGCGGCACTCCTCGTCGACGATGATGCCGCCGCGCGGGCCGACCGCCAGACCGCAGTCGCGGGCCAGCTGGTCCCGGGGGCGCACACCGGCGGAGAAGACGACCAGATCGGTCTCCAGCGAGGAGCCGTCCGACAGGGACATGCCGTCGACCCGGCCGTCCTCGCCCGCGGTGACCTCCTGGGTGCCGACACCCGTGTGGACGGTCAGGCCCATGTTCTCGATGGTGCGCAGCAGCGCGGCGCCACCGCCCTCGTCGACCTGGACCGGCATCAGCCGGGGCGCGAACTCCACGACGTGCGTGTCGAGTCCGAGACCCTTCAGCGCGCCCGCGGCCTCCAGGCCGAGCAGCCCGCCGCCGACGACCGCGCCGGTCTTCGCGGTCTTCGCGTACTCCTCGATCGCGAGGAGGTCCTCGATGGTGCGGTAGACGAAACAGCCCTCCGCGTCCTTGCCGGGGACCGGCGGCACGAAGGGGTACGAGCCGGTGGCCAGCACCAGCGTGTCATAGGAGAAGGTCTCCCCGGAGCGCGCGGTGACGGTGCGCGCCTCACGGTCGACGCTCTCCGCCGGGTCACCGACGCGCAGATCGATACCGTGGCGCTCCATGAAACCGGCCTCGACGAGCGAGAGGTCCTCCGGAGTCTTCCCGGAGAAGTACGAGGTCAGCTGCACCCGGTCGTACGCGGGGCGGGGCTCCTCGCAGAGCACCACGACCCTCGCGGTGCCCGCGGCGGGGGTCAGGCCGCGGTCGGCGAGCGCTTCCAGGAACCGCTGTCCGACCATGCCGTGCCCGACGACCACGATCGTCGGCACGCCTGCGGTGGGGGCGGTCGGGGGAGTGGACACCGGCATCAGAAGCCTCCGTCGTTGGTGAGCAGGTGGAGCAAGGGCATGTCGGCGGGGAGGGGTTCGTCGTCCTGCCAGGTCCGGGCGAGGGTGCCGACCGCGGCGAGATCGCCGAACAGCACCCCGCCCGCCAGCCGGTCGCCCCGGACGACGACCGTGCGGTACGCGCCCCGGGTGGCGTCCGCCAGCCGGATCACGTCGTCTCCGGGCATCGGCCGGGAGTCGCCGAAGGCGGCCAGGTCGAGTCCGCCGGACGTCCCGGAGACGACGGCGGCTCCGGTGGTCGTGGCGGTTCCGACCGTTCCGGCAGGGACGGGTGCGGCGGAGGGGGAGCGCAGGGTCAGCCGGGTCAGGGCCCGGGTGCCCCCGTAACGGGCGGGACGTCCTGCCAGCACCTCGGCCAGCACATCGGCCTGTTCGAGCGCGGCGCCCGCCAGCCCGTAGACCGTCCCGTCGTGTTCGGCGCAGTCGCCGACCGCGTGGATGTACGGGTCCGAGGTGCGCAGCTCGTCGTCCACGACGACGCCCTTGCGGACCTCGAGTCCGGCGGCCTGCGCGAGACCCGTCCGGGGACGGACGCCGCAGGCCAGCACCGTGATCTCGGCCTCCAGCTCGTAGCCGTCGGCGAGTTCCACGGCCCGCACCGCCGGGGTGTCCCCGTCGGTGCAGCGCAGTCCGCGCACCCGGCACTCGGTGTGCACCTCGACCCCGAGGGCCTCCAGGTGCCGGCGCAGCATCCCGGCCGCCTCGGCGTCCAGCTGCCGCTCCATGAGGTGCTCACCCTGCTGGGCCAGCACCACCTGGGCACCGCACTCCGCCAGTGCGCGCGCGGCCGACACCCCGAGGAGCCCGCCGCCGATCACGACGGCGCGCACTCCGGGGCGTACGGCGGCCCGCAGGGTCAGGCAGTCGTCGAGGGTGCGGAAGGGATGCACCCCGTCGGGCAGTACGTGACCCAGGCCCCGCAGCGGCGGCAGCACGGGGTTGGAGCCGGTGGCCAGCACCAGGCGCCCGTAGCCGATGACGCTGCCGTCGTCGCAGAGCACCTGCCGCTCCGCCCGGTCGATCCGCACGACCCGCACCCCGCGCCGCACCTCGGCGGGCGGCAGGGCGATGACGTCCGGCTCGTACCGGCCGGCGAGCACCTCGGCCAGCAGCACCCTGTTGTACGGTGCGTGGGCCTCCTCGCCGATGACGGTGACCCCGGGGACCCGGGCGGCGAGGCGTGCGCCCGCCATCCCGGCGCCGATCACCACCACCCGCGCCGCGTTCTCCGTCTGTGTCCTCATACCGACGAGAGTGCGCGGTGGGTGTTACCCGACCGCATCCCTCCTGTTTCCCGGGAGGAACCTTGCGCTCAGCGCGTCCGGACGCCCTCTGTGAGGGCCGGGGCACGGCCGGTTGGACGGTGTACCCACCATCTGTTTAAGGTCCGGGCATGCCTGAGATCACCCTCACCACCCTGATCCTCCTCTGCCTGGCCGCCGCGGCGGCCGGCTGGATCGACGCGGTGGTGGGCGGCGGAGGGCTGCTTCTCCTGCCCGCCCTGCTGCTCGGCCTCCCGCACGTCCCGGCCGCGCACATCCTGGGCACCAACAAGGCGGTGGCCATCGTCGGGACGTCCGGGGCCGCCGTCACCTACGTACGCAAGGCGCCGGTCCAGGTCGGGACCGCCGTACGCATCGGGCTCATGGCGCTCGCCGGGTCGATGACCGGTGCCTTCTTCGCGGCGGGCATCAGCAGCGACGTGCTGCGCCCGGTGATCATGGTGGTGCTGCTCGGCGTCGCGGCCTTCGTACTGCTGCGGCCGTCCTTCGGCACCGCGGCGGCGGGTGACGGCACGGGGCGGAAGGTCACCCGTGCCCGCACCGTCACCGCGATCGTGCTGGTCGGCGGCGGTATCGGCTTCTACGACGGGCTGTTCGGGCCGGGCACGGGCACCTTCCTGGTGCTGGCGCTCACCGCGGTGCTCCACCTCGACCTGGTCACCGCGTCGGCCACCGCCAAGATCGTGAACGTCTGCACCAACGGCGGCGCGCTGGCGATGTTCGCCTACCAGGGCACCGTCCTGTGGCAGCTGGCCGCGCTGATGGCCGTATTCAATCTGGCGGGCGGGATGTTCGGGGCGCGGCTGGCCCTCAGGAAGGGCAGCGACTTCGTCCGGGGCGTCCTGCTGGTCGTGGTGTTCTCGCTCGTCGCCAAGCTCGGCTTCGACCAGTGGACGGCCTGAACGCCCGGTACGGGGCGAGCTGATCACCGGTACGGGGCGGTCTGCTCACCACGTCGGAGCACCGCTGCTGGGCGGCCTGGAGGGCGGGCTGCTCACCGCCTCGGCCGGGTTGTGCGCCGGAGCGCTCACCGCACCTCGGTGAGGTGCGCGTACGCCACGACGTTGCCCTGGTAGCCCGTCTCGCGGGTGTAGCCGCCGCCGCAGGTGATCAGGCGCAACGAGGCGTGGGGCGTGCTGCCGTACACGCGCTTGTCGGGGAAGTCGTCGTTCTCGTACACCTCCACCGCGTCGACGGAGAAGACGGCGGTACGGCCGTCGCGGCGGTCGATCTCGACCCGGGAGCCCTTCTTCAGGGACCCGAGACCGTAGAAGACCGACGGCCCGTCGGCGCTGTCGACGTGCCCGGCGACGATCGCCGTGCCCTCGGCGCCCGGGGGAGTGCCGTCCTCGAACCAGCCGGCGAGGTTGCGGTCGTCGGCGGGCGGCGCGTCGAGTCTGCCGTCGGCGCCCAGGGCGAGACCCGTCATGGGCGCGTCCACGTCGATACGGGGGATACGGATCCGCACCGGTGCGGCAGGGCGCAGCGGCTCGGCGACCGGCGAGCCCGGACGGAGCTCGGGCCCCGCCGCGAAGGCCTCGGTGGTGGAGGGCTGGGGCGCCATCAGCCGGATCGCCGCACCGCTCTGCACCAGCCAGACACCGCACAGCGCGACGATGCCCGCCAGCCAGGCCCTGGCCTTCAGAGCCGTCCTGTCCACGTCGCCCGTCCTCCGTAGTCGCCGCTCAGTGTCGGGTGCCGTCCGCGCGCCGCCTCCGCAGGAGCAGGGCGCCGCCGACGCCCGCCGCCGCGACGAGGCCCGCGCCCGCGGCGAGCTGCGCGGTGTCGGGGGCGGCGCTGCCGCCCACACCCGTGTCGACGTGCCCGGAGGGGCGGCTGGGTGCGGTCGTCGGCCTGTCGTGCGGAGGGGCGGGCGGCTTCGCGGACCCTGGACCGGTGAGGTCGGCTCCAGGAGGGCTCACGGGCGCGGGCCGGGTGCCGGGTACCGTCGCACCGGCCTCGTCCCCGGCGCCCGTCTCCGCCGGAGAGTCCCCGGCGCCCTCCTCGCCGGTCTCGGGCCAGGGGGAGCCCGGAAGCGCGGAGAGACCTTCCGCCGCCTCCGGATCGCCGGCTTGCAGGGTGCCGGCGGCCTCACCGAGTTCCTCGGGGGCGGCGGCGGCCAGGTCGGCGGCGGGATCCTCGGGGGCTGTCAGGTCGCCGAGGGTGCCCGCGTCCCCGGGGGCCTCCAGATCGTCCGGTGCCTCCGGATCCGTGGGCGCCTCCGGGGCTGCCTCCTCCCCGCCGCTGTCGCAGGGGAGCGCCGTACCGCCGTCCACGGCCCCGGGACCGCACTCCGCCGGGACGGGAGCGGCTGTCGCCGCGACCTGTCCGGTTCTGCCGAAACCGTCCGTCTCCGCGTGGGCGGGCGGGGCGACGGCGAGTCCGAGCGCGGCGGCGGTGAGGGCCGCGGCGGCGGTACCGGTCACGAGGCGGGCAGGGCTGCGCATGGGAATCCTCCGGGCAGACGGATGTGTCCTGCCTCCGAGGTAACGGGCCCCGCCCGGCCGCTGCACGCTGACGCCTGGTCAGATTTCACCCGTCCGGCCCTGCGGGCCGCCCCTGCCTCCCGCGTCCCGTGCAGGTCGAGGCGGTGCGGGCGTCCGCAGGGGCCGCTCGATACCGATCGGGTGACCCCTCCGCCGCATGAGTGTGATGCAGGTCACATGCATGGGGCGTGGGGGGCCGGGCACATGGTCCATAACCCCCATGGGACGGCAGCCCCCCGCCGGCCCCCGGCAACCGCCCTCACCGGTCCACCCCCCCCGGGACCCGTGAGGGCGGTGTCGTGTGCCCCGCGCCTTCAGGCCCCGCCCCCTGCCCTTCCGTCCGTGGCCGACCAGGTGATGTCCGGTGGCCGCACGCGGGCGCACCGGGGCAGTCCTCTGTCGTCGGTCAGGCGCAGCCGGGCGGTGAGGTGCCCCGACCGCGAGGCTTCCTCCAGGACCTCGGGTCCGGCGTCGATCAGCATCAGCTTGGCGCGCCGGAACATGGTGAAGGTCCCGGCCGCGTCCACGGTGCCCCACGACAGATGGACGAAGCGCCCCCCGAACCGGTTCTGGATGTACGGGCCCGAGACCTCGACGCCCTCCGGGGTCCGGGTGGTGACGCAGTCCAGGGTCCAGGCGGCGCGTGGCGCGTCCCCCGGGTGCAGGCCGAGCAGTTCGCCGGGCCGGTCCTTTCGCTGGACGCCGACGTGGATGTTCTCGAACCCGGCGAATTCGGTGCCGGGGCCGCAGGTGCGGCCCGGAAGTTCGGAGGCCTCGATGTGGATCTGCATGGGCCTCATCGTCCCGTACGCCTCCGGGGCCGGTCAGACGGTCTCCCCGGGAGTGGCCTCGTAGGCCTGTTCCAGCAGGTCCATCAGCTCCTCGTCGACGGCGAAGGGGGTGTCGTCGATGCGGCGTACCGGTGCGATGCCCTGCGAGTTGGTGACGAACGCCGCGCGGAAGGAGCCCACCGCCTCCAGTGTCACCGGGCGCCGGGCCGAGGGCCGGTCCGCCCGCGCGAGTCCGGTCTCCAGCAGCGCCATGGTGATGCCCGTCAGGGCGGGGGCGTCCGGCCACACCACGCGCGATCCGTCCCAGAAGCCGATGTTGGTGATCGCTCCTTCGGTGACCAGGCCGCCGGGCGAGGTGAGCAGCGCCTCGTCGAAGCCCGAGCGTTCGGCCAGTCGCCCGTAGTACATCTGGCCGAACTCGCCGGGGCGCTTGATGTGCGGCACCGAGCGCGCGTACGGCACCGACATCAGGCTCCGGGGCGCGGCGGTCATGTGGGCCGGCTCCCGTACGGTCACCATCGGCACCGTGTCCTCGCTGCCCGGCGGCAGGAAGCCGTGCACCCGCACCGACGCGTCCCGCCTGCCGGCGCCGTCGAGCGCGTGCCCGATCAGTTCACGCACCCGCGCCCCGTGCAGGGGAAGCCCGAACAGCTCCCGGTTCGCCGAGTCCAGGCGGTCCAGATGCAGGGCCAGGCCGCGCACCGTGCGGTCCCTGACCTGCATCGCGGTGAAGTGGCCGTAACCGGCGAAGGCCGGGATCCGCAGATCGTCCCCGGTGGCGGGGCGGCCGTCGAACTCGACGTAGGGGGCGGGCGCGGGATTCGTCATGGCACCACGGTAGAACGCGGTGTCATGGGACCACGAGCGAACGGCGCTTGACCTCAATCATGGTTGAGGTGTGAGGCTGCCGTGCATGGACCTCACCACTTCCCCCACCCCGTCCGCCGCCCCGCTGAAGGTGGCCGTCATCCTCGGCAGCAACCGCGAGGGGCGCTTCGGGCCCGTCATTGCCGACTGGTTCCTGAGCCGGGCCGCCGGCCACCCGGACATCGAGACCGAACTCATCGACGTCGCCGAGACCGAACCTCCGGCCGGCCCCGCGGCCGGGGCCGTCCCGCACCTGGCACGCGCGGACGCCTTCGTCGTTCTGACACCCGAGTACAACCACTCGTACCCGGCGCCGCTGAAGCACCTGATCGACCGGCACTTCGCCGAATGGCAGGCGAAGCCCGTCGCGTTCGTGTCGTACGGGGGAGTCTCCGGGGGCCTGCGGGCGGTCGAGCACCTGCGCCAGGTCTTCGCGGAGCTGCACGCCGTCTCGGTGCGCGACACCGTCTCCTTCCACAACGCGGGCGCCCTCTTCGACGACCGGGGCCGGCACCGGGACCCCGCCCAGGCCGAGGGGGCGGCCAAGAGGATGCTCGACCAGCTGGTCTGGTGGGGCCGGGCCCTGCGTGATGCCAGGGCCCGGCACCCGTACGGCAGCTGAGGCCCACCGCGCGGCAATGGGCCGACAATCGAGGAACCGCCCGCCGAGAGCACGAGGAGACCAGGGATGACCGAGCCCGCAGCGCTGACCGTACTGACCACGACGGACAGCGAGGAGAAGGCCCGCGCCCTGGCCCGGGACGCGGTGGACGCACGACTGGCCGCCTGCGCCCAGATCTCGGGGCCGGTCACCTCGGTCTACCGGTGGGAGGGCGCCGTCGAGACCGGCGAGGAGTGGCAGGTGCTGTTCAAGACGACGGCGCACCGCTACGACGAGCTGGAGGCGCACCTGCTGGCAGCGCACGACTACGAGACACCCGAGATCATCGCGACTCCGGTGGTCCGCGGCAGCCGGCGCTATCTGGCCTGGGTGGCGGCGGAGACGGCCCCCACAGCGGCTCTGTGACCGGGGGCCCCCACACCGGCCCCGTGACCGGCCCCCACGGCGGCGCCGTGCCCGGCCCCCGGCTGCCGTTCTTCGTCTACGGCACGCTGCTCCCCGGCGAGCCGAACCACGACCGGTTCCTGCGCGGCCGCACACGCGCGGAGCGGCCCGCGGTGCTGCCGGGCACCCTCCTCTACGAGGGCCCCGGCTATCCGTATGCCGTCGAGGGCCACGGCACGGTCCACGGCGCGCTGGTCACGGCCGACCCCGCGACGTACGCCGAACTGCTCTCCCTCCTGGACGATCTGGAGCAGTACCTGGGCCCCGGCCACCCGCGCAACCTGTACGAACGGGTGGCCCGCCCCGCCCTCCCGCTTCCGGACCCGGGCGCGCCCGGCACCGCCGGGGCCGTCCGGGCCTGGGTCTATCTCGCGGCCGGAGCCGTCGCCCGCTCGCTGCGCACCGGCGGCACGCCCGTGCCGGGCGGGAACTGGCTCACCCGGCGGCCTCCACCCGCACCGCGCACACCTTGAACTCCGGCATTCGCGACACCGGGTCGAGCGCGGGGTTGGTCAGGGTGTTGGCCCGCCCCTCGCCCGGCCAGTGGAACGGCATGAACACGGTGTCCTGACGGATCGCGGACGTGATCCTCGCCGGTGCCACCGCCCGCCCGCGCCGCGAGGTGACCGCCACGGTGTCGCCCTCGGCCACCCCGATCCGCTCGGCCAGCCGAGGGTGCAGTTCCACGAAGGGCCCCGGCGCGGCTGCGTTCAGCTCGGCCACCCGGCGGGTCTGCGCCCCCGACTGGTACTGGGACACGACCCGCCCGGTCGTCAGCACCACCGGGAACTCGGCGTCCGTCTCCTCGGCGGCAGGCCGGTGCGTGACCGGGACGAACCTGGCCCGCCCGTCGTCCGTCGCGAACCGCTCCAGGAAGAGCCGCGGCGTCCCGGCGTGCTCCTCGTCGGGGCAGGGCCAGAACACCCCGTCCTGCGCCGTGATCCGGGCGTAGGTGATGCCCGCGTAGTCCGCGGCGCCGCCCGCCGAGGCCCGGCGCAGCTCGTCGAAGACCTCCTCTGGGTCCGCCGGGAAGCCCTTGCCGTGCCCCAGCAGAGCGGCCAGCGCGTTCAGCACCTCCAGGTCGCTCCGTACCCCTTCCGGCGGCGTGACCGCCCGCTGCCGCAGCAGCACCCGGCCCTCCAGGTTGGTCGTCGTCCCCGTCTCCTCCGCCCACTGCGTCACCGGCAGCACCACATCGGCCAGCGCCGCCGTCTCCGACAGCACCACGTCGGCGACCGCCAGGAAGTCCAGCGACCGCAGGCGCTCCTCGACGTGCCCCGCGTGCGGCGCCGAGATGACCGGGTTGGACCCCATGACCAGCAGCGACCGCACATCCCGCCCCAGCGCGTCCAGCAGCTCGTACGCACTGCGTCCCGGACCCGGCAGGGAGTCGGGGTCCACACCCCAGACCCCGGCCACATGCTGGCGAGCCGCAGGATCCGTGAGCTTGCGGTAGCCCGGCAGCTGGTCGGCCTTCTGGCCGTGCTCCCGGCCACCCTGGCCGTTGCCCTGGCCGGTCAGGCAGCCGTAGCCGGACAGCGGGCGGCCCGCACGGCCGGTGGCCAGGCAGAAGTTGATCCAGGCCCCCACCGTGTCCGTGCCCTTCGCCTGCTGCTCGGGGCCCCGGGCGGTGAGCACCATCCCGGTCTCCGCGCCGCAGAACATCTCCACGGCTTCGCGCAGCTGCGGTACGGGAACCCCGGTGAGGCGCTCCACCAGTTCGGGCCAGTGCGCCATCGCGCCCGCCCTGGCCTCGTCCCAGCCACTCGTACGCGTGACGACGAACTCCTCGTCCACCCGCCCGTCCGCCACGACGAGATGCAGCATGCCGAGGGCGAGGGCGAGATCCGTGCCCGGCCGGGGCGCCAGATGCAGATCCGCCTGCTCAGCCGTCCTGGTGCGGCGCGGATCGATGACGATCAGCCGGCCGCCGTTCTCCCTCAGCTCGGTCAGATAGCGCAGCGCCGGCGGCATCGTCTCCGCGAGGTTGGAGCCGACCAGGATCACGCACCCGGTCCTCGGGATGTCCTCCAGCGGGAAGGGCAGCCCCCGGTCGAGCCCGAACGCCCGCTGGTGCGCCGCGGCGGCCGAGGACATGCAGAAGCGGCCGTTGTAGTCGATCTGCGAGGTGCCGAGCACCACCCGGGCGAACTTCCCGAGGGCGTACGCCTTCTCGTTGGTGAGCCCGCCGCCGCCGAACACCCCCACGGCGTCCGCGCCGTGCTCCGCCCGCGTCCCGCGCAGCCCGTCGGCGATCCGCTCCAGCGCCTCGTCCCAGCCGGCCGGCACCAGCTCACCGTGCGCGTCGCGCACCAGCGGCCCGGTGAGCCGTACCCCGGCGGCGAGCACGGCGGGAGCGGTGCGCCCCTTGCCGCAGAGCGCGCCCCGGTTGACGGGGAACTCGGTGCGCTCCACGACCTCGACCACCCCGCCGTCGGTGACCGGTCGCAGCTTCATCCCGCACTGGAGGGCGCAGTACGGGCAGTGGGTGGAGGTCTCGGTGCTGGCCATACGCCCAGCGTGCGAGCCCGGTATTACGGGGACCGGTGCGCCCGGTTACGCACCGGGTACGCGCACCTCAGCCCGCCCCGCCGGGCGCGGTGAGGTCGGCGGCGAGCGCCTCGGACACGCCCGTCTCCCGTGGGCCCAGGAAGTGCGGATCAGGCTCGAAGACCACGTCCAGCAGCGCCTTTCCCGCCGCCAGGACCTCCCTCGTCCCGCCGTAGTACCAGGTCACATCGTGTACGGCGTCGACCCCCACGCCGTACGCGTCGATTCCGGCGGACCGGCACAGGGCGATGGCCCGGCGTATGTGGAAGCCCTGGCTCACCAGCACGGCCCGGTCGACGCCGAAGATCTTCTTGGCCCGGACGCAGGAGTCCCAGGTGTCGAACCCGGCGTAGTCGCTGACGATCCGCGCGTCCGGCACCCCGCGCCCGGTGAGGTACGTGCGCATGGCGTCCGGCTCGTCGTACTCCACGCGGCTGTTGTCGCCGGTGACGAGCACGACCCGCACCTTCCCCGTCCTGTACAGCTCGGCGGCGGCGTCGAGCCGGTGCGCGAGATACGGCGACGGCCTCCCCTGCCACAGCCCTGCCCCGAACACCACGGCGACCTGCTGCGCCGGGGCGGCCGCCGTCGTGCGCACCCGTGCGTCGGCCGTGGTGTACAGCCAGGTCGCGGGCGCCAGCGCCATCGCGCAGGCGACCATCAGCGCCTGCGCCAGCCGCCGCTGCCCCCGCCGGCTCCGCGGCAGCCGTGCCCGCAGGGGCGCCGGCCACCCCCGTGCCCGTACGGCCGCGAGCCTCGCCCGTGCCCCCTGCCACGCGGCCGCGCGTTTCCCCGGTTTCCCCAGCAGCCCCATGCGGCGCCCCCCGCGCTCGTCCACGATCCTCGAAAGAGGGGACGAACGACGGACCCGAAAGGTTCGCACCGGTGTGAACAGGTACTGACAGCGACGGCCCCCCTCCCGTGAGACAGCGGCAAACACCCGTCACCGGTGCGAAACGGCCCGGCAACGTCCGGCCTTCACCATCGGTTCATGACGGAGACGGCACCGGAACACCTCAGTGAGCCCCTGCCCCTCGACAGCACGGCGCAACTCCTGACCCGCATCACCTCCCAGCTCGGAAGCCAGCTCAGCCTCGTCTCCCCGAACGGAACCCGCAGGCCCATGCACCTCACCCGCAGCTCAGCCCCCACACTGGTCGCCGTCGCCCACGGCAGCCGGGACCCGCAGGCCCTGCGCACCGTCCTGGAGCTCCTGGACCTGGTGCGGGAGCTGCGGCCCGGTCTCGACGTGCGCCTCGGCCACATCGAGCTCAACGAACCCCTGCTGCCGGACACCCTGGACGGCATCGGGCGCGGCGAAGCCGTCCTCGTCCCGCTGCTGCTCGGCCGGGGCCACCACGTCCGCCACGACCTGCCCGTCGCCGCGGCCGCCGCGAGCCACCTGCGGACCCGTGTCGCGGCACCGCTCGGACCGCACCCCCTGCTCGCCGAGGTCCTGTACGAGCGGCTCGTCGAGGCCGGCTGGCGCGACGCGGACGGCGCGAGCCGCAGCACCGGCGTGGTGCTCGCCGCCGCCGGATCGCGCGACCCCGACTCGGACGCCGACGCCCGCCGCACGGCCGCCATGCTCAGTGACCGCCTCGGCGGTGTGCCCGTCGTACCGGCCTACGCCTCGGCGGCCACCCCCACCGTGCCGGCCGCCGTGCGTGCCCTCACCGCCCGGGGCCGCCACCGGATCGCCCTCGCCTCCTACTTCACGGCGCCCGGCCGCTTCGCGACCGTCTCCGCCGCCGCGGCTCCGGGGATCGCCGCCGCACCGCTCGGCGCCCACCCGGGCATGGCACGCCTCCTGCTGCACCGCTACGACCAGGCGCTGACCGGCCCCGCGTCCGTCCACGGCGCCCTGACGCACACCCGTCTCCTCGCCTCCGCCTGACCCTTCCTGTCAGCCCGGACGATTACTGTCGAGGGCATGGACGGTACGCACGACCCCCGGGACACGCCCTACGGCACCGCTGACACCGAGCGCTGGGACACCGAGCCCGACAAACGGCCCGGGCGCACCGCGTTCCAGCGCGACCGCGCCCGTGTGCTGCACTCCGCCGCCCTGCGCAGACTCGCGGGGAAGACCCAGGTCGTCACACCGGGCACCCGCGGACGGGCCTGGGACGCCAGCCCCCGCACCCGGCTCACCCACTCCCTGGAGTGCGCCCAGGTGGGCCGGGAGCTCGGCGCCGCCCTCGGCTGCGACCCCGACCTGGTGGAGGCGGCCTGCCTCTCCCACGACATGGGCCACCCGCCCTTCGGGCACAACGGTGAACAGGCGCTCAACGACTTCGCGTCGGACTGCGGCGGTTTCGAGGGCAACGCCCAGTCGCTGCGCCTGCTCACCCGCATCGAACCCAAGCGCTTCGTCCGAGACCCGCGCAGCGGTGAACTCGTCAGCGTGGGCCTCAACCTGACCCGTGCCGCCCTGGACGCCGCCACCAAGTACCCCTGGCCCAGGGGCGCGCACCCGACGGACCCCGCCTCCCCGAAATTCGGGGTGTACGAGGACGACCTGCCGGTCTTCGCGTGGATCCGCAAGGGCGCTCCGCAGGACGGCACCTGCTTCGAGGCCCAGGTCATGGACTGGTCCGACGACGTCGCCTACTCCGTGCACGACTTCGAGGACGGACTGCACGCCGGGCACATCGACCCGGACTGCCTCTTCTCCGCGCAGGAGCGCGCGGAGATCTGGCAGGTCGCCATCGGGCGGTACGTCCCGGCCGACACCGATCCCCAGGAGCTCTCCGACGCCCTGGACCGGCTCACGGCCCAGGAGTGGTGGCCGCGCGGCTACGACGGCAGCGCCGTCGCGCAGGCCCGGCTGAAGGACGCGACGAGCCAGCTCATCGGCAGGTTCTGCCTCGCGGCGGAGGCCGCGACCCATGCCGCGTACGGCCCCGGACGGCTCGGCAGGTACGGCGCCGAGCTCATCGTCCCGCGCGAGGTCCGGCACGAGTGTGCCGTCCTCAAGGCCGTCGCCGACCGTTACGTCATGCAGCGCGCCGAGCAGGAGGCCATCCGCGCCGACCAGCGGATCGTCATCGCCGAACTCGCCGCCGCGCTCACCGCCCGCGCCCCCGAGGGCCTGGAGCCGCAGTTCCGCGCGCTCCACGAGGCGGCCCCCGACGACCGGGCCCGCAAGCGGGTGCTCGTCGACCAGATCTCCGCGCTCACCGACGCCGCCGCCCGGTCCCTCCACAGGACTCTCACGGGGGTTCGGCAGACTGGACCATGACAGGGCCACATGCCAGCGGCTGTGACCTGATCGAGGCACACCCTCTTTCGCCATCACGCTGCGTGCGGGACGCTCGCAGCTGGCGGCGCCGCGCAGCACAGTACCGAGGAGGCATCAAGTGGTCGACGCACATCGGACGTTCGTCATCATCGGCGGGGGACTGGCCGGAGCGAAGGCGGCCGAGACACTCCGGGCGGAAGGCTTCAGCGGCCGGGTCATCCTCATCGGCGACGAGCGCGACCATCCGTACGAACGGCCTCCCCTCTCCAAGGGCTACCTCGCGGGCAAGGACGAGCGGGAGACCGTCTTCGTCCACAAGACCGCCTGGTACGCCGGCGCCGACATCGAGCTCCACCTCGGCCAGGTGGTGACCTCCATCGACCGGGCCGGCCGCTCCGTGCAGCTCGGCGACAACACCGTGGTCCACTACGACAAGCTGCTGCTCGCCACCGGCGCCGAGCCGCGCCGCCTGGACATCCCGGGCACCGACCTGGTGGGTGTCCACCACCTGCGCCGGCTCGCCCACGCCGACCGGCTGCGCAACGTCCTGGCCGCCCTCGGCCGTGACAACGGCCATCTGGTGATCGCCGGAGGCGGCTGGATCGGCCTGGAGGTCGCCGCCGCCGCCCGGGGGTACGGCGCGGAGGTCACGGTGGTCGAGCCCTCCGCGACCCCGCTGCACCACGTCATCGGCCCGGAGCTCGGCCAGATCTTCACCGATCTGCACTCCGAGCACGGTGTCCGCTTCCACTTCGGTGCCCGGCTCACCGAGATCACCGGCCAGGACGGCCTGGTGCTCGCGGCCCGCACCGACGACGGCGAGGAGCACCCCGCCCACGACGTGCTCGCCGCGATCGGCGCCGCGCCGCGCACCTCGCTCGCGGAGGCCGCTGGGCTCGACATGGCGGACCGTGCCCAGGGCGGCGGTGTCGCCGTCGACGCCTCCCTGCGCACCTCCGACCCGCACATCTTCGCCGCGGGCGACATCGCGTCCGTGGAGCACCCGCTCTTCGGCGGACGGCTGCGCGTGGAGCACTGGGCCAACGCCCTGAACAGCGGCCCGGCCGCCGCGAAGGCCATGCTCGGCCAGGACGTGACGTACGACCGGGTGCCGTACTTCTTCTCCGACCAGTACGACCTCGGCCTGGAGTACTCCGGCTGGGCGCCCCCCGGCTCGTACGACCAGGTCGTCATCCGGGGCGACGCCGGGAAGCGGGAGTTCATCGCGTTCTGGCTGAAGGACGGGCGGGTCCTCGCCGGGATGAACGTCAATGTGTGGGACGTCACCGAGAGCATCCAGAAGCTGATCAAGGCCGCCCGGCCGGTGGAAGCGGACGCGCTCGGCGACCCCTCCGTGCCGCTGGATTCCCTGCTCTGAGCCGGAGGCCGCCAGGCCCGGGGCCGTCAGACGGCGCGGTGGACCGCCCCCCGCCGGCCGGTCCCGGACCTCCGGCCCCACCCGTAGACTTCACTCGTGGCAGGCAGGATCAATGACGACGACGTGAAGGCGGTACGGGACGCGGTCCCGATCGACGCCGTCGTGTCCGAGTACCTCCAACTGCGCAACGCGGGCGGCGGCAACCTCAAGGGTCTGTGCCCGTTCCACGACGAGAAGTCCCCCTCCTTCCAGGTGAGCCCCGGCAAGGGCCTGTTCCACTGCTTCGGGTGCCAGGAGGGCGGCGACACGATCGCCTTCGTGATGAAGATCGACCATCTCACCTTCTCCGAGACGGTCGAGCGGCTCGCCGCCAAGGCGGGCATCACCCTGCGGTACGAGGAGGGTGGCTACAACCCCTCCCACCAGCGCGGCGAGCGCATCCGGCTGGTCGAGGCGCACAAGATCGCCGCGGACTTCTACCGCGAGCAGCTGAACGGCCCCGAGGCCGAGATCGGCCGGAAGTTCCTCGCGGAGCGCGGCTTCGACCAGGACGCGGCGGCCCACTTCGGCGTCGGCTACAGCCCGGCGGGCTGGGACCACCTCACCCGCTACCTGCGCGGCAAGGGCTTCAGCGACAAGGAGCTCATCAGCTCCGGCCTCTCCCAGGACGGCCGCCGAGGCCCCATCGACCGCTTCCGCGGCCGGCTGATGTGGCCCATCAGCGACACCTCGGGTGAGATCGTCGGCTTCGGCGCCCGCAAGCTGCGGGACGACGACAACGGCCCGAAGTACCTCAACACCCCCGAGACCTCGATCTACAAGAAGTCCCAGGTGCTCTACGGCATCGACCTGGCCAAGAAGGACATCGCCAAGGCGAGCCGGGCCGTCGTCGTCGAGGGCTACACCGACGTCATGGCCTGCCACCTCGCCGGGGTCACCACCGCCATCGCCACCTGCGGAACCGCGTTCGGCAACGACCACATCAAGATCCTCCGCCGGCTCCTGATGGACAACGGCAGCGCCCGCGTGATCTTCACCTTCGACGGCGACGCCGCAGGCCAGAAGGCCGCTCTGCGTGCCTTCGAGGACGACCAGAAGTTCGCGGCCGAGACGTACATCGCGATCGCTCCCGACAACATGGACCCGTGCGACCTGCGGCTGGCCAAGGGCGACGACGCCGTCCGTGACCTGGTCGAACCCCGCACGCCGCTCTTCGAGTTCGCGCTCCGGCAGATCGTCGGCCGCTACGACCTGGAGACCCCCGCCGGGCGCGCCGCCGCTCTCGACGAGGCCGCCGCCGTCGTGGCGAAGATCAAGACGAGCAGTGTGCAGCGGGAGGTGGCCGTCCAGCTCGCGGGCTTCGTCGGCATCCTCGACCAGGAGTTCGTCGTCCGCCGGGTCCACCAGCTCGCCCAGTGGGCCCGCGGCCGGGGCGGCGACCAGCGAGGACCCGGCCCCGCCTCCCGCACCGGTGCACGGCCCGCGCAGGTCACGGCCCCCGTGGCCCCGTCCGGCCCCGCGCTCAACCTCCGCAGCCCCGCCCACCGCACGGAGCGCGAGCTGCTCAAGCTCGCCCTGCAGAAGCCGGCCCTGGTCTCCCCGGCCTTCGACGCGTACGGCGTCGACGAGTTCACCGCCCCGCCGTACGCCGCCGTACGCCAGTGCATCGCGGAGGCGGGCGGCGCGGAGATGGGCGTCGCCGAGACCCGGGAGTATCTGGTCCAGGTGCTCGACGCGACCCCCGACGACACGGTGCGCAAGCTCGTCACGGAACTCGCGGTCGAGGTCTTCCACGGCAAGACCATCGACGAGTCGTACGCGGGCCAGCACCTGGTCAAGGTCCGCCTCCGGGCGGTCGACCGCAGGATCGCGGACGTCCAGAGCAGCCTCGCCCGCCTCGGCAGCAACGTCGCCCCGGACCATCTGGCCGCGGCGCAGAACGAGGTCTGGGTCCTCCAGCAGTACGCCCAGTCGCTGCGCAACCACGGCGCCGACGCCCTCTGAGCCGCATCAGCACCCCGTCACGCTCCGGACGCAAAAAGTCACCGCACGCCCCTCGTGGCAGTGATGTGTCGTACCCCACACTGGATGGCGGTGCCTGAGTCATCGGAGCGCGGACGGTCCGCCCGGGGCGGACCTCCATCCCCCGCGATCCGGCAGCGATCACCTGGAGGTCGCCCCCGTGCAGACCCGGACCGTGACGATCACGAGCGAGCATGTCCCGGCCATTCCCGCCCAGAACCGGGTCACGCGTCACCCGGAGACGGCGGGCGCGCCGGAAGCCGTGCTGGAGGAACCGGTGGAGCCCCCGGAGCCCCCCGAGCCGCAGAGCCGCCCGGAGGCGGGCGGCCCGTCCTCGGATCTCTTCCGCCAGTACCTCAGGGAGATCGGGCGGATCCCGCTGCTGAGCGCGGCGGAGGAGGTGGAGCTCGCCCGCCGGGTCGAGGCGGGCCTGTTCGCTGAGGAACGGCTCGCCCGCACCCCCGACCCGGACTCGCGGCTCGCCTTCGACCTCGACCGGCTCGTCGTCATGGGGCGGTTGGCGAAACGCAGACTCATCGAGGCCAACCTCCGCCTCGTGGTCTCCGTAGCCAAGCGCTATGTCGGCCGCGGCCTGACCATGCTCGACCTCGTCCAGGAGGGCAACCTCGGCCTGATCAGGGCGGTCGAGAAGTTCGACTACGCCCGGGGGTACAAGTTCTCCACGTACGCCACCTGGTGGATCCGCCAGGCGATGTCCCGGGCCCTGGCCGACCAGGCCAGGACCATAAGGGTCCCGGTGCACGTCGTCGAGCTGATCAACCGGGTCGTCCGCGTCCAGCGCCGCATGCTCCAGGAACGCGGCTACGAACCCACGGCCGAGGAGATAGCGGCCCAGCTCGACCTGACACCCGAACGCGTCGGCGAGGTCCTGCGCCTCGCCCAGGAACCCGTCTCCCTGCACGCCCCGGTCGGCGAGGAGGACGACGTCGCCTTCGGAGATCTCATCGAGGACGGCGACGCCGCATCCCCCGTCGAGTCCGCGGCCTTCCTGCTGCTGCGCGAACACCTGGAGACCGTCCTGTCCACGCTCGGGGAGCGCGAGAGGAAGGTCGTCCAGCTGCGCTACGGGCTGGACGACGGCCGGCCCCGCACCCTGGAGGAGATCGGAAGGATCTTCGGCGTGACACGCGAACGCATCCGCCAGATCGAGTCCAAGACCCTCGCCAGGCTGCGGGACCACGCCTTCGCCGACCAGCTGCGCGGCTACCTCGACTGACTCAGTCGACCTCCGACAGCGCCTGCGCGAACTGCGCCGCGTACAGCCGGGCGTAGGGCCCCCCGGCCGCCAGCAGTTCGTCGTGCGTGCCCTGTTCGACGATCGAGCCGTTCTCCATCACCAGGATCACGTCCGCGTCCCTGATGGTGGAGAGCCGGTGCGCGATCACGAAGCTCGTACGCCCGTGGGCCAGCCGAGCCATCGCCTTCTGGATCAGCACCTCGGTCCGGGTGTCCACCGAGCTGGTGGCCTCGTCGAGGACCAGGATGACCGGGTCGGACAGGAACGCCCGCGCGATGGTGATCAGCTGCTTCTCACCCGCGCTGACCCCGGAGCCCTCGTCGTCGATCACCGTGTCGTAGCCGTCGGGCAGCGTGCGGACGAAGCGGTCGGCGTGCGCCGCCCGCGCCGCCTCCTCGATCTCCTCACGGGTCACCTCGCGCGAGGCGCCGTAGGCGATGTTCTCCGCGATCGTGCCGCCGAAGAGCCAGGTGTCCTGAAGCACCATGCCTATGCCCGATCGGAGTTCGTCGCGCGTCATCTTCGCCGCGTCGACTCCGTCGAGGGTGATCCGGCCGCCCGTGACCTCGTAGAACCGCATCAGCAGATTGACCAGCGTCGTCTTGCCGGCGCCGGTCGGGCCGACGATCGCGACCGTGTGCCCGGGCTCCACACTCAGCGAGAGGTCCTCGATGAGCGGCTTCTCCGGGTCGTACCGGAAGGACACGTTCTCCAGCGCCACGCTGCCGCGCAGCTCCTTCGGCCGCTCCGCGGGTTCGGGGTCGGGCGCCTGCTCCTCGGCGTCCAGCAGAGCGAAGATCCGCTCGGCCGACGCGATGCCCGACTGCACCAGGTTCGCCATCGAGGCGACCTGCGTCAGCGGCATCGAGAACTGCCGCGAGTACTGGATGAACGCCTGCACGTCACCGATCGACAGCGAACCGGACGCCACCCGCAGCCCTCCCACGACCGCGACCAGCACGTAGTTCAGATTCGACACGAACATCATCAGCGGCTGCATGATCCCGCTGTTGAACTGCGCCCTGAACCCCGCCTCGTAGAGCGCGTCGTTCTGCTCGGCGAAGTCCTTCGCGGACTCGTCCTGCCGCCCGAAGACCTTCACCAGCGTGTGGCCGGTGTACATCTCCTCGATATGGGCGTTGAGCTTGCCCGTCACCTTCCACTGCGCCACGAAGTGCGGCTGCGAGCGCTTGCCGACCCGCGCCGCGACGAACACCGACAGCGGGATCGTCACCAGCGCCACGAGGGCCAGCAGCGGCGAGACCCAGAACATCATGATCAGGACGCCGACGATGGTGAGCAGGGAGTTGATGAGCTGACCCATCGTCTGCTGCATCGTCTGGGAGATGTTGTCGATGTCGTTCGTCGCCCGGCTCAGCACCTCACCGCGCTGCTGCCGGTCGAAGTAGGACAGCGGCAGCCGCGACAGCTTCGTCTGCAGGTCCTCGCGCAGCTGGAAGACGACCCTGTTGATCACCCGGATCGACAGCCGGCTCGACACGAGCATCAGCAGCCCCGCGCCCACGTACACCGCCAGCGCCACGAGCAGGACATCGCCCACCGCGCCGAAGTCGATGCCGCTGCCGGGTGTGAAGTCCACCCCGGACAGCATGTCGGCGAGTCCGTCGTCGCCCTGCTCGCGCAGGTTGTCGACGGCCTGCTGCTTCGTCGTGCCGTCCGGCAGCTGCCTGCCCACGACACCGGCGAAGACCAGGTCCGTCGCCGCGCCGAGGATCTTCGGCCCCACCACCGAGAGCGCCACGCTCAGCGTCCCGGCGCCCAGCATCAGATACAGCGAGGACTTCTCCTGGCTGAACCTCCGCAGCAGTCGCTTCCCGGACCCCTTGAAGTCCATGGACCGCTCGGTGGGGCCCCCGGCCATCATTCGTCCGCCCGGCCCGGCCATCAGGCGGCCTCCGCTTCCGTCAGCTGGGAGAGCACGATCTCCCGGTAGGTTTCGTTGCCGTCCATCAACTCGTGGTGGCTGCCCGTCCCGACGACCCGGCCTTCGTCCAGGACCACGATCCGGTCCGCGTCACGGATCGTGGACACCCGCTGCGCCACGATCACCACGGTCGCTCCCCGGGTCTCGTGGGACAGGGCCGCGCGCAGTGCGGCGTCCGTCGCGTAGTCCAGGGCGGAGAACGAGTCGTCGAAGAGGTAGATCTCCGGCCTGCACACCAGCGTCCGAGCGATCGCGAGCCGCTGACGCTGACCGCCGGAGACGTTGGTGCCGCCCTGCGAGATCGGTGCGTCCAGGCCGTGCTCCAGCCGCTCCACGAAGTCCTTGGCCTGCGCCACCTCCAGCGCGTGCCACAGCTCCTCGTCCGTCGCGTCCGGGTTTCCGTAGCGCAGGTTCGTCGCGACCGTCCCCGAGAACAGGTACGGCTTCTGCGGGACGAGGCTCACCGTCCGGGCCAGCAGCACCGGGTCCAGCGTCCGTACGTCCGTGCCGTCGACGAGCACCTCGCCGTCCGTCGCGTCGAACAGCCGGGGCACCAGCCCCAGCAGCGTCGACTTCCCGCTGCCCGTCGACCCGATGACCGCGGTCGTCTCCCCGGGCCGCGCCACGAGATCCACCGCGCGCAGCACCGGCTCCTCGGCGCCCGGGTAACGGAACTCCGCGCCCCGTATCTCCAGATGACCGTGCTTGAGCAGCTTCGTCACCGGAGCGACGGGCGGGACGACGCTCGAATCGGTCTCCAGGACCTCCTGGATGCGCTCGGCGCAGACCTCGGCACGCGGGACCATGATGAACATGAAGGTGGCCATCATCACCGACATGACGATCTGCATCAGATACGCCAGGAACGCGGTCAGCGCGCCGATCTCCATCCCGCCGCTGTCGATGCGGTGCGCGCCGAACCAGACGACGGCGACGGACGACACGCTCACCACCGTCATCACGGTCGGGAACATGAGCGCCATCAGACGGCCCGTCGACAGCGCGACGTCCGTCAGTTCGGTGTTGGCGCCGCGGAAGCGCTTCTCCTCGTAGTCGTCACGGATGAAGGCGCGGATGACCCGGTTGCCGGTGATCTGCTCGCGCAGCACCCGGTTCACCGTGTCCAGCCGCTCCTGCATCGTGCGGAACAGCGGGCGCATCCGCCTCACGATGAGCCCCACGGAGACCCCGAGGACGGGCAGTACGGCGAGCAGTACCGCGGAGAGCGGCACGTCCTGGCCGAGCGCCATGATCACGCCGCCGACGCACATGATGGGCGCCGACACCATCAGCGTGAACGCCATCAGGACGAGCATCTGGACCTGCTGCACGTCGTTGGTCGTACGGGTGATCAGCGAAGGAGCGCCGAACCGTCCGACCTCGCGCGCGGAGAAGGACTGCACCCGGTCGAAGACGGAAGCCCGCACGTCGCGCCCCAGCGCGGAAGCGGTCCGGGCGCCGTAGTGGACGGCCCCGATGTTGCAGACGATCTGGATGACGCTGACGACGATCATCACGCCGCCGAACTCCAGGATGTAGCCCGTGTCCCCGCGCACGACACCCTTGTCGATGATGTCCGCGTTGAGGCTGGGCAGATAGAGGCTGGCACAGGTCTGCAGGAACTGGAGCAGCACCAGCAGGATGATGGGCTGTCTGTACGGACCCAGATAGGTCCGCAGGAGTTTTATGAGCACACGTGTCTCTCGGAGTCGGCGAACGGCAGAGGCCGGTCCATACTCCGGTACACCGCACCATGGCGGCCAACGCTTTTGCTCAAGCCCGGGTCAAATCCCGGGCCGCCCTCACTCCGTCGTGGCGAACGCGCCGGGATGGACCTGATCGCGCGTCGCCCCGTACTGCTGGCGCACCGCACGGCCGACCGCGAGCTCCTCACCCGGCTCCAGGACCTGCGCGGCGGCACCGCGCCACGCCGGGGGAGTACGGGCGTCGAGCGTCCCCTGCGAGACGCCGAGCGCCCACGCCGCCTGCCGGGCCGCGCCCAGCGCCGCGTACTGGGCGGGCTGCGGCACGACGACCTGGGTGCCGAACACGGCGGGCGCCAGCGCCTGCACGGCGGGCAGCTCGGCCGCCGCGCCCAGCAGGAACACCCGCCGCACCTCGACGCCCCTGCCGCGCAGCACGTCCAGCGCGTCGGCCAGCGAGCACAGCATCCCCTCGAAGGCGGCCCGCGCCAGGTGCTCGGGCTTCATCGACTCGCGCCGCAGCCCGCTCAGCGTGCCCGCGGTGTGCGGCAGGCGCGGGGTGCGCTCCCCCTCCAGATACGGCAGCAGGACGAGTCCGGAGGCCCCCGGGGTCGACTTCAGGGCCAGCGCGGACAGCTCGTCCAGACCGTCGAGGCCCAGCATCTCGGCCGTACCCCGCAGCGCGCGCACCGCGTTCGAGGTGTGGACCACGGGCAGGTGCATCCCGGTCGCGTCGGCGAAGGAGGTGATCATCCCCGTCGGGTCGGCCAGCGCCTCGTGGTGCACGGCCATCACCGAGCCCGAGGCGCCCAGCGACACCACGGCGTCCCCGACGGCGACTCCCAGGCCGAAGGCGGCGGCCATCGTCTCGCCCGTGCCCGCCGAGATCAGCAGCCCCTCCGGAGTCGTCCCGGCGGAGTCGGCGGGACCGAGCACCTCGGGCAGGGCGGCCTGGTGGCCGAGCGCCAGCTCCACGAGATCGGGGCGGTAGGACCCGGAGCCCGCCGACCAGTACCCGGTGCCCGAAGCGGCACCCCGGTCCGTCGTCCGGCGGGCCGGCCTGCCGAGCAGCTGCCACACCAGCCAGTCGTGGGGCTGGAGGACGGCGGCGACCCGCTGGGCGTTCTCCGGCTCGGTCCGCACCAGCCAGCGCAGCTTCGTCACCGGCTGCGCGGCCTGCGGCACCGCCCCGACGGCCTCGGCCCAGGGCCGGCGCCCGCCGAGCCCGTCGATCAGGTCCGCGGCCGAGGCCTGCGCGCGCCGGTCGTTGCCGACCATCGCCGGCCGTACGAGATTGCCCTGGTGGTCCAGCGGCACCAGCCCGTGCTGCTGCGCGGACACGCCGATGGCCTGTACGCCTTCGAGCAGCCCTCCGGAGGCCGCCTCACCGAGTGAGAGCAGCCACGCCTGCGGATCCACGTCGGAGGCCTTGGCCTCGACGGGGTGCGCGGCGTACCCCTGCCGCAGCACCTCACCGGTGTCCGTGTCACAGACGACGATGTGCGTGAAGGCGGATGAACTGTCCAAGCCGGCGACTATGCCCATGTCACAGATTCTGCCGCACCGGCGAACCTTTCCCGCACCGGACCTCTGCCGCACCGGGTGATGCCCGATGCGGTGTCCGGTGCGAGAAGGGCCCTCAGGTGTTGGTCGTGCCCCAGTCGTCACTGCCGTTGTGGCCACTGCGCTCCCGCAGCGAGCGCACCCGGTCGGAGACGGACACGGGGACCTTGTCCCCGACCTTCTCGCTCACCGAGTGGTACGCCTTGCCGGCGAAATCCCGGCCGCCGTGCGCGGCGGACTCCGCCGCGTTCCGCACGGCCGGGTTCTCGGCCAGCCGCTGTGCGGACTTCTTCAGCTGCTCGTAACGCTCGCGCCCCGCTCGCGTGCCGAGCACGTAACCGAGGGCCACTCCGGCGATGAACGTGAGCCGGTATCGCATGGCTGCCACCCTTCCTTCGCTCCGTGCGACGTGTGCTGCACCGCCTACCCGCAGACACCCGAGATCACCCAGGGGGATACCGATTGGCGGAGCACCCCCCTGCTTGCGCTAATGTATGTGTCGCAGCGAACGCGCGCCGCTCGGCAGCCGCCAGGTAGGTACGATTCGAGGCACCGCAGCAATCCCCTGTAGCTCAATTGGCAGAGCAGCCGGCTGTTAACCGGCAGGTTACTGGTTCGAGTCCAGTCGGGGGAGCGCGATCCCCTGTAGCTCAATTGGCAGAGCATTCGGCTGTTAACCGGAGGGTTACTGGTTCGAGTCCAGTCGGGGGAGCAGACGGAAGAGGACCCTTCGGGGTCCTTTTTCGTGCGCCCGGAAGGTGCCCTCCGTGACTCTTTCGGGGCGATTACGCGGCGCCTGGAACCGGGCAGCACCCTGCGAGGTCTTCATGGTCACGCGAAGGCGGCCATCCGAAGCAGGAGATCGTATGACCGGCTATGCTGCGGCAGACGGCGCGCACACATGTACGCGCCACGCCGAGACGGGGCGGTAGCTCAGCCGGTTAGAGCAGCGGACTCATAATCCGTCGGCCGTGGGTTCGAGTCCCACCCGCCCCACCAGACTTACCCTGCGGAAACGTTCTGACCTGCGGAAGCGCGGTTTTCGCCGCTGGTTTCCGTGCGGTACTCGCCGTACGCGGTGCGGTACTGAGCCGCTTTCGCGTGGCGGCGGCACCCGTCAGCCCCGTCTGACCTGGCCCTTTGTGGCGATTGCCCGAGGGGCTTCGTTGCTGGCTCCCACGGCTGCTGATGCAAGGGCCGCCCCGCCTCACTGCTTCGACATCAGTCACTGGTGTGTGGCTGGTGGTCGCCGGTGCGTGGCCGGGCGGGCTCCCTGTGTCACGTTCGGTGATCTGCCGCCCGTGAATGTTGGTGATGTATCGTAACTATGTACATCATGGACTCGGAGTGAGGGGTGGCTGACATGTCTGTGACGCAGGTCGATCTCGATGACGAGGCGCTGGCTGAGGCGATGCGGCTCATGGGTGTCTCGACGAAGAAGGAGACGGTCAACGGTGCCCTGAGGGACTACGTGGCGCGCATCAAGCGGCTGGAAGCTGCTGAGAAGCTGGCCGCGAGGGGTGAGCGGGGCGAGTTCGAGGCTCCGGCTGCGGCGCATGCGGCAGCCAAGCAGGCCCGGCGGGCAGCCTTCGAGTGATCACATACCTCCTCGACACGTGCGCCCTCTGGCACCTCTTCCGTACGCCGGGGGCGTTGCGTCCCTGGGAGGGGCACATCGCCGCGGGGGTGTTCCATGTCTGCGAGCCCACGAGGACGGAGTTCCTCTATTCGGCCACAAGCCCGGCTCATCGGGACGAGTTGGCCGAAGAGATCGATGACCTCTGCCATCTCGCCCCGGTTCCCGAGAGTGCGTGGCGCTGGGTCGACACCGCGCAGTACAAGCTCACCCAGCGAGGGCAGCACCGTGCCGCCGGAGCCATCGACCTCCTGGTGTGTGCGACGGCGGTCCATCACGGTCACACGGTGCTTCACGTGGACAACGACTTCGCCACGGTGGGAGCGGTCCTGAAGGAAGTGCAGCAACGAGACGTGCGCGCCTGATTCTTCGCCCTCGGCAGTGATCCTGGCTCCGACGAATGCCATCCCAGGGCGGAAGGGCGTCCGGCCCGTTCGCGAACCCGGGCAACAGTGTGTCTCCACTTACGGGGCGCAGGTCGCTGCCGTCACCGAGGGTGAGAAGTTGCCGTCCAGGTTCAGACACTGGGGAGCTCAGGTGTTCCCCTCACGGTGGGAAGGTGCGCCTTCCGTGCCGGCTGAGCCGCAGATGCGCTCGGCAGACCTCCGCCCGGATGACCGAGCGGATCGCTTTCCTGGAGCAGAACCGCGACGCACTCACCCGTTACATCGAGGCGATGGACATCGCGGGAGGATTGTTGCCTGCGACAGGCGCACGATGAGCCGCCAGCGGATTTCATGTGCCACCGTCTGTGCATCCACTCCGCCACGGAGTGTGACTGCACTGGGCGAGGGGAGGGGGGACGGAGCCGGCGGCATGCACTACGGGTGAGTCGCGCGACTGGCTGCCTGCCCGCGGATATGCCGGGCAGTTCTTCTCCCTCTACATGCAGCACCGGAGCCGCCTGTAGCCGTGCGGTACGTACCGCACCGCTTTGCCCTTGCACGGGATCGAGGCGGATGCAGCAGGACGCAGCAGGATGCGAATGTCCGTCTCTGTGGCGTTTCCGCAGGTGAGAGGCGTCACGCTTATGGGTTCGAGTCCCACCCGCCCCACCGAGCATCCCCAGGCAGAATCGTTCTGACCTGGGGAAACGCGTCTTCTGGGGTCATTCTGCGTGAGGTGTTCGCCTCACGGTGGTGCGGCGGACGTGCGTCTTCGGCGACCTGGATCTGCCCCAGACCCCTCCGCTCGGATCGCCGTGGGGCGCGGTCCAAGCAGCAGCCCAGGCCACTTTCGATCACACCGCGCTCAAGATCGATTGAGCGACGGCCCTCAGGTCGCGACGAGCTCCTGCTCGTGGCCCGGCGCTTTGACCTTGGGCTTCTTGTTCGGCAGTGAGAGCCGGAAGACCTTGTGCCACGCGGAGACCACTTGCTTGGGCAGCGGCCCGGTGACGTACTCCAGCTCGTACTTGTCGAACAGTGCGCGCACCTTCACCGCGACCTCGGCGTACCGGTTGCTCGGAAGGTCCGGGAACAGGTGGTGCTCGATCTGGTGTGACAGGTTGCCGGTCATGAAGTGCATGGCCCTGCTGCCGCTGATGTTCGCCGAGCCCATCATCTGGCGCAGGTACCACTGGCCGCGCGTCTCTCCCTCGATCGACCGGCGCTCGAAGACCTGCACGCCCTCGGGGAAGTGCCCGCACATGATCACCGAGTGGGACCAGAGGTTGCGGACCAGATTGGCGGTGAACGTGGCGCCGAGTGTGGTGAGGAATGACGGGCCCGACAACAGCGGGTGGATCACGTAGTCCTTGAGCACCTGCTTGCGGATCTTCCGGCCCACGGCCTTGGCCCGCGCGCGGAACTCCGGGCTCTTGCGGCTGCGCTTGCCGAGGTTGTTGCCGAGCTCCAGGTCGTACGCTGCGATGCCGTACTCGAAGAAGCAGGCGTTGAGGAAGTTCCACAGCGGCTGGCCGAGGTGGAAGGGGTGCCACTTCTGGTCCTCGTCCACGCGCATGATGCCGTAGCCGAGGTCGTTGTCCTTGCCGATCACGTTGGTGTACGTGTGGTGCAGCTCGTTGTGCGAGTGCTTCCACTGCTCGGCCGGCGAGACGTGATCCCACTCCCACGTGGTGGAGTGGATCTTCGGGTCCCGCATCCAGTCCCACTGGCCGTGCAGGATGTTGTGGCCGATCTCCATGTTGTCCATGATCTTCGCCACGGACAGACCGGCGGTGCCGAGCAGCCACGCGGGCGGGAAGAACGAGAACAGCAGCACGCCCCTGCTGACCAGCTCGAGCTTCCGCTGCGCCGAGATGACCTTGCGGATGTAGGCGGCGTCCTTCTCGCCGCGGCCTGCGATCACCTCGTCGCGGATCGCGTCCAGCTCGCGGCCCAGCTCCTCGATCCGCTCCGCGGTCAGGTGGGCAGTGGGGTCGATGGCGGTCAAGGCGCTCCTATCGTGCGAGGTCGCAGTGGCCCGCCGCGGCGGACACACAGGTCTGGATGAGGACGCCCGGCTCGGCCTCGGTGATCTCGCCGGTGCGCAGGTCGCGGACGGCGCCCGCCTTGAGCGGCGTGACGCAGCCGAAGCAGATGCCCATGCGGCACCCGGAGGGCATGAGTACGCCGGCCTCCTCGCCGACGTCCAACAACGGCGTGGCGCCGTCCGCGTCGACGGACTTGCCGGAGACGCTGAACGTGACCTCGCCACCGGCGCCGACGGCGACGACGCTCGGGCGGAAGCGTTCAGTGTGCAGGCGCTCTTGTACGCCGCTCTCGGCCCAGTGCTCTTCGGCGGCGTCGAGCAGGCCCGCGGGCCCGCAGGCCCAGGTCTCGCGCTCGGCCCAGTCGGGCACGAGTTCGTCGAGACGCGCGATGTCAAGCGTGCCGTCCGTGTCGGTGTGCACCTCAGTGAGGCGCAGCTTCTTGTCCGCGACCAGTTCGTGCAGCTCGTTGCGGAAGATCACGTCCTGCGGCTGTGGCGCGCAGTGGACCATGACGACGTCGTCGAACTCGGTGTCGCGCAGCATGCCCATCACGGGAGTGATGCCGCTGCCGGCCGTCAGGTAGAGCACCTTGGCGGGCTTGGCTCCCTGCAGCACGAAGTCACCGGCCGGCTGGTCGAGCTGGATCAGCGTGCCCGGTTTCGCCCTGCGGACCAGGTGGTTGCTGACCTTGCCGTCCGGGATCGCCTTCACGGTGATTGTGACGCGGCCGTCCTGACGGTTTGTCGGCGAGGTGATGGAGTAGGCACGCCACAGGCGCTTCCCCTCGACGTCGACCCCGATCCGCACGTACTGGCCGGCTGTGTGGCCGCGCCAGCCCCGTCCCGGTCTGATGACGATGGTTGCTGCGTCATCCGTCTCGGGGTGCACGGCCTCGATGCGCCCACGCAGGTCAGCGCCCGCACGCAGCGGGCTGACCAGGTCGAGGTAGTCCGACGGCAGCAGCGGCGTCGTGACCATCTCCAGCAGTTTCCACGCCCTGCTGCGGAGGGCTGCACTCGTCATGAATCCAGCTTGCTGCGCCTCAAGGCGTAAAGTCCTGACCACAGGACGTAAATCTGGTTGGCAGAATTGTTCGCAGGGAACAAAACGTGAGTCATGCAATCCGGAGGGCCAGAGAACTGGCGCTGGGCGAGGCGACGGTCGCCGCACTTCGGGCCGAGCTGAAGACCACCGCCGACGAGGTGGTCCAGGCGATCATCGACGAGGTCCCTTCCTATGCCAACGCCCTTTCGGGCCGGATGGGCGGCACCATCCGCCGAGCCGTCCGCACCGCTCTGGGGCACTACCTGGACCTCGCGAGCGGGAACGCCACAGGCGGCGACGCCGGTGACGCGGCCTACGAGCTGGGCCGCGGCGAGGTGCGTGACGGCCGCTCGATGGACGCCCTGCTCAGTGCCTACCGCGTCGGCGCCCGCGTGGCCTGGCGATGTCTGGCAGCGGGCGCCGTACCCGCAGGTCTGCCCGCCGCCGAGGTCGCCAAGTTCGCCGAGCTGACCTTCGCCTACATCGACGAGCTCTCCGCCGCGAGCGCCGCGGGCCATGCCGACGAACTGGCCGCCCGGGGCAGGGCCCACGAGCGCCACCTGGAACACCTGGCCCGCGACCTTCTCGCCGGCACGAGCCCGGACGTGCTGCTGGCCTCTGCTCAGCGGGCCGGGTGGCAGCCTCCGGTTTCGTTGACCGCTGTCCTGCTGCCCGCTGCCCAGGCCCGGCCGGCCTACCGCGCGCTCGACCCGAGCACCCTCGTCCTCGACGATCTGCCGGATGCCACCGGTGTGCTGCTCGTCCCCGACGCCGACCGATCACATCTCCTGCGGCAGCTGACCGACCGCACCGCAGTGGTCGGCCCGGCACGGCCATGGACCCGTGCGTCCGCCTCGTACGCACGAGCCATACGCGCGCGCTCCCTCTCCCCTGATATTCGCGACACCGAGGACCACCTGCCCGAACTGGTGTTGAGTGCGGACATGGAGGCGTTCGCGGACCTGCGTGCCCGAGCCCTCGCACCGTTGCAGACCTTGCCTGTCGCGACCGCCCGGCGGCTGGAGGAGACGTTGCGTGCGTGGCTGCTGCACCAGGGCAGGCGGGAGGAGGTGGCGGCGGCGCTGTTCGTCCATCCCCAGACGGTCCGGTACCGGATGTCGCAGCTGCGAGAGCTGTTTCCGGCACTCGCATCGCCACACCGGGTCCTTGAACTGACCCTTGCGGTCGGTCTTCGGGTCAGCTGACGCGCTCCTCGACCGCGTCCGCGAGCAGGCCGGGCGCCGTCGACGAGCTGGTGCGTGGCCTGCTCGGGCAGTTGACCGACTGGCAGCAGTCGATCGGCGAGCTGGGCCGCGCGCTCACCACGGCAACTGAAGGCCGACCGCTACCCGGCGGGTCCACCGACGCCGGCCGCACCGAGGACATCGGGTGGCGCCGGGCCCGCACCACGCTGCTCGAGGCCGTCGCACGCCACCACCACGCTCATCTGCTCGTCGCCATCGTCGAGCTCGACGGTGAGCTGGAGCTCCCCGCTACCCGTAATGGGTGCTTCAGGGACGCGGTCCTCCCAGAAGGCCGCGCGGTCAGCGCCGGCGGCCGCCGCCGATGCGGCGGTCGTCGGCCAGTGCGGTCAGCGGGCCGAACTCGCAGGCAAGCTGGTTCCACGTCAGAACCTCGCCGCAGCGGGCCGGAAACTCCTTCGGGTCGAACTCGGGCATGGTCCAGGTGCCGGTGCCCCGGTCCCGCAGCCACAGGTCCCCGTCACCGTCGACCACAGTCGGCGGGACCGGTACGGGCTCGGCCTGATCGGTGGGCTCCCAGGTGATCCGGCCCGGGTGGGAAACGCGGCGCAGCTCGGTGGTGGCCAGCCGAGCGGCCAAGTCACGGGTGGACTCTTCGGCGTCCTTGACCGACGAGAGTCGGAATGCGTCGTCAAGTACGGGCAGGGCTGGATTCTTGCTGCGCTTTGAACTCATACGCTGACTACCTCCGGTGAGGGGCGTCACATCCGTTATGGCGCCCCGTAGAGGAACACGGTATCCGAGGCGGGAGCCGGGCCGGCTACGACCACTGTCCAGGTGGAGGCGCTGGCACACCGGTCGGTGGGGCTAAGTGGTCAGCTGGTCCTGGGCGTAGCGCAACCCGTGGTGGTGGCGCTCGGACATGGCGGTCCGGGGCTGCGAAGGCGAGGTCGCCGGGGGCGAGCGGACGTCGGGCCGGGGTGAGTGCGGGCTCGGGCTCGCCGGGCGGCTGGCGGAAGTCGGCGCCCTGCTAGGGCCAGACCGCTATCAGCGGTGATAGTGCTCTGGCCCTGGCCAGCAGTGCCAGGCTGGTTGTCTCAGCTCACCAGAACAGAGCGGTTGAGCCACTGCCACCGCCGGTGAACCGGCCCGGGCCGCCTAGGCCGGGCGGCACACTGCGCGGGTGACCACGACCCCCGCAACGCGTCTTCTGGGGTCCCTCAGCGCGTGGTGTTCGCCTCACAGGGGTGTGGCGAGCGTGGGGTCCCACGCAGCCAAGACGAGTCCGGCATGGCTCTGAACTGGCCTTTTGTGGCGATGTCTCGGTGGGGGCGGCGTTGAGCGCCCCCACGGCCGCTGATGCCATGAAGATGCGGGGGCACCCCTCTCCTCGGCCGGCGCGGAAGTGCGCGCACGCGACTGGTGTTTACGTGCCCTGCGGGTGGGGCCGCTTGGCATACTTCGAGTATGGCGACTCGGAAGATCACGATCACGGTGCCGGATGAGCTGGTCGAATCGATCAAAGGGCGGGTCAATGCCCGTGGGGTTTGTCGGTTCTCGGCTCGGTACGGACCGTGCTGCCCCGACCGCCCCTGCGCCGGGCCGGCCGGGCACGAGCACGTTCTCAGTGGTCAGCAACCGACGCGCCATCGCATGGGGCTTCGTGGGCGGTGCGGACGTGGACCAGCAGTGAACGCAGGGTGTTGCTCGCGAGGGGGTGAGGTCTGTCCTGCCGTCGACGAGGAGCATGCGCTCGGCCATGGGGATCATCAACAGGATCCAAGCGGTGTCGGTGGCGTTGAAGGCCGGCTCCGGCGACGCGCCGGCCGCCGGCTGCGATGTGCAGCCGACGGCCGGCAGCGCCACCACCATGGCGCACGCCGATCACAGGGTCAGAATGTGCCGGCGGAGTTGCACTTGGCCTTCTGGGTGATGCAGTCCTTCACGCGGTGCCCGAGACCGGCGTTGTCCCAGGCGTTGAAGAAGTCGCCGTGGATGGACGATGCCATGCCCGAGGCCAGCCGGAAGCCCGCGGTGCTGCCGCTGGTCGGATAGCTGACGACGAAGGAGAGGTTGGGGATGGCGACAGGGTAGGCGCCGCTGCACTTGCCGTCGTAGGTGGTCGCCACGTGCGACTTGTGGTCGGGACTGTCGAGGTTCTTGCCGTCCCAGCAGTCGGGGAAGACGAGTTGGTGGGTGAGATGGGCCTTCGGGGCGCAGCGCGGCCAGTTGCCGTCGGCGCTGCGGCCGATCTCACCGCCCTCGCCGGCGCACCAGTACTGGCCCGGCGAGCCCGCCGGGGTGGGCGTCTGGGTCTTGGCGTTGCCCGCGATCATGCGGAACCCCTGCGGGAAGGGCACGGTCACCGAGGGGTCGGCGAGCCGGGACCCGTAGTACACGATCATGCTCTCGGCTTCGACGGCCTTGTCGCCTTCGTACAGGGTCGGGATCCAGTACGCCGAGAGGTCGTTGGCCGGCGTGCAACTGGTGGGTGTGTTGGTCAGCAGCGACTGGGTCGTGGAGAACGCGTCGGTGCTCTTGTTGCCGAAGAAGCTGTGCATGTGGGACGCACCGGGCAGGCCCGGCAGGACGATGGGGTCGTCCGGCTTGGAGTGGCTGTAGGAGCAGGTGGCGTTGAACTCCGGGACCCGGACGATACCGGCGGGCACGGCGGCGGGCGTCATCGCACGGAACTGCGCCAACTGGGCGTCCCACTTGGCCTGGTCGATGGGGACCCACCCGGCCGCCGGGGTGTCGCCCGCGCCGACGAAGGAGAACCAGTTGATGTTGACGAAGTCACCGGCCCCCGTGCTGCGCAGCACGGCGAACACCGTCTGTGAACCGGTGGGATGGGTGGTGACGTCGGTGGCCTGGGTCGCCCAGGTCTGCCAGCCGCCGGTCGGGGAGACCGGTATGACGGCGAGCAGTGGTCCGGTCAGGCTGCCGGTCCGTAATTCCACCGTGCCCGAGCCGACGGCGGACGCGATCCTGGCCGACACCGTCAGCCGGCCGGTCGCGCCCAGGTCGACGTTGTCGTAGCGCATCCAGTCACCGTTGGCGAGGAACGCGGCGTTCTGCCCGCCCCCGATGTCCCCGGTCGCCTCCGACGCGACACCCGACTGGGCTGCGTAGGACTCGGCCTGGACGGTGACCGTCGCGGCCTGGGCCTGCTGGGTCGATACGGTCAAGCTCAGGGCGGCGGCCAGCACGACCGCCAGAGTGCTCACCAACAGTGTGTACAGATGGGCGGGATATCTGCGCATTTCACTTCCTCACGGGCATCAGGGGTGAAGGGTCTGCTCGCCGAAGTGCGGCGATGGGAGAGCGGGAGACGGACAGGGGCGTTTGCCGCAAGGCGATCCGGGTGTCCCGGCCTGCTGCCCGCAGGGGGGCGGGCGGAGCCGCCCGGGACCTTCGCGGTCACCGGGCGGCCAGGGGTTACTGATAGACCCGCACGTGATCGACGAGCATTCTGGCGGGGAAGGGGGTGCCGGCGTCTGTTGGGCCCGGCCAGTCACCTCCGACCGCCAGGTTGAGGATCAGGTAGTGAGGGTGGTCGAAGATCCACGGTCCGCGAGTCTGCTCCACCTGCTCTTTGTCGAGAGTCAGAACGGTGCGGCCGTCCAGGCTGTAGGTGATGCCCTTGCTGTTCCAGTCGGCGACCCAGGTGTGGAAGTCGTCGGAGAAGTCGGCGTTCCCGGGCAGTGTGTACGGCGCGCCGATTCCACCCCCGCCGTTGTAGGCGGGCGCGTGGACGGTCGAGTAAGCGGTCTTCACGTCCTTGCCGAGGATCTCCATGATGTCGATCTCGCCGTTGTACGGCCACGGCCGGCCCGTCAGGAAGTCGCCGCCCATCATCCAGAACGCGGGCCACAGACCGTTGCCCTTGGGCACCTTGATGCGTGCTTCGACGCGTCCGTAGGTGAACTGGAAGGTCGCGCCGGTGTTCATCCGCGCCGAGGTGTACTGACACGTGGTGCTGCCGCTCAGCGGGTCACGCGGGCACGACGATCCGGCGGTGACCTCCTTGCGTGCTTCCATCACCAGGTGTCCCGCCCCGTCCAGCGCGGCGTTGCGGTGGTCGGTGTAGTACTCCAGCTCGTTGTTCGGCCCGGTGCCCGGGTCGGCCCTCCATTTCGAGGGGTCGGGTCTGCCGCCCGCGGCGCCGTCGAATTCGTCGCTCCACACCAGCCGCGGCGGGGTCGCGGGGTCACTCGGCAGCGGCGGAGCCTGTATCGGGTCGCCGCCGGTGCCGTACACCTGGAACTCCCACAGCGAGTAGCCGTAAGGGGTGGCGCGCTGCGTCCCGTACATGCGCACATAGCGGCCGGTGCCGGAGACGGTCAGCGTCTGCTTGAAGCCCGTGCCGGACGTCGTCGAATAGATCGGTGTCCAGTCGGCTCCGTTCGAAGAGACCTGGATCTGGAAGGACTTGGCGTAGGCCGGATCCCACTGCAGGACGACCTTGTCGATCTGCGCCGTCGCACCGAGATCGACGGAGATCCAGCCCGGATCGGTCCATCCCGTGGTGGGGCTCGTGGCCCAGCGGGAGGCCGGGTCCCGGTCGAACGCCCTGGCCGGTGTGCACTCCCAGCAGTTCTGGTCGCTCTGGGAAGAGGAAGCCGCGCCCGGCCTGCCGTACGAGAGCAGCCTGGCGGCGTCACCACCGGGACTGCCGGCGGTGCCGTACACCTGGAACTCCCACAGCGAATATCCGTAGGCGGTGGCGCGCTGCGTCCCGTACATGCGTACATAGCGGCCGGTGCCGGAAACGGCCAGATTCTGGGTGCCGCCCGTGCCCGTGGCTGTCTGGTGGACGACGGTCCACCTCTCCGCGTCGCTCGATACCTCGATCCTGAACGCCGTGCCGTACGCGGCTTCCCAGTTGAGGACGACCCGGCTGATCCCGGCACTCGCCCCGAGGTCGATCTGAATCCACTGCGGGTCGGCGAAGGCGCTGGACCAGCGCGTCCCGGGGTCGCCGTCGACGGCGCTACGAGCGCTGAAGTTTCCCTCGGTACTCGAGGAGGTGGCGGGCTTTCCCTGGGAGAGCAGCACCTCCGCCGCCTGCGCGGTGGGGGTGGGGAGAGCGATGAAAGCGAGCAGTGCGGCCGCGAGGGACAAAAATAAGCTGAAGCGACGCAGCGGCGGTTGCATGGGCGACTCCTCAAGTGGGGGGAGGTCAGGGAGCGCTCCCTGAGAGGGAGGATGGAGGGGCTGGTAGAGGCTGTCAAGGCATCTTTCACCTCGAAAAAACAGAGACGTAACACTTACGACGCATGGGGGGAGCGGTCTCTCGTGGGCTACGCGGTGCCCCGACAGCCACGAGGGTGGCGCTGAGAGAGAAGCCTTTCCGGGCACGCTCATGTCGCCCCGGCCTGCGGATACGCTGCTCGCATCGCCATGACGCAGAGCTGGAGGTCGCCCTGATGAGAAATCCCGCCCCGCGCACGAACCCGGGCGGCGGCACAGGGGACGGACAGGTATGAAACGCCCCACTCTCGATGTGGTAGCCGCCCGAGCGGGCGTGTCCAAATCAAGCGTCTCCCGGGTCATCAACGGCGAGACGACGGTCGCCCCGCAGATCCGAGAAGTCGTCATGCGCGCCGTGAACGAGTTGGGCTACGTGCCCAATGGCGCGGCACGCAATCTCGTCACCCGCCGCACAGACACCCTCGCCGTGGTGGTATCCGACCCGCCCCAAGGAGTTGTCTCCGACGACCCCCTCTTCTCCGCCGTGGTCCGCGCCGTCAGCAGAGAGCTCGAGACGGCGGGCAAACGGCTCGTGCTCATGCTCGCGGAATCGGACCGGAGCCGGGCCAGAGTGGTGCAGTACATCGCCGGCGGTCAGGTGGACGGCGTGCTCCTGGTCGCCTTGCACGGTACGGATCCGCTGCCGGCCGCACTGGCCCGGCAGGGCCTGCCTGTCGTGTCCTTCAACCGCACCTCCGCACAGGACGTCCCGTACGTCGCGCTGGACAACGCCGGCGGGGCGGCACTGGCCGTGCGTCATCTCCTGGAGCGCGGTCGGCGCCGGATCGCCACCATCACCGGGCCGCTCGAACTGTACGAGGCGCGTGAGCGCCTCGATGGCTACCGCCAGACGCTGCGTGACACCGGCCGTCGTTCCATCGTGGCGCTGGGCGACTTCACCAGAGCCTCCGGCGCCGAAGCCATGCGGCAGCTCCTGGAGGACGATCCCGACCTCGATGCGGTCTTCGCAGCCAATGACTTGATGGCGATCGGAGCCCTGCGCGCCCTCCATCAAGCGGGCCGACGCGTCCCCGAAGACGTGGCGGTCATCGGCTTCGACGACATAGAAGCCGCGTCCTACACAAGCCCCGCGCTCACCTCGGTGCGCAGCCCGATGGCCGACCAGGCGACCGCCGCCGTCCACCTGCTCCTCGGCCTGATCGACGGCGGCCCCACAGGGCCGGTGATCATGCCGAACGAACTCGTCGTGCGCGAGTCGACCTGATTGGCCGTCAGTACGGCTCGCCGCGCAGGGCAGGCGGAGCGCCGGTGCTCCGCTCGCGCCGGGGCTATGCACCCGCCCCGGCGCGTTCTTGGCGGGATGTCAGGAGCGGAGGGCTGCCGCCCCGGCACTTCGCTCCGGCTCGTCGACCGGTGGAGACGTCGAGACAGTGCGCCGCATTTGCTGTCTGCGGGCTTCGCGCGCGATCCTCGGCACCACGTGCTGCCGCTCATCGGCATTGTCCGACGTCGGCGTTCAGGCCGTCACGTTCGAGCAGGCCCCTGTTCGGCGGGGCCGGTGGGAGACCCCTTCGCCCGGGAGGGGTTCAGCGCCGTGGCGCTGATGATCCCGAGTACGCAGACGGCGGCCGCGATGAGGAACGGGACGGCTGCCGTGCCGCCGCTGCTGTGGTTCTGGGTCAGCACGCCGGCGGCGACCGCGGCGGCGATGGTTGCGCCGGTCTGACGGGTGGCGTTGAGGATGCCGCCGACCGAGCCGGCGACTTCGGGGGCAGCGTGATCGACGGCGAAGCCGACCAGTGCGGGCAGGGTCCAGGAGACGCCGAGGCCACACAGCAGGAGCCCAAGACCGAGGACAAGTGGTTGGTCGTGCCTGGCTGTCGCGGCGGCGATGAGGGTCAGGCCGATCGGGAATGCGACGAAGCCCATTCGGATCGGCCGCAGCGGCCCGTAAGCGGCGACGAGACGTCCCGTGACCAACGGGTTCAGAGTGATCAGCAGGGTCATCGGCAGCAGCGTTGCCCCCGCGGCGGCCGGGGTGACGTGGAGCAGAAGTGGCAGGGAGAAGATCACTGTGGTGAGGGCGTAGTTGACCGCTGCGCCCCATCCGAACGCGGTCCACACCAGACGGTTGCGACGCAGGGCTGCCGGCACCAGGGGTGCGGGCGAGGTCCGGTCGATCACTGCCGTGCTGTACGCCAGCCCCAGGGCGACGAGGCCGAACAGAAGGGCCTGGGACCACGAGCGTTGGCCGGCCTGCGTGATCGCGAGCGTCGCGGCGGTGAGTGTCGCCGCCAGCCCGAGGTGGGGGAGCCAGGAGATGGCGCGCATGTGCCGCGTGCTCGTCATCCGGGTTCGGCAGAGGGCGAGAACGGCGAGTGCTATCGGGGCGTTGATCACGAAGACGGCGCGCCAGTCGTCCACGGCGATGAGCCATCCGCCCACCAGAGGGCCGGCTGCCACGGCGGCGCCGCTGATCGCTGCCCAGGCGCTGATGGCGCGCCCGCGCGGTCCGGGATCGGGATACAGGCCGGTGATCAGACCGAGTGAGCTCGGGATGATCGCGGCGGCGAATAGCCCGAGCAGCGCCCGGAACACGAGAAGGAACGCAAGGGTGGGTGAGAGTGCACATGCCACCGACGCTGCGCCGAAGCCGATCACCCCGAGGATGAAGACCGGGTAGGCGCCCAGACGGTCAGCGAGACTGCCGCCGAGTACCAGCGTGGACGCCAGCGCCATCGTGTAGATCGTGGTGGCCCAGCCGACGCCCACGACACCGGTATGGAGCGAGGTCATGATGCTGGGTTCGGCCACTGCGAGCACCGTGGTGTCCAGCAGCACCATGAAGTAGGCGAGCGAAATGCCCATCAGTTGTGCCGCAGGCCGACGCCTGTGCCGAGATCGGCCGGTGAGGGATGGTGCCGCGGACATGAATCTCCTTGGTCCGACGAGGAGGGACGGTGCACAGATTCCGTGTTCGTCGCGTGAGGCGCGACCGAAGGCACCGCATCACCGTTCGGAATATCCGAACAGCTGCCTAGAGTGAGCGGATGAACCTGGACCAACTACGGACCGCTGTCGCGTTGTTGCAGCATCGGACGGTCAACAGGACAGCGGCGGCCCAGCGTCTCGCGCCGTCCTCGGTCTCTGACCGGGTACGTCGGCTGGAAGCCGAACTCGGAACACCGTTGTTCACCCGCGACCGCGCAGGAATGCACCCGACCCCTGCCGGCCGCTCCTACCTCCTGGCAGCGGCCGAAGCCCTGGAAGCGCTCGACGACGCGGCCGAACACCTACGCGCCGCGCCAGGCCTCAGCGTGGGAGCACAGGCGTCAGTCGCAGACGAGCTCCTGCCGGCGGTCCTGGACGACTTGAGCCAATCGCGCCCGGACCTCCAAGTGCGTCTGCGCCCGGATCCCGACCGCGGTCGCCTCCTTGCCGCGCTCGACCGCGGTGAGATCGATGCGGCGGTGCTCCTCGATACCGGCGAGCACGTCGGCGACCTGGGATTCCCGAAGCCGACCTCGGCCCTGGAGTATGTGGACCTTCGCGACATCGCCATGACGGTCGTTGCCCCACCCCGGCATCCGCTTCTCGGGCACCAGGTGAGCATGGAAGAGATCCAGCGCACAGGAGGCTTGATCGGGCGCGAGCCGCGCTGTTCCTTCTGGATGGCCACTCAGCGTTGGCTCGGCCCCGATGTCGATCTCACCGCCGTCGGCGGACTGGCACAGGTGCGTGAATGGGTCGCCACCCGGCGAGGAATCGCGCTGCTGCCCGAGTTCGCGGTCCAAGCCGACCTCGACTCCGGGCGCCTCGCAAGGGTCGACGCCCAGGCGCCGCCTCTGCGGTTGCGACTCATCTGGCGCGAAGACCGCGGCGCAGCCGGCCGGCTGCGCCCACTGCTCTACGCGCTCGCCCACGCCTAACCGCGGCGGCGGGGAAAACAGGCGGTCCAGCGAACGCTGCACCGCGTCCGCTGGCCCCGGATCGAGCGGGATGCAGTCGGACGGAAGCAGGCCGATACGCTCGGCTCTCCGAGAAAACCGCAGGTGAGGCGCGTCACCCATGTGGGTTCGGGCCTACCCGCCCCACCCAGCATCCCCAGGAAGAATCGCTCTGACCTGGGGATTCGCGTTTTTCGTAGGGATTGCAGCGAAGCCTTGGCAGGCGCCGTACGAACTCATGCGCGCCGGAGAACTCGATCCGCCCCTCGCCGGGATCGCACCGGCCGAGGTGCCGCAGGCCTGGAGCGCCTCGCGATGTCTGCCTGGGTCGCCGGTGGTCCCCGGAGAGAAGGGCGCGGCGCGCGACGGGCCTCGCCCCCCGTCCCGGTTCGCCGCCTGGCTTCGCACCGCAGCCGGTTCACCGCCTCACGAGTTCAGGAGGCGCGGCAAGAAAGCGACAAGGTCTGGCCAAGGGCTTCCGGCGAGTGTGTGAGCTGCCCGTCCGCGCATGCGGGTGAGCACGCCACGGAACACTCGAACAGGATTGGGCGCCATTCATGAACGGGATCATGGAAACGGGGACCACTGCCCTCGCTCCGGCTCGGTCGCATGCCCGGCAGCTCGCATCGGACGCCGACTGCGAGGCCTTCATCAGGGACATCTACGACCGGTACGGCCCTCTGCTCGTCCGGTACGCCACGCGTCTGCTGGACGGTGACTGGCACAAGGGGGAGGACATCCTTCAGGAGACCGCGGCCCGCGCCTGGAAGCACGCCCGGTTCCTGGGTACGCGCCACGAACACCTCAGACCGTGGTTGTTCACCGTGGCCAGGAATCTCGTCATCGACCACCACCGGGCACGCCAGGTCAGGCCACTGGAGCTCATGCCCGTCGAGGAGTTGGACGCCTCCAGCGACAGCACCGCGTCCACACTCGACTCCCATGCGGTGGCGCAGGCCATGGGGGAGCTGAACGAGCAGCAGCAAACCGTCATCCGCCTCATGTACTACCTGGAGTGCAGCGTCAATCAGGCTGCCGAGCACCTCGGCATACCGCCCGGCACCGTCAAGAGCCGCGCCTTCTACGCAGTACGGGCGTTGCGCAAGGCGCTGGAGAAGCAGGGGATTCCGGGGGTGTAGCCGCGGCGCGGCCCTGTGCACGCTCCCGATCGCCGGCGCACCGGGAGCCGCGCCCCGCACGCTCGGTACGGCGGAACATCGCAGGACACGCGGAATCACGTGCCGGATGAGCTGAACCCACGGAGGACTCCCGCCGTTCCTAGCCTCGGGCTGATCAACGCCCCCACGGAAGCGAGCTGCGGCACGTTTCTGGGAACGGCAGTCGTCGACGTCCTCGACCAGGACGCCGGCACCACCTACGAAAGGACCGACTCCTGTGCCGGTCATCAACAACTCTCTGCCGGAGCGCGACCGCGAGACCGCGGGTGCGGCGCTGCAGGCGACCCTGGCCGACCTTCTCGACCTGTCCCTGGTGGCCAAGCAGGCCCACTGGAACCTGTACGGCCCGCGTTTCCGCTCGGTTCACGTCCAGCTCGACGAGGCCGCCACCATCGCTCGCAACCACGCCGACACGGTGGCCGAGCGCGCGGCAGCGCTGGGCGTCAGCCCGGACGGACGGGCCGCGACCATAGCGGGAACCAGCGGCGTGCCCGCTTTCCCGTCAGGCTGGACCAAGGACAGCGACGCCGTCGATGCCTTGGTGCGCGCGCTCTCCGCGGTGACAGCGAGACTGCGTGAGCGCATCGCCGAGACCGGCCCGGTGGATGTCGTCACCGAGGACCTCCTCATCGGGGTCACGGCCGATCTGGAGAAGCAGAGCTGGATGTTCCAGGCTGAGAACCGGGTCTGATCGGGTCCGATCAGGTCTGACCGGTACTCCTGCGGCGAACCGCCCGGGTGCCGTGCCGTGCCGAGGGCAGGCCGAGGGCGGCTCGGTGTGGCGTCCCCCGCACGAGGTGAGCGGAAGGGTTCCCGCGAGGCGCTCCTCGCCCTGCCCTCCTGGTGTCAGGCGAAGATCGCTTTCGCGGTCCTGGTCACCGGCGGGTCCAGGTCTGGTTCGCGGCACCGGTGCAAGGCCACAGGATGGCTCGGGTTCCGTCGGCGGACTGCCTGTCGTAGACGTCCACGCACTTGGCGGCGAACCGGGCCACCAAGTCGTCGGTCGCATTCAGGTGGAACTGCTGAGTGGCTGCGCCGGTGCAGGGTGCCACCCGGATCGCCGTGCCGTTGTCCTTCGAGGCGCCGACTAGATCCATGCACAGTCCCTGCGAACGGACCGTGCCGTCCGAGCGGAACTCCCACCGCTGACCGGCGGACCCGTCGCAGGTCCGGATGGTCAAATGGGCCCCGGCGCCTCCTGCGGAGAGGCACTTGCCCGACTGCTGCCCGGTCAGCATCCGACCGGCCACCGTAGCTGCCGTGGGGTGGGGGGTTGCCTTGCCGCCCGGCCTGTCCGCGTCGGCCACGGCCTCGCCCGCGTCCGCGGGCGTACGCGTCCTGCTGTCAGCTGCGCCTCCCTTCTCTCCTGGGTCCTTCTTCGCTCCGTCCGTGGAGACCTCCCCCGCGCCGCCGTCCTTCCGGTCCTCCTCCGCGGACGTGGCGTCGTTCCCCGCCCTACCGCCGGAAGGGGTGACTTCGAGGGGAGTGCTGCCTGTCCGTGAGTTCTCGCGGCCGGCAGAGGACGCTGGGGTTTTGGGGTCGTCCCCGAGTCCGGGCAACAGGAGCGCCGCACCTGTCAGTACGACGACGCCGGCGATCGCGGCGATGAGCGGTCTGCGCTGAAGGCGGGACGACGACGGCTCGCCCTCCTCGGATGTGCGGCTGGGTGACGGGGGCGTGCTCCCAGCACCGGAAGGGCGAGCCGGGGGGACTGATGCGTCCGTCGTGCTGGCCGCCGCACGGCGAGTCGCCCGCAGTGCCCTGGCGACGTGGGCACGTTGCGCCTCGTCCGGGGGCTCGGCCTCGGTGGGCGTCCTTGCCGGCTCCGTGGATGGCTTCCGGACCGGCAACGGGTCGGTCCTGGGGCGTCTCCCGCCGCCCGCCGGGATACCGGCCGGATCCGTGCTGTCCATCTGGGGCATCAATCTTGCCTCTCAGTCGTTCGAAGGGTCAGGAGCCGGGCTCCGAGGGTGGGCCCTACGGATGGCAGGCGTCCCCAGAGGGACCGCGGCCGGCCCGGCAAGCCCTCTCGTGAGCCGCTCGCGACCCCGCGCCTCGGCCCGACGGCGCGTGCTGAGCCGGTGGCTCGCCGAGGGGGGGGAGGCACCGGTTCGACCACGCGGTCGCGGGCGGCGCACGGCTGGGTACGTGTGGCCTCTCCTCGGAGGACGAGGCAACCGACGGATCGGTTCACGCCCCCGTACATTCCCCCGCGCGCGGATGAACCGGCGCCTCGTTCCGGTCGTTCACAGCAGAGGGACGCCCGTTCGGAGATCATGGCGCGCCGTTCCGCGACGGACGCTCCGCCGCGTCTTCCGAGGGAAGTTCCCGAACCCACCATCTCCCGGCAGGTCCGCCGGTGACGAAACGAAGAGGAACATCAGTGATCGGTTCACGGCTGCGCCGCGTTCTGCTGTCCGGAGCAGTGCTGGCAGGCGCCCTGGTGACGTTCAACGCTCCGGCCGCACAGGCGCACTACAGTCAGTGCCCTCCCGGGCACTTCTGCATCTGGCAGCACAGCAACTACGAAGGCCGCTTCTTCTCCAGCCCCAACAGCACGCCCAACGTCGGCAGTTACATGAACGACCGCACGACCTCGGTCTGGAACCGGACCAACCGCACCGTCTGCATGTACCGGCACGAGAACTACAGCTACGACATGGGGTGCTACTCGGCCGGCGGCTCGACCGGCGTGATGCCGATCCACAACGACCATCTGACCAGCTTCCGGCTCGTGTAGCCCTCGCCCGGCAGGGGGCCTCGCCGCACCGGCTGGGCCTCAGACGTCGGGTCGGACGCCGTCCCGGACGGCCCGGCCGGCAGCCGGAACCGTCCGGGACGGCTGAGAGGTGCAGCATCCCGGCCGAGGCTCCTACGGCGCGGGATCGCTGCTCCTCGGAACCGGGAGCTCGTGCTTTCCGACCGCCCTCTCCGCCACGGGGGGCGTGGGGTCCTCATCCATGTCGAGGGCGGTGAGCCGGTCGCGGACCTGCTGAGCGCTGTGTGACATCTTTCGCGCGCGGGCATCCTCGAGCGCGTCCGTCCAGTCCGCCCGCGCGCCTTCCCGGTCGCCCATGGCCAGCCGGGTGTCGCCGAGCCGCATCCGTGTGCCGATGGCGTTTCTGTGGTCGCCCAGTTCCTCGAACGCCCGCGACGCCTGCTGGTACGTGGTCACCGACTCCTCGTAGCGGCCGAGCAGACGGAGGTTGTGGCCCAGGATGTCCCACCCCTGGGCGAGCTGCCAGGGCGCGTCGAGGCGGTGGAACAACGCGATGCCCTCCTCGCTGTACAGCAGACTCTTCTCGAGGTTTCCCAGGTTGGAGTGGAACCAGGCGAGTTCGAGGAGGCACTCGGCCAGCCACAACTCTTCGCCGGTCTCCCGGGAGAGTTCCAGACCACGCTCGGAGGCCGCCACCGCTTCCTGAGTCCGTCCGAACAGGAACAGCGCACACGCCGTGACGTAGTGGGCTCGTGCCTGTTCACCGATGTCGTCGAGCTGTTCGAAGATCGCCGTCGCGCGTCGCAGCTGGTGCAGAGCTTGCTCGTGATGGCCGAGATAGCCGTGGATGCCGCCGAGATGGCGTAGGCAACGGCCCTCTTCGAGGCGGTCGTCACGACGTCGGGCCACTTCGAGGGCGGGGGTCAGCGCGGTGATGGCTTCGGGCCAGAACTCCTGGCGGTTGAGGTACTCCTTGAGTGACCAGGCGAGCCCGGTGGTGTGATGGTCGAGCCTCTGGCTGACGGCGGTGTGCAGCAGGCCGGTCAGTACAGGGTGCTCGGCGTCGAGCCATCGGGTCGCCTGCTTGACGGTGGTGAGTTCTTCCGGAGTGACGCCCGAGCGGGGTGCACCGAGGTCGAGGTCGTGCGACGTGTCCTGTTTGAGGAACTCGTTCGCCTCGCGGGCGGTGAACATGTAGTGGTCCAGGATCCGGAGAGCGGCGTGGTGGCGTCCCTGGCCGGTGTCGTGGGCGTGGGTGAGTTCGGTGGCGTAGCCGCGCAGAAGGTCGTGCAGGCTGTAGCGACCGGGCAGCGGTTGTTCCACGAGGCAGCAGCTGAGCAGTTCGGCGAGTGCGCGGCGGGCCTGGGGGAGGGGGACGCCGGCGAGGCTGGCCGCGGCGGGGGCGGTGATGTGGGGGCCGGGATGCAGGGCCAGCAAGCGGAAGAGCCGTGCGGTGTGTTCGTCCAGTGACCGGTAGGACCAGGAGAAGACGGTGCGCACGTCTGTGGTGGTGTCGAAGCCGGTGAACGCCTCCAGGCCGCCGTGGGTGTGCCGCAGGTCGTCGACCACGGTGCGGAGGGGGAGCGAGGGATCGAGTTCCGCGCGGGCGGCGACCACCGCCATGGCCAGGGGGAGCCGTCCGCACAGGCGGATGATGTCGGTCGTGGCGGTGGGCTCGGCGGCGAGCCGTTCGGCTCCGAGACGTCGTTCGAGGGCCTCGTGTGCCTCGGCCGGGGAGGGCAGGGCGAGTCGCAGCGGCTTGGCACCGTCGGTGGTGATCAGGCCGGGAAGCTGGTTACGGCTGGTGATCAGGGTGAGGCAGCCCGCGCCCGCGGGAAGCAGCGGGCGCACCTGCTCCTCGTCGCGGGCGTTGTCCAGGACGAGGAGGGTCTGCCGGTCGGCGAGGAGGCTGCGGAAGAGTGTGCTTCGGTCGGCAGTGCCTTCGGGGATGCGCGGCGCGGGAACACCGAGGGCGGTGAGGAAGCCGTGCAAGGCGTTGCCGGGGTCGACGGCGGGTGCGTGCGGGTGGAACCCGCACAGGTTGACGAAGAGCTGTCCGTCGGGGAACGAGGAGGCGATGCGGTGCGCGTGGTGCACGGCGAAGGTGGTCTTGCCGACTCCGGGAGCACCGCTGATGACCACGGCGGGGGCAGTGGTCGGCCCGGGGCGGCCCGGTGCGCCGCTGACGGCGGACAGCCACGCCCCCTCAGCCTCCCGGCCCGCGAACACCGGCAGACTGCGCGGCAGTTGCGCAGGGCGTGCCAGGGGCGGGCGCACGGTTCTCCCACCGTCCGAAGCCGTCGCGCCACGCGTGTCGGACCCTGCTTCCGCGTCGTCGGGTGGGCCGGCGGCCGGCACGGTCGAAGGGGCGGTCTCACCCCCGGCCGGCGCCCCGGTGGTCCCGATCGACGTGGTGGTCCCGTTCGGGAGGCGACCGTGCTCGGCCACCGTGTCGTTCGGCTGGTCGGCCGGATGCAGGGGCGGCAGGTCGTGGTGGAGGATGCCCTGGTGCAGGGCGCGTAGGAGCGGGCCCGGTTCGAGACCGAGCTCGTCGGCGAGATGCCGGCGTACGTCGGTGTAGCGCTGAAGCGCCTCGGGGTGCCGACCGGCGAGGTACAGAGCCCGCAGCAGCAGGGCCCAGCCGGTCTCCCGCAAGGGATGCCGCGCCGTCATCTCCTGGGCCTCGTTGAGAGCTTCGGTGATCCGGCCTTGCAGGAGGAGACCGGTGGTGCGGATCTCATGCGTGGTCTGCCGCAGCTCTTCCAGGCGGGCTGTCTCCTGCGCGGCGAACAGGTGGTGTGCCGCGTCGGCGAACGCCGTGCCGCGCCACATGTCCAGGGCCTTCCGGGTCTCCTCCACGACGCGGTCGGGCCGGCCTCGGTCCATGAAACGCTGCGCCTGGGCAACGGCGCGCTCGAAGCGCACGGTGTCCCGGTTCTCGGGCGGCACCCGCAGGGCATAGCCCAGGGGCTCGGTGATCAGCATCTCGAAGGCGCCCTGCCGGCGGAGATGCCGGGGTTCCAGGATCGCGCGTACCTTGCTGATGTGGGCGTGCAGGGAGCCCAGCGCTGCGTCCGCTGCCCGCCCCGGCTGCTGGGGCCACAGTTCCTCGCACAGGGTCTGCGGAGAGACCGCCCGGCCGTCGGCGATCAGCAGGCGTATCAGCAGCAGCCGCTGTCTGCGCCGACCCGGGTCGAGGACCGTCCCCGCCCGCCGTACCTCCAGCGGACCCAGCAGTCCGAAGTCGAGGTCTTGCCCCACAGCTGTCACCGTACCCACCAGAACCTCACTCACCGGCGTCACCTCTGGGGCACATACCTGACCAGGGCCCGGATGATGGGCGCCCTGCTCGCGCGGTGACGGAAGACGGCCTCGACCCCACCGCACGCCTGCGGGACTGTTGTGGCGGTGGCACCGAGGACAGGAGCGACGAGGACCCCGTTGTCCGCTTCCCGCATATCGGACAGGACATTAGCAGGACGTCATGCGGCGGCAGGGTGCGTCACCTGCGCGATGCGCCCTCCCGCGACCTGTCATGCGGTGGAGGGCCGGCGGGCGGGGGTGGAGGTGGCGGCGCGGGGCAAGAGCACCGTGGTCGCCGCGGCCTCGCGAGGGACATGTGAACAGATGTCGTGACCTGCAACGATGCGTGAACCGGCGTGGCCTTCATTCCGTTGAGTGGTCGAACGGTCGTCATCCGGAGTGGAGAAGAACATGGGCATCGTCGAGGGATCGAGCACCGACCGGTTCGAGCCGGTTCGAGCGGCGCTGGCAGAGAATCTGGAGACCGGCGAGGAGCTGGGGGCGTCGATCGCCGTCGATGTGGACGGGGTCATGGAAGTCGATCTGTGGGGTGGTCACGCGGACGAAGCGCGGACCCAGCCGTGGCACCGGGACACGTTGGTCAGCATGTGGTCGACCACGAAGACCCTCACCAATCTCGCGGCCCTCGTCCTCGTCGACCGGGGCGCACTGGACCTCCACCGCCCGGTCGCGCACTACTGGCCCGAGTTCGCCGCCCAGGGCAAGGAGCACATCGAGGTGCGGCACGTCCTGGCCCACACCTCGGGACTTTCCGGCTGGCAGCAGCCCTTCACCGTGGACGACCTGTACGACGGGCCCACCGCGAGTGCCCGGCTGGCCGCGCAGGCGCCCTGGTGGGAGCCGGGCTCCGCTTCGGGCTACCACGTGCAGACCCAAGGACAGCTGGTCGGCGAGCTGGTCCGGCGGGTCAGCGGCCGGAGCCTGAGGGAGTTCGTCGACACCGAGATCGCCGAGCCGGCACAAGCCGATGTCCAGATCGGCGCGCGCCGGGCCGACTGGCCGCGTATCGCAGGCCTGGTGGCCCCCGCCCAGCTCTCCGGCATACCCGCCGGCCTCGATCCCGACGGGATCTTCACCAAGACGCTGATCGGGAGTCCCGCACGTGACGAGCACGTCGACACCCCGCAGTGGCGAGCCGCCGAACTCGGAGCCGTGAACGGACACGGAAACGCACGGGGCATGGCCCGTGCCCTGTCCGTCATCTCCCGGCGCGGCCAGGTGAACGGCGTCCGGCTTCTCTCCGCGGAGACGGTGGACAAGGTGTTCGACGTACAGGCCGACGGAGTCGACCTGTTCCTGGGCGTCCCCGTCCGCTGGGGCGTCGGCTACGCGCTCGCAGACCCGAGGACGATGCCGGACATGCCCACCGGAAGGATCTGCTTCTGGGTCGGCCGGGGCGGTTCCATCGTCATGATGGACCTCGACCGGCGGGTCACGTTCGCGTACATGATGAACCGGGTGGGCGACGGGATCCTGGGCTCGGAGCGCACCCACAGCTACGTCAGGCGTGTCTACGAAGTCCTCGCATCCACCGGCTGAGGCGCACTCGGCCCCCTGTGGACGGACAGCCCGTCATCGGGTGAACCGGTCCGGTCCTCCCCTCGTAGAACAGGACGAAAGACGCCCCGCTCCCGGTGGGCGGACGAGGGGCGATGCTTCAGGGCCCCATCGGTCCGCAGCCCGGCACCGGCTCTCCGCGCCGCTGTCGCCTTCCCACCGGCGGTCCGGGCCGCGCCGATCACCTGGCGCGGACGGACGCAGGTCAACTCAGTCACCGGCGGAGCGATTCGGTGCCTCCTTTCCCGAACGCACCGGTTCGCTTCGCCCGCACGGTCCGTTCGAGGGCCATCCATATCAACCGACCCAAGAGGGACTCCACGATGCGCATCACCCGCCTGGCCCGCCCGAGCCGCAGATCCACGCTGCTCGGTGTCACCGCGGCCGTAGGACTGTCCGTCGCCGCCGTCACCCTGCCCGGTACAGCCGGGGCGGCGCCCCACCACCCCGTACGTCCGACGATCGTGCTGGAGCACGGAGCGTTCGCCGACGCCGCGAGCTGGGACGGTGTCGTCCCCAGGCTGCAGCGTGCGGGCTACCCGGTGGTGTCCGCCGCCAACCCGTTGCGTGGTCCGGCGACCGACGCCGCGTACCTGCGCAGCGTCATCGACCACATCGACGGGCCCGTGGTCCTGGTCGGTCACTCCTACGGCGGTACCGTCATCAGCCAGGCCGCCGCAGGCCTCGAGGGCAAGGTGAAGGCGCTGGTCTACATCGCCGCGTTCCTGCCCGACACGGGCGAGAGCTCGCTCGGACTGACGGACAAGTTCCCCGGCAGCACCCTCGGCCAGGCCATCGAGTCCGTCAACTACACACTGCCCGACGGTAGTCAGGGCGCCGACATCTACATCGAGCAGGACAAGTTCCGCAACCAGTTCGCCGCGGACGTGCCGTCGGACAGGACCCGGCTCATGGCGGCCGGGCAGCGTCCGATCGCCGCCGCCGCACTGGAGGAGAAGTCCACACAGGCCGCCTGGAAGACGATCCCCTCCTGGTCGCTGATCACCACGGAGGACCGCAACATCCCCGTGGCCGCCCAGCGCTACATGTCGACCCGTGCCAAGGCCCGTACGACGACCGTCGACGCGTCGCACGCGGTGTCCGTGTCCCGCCCCGAGGCCGTCGCCCGCATCGTCGAGCAGGCGGCCCGCACGGTCCGATGACCGGCGGCTCCGCCCTGTCCCTCGTCACACCTCACCGCACAGCCGTGCCCGGCCGGGCACTACCCCATCAGTCGCACGCACACCGGAAGGCAGCAACCACCATGGCGTTCATCACCGTCGGTCAGGAAAACTCCACCCCGATCGAGCTGTACTACGAGGACCACGGCACCGGTCAGCCGGTCGTCCTGATCCATGGCTACCCCCTCGACGGTCACTCCTGGGAGAAGCAGTCCGCCGCGCTCCTGTCTGCCGGCTACCGCGTGATCACGTACGACCGGCGCGGATTCGGCCGGTCCAGCCGGCCCACCACCGGCTACGACTACGACACCTTCGCCGCCGACCTGAACACGGTCCTGGAGACCCTCGATCTCGACGACGCCGTCCTGGTCGGGTTCTCCATGGGCACCGGCGAGGTCGGCCGTTACCTGGGCACCTACGGCTCCGCCCGGATCGCCAAGGCCGCCTTCCTCGCCTCTCTGGAACCCTTCCTCCTCAAGACCGACGACAACCCCGGCGGCGTCGACGGAACCATCTTCGACGACATCGAAAGCGCGGTCACCGCCGACCGCTACGCCTACTTCAGCGCCTTCTACCAGGACTTCTACAACCTCGACGAGAACCTCGGCACCCGGATCAGCGAGGAAGCCGTCCGCAACAGCTGGAACGTCGCCGCCGGCGCCTCCTGGTACGCCTCGCTGGCCTGCGTGGCCACCTGGACCACCGACTTCCGCGCCGACCTGCCCAAGATCGACGTTCCGGCGCTGATCCTGCACGGGACCGCCGACCGCATCCTGCCCATCGAGGCCACCGGAGAACTCTTCCACCAGGCGCTCCCGCAGGCCGACTACGTCGTCATCGACGGCGCACCCCACGGCCTTCTGTGGACCCACGCCCAGGAAGTCACCGACGCCCTCCTCGCGTTCCTCGCCAAGTGACCGGCGGCCGACGCCTCACCTGCCGCGAGGCGGCACGCGGCCGGTCACGCAGGGGACGGGAAGCCGAGCCGTACCCCCACTGCGGCACGGCAGGGCCGTGAACCGCGCCCCACATGCCGCCGATCCGGCGACAGTGGTCGACGCGCACCGGAGCGGCAGCAGAACCGGCCTGCTCAGGAAAGGCGTTGCCCAGCAGGACGCTCCGATACGAGACGCCCGCCCACATGGTCGGCGGGCGTCTCGCCGGCGGGGCACCGGCCGCGTTCGGGGGGCCGACCTGGGGCACCCGGACACACCGGGTACTCGCCCGTGAGCGCGGCGGGCGCAGGTACCTGCCGGTGGATGCCTACCGCGCCCGACGCCGCAGGGGCCCGGTAGCACTTGACCTTGCAGTCGCTGCAAGGCCGAGGATGGCGGCATGTTGTCGATCAGCGATTTCAGCGAGATGTGCAACCTGCCGGCACAGACACTCCGGTACTACCACTCCGAAGGCCTGCTCGTCCCGGCCGGTGTCGACGAGCGGACCGGCTACCGCTCCTACACGTTCGAGCAGGTCGAACGGGCCATGCTGATCACTGTCCTGCGCGGCACTGGTATGGGCGTGACCCTCGTCCGTCGGGCTCTCGACCGACCGGACGAGACCCTGCCCCTTCTGCGGCAGCACGTGGAGGAGGTGCGACGGCAGCGTCAGGCCCAGGACGAGGCCATCAGCGACGCACACGGGTTCCTCGCCTCGCCTCCCGAGCCGGTCCTGCGCCACGTTGACGAGATGACCGTGGCGTCGAAGTTCGTGCCGGGCCCTCCCTCCGGGCGCGACCGGTACGACTGGAATGCGGCCGACACCGCGGTCGCTGCCGCTGTTCAGGACGTGGTGAGCACCGTGGAGTCGTGCGGAGCCGTGGGGGCGGGGACGCCTTGGCGAACCCTGGCCGCCGGGACACCGGAGCAGAAGAGCCGATACCTCGCCGGCGAGGGGCCGCACTGGCTGGTCAAGGTCCCCGTCACGGCGGACGAACAAGCGCTGGCGGCTCTGCCTGCCGGTATCGAGGTGGAGGTGATCGAGTCCACGGACGAACTGTCCGTCTTCACTCCGGGCAAGACCTCGATGGCCAAGCACAGTGCTGCGCTCTCGCGTCTCCTCATGCACCCCCTCGACGCCGCCTACCTCGACACCTCCCGCATGCGCCAGCTGCTGCACGGCAACGGGGTCGAAACCGCCCTGGCCATCTGTGAGTTCCGCGAGCCGGGTGCCGGCGAATGAAGACGGGGCGGGCCCCGGCCCCACTGCGGCGGCTGCCCGACCGGCTTCCGGGCGCGGTCGCTACCATCCCGTGTGACCGAAACAGCCGAACAACGTGTACCCCGCACGCGCATACTCGCCGACCTGACGCCGCTGCGTGCCTCGCCCGACTACCGGCGGCTCTGGTTCGGGAACACGGTGTCATGGGTCGGTCAGGGCATGACGGCGCTGGCCGTGTCGCTCCAGGTCTACGACATCACCCGGTCCGCCTTCTCCGTCGGGCTGATCGGCCTCTGTTCCCTCGTGCCGCTCGTGCTCCTCGGGCTGTACAGCGGAGCGGTCGCCGACACCGTCGACCGGCGCAGGCTGGGCCTCTTCAGCGCGACCGGCTCGTTCCTGCTCTCCGTGGTGCTGGCCGCCGTGGCCTTCGCCGGGGTCGAGAACGTGGCGCTGCTCTACGTCGTCGTCGCCCTCCAGGCCGTGTGCTTCGCGCTCAACTCGCCGGCCCGGAGTTCGATGATCGCCCGGCTGCTGCCTGCCGAACAGCTGCCCGCCGCGAACGCGCTCAACGCCATGACGTCCACCACGGGCGGCCTGGCCGGGCCCATGCTCGGAGGGCTGATCGTCGGGTGGTGGGGCTACAAGGCGGCGTACACCGTCGACGCCGTCACCTTCACCGCCTCGCTGTACGCGATGTGGCGGCTCCCTTCGATGCTGCCGGGCCGGGGAGAGGGGGAGAAGGCCGCCAAGAGGGCTTCCGTCCTGGACGGGCTGCGCTTCCTGGGCACCAGGCCCAATCTGCGGATGACGTTCATCAGCGACCTGAGCGCCATGGTGCTGGCCCACCCGCGCGCGCTGTTCCCCGTGGTCGCCGTGGTCTGGTTCGGCGGCGACGCCAGGACCACCGGCCTGCTGGTCGCCGCCCCGGCGCTGGGCGCGCTGCTCGGCAGCGTGTTCTCCGGGTGGCTCGGCCGGATCCACCGGCACGGGCTCGCGGTGCTGGTCGCCGTCGCCTGCTGGGGCGGCGCCATCGCCGTGTTCGGGCTCACCCGGCAGCTGTGGCTCGGCCTGGTCATGCTCGCGCTCGCCGGGTGCGCGGACTCCGTGTCGATGGTCTTCCGCAACACCATGCTCCAGGCGGCGGTGCCCGACGAGATGCGAGGCCGGCTCCAGGGGGTGTTCATCGTCGTCGTGGCGGGCGGCCCCCGGCTCGGCGATCTGGTGGCCGGATCCGTCGCCGACCTCACGTCCCCCACCGTGGCGGTCACCGGGGGCGGGCTCGCCTGCGTCCTGGTGGTGTGTCTGCTCGGACTGCGGGGGCGCGGCTTCACACGCTACGACGCGCGCGATCCGCAGCCGTAGGCGACGAGGGTCAGGGCTGCTCGGTGAACTCCGGCATCCCGCCGCCGGTCGTGTGGACGTCGATCAGCGAGAACACCGCGCCCTGCGGGTCCCGCAGATAGGCGAACCGTCCGAAGGGGATGGTCAAGGGGCCGAAACCGAGGGTCCCTCCGAGCGACTTGGCCACCGCCTCAACGGGGCCCGGGGTGGGCGAACCTGCCTCACCGGGGCCCGGCGTGTCCGACGACCGAGCGCGCCACGCCGAGGTCCACGAGGTCCTGGGGGCGCAGCCGCAGCTGGCCTGCGGTGGCCCGCACCTCCTCGGGGCCGCGCTTGAGGATCGCCGCCGCCAGTTCCGGTGCGATCACCGAGAAGTAACTGTCCGCCGTCACATGGGTGTTGCCCGGAGCCGCGAGGGCCAGTGCCCCGCCCGAGCCGCCCTCGCCGATCACCAGGGTGGTCACCGGGACCCCGGCCGCCGCGACCGCGGCGAACACCTCGGCGATGGCCGCGCCCGCCCCCTCCCGCTCCGCCTCCGCGTCGTTGGCCGCGCCGGGGGTGTCGACCAGTGTCAGTACGGGGATGCCGAGCCGGCCGGCGAGCCGGATGACGCGGGCCGCCGTGCGGTAGCCGGCCGGCCGGGTCGCGGTGCCGCACTGGGCGGCGTACGCCACCGGCCGGCCGTCCCGCATCCCCATCCCGCAGAGCATCCCGGGGTCCGTACCGCCGCAGCGGTCACCGTGCAGCGGCAGCCGGTACGCGAAGTAGGCGTCCAGATAGGCGCCGGCCCGGGGCCGTGCGGGGGAACGGGCCTGTTCCACCGCGTCCCAGCCGGTGGCGGGCAGCTCCGCGTCCGACAGGGCTTCGGGCACCGGCGCGGCGGCAGCGGGGCCGGTGACCGTCAGCACGCTCAGCCAGCGTCCCAGCGTCCGCGGCAGCTCGTCCGGCGGCACGACCGCGTCGACCTGCCCGGCCGCCCACTGCCCCTCGGCGGTGTAGGCGTACGGATCGGCGTCGGGCGGCCGCACGCGGGAGCCCGCGAACCCGATCTGCGCCCCGGGCAGGGCGAGCACCACATCGGCACCGGCACCGAGGGTGGCCCAGCCGCCCCCGGTCGTCGGGTCCCGCACCACCGCGATCTGCGGCAGCCCGGCCGCCCTCAGCAGCGCGGACGCGCGGGCCACCCGCTGGAGCTGTATCAGCGCGATCATGCCCTCCTGCATCCGGCTGCCCCCGGTGGCGATGAGCGAGACGAGCGGCAGCCGCCGCTCACGTGCCAGGGCGTAGGCGGCTTCCAGCCGGTCCCCGGTGTGTCCGCCCAGCGAACCGCCCAGGAAGCCGAACTCGAAGGAGACCAGCACGCACTCCCGGTCCCCGACGACGGCCGTCCCGTACAGGACGGACTCCTCCTCGCCGGTACGCGCCGAGGCGCGCGCCCTCGACTCCGCGTAACCGCTCCAGCCGAGCGGCCCGTCCGGGGGAGCCGGACGCGCGGCGGGGCGGTGTTCCGTGAAGCTCCCGGTGACGGCGGCGACGGCCTCCCGCGCCGACATGCGGCCGTCGCCGTGGACCTCAGCCACCGAGCGACCTCTTCATGATCTTGCCCAGCTCGTTGCGGGGCAGCGCGTCGAGGTGACGCACCACGCGTGGGCGCTTGTGCGGGGCCAGCTGCTCCGCCACATGGTCCGCCAGCTCCCGCTCGGAGGGCGGTGACGCGGGATCGGCGGGCACGACCCAGGCGACGATCCGTTCACCGAGGTCCGCGTCGGGTTCGCCCGTGACGGCGGCCTCACGCACGCCGGGATGCTCCAGCAGCGCGTTCTCGATCTCACCCGCGCCGATCTTGTAGCCACCGCTCTTGATCAGGTCGGTGGCCTTGCGCCCGACGATCCGGACGTAACCGTCGGGATCGATCGTGGCCATGTCGCCCGTACGGAAGAAGCCGTCCTCGGTGAAGGCGGCGGCCGTGGCGTCCGGCCGGTTCAGATAGCCGGTGAAGAGGTTCGGGCCGCGGACCTGGATCTCGCCGATCGACGCGGTGTCCTGGAGCACGCTGCCGTCCTCCTCCACGAGCCTCAGCTCCACGCCGGACAGCGGGGGCCCGACCGTCCCGGCGCGCGGGGCGCCGTCGGCCCGTACGCCCGTGTTCATCAGCGTCTCCGTCATCCCGTACCGCTCGATGACCCGGCGGCCGGTGGCCCTCGCGATCCGCTCGTGGTCGTGGACCGGCAGCGCCGCCGAGCCGGAGACCAGGAGCCGGGCACCGGCCAGCGCCTTCGTGAGGCTCCCGGAGGTGGCCGGATCGTCCAGCGCGCCCGCCAGCCGGTGGTACATCGTCGGCACACCGAACAGCATCGTCCCGCCGGACAGCAGCTCCCGGGCCACCCCTTCGACGGAGAACCTCCCGAGATGACGCACGGAGCCGCCCCTGCGCAGCGGGCCCAGGACGCCCAGGATCAGCCCGTGCACATGGAACAGCGGCAGGGCGTGGACGAGGACGTCGTCACCGGTCCACCCCCAGGCGTCCTCCAGCGCGTCCAGTGAAGCGGCGACCGCCCGGCGGGGGAGGACCGCGCCCTTCGGCGGTCCCGTGGTGCCGGAGGTGTAGACGACCAGGGCGGGGGACTCGCCGGAGGGCTCGGCGAAGTCGGATTGCGGGGCCCGGCCCGTGGTGGCCGTGGAGACGTCGAGCCGCTCCAGGCCGTCGAGCGCGGACGGCAGGGCGTCACCCGCCCCGGCCAGCACCACCGAGGGCGCGCTGTCGGCCACGATGTGCGCGAGTTCGCGCCCGCCGGTCCTCGGGTTGAGGGGTACGGCAGGCACCCCCGCCCGCAGCGCCGCCACGACGGCGACGACCGTCTCGGGGGTGGACGTCGCCCAGACGGCGACCCGTCCCGCTCCCGCGATCCGGGCCGCGACCGAGGCGGACGCCTCGTCCAGCTGGGCATAGGTCAGGACGTGTTCGCCGAACCGGACGGCCTCCGGGGAGTCCGTCCGGCGCGACGCTCCGCTCAGCGCGGGCAGAAGAGAGGTCACCCCGTGAACCCTAGGCCGTGACCCCGCGCCCGGTCAGCCGTCCTGCCGGACGTTCCGCATCCGGCCGTAGGCGTATACGCAGCCCGCCAGCGCCAGGTCGGAGAGCAGCATGAAGCCGATCGAGTACGAATTCTTCGCGCTGTAGATCGCGCCCATCACCAGAGGCGGTACGAAGCCGCCGAGCCCGCCCATCGCGCCGACGATGCCGGTCACACTGCCCACCTTGGCCTGCGGCGTCACCTGGGACACCAGCGCGAAGACACTGCCGCTCGCGGTGCCCAGTCCGGCCGCCATGCAGAGCAGCGCGACCGTGCCGAGCGGGTACAGCGGCGGGTCGAAGGCCTGGACGATGGCCATCAGCGCGGCCAGCAGCAGCGCCCCGGCCGTGACCAGGGCGGGGTGGATCCGGTCCGAGAGCCACCCGCCGATCGGCCGGAAGATGACCGTGACCAGTGCGAATCCCGCCGCCTTGGTGCCCGCCTCGGTCGGTGACATCTCGTACCAGGTCTTCAGATACGTCGGCAGGTACACCCCGAACGCCACGATGCCGCCGAAGCCGATCGCGTACAGCGCGGAGAGTTCCCAGGTGACCCGCAGCCGGCCCGCCTCGCCCAGCCGGCGGCCCAGCGATTGCGCGGGCACCTTGCGGTCCGGATGGTCGCTGATCAGGACCGCCGCGAGCAAGGAGTACACCAGGAGCGCCCCGGCGACGATCCAGAACGGCAGGTTCTCGCTGTGCTCGGCGATGCGCGGCGTGAAGTAGCCGGACAGCGCGACGCCGCCCATGCCCATCCCGAAGACCCCGAGCGCGAGACCGCGCTTCGCGGGCGGGAACCACGAATTGACCAGGGGGATGCCGATCGCGAACGTCGTACCGCCGAGGCCGAGCAGGAAGCCGACGGCGAGCATCGCCCCGTAGGAGTCCCTCGCCGGGATGAGCAGCAGCACCGGGACGATCGTGAGCGCCGAGACGACGGGGAACATCAGCTTCGCACCGTACTTGTCGGTCAGCGCGCCCGCCGGGATGCGGCCGAGGGACCCCACCAGCACGGGCACCGCGACCAGGAGGGACTGCTGGAAGGAGCTCAGGTCCAGCCGCTCCTTGAAGTCCCCCGAGAGCGGGCTGATGAGGTTCCAGGCCCAGAAGGTGAGCGTGAACCCGATCGTGGCCATGATCAGATTCCGGTAGGCGGCGGACTGGTTCCGGTGCGGGGCGGGTGTCTGCTCGGCGGTTGCTTCCACACCGCAAGTCAAGGCTCGACAGCTTCACGGGGCACGGCGGACTGGGCCATCCGGGGAAGTCCTCGCACGGCAGACGCCCCATGGCCGCAGCCCCTCTCCACGGCTCTCGCCGACGCCGCTCACCCGCCGTTTCCGGCCCCGGGCTGCGACAATCGCGGTATGGACCGGCTGGACAGAGAGATCCTCGGCATCCTCCAGGAGGACGCCCGGATCTCGTACCGCGATCTGGGTGTGCGCGTGGGACTCAGCGCCAACGCCGCGGGCGACCGCGTACGCCGCATGCGCCGTGACGGGGTGATCCGTGGCTTCACGGTCATCATCGACCCGGCAGCCGACACCCGCTCGGGTCTGGTCGTCTTCATCGACGTGTCCCTGCGCCTCGACACGACGAACGAGCAGTTCGAGCGCGCGGTGCTCACCCTGCCCGGCATCACCGAGGTGGTGCACGTGACCGGCGCCCACGACTACCTCGTACGGGCCACCGCCGCAGACCCCGCCTCGCTGGACGCGCTGCTGCGCCGGCTGAAGAAGGACGCGGGCGTCGCGCACTCCACCACCCGGATCGCGCTCAGAGCGGCGCCTGCCAGATGACCGTCGGCGACCGGACGCCGTCCTCGGCGCGCCCGTCGTCCGCCACCACCAGCCGCACCGCCGCGCGCCCGTCGGGCAGCCGCGCGGTCGCGTCCACCTCCACCTCGACCGCCGACACGCCGGTCCTGCGCTGCACGGTGGCCAGCGCCCCGCGCAGGGCGTCGAGCAGCTGCCCGTCGACCGGCTCGGTGACCAGGGCGTCCACCGCTCCCGCGAAGTGCACCGACGGCGGGAAACCGAGCGCCGCCGCCGCGCCTCCCGTCTCACGCAGCACCCTGCCGCGGAAGGTCGCGGGCACCTCGGCAGGCGGCTGCTGGAGCGCGAAGATCGCCGTCCTGACCTCCTGGATCGTGGAGTCCAGCTCGTCGACCGCCTTCGCCAGCAAGTCGGCGGTGCCGGTGTCCCCTGCGAGGTCCTTGCGGCGGGTCGACTCCAGCATCATCTCCGTCGCGAACAGCCGCTGGACCACCAGGTCGTGCAGATCGCGGGCGATGCGGTCGCGGTCCTCGTAGACGGCGAGCTGTTCCCGGTAGTGCCGCGCGTCGGCCATCACCAGCGCCAGTGAGGCCTGGGAGGCGAACTGCGAGGCCAGCTGCCGGTCCATCTCCGTGTACGGCTCACCGCCGCGCCCCCTGGGCAGGGCGAGCGTGCCGATGAGCCGCCCTCCGCTCTGAAGCGGCAGCATCATGCTGGGGCCGAAGCGGGAGCGCACCGGGGTCGTCATCCGGGGGTCGGTCGCGGAGTCCTCGATGAACACCTCCTCGCCGCCCAGCAACTGCACGAGGACGGGGGACCCCGGTTCGATGGCGGTGCCGATCAGGCCCGCGGGATCCTCGAGGGTGGAGGCGGCGACGATCTCCATCCCGCCGTCGGCGGTCGGCTGGAGGATCACCCCGGCCACGGCACCGGCCAGCACCCGCGCCCGCTCGGCGACGGTCATCAGGGCGTCCGTCGTGCCCGCCCCCGTCAGCAGCGCCCTGGTGACGGCCGCGGCACCCTCGATCCAGTGCTCCCGCTGCCGCGCCGCCTCGTACAGGTGCGCGCCGCCGATCGCGGCGGCGGCCTGGGACGCGAGGAGCCGCAGCAGCGCCAGATCCGTGTCGTCGAAGCTGCCGGCCTCCGGCGCGGTCAGGCAGAGACTGCCGAGCACCTCGGTGTGCACCCGTACGGGCGCTCCGATGAAGGAGCGCGGCCGGAGCGGCCCGGACGGCCGGGCGCCGGGATGCGGGCGGGCCGCCAGGTCGTCGACGCGCACCGCCTGCGCGTCGTCCACCAGGGCGCCCAGGATTCCCGTACGCCCGTGCAGGAGCGGGGCCGCGTCATGGTGTTCCGCCTCGCTCATGCCGGAGGTGAACAGGTCGGTGACGTGTCGGTCCCCGCTGTCCAGGAGGGCCAGGGCGCCGTGGTGCGCCCCGGCCAGCGCCGTCGCGGTGTCCACGATGTGCTGGAGGGTGGTCCGCAGGTCGGGCCCCGTTCCGGGCACCTGTGAGCCGTGGCCCTCAGCCGGCGAGCGGGGCGAGGACCAGCGGCTGGACCGTGCCGTCCAGCATCGCGCCGAGCCCCAGCACCGCGCACACGTCCGGACGCTCGGCGATGTGCACGGGCACGCCCGTCGCGTCCCGCAGCATCTGGTCGAGTCCGGGCAGCAGGGCGCTGCCGCCGACCATCATGATCCCGGAGTCCGCGATGTCGGCCACCAGGTCGGGCGGGCAGTCGCGCAGCACCTTGCCGAGCCCGTCGAGCACCGCCGTGAGCGGGGCGTGGATGGCCTGGCGTACGGCGGCGGTGTCGACCTGCACGGAACGGGCGAGACCGGTGGCCACGTCGCGGCCGTGGATCTCCGTCATCGCCGGGCCGTTGAGCGTCAGGCCGTTGCCGCGCAGGGCCAGCTGGAGCGGGCGCACCGACTGGCTGGGCAGCATCAGCTCGTGGTGCTGGCGCAGGTGCTGGATCACAGCGTGGTCGATGGCCTCGCCGCCGACCGGGATGCGTACGGCGGTCACGATCGAGCCGAGCGAGAGCACCGCGATCTGGGTGGTGGCGGCCCCGCACACCATGATCATGGAGGCGGTCGGCTGCTCGACCGGCAGCCCGCAGCCGACAGCAGCGGCGATCAGCGTGTCGACCAGCTCCACGCGCCGGGCGCCGAGCCCCACGAGGGTCTCCACGGCCGCCCGCTGGGCCAGCGGATCCGCCTCGTGCGGGACGCAGGCGGCGGCCCGCAGCCGGGGCTTGCGACGCAGCTGGCGCCTGAGCTTCTCGCCGAGCAGATGGCGCAGCATGCGCTGCGCCATGTCGATGTCGACGACGGTTCCGCCGGAGACCGGGCGGGCCACCCGGATGTACCCCGGTGTCCGGCCGGTCATCTGCTCGGCGAGCGCGCCGACGGCGATGAGCGAGCCGGTACGCGTGTTCACGGCGGCGACGCTGGGCTCGTCGACGACGAGCCCCACTCCCTTGATGTACACACGGGTCCTCGCGGCCCCGAGATCGACGGCGACATGGCAACGGCGCAACTGATCGAGACTGACGGTCACGGCAGGTTCTCCCGAGAGCGCTGACGGGGGGCACCGGCGGCAGCCGGCTCTCCTGGCATCGTCGCGCCGGGCCGGGAGCGGCGCGCGCTGGGTGAGCCGTAGGGGGGACCCGGAGCTGACGGCGCGACAGATCTCAGGCGCGGCCGGGCAGCAGCCGCTGGAACAGCCCCCAGGTGAACTCCGCTACGTGCGGCTCCCCGCTCGCCGGGTCGGTGAAGGCCAGCGCCCAGCGGGTCGGCGCGCTGCCCTCCATGGGCCGGGCCGGCTCGAAGGCCCTGGCCACCTCGTCCACGGTGCAGGACCAGGGCAGGAGGTCCGCGGCGGTGCGCAGCCCGGGGCCCGCCGCCCCCGGGGCGCGGACCAGCCACTCGTTCCACACGGCACCGCCGGGGCCGGCCATCACCTCGAACCGCAGATCCGGCCAGAGCGGCAGCCGCCACAGCAGCGCGTCGCACTCCAGGTCCCCGACCGAGCGGCGTACGGAGGTCTCGGGTTCGCCCAGCACCGAGCGGTAGCGGCGCAGTGCGCCCCGGCCGCGCGGGGCGCGCAGCATGGCCTGCCATCGCCGGTTCGCCTCGCGCATCTCGGCGAGGGACGCGCTCAGTTCGTGGCGGGCGTCCTCGACGAGGTCCGGCTGGTGGTCGGCCATCCGGCGCAGCAGGACGAGCTGGAACTGGAGCGGACCGAACGGGGCGGGAGAGGTCATGGGGCCCATCCTGCCGCCTATCGCACGTATCGGGCAGCCCGGTGCGGAGTCCCGGATTCCACACAGGATCCTCACCTGCGCGGCTTCCTGTGTTGTTCCGCGCGGGTCTACTCTTCGGGCGCCATGGATTATTGCCACCCGTGCCGACGGCACCTCAACGGGGCGCTGGCCTGCGCCGGTTGCGGGACTCCCGCCGACGCGCTGAGCCCCTTCGCAGGCCTCGCCGACCGCCCCGGCCGTGACGTGGAACCCGCCGCCGAGCCCTCGGACGCTTCCGGCGCCGCCGGTCACCGGCGCCGAGCCCGGGGCGCCACCCGGCGGCGAGGCCGCCCAACGCACCGCAGGCGCGGGCGGGCGCTGCTCCTGACAGCGGCGGGCGTGGTGCTGGCGCTGGGGGCGCTCAGCCTGGCCGAGCTGGCCATGGAGGCCGGGGGCGACAGCGGCGCATCGGAGTACGTGAGCGAGGCGTCGTCCTCCGCCACGGAGACCCTGCCCTCGGCCTCGTCGAGCGCGGAGACCGGCGAACCCGGCCCGGTGGACGCCCCCACCGTGGTGCCGGTCACCGATTCCCACTCCGCCACGGCGACGGCGACGGCGACGGACGGTCCGGCAGGCGGGAGGACGACCGGGGCGGCCCCGCCCGCCCCCACATCGACACAGGCCCCGGCGACGGCGACGGCGTCGGCGACGGCCCCGCCGGACCCGGACGCGACCGGGTCACCGGCCGAGCCTTCGGGCCCGGGCACGCCCTCGGCGGAGCCGACGACGCGGGAGCCCTCACAGGACCCCGAGCCCACACCGTCCCCCACCGAGACCTGCCGGTGGTGGATCTTCTGCTGACGCGGGACGCCGGCGACACCGCCCCGGCCGCCCGATCGCGCCGCGCCACGGACGGGCGCCGCGGACCGGTCACGCGGCCGTTCCGCTGCTGGGCGGCCTGCACCGCGGTGCCCCGGCACGCGTGCAGCAGCCACCTCCCGGCCGTGCGGCCGTCAGGACGGAGTCGGGCCGGCGTCCTCTCCGAGCATCCTGCGCAGCAGGTCGCGCAGCACCGTCCGCTCCGCATCCGACAGCTCGGCGAGCGGCTCCCGGGCGAAGTCCAGGGCGTCCCGCAACTGCCGGGCCGTCCGGATGCCCTCCTCGGTCGGCGCCGCCAGCTTCACCCGTCGGTCGGCCGGGTCCGGGCGCCGTTCCACCAGGCCGCGTAGCTCAAGCCGGTCGACTATGCCGGTGATGTTGGACGGCTCGCACTTCAGCTTCTGGGCGACCTTCCGCATGGGCATCGGCTCCAGGGACAGGAGACCGAGTACGCGGGCCTGCGCGCCGGTCAGCGCGTGCGTGGCGGCGGCCCGGTCGTACTCCTCGTGGTAGCGCGCCACGACGCCGCCGATGAGCTGGATGACGTCGAGGGTGAGCGGGTCCGTGCGCGAGGTGGCCATGACACCCAGGGTAGTGGATTACTTGACAAGGTGAAATATCTGCCCGCATGGTTGTTTCACGTCCTGAAGCTTTTCGCTTCCCTCCACGACATCGAGGAGAACCCGAGCCCATGTCTGCTGCACTTCCCACGACCAGCCGCGAATGGCACCTCGTCGCCCGCCCGCACGGCTGGCCCGAGGCCACGGACTTCGCGCTGCGTGAGACGCCGGTGACCGCTCCCGGTGAGGGCCGCGTCCTCGTCCGCAACCTCCACTTCTCGGTCGACCCCTACATGCGGGGGCGGATGAACGACGTGAAGTCGTACACCCCGCCCTTCAAGCTCGACCACCCCATGGACGGCGGAGCGGTCGGCGAGGTCGTCGCGTCGAACGCCGAGGGCTTCGCGGTGGGTGACCACGTCCTGCACGGGCTCGGCTGGCGCGAGTACGCCGACGTCCCGGCCAAGCACGCGGTCAAGGTCGACGCCTCCCTGGCCCCGCTCTCCGCCTACCTGGGCGTGCTCGGCATGACCGGGCTCACCGCCTACGCGGGCCTGTTCGAGGTCGCCTCCTTCAAGGAGGGCGACGCCGTCTTCGTCTCCGGTGCGGCCGGTGCGGTCGGCAGCCAGGTCGGCCAGCTGGCGAAGATCAAGGGCGCCTCGCGGGTCATCGGCTCCGCCGGCTCCGACGAGAAGGTCAAGCTCCTGGTCGAGGAGTACGGCTTCGACGCGGCCTTCAACTACAAGAACGGCTCCGTCAGGCAGCAGCTCGCCGAGGCCGCTCCGGACGGCATCGACGTCTACTTCGACAACGTCGGCGGTGAGCACCTGGAGGCGGCGATCTCCTCGCTCAACGTCCACGGGCGCGCCACCATCTGCGGCATGATCGCCCAGTACAACGCCACGGAGCCCACCCCGGCCCCGCGCAACCTGGCGCTCGTCATCGGTAAGCGCCTCCGCCTCCAGGGCATGCTCGTCGGCGACCACTCCGCCCTCCAGCCGAAGTTCGTCGAGGAGGTGGCCGGCTGGATCGCCTCCGGGCAGCTCAAGTACAACGAGACCACGGTCCGGGGCATCGAGAACGGCTTCGAGGCCTTCCTCGGTCTGCTGCGCGGCGAGAACACCGGCAAGATGATCGTTTCTCTGGACGCCTGAGCGACCAGGGCGCGGCGGCGGTCCCCCGGCAGCGGGCCCGCCGCCGGTTTCCTCCCCGGGGCTCGCCCTCACCGCCCGTCGCGGTCCGAGGACGGCCACACGTACGGCAGGTCGGCCGGTACGTCGGGGAAGAGCGGCCGGTAGTACGCCGGGTCCTTCTGCACGAGGGCGGAGCGGTGGCTCCGGTGGAACGCCTCGTCACCCAGCCACGGCGGCAGTTCCCCCGCGGCCGCGAGTTCGGAGCTCTGCCGCACGGTGGTGCGCCGGAGCGCCCCCGCGAGGTCCTTGCGCAGGGTCGCCGCGCAGGTGTCCGCCCTCCCCTCGGCGGTCCACGCCGCGCACATGTCCAGGCCGTAGCGCACGAGAGCCTCCTCGTAGCCGGTCCACATACGGACCGCGGGGTGGTGCCGCCAGCCGTAACCGGGGACGACGAGGCCGCGCAGGACCTGGATCGTCTCGACCCGCTGCTTGCCCAGTCGTCGCTGGTCCAGCGTGAGGGCACTTCGGGAGAAATCGGCGTACGGCAGGAAAGTCTGCATGAATCATGCATACCGCGTCCGCGCCGGAGTGCCCTCGGCCGTCACCCGCTAGGCTCGGCGCAGGCCGTCGCGGTCGTGGGCGCGAGTCGCGGCGCATCAGCAGGAGGAATCACCCGTATGACCATCCAGCACATAGACGTGGCCTACACCGCCGTCGCCACCGCCGAGAACGGCCGTGACGGGCGCGTCGCCACCGACGACGGCCGACTCGACGTCGTCGTCAACCCGCCGAAGGAGATGGGCGGCAGCGGTGCGGGCACCAACCCCGAGCAGCTCTTCGCGGCGGGCTACAGCGCCTGCTTCCAGGGGGCCCTCGGCGTGGTCGCCCGTCAGGAGAAGGCCGACATCAGCGGTTCGCTCGTGACCGCCTCGGTGTCCATCGGCAAGACCGAGGCCGGCGGCTTCGGCCTGGAGGTGGCGATCAGCGCCTCCATCCCGAACGTCGACAAGGCGACCGCCCAGGCGCTCGTCGAGAAGGCGCACCAGGTGTGCCCGTACTCGAACGCCACCCGGGGCAACATCAAGGTCGAGCTGTCGGCAGGCTGAGCCGCAGCTCTTCGCGTACGACCGAGGGCCGCATCCCGTCACACCGGGGTGCGGCCCTCGGCCGTGTGCCAGGAGCCCCGTCCGGAAGAGCGCGCGCAAAGGCATTGACTGCCAACGAGGTTGAACTTTACGGTCCGTTCGAGGTTACGAGCAGCATTCGAAATATCGAACGAGTAAGGAAGCCATGACCCGCACCGCGCGCTTCACCCTCGACCCGGCCTTCACCGTCGGCGACGTCGACCCCCGGCTCTTCGGCTCGTTCGTCGAGCACCTCGGCCGCTGTGTCTACGACGGCATATTCGAGCCCGGCCACCCGTCGGCGGACGAGGCCGGACTGCGTACCGACGTCCTTGATCTCGTCCGCGAGCTCGGTGTCACCGCCATCCGCTACCCCGGCGGCAACTTCGTCTCCGGCTACCGCTGGGAGGACAGCGTCGGCCCCGCCGACGAGCGCCCCCGCCGTCTCGACCTCGCCTGGCGCTCCACCGAGACGAATCGTTTCGGTCTCTCCGAGTACATCGACTTCCTCCGGAAGGTCGGCCCGCAGGCCGAACCCATGCTCGCGGTCAATCTCGGCACCCGCGGTGTCCAGGAGGCCATCCAGCTCCAGGAGTACGCGAACCACCCCTCGGGCACCGAACTCTCCGACCGCCGTGTCGGCCACGGTGACAAGGACCCCTTCGGCATCAAGCTGTGGTGTCTGGGCAACGAGATGGACGGGCCCTGGCAGACCGGCCACAAGACCGCCGAGGAGTACGGCCGGCTCGCCGCCGAGACCGCGCGCGCGATGCGCCAGATCGACCCGTCCGTCGAGCTCGTGGCCTGCGGCTCCTCCAGCCGCAGCATGCCGACGTTCGCCGAATGGGAGGCGACGGTGCTCGCCGAGACCTACGACCTCGTCGACTACGTCTCGCTGCACGCCTACTACGAGGATACCGACGGCGACCGGGACTCCTTCCTCGCCTCGGCCGTGGACATGGAGTCCTTCATCGAGAGCGTCGTCGCGACCTGCGACCACGTGGGCGCCCGCCTCAAGTCGACGAAGAAGATCAACCTCTCCTTCGACGAGTGGAACGTCTGGTACATGAGCCGCTACCAGAAGGACGCGGTGGAGAACCCGCTCGACTGGCCCGAGGCGCCCCGGCTGCTGGAGGACAACTACAGCGTCACCGACGCGGTCGTCTTCGGCAGCCTGCTCATCGCCCTGCTGCGCCACGCCGACCGCGTCACCGTCGCCTGCCTCGCCCAGCTGGTCAACGTGATCGCGCCCATCATGACCGAGCCCGGAGGCCCGGCCTGGCGGCAGACCACCTTCTTCCCCTTCGCACAGGCCGCGCGTCACGGACGGGGCCAGGTCCTCGACGTACGGGTGGACTCGCCCACGTACGGCACGGCGAAGTACGGCGAGACGGACCTGCTGCACGCCACCGCCGTGCGGGACCCGGAGACGGGGGCGGTCACGGTCTTCGCCGTCAACCGCAGTCAGGACTCCGCGCTGCCGCTCGAAGTCGTCCTGACCGGACTGGAGCTGACCGAGGTCGCCGAACACCAGGCCGTCGCGGACGCCGATCCGGAGGCCCGCAACACCCTGGCCGAGCCCGAGCGGGTCGTGCCGCACGCCGTCGAAGGCACCGAACTGGCCGGCGGAACACTCAAGGCCGTGCTGGAACCGCTGTCCTGGAACATGATCCGGCTGGTCTGATCGCCTTACCCACACGTACGGCGCCCTCCCCCGGCCGGGGGAGGGCGCCGTACGTCTGGTGGGAAGGAGTGTTCAGCGTGCCGAGAAGGCGTGCACCGTCGTCGAACGGTAGGTGTCGCCGGGGCGCAGCACCGTCGAGGGGAACGACGGCTGGTTGGGGGAGTCCGGGAAGTGCTGGGACTCCAGGCAGAACGCGTCGCCCTGGCGGTAGACCCGCCCGGACGTGCCCGTCAGCGTGCCGTCGAGGAAGTTCCCGGTGTAGACCTGCATGCCGGGCTCCGTCGTGTACATCTTCATCACCCGGCCGGAGCCGGGCTCCGTCACGGTCAGCGCGTACTCAGGACGGGCCGTGATCCCCTTGTCCAGCGCGTAGTTGTGGTCGATGCCCTGGCCGAAGCCGATCTGTTCGTGCGGGGTGCGCACCGCCTCGCCGATGGCCCGCGGGCGCCGGAAGTCGAAGGGCGTACGCGCGACCGGGGCGAGCTCACCCGTGGGGATGAGTGTCGCGCCGACCGGGGTGTAGCGCGCCGCGGCCAGCTCCAGCAGGTGCCCGTCGACGCTGCCACTGCCCTCGCCCGCCAGGTTGAAGTAGGCGTGGCTGGTCAGGTTGAGGACCGTGGCACGGTCGGTGGTCGCCGAGTAGTCGATGCGCCACTCACCCCGGGAGGTGAGGGTGTAGACGACACGGACGGCGAGCGTGCCCGGGTAGCCGGCCTCGCCGTCCGGGCTGGTCCGGGTGAGGACCAGCCCGACGTCACCCCGCGAGGTGAACGGCTCGACGTCCCAGACCCGCTTGTCGAAGCCCTGGTCGCCACCGTGCAGGCTGTTCGGGCCGTCGTTGAGGGGCAGTTGGTGCGTGACCCCGTCGAGGGTGAAGCGCCCCTCGGCTATGCGGTTGCCGTACCGCCCGATCAGCCCGCCGAAGTACGGGGACTTCGCCACGTAGTCGGCGAGGTTCCCGAAGCCGAGCGACACGTTCGCCGTCCGGCCCCTGCGGTCCGGGACCTCCAGGGACTGGACGACTCCGCCCCAGGACAGGACCTTCAGCCGGGTTCCGCCGTTGGCGAGGGTCCAGCGGTGCACCTTCGTCCCGTCGGCGAGCGTGCCGAAGAGCTCCTTGGAGGGGGTGCGCCCGTTCGCTGCGGCGTGCGCGGCGGGCGCGCCCGCCGCCACTGCCAGCCCGGCGGCGGCCGTGGCCGCCAGGACGGTGCGTCTGCTGGTTTCGGTGCTGAAGGTCATGAAACAACTCCTGTCGCGAGAGGGGGTGTTACGAACCGACCTTGCGCTTGTTCCAGACGTCGAAGCCGACGGCGGCCAGCAGCACCGCGCCCTTGATGACCTGCTGCCAGTCGGTGCCGATGCCGACGAGGTTCATACCGTTGTTCAGCACACCCAGGACCAGGCCGCCGATGATCGCGCCGAGGACCGTGCCGACGCCGCCGCTCATCGACGCGCCGCCGATGAACGAGGCGGCGATGGCCTCCAGTTCGAAGTTGAGGCCCGCCTTGGGTGAGGCCGCGTTGAAGCGGGCGGCGAAGACCAGACCCGCCAGGGCCGCGAGCATGCCCATGTTCAGGAAGACCAGGAAGGTGACCTTCTTGTCCTTCACGCCGGACAGCTTGGCCGCGGGCAGGTTGCCGCCGATGGCGTAGATGTGGCGGCCGATGATCGCGTTGCGCATCAGGTAGCCGAAGCCGACGACGAGCACGCCGAGGATGAGCAGCACGACCGGGGCGCCCTTGTAGCTGGCGAGCAGCAGCGTGACGACGAGGACGGCCGATACCAGCGCGACCAGCTTCAGCAGGAACAGCTTGACCGGCACCACGTCCAGGGCGAACTCCTGCTGCCGCTTGCGGTCGCGGACCTCCTGGAACACCACGAAGGCGATCAGGGCGAAGCCCAGCAGCAGGGTGAGGTTGTGGTAGTTGGTGTCCGGGCCGACCTCGGGCAGGAAGCCGTTGGCGATCTTCTGCAGGTCCTTCGGGAAGGGGCCGAGGGTCTGGCCCTTCAGGAAGATCTCCGTCAGACCGCGGAAGAGCAGCATCCCCGCGAGGGTCACGATGAAGGAGGGTATGCCGAGGTAGGCGATGAAGAAGCCCTGCACCGCGCCGGCGACGGCGCCGATGGCCAGGCAGAGCACCACGGCGAGCGGCCAGGCGAGAGAGTGCTCGACCATCAGTACGGCGGCCATCGCGCCGATGAAGGCGGTCAGCGAGCCGACCGAGAGGTCGATGTGGCCCGCGATGATGACGAGCATCATGCCGATCGCGAGGATCAGGATGTAGCTGTTCTGCAGTACCAGGTTGGAGACGTTGCGCGGCAGCAGCAGGTCGCCGTCCGACCACACCGCGAACAGCACCACGATCAGGCCGAGCGCCATCAGCATGCCGTACTGACGCATGTTGCGGCGCATGCCGCCGAGCATCAGCTGCAGCAGGCTCTCGCCGGAGGCGGACCCGCCCTTGCCGGGCGGCGCGGGGGCCGGAGTCTTGGCAGTCACGTCCGTGCTCATCGGGTTACCTCTTTGTCCTTCGTCATCTGACGCATCAGCGCTTCCTGCGAGGCCTCGGCCCGGGTGAACTCGCCCGTCAGCCGTCCCGCGGCCATCGTGTAGATGCGGTCGCACATGCCGAGCAGCTCCGGCAGTTCCGAGGAAATGAAGACGACCGCCTTGCCCTGGGCGGCCAGTTGGTCGATGACCGTGTAGATCTCGTACTTGGCACCCACGTCGATCCCGCGCGTGGGCTCGTCCAGGATCAGCACCTCGGGACCCGCGAAGATCCACTTGCTGAGGACGACCTTCTGCTGGTTGCCGCCGGACAGCTTGCCCACCGGCTCGAAGACGGTCGGCGCCTTGATGTTCATGGACTTGCGGAAGCCCTCGGCGACCTGCCGTTCCCCGTGCTCGTCGACCACACCCCGCCTGGAGACCTTGCCCAGCGCCGTCAGCGAGATGTTCCGGTTGATGGTGTCGATGAGGTTGAGTCCGTAGTGCTTGCGGTCCTCGGTGGCGTAGGCGATGCCGTGCCCGACCGCCTCCGGGACGGTCTTCGTACGGACCTCGGCTCCGTCCCGCAGGACGGTGCCGCCCGCGTACCGGCCGTACGAGCGGCCGAAGACACTCATCGCCAGCTCGGTGCGGCCCGCGCCCATCAGCCCGGCGATGCCGACGATCTCACCGCGCCGTACCTCGATCGAGACGTCGTCGACGACCTTGCGCTGCTGGTCGATGGGGTGGTGCACGGTCCAGTTGCGGATCTCGAGGGCGGGAGCGGTCCCCTCCTCCGGGTGGTGCGGGGTCCGCTCCGGGAAGCGGTGCTCCAGGTCGCGGCCGACCATTCCGCTGATGATCCGGTCCTCGGTCGTCCCGGCCGCCTTCACGTCGAGCGTCTCGATGGAGCGCCCGTCCCGGATGATCGTGACGGAGTCGGCGACCCGGCGGATCTCGTTCAGCTTGTGCGAGATGATGATCGAGGTCATGCCCTGTTCCTTCAGCGAAAGGATCAGGTCGAGGAGCTTGCCGCTGTCCTCGTCGTTGAGCGCCGCCGTCGGCTCGTCGAGGATGAGCAGCTTCACCTTCTTCGACAGGGCCTTGGCGATCTCCACCAGCTGCTGCTTGCCCACGCCGATGTCGGCCACCCGGGTCTCCGGGTGCTCGTCGAGGCCGACCCGGCGCAGCAGTTCACCCGCGTGCCTGAGGGTGTCGTTCCAGTTGATGAGCCCGCGCCTCGCGTGCTCGTTGCCGAGGAAGATGTTCTCCGCGATGGAGAGGTACGGCACCAGCGCCAGCTCCTGGTGGATGATCACGATGCCGTGCTGCTCGCTCGCCCGGATGTCCTTGAACCGGCAGGTCTCGCTCTCGAAGAGGACGTCCCCTTCGTAGCTGCCGTGCGGATGGACGCCGGAGAGCACTTTCATCAGGGTGGACTTGCCGGCGCCGTTCTCACCGCAGATGGCGTGGACCTCGCCCTGACGGACGGTCAGAGTGACGTCCGACAGCGCTTTGACACCGGGAAAGGTCTTGACGATCGAGCGCATTTCCAGGACGGGTCCCGCCATGGTCTTGCCTTCCAATCCTTGAGGGAGCCCGGTTACTTGAGGTCGTTCGCGGTGTAGTAGCCGCCGTCGACGAGGACCTTCTCGTAGTTGTCCTTGTCGACGCTGACCGGCTGCAGCAGGAACGCGGGGACGACCTTCGCGCCGTTGTCGTAGGACTTGGTGTCGTTGGTCTCGGGCTTCTTGTCGTTCAGGACCGCGTCGACCATGTTGGAGGCGACCTTGGCCAGCTGACGGAGGTCCTTGTAGACGGTCTGCGTCTGCTCGCCCGCGATGATCGACTTCACGGACGCCACCTCGGCGTCCTGACCCGTGACGACGGGCAGCGGCTTGGCCTTGGTGCCGTAGCCGTCCGACTTCAGGGCGGAGAGGATGCCGATGGAGATCCCGTCGTACGGGGAGAGCACGGCGTCGACCCGGGTGCTGCGGTAGCTGGAGGTCAGCAGGTCGTCCATGCGCTTCTGCGCGGTGCCGCCGTCCCAGCGCAGGGTGGTCACCTGGTTGAGGGCGGTCTGCTTGGACCTGACGACCAGGTCGCCCTTGTCCACGTAGGGCTGCAGGACGTTCATCGCGCCCTGGAAGAAGTACTTGGTGTTGTTGTCGTCGTTGGAGCCGGCGAACAGCTCGATGCTGAAGGGGCCCTTCTTGCCGTCCTCCAGACCGAGCTTGTCCACGATGTACGTGCCCTGGAGCTCGCCGACCTTCTCGTTGTCGAACGAGGCGTAGTAGTCGACGTTCTCCGTGCCGAGGATCAGCCGGTCGTAGGAGATCACCGGGATGTCGGCGTCCTTGGCCTGCTGGAGCACGTTGTCGAGGGACTTGTTGTCGATCGCGGCCACGATCAGGGCGTCCACACCCTGCGTGATCATGTTCTCGATCTGCGAGACCTGCTGGTCCGGGTCGTCCTCACCGTAGACGAGCTTGGTCTCGTAGCCCTTGGCCTTCAGTTCCTTCACGACGTTGGCGCCGTCGGAGATCCAGCGCTCCGAGGACTTGGTCGGCATCGCGACGCCGATGGTGGCGCTGTCGGAACCGCCCTTCTTCTCCTCGCTGCCACCCTCGCTGCTCTGGCCGCAGGCGGTCAGCGTCAGGGCGAGGGAGGCGGCGGTGGCTATGGCGGCACATGCGGCTCTGCGGTTGCGCATCGTCATCATCCTTGATGTGGGTCAGGGCTCGGTCCGGTGCTGCGAAACGCCGGTAACTGATCGACCGAGAAACAGGTGTGTGGGATTGTGCGCGGCTCTGTCTTCTTTTGGGGAGGGAAGTTTCCGGAACGTTATGACGAGATCGCGAACCGGTTGAGCGGGCCCGGCAGTCGGCTCCCCAGGGCCGCCATGTCCCCGTCCGCCCCGTGCCGGGCGAGCAGGTCCAGGGCGAGCCGGCCGCGCCGCACCCGCTCCTTGGCGGTGGCCAGCGCGAGCTCACGCAGGTGCTGGCCGTAGGGGTAGATACCGGGGGACTTGGAGAGGCCGAACTTCAGGTAGAGCGGAGCGCCCCGCCGGATCAGCTCGGCGACCTCGTACATCCGTACGTAGCCGCCGAGGTCGTCCGGAGCTTCGATGTAGAGGTCCATCGGGGCCCTCGACGCCCGCCGGATCTCGGTGAACTGGGCGAGCGTCAGGTCCGACGGGATGTTGATCGAGTCGGCGCCGAGCTGCTCGAACACGGCGAACGAGGCCGGGTTGACCGGTCCGATGAGCGCCGACACCTTGAAGGTGGTGTCCGCGGGCAGGACGCCCTGCTCGCGCAGCCGGTGCAGCGTCCACAGCACGCCCTCGTCGGCCACGAGCAGGCACTTCACGCCCAGCTCCGTGGCCCGCAGGGCGTCCTCGACACAGCCGGCCAGCGCGTCGTGGCCCCGGGAGCGCAAGCCCGCGCCACCGGAGTCCGTACGGACCGACGCGCCGGTGTCCCAGGTGCCGCGCGGTCCGGTGAACAGGCAGAGCTCGATGTCGCGTTCGGCGCAGCCCTCCACCATCTCGGTGATCTCCGCGTCCGTCAGCATCCAGATGCCGCTGCCCTGGCTGATGCGGTGGACGGGGACGTCGAGCCTGGCGGACTCCTTCAGTACGACGCCGAGGGCCTCCGGACCTTCCACGGACGGCACCTCGGTACGCCAGCTCCCGCCCCCCGGGAAGGAGTGCGGGGAGGCGTCGGCCGGGGACAGGGGTGCCGGGCCGAGGCCGAGCGCGGTGAGCGCGGCGTCGCCGGGGCGGCGGGGGCCGGGCGCACCGGGGGAAGAGACAGGGGCGTCTTTCACGACAGGTCCTTCACGTTCGGTATTTCGGACGACATTCGGATCTTTGGGTGTACGCCGGTACGGAGGCGGTCAGGACGCCCCCGTGCCGGCGTACGGATCAGGGCGGGCCCGTCACGGCCGCAGCAGCACCTTCCCGGTCTCCGGGTCCCCGGATCCCACCAGGGCGACGGCCTCGGCGAACCGCTCCAGCGGGAACTCGTGCGTGATCAGGGGCGCCGGGTCGAGCAGTCCGGCCGTGAACGCCCGCACCGCGTACGACCAGGCCGAGGAAGGGGCCCCGAACACACTGCGCACGGTGAGCTGGCTCAGCGACAGGTGGACCGGGTCGATCCCCACGGCGCCCGGGGTGAACATCCCGGTCAGCACGACGCGCCCGCCGCGCCGCGCCAGCAGGCACGCGTCGGCCGCGGTGGACGGCGCTCCGGCCGTCTCCACGACCAGGTCGTAACGGCCGCGCATCTCCTCGGCCTCCTTGGGCGCCAGGGCCTCGCTCGCCCCGAAGCCCAGTGCCAGGGAGGCCCGTTCCCGCCTCGGGTCGATCACGGTGAGTTCCGCGGGCGACACCGCCGCCAGCAGTTGCACCGCGAGCAGCCCGAGCGTGCCCGCTCCCAGTACGGCGATGCGCTCGCCCGGCTCGGGCGCCCCGGCCCGTACCGCTGCCGCGATCACCGCCGCCGGTTCGAGCAGGGCCGCGGCACGCAGGTCGGCGTCGTCGGCCAGCGGGTGCAGCAGCCGCGCGGGGACCACCACATGGTCGGCGAACGCGCCGGGCCGGGTGAAGCCCGTCTCGTCGTAGCCCGTCGTGCACAGGGAGGTCTCCCCGTCCCTGCACCGCTCGCAGCGCCCGCACGCCCGGAAGCCCTCCGCGACCGTGCGCCGCCCGACGAGGGCCGGATCGACCCCCTCGCCCACGGCGTCGACGGTCCCCGACCACTCGTGGCCCGGGATCACGGGGTAGCGCACATAGGCCGCGTCGCGGTGGCCGTCGTACACCTCGCGGTCGCTCATGCAGATCCCCGCGGCGGCGACGCGCACCCTGACCTCGCCGGGGCCCGGCTGGGGGAGCGGCCCTTCGGCCAGCACGTGGCTGCCGGGCCGCTCGACGATCAACGAGCGCGAGAGTGACGTCACTTGGGCTGCCTCTTCTCCCAGCCGTCCGCCCACAGGTCGAACCTGGCCTGCTGCTGCGGGAATTCGGCCGCCGCGTCGACGTCCAGTTCCACGCCGAGCCCGGGAGCGTCGGAGAGCTCGAAGCAGCCGGTCTCGGGGTCGACGGTCGGGGCGCCCTTGACGACCTTCTTGATGTCGGCGTCCGCGAAGTCGTTGAAGTGTTCCAGGATCTTGAAGTTGGGGGTGCAGCCGGCGACCTGGAGGCTGGCCGCGGTCAGCACCGAACCGCCCACGTTGTGCGGGGCGATCAGCATGTAGTGCGTCTCCGCGGTCGCCGCGAGCTTGCGGGTCTCCAGGATGCCGCCGATGTGGCCGACGTCCGGCTGGATGATGTCGACCGCCTGCGACTCGAAGAGCTCGCGGAACTCGATCCGGTCGTGGATGCGCTCACCCGTCGCGATCGGCATGTCGACCTTGTCCGCGACCTTGCTCAGCGCCTTGAGGTTCTCCGGCGGCACCGGCTCCTCCAGCCACGCGGGCCTGAACGGCGCCATCTCGTGGGCGATCCGTACAGCCGTCGACGGGCTGAAGCGGCCGTGCATCTCCAGCATCAGCTCGGTGTCGGGGCCGATGGCGTCCCGCACGGCCTCGATGAGGGAGACGGCGTAACGGGTCTCCTCCTGGCCCAGCTCGAAGTGGCCCGTGCCGAAGGGGTCGATCTTGAGTGCCCGGTAACCGCGCTCGACGACTCCCTGCGCCGCCTTGTGGTAGGCCTCAGGGGTGCGCTCGGTGGTGTACCAGCCGTTGGCGTACGCCTTGACCCGGTCGGTGACCTTTCCGCCGAGCAGCTGCCAGACGGGGACGCCGAGCGCCTTGCCCTTGATGTCCCAGCAGGCCATCTCGACGACCGCGATGCCGGACATCACGATCTCCCCGGCCCGCCCGTAGTCGCCGTACTTCATGCGCTTGACGAGGTCCTCGAGCGCGAACGGGTCGCTCCCGACGATGTGGTTGGCCGACGCCTCGCGCAGATAGCCGAGCAGCGCGTCCGTACGGCCCAGCATGCGGGTCTCGCCCACCCCGGTGAGGCCCTCGTCGGTGTGGACCTGGACGTAGGTGAGGTTGCGCCACGGCGTGCCGACGACATGCGTGCTGATTCCGGTGATGCGCACGTGTGTTGCCTCTCAACGTGTTCGGTATTTCGTCGCTCGTTCGAAATGCTGGCGTGACGGTAATGACGGGCCAGGGCAGGTGTCAATGGTTCGCGTAAGACCGGTCGGCACATGAGGGGTGGGAGAAGGAGCGGGACTGGGTGCGTGCACCTGCACGGCGGAGGATCGAGGCATGGCGGAGCCATGGTGATGGACGACAACGCCGCAGGTGTGCGTGCCCGGGCCCGCGACGCCGCCCCTCATGTGCCGACCGGTCTGGGTACGCTGACGTCATGAGCGATCTCGGGGCGGGTCTCGGTTACTTGATCAAGGGCCAGCGCTGGGCCTTCGGGCACGGCCGCTGGTTCGGATTCGGCCTGCTGCCGGCCCTGATCACCCTCGTCGTCTACGCGGGCGCGCTGACCGGACTCGGTTACGGCGCCGACGACTTCGTCGCCTGGGCCACCCCGTTCGCCGACGACTGGTCCTCGCCCTGGCTGGGGCTCCTGCGCAACACCCTCGTCGTCCTGGTCTTCATCATCGGGATATTCCTCGCGGTCATCACCTTCACCGCGGTCACCCTGCTGATCGGCCAGCCCTTCTACGAGTCGCTGTCCGAGGAGGTCGACCGCAGCGAGGGCGGCGAGGTCCCCGAGTCGGACCTGCCGCTCTGGCGTGAACTGTGGATCTCCGCCCGGGACTCCGTCCGCATCCTGCTGCGCGTCGCGGTGTACGGGGTGCTGCTCTTCGCCCTCGGGTTCATCCCCGTGGCCGGGCAGACCGTGGTCCCCGTCCTCGGTTTCTGCGTCTCGGGCTACTTCCTCGCGGAGGAGCTGACCTCCGTGGCCCTCCAGCGCCGGGGCGTGGTTCTCAAGGACCGGCTCGCGCTGCTGCGCGGACGGCGCGCGATGGTGCTCGGCTTCGGCGTACCGCTCACGCTCGCGTTCCTCGTGCCCTTCGTCGCCGTCCTGCTGATGCCGGGCGCCGTCGCCGGGGCCACGCTCCTGGTACGCGACCTCACGGATGCCCCGGAGGCCCCGGAGCCGACGCCTTCGTCGCCGTACATCCTCCACAAGGACTGAGAAGCCCCCCGGGCCCGGCCGGGTCCGGGGGCTCGGGCAGGGTCAGGCGCCGTGGACCTCCAGCGCCGTCCGGACCGCGGACTCCAGGGCGCCCTCGATCCAGGCCGGCTTGACGGAGGTGTGGCAGCCCGCGAAGTGCAGCGGGCCCTCGGGCGTCCGTACATCCGGGAACAGCTCGGTGTGCTGCCCGGGCAGCAGCACGGAAGCCTCGCCGTACGCGTACGGGTCACGCATCCAGGACTGGGTGCGGCCGACGCCCGTGTAGAACACCTCGATCCGCTGCCCGTACACGTCCTGGACGCCGCCCAGGGTGTGCGGATAGCGCTCGTCGTCGTCCAGCGAGTCCCACTTCAGGGCGTCGTCGGCCCAGCTGTACGACGCGAGCAGGACCCCGCCCTCGCTGCCCTCGACCCGGTGCGAGGGCTGGTACATGAACCGGTTGGCGTTGTCGGTCACCGAGCCGCCGCCGATGACGTGCGCCGCCTCGGGCTGGTCGCGGGCGGTGGACCGGCAGGCCGCGTAGTGCACCCGCTGGTTCGGCGGGATGTGGCCGCGCGGCACGGAGGGGTGCGCCCCGAGCAGCGAGCCGTCGGCCGGAGCCTTACCCGCCCGGTACTCCTCGTACAGCCCGGGCCGTACCGCTTCCAGCTCGCGCTTCCAGTCCGCCTCGTCGAACTCCCACCAGCGGCGGCTGAACTCGAGGAGCACCTTGGTCGCCGCGTCGTAGTGGACCTCGGTGATCGCGCGCCGCTTGCCGTACGACATCGCCGGGGTGACGGGGATGTGCCGCATCCCGGAGAAGGGCACCGTGACGATGGCCCGGTCGCCGGTGAAGGTCTCCCGCACGACGGGGCCGCCACGCCCCTCGGAGACCGTCTCCACGCTCACCCCGTCCTCCGAGTGGCTGATCCGGGTGACCCGGCGGTCCAGGTGCACCAGGTCCTTCACCTGCGCGTACATCGCGTCCGCCAGGGTGGCGGTGCCGTCGGGCAGCTCGAAGAAGGAGGTCGCGGGGCTGATCAGGGAAGCGCCGATGAAGCTGTGCAGGAAGGCGAGATGGAGGCGCGAGGTCATGTTCTCGACGGTGCCGACGAGGTCGATCGTGCGCTCGTCGAGCTTGGCCACCTCGGTCATGTACCGGTACATCGACCAGTGCCCGTAACGCTGAAGGACGGTCGCCCAGCCCTGGACCAGGGCGCTGCCCTCCTTGCCCTCGATCTCCGCGCGCACGGGAGCGAACGCCTCCCGCACGATCTGCGAGGCGGGGGTGTTCTCGTAGGCCGCAGGGACGCCGAAGGAACGGTTGACCGCCTGCGGCTTCGCGGCGTAGTCGGCGCGGCGGACGCGGACGCCGTTGACATGGATCCAGGTGCGGTTGGCGGGGCGCCCCTCGGCGTCCACGTCGGTCAGGTGGAAGCGCCGGGTCTTCAGCCCGAGATGGGCCATCAGCCCGGTGACCAGCGGGTGGCTGTCCGGGATGCGCATGGCGCCGGCTTCCGCGTACTGCTTCGGATCGGCGAAGGGCGGATCCGACTGCTCGTGGCCGCCGGCCCGGAAGGTCTTGATGCGGCCGCCGACACGGTTGCCGTTGGCCTCGATCACGGTGACGCCGTGACCCGCCTCGTGGAGCAGCCGCGCCGCCGTGAGCCCGGCCGGCCCGGCGCCGACGACCAGCACCTTCTTGCGGGCGGCCCGGGTGCGGGGCAGGCCCTTGCCCAGCAGGACCTCACGGTAACGGGGCACCAGGTCCCGGTCGTTCTCGTCGCGTACGAGGATGGCGCGGGCCACGAGGAGAGCGGCGTCCCGGTCGGATCCGGGCGCCGCTGCCGGTGCGGCTGTGGCCCGGGAGGCCGCGGCGGCGCCGGTCACGGCGAGTGCGGCGGCACCGGCCGTGGCGCCCGCGAGCACGGCACGGCGGGAAGGCAGGGCGGACGACGATGCGTCGGGGGGTGAGGTCATGATGATCACCCTGATGTGCGGGACCGGCCGAGACCGTCCGGACGCGCGCCCACGGCTCCGATTCACCCGGTGGTGATCTTGGTCGACCGGTGTTGACCCGTGCCGGACGGGCCGGAGTCGAAGCTCAGCGGAGGGAGAAGCCGTACACCGTCGTCGAGGTGAACTCCTCGCCCGGCCGCAGCGCCGTGCTCGGGAACTCCGGACGGTTCGGGGAGTCCGGGAAGTGCTGCGTCTCCAGCGCGATCCCCGCGCACGGCTCGAACGGCCCCCCGCCGAGATGGTCCGCGGTGTACAGCTGCAGACCCGGCTCCGTCGTACGGACCGTCAGTACGCGTCCCGATGCCGGGTCGTGGAGCTCGGCGACCGGCTCGCCGCCCGTCTCGTCCAGGACGTAGTTGGTGTCGTAGCCCGGGCCCACCGGCCTTGCTTCCCGGAAGTCGAACCGCGTCCCCTCCACGGGTGCGAACACGCCCGTCGGGATCGCCTCCTCGTCCGACGGGGTGATCCGCCCGGCCGCGAGCCGCAGTTCGTGCCCGAGCGCGCTCCCGCTGTCCGCCCCGGCCAGGTTCCAGTACGTGTGGTTCGTCAGGTTCACCACGGTCGGCGCGTCCGTGACCGCCCGGTAGCCGATGCGCAGCGCCCCGTCCTCGTCCAGGGTGTAGGCCACCGAGACCTCCAGCCGCCCCGGGAAGCCCTCCTCGCCGTCCTCGGCGACCAGGGAGAGCAGTACGCCGTCCGGCAGCTCCTCGGCGTCCCACACGCGCTTGTCGAAGCCGCGCTCCCCGCCGTGCAGCGTGTTGCGGCCCTCGTTGCGCGTCACCTCGTGCCTGCGGCCGTCCAGGACGAAGGAGCCGCCCCCGATCCGGTTGGCGTACCGGCCGACCACGGCGCCGAAGTAGGGGCCCGTGTGCGTCTCGTAGCCCTTCACGTCCGGCAGCCCCAGGGCCACCTCGGCGCGGGAACCGTCCCTGCCGGGCACCTCCACCGACTGCACCACGGCGCCGTACGTCAGCACCCGCACCCGCGTGCCCTCGCGCTCCAGGGTCCAGCGGCGGACCGGAGTGCCGTCCGTGAGGGTGGAGAAGTCTTCGCTGCGTACCGCTGTACCCGTCGTCACGATCAAGGACTTTACGCCGGTGGGCCGGCCGCGGTGACATTGCGGTAAGCGATCTCCGCCAGCCTGGCCTGGCCGTCGCGCCCCGGATGGAACCAGTCCCACTCGCTGAGCTGGGCCCCGGTGAACCGGTAGTCGAAGACCGCCCCGCCGTCGTAGCGGCAGCGCTCGTCCTTCGCGCAGACGTCCCGCAGCACCGCGTTGTACGCGACGACCCGCTCCCGCACCGCCTCGCGCCGGGCGACGGCCGCCGCTCCCATGTCGTCCGCGTCCCCCAGCATCGACCGGCAGATCCCCAGCTTCCAGATCTGCTTGCCCAGCGGGTTCTCGCGCCCCGTCGACCAGAGCCGCTTGAGGTCCGGCACGCTCGACACGTACACCTGCGCCTTCGGGGCACCGGCGCGCAGCTGCCGCATGGACGCCTCGAAGGAGGACCGGAAGCCGGACACGGGAGTCATCAGCTCCACCGAGTCCCGGCAGGCGTCGTTCGCGCCGATCATCACCGTGACCAGTTCCGGCTTCTCCTTCGCCGCCAGGGCCATCTGCTCGGGCAGCTGGGCCATCCTGGCGCCCGACACGGCGTGGTTCGAGCTGCGCGTGGCGGCCTTCGACGCCCCGAGGAGGCGCACGGCGAGGCTCCGCACGCTCGCGTCGGAGCCCGTCGCCCAGGACACCTCGGGACAGTCCGCCAGGATCGAGCAGGCGTCGAAGCCCCGGGTGATGGAGTCCCCGACGGCGGCCAGAGAGGCCGGGCTCGCGTCCCACGAGGGCGTCGGGGACGGGGAGGGGCTCCGGGGTGACGCGGTGCTCCGCGCGGTCCCGTCCTGGCCCGCGCCGCAGCCCGTGAGTGCGAGGGCGGCGACGGACACGACCGCCGTCAGAGTGGCTGCCGCGCCCCGCGTGCGACGACGTGACGAACTCTCAGGCATCCCTGATTTCCCTCCGGTCACACGGGTGATTGTGCCCCTGGCACAACCGGGCAGCCCCAGGTGGCGGGCCCTGGCGCCCTCGCGGGTGAATGGTGTGCGAATCATGGGCCCAGGACCGACCGTACGTCACACACCCGGCCCCGGCGCACGGTAGCTTTTCCCCGTCGAACCAGTGGCGCCCGGCCGGTCCGCGACGAGACAGCGGGTCCGGTAAGTTCTCTCACGTCACATACTGTCCCTTTTCAGGAGATTCACTCCCGATGCTGTTTACTGAAGACGACCTCGGGAGCCGTCCGGGAAGAGACGGTACGGGCGCGAGGCCGCTGGGGAAGGCGAACCTCGTCCCACACTGGAGGTCCCGGTGACGACACGTGGAGTTCTGTACGTTCACTCCGCACCGCGCGCGCTCTGCCCGCATGTCGAATGGGCGGTGGCGGGTGTACTCGGTGTGCGGGTCCAGCTCGACTGGATCAGACAGCCGGCCGCGCCCAGCACCTGGCGGTCCGAATTCTCCTGGAAGGGCCGGGCAGGCACGGCCTCGGAGCTGGCTTCGGCCCTCCGTGGCTGGGACCTGCTGCGCTTCGAGGTGACGGCCGAGCCGTGCCCCACGGCGGAGGGTGAGCGTTACAGCTCGACGCCCGGCCTGGGCATCTTCCACGCCGTGACCGGCATGCACGGCGACATCCTCGTGCCGGAGGACCGGCTGAGGGCGGCGCTGGCGCGGTCGATGCGCGGCGAGACGGACCTGGAGGCCGAGGTGGCCAAGCTCCTGGGCAAGCCGTGGGACGACGAGCTGGAGTCCTTCCGCCACGCGGGCGAGGGTGCGCCCGTGCGGTGGCTGCACCAGGTGGTCTGAGAGGCACGGTACGGCTCGACCGCTTGCGCTGCTTGGGCAGAAACGTTCCCCTTCCCGGGTGGCGGGATGTGCTGCCGAGTGACGGCCCTGGCGTCTCCGGCCGCCGCACGAAGCCCCGCCGCCCACCCGGAGCCGGGGTGAGCGCCGCACGAGCCCTGCCCCCGACCACGCGGCGGTGACTTCAGGCCTGGACCTCGGCCCAGAAGCCGAAGAGCCTCGCGAAGCCTGCCCGCACGGCTCCACGCCGTGTCAGCACGGACCGGTCGACCCCGGTGAAGAGGACCGCGAGGGTGATGTCGGCGGGCAGGACCCGGCCCGCCGCCCGCACGGTGACCCTCCGGCCGCTCCCGATGCCCGACCGCCGCACCGTGACGACGGCCCCGGGGTCCTCGGAATCCGCCCGCCGCGACAACTCGTACGCCCGGCGGTTGATCGCCTTCAGCCGGTAACGGTCACCCAGATACGTCATACGAAGGGACCGGCCCCGGTGGGTGAGCGCCCACCGGCTCCGGCTCATCCGCACGAGCCCGTCACCGACACGGAGCGTCGAACCGTTGATGGTCGGCATCGAGACGACCTCCGTGTGCAGCCCGCGCGTCTCGTACACGGCCGTGGGTATCAGGCCACCGCGCACCTCCGTGACCAACGCGTGCGTCTGCCTGTCGGCCGGGTGAACCACCCGGATCTCGCCGAACTCGGGGGAGGTCCCCTGCCAGCCCGACTGCTCGGGTGGGGCCTGGCGTCCCGCCTTCACACAGGTGAGCGTGAACGGGCTGATCGTCGTGTGCATCTCTCTCCCTCGTCGGACGAACGGGCCGAGGGCGCGGAGACGGCAGGACCGCCGGGCGCGCCCCGGGTGACCGCCCGTCAGCTTCCCCTACGCGGCGGTGCCGTCCTGCCGTCGCCCCCCGGGGAGCGGTGCGCCCGGCATGCGGAAGGCCCGCCTCCCGGTACGGGAAGCGGGCCTCTGCGACGGCGGTTCGGGTCAGACCGAACGGAACGCCAGCACGACGTTGTGACCGCCGAAGCCGAACGAGTTGTTGATCGCGGCGATCGAACCCTCCGGCAGCGCACGCGGTTCACCGCGCACGACGTCGGCCTCGATCGCCTCGTCGAGGTCGTCGACGTTGATGGTCGGCGGGGCCGTCCGGTGGTGCAGGGCCAGCACGGTCGCCACGGTCTCGATACCGCCCGCGCCACCGAGGAGATGACCCGTCATGGACTTCGTGGCGGAGATCGCGACGTGGTCCAGGTCGTCGCCGAGCACGGCACGCAGCGCCTTGATCTCGGCGATGTCACCCTGCGGGGTGGAGGTGGCGTGCGCGTTCAGGTGCACGACCTCCGACGGCTTGAGATCCGTGGAGTCCAGCAGGTTCTGCATCGCGGCGGCGATGCCGCGCCCCGTGGGCTCGGGCTGCGCGATGTGGTGGGCGTCGGCGGACAGGCCCTGGCCCAGCACCTCGCAGTAGACCTGGGCGCCCCGGGCGGCGGCGTGCTCGGCCGACTCCAGGATGACGACGCCGGCGCCCTCACCGAGGACGAAGCCGTCGCGGCCCGTGTCGTACGGGCGCGAGGCCTTCTCGGGCTCGTCGTTGCTCTTGGACATCGCCATCATGTTGGCGAAGGCGGCGATCGGCAGCGGGTGGATGGCCGCCTCGGTGCCACCGGCGACGACCACGTCGGCACGGCCGGTGCGGATCATCTCGACGGCGTAACCGATGGCCTCGGCACCCGACGCGCAGGCGGAGACCGGGGTGTGGACACCGGCCTGGGCGTTGACCTCCAGGCCGACGTTGGCCGCCGGGCCGTTGGGCATGAGCATGGGAACGGTGTGCGGGGAGACGCGGCGTACGCCCTTCTCCTTCAGCACGTCGTACTGGTCGAGCAGGGTGATCACGCCGCCGATGCCGGAGGCGATGACCGAACCCAGACGCTCGGGCTGGATCTTGTCGTCCTCACCGGCCTTGCCGGTGAAGCCCGCGTCGGCCCACGCCTCGCGAGCGGCGATCAGCGCGAACTGCGCCGAGCGGTCCAGCTTGCGGGCGAGCGGACGGGGGAGGACCTCGCCGGGGTCGACGGCCGCGAGGGCGGCGATCCGGACGGGCAGTTCGGCGAAACGTTCGCCCTCGAGAGGCTTGACGCCGGAACGGCCGGCCATCAGACCTTCCCAGGTCGATGCGGAGTCGCCACCCAGCGGAGTGGTTGCGCCGATACCGGTGACGACCACGGTGCGATTGGTCGGGCTCACTGGAAAATCTTCTCCACGTGTAGAGGGTCGTGAATCAGCGGCGCCACCGCCGGGTGGCGACACACGGGACGGGCCGGGATCAGCCCTGGTGCTTCAGGATGTAGTCGGCGGCGTCGCCGACCGTCTTGAGGTTCTTGACGTCCTCGTCGGGGATCTTGACGTCGAAGCGCTCCTCGGCGGCGACGACGACCTCGACCATGGACAGCGAGTCGACGTCCAGGTCGTCGGTGAAGGACTTGTCCAGCTGGACGTCCTCGACCGGGATACCGGCGATCTCGTTGACGATCTCGGCGAGACCGGTGACGATCTCTTCCTGAGTGGCGGCCATGTTGGCGCTCCTTCGATGTGTTTCTGCAGGGGTTCGGGCGTCCGGACCGAAAGGTCCGGTGTGCCTAGGGGAGGGTAACGACCGTCGCGGCGTAGACGAGACCCGCCCCGAAGCCGATGATGAGCGCCGTGTCGCCGCTCTTGGCCTGGCCGGTCGCCAGGAGCCGCTCCATCGCGAGCGGAATCGAGGCGGCCGACGTGTTGCCGGTGGTTTCCACGTCACGCGCGACCGTGACGTGCTCCGGCAGCTTGAGCGTCTTCACCATCGAGTCGATGATCCGCATGTTGGCCTGGTGCGGAATGAAGACATCCAGGTCTTCCGGGGCGATCCCGGCCGCTTCCAGCGCCTGCTGGGCGACCTTCGCCATCTCGAAGACGGCCCAGCGGAAGACCGCCTGGCCCTCCTGCGTGATGGCCGGGAACTTGACCTCGCCCCGCTCGTTGAGCGGCAGATTCGAGACGTCTCCGATGTGGAAGTCGTTCCACGCGACGGTCTGCTTGATCGTCTCGGACTTGTCGCCCTCGGAGCCCCAGACCGTGGGGCCGATGTTCGGCTCCTGCGACGGACCGACCACGACGGCGCCCGCGCCGTCGCCGAACAGGAAGGCCGTCGCGCGGTCCTCCAGGTCAGTGAGGTCGCTGAGCCGCTCGACACCGATGACGAGTACGTACTCCGCCGAGCCCTCGACGATCATGCCCTTGGCGAGCGTGAGGCCGTAGCCGAAGCCGGCGCAGCCGGCGGAGATGTCGAAGGCGGCGGGCTTGCCCGCGCCGATCCGGTGCGCGATGTCCGTCGCGACGGCGGGGGTCTGCTTGAAGTGCGAGACGGTGGAGACGATGACTCCGCCGATCTGCTCAGGGGTGATCCCGGCGTCCGCGATCGCCTTGCCGGAAGCCTCCACCGACATCATCGACACGGTCTCCTCGTCGGAGGCCCAGTGGCGCGTGGCGATACCGGAGCGGGAGCGGATCCACTCGTCGGACGAGTCGATCGTCTCGAGGATCACCTCGTTGGGCACGACACGGGTCGGGCGGTAGCCGCCGACACCGATGATCCGTGCGTACGGGGCGCCCTTGCTGGGCTTGATCTTCGACATGCTCTCGGGCTCCTCAGGCGCCTGCGTGCTCGGAGATGAGCGCGCGGGCCGCGTCTAGGTCGTCGGGGGTCTTGAGCGCGAGGGTCCGCACACCGGGCAGCGCGCGCTTGGCGAGCCCGACGAGGGTGCCACCGGGCGCGGCCTCGATGAGGGCCGTGACGCCGAGCTCCTTGAAGGTCTCCATGCACAGGTCCCAGCGGACCGGGTTGGCGACCTGGCCGACGAGCCGGGAGATGACCTCGCTGCCGTCGGAGACCGTCTTCCCGTCGGCGTTCGACACGTACGTCACCTTCGGGTCGGTGACGGTCAGCTCGGTGGCGGCGGCACGCAGCTTCTCCACGGCCGGGGCCATGTGGTGCGTGTGGAAGGCGCCTGCGACCTTGAGCGGCACCACGCGGCGCACACCCTCGGGCATGTCCTCGGTCAGCGCGGCGATCTGGGCCGCGGTGCCGGCGGCGACGATCTGGCCGCCCCCGTTGACGTTGGCCGGGGTGAGCCCCAGCTTCTCCAGGTGCGGGACGGTGACCTCGGGGTCCCCCCCGAGGAGCGCGGCCATGCCCGTCTCCGTGACCGCGGCGGCCTCGGCCATGCCGAGCCCCCGGGTACGGACGAAGCGCAGCGCGGCCTCGTGACCGATGACGCCGGCGAGCGCGGCGGCGGTGATCTCACCGACGCTGTGGCCCGCGACGACGGCGGGTGAGGCGTCCAGAGCGGTGGCCGAGAGGAGACCCGCGGCGACCAGCAGCGGCTGCGCCACCGCCGTGTCGCGGATCTCGTCCGCATCGGCCTTCGTGCCGTAGTGGGCAAGGTCGAGCCCGATGGCGTCGGACCATCCAGCGACGCGGTCTGCGGCACCGGGGAGTTCGAGCCAGGGAGTCAGGAAGCCGGGCGTCTGAGCGCCTTGGCCGGGAGCGACGAGTACGAGCACCCTCACACTCTCTCTTGTGGACGGCCCTGGACGCCCGTGGGGACAGGGACGAAGAACCGTCAGGGGAATTGTTGAAGTTCGACAAAAGTCTAGGACTGGGTGTCACCGGCGGCCAAGCGCCCCAGGATGAGGGCGATCCGCAGCGTGAACGCGGAACGGACGTCGGAAGGTGACCATCCGGTGACGTCGGTCACACGTCGCAGCCGGTAGCGCACGGTATTGGGGTGCACGAAAAGCATCCGGGCCGCGCCCTCGAGGCTGCTCGCTTGCTCCAGATACACACTCAGCGTCTCCAGAAGTGCCGAACCCGCTTCTTCGAGCGGTCTGTAGATCTCCTCCACCAGCTGATCGCGCGCGGCAGGGTCGCCGGCCATCGCGCGCTCAGGAAGGAGATCGTCCGACAGTACGGGGCGCGGAGCGTCCTGCCACGCCGAACAGGCTCTGAGACCGGCCGCCGCGGCCTGTGCGGACCGGGTGGCCGCCAGCAGGTCCGGGACCACGGGACCGGCGACGACGGGGCCGGCCGCATAGGGTCCGATCAGCGACTTCGCGACGCTCAGGGGGTTGTCGCTGCCCCCTGCGATCACCACCAGGCGGTGGCCGAGCACCCCGGTCAGCACCTGGAGCTTTGCGTGTCTGGCCGCCCGCCGGATGGCCTCCACGGTGAGCTCGCTGTCCCCGTCGGGAGCCGTGCCGAGCACGACGCACACATGTTCGGGGGAGTTCCAGCCGAGCGCGGCGGCCCGGGAGACGGCACCCTCGTCGGCCTCGCCCGAGAGCACGGCGTTCACCACGAGCGACTCCAGGCGGGCGTCCCACGCGCCCCGGGCCTCGGCGGCCTGCGCGTAGACCTGCGCGGTCGCGAAGGCGATCTCGCGCGCGTAGACGAGCAGCGCCTCGCGCAGCACCGACTCGTCGCCCGGCGCCGCGACCTCCTCGATCGCGGCCTCCATGACCTCGATCGTCGTACGCACCATCTCGACGGTCTGCCGCAGGGTGATCGCCCTCGTCAGCTCGCGCGGAGCCGTGCCGAACACGTCGGTGGAGATCGCCTGCGGTGTCTCCGGGTAGCGGAACCACTCGGTGAACGCGGCGATACCGGCCTGGGCGACCAGGCCGATCCAGGACCGGTTCTCCGGTGGCATGGCCCGGTACCACGGCAGCGTCTCGTCCATACGTGCGATGGCGTTGGCGGCCAGCCGGCCGGAGGACTGCTCCAGCCGTTTCAGGGTCGCGGCGTGGAGGTGGGCGGCATGCGTGGCGGGCTGCTCAGGATCGGGTCGGGGCACGGACACAAGACTGCCTTATCCGGGCAGGTGCCCGGAGGGGTGGGGCGGCAGGTCGCCCGACGGAGATACCGTGTGGGCGTGATGGACGTACGCCGCTCCGGCGACCGCTTCCGCGGCGGGGACCCGGCCACGGGTGAATCCGCGGGCATCGAGACGCTGCACGCGTTCTCCTTCGGGCGGTTCTACGACCCGGACAATCTGCGCTTCGGGCCGATCCTCGCCTGCAACGAGGAGCGCCTCGCCCCCGGTGCCGGCTTCGACGAGCATCCGCACAGCCACACGGAGATCGTCACCTGGGTCGTGGAGGGCGAGCTCACCCACCGCGACTCGGCCGGCCACGCCACCGTCGTGCGCGCAGGTGACGTCCAGCACCTCAGTTCGGCGGCCGGGGTGCGGCACGTCGAGCGCAACGACGGGGACCGGCCGCTCACCTTCGTCCAGATGTGGCTGGCTCCCCTGGAGCCCGGTGGGGAGCCCTCGTACACCCACGTCGCGGGGACAGCCGGCTCCACCCCATACGCCCTGCCCGAGGCCGCCGCGATGCTGCACGTGCGCCGCGGGTCCGAGGGCGAGCGCATCGCCGTGCCGGACGCTGCGGGCGTCTACGTCCACGTCGTGCGGGGAGAGGTGCGCCTCGACGGGGAAGTGCTGGGGCCGGGGGACTCGGCGCGGATCACGGAGGCCGGCGGCCTGGAGCTGATGGCGCTGCGGGACACCGAGGTGCTGATGTGGGAGCTCGGCGCGATGTGAGGCGGCGGGCCGGGGCAGGGTCCACCGGCGGGCGGCGCGGATCACCGGTGCCTCTCCAGCAGACCCAGTTCGAGCGCCTTGACCACGGCGTGCGTGCGGTCGCTGACGTCGAGCTTGGCGAACATGCGCAGCAGATGCGTCTTCACCGTGGCCTCCGTGATGACCAGCCGCCGGCCGATCTCCACGTTCGACAATCCGTCGGCGACCGCGCCCAGCACGTCCACCTCCCGCCTCGTCAGGGCCACCGGGGCGGGCCTCCGCATCCGGGCCACCAGGCGGGCCGCGACACGCGGGGCCAGGACGGTCTCGCCACGGGACGCGGAGTGGACGGCGTCCACCAGCTGCTCGCGGGTGGCGTCCTTGAGGAGGTAGCCGATGGCCCCGGCCTCGACGGCACGCTCGATCTCCGCGTCGGTCTCGTACGTGGTCAGGATCAGCACCCGGGTCCGTGTGGGCCCGCCGACGATCTCCGCGGTGGCACTCGTCCCGTCGAGGACGGGCATCCGCAGGTCCATCAGCACCACGTCGGGCTCCAGCCGTTCGACGAGACCGACCGCCGCCCGGCCGTCCTCCGCCTCGCCGACGATCCCGATGGTGGGTTCGTCGGCCAGCAGGGCGACGACCCCGGCGCGCATCACCGTGTGGTCGTCCGCCACGACGACGCGCAGTCTGTTCCGTGCCGTGGTGCCGTTCGTCATGTCAGACCTGCCCGCCGGTGGGAATCATGGCCAGGACGCGGGTGCCGTCGCCGACCGAACTGGTGACGTCGAGCTCGCCCCCGAGCTCGGCGAGGCGCTTGCGCATGCCGTTCAGCCCGAAGCCGTGGGAGTCCTCGGTCACGAAGCCGCGGCCGTCATCGGTGATCTCCAGCCCCACCGCGTACGGATGCTCGGTGAGGACCACCTCCACGGTGGAGGCCGCCGCGTGTTTGCGTACGTTGGCGAGCGACTCCTGGGTACAGCGCAGGAGGGCGATCCGGGTCTGCTGGTCGCAGGCGACGTCCGGCAGTTCGGCCGTGACGCGGATCCCGGTGTCCTCGGTGAACCGGTCCAGGGTCCGGCGCAGGGCCGCCGCCACCGAGCCGGGAGCGACGCCGCCGGCCGGGGCGGCACCGACGAGGACCCGTGCCTCCGCGAGGTTCTCGCGGGCGGTGTTCTCGATCGCCAGCAGGTGTTTCGCGCTCCTGACGGGATCGGTGGCCAGGCCGGACCGCGCCGCCTCCGCCAGCGCGACGATGGAGGCGAAGCCCTGGGCGAGCGTGTCGTGAATCTCGCGGGCGAGCCGTTCCCGCTCGTCCGCCACCCCCTGGCGGTGGTGCGCCTCGGCCAACCGGACCCGGGCCTCCTCCAGTTCGGCCCGCAGCCGGCGGGCGCGCTCGTCGCCGTCCCCGGCGATGCGGCGCATCACCAGACCGGCCAGCACCCCCACCGCGTAACCGACCAGGGTGAAGACGACGTTGCCGGTGAGGAACTGACCGCTCCAGCCCTGCCGTACGAGGTTCCCGGCCACCACCGCACCGGCGGCGAGGCCGCTGAGGGCGATCGCGGCACGCGCGCTGGGGGTGTAGATCCAGAAGTGCGGCAGCGTCACCACGAACAGGGCCGCGCTGCCGTCGAGCAGGTACGACATCGCGCCGAGGCCCGCGACCAGGACGTACAGGTACGGGCGGGGCCGCAGGACGGGATTGCCGGGGAACAGCCCCACCGAGCCGTAGGACAGGGCGAGCACGGCCAGCAGCGCCAGCACCGGGTACCGGGTCGCGTCCGGTGCGTCCGCGACCGCGATGGCCGGCGGTACGACGCCCAGCAGCACCCAGAAGACGGTGTTCCACCGGTGCAGCGACGGTACGGTCAACTCGATGTCGGGATGCGGCCGTTGATACACCGCGTCAGCCTACTTCCGCCAGGGGCCCCGTGGCAGGAGTCTCGCTCCGCCCCGGACCGCCCCGCGCGGGGCGGAGCGGCCACCACGCACGCTCGCCGAGGAGCAGCAGGGCCGACGGCAGGACCATGAGCCGGACGATCACGGCGTCGAGCAGGACGGCCGCCGCCAGGCAGAAGCCCATCTGCTTCATCTCGGTCAGGTGCAGTGCCACGAACCCGCCGAACACCGTCACCATCACGATCGCCGCGCTGGTCACCACCTTGGCCGACCGGTTGAGGCCCTCCAGCACCGCCTCCCGGGGGGACATCCCGTTCTGCCTGGCCTCCTGGATCCGGCTGACGACGAACACCTGGTAGTCCATCGACAGCCCGAACAGGATCACCACGAGGAACAGCGGCACCCGGGACGCGATCGCGCCCAGACTGTCGAAGGCCAGCAGGTCCTGGGCCCACGTCCCCTGGAAGACCAGGACGAGCAGGCCGAGCGAGGCGCCGGCGGACAGCAGGTTGAGTACGACGCCGATGACACCCAGGACCACCGAGCGGAACGCCCAGACGGTCATCAGGAAGGTCATCAGCAGCAGGAACCCGATCACCAGCGGCAGTTTGTCGCTCTCGTGGGCCACGTAGTCGCGGCCCCGCGCCACGTCTCCGCTCACCCCCGTCTCCACGCCGCTCAGAAGGCCGACCGTCGCGGGGATGTGGTCCTGGCGGAGGTGGGCCAGCGACTCGATCGCCTCGGCGGAGGGTGCGGGGTGCGGGACCGCGAGCTCCAGCACGCTGATCCGGCCGTCGGACGACGTGCGTACCGCCGGCTCCGGATCCTCGGCGAACAGCGGATCGGCCTGGGCACGATGTCCGAGGTCCTCCAGAGCCTGCCTCACCTGGGCGGCGTGCTTCGGGTCGGAGCGGGTGACGACCTCGTGCTTGACGAGCAGTTCGGGGAAGCTTTCGGTCAGCCGGTCGTAGACCTGCATGGCGGGGATGTCACGGGAGAAGGTGTCCTTGCCGGGGTCGATGAGCTTCAGGCCGAGGGCGGGCGCGGCCAGCCCGAGCATCACGAGGACCGACAGGCACAGGGTGAGGGCGGGCCGGGTCCGTGCGGGCTTCAGGAGGGCGGTGAACACGCGCCCGGTCTCCGGCTTCGGGGCCGGTGCCGGCTCACCGCGCTTCGCCCGGCGGGCGGCTCTGCGCGGCGCAAGCCGCTCGCTCTGGCGGCCGATCTTCACCAGCAGCGCGGGGAGCACGGTGAGCGAGCTGGCCACGGCGACGGCCACGACGAGTATGGTGCCGGTCGCCAGCGAGGAGAAGATGACGTCCGTGGCCAGGTACAGGGTGGCCGTGGACACGATGACGGCGAGACCGGAGACGACGATGGCCCGGCCCGCGGTCGCCGCGGCCAGCTCGACGAGGGCCTCCGAGCTGAGCCGGCCTCCCGCGCGGGCCCGCTCCTCGCGTTCACGCTTCAGGTAGAAGAGCGTGTAGTCGACGCCCACCGCCAGACCGATCAGCAGGATGAGGTTCATCCCGACCCCGGAGTCGGGCATCACGTGCGAGGCGACCATGGACAGCCCGATCGCCGCGGCGATCGAGGAGAGCGCCAGGAGCAGCGGAACACCCGCCATGATCACCGAACCGAAGACGACCAGCAGTGTGATCACGGTGACGGGCAGACTGATGCGCTCGGAGAGCGCCAGGTCCTCCCCGCGCTGGTCGTTGACGCCCTTGCTGATCGCCGGAGAGCCGGTCTCCTCCACGATCACGCCAGGGTGGCTCCTGCCCACCGCCGCGGTCTGCTCCAGGAGCGGTACGACGTTCTGCCTGCCCTTCAGCTCGGGGCCGTTCATCACCACCGACACCAGGAGGGCCTTGCCGTCCTTCGAGCGGACGGGAGCCGCGACGCTCTTCACCTCGGGCAGGGCGCGCATCCGTCCGGTCACGTCCTGGGCCGCCTTTTCGGCCTCGGGCATGTCCAGCTGTCCCGACCGGGCGCGTATCAGGATCCGTTCGGTGGGTTCGCGTTGCAGGCCTCCTTCGGTCGCCATCGCCTCGGCGCGTCCCGCCTCACCGACCCAGAAGTCCTCGGTGGTGGCTTCCCGGGTGCCGACCGTGATGCCGGCCACGAGGCACAGGACGACGAACGCGAACCATCCGGCTATCGCGCGCCCGGCGTGCCGGGCGCTCCATCGGGCCATCCGTACGTGGAGTTGTCTCATGCCCGAAAGCCTGGCCGGAGAGGGGACTTGGGCGGCACGCCCGGCCGGTTGAACCTCTTGTCCACCGGCCGGTGGACAAGAGGGGTGGGGCTACCTGCCGGGAAGGCCGCCTGACGACGGCCTTCCCGGCCGGGTCACTCGGCCTTCAGGTCGTTCGCGATCATGGACGTGGTGGAAGCCAGACGGCTGATGCCCTTCTGTACCTCGCGTATGCCGGCGGAGGCCCGGGGCTGGTCGCCCGGGTGCCTCGCCCGGATGCCTCAGGGCCGACGGTGCAGTGCCTCGGAACCCGCGTACCGGGCGCTGTCGCCCAGTTCCTCCTCGATGCGGATGAGCTGGTTGTACTTCGCCGTGCGGTCGGAGCGGGACAGCGATCCGGTCTTGATCTGGCCGCAGCCCGTCGCCACGGCCAGGTCCGCGATCGTCGTGTCCTCGGTCTCTCCCGAGCGGTGCGACATGACCACGGTCCAGCCCGCCCGGTGGGCGGTGTCGACGGTGGCCAGGGCCTCCGTCAGGGTGCCGATCTGATTGACCTTCACCAGGACCGAGTTGGCGACGTCCGAGCGGATGCCCTCGCGCAGGATGGTCTCGTTCGTGCAGAACACGTCGTCGCCGGTGAGCTGGCAGCGGGCACCGACCCGCGCGGTCAGGTCCCGCCACCCGTCGAGATCGTCCTCGGCCATCGGGTCCTCGATCGACACGATCGGGTAGGCGTCGATCAACTTGACCAGGTAGTCCGCCTGTTCGGCGGACGTGCGTCGGACGCCCTCACCGGTGTAGTCGTAGACGCCGTCGCGGAAGAACTCGGACGTGGCCGGGTCCATGACCAGGCCGATGTCCGTGCCAGGCCGGTACCCCGTGCGTTCGACGGCGGCCATGACGAAGTCGAGGGCCTCCTCGGCGGTGCGGAGGGCGGGTGCGAAGCCGCCCTCGTCACCCACGCCGGTGGAGTGCCCGGCGGCCAGCAGGTCGCGGCGCAGGGTGTGGAAGATCTCCGAGCCCATCCGCACGGCCTCGGCGAAGGTCTCCGCGCCGATCGGAGCGATCATGAACTCCTGGAAGTCCAGCGGGTTGTCGGCGTGCGCACCCCCGTTGACGATGTTCATCATCGGCACGGGCAGCAGCCGGGCGCCGGAGCCGCCGAGGTAGCGGTAGAGCGGCAGGCGGTGGGCGGCGGCCGCGGCCTTGGCGGAGGCCAGGGAGACCCCGAGGATCGCGTTGGCGCCGAGCCTGGACTTGGTGGGGGTGCCGTCCGTCGCGACGAGGGCGGCGTCGAGGCCGGCCTGGTCCTCGGCCTCGCGGCCGATGGCGGCTGCCGCGAGCTCCGTGTTGACGTGGCGTACCGCCTGGTCGACGCCCTTGCCGTGCCAGCGGGCCGGGTCGCCGTCGCGGAGTTCGACGGCCTCGCGGGCGCCGGTCGAAGCTCCGGAGGGGACTGCGGCCCTGCCGATGGATCCGTCCGCGAGCCGCACGTCCACTTCGACGGTGGGGTTGCCCCTGCTGTCGAGGACGCGGCGGCCGGTGACGGAAGTGATGGCGGTCATGGGAGACCTTCCCGTTCGCATGCGTGCCGGGGTCCGGCTGCGGCAACGGTGGCGCTGAACCCGGCATCGAAAACTCTACAGCAATGCTGTTCAGTTGCGCTGTTCAGTTGCGCTGTTCAGTTGGGCTGTTCAGTCATGCTGTGCAGTTCTGCCGGTTGAGTGCGCTGCGTTAAAGTTCGGTATGCCCCTTCCGGAATCCACCGCCGTCGCGGCCGAGCTGCGTACCGCGATGGGAAAGCTCACGCGGCGCGTGAAGCTCGAGGACCAGATGCCACTGGGGCAGGTGGCCGTCCTCGGTGCGCTGGACCGCAGTGGTGCGATGACGACCAGCGATCTGGCGGCCGACCAGCGGGTGCGCCCCCAGTCCATGGCCCGAGCCGTCGGGCTGCTCATGGATCAGGGGCTGATCACACGTCGTGCGCATCCGACCGACGGCCGTAAGAGCCTGGTCGAGCTCTCCTCCGCGGGGCATGCGCTCCTGGAGGAGGAGCGGGAGCGCAGGGCGGACTGGCTCGCGCGGGCGATCGACGCGGAACTGACCGAAGAGGAACGGGAGTTGCTGGCGCGGGCGATCGGCCTGGTGGAGCGGCTCGCGGCGCACTGAGCGGTGCCCCGTCATCGATCACAGGCGGATTTGTCTGGGCGGATCGGGCTCGGTGAGGTGCTGTCGGTGGCTGCTTCTACTGTTGCCTCATGGGGAACTACTTTCAGACCGTCGTCGACCTCGACGCCACGCAAGCGGACGCCCGCACACTGGCAGACAGCGGACTCGACTGGCTGGTCAGGGAGGGGATAGTCCGGGCCGAACTCACCGACTGTGTTCTCGGGGCGCCGTCGGGGTATCCGCCCGGTCTCTCCTGGGCCAAGGCGGTCGGTCAGGAGGACTGGGAGCCCAGCGACGGACTCAGGATCGAGACCAGCCGCACCGTGTTCAACTGCGGTCAGGGCGAACCCATGTTCGCGGTGTGCCCCCATTGTGCCGGGCGGGCGGATTTCTACACCGACCGGCTGGAGGAGATCGAGGGTGCGTGGGAACCCTTCGGTGAGGCCGTCGACGCCTGGAGCGACACAGGCAGCGCGGCAGTCGCCTGCCCGCATTGCCGGTGCTCCGGTGACCTGACCGCGTGGACCTGGTCGGATGGCTACTTCGCCTTCGGGTATCTCGGTTTCGAGTTCTGGGACTGGCCCGACTTCAGCCCCGGGTTCCTCGAAGGTCTCTCGCGCGCGCTCGGGGGGCATCGCACGGTTCTCGTGGCAGGCAAACTCTGAGGGAGCAGCAGGCCGGCGGGCACGGAGGCGTCGGAGGCTCGATCAAGCGGATCGACGTGGAGCTCACGGGCGTCCAGCTCTCCTGCCTCAGCCCTGCGCGGTGTCCGCGAGCTTGTCCAGCTCGCGCATCGCCTGGGCGTGCGCGCTCATCCGGCGGGTCACGGTGCCGATGGTGAACAGGGACCCGCCGGCGACCGAGACCGGTACGGACAGCCCGAGCACGCCCAGGACCTCCGGCCAGTCGCGCTCCTGCTGGCAGTAATCCCCGTGCCTCGTGCCGTCGTTGGCGGTGCTCCACTCGGTGAAGAGCCGGGACTCGCACTCGTCGGGATACTTGTCGTCCGGCTTCCGGTCCGCCGTGTACGGCGTCAGCAGCAGGACGCCCACCCAGACCCACAGAACCCCGGCCAGGGACAGCAGGACCAGTCCCCACGTGCGCATCCTTCCGGCCCGGTCGCGGAAGTCGAGGTCGAACTCACGTGATCGCATAGCGGCCGAATCTAGCGGAGCCCGTCCACGAGCGGCTCGTCGGGCAAGGCGGGGGAACGATCAGCTCGCGCGGCTCCGCAGCCAGTCGTCCAGGGTCGCGAAGTCCGCCTCGGTCAGGCCCTGCCATGCCTCGACCCGGTGCAGGAGCGCCGGGCCGGGGTGGTGCGCCTCCACCCAGGACCGGTCGATGTCCGTGATCTCGTCGTCGACCCAGGCGAAGGGGCGCCCGTCCGCCCATGCCACGAGCCCCGGAGTCTTCCAGTGCAGCCCGTCCGGCCCCTCGTCGAGCGGTGGATCCGGCCAGTTCACCACCGGCAGTTCCGGCAGCCCGAGCCACGGCGTGAGGTACGTGTTCGCGTCCGACATCCATGTCGTGGCCCACACCAGCTCGCAGGGCAGGGCCAGCAACCGGGAACCTTGGCCAGGGTTGACCCTGTTGACCAGCGGATTCGCGGCGGCTTCCCCGAGGCTGCGCCCCGCGTCGAAGACCGGATAGCCGTCCGGGAGCTGAGCCCGGGTCGCCCCGAAGGGGATGAGCGGGCCGTCGACGTCGAGGAAGAGAAGAGGGAGCCTGGTGCGGGTCACGCCTGCACGGTAGCTGCCCGTTTCTGTCCTCAAGGGCTCCGCCGACTCAGCGGAGCCCGTCCACGAACGCCTGCCAGGCAGCGGCACCCATGACGAGCACGGGCCCGGCCGGGTTCTTGCTGTCCCGCACGGGCACGGACGCGGGGCAGCCGTCGGCCACCTCGACGCAGTCGCCGCCGGTGCTTCCGCTGTACGAGGACTTCCGCCAGGCGGCGCCGCCGGTGACGGTGCACTCGACGCAGTCGCCGCCCGTGTTTCCGCTGTAGCTGGACTTACGCCACGGCGCGCTCTTCGAGTTCGGGCCGGTTGCCATAACGCTCCTCCATCACACGGGCGATCAGTGCCGCGGAGTCCTCGATAGAGAGGGCTGCGGCCTGCAAGTGAGCGTAACGGCGTGCAGCCTCCCTCACGGTCTCGGGGCTGGCCGTCATATGGCCGGAGATGAGGTCCTCCGTGTAGATCAGATCGGGGTCGTCGTCGAAACGAAGAGCATTGAACGATCCTGCCAAGCTTGAGTGTTCCCCCGCCGCGAACGGCAGCACCTGAATCCTCATCCACCGGTGCCGGGAGAAGTCCAACAAGCGGGCGAGTTGGTTCCGCATGACCTCGCGGCCACCGATCGGCCGGTGCAGCACGGCCTCGTCCAGAACCGCCCAGGCCAGGGGCGGCTGTTCACGCTCCAGGATGCGCTGGCGCTCCATCCTGGCCGCGACCTGACCGCTCAGGTCGTCGGGCATGCCGGTGGCCAGTACCGCCCGCGCGTACTCCTCCGTCTGCAACAGCCCGTAGACCAACTGCGCCTGGTACGTGGAGATGTATGTCGCCCGCGCCTCCATCTCCGCGTACGGCTGGAACCAGGTGGGGAGTTGGCTCCGCAGGACCAGGCCGACCAGGCGCGAGAACACCCCGTCCGTGCCGAGCGCGGCGTCCAGGCGCTCGGAGAAGTCGCGGGTCGGCACCTTCTTCGTCGTCTCGATCTGGCCGATCAGTGAGCCCGTACAGAAGATGATCTCGCCGAGCTGACCCTGCCGCAGCCCGTGGGCCTCGCGCTGGCGGCGTAGCTCCCAGCCGTAGTAGTCCAGAGGGGACGCGCTCGGGTCGAGTGACTGCACGTTGGCCACGGCGGGATGCCTCTCGCTCCAACGCCTGACGGCGTTCGTTTCAGGTCGTAGCCGAGAGTAATCAACGCACTGCACGCTGGTGACATGAATCACGTAACCGATACCCGGACCGGTGACCCCGAGGACGCGGTCTACCGTGCCGACCTCGCGATGGGCGAGCACTCCGCTCGTCATCTGCGCCGCATCCTGCGGCTGTACCTCACCGTCTGGCGCCTGGTCGAGGTGGCGGACGCGGCGGAGCTCGCGCTCACCGAGCTCATCGCCAATGTCGTACGGCACGTCCCGGGGCGTCGCTGCCAGACCCTGATCTATTACCTCCAGGAAGAAGGAGGCGTGCGGGTGGAGGTCGCGGACGCGTCGCCCCTGCTGCCCCACGCCGTCGCCGGGGCCCTGATGGACGAGGGCGGGCGGGGGCTGCTGCTGGTCGACGCCGTCACGGACGCCTGGGGCGTCGAGGAGCGGCGCGACGGGTGCGGGAAGACCGTGTGGTTCGAATGCTTCGGGCCGAGGGCGGCTCAGCGGGAGGCGCCGAGCTCCGAGAGGACGGCGTCGGTGAAGGGCGTCCAGACCTCGGCCGCCCACGGGCCGAACGCCCGGTCCGTCAGCGCGACGCAGGCCGCGCCCGCCACCGGGTCGATCCACAGGAACGTGCCGGACTGGCCGAAGTGGCCGAAGGTGGCCGGGGAGGAGGAGAGTCCGGTCCAGTGCGGTGACTTGGAGTCGCGGATCTCGAAGCCGAGGCCCCAGTCGTTGGGGTTCTGATGGCCGTAGCCGGGGAGCACGCCCTTGAGGCCGGGGTGCACGACGGTCTGCGCCTCCAGCACCGTACGCGGGTCGAGCAGGCGCGGGGCCTGCACCTCGGCGGCGAAGCGGACCAGGTCGTCCACGGTCGAGACGCCGTCCTTGGCCGGGGAGCCCTCCACCGTCGTCGAGGTCATGCCCAGGGGTTCCAGAACCGCCTGGCGCACGTACTCGGGGAAGGGGATCTCCGTGGCCTTCGCGATGTGGTCCCCGAGCACCTCGAAGCCCGCGTTCGAGTACAGCCTGCGGGTGCCGGGGGGTGCGGTCACCCGGTGCTCGTCGAAGGCCAGTCCGCTGGTGTGGGCGAGGAGATGGCGGACGGTCGAGCCCTCGGGACCCGCCGGTTCGTCCAGTTCGACCGCGCCCTCCTCGTAGGCCACCAGCGCCGCGTAGGCCGCGAGCGGCTTGGTGACCGAGGCCAGCGGGAAGCGGTGCGCGGTGGGACCATGGGTGGCCAGGAGCGTGCCGTCCGAGGTGACGACGGCGGCTGCCGCGGTGGGGACGGGCCAGTTCTCTATCATCGCCAGGCTCTGCATGCGTACGAGCCTAACGGGAACCCGAAAGCGAGATCGCCCTCGATATTGCTTGCTTGGAGTGCACTCCAACGTTCTAGCGTGGAGGACATGACGGTGATGGAGAGCATTTCCGCACGTACGGACACCTGCGCTTCGGCCCCGGAGGCGCACCCGCGCCCCGATGGCCAGGACCGCTACACCATCAGCGAGGTCGTCGCCTTCAGCGGGCTCACCGCCCACACACTGCGGTGGTACGAGCGGATCGGGCTCATGCCGCACATCGACCGCTCGCACACCGGGCAGCGCCGTTTCAGCAACCGGGACCTGGACTGGCTGGCCTTCATCGGCAAGCTCAGGCTGACCGGGATGCCGGTCGCCGACATGGTCCGCTACGCGGAGCTGGTCCGCGAGGGCGACCACACCTTCGCCGAACGGCAGGGGCTACTGGAGTCGACGCGGCGCGACGTGCAGACCCGGATCGCGGAACTCCAGGGGACCCTCGCCGTACTCGACTTCAAGATCGATTTCTATGGCGGCGCCCGCACGGCGCCGGAATCGGAAAGGGTCTGACCACATGAGCGACACAGCCAAGATCGCGACCGCACAGCTCGGCGGCGGAGGCCCGCAGGTCGGTGTGCAGGGCCTCGGCTGCATGGGCATCAGCGAGTTCTACGGCGACACCGACGAGGCAGCGGCCCGGGACACCCTGGAGGCGGCGCTCGAAGCGGGCGTCACGCTCTTCGACACGGCGGACATCTACGGGCGCGGGGCGAACGAGACGTTCCTCGCGCCGTTCGTCGGGGCGCACCGTGACGAGATCACGCTGGCCACGAAGTTCGCCATCGAGCGGACCGACGACCCGCACTACCGGGGCGTGCGCAACGACCCCGCGTACATCCGCGAGGCCGTCGAGGGCAGCCTGCGCCGGCTGAACACCGACGTCATCGACCTGTACTACATGCACCGCCGCGACCCGCTCGTGCCGTTCGCCGAGTCGGTGGGCGCCATGGCCGAGCTGGTGCGCGAGGGCAAGGTCAGGCAGTTGGGGCTGAGCGAGGTGACCGGGGCGGAGCTCCGCGAGGCGCACGCCGTGCACCCGATCGCCGCTCTCCAGTCCGAGTGGTCGCTCTTCAGCCGGGACGTGGAGCTCAGCGCCGTGCCAGCGGCCGTCGAGCTCGGGGTGACCGTCGTGCCGTACTCGCCGCTCGGCCGGGGTTTCCTGACCGGGGCGTTCGCGGACGCCGCCACGGACCTGGCGTCCGACGACTTCCGCAAGCACCAGCCGCGCTTCACCGGCGAGAACGCGAAGACGAACGCCGCCCTGCTCGAACCCGTGCACAAGATCGCGGCGGCCCACGGGGCGACGGCCGCGCAGGTCGCGCTGGCCTGGGTGCACCAGCGGGCGCAGGTGCACGGTCTGCCCGTGGTGCCGATCCCGGGCACCCGTAAGCGCAGCCGGCTCCTGGAGAACCTCGGGGCAACCCGGCTGGTCCTGTCCGAGCAGGAGCTGGAGCTGCTGGAGCCCATCGGGGGCCAGGTGGCGGGCGACCGCTACCCGGACATGAGCAGCACGGCCACCGTGCGCGAGTAGCGGTCGAGCGATCCGGCTGCCCGCGCGCTACTCCCAGGTCGCGGTGTCGGGATCGATGCCGTGGGCGCGCGCGGCGGCGTCGACGACGCGGCGGAACCACGTGGCGAGGCCGGTCCGGATGCCGTCGTAATGGGCGGCGAACGCCGGATCGGCCTCGTACTTGCGGGCGAGGCAGACCTGCATCGCCCGGGTGAGCGGAAAGAACGAGGAGAAGACCTCGCGGTGCCGCTCGACGAGCCGGTCCGCTTCCGGGTCACCGGGTGCCACGCCGGCGTCCATCGCGTCGGCGAGGGCGCGGTCGAGCTCGGTGACGGCGTCGGCGACGGTCTGCCAGTCCTCCACATCGCGGGAGGCCGAGCGTTCGGCGTACTGCTGCCACTGCGTCGTGTCCCCGTACGCCTCCCGTGCCCGCGCGGGCCAGTCCGGGTCCCAGGCGGGGCCGAAGACCGCGGCCTGCTGCTCGGTCGTCAGCAGCAGACCGCGCTCGTGCGCCTCGATCATCCGGTCCAGTCCGGCGCTGAGCCGCTGGAGGCGTTCGATCCGTTCGGCGATCTGGGCACGCTGCGCGCGGAGCGCGCCGGGCACGTCCACGGCCGAGTCGTCCAGGACCGCCCGAATCCTGTCCAGGCCGAGACCGGTCTCGCGGTAGACGACGATGCGGTGCAGCCGTTCCAGGTCATCGGCGGTGTAGAGCCGGTAACCGGCGACCGTGCGCAGCGACGGCCGCGCCAGACCGATCTCGTCCCAGTGGTGCAGCGCGCGGACCGTCACGCCCAGACGTGACGAGACCTGACCGACGGTCAGGCCATCGGTCAGGCCGTCGGCGTCAGAGGGGCCGGAGCTGCTGACCCTGGGTGTCGCCGCCGACGTCCGGTGCGGTGATCCCGATGGATTCAAGGTTCCGGGCCTCCTGGCTCGCGGGGTCGTACGGTTTCGCCGCGGTGAAGACGATCCGTGCGTTCTCAGGGGTGATGACCGTGACGTCGCGGGTGTTCCAGAAGGTATCCCGTGGGCCGTCGACCGAGTCCGGACGCAGTGCACGGCAGGCCTCGACCACGGAGTCGATCTCGCTCAGCACGCACGCGAAACTGAAGCTGATCGCCGGTGTCTGCTCCGGGGCGCCCGGTGCGGGGCTGCCCGGCTCCGGGGCGCCTGGCGCCTGAACGCCCGGCGCCGGGACGAGCAGGACGTCCTGGAAGGCCCACCGGCGCAGATGCACGATCGCGCCCGGGCTGCTGAACAGCTCGAAGAACCCGAGGCCGCGCACCCAGAAGTCCACCGAAGCCGCCAGATCGCTCGTGGGGATCGTCACGAACGCGGGCATGCCGTAGATGCCGTGGAACGGCTCGGGCGGAACCGCGTCGGGGCCGGGAGTGGGCACGGGGCTGATCTCGAACGCGTTGTAGTAGTCGCTCATGGGCACCACCCTCCGGCCTCACGCGACGTGAGGGTCAAGCGCAGGCCCGTAGATCACAGGAGCCGCTCGCGGCCCCAGAGAATGACGAAGGTGACCACGGCGGCTGTGACGGCGAACATGATCCCGGCTCCGAGCCACTGCATCGACTGCATCTGGGAGACGTGAAGGTAGCCCGGAGCCCCAGACACCGGCCAGGATGGGGATGTAGCCGAGGTAACTGCCGATGCTGAACAACGCCGGGTTCGCCGCCCGGAAGCCGCACACCGCGATCTCCGCACGGGAGGAGGACCTGGTGCGTCTGGTGACCAGAGGACTGACCAACGCCGAGATCGCGGCCGAACAGTCCATCTCGGTGGGCACGGTGAAGACCCACCTCGGCAATGTGCAGAGCAACTGTCCGCCCGTAACCGTGTGGAGATCGCCGCCTGGGCCTGGGAATCCGGCCTGGTCGACGGACGTCGCTGAGCCGGGTGCCCGCACGCACCGAAGGCCCGTGTCAGCGCTCCGCCGGATAGTCGTCAGCTCACCTCTGCTGGGCCGGGTAACCGTTACTGCCGAGCGTCATGTCGACGCGAGAGGAGAAAAATGCACTGCCGCCCTGGGCGTAAGGCGCGTACTGCGCGGTATCACCTTGCCCGGCGGCGTCGACCGGGGACGGCCATGAAGGGGCCTCGCTCGAGCTCGGATACAGGGAGCGGTCCGCGCCGTGGGCGGTCTCGACGTTCTGGGTGAATTCGTCTGTGCTGCGTCGGTGGCGGCCCCGGTCGCGGCGTGCCTGCGTGAGGTGGCCGTTCGTGTACAGCAACTGGGCCCGGGAGACCAGTTCCGTGAGCCCGATGCCGAGTTGGGCGGCGAGGGCTGCGGCATCCGTGCCCTTGTTCCAGCCGTCCACGAGCAAGGAGTCGTGAGCGTGTGACCACTCCTTCACTGCTGTGGACCTCGCAGGTGCTGCCTGTCGAGCGGGGAACTGCTCCGCGCGGGGCGACGGAATGGACGACTGCGTGGACTCCAGCGGTACTTTCACCCCGGGCCCGACGCCCTGCGGAGCGGGGAGGGGGTTGCTGTCGTCGGAAGCGGCCTCCTTCGCCGGGCCGACCTCCGGCCCAGCGGCCGGTGGATGGTTGAGCAGTGCCCCGGCGAGCGAGCGGGCATCGCTCTTTCCCACGGTACGGCGGGCAATGCGTACCTCGCGCTCGTTCAGTCCCAGCAACTCGGCAACTGCTGCATCGCTACCCACAGTGACGGCGAAAGCGGCAAGAGTTCTCGCACGTTCCGCCTGGGCCCCGTCGAATACCGACTGCGCCTCACGCACGCGGTCGTCCGCACCGCAGAAGGCGTCGGCCAAAACGGCGTGCCGCTCCCACATCTCCCTGGCTTCCACGGTCGATCAACGCCGCTGCGGTCGAATAGGCGTCAGTGGAATCCTGAAATAACCCGATTGGGCCTACCGGGTAATACTTGGCGAATATCAGTCCACACCGTCTTCCCGGTCGTTCGTGCTTTTTGTCTGTGCGCCGGGACCGATTCTCCGGTCTTCAGGTCATCCGATCGGTGTGGCTCTGCGCAGGTGAAGTATCCGCAGTGTCCGATCTGTCTCCTCCTGGTGGTGTCGGTAGGAGGCAAGTCGGTGCCATTCCGGATCAGGGACGCCGGGGAGCGTGCTCCCGCGAGCGGCCCACAGCCTGATCAATTCCCCATACATCGGCGTTTCGGTTCCGCTTGCGGTCGGGGGTACCCCATGCGGTTGCACCTCGGGGCGGGGCTCCGCAGCCCTGGGGCCGGGCACGCTTCTCGCTCTTCCCGGTGAATGCCCCGAGACGAAAGAGACGTAACCGGTTCCTGTCGCTGTCGGGGCATCAGATGTACTCACGCCTGAGAAACGAACCCCCGCCCCACTTGTCACTACTCGTACAGCGTCCCGTGACACCGGCCCCCTGCGACCTCAGGCCAGCCGGAGCGCGAAGACCGCGAAGCCCGCCGCGAGCAGCCCCGCCGCGGCCCGCCGGACTCTCGCGCCGTGCGTACCCGCCTCCCAGGGCTCCTCGAACCGGCGGGCGTAGCGGGCGATCAGGACGAGGAGGGCGGCGAAGAGCGGCATCCAGGCCGGCCGGGCGAGGAGCCAGCCGGCCGAGTCCGGGCTCGTCGTCAGCCCCGGCACCGCGCCGGCGAACGACGCGGGGACGGCCGCGGCCAGCATCGCCGTCTGGTGCCAGCACAGGATCGTCATCGCGGACAGATTGATCACCACGACCGGTGCCCACAGCGCGGGGCGGCGCAGCGCCCTGCCGATGCGGCCGTGCAGCAGGAGGGCCGCCCCGCTCTGCGCCGAGGCCAGCGCGAGGACCAGCAGCGACGGCGGATGCGAATTGGTCCGTGCCTCGCCCGGTACGCCGACCATCGACGCCGGGTAGTGGAAGACGACGAGCAGCACGGCGAACAGCACCGCGCCGCCCAGGAGCAGCACGCGGGCCCCGCGCCGGGTGAGGCGGCCCAGCCCCCACGAGACGCCGAGCTGATAGGCGAAGAGCCACCCCGGCAGGATGTTCAGCACGCTCAGCCAGGACGGCACGGCGTCCGCGTACGGCCCGTAGCGCAGGAGGTCGACCACCGCGACCGAGCCGATCAGCGGAGCCGCCGCCCAGCCGCCGAGTTTTCCGGCCAGGCGCACGCAGTACGGCGTGAGCGCCGTGACGACGGCGTAGACCCCGACGAACCACAGCGGCTGGATGACCAGTTTCGCGCCCGTACGCAGCGTGGCCTCGGGCACTCCGGCCGCGTACAGCACCGGGATCATCAGCGCCCAGACGGCGGTCACCCCGAGCACCGGCCGGCCCAGCCTGACCATCCGGCCGCGCAGCCAGGCGCGGGTGGTGGACGGCCTGCGCCCGTAGGAGAGCACCGAGGCGTAGCCGCCGACCAGGAAGAAGACACCCAGCATCTGGAGCACCCAGCTCACCGGGGCGAACACCGCGAAGGTGGAGAGCGGGCTGGCGTTGTGCAGCGCGCCCTCGCCGTCCAGGGTGAAGCCGCCCAGCAGCCAGTGACCGGTGGGCACGGCCAGCAGGGCGAGGGCGCGCAGCCCGTCGACCGCGCGGTCGCGACGGTCCGGAGTCCGTTCGTCGATCCGGGAGATCAGCTGCCGCACGCTCATCGTGAGACCCCCTTGGCGATCGCGGCGAAGGCACGCAGCGAATCCGTGCCGGGAGCGAAGTAGCCGGTGTGGCCCTCCGCGTCCTCGGCGGGCACCCGCCTCGCCCCGAACTCCGCGCCGGCCGGATCGGCACCGTGCCCCAGCCCGGCCACCTCCACATGCGGCACGTCGTCGATCCAGTCGGTGTCGTCCTTGGCCGCCCAGACCCGGGCACCGGTGCGCAGACCTGCCACGTCGTCGGCGCGCATCCCGGGGGAGCCGAGCACCACCAGATCCGTGGCACCGAGCCGGGACGCCGCGAGCCCGCACACCACCGAGCCGTAGCTGTGGCAGAACACGACGGGCGCGGGCAGGCCGTCGGCCGCGAGCCCCGCCGTGAAACGGGTCAGCCGTTCCGCGCCGGCCTCGGCCAGCGTTCCCGTCGCCGCGTCCAGACCCAGACCGACGGGTGTGGTGTAACCGGCCCAGGCGATGACCGCGCCGCCCCCGCCCGTCTCGGCGTACAGCGACTTCGCCATGCCCGAGGGGGTGCCGTACACATCGCCTCGCCGGTCGAAGGTCCCGGCGTCGATGTCCGACCCGGGCACGACGACGGACACATGGCGGGCGGAGCGCAGATCCCCGAACACCTCGGCGACCTGTCCGCGCCCCCGGGGGTCGAACGCGAGGATCTGCCGCCCGGGCGCGGCCAGCCGGACGTACCGGGGGTCGGACGAGGAGCGCAGCGCACGGGCGTTGGCCCGGTAGCGGAGCTCCAGTGGCACCCCGTCCAGATTGCCGACGACCGATGGGTGGCGCTCCAGCAGCTCCTGCCGCTCCTGCGCGCTCGACCTCGCGAAGAACGCGGCCACTTGCTGTGGGGTCGCACGGTCCGGGTCGGGCAGCTCCCGCCCCAGGACGCCGTCGGCGCGCCAGGCGGCGCTGCCGGGCGGCGGCCCCGTCACGGCCCGCTGCGTGTTTCCCGACGCCCAGCCGGCGGTTCCCGTCACCACTGCGGTCGCCAGTGCGACCGCGGCCAGCGTCCTCGCGTATCGGCGCATCGTGTCCTCCCCGTACGGCGTGCGCACACCGGGCGGTGTGCCGGGGAGGAAGGTAGGAGGACGGCCGGTGACCGGGCGTCACCCTGCGGAGCCAACTGCCGGGTGGTACCGGGGTAGGGGGTGTACGGGGGGACAGCCCTACGCCGCGCCGGGGGCCTCCGGGACGTTCACGGGCCCGCGCCGAGGCGGGCCCCGAACGTGAGGTGTGCCGCCCCCGCGTCCCGGGTACGGGCCTACGTCTCGCCGGGTGCCACCAGGCCCGACTCGTACGCGAAGATCACCGCCTGGGCCCGGTCCCGCAGGCCGAGCTTGGCGAGTACCCGGCCGATGTGCGTCTTCACGGTCTGCTCCGCCAGGACCAGCCGTGCCGCGATCTCCTGGTTCGACAGGCCCCGGGCGATGAGCTCCAGCACCTCCGTCTCACGGGGCGTCAGCGCGTTCAGGCGCAGCGCCGGGCCGCCGGTGGGCGCGGCCGGCCGCTGACGCGCGAAATCCGCGATGAGCCGCCGGGTCACGGACGGCGCGAGCAACGCGTCGCCCGCCGCGACGACCCGCACCGCGGAGATCAGATCCGCCGGAGGGGCGTCCTTCAGCAGGAATCCGGACGCCCCCGCGCGCAGGGCCTCGTAGACGTAGTCGTCGACGTCGAAGGTCGTGAGCATCAGGACCTTCGGCCGGTGCACCACCCCCGCCGGCGGGCTCAACAGCGCGCGGGCGGCGGCCAGTCCGTCCATCTCCGGCATCCGGACGTCCATCAGGACCACGTCCGGATGGACCGTCCTGCTGACCTCGACACCCCGGCGCCCGTCCGGTGCCTCTCCCACCACGTCGATGTCGCTCTGCGCGGCGAGCAGCGCGGCGAACCCGGCACGCACCATGGCCTGGTCGTCGACGATGATCACGCGGATGGTCACGGTTCCTCCGGGGTCAGGGGTGCCGGGGGCGGCTCGGACGGCGGCAACGGCAGCCGGGCGGCCACCCGGAAGCCCCCGTCCGGCAGCGGGCCGGTGTCGAGCGTGCCGCCGGTCAACCGTACGCGCTCACGCATGCCCACCAGCCCGTGTCCCGTCCCCGAGACCTCCAGGGGCGAACCGGGCTCCCGGGGCGGGTCGTTGACGACCAGCACCGTCAGATGACCGTCGCGCGCCGTGACCGACACCCGGGTGCGCGCGCCCGGCGCGTGCCGGACCACGTTGGCCAGCGCCTCCTGCACGATGCGGTACGCCGACAGATCCACCGCCTGCGGTACGGCGCCCCGCTTCACCGCCTCCCGCACCTCCGACGCCAGCGAGAGCTCGGCCGGGAGCCCCGCCCGGACCGTCGCCTCCACCAACTGCTGCACCCGGTCGAGTCCGGGCTGCGGGGCGAGCTCACCCCGGCTGCCGTCACTGCGCAGCACCGACAGCAGCCGCCGCATCTCGGTCAGCGACTCCCGGGCCCCCGCCGCGATCGACGCGAACTCCGCCCGCGCCTCGTCGGACAGCCCGCCGATCCGGTACGGAGCCGAGTCGGCCTGCACCGTGATCACCGACATGTGGTGCGCGACCACGTCGTGGAGTTCACGCGCGATCCGGGTGCGTTCCTCCAGCAGTGTCCGCTGCGCCCGCTCTGCCTCGCTGATCGTCTCCTGCTCGACGAGCCGGCGCTGGGCCTCGCTCCGTTCCCGTACGGCGGCCCCGATCACCAGCACCACCCCGCCGAGGACGAACAGCAGCAGCGCGCTGTCGTCGCTCCGCGCGGGTGCGGCCAGGTGGAAGGCGAGACCGGCCGCGCCCGTCGCCAGCCAGACGCCGGCCACGGTCCGCCGGCTCTCCCGCAGCCCGAGAGCCAGCAGCACGAAGAGGTAGCCGATGACGGCCGGCGGGGACCACGGCCAGAGGGCGTCCGGGGGCACCCCCCGCCCCAGCAGCACCAGCGCGCCCACGACATCGGCGGTGAAGACGATCCACCAGGCCTGTAGCGGCCGGTGCGCCAGCATCAGCAGCGGAGCGGCCTGTCCGACGGCCAGGGCCCCGGCGATCCCGCCGGGCACGCCGTAGTCGCCGGTGAGCACCTGGATCGTCACGGGGACGAAGACGGCGACGAGGGCGAGCACGACCGCGTAGGGCAGCAGCCGCAGCCAGAGCCTCGGGGACCCGGCGAGCAGCGGGGTCGGCGGATGGGACGGGTGGGACAACCCCTGGGCGAGCTCGCGCAGATTACGGCGGGCGGCGCTCAGCAGGCCGTCGGCGGGCGGCGGAGGCCCGGAGGAGGATGTGGTCATGGTCGGGTCAGGGTAGGCAGGGAGCGTGCCGGACGGCGTCATACCGGGGGGTGGAACGCGGGGCGCCCTGCCCCGTACCTGGGTAGGGGACGGCCTCGCCGGCCGGCGCCCGCGGAGTCCAGTAGCCCCCCTACAGCTCGGCCAGGAGTTCCGCCTTCTTCGCGCTGTACTCCTCGTCGGTGACCAGCCCGGCCTGATGCAGATCCCCGAGGTGCCGTATGCGTTCCGCGATGTCCGCGGGATCGCGCCGCGCTCCGCCCACCGGGCCGGGAACGGTCGCGACGGGTACGGACTGGGTCCGGCGGACGGACTCCAGGACGGCCGCGGCGAACGGCAGCGACTCGTGCACCGGCCCGTAGCCCAGGCCGAACGTCACGGCCGCCGGGTCCTGGTCCGGCTGGACCCGGGGAGTGACGCCCTGCGGGTCGGGTTCCGGGCCGTCCTCGCCGGACTCCGCCCCGGCGCCGCGGGGCAGCAGCCGGAGATACCCCTCGAAGGCTTCTGGCGAACGCCACTCGATTCCGGCCAGTTCCGCGACGGGAAAGGACTGGTCGCCCGCCTTCCACTTGGCGCTGGAGGCACCCGTCCAGAACCACCGGAAGGAGACCAGCTTCCCGTCGAAGGAGGCCCGGCCGTCGTACGCCTTGAAGTGCATCGGAGGCTCGGGAGCCGTGACCATGAAGTGGTCGGCCGGCAGCGAGGCCTCGTCCCCGAGGAGGGCGCGCATCTCGTCGGCGTAATACTCGGCGAGCGTCTCGCTCTCGGCGGGCAGCACCAGGCGGTAGGGGTCGCCGCTCTCCTTCAGCTGCCCGGCCGCGGCCTCCAGCAGCGGATCGGCCCCCGGTCTCGGCACCGCGTGCAGGACCACCGTGCCCCGCTTGCCCGGGGTCAACGTCACCGACGACAACGCCGCATACGGAATGCGGCGTTCACGCAGGCTCTGGAAGAGTCTCGGCGCGCGGATCCCCCGTTCGAAGCGGATGAGCACGGAGTCGGTGTCGAACTCCCAGGTGGCATGAATTCCGGCCAGCACATCACCCATGTGCCTCATCGTATGCGGCACAGGCCCGCACGTCCCCCTTCGGTACAGGCAGAATCGCGACCAGGCGGACAGGCCGTTCGCCCTTCTCTACGCGCGTCAGGCATCCTTCTACGCGCGTCAGGACTCCGGCTCGCCGGAGATCTCACGCTGGCACGCACGGTCACTGCTCGCGCATGTGACCGAGTCATAGGCGCCCACCCCGATGGCGGCGAAGTTGTCGAGGCTCTCGGTGCCCGGCTCGAAATAACCGCTGTGCCCGATCGCGCCGCCGGCCGACACGATCCGGGCCCCGAACGACGGATCGACCGGATCGGCGCCGTGGCCGAGCCCTCCCACCGCCATGTTCGGCACCTCCGCGATCCAGTCGTCGCCGTCCCGCATGGCCCACACCCGGGCCCTGGTGTGCAGGGCGCCCGCGCTGTCCGCGCGCATCCCGGGACTGCCCGCCACCGCGATGTCGGACACCCGGGAGGGCAGGCCGTGCGCGGCCACCCCGCACAGGACGGAGCCGTAGCTGTGGCAGAACAGGGAGACGTCCGAGGTGCCTGGCAGCGCCTTGACCAGCGCGTTCAGCCGTACCGCACCCTCCGAGGCCAGACCGCCCAGCGCGGCGTCCATGCCGATGCCCACGGGCGCGGTGTAGTCGGCCCACGCGATGACCGCCGTGTGCGAACCGGGGCGCGCCGAGCGCTCCGCGGCGTACAGCGACCGGGCCATCCCGACCGGCGCCGTGTTCTCCTTGACGCCGGTGCGCTCCAGGGTCAGCAGATTCGTGTCGACCCCCGGCACGACCACCGAGATCCGGTCCGCCCGGTCGAGATCGCCGAAGACCTCGGCCGCCCGGCCGCGGCCCGACGGATCGAACGTGAGGATCTGCCGGTCACCGGCGAGCAGGGAGCGGAAGCGTGCGAGACGGAGGGCCGCCTGATGGCGCCCGTCCGGTGACAGACGGGTGTCCAGGGTCCGCTGCTCCTCGGACTCCTCGGCCTGCGCGAGGGCGTGCCGGTTCGCCCGGTACCGCAGGCTGACCGGCGCCCCGTTCAGATTCCCCACCACCAGCGGGTACTTGTCGGCGAGCGCGACCTGCTGGCCCGCCGTGAGCGTCGCGAAGAAGTGGGCCAGCCGGAAGGCGGGCGAACTCACGTCCGGGAGTGCGTGACCGGCTATCCGGTCCTTCGCCCAGGAAGCCAGCGCGATCTCGCGCGGCGCGTCGGAGTGCTGGTTGCGCACGGCGGTCCACCCGGTGGTCGCCAGCATCACGAACACGACCGCCACGGCGAGCAGCGCGCGCCATGCGGTGAACGTGGGGGAGGAGTCGAAGGAAGTCACTGCGCCCCACCCTAGGAGACGCGCACTTGCCGTCATCGTAGGGGTGACACGGATCACCCGACCGCGGGGAATTGGCCGCCTTTCCCTCACGCTCCGTGTGCGTGGGATTCACGCTCCGGCGCACGGAGGGTCCGGTGCGGGCCCGAAATGCCCGTACGGGCGCGCGCCTTGTGACTTCGGCCATGGGGGAGGCGTGAGGAGTGCGGCACACCTGTGCGGCTCGCGTAAGGGTGCGCCTACGCGGCGCGCCAGCTCGCGGAGAGTGCAGGTCCGAGGTGGTCCAGGTGGCGTTCGGTCATCTCCCGCAGGGCTTCCACCCCCGCGTCCTGGCGTCGGCCCCACAGTTGCCCGCTCAGCCGCATCACCCCGGAGAAGGCGGCCACGGCCACCCGGGGGCGCGGATCCGCCTCGACGTCGATCCCCTCACGCTCCGCGATCAGCGCGGCGGCCTGCTGCTCCAGTCCGATGCTGCGGCGGATGTGTGCGGCGAGCAGTGCCGGGGTGGATTCGATCATCCGGTAGGTGCGGATCTGGAGTTCGAGCATGGCGTCGTTCTCCGTGTCCTGCGCGACGCCGTCCCAGGCGTTGCCGACCGCCCTGCGCATTGCCTCGAAAGGGGCCTCCGTGGCGGGACGTTGACGCAACTCCGTGAGGAAGCGCGCGTCCACCGCGTCCTGGACGGCGAACGCGGTGGCCTCCTTGTTCGCGAAGTAGCGGAAGAAGGTGCGCTGGGAGACGTCGACGGCCTCGACGATCTCGTCGACGGTGGTCCCCTCGTAGCCCTGTGTGGTGAAGAGTTCCAGGGCGGCGTGCAGCAGGGCCTCGCGGGTGCGCTGCTTCTTGCGCTCACGCAATCCGGCCGGAGCTCCGGCGACGGGAGCACCCGATGTCTGCCTGCGTGTCACGTGCCGGACCTCTTTCCGCCGTTTTTGCCTGCTCAGCCTACCTGCGGGCTACGTGTCAGTTACTGTCTCGTGAAATGGTTTGTCAACTGTCAGCCGCTGACATAATGTCCTGCGCATGACTAGTCAGACCACTGTCGAAAAGGCGCCGCGGGAGCCTGAAAACACCCTCGCTCCCGCACCGGCGAAGGGACTGCGCGGCCACCCCTGGCTGACGCTCTTCGCCGTGGCCATCGGCGTGATGATGGTGGCGCTCGACGGCACGATCGTCGCGATAGCCAACCCCGCCATCCAGCAGGACCTCGGCGCCTCGCTCGCCGACGTCCAGTGGATCACCAACGGCTACATGCTCGCCCTCGCGGTCTCCCTGATCACGGCGGGCAAGCTCGGTGACCGCTTCGGCCACCGCCAGACCTTCCTGATAGGCATCGCGGGCTTCGCCGCCGCCTCGGCGGCCATCGGCCTCTCCGACAGCGTGACCCTGGTGATCGTCTTCCGCGTGCTGCAGGGCCTCTTCGGCGCCCTGCTGATGCCGGCGGCGCTCGGGCTGCTGCGCGCCACCTTCCCCGCCGAGAAGCTGAACATGGCGATCGGCATCTGGGGCATGGTGATCGGCGCCTCGACCGCGGGCGGACCCATCCTCGGCGGTGTGCTCGTGGAGCACGTCAGCTGGCAGTCGGTCTTCTTCATCAACGTGCCCGTGGGCGTGCTCGCGCTCCTGTTCGGCCTGGTGATCCTCCGGGACCACCGCGCCGAGAACGCGCCGAAGTCCTTCGACATCGGCGGCATCGTGCTGCTCTCGCAGGCGATGTTCTGTCTGATCTGGGCGCTGATCAAGGGCTCGGAGTGGGGCTGGGGCGACTGGAAGACGCTCGGGTTCCTGGGGGCCGCCCTCGTCCTGTTCTTCGTGTTCGCGCTCTCCCAGAAGAACGTCCGCGAGCCGCTGATCCCGCTCGCCATGTTCCGCTCCGTGCCGCTGTCGGCCGGTGTGGTCCTCATGGTGCTGATGGCGTTCGCCTTCATGGGCGGCCTGTTCTTCGTCACCTTCTACCTGCAGAACGTGCACGGCATGAGCCCGGTGGACAGCGGCCTGCACCTGCTGCCGCTGACCGGCATGATGATCGTCGGCTCGCCGCTCGCCGGCGCCGCGATCACCAGGTTCGGCCCGCGTGTGCCGCTGGTCGGCGGCATGGTGTCCGTCGCGATCGCCATGTTCGGCATGTCGCAGCTGAGCATCGGCACCGGCACGCTGACCATGTCGCTCTGGTTCGCCCTGCTCGGGTTCGGCCTCGCGCCGGTCATGGTCGGCGCCACCGAGGTCATCGTCGGCAACGCCCCGATGGAGCTCTCCGGTGTCGCGGGCGGGCTCCAGCAGGCCGCCATGCAGGTCGGCGGAAGCCTCGGTACGGCTGTACTGGGCGCCGTCATGGCCGCGCGGGTCGACGCGAAGCTCGAAGGCAACTGGAAGGCCGCGGAGCTGCCGCCGGTCGACCCGGCACAGTTCGAGCAGGCGTCGGCCGCCGTCAAGGTCGGCATGCCGCCGGTCGCCCCCGGCACCCCGCCGGAACTCGCGGTCAAGATCGCGGACGTCGCCCATGACACGTTCGTGTCGGGGATGAGCGCGGCCTTCATGGTCGCGGGCATCGTCGCCGTGGCTGCCGCCCTGGTCGCCACGCTGACCAAGCGGGGGGCGAACGCCGAGGCGGGGATGGGCGCAGGCCACATCTGACCCCTCGCTGGCCCCCCTGGCGTCCCGGCACCCCGCCGGGCACGGGGCGTCAACCCCGCACACCCGACAGCCCCGCCGGAAGCTACCGGCGGGGCTGTCGCCTATCAGGGTGGTCCACCACCCGGCCCCTTCCCGAGCCGCTCCGGCGCAGGTCAGAGTGCGGACATGCGAGTCGTCCGGCTCGCTCGACCACGGGGGTTGATCCACCATGCGTACGACCGTTCTCGCCGCCGCCCTGGCGGCCACCGCACTCGTCCCGGCCGCGGCCCTGGCCTCCGGCGCCGAACCCGCCGCCCACCAGACGTCCGTCACCGAGCGCTCCCGCAGCGCCCCGCAGGCCGCACCCGCGGGGATGGCCCCGTGCGGGGCGGGGCAGCTATGCCTCTGGGCGAAACCCGACTTCACCGGGGCGACCCAGGTCCACGAGCTGTCCACCGTCGACATCGAGAGCTGCGTCCCGCTGCCCGCGGGGCGGCACGCGCAGGCGCTCGTGAACCGCACAGGTCGGCCCGTCACCACCTTCCAGTCGGCCGAATGCGCGGAGACCGGAGAGTTCGAGACCTACCCGGGAGGCGGCACCTGGGTGCCCCGCTCGCCGTACACGGTGCGGGCCTTCAAGATCTGGGAGAGCTGAGCCGGGGCACCCGCCTGCGCTCGCCGCGCGGGCGTGCTCCTGCCCTGCCCTGCGTTCGCCGCGCCGGGGGTGCCTCCGTCCCACCGGGACGTTGCACGCCGAAGGGCGGCGGGGCCAGATGCCCCGCCGCCCTTCTTCCGGGACCGTGCGTCCCTTACGCGTCACCGCCGGCCGGGCCGGGGCCCGCGGCGGCCACGTCCAGGAGCTCGTAGCGGTCGAGCGCAGTCTTCAGGGCCGACCGGTCGATCTTGCCCTCCTTGGCCAGCTCGGTCAGCACCGCCAGCACGATCGACTGCGCGTCGATGTGGAAGTACCGGCGTGCCGCGCCCCGGGTGTCGGCGAAACCGAAGCCGTCCGCGCCCAGCGACTGATAGGCGCCGGGCACCCAGCGCGCGATCTGGTCCGGCACGGAACGCATCCAGTCCGATACCGCCACGAACGGGCCCTCGGAACCGGAGAGCTTCTGCGTCACGTACGGGACGCGCTGCTCCTCCTCCGGGTGGAGCAGGTTGTGCCGCTCCACCTCCACGGCCTCACGGCGCAGCTCGTTCCAGGAGGTCGCCGACCAGACGTCCGCCTTCACGTTCCACTCGTCGGCGAGGATCTGCTGGGCCTCGACCGCCCACGGGACCGCCACGCCGGAGGCGAGGATCTGGGCCGGGATCTGGCCCTTCTCGCCCGCGCGGTAGCGGTGCACACCCTTGAGGATGCCCTCGACGTCCACATCTGCCGGCTCGGCCGGGTGCTGGATCGGCTCGTTGTAGACGGTGAGGTAGTAGAAGACGTCCTCGTTCTCCTCGGGGGCCCCGCCGTACATCCGGCGCAGACCGTCCTTGACGATGTGCGCGATCTCGTACCCGAACGCCGGGTCGTAGGAGACGCACGCCGGGTTCGTCGACGCGAGCAGCTGCGAGTGCCCGTCCGCGTGCTGGAGACCCTCACCGGTCAGAGTCGTGCGACCGGCGGTCGCACCCAGCACGAAACCGCGCGAGAGCTGGTCGGCCATCTGCCAGAACTGGTCACCGGTGCGCTGGAAACCGAACATCGAGTAGAAGACATAGACCGGGATCAGCGGCTCGCCGTGCGTGGCGTACGCCGAGCCCGCCGCGATCAGCGAAGCCGTGCACCCGGCCTCGGAGATGCCGTCGTGCAGCATCTGACCGGTCGGCGACTCCTTGTAGGCGAGCAGGAGCTCGCGGTCCACCGACTCGTACTGCTGGCCGAGGGGGTTGTAGATCTTCGCACTCGGGAAGAAGGCGTCCATGCCGAAGGTGCGGTACTCGTCGGGGGCGATCAGCACGAAACGCTTGCCGATCTCCTTGTCCCGCATGAGGTCCTTCAGGATGCGGACGAACGCCATGGTCGTGGCGATCGACTGCTGACCCGAACCCTTCTTCGCGGTCGCGTACGCCTTGTCATCAGGAAGGGGCAGCGCCTTGGCCCGCACCACACGCGTCGGGACGTAACCGCCCAGCCCCTTGCGGCGGTCGTGCATGTACTGGATCTCTTCCGAGTCGCGGCCCGGGTGGTAGTACGGCGGGTTGCCGTCCTCCAGCTCCTTGTCCGCGATCGGGATGTGCAGCCGGTCCCGGAAACGCTTCAGATCGTCAGCCGTGAGCTTCTTCATCTGGTGGGTCGCGTTGCGGCCCTCGAAGTTCGGCCCGAGCGTCCAGCCCTTGACCGTCTGCGCCAGGATCACCGTCGGCTGGCCCTTGTGGGCCTTGGCCGCCGCGTACGCCGCGTAGACCTTGCGGTGGTCGTGGCCGCCGCGCCCCAGGTGCAGGATCTGGTCGTCGGACATGTCCTTGACCATGTCGCGCAGCCGCGGGTCGTCGCCGAAGAAGTGCTCACGGATGTACGCACCGGTCTCGGTGGCGTACGTCTGGAACTGGCCGTCCGGGGTGGTGTTCAGCTTGTTCACCAGGATGCCCGTGCGGTCCTGCGCGAGCAGCGGGTCCCAGGTGCGGTCCCAGACCAGCTTGATGACATTCCAGCCGGCACCCCTGAACTGGGACTCCAGCTCCTGGATGATCTTGCCGTTGCCGCGGACCGGGCCGTCCAGGCGCTGGAGGTTGCAGTTGACCACGAAGGTGAGGTTGTCCAGCCCCTCACGGGCGGCGATGGAGAGCTGGCCGAGCGACTCGGGCTCGTCCATCTCGCCGTCGCCGAGATAGGCCCAGACGTGTGAGCCGGAGGTGTCCGCGATGCCGCGCGCCTCCATGTAGCGGTTCATCCGCGCCTGGTAGATCGCGCCGAGCGGGCCGAGGCCCATCGAGACCGTCGGGAACTCCCAGAAGTCCGGCATCGACCGCGGGTGCGGGTAGCTGGACAGCGCGTGCCCCGCCTTCGACTTCTCCTGGCGGAAGCCGTCCAGCTGGGCCTCGCTCAGCCGGTCGAGCAGGAAGGCGCGGGCGTAGATGCCCGGGGAGGCGTGACCCTGGAAGAAGATCTGGTCGCCGCCCCGGCCGTCGTCCTTGCCCCGGAAGAAGTGGTTGAAGCCCACGTCGTACAGGGAGGCGGAGGAGGCGAAGGTGGCGATGTGGCCGCCGACCCCGATCCCGGGGCGCTGGGCGCGGGAGACCATCACCGCGGCGTTCCACCGGGTCGCGTTGAGGACCTTGCGCTCGATCTCCTCGTCGCCGGGGAAGAACGGCTCGTCCTTCGTGGCGATCGTGTTCACGTAGTCGGTGCTGCGCATCTCCGGCACGGCGACGCGCTTCTCGCGCGCACGCTCGATGAGCCGGAGCATCAGGTAGCGGGCCCGCTCACGGCCGCGCTCGTCGACGGCGGCGTCGAGGGAGTCGAGCCATTCCTGGGTCTCTTCAGGATCGAAGTCCGGGACCTGGCTCGGAAGGCCGCCAATGATGATCGGGTTGCGATCGGATCCGGAAGCCACGCTGTTCCTTCGCTGTTCGGTGGTGCTCTTCGGGGCCTGGTTGCGGGGAACGTACCCCCGCGTGGCCGCATGTACGCCGCCACCATCGTGTACCGCGAGGACCTAAACGTCATCTCTACTGTGGGGTAACACAAGCTTCCCGGACGACGTGTCCGGGCGCGAGTATCGACGGTGCGAGGGCGGTCCTGCCCAAACCGCAACCATACGCCCAACCCGGCCAAGCGTTCCCAAAGGCCGTTCGAATCCGAATGGCGGAGCGAAACGGCATAAGCTGAGGAAGGACGTAAAGGGTCCGGACACCATTCCCGGCCCCGCAGGAGACATGCCGGAAGTTGCGGCGACGTGGCAGGGAACGTCACCGTTTAGGCGGTCTCGGACGCCGGGTACTTGCGCGATTCGCCGAGCCCGTGTGGACTACGGCCAATGCCCCGCGCACGCGCGTGGCTGAAGCATTTTCCGAAACATGATCAGGAGGCAACCCGTGAGCGCGACCGCGGACCACGCGGAGGAACGGACCAACACGGCCGCGAGGCTTGGGTTCGAACCCGGACAGGTGGTCCAGGAGATCGGCTACGACGACGACGTCGAGCAGGAGCTCCGTGAGGGCATTGAGGCCACAATCGGCCAGGATCTCGTCGACGAGGACTACGACGACGTCGCTGACGTCGTCCTGCTCTGGTTCCGGGACGAGGACGGCGACCTTACGGACGCGCTGGTGGATGCCATTGGTCTGATCGAGGACGGTGGCGCCGTCTGGCTGCTGACGCCCAAGACCGGCCGGGACGGATACGTCGAGCCGAGCGACATCAACGAGGCCGCCCAGACAGCGGGTCTTGCCCAGACCAAGAGCATCAGCGCGGGCAAGGACTGGACGGGCAGCCGTCTGGTCACTCCCAAGGGAGCCAAGTCCAAGCGCTGAGCACTTCCGACACCACCGGGGCCCCCGGACGGCATCGCACCGTCCGGGGGCCTTCGTATGCGCCGGGACGGGCCTGCCCGGGCTTTCCGCGGGCTGCTGCGTAGGGTGGGTGTCACCCGGACGGCCCAGGCCGGGAAGTGATGAAGTCTGCGAAGGGACGCGTTCCACATGGCGATCGAGGTCGGCACGAAGGCTCCGGATTTCGAGCTGAAGGACAACCACGGACGGACCGTGAAGCTGTCCGACTTCCGCGGCGAGAAGAACGTCGTCCTGCTCTTCTACCCCTTCGCCTTCACCGGCGTCTGCACGGGGGAGCTCTGCGCGCTCCGTGACGAGCTGCCGCAGTTCGAGAACGACGACACGCAGCTGCTCGCGGTGTCCAACGACTCGATCCACACCCTGCGCGTCTTCGCCGAGCAGGAGGGCCTCGAATACCCGCTGCTCTCGGACTTCTGGCCGCACGGCGCGACCTCGCGGGCGTACGGCGTCTTCGACGAGGACAAGGGCTGCGCGGTTCGCGGCACCTTCATCATCGACAAGGAGGGCGTCGTCCGCTGGACCGTCGTCAACGGTCTGCCGGACGCGCGTGACCTGAACGACTACGTCAAGGCGCTCAGCTCGATCTGAGCCGGACACCGCCCGCCCACGGGCCCCGGACCGGTCCGGGGCCCGTGGGCGGTGGACCCGTAGGACCGGTCCGGAGTCCCGCAGGCCGGTGAACCGGTGATTCCGGGGTTTGTGGGCCACCGGATGCGGGGATCCCCCCGGCGGTTGCCTGCCAAAAGCCTGTTTTGGCAGGGAACCGGTCACTAGGATCCAATCGTTGATCCGATGCCATCGCACGACGGGGGCGCTGGTGTCTGCCGGCCCTCGCAAAACTTTTGGAGGACTCGTGGGAGTCAGCCTCAGCAAGGGCGGCAACGTCTCGCTGACCAAGGCCGCGCCGAACCTGACGGCGGTCATCGTCGGTCTGGGCTGGGATGCCCGTACGACCACCGGCGGTGACTTCGACCTCGACGCCAGCGCGCTGCTGACGAACGCCGAGGGCAAGGTCGGAAGCGACGGGAATTTCGTCTTCTTCAACAACCTCAAGAGCCCCGACGGCTCGGTCGAGCACACCGGTGACAACCTCACCGGTGAGGGCGAGGGCGACGACGAGGTCATCAAGGTGAACCTCGCCGGTGTCCCGGCCGACGTCGACAAGATCGTCTTCCCGGTCTCGATCTACGAGGCCGAGAGCCGTCAGCAGAGCTTCGGCCAGGTGCGCAACGCGTACATCCGCGTGGTCAACCAGGCGGACAACAGCGAGCTCGCGCGCTACGACCTGAGCGAGGACGCCTCGACGGAGACCGCCATGGTCTTCGGCGAGCTGTACCGCAACGGCGCGGAGTGGAAGTTCCGGGCCATCGGCCAGGGGTATGCCTCGGGTCTGCGCGGCATCGCGCAGGACTTCGGCGTCAACGTCTGAGCCGGTTCGGGGGGATTCTCCGGACACCCGCAGTTCCACCGCGTCCGGCGCCGCACCCTGTGCGGCGCCGGACGCGCTCGGCAGGGCGTCCCACGTCCGGAAGGCGCCGTGCCGGCAGGAAAGACCGTCCACAGACTCGGGGAGGACACACCATGGGCGTCACGCTCGCCAAGGGAGGCAATGTCTCCCTCTCCAAGGCCGCACCCAATCTCACGCAGGTGCTGGTCGGGCTCGGCTGGGACGCACGATCCACGACGGGAGCCGATTTCGACCTCGACGCCAGCGCGCTGCTGTGCCAGTCGGGCCGGGTGCTCGGCGACGAGTGGTTCGTGTTCTACAACAACCTCACCAGCCCCGACGGTTCCGTCGAGCACACCGGCGACAACCTCACGGGTGAGGGTGACGGCGACGACGAGTCCGTCATCGTGAACCTCACGCAGGTGCCCGCGCACTGCGACAAGATTCTTTTCCCCGTCTCGATCCATGAAGCCGACAATCGTGGGCAGACATTCGGTCAGGTCAGCAATGCCTTCATCCGCGTGGTCAACCAGGCGGACGGCCAGGAGCTGGCGCGCTACGACCTCAGCGAGGACGCGTCGACGGAGACGGCGATGATCTTCGGTGAGCTGTACCGCTACGGCGGGGAGTGGAAATTCCGTGCGGTGGGGCAGGGGTACGCGTCAGGGCTCCGGGGCATCGCTCTAGACTTCGGGGTCAACGTTTCGTAAAGCCGCGCACGGCGCGGGGGAGCCCCGTACTCGACGGGGGAGACCCGTTACTTACATGATGGGGTAGCCAGTGGTTCTGAAAACCTTCGGCTGGTCGTTCGCGGTCACCGCGATCGGTCTGGTCGCAGCGGTGTTCTACGGGGGGTGGCAGGCATTCGGCGTCGTCGCGATCCTGTCGGTCCTGGAGATCTCGCTGTCCTTCGACAACGCGGTGATCAACGCCGGGATCCTGAAGAAGATGAGTGCCTTCTGGCAGAAGATCTTCCTCACCATCGGCGTGCTCATCGCGGTCTTCGGTATGCGACTGGTCTTCCCCGTCGTGATCGTGGCCATCAGCGCCCAACTGGGGCCGATCGAGGCGATCGACCTCTCCTTCAACGACCCTGACCGGTACAAGGAACTGGTGACGGACGCCCACCCGTCCATCGCCGCCTTCGGTGGCATGTTCCTGCTCATGATCTTCCTCGACTTCATCTTCGAGGACCGGGACATCCAGTGGCTGCGCTGGATCGAGCGCCCGCTCGCCAAGCTCGGCAAGGTCGACATGCTGTCGGTCTGTGTCGCCCTGATCGTCCTGCTGGTCGCCGCCATGACCGTCGCGACCCACGCCCACCAGCACGGTGGCGGGCACGCCGACAAGTCTTCGACCGTGATGCTCTCCGGCATCGCCGGTCTGATCACCTACCTCGTGGTCGGCGGTCTCTCCGGTTTCTTCGAGAACAAGCTCGAGGAGGAGGAAGAGCGCGAGCACGAGGCCGAGGAGCAGGCCAGGAAGAGCGGCAAGCAGGCCTCCCCCGTGCTCCTCGCGGGCAAGGCCGCGTTCTTCATGTTCCTCTACCTCGAGGTCCTGGACGCCTCCTTCTCGTTCGACGGCGTCATCGGTGCCTTCGCCATCACCAACGAGATCGTGCTGATGGCCCTCGGCCTCGGTATCGGCGCCATGTACGTCCGTTCGCTCACGGTGTACCTGGTCCGCCAGGGCACCCTGGACGACTACGTCTACCTGGAGCACGGCGCGCACTACGCGATCGGCGCCCTGGCGGTCATCCTCATCGTCACCATCCAGTACGAGATCAACGAGCTCATCACCGGTTCCGTCGGGGTCATCCTCATCGGCTGGTCCTTCTGGTCCTCGGTGCGCCGCAACAAGGCGATCGCGGCGGCCGGCGGCTCCGATTCCAAGGCGGAAGTCTCCTCCGGGGTGTGACCCGGTAGGGATTGAGGGAACGCTCTCTCTGCGGGGCGGCCCACGGCGGCGGTTCTCCGGGAACACCCGGACCCGGCCCGGTGGCCGCCCCGCAGTGACGTGCGTGGCATGTGAGCCGCAGGTGGGGTCGGGCGGTACTACCGGATACATGTGGGGGTTGGGATGGCCTTCTGGGACGGCCTGTTCGCGGGGCGGGCGGCACAGTTCGAGTCGGGTAACTCCGCGACGAGCTCCATCGTGCTCTCCCGGCGCAACGCGACGGTCTCGCTGAGCAAGCAGGGCGCGCTGTCGGGCAATCTGCGCGTCAACCTGTCGTGGCGGATGCGCACGTCGGACATCGGGGGCAGGTCGCGGCAGAGCGGCAGGCTGCTGCGTCCGCTGAAGCTCTTCCAGCCCGACGTCGTGCAGGCGCACACCCAGGGCATGGTCAACGTCGACCTCGACCTGGGCTGCATGTACGAACTGAAGGACGGCACCAAGGGTGTCGTGCAGCCGCTGGGCAACCTGATCGGCGACCTTCAGGGGCCGCCGTACATCCGGCTGAGCGGTGACGACCGGTTCGGGGCACCATCCGGCGAGACGGTCTACGTGAACCTCGACCACCGGGACGAGATCAAGCGCCTGCTCTTCTTCGTGTACATCTACGACCAGACCCCTGCCTTCGACCGTACGCACGCCAAGGTGACGCTCTATCCGGGCAACGGCCCGCGCATCGAGATCGAGCTGGACGAGCGGGCCCCGCAGGCCCGCTCCTGCGCGGTGTTCACGGTGGACAACACCAAGGGCGAGCTGGTCGTGCGGCGCGAGGTGAAGTTCGTGTACGGCTTCCAGTCGGAACTGGACCGGATGTACGGCTTCGGCATGCAGTGGGGACGCGGCTACAAGACGCGGGCCTGAGTGCGTGCCGTGAAGGCCCGCCGCGCCTCCGGTTCAGGACCGGAGGAACTGCGGGCCCTGCGGGGGGAGCACGAAATTCGGGTCGGCGGCCGGCGCCGCCGAGGCGGCGGGCTGCGGGTAACCGTAGGCGGGCCGGTCCGCGGCGGGCTGAGGGTAGCCGTAGGCGGGCTGGGCGACCCCGGCGGGCTGTGGGTAGCCGTAGGCGGGGGCGGGAGCCGCAGACGGCTGCGGGTAGCCGTACGAGGGCTGCTGGTGCTGGACCGTGGCCTGACTGTCGGGCGCGGGAGCCGCAGGCGGGAAGGACGGCTGGGCGTCCGGCGCGGGCACGGCCGGCGGGCCGGGCTCGGAGGCCGCCTCCGCCTCGTCCACCGAGATACCGAAGGCGGTGGCCAGGCCGACGAGGCCCGTCGGGTAGCCCTGGCCGACCGCGCGGAACTTCCAGCCGTCGCCGCGCCGGTACAGCTCGCCGCAGATGATCGCCGTCTCCTCGCCGGTCTCCGCCCGCACGTCGAAGACCGCGAGCGGCTCGCCGTCCGCCGACGCGGCGTCGTACAGCGATATCCGCAGGTCCCGCACCCGCTCGAACGCCTCTTCGTCGCAGGACGCGGCGATGACCACCTGGTCCACGGACGGGTCGAGCGCGGCGAGATCCGCCTCGATCGTGTCCGTGAGGCCCTCCGGGGCGCTGCGCTTGGGAAGCCGGCGCACGAGACCCGAGGGATGGCGGGGCTGGTTGTAGAAGACGAAGTCCTCGTCCGAACGCACCCGTCCGGAGGCGCCGATCAGCAGGGCGGAGGCGTCCACATCCGGGACCCCGGCGCCCGGGGTCCAGCGCAGCACGGCCCGTACGGCCATGGCGTCGAGAGGGACGTTCGAGCCCTTCAGCATCGCGTGCGTCATGGCGGTCATCCTGCCTGCTGGTGGGGCACCCGGACAACGCGGGGGTACGAACCAGTAGGCCAGGACGTGTTCCCGCGGGGTACGCAGGCGCGCCGCGCGGTATGTGAGATACGCCGGGGTTACCCGAAGTTCATGCGGCTGGGGAACTCACGACACCTGTCCGAACGTACTATTACCGGCCATACGTTGTCCGGTCCACCAGGCAGTACGGGGGAATCACATGCGTCATTTCGGGCACATCTCGCCCGCTGTCCGGGAGGGCTTGTTCTTCAGGGAGCCGTGCGAATTCAGCGCGGGTTCCTCCTCCCAGACCCTTTCGGCGGCGCTCGGCGCCACCCTCTACAGCCCCGCGACCCGGCCCAGGCTGGCGGACGACGTGATCAAGCAGGCCGGGCGGGGAGTCGTCTCCATGGTGCTCTGCCTGGAGGATTCGATCGACGACGCGGAAGTGGTCGGAGCCGAGGCCAACCTGGTCCGGCAGTTCGCCGAACTGGAGGCGCGGGTCACCGACGTGCCGCTGCTTTTCATCAGGGTCCGTGAGCCGGAGCAGATTTCCGACCTCGTCCGGCGTCTCGGAAGCTCCGTCCGATTGTTGTCCGGATTCGTACTTCCCAAATTCACCGAAGAGCGTGGAGAGCTGTTCCTGGAAGCCCTCACCGCCGCCGAATCGGACAGCGGACACCGGCTGTTCGCGATGCCCGTCCTGGAATCCCCCGAGCTGCTGCACCTGGAGACCCGGGGCGAGACGCTCAGGGGGATCGCCCGGACCGTCGACAAGTACCGCGAGCGGGTCCTCGCGCTCCGCCTCGGTGTCACGGACTTCTGCTCCGCCTACGGTCTGCGCCGGGCACCCGACATGACGGCGTACGACGTCCAGATCGTCGGTGCCGTCATCGGGGACGTCGTCAACGTGCTGGGCCGGGCGGACGGCACCGGCTTCACCATCACCGGACCCGTCTGGGAGTACTTCCGCCTCCAGGAGCGGATGTTCAAGCCCCAGCTGCGCCGCAGCCCCTTCATGGGCCAGGCCGAGGCACTGCGCACCACCCTCATCGAGCACGACCTCGACGGACTGCTGCGCGAGATCGAGCTCGACCGGGCCAACGGCCTCCTCGGCAAGACGTGCATCCACCCGTCCCACGTCCTTCCCGTGCACGCCCTTTCGGTTGTCAGCCGAGAGGAGTACAGCGACGCCCAGGACATCCTGCGACCGGAACGGGGCGGCGGCGGGGTGCTCCGCTCCGCGTACACGAACAAGATGAACGAGGTGAAGCCGCACCGCGCCTGGGCCGAACGGACCCTCCAGCGTGCCGAGGTCTTCGGCGTGGCACGGGAGGACGTCGGCTTCGTGGAGCTGCTGGCCGCGGGCGGGACCGACTGAGCGCGAACACGGCCGGGCAGCCGGCCGGGCACATACCGGAAGCCGAGCGGGAAGAAGAAGCAGTGGACGTGGAGTGGTCGGGTAACTGGGTCGCGGAGCGGCTCGGGGTCGAGCTCACCGGTGACGGGGAGATCCGGGAGCTGCTGGGCCTCGCCCTGCGCCGCAACCCGAAGCGGGCTCATCTGCTCGTGTCGAACGTCCTGGGCAAGCACGTGCCCCAGAGGCCCTCCGTCGTCCACGCGGCGGGCCGCGAGCTCGGCGAGCGGGTGCGGCACCTGCTGGGCGAGGCGGACGCCGCCCGCGCCGTCGTCCTCGGATACGCGGAAACGGCCACGGGGCTCGGCCACGCCGTCGCGGACGGGCTCGGAGTGGCCCCGTACCTCCACTCGACCCGCCGGCCCGTCGAGGGCGTGGCCCAGGCGGGCGGTTTCGAGGAGTCGCACTCGCACGCCACCTCCCATCTGCTGCTGCCCGAGGACCCGGACCTGCTGAGGACCACCGAGGAGGGCGGGCCGCTGGTTCTGGTCGACGACGAGTTCTCCACCGGCAACACCGTGCTCAACACCGTCCGGGCCCTCCACGCGCGCTATCCCAGGGACCGGTACGTCATCGTGGCCCTCGTGGACATGCGGTCCGCGGACGACCGGCGGCGGCTCGCCGCGTTCGCCGAGGAGATCGGCGCCCGGGTCGACCTGGTGGCCCGCGCCCGGGGCGCCGTGCTCCTGCCGGACGGGGTCCTGGAGAAGGGCCGGAGCCTGGTGGCCGCGCACGAGGCGGCTGCCACCGAGACCGAGCCCCCGGCACCGAGGTGCGCCCCCGCCCGTGTCGCCCTCGACTGGCCGGCCGGCGTGCCCGACGGCGGACGCCACGGCTTCACGCCCGTCCACCGCGCGGCCCTCGAAGCCGCACTGCCCGGCATGGCGGCCCGTGTCGCCGACGCCCTGGGCGACGCCCGCAGGGTGCTCGTCCTCGGCTTCGAGGAGCTGATGTACGCACCGCTGCGGCTCGGCACCGCGCTGGAGGACGCCACCACCGCCGAGGTGCGTTACTCCACCACCACCCGCTCTCCCGTGCTCGCCGTCGACGACCCCGGCTACGCGATACGCAGCCGCCTCGTCTTCCCCGCCCACGACGACCCCGCCGACGGCCCGGGCGACCGGTACGCCTACAACGTCGCCGGCGGCGGCTTCGACGCGGTGGTCGCCGTGGTCGACTCCGCGGCGGACACCCCAGCGCTGCACGCCCCCGACGGCCTGCTGGCCCGGCTCGCCGGGCACACCGACCGGGTCCTGCTCGCGGTCGTCCCCTCGTACGTGCCCTCGGCCGCCGTGGGCACGGCCCGGACGCCGAGCCCCGGCGCGGCCACCCGCACGGCCCCGTCGCCGGCCACCCGCACGGCCCCGTCGCCGACCTCCGACAGGCAGGAAGCCGCCATGCTGCCCGAACCCCTCCGGGGCCCCGCCTTCTCCTCCTACGCCGCGGACGACGTCGGCTGGCTGCTCCAGGACCTCTCGGACACACCCCTGGAGGCGCCCACCGAGGAGCGCGAGGAAGCCATCCAGAGCGGCGGCGCGCACTACGCCGAGTCGCTGCCCGTCGAGTACCAGCCCACTCCGCAGTACCAGGAGCTCTTCCGGGCGGCCCTGGAGACCTCCGCCGCCCGGATCGCCCGCGCCGTCGGCACGGTCACCGAGACGATCATCGCGGAGCGGGGACCCCGGCCCGTCCTGGTCTCCCTGGCCCGGGCCGGCACCCCCGTGGGCGTCCTGATGCGCCGCTGGGCGCAGCACCGGAACGGACTCGACCTGCCGCACTACGCCGTCTCCATCGTCCGCGGCCGGGGCATCGACGCCAACGCCCTGCGCTGGCTGGCCGCCCACCACGACCCGGCGGACGTCGTCTTCGTCGACGGCTGGACCGGCAAGGGCGCCATCACCCGCGAACTCGCCGCCGCACTGGAGGAGTTCGAAGGGTTCAGCCCGGAGATCGCCGTGCTGGCCGACCCGGGCGGCTGCGTACGGACCTACGGGACGCGCGAGGACTTCCTCATCCCGTCCGCCTGCCTCAACTCCACGGTGTCCGGGCTGATCTCCCGTACGGTCCTGCGCTCCGACCTGGTCGGCCCGCAGGACTTCCACGGGGCCAAGTTCTACCGCGAACTGGCCGGCTCGGACGTCTCGGGTCTGTTCATCGACTCCGTCGCCGCGCACTTCGACGAGGTGGCCGACGCCGTGGACGCCGAGGCCAAGGAACTCCTCGCGGCGGACCGCGCCCCCACCTGGGAGGGCTGGGCCGCCGTCGAGCGGATCAGCGAGGAGTACGGCATCCACGACGTCAACCTGGTCAAGCCCGGCGTCGGCGAGACGACCCGTGTGCTGCTGCGCCGCGTCCCCTGGAAGATCCTGGCGAAGCGGGGAGCGGGAGCGGACCTCGACCACGTACGGCTGCTCGCCGAGCAGCGCGGTGTACCGGTCGAGGAGGTCGAGGAACTCCCTTACACCTGCGTCGGGTTGATCCACCCCAAGTACACCCGCGGCGCCACGGGCGCCGACGGCACGGCGGTGACGGCGAAGTGAGCGACGCAGCGAGCCCCACAGCCGCGGACGCCCCCCTGACGCTGGTCGCCAGCGACCTGGACCGCACCCTGATCTACTCGGCCGCGTCCATGCAGCTGACCATGCCGGACGAGCAGGCCCCACGGCTGCTCTGCGTCGAGGTCTACGGCCGGGCACCCCTCTGCTACATGACGGAGACGGCCGCCGCCCTGCTCGACGAGCTGGCCCGCACGACGGTGTTCGTACCGACCACCACCCGGACGCGGGAGCAGTACGGCCGCATCCACCTGCCGGGCCCGGCCTCGCGGTACGCCATCTGCGCCAACGGCGGGCACATCCTCGTCGACGGTGTCTCCGACCCGGACTGGCAGGCGCGGGTGGTCCGCCGGATCGCCGACGAATGCGTCTCCCTCGACCAGGTCCGTTCCCACGTCCTGGCCACAGGAGACCCCGCCTGGCTGCTGAAGGAACGGGTCGCCGAGGACCTCTTCACCTATCTCGTCGTCGACCGTGCCGCCCTGCCCGAGGGCTGGGTGAAGGAACTGGCGGCCTGGGCCGACCCCAGGGGCTGGACGGTGTCACTCCAGGGCCGGAAGATCTACGCCGTGCCCAAGCCGCTCACCAAGAGCGCGGCGATGGCCGAGGTGGCCCGCCGCACGGGCGCCACCAGAACGCTCGCCGCCGGGGACTCGCTCCTGGACGCCGACCTGCTGGTGGCCGCCGACCGCGCCTGGCGCCCGGGGCACGGAGAACTCGCCGACAGCGGCTGGGGGGCGCCCAACACCGAGGTGCTGAGGGAGCGGGGCGTCGCCGCCGGCGAGGAGATCCTGCGCCGCTTCCTGCGCGCCGCCGACGCGCGTCCGGCGGGTCACTGAGCGTCGGCGGGCGAACTCCGAGAGGCTGGGCGGGCCGCCGCGACCCGAGGAGACGCAGTGACCAAGGGCAACACCACCAAGATCACCGAAGAGCTGTACGCGTACGTACTCGCCCACAACCCGCCGCTGGACCCCGTGCAGCGCGAGCTCGTCGAGACGACGTACGCGCGGCTCCCCGACCGCGCGGGCATGCAGTCCGCGGAGGAACAGGGGCCGCTGCTGGCCTTCCTCGCCCGGCTGACGGGGGCCCGGCACATCGTGGAGGTCGGCACCTTCACCGGCTTCTCCGCACTCTCCATGGCCCAGGCGCTGCCCTCGGACGGGGTGCTGATCGCCTGCGACATCTCGGAGGAGTGGACGGCGTACGGCCGCGAGGCCTGGGAGAAGGCGGGGGTCGCCGACCGGATCGACCTGCGGATCGCACCCGCGCTGGACACCCTGCGCGCGATGCCGGCCGAACCGCACATCGACATGGCCTACCTGGACGCGGACAAGGAGAACTACATCCCGTACTGGGAAGAACTGGTTCCGCGCATGCGCCCCGGCGGGCTCGTCGTCACCGACAACGTCCTCTTCCACGGGAGCGTCGTCGACCCGTCGGCCACCGGGGCGTCGGCGGCCGTCAAGGCGTTCAACGAACACGTGGCCGCCGACCCCCGGATGGAGAGCGTCCTGCTGACCGTGGCGGACGGACTGACGCTCTCCCGCCGGACGACCTGACCCGTCGCGCGGAGGTGGGTGCGGGTGCGGCCCGGGTGCTTGTGTCGGGCCGGGTGCTTGCGCCGTTCCGCTGCGTCCTGGGCCTGAGCTGATGCCTGAGCCCATGCCTGGGCGGTCAGCCGCAGCAGCCGCCTCCGCAACACCCGCCGCCTCCGCCGCCTGACGACGGTGCGGGAGCGCCGGAGGCGGCCGAGCCGCCCACAGCCACGGCGGAAAGCAGCTTCACGGTGTCCTCGTGCCCGGCGGGGCAGGATGCGGGCGCGGAGGACTCGGCCATGGGGCGGCTGACTTCGAACGTCTCGCCGCAGGAGCGGCAGCGGTACTCGTAACGAGGCATGTCCCCAGATTAGAGCCTCTTCTCGGCCGGATAGGGCGTCTTGCCTCTCGCCACCTCGGGCATGGGGGTGTGCGGGCGGCGCTCCTCCCTCGCCACCTGCTCGGGGTGGCGGGCACGCCAGTACGGATTGTCGTGCGGCAGCCCGCCGCTGACCCTCCCGTACATGCCGAACATCATCAGCAGCAGCCCGACCACGAAGCTGAACAGCACGTTCTGCATGTGGAAGGCCAGGAAGTTCATGTCGCTGTCCAGCAGAGCCAGATTCACGAACCCGCTGACGATGAAGGCGATCCCCAGGACCATGTTCAGGGTGGAGGCGAAATTCCCGCCGACGACCATGCCGACGAAGAGCAGCAACCCGACACAGATGGACAGGATGCTCAGGGCGCCGTTGGTGTTGAGGCCCGCGACGGTGTCGCCGCCGGTGTCGAAGAAGCCGATACGGTCGACGAGCCCGAGGATGCCGAAGGCGAGGAGCAGCAGGCCCATCAGGCCGGCCCCCACGCGGTAGACCTTGCTGAGCCGGTGGTCGACGGGCAGGTGCTCGTCGAGCCGGGGAACCTTGGCCTCGCCCGTCTTGCGGCGGCGGCCGGTGGGATGCAGGACATGTAGGGCCATGACGGCCTCCTTCGGCCGCGTACGGCCAGGACGGGCCGCTGGTGCGGCCCGGGGGCGGGACGCTGATACGGCCCCGGGGTCGGGTCTGCTCGTGCGGCCCGGGGTCGGGTCTGCTTGTGCGGCCCGGGGTCGGGACTGCTCGTGCGGCCCGGGGTCGGGACTGCTTGTGCGGCCCGGGGCGCCTCGGCGCGAAGCCGCTGCGTACTTCCAGGATCGGCCCGGGGGAGGCCGGGGACAAATCAGCCCGCACGGGGCGTGGCCATGTACCAGGCGAGGGGGCGGCCGTACGCGGCGGTCAGGCGCCGGAGCCGAGTTCCTCCCGGATGGCGGAGACGACTCGCGTCACCGTCTGCCGCACAGCCTCGGTCTCGGTCAGGAAGTGCCAGTAGTCGGGATGGCGCCCTTCCAGCCCGGCGATCGCCCGGTCCAGCCGCGCCACCGACTCGTCCAGCGGGCGGGCGTGGCGCGGATCGGGCGTGTTCCGCCCGGCCATGGCGAGGCGCTGGGCATCGCGGATCGCGAAACGGGTGCGGTCGATCTCCGCCTGTGGATTCCTGGCGACCGCGTCCAGCTGCCGCAGCCGGTCACCGGCGGCGGACACCGCCTCGTCCGTGGCGTTGAGCAGTGCCCGGACCGTACTCAGCCGGGATGTCGCGTCGGCCCAGCGCTGCTCGGTCCGCGCCTCGGCGGCCTCCGCCAGCTTCGCCTCGGCCTGCCGGATGTTGACGGCCGCCTGTTCGGGCACCGGCTGGAGATCCTGCCAGCAGGCGGCCGAGAAACGCCTCCGCAGCTCACTCAGGACCGGCTCGACCTGCCCCGCGCGTGTCGTCAGCGCCTGGGCCCGGGTGCGCAGCGAGACCAGCCTGCGGTCGATCTCGGAAGCCCGCTCGGGCAGCCGGTCCGCTTCCGTCCGCACGGCCTCGGCGTCCCGTAGCACCCGGTCGGCGCGCTGCAGCGTCTCGGCGACGCCGTGCCGTCCGGCGCCCTGGTTGAGCTTGGTCAGCTCCGGGGCGAGCGCCGCCAGCCGGGCCGCGAGGTCGTCCGCCCGCAGCCCTGAGGCGCGTACGGCGTCCAGGGCATTGCTCGCCGCCAGCAACGCCTGACGGGCCCGCTCCACGGCGGGCGCGAGCCGCGCGAGCTGGGTCTCCGCGCTGTTGAGCAGCGTCCCGAGCCCCTGGGCGAACCGGTCCAGCTCGCCCTTCACCCGTACGAGATCGTCCTTGGCCCGCGTCAGCTGGGTTCGCGCTCCGGCCGCGGCCGACGGCTCCAGATCATCCCGGTCGAGGTCGTGCGCGTCGACAGCGGTGATGTAGGCGTGGCTGACCTCGTCGATACGCCGTCCCAGCGCCGCGAAGTCCTCCGCCGCCTTGCGGGCACGGGGAGAACTGTCCACAGCCGTGATCGTCTCGATCGAGATCTGCAGATCGCGCTGCGCCGTGTCCAGCTCGTAGAACGCCTCGGCGGCGGCATCCTTCGCGGCCTGCGCGTCGGCTCGCTGACCCTCCCCACGGCCCCCGAACCAACGGCGCGTACCACCGCCGGCGAAGGCGACCGGAAGCACGGCGGCCACCAGCGGCACCGGCAGCAGCATCAGCACCAGGGCGTCCCTGACGGCACAACGGACACTCGCTTTCGCCTGCGGCCGCGTGTGTGTCGCCGTCACATCCCTCTCCCGTGCCGATCCGCCCTGCCCGGTTCATTCTCCCACCAGTTAGGACGAACACACGGGCCCGTTAGTTCGCACTTCGGACGGTGACTTCCCCGTTGTCGCTGCGCGCCTTCACCACGTGCCCGCTCCCGGCGCTGCGGGGCACGTCGACACGCACGTCACCGTTGTCGGCCTCGGCCGACACCGCGTACGTACTCTTGCCGGCCGGCAGCGTGACGGAGATGCGCCCGTTGTCACTGACCGTGTCCACGAGATCCGGCACGGTGGTGAATCCGAGCGAGATCGACCCGTTGTCCGCACGCGCGATCACGGAGGTCCCCGAGACGCGCTGCGCCTCGATCGTCCCGTTGTCGCTCTCGAGCTCCAGCGGCCCGGAGACGTCGCGGACCTCGACCCCGCCGTTGTCGGCGGAGATCTTGAGCGGAGCGGCGAAGCCGGCGGCGGTCACCTTCCCGTTGTCCCCCCGCACGGTCAGCGGAAGCCCTCGGGGCACCTTCACCTCGTGGTGAGCCTCGCAGTTGCTGATCATGGCCCGGCACTGCACGTGGAGCGTCAGCTTGTCCCCTTCGAGCTTCCACACGGGGTCGGGCCCACTGCCCAGCACGACCCATCCGTCGACCTGACGGGTGACCTCGATGTGGTCGACATCGGCGGGCACGAGATCGAGGGACGAGTTGTCGGCGTCGATGGTGAGCGCCTTCCCGTCGAAGGCGAACGACTTGCGCTCGACGGGCGCACCCTCCGCGTTCGCACCGCCACAGCCACTGAGCGCCGCGACGAGAAGAACGGTCCCGCCGACGGCGAGGAGCCCGTCGGTGCGTCGAGTACGGATGGTCATGATGTCGAGTCCCCCTGAGAGCGCCGCTGATGTGGCTCCACCGTATGTACGGCCCCGCCCCCGGAACGATCCGGACGGCTACCGTCTCCGGGGTGGGGATATCCCCCGTACCCCCACTCCGGCACACGCTCCGGTCCGGGGACGCGGTGGGCGGGCAACCGGATTGCGGCGGGGGGCCGTGGGCCATGTAACCTGTTGCCTCATCCACGGGTGCGTAGCTCAGGGGTAGAGCGCTGCTCTTACAAAGCAGATGTCGGCGGTTCGAAACCGTCCGCGCCCACCAGTCAGAACGCCCCCGCAGCGAGCCGCTGCGGGGGCGTTGACGGTAGTTGGTGACGGCAGTCTCTTGAGCCAAGAGTGGCGCGCGCCGGGTTGCATGAGTGGAAACTTTCCCTACTGGTCCAAGGCACCCGCCGCGCGCCGCGCGCAGCCCGTCGCCCGGACCGGCGCTCAGGCTCCGGGATGGAGGGGCCCTGTACGAGGGTGCCGGCCGGTGGGTCGACGCGGTGGAGAACTCCCAGCCCGTCTGCCGTCGACCCTGGCAGGCACGGCACCAGGCGTCCAGGTTGTCCGCTGACGGCGTTCCCAGGGGTGCTCTTGCGGTCGTGTCACCGATCGCCGCTCGCCGATCCGGAGTTTCTGCGTGCGGTGGCGTGGGCGGGAGGCCGCTGGTGGCTGCATCTGCCGACAGGCCTGTCCGGGGTCGAACGCAAAGCAGTGGTGTGGGAGCTACTCGCGCAGACTTCTCGACGCCCGGGCACCTGGGGTTACCAGCCCTCTGATGTGCGGCTATGTCTGTATCCGGCCCTTCGGCGACGCTGAGTGATTACTGGTCTGATTTGTGTCCCGTTTCCAGTGGACGGTTGCATACTTCTGAACTACTTTAGAAGTCATGACCACCATGCCAGCTGAAGCGAACTTCTCGGAGCTCGTCAAGAGCCCCGTAGCCACGGTCGCGCGGCTGCAGGACAACCCCCGCAAGGGTCTGCTGCTGCACCGTCGCGGGGACGAGGAAGACCTGTACCTGACGACAGCCGTACGCGCAGAGCAGGTCACGGAGGTCGTCGACTCGACCACGCGGCTCTTTGTCGCGCTCATGAAGAGCAGCCCCGAGGCGGTGACGATGCTGACCGCAGTGTTCCCTGAGGCGTTCCCGTGGGTCCGCTTCCTGCCGCAGAAGGCGGTTCAGGAGTTCCTCGTCGAGTTCATGGAGACCGCACGCGCTGCCTCCGATCTCGGTACCGTTGGGCCGATCGTGCCGCTGATCGCGGCATGGAAGTCGACCGCCGAGGTGTATGCGGACCAGGAGCTCTACAGCAAGCTGACCAGTCCGGAGGCGGGCGACTTCGGGGAAGTCGAGCCTCCGGAGGTACCTGCAGATTGAGCAATAAGAGGGGGGACCTCGCCGTCCCGCCGCCCAAGCCGGGCGAGTACAAGATCCGCTTTGGGGCCAGGGACGTGGGAGTGGGGTGGCAAGCCCTCTGTGCCGAAGCCCCCACCAATACCGCCGATGCCTGGTTCACGCTGCGGACCGGGCCGGCACCTGCGGTACAGACCGCCCGCCACCATCAGTTGAAGTACGACCTTGCGACAGCGTTCTTCAATGGCAAGGACCGCGATCAGTGGCAGATCGAGGTCACGAGCGGAGGTCGTGTCTGGTACGTGGTCGAGGAGGAGCGCAAGACTGTGTGGCTCCTGCATGCCGCGGCCAAGCACCCCAAGCGGACTGAGTAACCGGCGAGCGAGCCCGCCACCCTCCCGGGTGGCGAGCTTCGTCGTGTGCGAGGAAGGTTCAAGGGTTCTCTTCTGGAGCGGCTGCCAACTCGTGTGACACCTCGTCAGTCACCCGGCACCCCGTTGTCGCTGTTCAGCGAGCCGGCAGTGTCCAGAGTCCTGTGATTTCCAAGCTCAGGGCTTCGTCCCGCTTTGCGAAGCAACAGAGGCTGTTTCGCAGTGATGCGGCGCGTTCTCCAGTGCGGAAAGGGCTCGCTGAGAGGGCTGTTGGAGCGCCAGCCGGCAAAGGCCCCATCCCGTGAGCGGACGCCTGTGAGATCGCCGTGGAACAGCACCGCTGCCTCTGGTCTGCGGGCAGGGGGATCGGTCAAGTAGGCGTTGACGTGTTCCCAGGTCTGCAAGTCTGCGGTGAGGCTCTCGTACCAAGCCAGGCCCCGAGTGTTGCAGCTCTTGCACAGCAGCCCTCGCACGCACTGTCCGCAAGATGTCGGGCCGGAACAGCAGCGATGGTCGTGATCAATGTGCCACCATGACGGCCCTTCCATTGAGGGGTCACCTCCCAGGCTGCCGCAGAGGGGGCAGGTGTCATCCTGAACTCTGAGGATTGCATTGACACGGGCCCGCGTCAGATTGTGTCGCCGTGCCTGCCGTTCGGCATTGCGGCACTGCGGACATACGCTTCCCTTGGGTCCCGCATCGACCCGCCAGAGCTGGTCGAAGCACACCTTGCACGGCTCCAACGTATCGACCCATTCATCGAACTCGTCACGCGTCAGGGCGACGATCTCGCCGTCTGTCAGCCACTCCACGAACAGCAAGTTAGTCCGCTGCACTGACAGTCACATCGGGACGAAGAGATCCGAGACTCAAGGATCGCGAGCCACAGGCGTGCTGCCGGCGGCGCCGCTCCGGCACTGCTGATGTCAAGCCAGCGTCGGCATGAAGCCGCCGCGGACCGTGCCCGATGACAACAGGGCAGACCAGTCAAATACGTCGGGCAGTTGGTCCACGGACAGGACGATTGCTCCGCCGGCCTGCTCGGCGTCCACGCACCAGTCGGCCGTGTCGCTGGATGCCCCACCGTCGTCGGCCCCGCCGACCACCGGCGCAGCGAAAGAGGGGACCACGAGCCCTTGGTCCCCAGGTCCGTCTACGACACACATGGTGTGTCGGGGAGCGATGCTCCAGCCCTCACACCGGGGGACCACCCCGTCGGGTGCTGCCAGGAGCGGCAGGGCATCGTGTACCTGCGCCTCGGCCAGCAGAAGCACGGGCGTGACACCACGGACGAACAGAGTGTTCTCAGGATCCAGCAGCATGGGAACACTCTCGCAGGCAGGGGAGTGTGCGTTGCAGGCAGGTACCTGGAGTGGCAGCGAGCGAGCGTGAGGCACGGCCATCGAAGCAACGCCTGACATCTTCGGCCACTGCGTGTGCCAAGGCGGCCAGCGTCTCCGCTGACACGGTGACATCTACCTCGACGAAGACTGGATGGGAGACGAGTCGCACGAGCGGAACTCCTTCCTGGTCGAACTCCCCTGGTGCAGTGGACTGGCCTGGCCCTGGATGACTCAGGTGAGGGCATGGTCCTGACCCGGGGCGGAGCACGCAACGCTCCTCCAACGCGCACGCAGGGCACGGAGGGCAGGTCACCACCGGGCGCGCAGCACGCCGTCGCTGTCGGGGAGAGCGGCGTGCAAGAGCGGGGAGCGTTCGTCGGTGAAGAGGGGGAGTGCGCAGGCTGCTCGCGCGCCTGAGGCCAGGGTGGCGAGTTGCCGGTGGTCGGTCTCGTCGACGATGGCATGGCGGATCGTTCCGTCCGGTGCTTCCCAGACGAACTCCACGGGTTCGTCCTGAGGCAGCGCGGCGAAGACCGCGTCGACATCAGGGGTGAGGTCGGGCCATACAGTCAGAAGCGCGCGTGGGCCGAGAGCGACGCGGACGGTGTCGAGGTTGCCTTCGGTGAGGCGGTGCCAGCGGGCGGCGTTGCGGACGTACGTCTCTTCCAGAAGCAGCGACTGCGATGAGGCCAGTGCCGCACGTACTCGTTTCCAGAAGTCCTCGTCCGCGGCCTGCGTCACCTCTGGTTCCTCGCGGTCTGCGGCGTAGGGCGAGGCCGTGATCGGTTCTGCGAACAAGCCGGCTTCGTGGGTCCGGGCGATGGCTGCTTCGCAGGGCTGGTCGCTGCCGACGTACACGTACTGGTCCCACCCGACATGCACGGTGAACGTGTCCCCGCGCTCCAGCCTGCACCAGGCGCCGTTGTCCCGGAGCATCGCGCGGACCAGTTCCAGCGCGATCGGCACGGAGACCTCGGCCCCGTCGTGGTAGCCGGCGAGGTCGGGCGGGAACAGACCGGCGAGGCCGTGGCCCTCGACGGGCACCTCCAGGCCGAAGTTGACCAGGCCGGTGACCTCGGGCTCGCGGATCTCCAGCCGGTCGACACCCGAGTCCCGGGCGAAGGCGGCGATCGCCTCCAGGTAAGCCGCCTCGACCGGCCCGTGATCGCTCACCGTGTCTTCGGTGCCGCTGTAGCGGCCGTGCTCGTCGCGGTCGGCGGGGTCGTACTTGGTTATCCGGTAGGCGAAGGGCGGCGGCACGCTGCTCCCAGGGTGGCGGGAAGGAGGTGCCAGCGTAGTGCGTGACGACCGAGACCGTGCAGGCTCACGCCCGGCTGCGGGCGTAGGCGCCGTCCTCATGGCGTGCTGCTTGCGGATGCTCGCCGCTCACCAGTAGGCGCCTCAGAAGGACCGGAAGATCCCTTCGGGGTCGTCGTGGGCCCATGCCGCGTACTCCTCGAAACCCAAGTTGCCGATACTCAGGTTCGCATAAACCTCGTGGACCGCTGAGGGGATGACGCGGAACTCCCTGCCGAACTCCGTCAGCTGCCCGTAGTCCTCAGCGTCCACGCAGTCCTCCAGCGTCAGCGTGGTGACGGCCAGCAGCGCGTGGCTCTCGAGCCGCATAGTTGTCCGGTCGGCGAGGAAGACGACGGACAGGTCCTCGTCGGCCCGGACCGTAGCCAGTAGCTCGTCAACGGTCGCCCCGGCCCAGACCGGATCGCTGACGCAATGGACGTGCGACTCGTGCTCGGTCAGTGCCGTCGCCACTTCATGCCACGCCTGGGCGTCGTCGTAGTCGGTCCTGACCACCAGGACATCGAATTCACCACGGTCGGCGATGGTGGGCAGAGGCCGCATGGATCTCCTTTTGCGATCACGCTCGGTGTGTCGGGCCCGACTGTCTCACGGGCCAGTTGGCACGCCCTGTAGGTCCGGTCCCTGTGAAGGCTGTGCGTCCTCCGGTGGGCGGCGGTGGCTTCCTGTCACCGGCTCACCGGTACGGCGCATGATTCGTGGTCAGTCGTCCGAGGCCGTGGCGGGCAGACCGTGCACGCTGACGGCGTAGCCGCAGCCGTCGTAGTAAGGCTCGCCGCTCCAGGTGGCGTAGCGCTCCCGCAAGGTCAGTCCGGCCTCGGCGCACCACTGGTCGAACTCGGGCAGGGTCACCGTCGGTTCCGGCAGCGGAAGGTGTGCCGCGTCCAGGCCCATGCCCGTGACCAGCAGGCCACCCGGGCGCAGGGCGGTGGCCAGTTGGCGTACGACCGCTGGTTCCGTGCCGGAGGCCAGCAGCGGGATGACGTTTCCCGCCGCGAGCACCAGGTCGAAGCTCGGATCCAGGCCGAGGGCGTCCAGATGCACCAGGTCACCGAGCAGCCACTCCTGGGCGGGGGCATCGCGTCGGGCGACGGCGAGCATCGAGGGGTCGACGTCCACGCCGGTGCAGTGGTGGCCCAGCTCGGTCAGCCGGATCGCGATCCGGCCGGTTCCGCAGCCCGCGTCGAGGACTCTGGAGGACAGCGTCAGCAGTGCGGTGCAGAAGGCGGCCTCGCCGTGGACGTCGTGGCCGGATTCGGCGAGCCGGGCGAAGCGCCGGGCGTAGTCCTCGCCGGCCTGTCCGCCGGTCAGTTCTGCCCAGCGGTCGCGTTGCCCGGTCATGTTCGTCGTGCCTTCCGGTCGGCCTCGTCCAGGAGAGACGGGGCGGTGTCGTAGCCGTACTCCTGCGCCCGGCGCTTCCGCGCCGCCCCCCCGGTGCACAGCGCAACCGCGACGGGGAGACGGAGCGGGTGGGCGTGAAGTCCGACGTGTGGCCATTGAACACCAAATCGAGGGACCGGCTGGTCCGGGGAGGGGGTGGGGGCGCGGGCCCGCCGCGCGGCCCTCGGAACAGGGGCGGCCGTCTCGACCGGCCCTCTGGCTCGCCCCCGTACCCGGCTCGCCCCCGTACCGCTCAAGTTCGAGGCCCTGCACCCCGAACCGGTCAGTATCCGATGGCCTCCCGGAGCAGCAGCACCGTGCCGCGTCCGGGGTGGGGTTCCGCGTTGAGGATGAGTACGCGGTTGACGGCGCTGGGCCGGCCGTACGCCGCCTGGGCGCGGATGTTCTCCAGAGGGAGGGCGTGCTCCTCGATGCGGCGCAGTGCCGTGCTCAGGTCGGGTACCACTTTCTGCGCGCCGACGACCCAGACCGCGTGGGCCGCGCCACCCGCGTTGGCCGGGAGCTGGCTGCCGCTGCCCGAGGCGAGGACGAGCGAGCCGGTCTCGGTGACCGCGGCGACGCTGTTGACGACGTAGTCGGGGTTCGCGGTCAGCCGCCGGATCTCGTCGGCGCCCGTGGCACGGTCGATGGCCAGGACGCGCGGCCTGACGGCGTCGTACCGCTCACCCGTGTTGATGTCCGCTTCGATGCCCGACAGCCGGAGGGTCTCGCCGGCCCCGGTGAAGACGCGGGCGCCCGCGGGGAGCAGGTCCTCGACGCGGGCGCGGGCGGCTGCGGCGTCGTCGAGGACCTCGACCGTGAAGCCGTTGGCGCGCAGGGCGGCGGCCGTCCGCTCCAGCCGTTCGGCCGGGGCCGGGGCGGTGAACGGCGTGGCCTGGCCCGTGAAGGGTGCGGCCGGGCCTGCGAAGGGTGCGGCCGGAGCCCGGGTCGCGATCTCCGCGCTGTGGTCCGGGGAGGGCGCCGAGCCCGTCAGCGGGGTGGTGTCGAGGTATCTGACCTCGTACACCCGCTCGGCGAACTTCCAGCCCTCCTCCGTGCGCCGGTAACGGTCGTGGTACACCGCGTAGTTCAGACCCTGCCGCCCGTCCAGGGTGCGCGCGAGTTCCTGGATGTAGGCGCGGCCGGTCGCGGTGTCGCCGTCGAGCAGGATCGTGCCGGGGTGCGTGGTCTGTACGAAGAAGTCCCACTGTGCCTGGAGCCGTTCGCCTCCGGCACGTATCTCCTCGCGGCCGGTCAGCTCGACCGGGATGTTGGGCATGCGCAGGACACCGTCCGGCGTGAACAGTGATGCCAGGCGGGGCCGGTCGCGCATCATCGCCGAGTCGGTGAACTCGCCGCGCAGCGCCTCGATCTCGACGCGGTCCGCGACGGCCTGGAAGTCGGTCATCGGAGTTCCCTCTCCTTCGTCTCGTCGTTCTCACCCGTTACGACAAAGCGGCCCTGTGGAATGTGAGGCGGCGCGCCGGCCTCACATTTCGGTGGGCTGTCCTGTCGTAAGCGCGGAGGCGCAGAAGCGAGACGGAAAGAGGGCCACACCATGACCACCGGAGCCGAGCCCGTCGACGAACAGAGCGATCCGGGCCTCAGCGCGATCATGGGCGAGCGGCGTCGGCTGATCAATCTCGGCTATCGGCTTCTCGGGTCCCTCTCGGACGCCGAGGACGTCGTGCAGGAGACCTACGCCCGCTGGTACGCCATGTCCCCGCAGGAGCAGCGTGCCATCGAGGTGCCAGGGGCCTGGCTCATGACGGTCGCCGGCCGCATCTGCCTGAACCTGCTGGGCTCGGCGCGGGCCAGGAGGGAGACGTACGTGGGCGAGTGGATCCCCGAACCGCTGCCCGAGCCCACGGAGTGGATCACCGGGCGCCCCGGCGCCGACGGGATCGACCCGGCCGACCGGGTCACCCTCGACGAGTCGGTGACGATGGCCTTTCTGGTCGTCCTCGACGCGATGACCCCGGCCGAGCGCGTCGCGTTCGTCCTGCACGACGTCTTCCGCTACCCCTTCGGTGAGGTCGCCGAGATCGTCGGCCGCACTCCGGCCGCGTGCCGCCAGCTGGCCTCGTCCGCCCGTCGTCGTGTCCGTACCGCGCGGACGCCGGCGGGCCCGGAGGCCGGGCAGGCCGCCATCGTCAGACGGTTCAGGACGGCGTGGGAGGCCCAGGACGTCGACGCCCTGATCGGCCTGCTCGACCCGGCCGCCACCGCCACCGCCGACGGGGGCGGGCTGGCCGTCACCCACCTGCACCCGATCGTGGGCGGCGAGCGGATCGCCCGTGCCTACGTCAGGATCGCGCGACTGGCGGGCCACCGCACGACGTACGCGGAGTGCACGGTCAACGGCCGGCCCGGACTGGTGGCGCGGCAGGGCGGCGACGTCGCGACCGTGTTCGCGTTCGGTGTCGTGGGGGAGCGGATCGAGCGGATCTGGGCCGTACGCAACCCCGAGAAGCTCCGCCCCTGGCAGACCACCTGAGGGCCGAGCCGGCGCCACGTGGCCGGAAGGTCCCGAACCTCATCGGCCGACTTCGCCGGACGGCGAAAGCCCTGCTGGTGCGAGGCCTGCTTCCGGTCGGCGGTGACGTCCCGGCCTTGCTCAGGCCTGCTCGAAGTGGAACGACTTGATGAAGCAGTCGCGAGGCTGGGCGACAGCGAAGAGGACGCACTCCACGAGCGAATGCGCTGTGAGCGTGCTCCCCGGCCCGCGCGGGGTGCTCTCCCAGTCCCCGGAGAGCGGGTCGGGGTTGTCGAAGTCGGGCGGGTAGAGCGAGATCACGCGGACTCCCTGCGGCCGCAGGCGCTTGGAGAGGATCTCGGCGAATCCCGCCTGGGCGCTCTTGGCGGCGTAGAACGAGTCGTGGGCGTCCGACCGTTGGTGGCCCGCCGTTCCGCAGGCGGAGACCATGGTGACGATGTCCGGCTGCGCCGATGTGAGCAGCAGCGGCAGGAAGTTCTTCACCGTCAGGACCGTGCCGGTGGCTCCGGACGCGATCGTGTCCGCGATGTCCTCGTCCGTCGCGGACAGCAGGTCCGGGCCGTCCAGATAGCGCGAGCCGTTGTTGACGAGGAGGTCGACGCGGTCGGTGTGCCGCGCGACCGCGGACGCGAACGCGCGGATGGAGGCGGCGTCCGTGAGGTCGCAGGCGAAGGCGTGCACCCGCTCATGACCGCGCCCGAGGATCTCGTCGCGTACGCGCTCCGCCGCGTCGAGCCGGCGAGCTGAGAGGAAGACCTCGGCGCCGAGGTCCGCGAGCCGGAGGGCCAGGGTCCGCCCGAAGTCGCGGCCCGCGGCCGTGATGACCACGCGGCGGTCGTCGAGCCTCATGGTGTCACTCCTGTTCCGTAAGCCGGAGTGCCGGCAGGCGCGTTACGTCCGTCCGCCTCGGCCGTCGCCCTCATACGCGCTCCAACGGGCGGTGCGGCGGGGCAGGGAGCTCGATCTCGACCGGGTCCTGCGGGCGGACCGTGCCGCCGAGGCGGACCACGGCCATGATGCCGGACTTGAACGTGAAGTCACCCGAGTCGGGGTCGAGGGCGAAAACCTCTCCGAGCAGGCCCTGCTGGAAGTCGTTGATCTTCGCGCACGGGTTGCGCAGGCCCGTCACCTCCACCACCGCCTGCTCGCCGAGGTGGAGCAGGGTGCCCGTGGGCAGGCCGAGCAGGTCGACACCCCGGGTGGTGATGTTCTCGCCGAGCCGGCCCGCGGTGACGGAGTAACCCTTGAGGGCGAGTTCGTCGAAGAGTTCCTCGTGCATCAGGTGCACCTGGCGCAGGTTGGGCAGGTCGGGTTCGTACGTCATGCGGAACTGGTGGCGGATCGTCTCGCCCGCATGGACGTCGCCCTCGACGCCCAGGCCGGCGAGCAGTGTGACGGACTTGCGATTGGGTTTGCTGAACGAGTACGTCGCGTTGCTGCTCACCGCTGTGATCCGGCCCGCCATGCCCCACCCCGCCCAGTCGGTTCCGTGTACGCCGGGTCATCCTAGGCGGGCGTCGCGGCGGCCAGTTCCGCCAGGACCGCAGGCCATGGGAGTTCACGGTCCGGCGGTCCCTCACGCGGTTCGAGCAGGGGCCACACGCCGGGTCCGTACACCAGTCGCACGCCTGCCGCGCGCAGGGCTCCGATGTGCCCCTCCCACGCCGGGTGGCGCGCGTGTGCCGCGTTGATCCCGGGGAACAGCACCACCGGCACGCCGACCGTCCCCAGCGCCTCGCTCACCTGCGTCAGCGCCTGGTTGTCGGCGATGCCCGTCGCGAGCTTGGCGACGTAGTTCGCGCTGGCCGGGGCCACCACCCAGCAGTCGGCGACGGGGTGCGGGCGGGGCTCGGAGGGCAGGCGGGAGGTGTCCCGTACGGGGAGGCCGGTCAGCGACTCCAGACGGTCGCACTCGCCTACGGCCCTGAGCCACCGGCCGGCGGCAGGTGTGAGTGTCACGGCCACCTGCCAGCCCAGCGCGACGGCCGGTTCGACCAGTCCGGTGCGCAGCCTCTCGACGCCGTCGGCCGCCGTACCCACGACTCCCAGCACTCCGCGGCTGCCCGCATCCATGGTTCCTCCACCCCTCGCCGCCGTCCGCGTTCCTCGCGTCGCCCATTCTGCTGCCACGGGCACGCGCGCGGGGCCCGGCCCGGAGATGCTCCCCCGGGCCGGGCCGGGCCGTGGTGCGGACGCCGGTCAGTTCGACAGGGCCGTGAGCATGCTGGGGTTGTAGGAACCTCCCTTCGTGTGCGTGATCACGGCCATCCGGTTGGAGGCGTTGATCATGGCGACCAGGGTGACCAGGCCGGCGATCTGGTCGTCGTCGAAGTGCTTGCGCACCTGGTCCCAGGTCTCGTCGGACACCCCCTGGTGGGCGTCGGCGAGCCGGGTGCCCTCCTCGGTCAGTGCCAGGGCGGCCCGCTCGGCCTCGGTGAAGACCGTGGACTCGCGCCAGGCGGCGACCAGGTTCACCCGGAGCGGGGTCTCACCGGCGGCCGAAGCCTCCTTGGAATGCACATCGAGGCACCAGCCGCAGCCGTTGATCTGGCTGGCGCGGAGTTGCACCAGTTCCTGCAGGGCCCGGGGCAGCGACGACTCCCTGATCGGCAGCCCGGCGCTGTAGAACCGCTTGGCGACCTGGGCGCCGATCCGGTTGGTCATCAGATCGAAACGGGGTTCCATGTCTTCGTCCTCACGTGTGCGGTGTGCCCCGCGGATCGTTCGCGCGGCGTCCTGACGAACACGAGATGCCGGACCATCGGCCCGTGTGACAGGCGAGAGGGTGTGACGTGCGCCACGGGGGAGAGGCGTCACGGAGAGAGGGTGACCGGCGTCGTCACCGTGGCGTCGCGTCGGCGGATCACGCTCCCTGCCCGGCCGCGGCGGGTTCCGGGATGCGAGGCGGCGGAGCACGGGGGACCGTGGAGGCATGTCCGGACATCCGCCTGTGATCGTGTATCCGCCCTCACCGACCGGTGGGCGGCGGGTGACCGTCCGTGGGCAGATCGTCGGGCTCGCGCACGGGCGCGGGGAAGTGGCCTCCCTCCTGCGGCGGGCAGGGCTCGCCGAGGGGGCCGACGAGATCGATCTGGACCAGCCGGAGCTGATCGAATGGCGGGGCGGAGACCTCGACACGTGGAGTGAGCCCTCGTGAGGCGTCGCCCCGCACACCGGCGCGAGGCGTCGCTCGAACCTCCTCCCGGCTACTACGGGGCGAGCGGGGTGGTGCCCGACGCCACGCAGCGGGGCCTGATCCTCGACTGGGTGGTGAGCCAGCGGGTGGCGGCCGGATGGCGCGTGGAGTCCCGGTCGGGGAGCCAGGCCGTCCTGGTGCGCGGGCAGCCGGTTGACCATGTGCTGCACGCCTTCCTCACGGTCTTCTCGTGCTGCGTGTGGGGGGTCGTGTGGGCGGTCCTGGCCCTGACGAACAAGGTCGAACGGGTCGTCCTGACCGTCGACGCGAAGGGGCAGGTCGTCACCGTGGGAGCGCACTGAGGAGGACACGGCGGACACCCGAACGGCCGCGTCCGGGTCGTGGCCGGTGAGGTCGTCGCACAGGGTCGGATCTGCCCGCAGAGGTGCGGGCGGTCCGTCGAGCGGAGGATTCCCATGGCTCAGTCAGCACCCGCACCCGGCTCTCCCCGGTCCTCCGCCCCCGGCGGCGACCCCTGGGCGGCGGGCGGGGTGATGTTCGCGGGGGTCGTGCTCCTCGTCGACGGCATCCTCGCCATCGTCAAGGGCATCGCGGGCATCGCGTCCGACGACGTGTACACGCGCATCAACAACTACACGTTCAAATTCGACATCACCTCCTGGGGATGGATCCACCTGATCCTCGGAGTGATCCTGGTGCTCGTCGGGTGGAGCATCCTCAAGGGCGCCGCATGGGCCTGGGGTGTGGGCATCGGGCTCGCCGCGCTGAACCTGATCGCCAACTTCGTCTGGCTGCCGTACCAGCCGGTGTGGGCGATCATCTCCATCGCGCTCGACGCCTTCGTGATCTGGGCCCTCTGCGCCCACCGGGCGAAGCCGGTCATCTGACATGCCGGCGGGGCGAGGCGGCCTGGAACGCGACGTCCTGACGGCGCTGGCCGCCGACGCGTACGTCTACGGGTCGCCGCTCGTCCGCCGGCTGTCGGGCGTGCAGGCCTGCCTCCAGGAGGGCTGCGGAACCCTGGCTCCCGCGCCCTTCAACGACTTCGCCCACGCGGACGGGCCCGCCGCACCAGGCACGCACGTCCCGTACGCCCCGGCAGACCTCGTCGACGCGCTCGCACAGCTCGACCTGTCCGGAGGGCCGGTCAGACTGCACGTGCCGGACACCGGCGGGGCCTACTACGTGCTCCAGTTCGTGGACGCCTGGAGCAACCCCTTCGCCTACCTCGGTGTGCGGGGCGCGGGAACCGGCGGCGGTGACCTGGGCGTGCGGGGACCGGGAACATGCGCCGGCGACTGGATGATCGTGCCGCCCGGCTGGGCCGGTACCGTGCCCGACGTGGTGTCGGGAGTGATCGACGCCCCCACGTCCATCGTCTCCGTCCTCGGCCGCCTCGCCTGCGACGGGCCGGAGGACATGCCCCGGGTCAGGGCGCTCCAGCAGGAACTGACGCTGACGCACCTGGGTGACCGGGCCCACCGGACCGGGTTGCCCGCGACCGAACCGGGGGTCCCCGGCGAGCTGCGGTTCTTCGAGGAGCTGCGGGTGTGGATGGCTGACTTCCCGCCCGCCGCGGCGGATCGCGCCTACCAGGACCGCTTCCAGCCCCTGGGGCTCCTGGAGGAAGGGGTCTCGCCGTACGTGCAGGCCGCCCCGGGGCTCGTGCGCGCGCTGAGGCGAGGGCTCGCGCTGGGCCGGCTGCGGGTGGAGGAGGCGGCCCGCCACCAGGCCGACGGCGGTGTGCCGGGCGCCTGGCAGACCGAACCGCACCTGCGCGACTACAACCTGGACCACGCCGGAGTGGGCACGATCGACTCGCCGGAGTGGCGGGCCCCGGACCGGGAGGCGTCCTACCTGCTCAGGGCGGTGGCGGCCCGGCGGGAGCGCTGGATCCCGCACGGGTACGAGGCGGTGTACGCGCACACGGCGCGCGACTCCCGTGGACGGCCGCTCGACGGAGCCCACCGCTACGTCCTGCACCTCCCGCAGCCGCCCCCGGTCGCGGCCTTCTGGTCCGTGACCGTGTACGACCTTCCCGGGGGGCACCTCGTCGCGCACGCGGGCGAGCGTTGCGCGGTCGGTGACCGTACGCCGGGGCTCGTGTACGGCGCGGACGGCTCGCTGACGCTCCATCTGGCCCAGGAGCGGCCCCGGGACCCCGACGCCGCGGCGAACTGGGTGCCTGTGCCGGCCGGGCGCTTCCGGCCCGTGATGCGGCTCCACCTTCCTGGCCAGGCCGTTCTTGACGGGAACTTCGTCATCCCGCCGGTGGAGCGGCTGGAGGCGTAGAGCTCGGCGCTTTGAGTCCCGGGCCGGGAGCGTCGCTCCGCGGGCGTGCCGTCAGTGGCCGGGGGCGTCGTTCTCCGGGCGCGTTGTCAGTGGCGCGGCGCACACTGGAGACATGTGCCGCAGCATCAAGACCCTTCGCCCGCCAGCCATCCCCGAAGAGGCCACCGAGGAGGAGATGCGAGCCGCCGCCCTGCAGTACGTGCGCAAGGTGTCTGGCTTCCGCGCGCCCGCCGCGCACAACCAGGAGGTCTTCGACCGAGCCGTGGCCGAGATCGCCGAGGCGACCCAGCGGCTGCTCGACGGCCTGGAGGTCAAGGGCGCCGCATCCCGGGTGTGAGTGGACCGCCGACCGCTCAGTTCCCGGCGGGGGCCGCGACCGCCGGGCGGGCGGGGCGGCGGACGACGAGCGCCGCGAGGGCGCCCGCCAGGAAGAGGGCGAGGACCGAGACGGCCGTGCCCAGCCAGCTCGCGCCCAGCCACTGCCCGCCGAAGTAGCCGAGGCCCACGCTGTACGCCGCCCAGGCCACGCCGGCCACGGCGGACCAGGGCAGGAACTCCTTCACCTTGCGGTGGGCGGCTCCCGCGCCCAGCGAGACGACGGAACGTCCGGCCGGTGCGAAGCGCGCGATGACGACGAGGGCGCCTCCGCCACGGCTCAGTGCCGCACCGAGGCGTTCCTGGGCCGAGGTGAGGCGGCGGGAACGGGCGATGGCCCGGTCGAGACGTTCGCCGCCGCGCCACGCGAGGCGGTAGGCCACCAGGTCGCCGAGGACCGAGGCGGTGGCGGCGCAGAGCGTCAGGACGAGGAGCGAGGGCACGTGCCGGGTGGCCTCTCCGGCCGCCGCGGTGACGGTCGTCGTGCTCGCCGCCGCGGCGGTGGCGGCGGTGATCACCAGCACGCCGCTGGGGAGGACGGGCAGGAAGACGTCCAGGAGTACGGAGAGGGCGACCACCGCGTAGATCCATGGGCTGCCTGTCAGCGCACCCACACTCTCCAGCACTTCTACTCCCCGTTCCCGTGTTCCGTGTCAACGCCGCGACGTCGCAGGGGAGCGGCAGGAGCGGCAGGGCCAGCTGTACAGCGTACGCCTGCGGTTGACCAGGTGTTCGCCGCCATGGCAGTGATGTCGTGGAGGTCACGTACGCCCCGGCCCCCCTTGTAGGGAGGGGGACCGGGGCGTACGAGGAGCGGACGGTCAGACCGAGACGGCCGGGGACTGTTCGCGGGCGGGCTCGTCCTTCTTGTCCACGGAGCCTCCGCGCGAGGAGAACAGCCGGTCCACGGCCACGGCGCCGGGGCCGGTGAAGACCAGGAGCAGGAAGGCCCAGCAGAAGACCGCCGAGGCCTCGCCGCCGTTCTGCAGGGGGAACAGCGACTCCGGCTGGTGCACCTTGAAGTACGCGTAGGCCATGGAGCCGGAGGAGACGAACGCGGCGGCGCGGGTGCCGAGCCCGAGGGCGACGAGCGTGCCGCCGACGAGCTGGATCACCGCCGCGTACCAGCCGGGCCAGGTGCCGGTGGGGACGGTGCCGCCGCCCATGGAGCCGCCGAGGACTCCGAAGAGCGAGGCGGCGCCGTGGCAGGCGAACAGGAAGCCGATGACGACTCGGAAGAGGCCGAGTGCGTAGGGCTGGGCCCGGTTCAGACGTATGGACATGGGGGGTGGGGCTCCTTCGGTCTGGGGACGTGAAACCGATCGGGGCCCTCCAGGTTAGGGAAACCTCACTAATGCTTGCAAGTTCAACATCTTGCAATTGGCTGAAACTCGATCATTCGTTCGAGGTCAGTGAGCGTTCCATGACGGTCTCCAGCTGCGCCCCTGCCGGCCTGGCTCTGGCCTGAACCAATGTCAGCGAAGCTTTTCGGCCTTCCAGTGTGAGCGTCATCAACTGGTTGCCGAACCAGGGCCCGCCCGTCCTGCGCCAGCGCATCGGCGGCGTCTGCGTCCGCCCGTGGAGCGCCAGCGCGCGCCCCACCCACCGGCCTGCCCGGCTCCAGCCGAACCGGAAGCCCGCACGCATGTATCCGGGGACGGAGTTGTGGACGGGAGAGCAGGTCAGTTGCAGGACGCGTGAGGCGGGAGCGTCCTGTGGGGTGCCGTCGGGCCACCGGGGCTCGGCGATGTACGCATGGTGCACATCGCCCGAGAGCACGCATACCGTCGCCGGTGCGTCCGGACCGCTTCCCGCCTCCCTCACGAGCTCCGTCAGCCGGCGGAAGGAATCCGGGAAGGCGGCCCAATGCTCCAGGTCACCGGCCCGCCGGATCTTCTCCCCGAGGCGGGCCCAGCGCTCGCCCCGCTCCCCTCGGCACAGCGAGGCGTTCCACGACTCCCCGTCGTGTATGAGGGGCGGCAGGAGCCATGGCAGCGAGGTGCCGATCAGCAGGTGGTCGTACGCGCCGGGGTCGTCGAGCGCCTCGTCGCGCAGCCACCGTGCCTCGCTCTCGCGGAGCATCGACCGCTCCTGCTCGCCGAGGACACGGGCCGCGCGGGTGTCGACCATCATCACCCGTACTCGGCCGAAAACACGCCGGTAGCTCCACCGGGTGAGCGTGGGATCGGCGTCGGCCGCCGCGGCGTGGGCGCGCAGGGTCTCGGTGCCGTCCGGGACGGCCCGGACGGCCGCGTAGAGCGGGTCCGCCTCCAGGGCGTCGGGGGAGAGGTTCCCGATGTGCTGGTAGACCCAGTACGACATGAGTCCGCTGACGATCCGCTCGTGCCACCAGGGGGTCCGGCGCATGTCCCGGACCCACGACTCGCTGGTGTTCCAGTCGTCCACCACGTCGTGGTCGTCGAAGATCATGCAGCTGGGGACCGTGGAGAGCAGCCAGCGCACGTCCGGGTCGCGCCAGGACTCGTCGTAGAGGTGGGTGTACTCCTCGTAGTCCGCGACCTCGGCGCCCGGCGCCTCCTTCAGGTCCCGGCGGGCGGCCAGCCGTCGCTGGGTGGCCTGGGAGGTCTCGTCCGCGTACACCTGGTCCCCCAGGAGCAGGAGGACGTCCGGGCGGGCGGCTTCCGGGTCGGCGGCGAGGCGGGTGGCCAGCGCGTCGAGCGCGTCGGGGCCGATCGCATCGTGACCGTGGGCCGGCGGAGCCGCCCAGCGGCAGGAGCCGAAGGCGATCCGGACCGGGCCCGCCTCCTCCGGCTGCGGGAGGGCGGGCGTCGTGATCGTGCTCGGCGGGAAGCGCGATTCCTCGGGCGGCCAGACCCGGCGGCCGTCGAGCAGGACCTCGTAGGGCGTGGTCGAGCCGGGGGTCAGGCCGGTCACCACCACCAGGGCGTAGTGGTGCCCCTGGACCGCGAACGTGGGTGAGCTGCCCGCCGCCCCGTCCTCGCAGCGGACCTCCGCGGTACAGGGCCTGCTCGTCTCCACCCAGACCGTCGCCCGGGAGCCGGTCTCCCAGTCGACGTACCTCAGCAGCGGTCCCAGGCGTAGCCCGGCCATGTGTGCCCTCCTCGCGTCGCAGATGGCTCCGTAGGGTACGGAACGACGGAGGAGGGCGGGTCGGTTCCGCCCCGGGCCCGCGGGCTCAGGCGCGGGTGCGGAGGCGGGTCAGCAGCCGTTCAGGACGGACTGCAGGGCGCTCTTCTCGGTGGAGTCGACGCTGAGGCCGTAGTAGTGCTTCACGTGCACCCAGGCGCGCGCGTAGGTGCAGCGGTAGGCCGTGCGGGAGGGCAGCCACTCGCCCGGATCCTGGTCGCTCTTGGACTGGTTGACGTTGTCCGTGACCGCGATGAGCTGAGGGCGGGTCAGGTCGTTGGCGAAGGACTGACGCTGGGCGGTGGTCCAGCCGCTGGCCCCCGAACGCCAGGCCTCGGCGAGCGGGACCATGTGGTCGATGTCCAGGTCGGACGCCGCGGTCCAGGTCGCGCCGTCGTACTGGGAGTACCAACTCCCACTGGTCGCGGCGCAGGCGGAGTCCTGGACGACGCCGGTGCCGTCGCGCTTCAGCACCACCTCGCGGGTGTTGCAGGCGCCCGACTGCGTGATCCAGTGCGGGAACTTGTCGCGGCTGTAGCCGGTCGACGAACCTTCGGTGGAGACGGTGAGCTGGCCCAGGTAGGTGCGGGCGGTCGACGCGGAGACCGGGGTGGGCATCGCGGCCTGGGCGGTCGGGGCCGTGAGCAGCCCGGTGGTGGCGGCGAGCGCGGCCGAGGCAGCGACGACGGCTATGCGACGCGCGTAGATACCGGACATTCGAACTCCCTTGAGGTGGGGGGACGTCGGGCTGGCGACCTGTGAAGCCAGGCCATCGTGACGGCGCCGGGTTTCGGTGGGGTGGTCACCAGGTAACAGCGTGACGACATGCGCACGTCACATCAAGAGGCAGGACAGTAGATCTGACGTTCCGTCCGAAGGGTGTTCGACAGGGCGAACTGACGGGCTCACGGATCGGCCGGGGCTCCGTGCGTAGGCCCGTAGGGTGGCCGCGTGCTGCTTCCGGTCACTCCGACGCTCGGCGTCGTGCTCGCCGTACTGCTGGTGTCCGCCGCCGCCGTAGCGGCGTGGGCCTCGCTCGGCAGGTCCCGTGAGATCGCCGTCGCAGGGCTGCGGGCCGCGGTCCAGCTGGCGGCCGTCTCGCTGCTCATCGGCTGGGTGGTGCGCTCCCTGGGGCCCCTGCTCGGCTTCCTGGCGCTCATGTTCGCCGTCGCGGTGCGCACGGCGGGGCGGCGGATCACGGACAACCGGACCTGGTGGTGGGCGGCGCTGCCGATCGCCGCCGGGGTCGTCCCGGTGGTCGTCGCGCTGCTCCTCACCGGGCTCCTTCCGGCGCGGGGCATCGCGCTGATCCCGGTGACGGGCATCCTCATCGGGGGCGCGCTCACCGCGACCGTGCTGGGCGGGCGGCGCGCGCTGGACGAACTCACCACCCGGCGGGGTGAGGTGGAGGCGGGAATGGCGCTCGGCCTGCTCGACCGGGACGCCCGGCTGGAGATCGCCCGCCCCGCGGCGTCCGACGCGCTGCTGCCGGGGCTGGACCAGACCAGAACCGTGGGGCTCGTCACCCTGCCGGGGGCCTTCGTGGGCATGCTGCTGGGCGGCGCCTCACCGGTGGAGGCGGGAGCGGTGCAGCTGTTCGTCCTGGTGGCGTTGCTGGCCGTGCAGGCCGTGGCCGTCGCGCTGGTGCTCGAACTGATCGCGCGGGGACTGCTGCACCGGGCGTGAGCGGGCGCGGGTGCGGGGCGGCGCTAGGGGGATGGCCGGGGCCGGCGCGCGGCCGGGTGCCGGGCTGTCACCATACGGGCGCCGATCGGCCCGGTGCCGGGCGTGGCCGTACGCATGCGGGTCGGCCGGGGGTCAGGCGGTCAGCGGGCGTCGACGTGCAGGCGGATCGAGCCGCCCGCGGTCGCCTCGACCCGGAGCCGCGTCAGGTCCTCGACGTGGGCGTCGGGGGAGAGGGCCGCCGCGCGCGGTCCGACGCCGACGACGCGCATGCCTGCCGCCCGGCCGGCCGCGATGCCCGCCTCGGAGTCCTCGAACACGACGCAGTCCGCGGGGTCGAAGCCCAGCTCGGCCGCGCCCTTGAGGAAGCCCTCGGGGTCCGGCTTGCTCGCGCCGACCATCTCCGCGGTCACCCGGGTCTCCGGCATCGGCAGGGCCGCGGCCGTCATCCGGGCCTGCGCGAGTGCCTCGTCGGCCGAGGTCACGAGAGCGTGCGGGAGGCCGGCGAGCGAGGCCATGAAGGCGGGGGCGCCGCCGATGGGGACGACGCCCTCGGTGTCGGCGGTCTCCTCGGCGAGCATGATCCTGTTCTCCGCGTAGTTCTGCTCCATGGGCCGGTCCGGCAGCAGGGCGGCCATCGTGGCGTAGCCCTGGCGGCCGTGGACCACCTTGAGCGCCGCCACGGGGTCCAGGCCCTGCGCGATCGCCCAGCGGCGCCAGCAGCGCTCGACCACCGCGTCGGAGTTGACGAGGGTGCCGTCCATGTCCAGCAGGAGGGCGCGGGCTTCGAGGACGGTGGCCTGCATCGGCGTGCTCCAGAGCGCGGGGGGACAGCTCGCGGCTGCGGTGAAGAAGACAAGCAGCCCCGCCCGCCGGTCAGGGAGAACGGGCGGAGGCTACTTTGTTCCCTCACGGTACAAAAAGCTGCGCCGAAACGCCAATCCGATGGCCGGCGAGCCCTTGGCGGGCCTTCGTGTGTCCCGGTAGGCCGTGTGCCCCGGCAGGCCTTCGCTGGGCCCTCGGGAGGCCTTCGCCGAGTCCTCGGGCGCGCGTCGGAAGACGGGGCGCGTCCAGGAAGCCGGCGCGCGTCGGGAAACCCTCGCGAAAGCGGTCAGGAGCGCCGTCCCGAGCCGCTCGTCCGCGCCTCCAGGGCCTCGCGGGTCTCCGGCCCGTACACGCCCGAGGGGTCGCCCTGGACCGACACCCACCGCTGGAACTCGGCGACCGCCTGCTCCACGTGTGACGAGTAGTCGCCGTCGTCCGGCCCCCGGTAGACCCAGATCTCCTGGAGCCTGCGCTGGAGCTCGACGACCTCCGAGCCCTCGTCCCCGCGGCGCAGGGTGGGCCCGGACGCCTCCGCCGGGGGCGCCGCCGCCGTCGTGGCGGGGGCGGTCGTCGCGGACGCCGTCGGCGAAGGCGTCGCCGAGGCGGTGGCGGAGCGGGACGCCGACGGGCTCCTCGACGCCGACGGGGACGCCGTCGGCGACGCGGACGCGGACCGGGACGGCGTCGCGGACGCGGACTCCGACGGGGAGGCCGACACCGACTCGGCGGGACCTCCCGTGGCATCCGGCACGCTCGTCCTCGTCACCTCGGGAAGTGCCGCGTCCCGCTTGTCCTCGCTGTCGAACAGGCCTCCGGCGAAGGCCGCGGTGCCCACCACCGCGACCACGGCCGCGCCCACGGCCGCCACGGCGAAAGGCCGTCGGCGGCGAGGCTGCACGGGATCGGGCCCGTCGCCCGCGTAGGCGGCGGGTGTACGCAGGTGGGGCGCGCCCCCCGCGACGACGGCCTCGGGCGGCGGGCCCGGCAGATCACCCGGTAGGGGGCCGGGCGCACCGCCCAGGAACAGCGGCATCGTCGTGGCGGCGGCAGGAGCGCCCCGGTCCTGCGTGCCGTCGCCGTCGTAGGTGTCGCCGGCGTCGTCACTGTTCAGCGTCACGTACGGCCGGATGCGCAGCGGGTCGAAGTCCTCGGCCGCCGCGATCTCGGCCGCGCGCGCGTCCCGCGCCGCCTGCCCGGGCTCACGGGCGGGGCCGGACGAGCGGCCCAGCCCGTCCCGTGTTCCCGGCGTGGCGGCCCCGCAGGCACACCCCGCCCCGGGTCTCGCGCTCTGCTCGCCACCGCACTCCGGGCACATATGTCCGGTCATCGTGGGTTCCCCTCCCCTTTGAACTGCTGCGATTATGCAGGCCGCCACGGGGAAGCCCAACGCCCGTGGAGCTGCTCGGCAGGCCATAACGGCGCATACCGGCCAGGATGGGGGTGAAGCGGACCGAGGAGATGCCCATGGCCCAGCAGTTGAGCCCGCCACCCCTTGAAGCGGGGGAGGGGCGCTCCAGGCGGAGTGTCCTCGTGTCCATCGGCGCACTGCTCCTCGGCATGCTGCTCGCCGCACTCGATCAGACCATCGTCTCCACCGCGCTGCCCACGATCGTCAGCGAACTCGGAGGCCTGGACCATCTGTCATGGGTGGTCACCGCCTACATGCTGGCGGCGACCGCGGCCACCCCGCTCTGGGGCAAGCTCGGTGACCAGTACGGGCGCAAGAGGCTCTTCCAGACGGCCATCGTCATCTTCCTCATCGGCTCCGCGCTCTGCGGCATGGCCCAGGACATGCCGCAGCTGATCGGCTTCCGCGCCCTCCAGGGGCTCGGCGGCGGCGGGCTGATGGTGCTGTCGATGGCGATCGTCGGCGACATCGTCAGTCCACGCGAACGAGGGAAGTACCAGGGTCTGTTCGGTGCGGTATTCGGTGTGACCAGCGTCCTGGGTCCCCTGCTCGGCGGCTTCTTCACCGAGCACCTCAGCTGGCGCTGGGTCTTCTACATCAACCTGCCCGTCGGTGTCGTCGCGCTGCTCGTCATCGCCGCGGCCCTGCACATCCCCGTGCGCCGCACCAAGCACACCATCGACTACCTGGGCACCTTCCTCATCGCCTCCGTCGCCACCTGCCTGGTCCTCGTCGCCTCACTCGGCGGCACCACCTGGGCCTGGGGCTCCGCGCAGATCATCATGCTCGCGGTCCTCGCCATGGTGCTGCTCGTCGCCTTCGTCGCGGCCGAACACCGGGCGGCCGAACCCGTGCTGCCGCTGAAGCTGTTCCGGATGCGGACCTTCAGCCTCGTGGCCGTGATCAGCTTCGTCATCGGTTTCGCGATGTTCGGCGCGATGACCTACCTGCCCACCTTCCTCCAGGTCGTGCACGGCATCACCCCGACCATGTCCGGCGTGCACATGCTGCCGATGGTCTTCGGCCTGCTCATCACCTCGACCGGCTCAGGCCAGATCGTCAGCCGCACGGGCCGCTGGAAGGTCTTCCCGATCGCCGGCACCGCCCTCACCGTCGTCGGTCTGCTGCTCCTCCACCTCCTCTCGGAGGACAGCTCCACCTGGACGATGAGCCTCTGCTTCTTCGTCTTCGGCGCCGGACTCGGCCTCGTGATGCAGGTCCTCGTGCTGATCGTGCAGAACTCCGTCGGATACGAGGACCTCGGCGTCGCCACTTCCGGAGCGACCTTCTTCCGGTCCATCGGCGCCTCGTTCGGTGTGGCCGTCTTCGGCACGATCTTCACCAACCGGCTGACCGGCAAACTCGAGGACGCGCTCAGCGGCCGGTCACTTCCGGCCGGCGTCGACGCCGGTGCCCTGGCGGCCGACCCCCGGGCCATCGGCCGGCTGCCGGCCGACCTGCGCCCTTCGGTCCTCGGCGCCTACTCGACCGCGATCACCGACGTCTTCCTCTACGCGGCCCCCGTCGTCCTGATCGCGTTCGTCCTCGCCTGGTTCCTCAAGGAGGAGCCCCTGCGGGGCTCGGTCATGGCCCCCGACCCCAGTGAGACCCTGGCCTCCAACCCGGTCCAGCGGTCCTCGTACGACGAGTGCGCCCGCGCGCTCTCGGTGCTCGCCACCCGCGAGGGGCGCCGCGAGATCTACGAGAAGATCACCGCCAGGGCGGGCTACGACCTGCTGCCCGCCGCCAGCTGGCTGCTGCTGCGCATCAAGCGGCACGGCACCGTCGAGCCGGGCCGGCTCGCCGACGTCGCCCCCGTGCCGCTGCGGGTGATCACCTCGGCCGCCCGTCAGGTGGAGGAGCGCGGCCTCGCCCGGCGCGAGGGCATGCAGCTGGTCCTCACCGACCGGGGCGCGGAGGCCGTGGTGCGGCTGTCGCAGGCCCGCGAGGAGTCCCTCGCCGAGCTGCTGGGCGACTGGTGGAGCCCCGACCGGCCCACCGACCTGGTCCGCCTCGTGACGGAGCTGTCGGCCGAGGTGAGCGGGTCGAGCAAGGAACGGCCGCACATGCCGGACCCGCGCCGCGACCACTCGGCGGGCTGACGGCGGGGCCGGGGCTCACAGCTCCTTGGCGAGCCAGTGCTCGGCGTACGGCCCCCGGTTGAACGCGGGGACCGCCCGGTACCCGTGCTTGGCGTACAGCCCGCGCGCCTCGACCAGGTCGTCGCGGGTGTCGAGCCGGATCCGGCGCACCCCGTACGCCCGCGCCGACTCCTCGATGCCCGCGAGCAGCAGGCCGCCGCCGCCCGTGCCGCGGAAGCCGGGGCGCACGAACACCCGCGTCAGCTCCGCGGTCGCCCCGCCGACCAGCAGCAGGCCCGCGCAGCTCGCCGGCTCGCCGTCGTACCGTCCCACCAGGAACTGCCCGGTGGGCGGGGCGAGACGGTCCGCGCCGTCGTCGCTCAGGCCTTCGTCGATCTCGGCCGTGGTCGCCGGGCGGCCCCAATAGCGGCTCGCCACCTCGTCGTAGTAGTCCCGGCGCAGCAGGGCGGCGTCAGGGGTCGCGAAGTGTTCGGGCGTCACGGTCCAGATCATCGGGTCATTCTGTCCGGGGTGTGATCGTGTGACGAACCCTTTCCGGCCTGGCGCGGGCGGACACGAGGGCTGAGCCGGCCCTGCTGCCGGTCGGTATTCGGTCATTCTTTCTGCAAATGAGTGGTGACAGTCAGGCGAAGTAGGGGTTGATTGTGTCTACCTCATAGGGCAATGCGAGGCTACATCCGCACAAACCCGGGCCGAGGGGACAAGTGCGTGAAACGGGAGGGTCGGCACAGCGTGGCAGATGCGGAGCGCAGTGTGCGGGGGAACGTGGCGTCGGATTCGGGGGCGAGGGCCGCGGTGGCGAGGGCCGCCCTCTGGTTGCTCGTCGCCGTCCTGGCGGCGCGGCAGATGGCGGTGGTGCTGGGCAGGCCGGCCGGTGAGCGCCTCGCGGACCTGGAGACCTGGACCGGTGCGACCGGGGTCCTGCACATGGCGGGCTCCCTGTACGAACCCGGCCGGTTCACCGGCACGCCGTTCGCGGGGCTGGTGCTGAAACCGCTGACGGCCTCGGCCGAACAGGCCCTCGGTGTCGTGTGGACCTTCGGCACCCTTCTGCTGGTCGCGGCGCTCGGCTACGTCGCCGTACGCGCACTGCCCGCACCGGTGAGCCGGCGTACAGCGTTCCTGGCGGCCCCGTTCGCGATCGCCCTGCTGATGGTGTCGCTGCCCGTGCGCAACACCCTGTTCCTGGGACAGACCAGCGTCCTGCCGGTCCTGCTGGTGCTCCTCGCCTGGTTCGTGGCACGCGGTGAGCGGCTCCCGGGGGTACTGACCGGGATCGCCGCCGCCCTCCAGCCGGTCGTGCTGCTCTTCGCCGTTCTGTTCTGGCTCACCGGCAGGCGCCGGGCAGCCGCGACCGGGGGCGCGGCCTTCGCCGCCTGCACCGCGCTGGCCTGGGCGGCCATGCCGCGCGACTCGTGGGCGTACTGGGTGCACCACCTGGCCGGCGCGGGGCTCGGCGACCGGCCGGACAGCCTGGCCAACCAGTCGCTGCACGGCGCGCTGCTGCGGTTCGGGCTCCAGGGACCGCTGGAGATCGCGCTGTTCCTCGTCCTGGCGGCGGCAGTGGTCCTCGTCGCCCTGCGACGCGCGGTCCGCTACGCGCGTGACGGGCAGCCGCTCCTGGCCGTCGCCGTCACCGGCTGTGCGGCCGTCGCCGTCTCGCCCACCGCCTGGCAGCACCAGCTGCTCTGGGTGCTGCTCGCCGTCGTCGGCAAGGTCGGCACCCGGGCCTCCGACCGGCTGGTCTGGCCGGCGGTCGTGGTGCTGGTCCTCACGCTGCCCGGGAAGATGCTGCTGCCGAACGTCGGGCCGATCATCCCCGTACGCGACAACATCCTGCTCGTCACGGCGCTCGGCGCGGCCTGCGTGGCGCCCTTCCTGTCCCGGACCTCACCGCACTGGCAGCGGCCGGTCCCCACCGGCCATGCCCGGCCGGTGCCGTCCCGCTTCTCGTGGGTGCCGCTGCTGCCCTTCTGGCGGCGGGTGCTCAGCCGCCCCAACCTGCTGCTGGAACTCCTGCTCATCCGGGTCGTCTACTCCGCCTACGCGAAGGTCAGGCTGGCGGCGACCGCGGGGCGTTCCGCGGCCGAGGAGCACGGCAGGCAGATCCACTCGGCGGAGCAGTGGCTGCACATCGACATCGAGCACTGGGCGAACCACACGGTCGTCGGCATCCCCTGGCTGCGGGACTTCTTCGACTACTACTACTCGACGTTCCACTTCATCGTGCCGCTCGCGATCCTCGGCGTGCTGTACGTACGCAGACCCTCGGACTACCGCTGGGCCCGCACCACCATCGGGTTCGCCACCGTCCTCGCCCTGCTCGGCTTCTGGCTCTACCCGCTGGCGCCCCCGCGTCTCATGCCGGGGCTCGGCTTCATCGACACGGTCCACGGTGTGCAGGACCTGGACAGCCCTGACTTCGGGGCGCTGACGGCGGTGACCAACCAGTACGCGGCGATGCCGTCGCTGCACTTCGGGTGGTCGCTGTGGTGCGGTGTGGTGATCGTGCTGCTCGCACCGAAGGTCTGGATGAAGGCACTCGGCCTGCTGCACCCGGTCTTCACGGTCTCCGCCATCGTCGCCACCGGCAACCACTGGGTGCTGGACGCGGTCGGCGGTGCGGCCGTGGTGGCTGCGGGCTTCGGGCTGACGTACGTCCTCGCCGGGCCTCGGCGGCTCGAGGCCGGCACAGGGGCGGGGTCCCGCACGGCTGCGGGGACCGGAACGGCCGAAGAGGCGGACGCCGACGCCGGGGGCGCCGCCGGGCCGCCCGTCGTGGCCGCGGAACCGGCGGGCAGCAAGGCGTAGGGCCTGGCGGCACGTACGGACCGAAGGGGTGCGGGGCGGCTCTCCCGAGCCGCCCCGCACCCCTTCGGCATGGATCGCCGCGTCCTCCGGCATCCGCCGGTGGCGGTTGTTACGCCACTCGAACGGCTCAGTGCCGAGCGCGGCGGCGTACCGCGCGATCAGGCGCTGACCGACACTCCGGCCTGCTTGGCCGTGCCCGGCTGCTCCCCGAGCAGCTCCGTGTCCACGTGCGCCGTCTCGCGGGCGGTGAGGGCGGCGACGACGGGCGGCACACAGAGCGCGGCGGCGAAGAGCGCGACACCGGCCCAGTTCTCCCCGTCGGGACCGGCGATCTGTGAGGCGAAGGCCACCGCGAAGCCGGCGATGGCGAAACCGGTCTGCGTGCCGATCGCCATGCCCGAGAGCCTGACGCGGGTGGGGAACATCTCGGCGTAGAAGGCGGGCCAGATGCCGTTCGCCGCGCTGTAGACGACGCCGAAGACCAGCACACCGAGGATCAGCACCAGCGGGAAGCTGCCGGTGGAGATCGCCCACAGGTACAGCGGCATCACCACGGCGCTGCCGACGGCACCCACCAGGAAGACCGGACGGCGCCCGATGCGGTCGGAGAGCCGGGCCCACAGCGGGATGGTGAACAGGGCGACGAGATTCGCCAGCGCGCCGACCCACAGCATGCCGGTGCGGCTCAGGCCCACCGCGTCGCTCGTCGCGTACGACAGCGCCCAGACGGTGAAGATCGTGCTGACCGTGGCGATCACGGCCGCGGCCACGACCCGCAGTACATCGGCCCAGTGGTCGCGCAGCAGCACGGCCAGCGGCAACTTCGCCACACCCTCGGTCTCCGCCTGCCTGGTGAAGACCGGCGTCTCCTCCAGCGTGCGCCGGATGACCCAGCCGGTGACCGCGACGGCGACGCTCAGCCAGAACGGGATGCGCCAGCCCCAGGACAGGAGCTGCTCCTCGGGGAGAGCGGCGACGGGGATGAAGGCGAGGGTCGCGATCAGCTGGCCTGCCTGTGTGCCGTTGATGGTGAAGCTGGTGAAGTAGCCGCGCCGGTGCTGCGGCGAGTGCTCCAGGCTCATGGAGTTGGCGCTGGCCTGTTCACCGGCCGCGGATATGCCCTGAAGGATGCGCAGGACGACGAGCAGGACGGGTGCGGCCCCGCCGATCTGGTCCCGGGTGGGCAGACAGCCGATGAGGAACGTCGACAGGCCCATCAGCATCAGCGTGAAGACCATGATCTTCTTGCGGCCGAGCCGGTCCCCGACGTGACCGAGGAAGAGCGCGCCGACCGGGCGGGCGGCGTACGCGACGCCGAAGGTGGCCAGCGACAGCAGGGTCGCGTTCGCCGGGTCGGACTCGTCGAAGAAGACCTTCGGGAAGATCAGCGCCGCCGCGCTGCCGTAGATGAAGAAGTCGTAGTACTCCAGCGCGCTGCCGATCCATGCGGCGAGCGCGGCCTTGCGGGGCTGGGCCTGGGGTGGGGACGGGGGGCCGGCGGCGGGGTCGTGAGCGGTCACGTCGGGCTCCTTCGGGGGACGTCCGTGCGGGGGAGGGGCGAGCGGACCCGCTAATTAACGCACCAGTTAGTTAGTTGCGGATGGCTACGGATGTTGCGAGCAGTTGTCGTCCCTGTCAAGGGTCCGCACGGAAACCGGTCCGCGGGCCCGTGCGGAATACGGGCCTTTCTCCCCGAAAGGCCCGAAGCCTCTGGTTCGGCTCGTGCCGGGCCGCGTGCCTGGTCCCGCCCCCTGGTCCGGCCCGGTCCGAACGAAGACCCCTAGTGCCGCTCGGCCGTGAGGTACGCGATGATCATGTCGCCCAGCATGGTCCGGTAGTGCTCGCGCCGGCCGGTCTCCACCAGATCGCGGCCGAAGAGGGCGCCGAAGGTGTGTCTGTTGGCGATGCGGAAGAAGCAGAACGAGCTGATCATCGCGTGCAGGTCCACGGCGTCGACGTCCGCCGTGAACAGCCCCGACGCGCGCCCGGTGTCGAGGATGCGCCGCAGCACGTCGATCGCCGGTGAGCCGATCCGGCTCAACTCGGCCGAGGCGGCGATGTGTTCCGCCTCGTGTATGTTCTCGATGCCCACCAGGCGGATGAAGTCCGGGTGCTCCTCGTGGTGGTCGAAGGTCAGCTCGGCCAGCCGGCGGACCGCGGCCACGGGGTCCAGGTGCTCGACGTCCAGGAGCTGTTCGGCCTCCCTGATCCGGGTGTACGCCCGCTCCAGCACCGCCGTGAACAGCTGTTCCTTGCCGCCGAAGTAGTAATAGATCATCCGCTTCGTGGTGGCGGTGCTGGCGGCGATCTCGTCGACCCGCGCGCCCGCGTAACCGAGGCGGGCGAACTCCCGTGTCGCGACGGTCAGGATCTCGGCCTTGGTGCGCGCCGCGTCGCGGGTGCGCACAGCGGGCTGTGCGGGTCCTTCGGTGCTGGTCATCCGGATCCTTCGCGGGAGTCGGTGCGTGCACGCGATTGTAGAGCGGCGCCGTCGGCGGCCGATTCCGTCCAGGGTCTTCCCAGCGCGCCCGTCTTTCGGTATGACTAACTAACCAGTCCGTACATTAGAGGTGTCCCGGCCGGACCCTCGGCCCGCGCATCCATGGGAAGTGACCGATGCCGAACCCTCCAGCCCCGCTCCCGGGCGTCCCCGTCCTCGTGCTGAACGGACCCAATCTCGATCTGCTCGGCCTGCGCGAGCCCGCGGTCTACGGCAAGGACACCCTCGCCGACCTCGACGAGCTCTGCCGGTCCACCGCGCAGGCCCACGGACTGCGCGCCGACTGCCGGCAGAGCAACCACGAGGGGGTGCTCATCGACGCCGTCCACGAGGCCCGCACCGCGCACCGGGGCATCGTGATCAACCCCGCCGGGTACAGCCACACCTCGGTCGCCCTGCGGGACGCGCTCGCCGCCGTGGAGCTGCCCGTCGTGGAGGTGCACCTGTCGAACATCCACCGGCGCGAGGCATTCCGCCACCACAGCTATGTCTCGTCCGTCGCCGAGACCGTCATCTGTGGTGCGGGCGCCCACGGTTACGCCCTGGCGCTCACCCATCTCGCCCGTCTGCTGGAGGGAAACCGTTGAGCCCGCACTCGTATCTCGTCGGCCTCATCGGCACAGGCATCGGCCCCTCGCTCACCCCCGCGCTCCACGAACGCGAGGCGGACCGGCAGGGGCTGCGCTACCTCTACCGTCTCCTCGACATCGGCGCGCTCGGCATCGCGCCCGAGCGCACCGGCGAACTCGTGCGCTCCGCGCGGGACATGGGCTACGACGGGCTCAACGTCACCCACCCCTGCAAGCAGCAGGTCCTCGCCCACCTCGACGCACTCTCGCCGCAGGCCGAAGCCCTCGGCGCGGTCAACACCGTCGTCTTCGACGGGGACCGGGCGATCGGTCACAACACCGACACCACCGGCTTCGCCGCGTCCTTCGCCCGGGGGCTGCCCGACGCACCACTGGACCGGGTCGTGCAACTCGGCGCGGGCGGGGCCGGGGCCGCCGTGGCCCACGCCCTCCTCGCGCTGGGCGCCGGCCGGCTCACCGTGCTCGACGCCCGGCCCGAGCGGGCGGCGGCGCTCGTGGCCTCCCTCGACCACCACTTCGGCCCGGGCCGTGCCGCCGCCGCCGACCTCCTGGACATCGCGGACCGGCTCGCCGACGCCGACGGTCTGGTCAACGCCACGCCCATCGGTATGGCCGCCCACCCGGGACTGCCGCTACCCGCCGACCTGCTGCACCCCGCGCTGTGGGTCGCCGAGATCGTCTACCGGCCGCTGGAGACCGCGCTCGTGCGTACCGCCCGAGCCCTCGGCTGCCCCACCCTCGACGGCGCGGGCATGGCCGCCTACCAGGCCGCCGACGCCTTCCGGCTCTTCACCGGCCGCGAACCCGACACCGCGCGCATGCTCGCGGACATCGCCGATCTCACGTCCGCGCGCTGAAGCCCAGCCCCGCAGGAGGACCGACTTGCGTACGTCCATCGCCACCGTCTCGCTCAGCGGAACGCTCACCGAGAAGCTCACCGCGGCAGCGCGCGCGGGCTTCGACGGCGTCGAGATCTTCGAGAACGACCTGATCGGGAGCCCGCTCACCCCGGAGGAGATCAGGGACCAGGCGGCCGACCTCGGCCTGACGATCGATCTGTACCAGCCTATGCGCGACATCGAGGCGGTCCCCGCGGACGAGTTCGCCCGCAATCTGCGGCGCGCCGCACACAAGTTCCGTCTCATGCGACGGCTCGGCGCCGACACCGTCCTGGTCTGCTCCAGCGTGTCGCCGTACGCGGCCGACGACGACGACCTCGCCGCAGGGCAGTTGCGGCAGCTCGCCGACCTCGCCGAGGAGTACGGGATCCGGGTCGCCTACGAGGCGCTCGCGTGGGGCCGCCACGTCAGCACGTACGAACACGCCTGGCGCATCGTCGAGGCCGCGGACCATCCCGCTCTCGGGGTCTGCCTGGACAGCTTCCACATCCTGGCCCGGGGGTCCGACGTGACGGGGATCGAGGCCATCCCCGGCGAGAAGATCTTCTTCCTTCAGCTCGCCGACGCCCCGCAGATGGCCCTGGACGTCCTCCAGTGGAGCCGCCACCACCGCTGTTTCCCCGGCCAGGGCGACCTCGACGTCGCCGGGCTGGTCCGGGCCGCCGTCCGCGCCGGATACGAAGGGCCCCTCTCCCTGGAGGTGTTCAACGACGTCTTCCGCCAGGCGGACGCCGCCCGGACCGCCGTGGACGCCCGCCGGTCGCTTACGCTGCTCCAGGAGTCGGCCGGGCTGGCCGCGCCCCCGGAGCCGGTCGTGCCCACGGGCTTCGCCTTCGTCGAGATCGCCACGGCCGACACGGCCAGGATCACCCCCCTGCTGACCGCGCTCGGCTTCTCGCGTACGGCCAGGCACGCCGGGAAGCCGGTGGACCTCTGGGAGCAGGGTGAGGCCCGCATCCTGGTCAACACCGACACCGGCAGCCACCGGCCGGAGCCCTCGCTGACGGCGGTGGGCCTGGAGAGCCCGGACCCGGCCAGGGCCTCCGCGCGCGCGGAGACGCTGCTCGCCCCGGTCCTGCCCAGGCGCCGGGCGCCCCAGGACGCCCCGCTGGACGCGGTGGCCGCGCCCGACGGAACGGAGTTCTTCTTCTGCGCCACCGACCGCTCCGGGCGGACCGGCTGGACCGGCGACTTCGCACCCGCGCCGCACACCCCGGACGGTGTCGGGATCACTCGCGTCGACCATGTCGCGCTGACCCAGCCCTGGCACCACTTCGACGAGGCGACCCTCTTCCACCGCGGCGTGCTCGGTCTGCGTCCGCACGCGAGCGTCGACCTGGCCGACCCGTACGGTCTGCTGCGCAGCCGGGCCGCCAGCAACGAGGAGGGCACCGTGCGCATCGCGCTCGGCGTGGGGGCGTCCCCCACGGACGACCCCGCCCGCGGGGGGCGGCCCCAGCACGTGGCGCTCCTCACCGAGGACCTCGTGGCCACCGTCCGCCGGGCCCGCGCGGCGGGAGCCCGGCTGCTGCCCGTACCCGCCAACTACTACGACGACCTCGCCGCGCACCACACGTTCGCCCCCGGAGAGCTGGAGACCTACCGGGAACTCGGCATCCTCTACGACCGGGACGAGAAGGGGGAGTTCAGGCACTGCTACACCGTGACGACCGGCCGGCTCTTCTTCGAACTCGTCGAGCGCGTCGGCGGGTACGACGGATACGGGGCCCGGAACGCCGCCGTCAGGCTCGCCGCCCAGCACGCGCTGGCCGAATGACCGGTCGGCATCGTCCGCCGGGCCGCCGGTAGCCCCGGGCGGCCCGGCGGACGATCCGCACCGGCCGGATCCGCGAGAGCCCCGGGCGGCCCGGCGGTCAGGCCCTCACACCTTCGGGGCCTCGAAGGCCGCCCTGGCGTCGAAGGCCGCGCGGCGTGTGGCGCGGCGCAGCGCCCGCAGCAGGGTGGGACCGACGGAGAGGGTCAGGGCCACGGTCAGGGCGGCCCGGCCCAGATCCCAGCCGAGCGAGGTGGCGGCGCAGTAGGCGAGGAAGCGGACCAGGTTCTCGTGCAGCGCGTCGCCCGCCACGAAGGAGATGCCGGGAGCGAGATCCCGCAGGATCGTCCAGCCGTACAGATTCATCACCGTGCCGTAGGCGAACGCCGCCACGAAGCCGTACACCGCCAGCATCAGCAGCTCACCCCTGCCGCGCAGGCGGTCCGGTCCGGGCAGCAGGCCCGCGCCCATGGTGAACCAGCCCATCGACAGCATCTGGAACGGCATCCACGGCCCGACCCCGCCCGTCAGCAGCGCCGAGGCGAACATCGTGACCGAGCCGAGCACGAATCCGAAGCCGGGTCCCAGCACCCGGCCGCTCAGCACCATCAGGAAGAACATGGGCTCCAGGCCCGCGGTCCCCGCGCCCAGCGGGCGCAACGCCGCGCCGACCGCCGCGAGGACCCCCAGCATCGCCACGGCCTTGGCGTCCAGGCCGGAGTCCGCGATCGTCGCGAGGACGACGCCGACGAGCAGCACGAGCAGGACGGCGAACAGCCACGGTGCGTCCTCGGCGTGGGCGAGGCCGGAGTCCGGCCCCGCCAGCAGCGGCCAGCCGAAGCCGACCAGCCCGACCACGCTGATCAGGACGAGCGCGGCCACGGCACGGGGGCCGAGCCGGACCGGACGGGCGGCACTCGTCATGCGGGGGTCTCCAGAGCGGTGCGTACCTGCGCCACGGTCAGCCACTGCCCCGGCGCCAGGATCTTCGCGGTCTGCGGGGCGAAGGCGGGGGAGGAGACCACGACCTGCCGGGTCGGGCCGTCGGCGACGACCTCCCCGTCCGCGAGGATCACCACCCGGTGCGCCAGTTCCGCCGCCAGCTCGACGTCGTGCGTGGCCAGGACGATGGCACGCCCCTCACCGGCCAGCCGCCGCAGGACGCCGACGAGCCGGGCCTTCGCCGCGTAGTCCAGGCCACGCGTCGGCTCGTCCAGCAGCAGGAGCGGCGGCCGGGCGGTGAGCACCAGGGCCAGCGCCAGCGCGAGCCGCTGCCCCTCGGACAGGTCACGCGGGTGGGCGTCGTCCGGCACCCCGGGCAGCAGCTCCGACACCAGCGCCCGGCACGAGCCCCCGGGCGCGCCCGCGTCGGAGTCCGCCGCCGCGCACTCGGCGGCGACCGAGTCCGCGTACAGCAGATCGCGCGGCTCCTGGGGTACGAGTCCGACGCGGCGCACCATGTCGCGGGGAGGCGTACGGGAGGGGCGCAGTCCGCCGACGAGGACGGAGCCCGTGGACGGCTCGGTCATCCCGACGAGGGTGGTCAGCAGGGTCGACTTGCCCGCGCCGTTGCGGCCCATCAGGGCCACGGTCTCGCCCGGCGCGACGGACAGAGTCACCCCGCGCAGCGCCTCGATGCGTCCGTGCCGCACCCCCAGCCCCTGGACACAGGCGACCGGGGCGCCCGGGTCGAGGGGCGCGGACGGCCCGGCCGGGGCCGTGCGCTCCGGACGGCCCCTGCCGAGCAGGCGGTCCAGGAAGCCGGGCCGGGCGGCGGGCGGCGCGGGCAGCGGGGCTTCCGGGCCGCCCGCCGGGGTTCCGTGCGGCGGCTGCCCGGGCGCCGGCGGCTCCACATCCGCCAGCTGTTCCCGCAGGCCCGCCGCCCTGCGGCGGGCATCGCGCACCGAGAGCGGCAGCGGGTCCCAGCCCACCAGCCGGCCCAGGGCCACCACGGGCGGCCGGACCGGCGAGAGGGCCATGACGTCGGCGGGCGCGCCCAGCACCGGCGGGGCTCCGGGCGCGGGCAGCAGGAGGACCTGGTCCGCGTACTGCACCACGCGTTCCAGCCGGTGTTCGGCCATCAGGACCGTCGTCCCCAGGTCGTGCACCAGCCGCTGGAGCACAGCGAGGACGTCCTCGGCCGCCGCGGGATCGAGCGCGGAGGTCGGCTCGTCGAGGACCAGGACCCTCGGGTGCGGGGTGAGGACCGAGCCGATCGCGACGCGCTGCCGCTGGCCACCGGAGAGCGTGGCGATCGGACGGTCGCGCAGCTCCGCGAGCCCCAGCAGGTCGAGGGTCTCCTCCACCCGGCGCCGCATGACGTCGGGCGCGAGGCCGAGCGACTCCATGCCGTAGGCGAGCTCGTCCTCGACGGTGTCCGTCACGAAGTGGGCCAGCGGGTCCTGTCCCACCGTGCCGACCAGATCGGCGAGTTCACGGGGCTTGTGGGTGCGGGTGTCCCGGCCGCCGACCGTGACCCGGCCGGTGAGGACCCCGCCGGTGAAGTGCGGTACGAGACCGGACACGGCACCCAGCAGGGTCGACTTCCCGACGCCGGACGGGCCCACGACGAGGACCAACTCGCCCTCGGGCACCGTGATATCGACCCCGGACAGCGTGGGGCGCGCGAGGCCCTCGTAGCGCACCGAGACCTGTTCGAACCGGATCATGCGCGCTCCTTGGATTGCGAGGGGGACGGGGACAGCGGTGCCACGGCGGCGGGCAGCAGCCCGATCAGCACGGCCACCGCCGGCCACAGCGGCAGTACGGGAGCCGTGAGCGGTACGACACCGGGGCTCAGGGCCTCCGGATCGGCGGCCCCCGCCCAGATCATCGCCGCCGCGACGGCCACACCCGATGCCGCGACGAGCCAGGCCCGCACCCCCCAGCGGTCCGGCCGGTAGCGGGTACGGACCGAGCGGCGCCCGCCGAGCCTGAGCCCCGCCACCGCCGCGAGCAGCCCGGCCAGCAGCAGCGGCAGCCCGAACACGGCGCCCTGCGCGGCCAGCAGCCCGTAGGTCCCCGCGCACACGCCCAGCAGCCCGCCGAGGGTGAGGAGATGGGTGGTGCGGCGTACAGCCGGCGGAACCTGCGCCGTACGCCCGTACCCGCGTGCGTCCATGGACGCCGCCACCGCCACCGAACGCTCGAGAGCGCCTTCGAGCACCGGCAGCCCGATCTGGAGCACCGCGCCGATCCCGCCGGTGGGACGGCCGCGCAGCCGGCGGGCCGTCCTCAGCCGTGCCACGTCGGCGACCATGTTCGGTGCGAACGTCATCGCCACGACCACGGCCACCCCCACCTCGTACAGGGCGCCGGGCAGCGACTTCAGCAGCCGGGCCGGGTTGGCCAGCGAGTTCGCCGCGCCGATACAGATCAGCAGGGCGGCCAGCTTCGCCCCCTGGTACAGCGCGAACACCAGCTGCTCGGCGGTGACCCGGCCGCCGAGCCGGATCCCCTGCGCCCAGTCGGGCAACGGCAGTTCGGGCAGCGCGAACAGGGTGTGCGTGCCGGGGACGGACGAGCCGAGGAGTATGGAGAACACCAGCCGCACCGCCACGACGAACAGCCCCAGCCGGACGAACGCCCCGTACGAACGGGCCCACGGCGCGTCCGTGCGGCGTGCCGCGACCACATAGCCCGCCACTCCCACCAGCAGCCCGAGCAGCAGGGGGTTGGACGTACGGGAGGCCGCGGTGGCCAGGCCCAGCGCCCATACCCACCAGGCCCCGGCCGGCAGCGCGTTGGCGCGGGTGGCCGCCGGGGCGCTCAGGGCATGGCGGAGCAGGGACGGGCCGGCGGAGCGGGTCATCGGCGGCGGCGGGCCCTCAGCACCGCGGCGACACCCAGGACGAGCACCGCGCCGACGCCGGTCAGCACACCGGCCGAGGGGCCACCGCCCTGTCCGTCGTGGGCGCCCCTGTCCTGGTCCTCGCTCCCGGCATCGTCCTGCGACTGCTCCGGGGCGGCGGCGGACGAGCCGTCCGTCTGCTCGCCGCATCCCGCACGCGGATAGCCCGAGATCGCGCAGAGCATCGCGGAGTCGTCGTAGCGCAGCGGCTTCGCCACCGAGGCGAGCGCCTCGGCCGTGCTCGCGTCCGGAGCCACCTGGGCACAGGCCGTGCGCAGCGCCGGAGGCTTCTCGCCCTCCGGAGCGTCCGCGGCCGTGCCCGGGTCGACGACCAGCGCGATCCTCTTACGGCCGTCCCTCGCCGGGGTGTCCGCGCAGACGGCCCCGAAGTCCGGTGCGCGGCGCGGCTGGGCGGAGTCCTGCGAGTCCTCGCTCACCGAGAACCGGAAACCCTGCACGGCGCCGTCGTCCGGCCTGACCACGGAGGGCCCTTGGGTGGCGTACGTCCAGCTCTTCCCGCCGTCGCCCTCCCAGAACGACCAGTAGCGGTAACCGGCCGCCTGCGCGCTCCCCGCGCCGAGCACGGCCAGGACGGCGCCGGCGAGGAGCAGCAGCGCCGCCGTGCCCGACGCGCGCCTCACAGCTGCTGGTTCTTCCGGCGTCCGCTCAGCAGGAAACCGATGCCCGCTCCGAAGGCGAGGCCGATGCCGATGATCCACCAGAGGCCGAGCCCGCCGTCGTCGCTGCTCGTGTCCGCCGGCTTCCCCGGCACGGAGGAGGTCGGCGAGGGCACGGCGGTGGCGGCGGGCGCGGGACCCGTCGCGTTCAGCTGCCTGACCAGGTCGGTGCCGCCGAAGTCACGGGCGTCGGCGCCGGTCGCGTGGGCGGCGAGGACCAGCTGCGCGGTCGCGGCGGGGCCACCCTTCTTCGCCCAGCCCTGCGCGTGCTTCTCCAGGTAGGCGACCGCACCGGCCGCCTTGTCCTTGTGTCCGGACGCCGCCAGGGCCACGACCGCGTCCGCGGTGTTGCCGAAGTCCGGCTGCGGGTCGGACTCCTCGGCGCCCGGCATCGGCGGCAGGTCCAGGTGCCCCGAGCCGGCCAGGGTCTTCGCCAGGTAGTAGGCGCCGTTCTGCGCGGACTGCTCGGCGGTGAGATCGTCGCCCGTGTGGCAGACCGGGGCCTTCACCGCGTTGGAGTTCCCCGCGGCCATGCCCTTGCCCATCGCACCGATCACAGCGGCAGCGGTGGCGTCCGCGTTGGCGGTGAGCTTGCCGTCCTTGTCCGGCTGGTAGGCGAACGCCCCGGCGCCCGCACCGTCCCCGCAGGGGAGCGCGAAGCTCCGCAGCGCGGTGTACGGGGTCTTGCCGCCCTCGGTGGTGACATCGGCCACGGGCACCCCGGCGCGGCCCAGCGCGCCGGCCACGACGGCGGTGGAGTTGGCGTCGCTCGGGCTGCCGGGGTTGTAGCCCCATCCGCCGTCCGCGTTCTGCACCGACTTCAGCCAGCTGACCCCGTTGTCCACGACCTCGCGGTGCACGGCCAGCTCGACCATGGCCTGGACCGCCGCCGCCGTGGCGTTGGTGTCGGCCACCGTCTTCGCGTCACAGGGCCGGGAAGCGTCCCGGTAGGAGGCGAAGGCCCCGCTCGCGCACTGCTGGCCCACGAGCCAGTCCACCGCCTTCGTGGCGGGGGTGACCAGCTCGATCTTCTGCGCGAGGAAGGCCAGCGACTGCCGCCACACCCCGTCGTACGTCGGGTCCCCGGTGCCGTACAGCCCGGCCGGCAGAGCCTTCGCCGAGGGGGACGGGGTCGGACTCGGCGCGGCGAACGCCGCCGGGGCGGCCGTTCCACAGAGCACGGCGGTGATCGCGAGCGCTGCCGCGCGGCGGCGTACGGACATGACGGGCTGGGCCTCTCGAATGGGGTTTCCCCGGCTCGAGCGGAGCCGAGCGCGCGGGGAAGGGTCGGCGCCGGATTCGCACCGGCTTCCCCCTGTACGGGCATGATGACGACCCGCCCACTCTACCGGGGGGCCCGCGAACCCCTCCGGGCGGAGTGCCGCCATCCCGTGGTGAAAGGGCCTTCCCAGCAGGTCAGGGCCCATGCGAGACTCCGGCGGGGGTCACACGGGCGCGTGCCCGTGGGGGAGGAACGACCGGGTGGGAAGCATCCAGTGCGCGGGAGCAGAAGAGGTACGGCGGCGGCGACCGCCGTGGTGGCCGGGTTCATGACGGTGACGGCGGGCTGCGGCCTCATGGACGAGAGCGAGAGCGCGCCGGCGCCCTCCCCGGAGCCCACCATGCCGTTCACCAAGGAGACGGTGGCGGCGGAGATAGAGGCAGTGGCCCGCAACGGCGGGCTGCCGGTGGGGGACACCTCCATGGCCGGACTGCCGAAGGGCACCTGGCACACGTGCGTCGTGCCCTGGTGGGGTGACGCACCGGCGGCGGACGCAGCGGGCGCCTTCGAGGCGGCGGTGCGCAAGCTGCGCCAGCAGGACTGGGAGATCGTCTCCAGCCACGCCGAGCAGGACGTCACCTACCGCACCCTGGCCAAGCGCAACTGGAAGCTGTACGCCCGGCACTACACGCTGAAGGCCTCGGGCCCCGAGCAGCTCGTGTCGCTGACCGCCGTCGAGGACGGGTGCGAGCTGCCCGAGGACATCAGGGGCGGCTACGAGGACCCTGCCTGACGGCGGGGACGGGCGGGGCCCGGGGGCCTCGGTCCGACGTCGGGCCGGGGCTCAGGGCCCGGCCCGGCGTCAGGGGCGGCCACAGGGCCGGGCTCAGGCCTGGCAGCCCGAGTCGGCGATCACGAAGTGACCGGCCGGTGACTCCCGGAGCGTGTGGGTCAGGAAGACGTTGTACAGCCCCATGTCCTGCTCCGAACCGTTCGCGTAGGCGTGCCCGCCCGCGGTGTGCGCTCGGCCGGCCGTGACATGGGCGTAGTTCGTCGCCGTGAAGCACCGCGCCGGAGCCGTGCCGCCCGAGGTGGTCGCCGTGACCGGGGACGAGGTGACTCCCGCGGTGCCCGAGGAGCCGACCGCCGCCACCGTCCAGCGGTAGGTGGTCCCGGGAGCCAGCCCGGTGTCCGCGAAGGACGTCGTCGCCGTCGTGGCCACCTTCGCGCCGTCGCGGTACACCGCGTAGGAGGCGGCGCCCTCGACCGCGTTCCAGGCCAGGGAGGCGCCGCCGCTGGTGACCCCGGTGACCTTCAGTCCCGTGGGGGCGGGCAGTCCCTGCTCACCTCCCGGGCCGTCCTGGTCCAGCCCCCAGAACAGGCCCGTGTGGTACGCCGAGCAGATGGTGTTCAGGAAGTACGCGGCCGTCGCCCCGCACTGCTCGGTGCCCGGCCCCGGGCTCACCGGCAGGCCGTGCCCCATGCCCGCCACCGAGAACGTCTCCACTGCGGGCCGCCCTGCCGCGTCGGCGTAGACGCTCCGGGTGGTGCCGCCGGGCAGGCTCCGGGTGCTCGACGGGGTCTGGCCGATGCCCCAGACGTCGGTCCACTGGTCGCGCAGCGCCGTGGCGTTGGCCGGGTACACCGTGTAGTCCGAGGTGCCCTGCCAGATCGCGACCCGGGGCCAGGGACCGGTCCAGCCCGGGTAGGACGCGCGCACCTTGTCGCCCCACTGGGCGGGCGACAACTTCTGCGGGCCCGTCTGGCAGCCCGAGGCGGCGGCCTGGCTGGTGGCGCACTGGGCGGGCAGCCCGGAGGCCACGGAACCGCCCGCGAAGACGTCCGGATAGGCGGCCAGCAGATCGGCCGTCATCCCGCCGCCCGCGGAGAGCCCGGTCACGTAGATCCGGCGGCCGTCGGAGCCGTACGTCTGCTTGGCGTACTCGACCATCTGCACGACGGACGCCGCCTCGCCCCTGCCCCTGGTGCTCTCGGCCTGGTCGAACCACCCGAAGCAGGAGAGCGCGTTGTTGGCCGACGTGGTCTGCGGGAAGACGACGTCGAAGCCCCACAGGTCGGCGTACTTGGGCCAGCCCGAGCTGCTGTAGTACGCGCTGGCCGACTGGGTGCAGCCGTGGAGGGCCACGACGAGCGGCGCGCCGGCCGCCAGACCGTCCGGGGTGTAGGCGAACATCTGCAGATTGCCGGGGTTGGAGCCGAAGCCGGTGACCTGCACCAGACCGGCGGCGGCCGGGGCCGCGACGGCGGGGGCGGGCTGCGCGACGAGCAGGGCGAGCAGCCCGGCGGCGAGGGGAGCGAGGCGGCGGAACAGGCGTCGCAGGATCGGTGGGCACACGAGGGGGGCCTCCTTCGAGGGACGTGCGGATGCTGCCGGAACCTATGAGCCGGGGCCCCGACCGCCCATGTGGCAGAAGGCCACCCGCCGCGCACCGCTGTGTGCGGCGCTCCCCTTGCGCCCCCGCGCGGGCCCCCGGCGGTCCACGCCGCCGGCCGGTCCCCACCATGTACGCCGCCACCATGCGGCCGGCCCAGGGTGTGTGCACCGACCCCGTGTGATGCGGGCGGTGACGTCCATACGGTGACGCCCATGCAGACTTCCAGGACCCCCCAGCACGACCCTCTCGCCCCCTCCGCCCTCGCCGGCCGCACCGCCCTGGTCACCGGCGCGGCCAGCGGCATCGGGCTGGCCTGCGCCGAGGCGCTCGCCGCCGCGGGCGCCCACGTGCACGTGGTGGACAAGGCGGGTGACGCGGCCAAGAGCCTGGCGATACGGATCGGCGGCACGGCCTGGGTGGCCGACCTCTCCGTGGCCGAGGCGGTGGACGGACTGCCGGCCGACGCCGACATCGTGGTCAACAACGCGGGGCTCCAGCACGTGGCGCCGGTGCACGAGTTCCCGCCGGACCGCTTCTCGCTGATCCATCGCGTCATGGTGGAAGCACCGTTCCGCATCTTGCGCCGCACACTGCCCGGCATGTACGAACGCGGCTGGGGCCGCGTGGTCAACATCTCGTCCGTCCACGGACTGCGCGCCAGCCCCTACAAGTCGGCCTACGTCTCCGCCAAGCACGCACTGGAAGGGCTCAGCAAAGTGGTCGCACTCGAAGCCGCGCCGCACGGGGTGACGAGCAACTGCGTCAGCCCCGGCTACGTCCGCACGCCCCTGGTCGAGAACCAGATCGCCGACCAGGCCCGCAGCCACGGCATTCCGGAGCAGGACGTGGTCGGCCAGGTCTTCCTGGAGCGCAGCGCGATCAAGTCGCTGATCGAGCCCGGCGACGTGGCCGGGGCCGTCCTGTGGCTGTGCGGCCCCGGCGCCGCGCACATCACCGGCAGTTCCGTCGCGATGGACGGCGGCTGGACCGCCCACTGACCCGCCCGACCGCCCGCCCCCTCGAAGAGAACCCGGCCGCCCATGTCTGCACCCTCCCCCTCCGCCGCGCCCCTCCTGGCACGCCTCCTCGACCTGCTGGCCGACGACGCCCCCGCGGAGGCCCTGGGCGCCGTCACCTCGCAGGCCAGGGCCGCGGGCGTGCCCGCGGCCGAACTGGCCGAGGTGGAGCGGGCGGCCGCCACGGCGCTGCGCATCCGGGGCGCCCTGCGCCAGCACCGGCGCCGGGAGCTCCAGCTCACCGCCCTCTTCGACACGGCGGGGGACCTGGCGGCCTCCCGGGACCTGGACGACGTCCTGAAGGCGATCGTGCGGCGGGCCAGGATGCTGCTGGGCACCGACACCGCGTATCTCACGCTCCCCGACGAGGAGGCCGGGGACACCTACATGCGGGTGACCGACGGATCGGTGTCCGTGCTGTTCCAGCGGCTCCGGCTCGAACTGGGCGAAGGGCTCGGCGGACTGGTGGCGCAGACCGCCAGCCCGTACGCCACCCCCGACTACCGCACCGACGAACGCTTCCACCACACCCGCAACATCAACGCCGGCGTGCTGGACGAAGGGCTCGTCGCCATCCTGGGCGTCCCCCTGCTGCTCGGCTCCAGCAGGGGCGGCACGGGGAAGGTCATCGGTGTCCTCTTCGCCGCCGACCGCGCCGCCCGGGTCTTCAGCCCCGACGAGGTCGCCCTGCTCTGCTCGCTCGCCGCGCACGCCGCGATCGCCATCGACACCGCCCGCGCGCTCGACGACACCCGCACCGCCCTCGCCGAACTCGCCGGGGCGAACGCGGAACTGGCCGAGGCGAACGCCGCCGTACGCGCCCACTCCGCCGCCATGCAGCGTGCCGAGGAGGCGCACGACCGGCTCACCGACCTGGTGCTGCGCGGCGGCGACGTGAAGGACGTCGCCGTGTCCGTCGCCGGGCTGCTCGACAGCCCTCTGACGATCCACGACCCGGGCGGACGCCCGCTGGCGGCCGTACGGCCCGACGGCTCCGACTTCGCCGCCGACAGCATGGACGCCGGATGGCTCGCCGGCAGCGCCGACGAGTCCCGGCTCGGCGCGCGCGCCGTGCACCGCGACGGCCGGTGGATCTGCGCCGTGCTCGCAGGCCAGGAACTCCTCGCCGGCCTGGTCCTGCACCGGCCGGACCGGCTCGACGACTCCGACCGCCGGCTCTTCGAACGCGCGGCCGTCGTCACCGGCCTGCTCCTGCTGCTGCGCCGCACGGTCGCCGAGACGGAGAACCGGATACGCGGCGAGCTCATCAGCGACCTGCTGGGCGACCCGGACCGCGATCCGGCCGGGCTCGCCGAGCGTGGCCGCAGGCTCGGCATCGACCTGGACCGGCCGCACCTGCTGCTGGTGGCGGAGGCCGCGGCCCGCGAGAAGCTCGGCGGCGCCGCCATGCGGTACCTGTTCGGCGGGGACATCCACGGGGTGAGCGCCGAACACGCGGGCACGATCGTGCTGCTGATCGACTGCGACGGCGAGGGTATGCCCGCGGGAGCTGCCGCACGCACGGCGGCGGCGCAGCTCGGGCACCTCGTCCAGGCGCCCGTCACCGTCGCCGGCACGGGCCCGGCGGCCGGAACCCGCGAACTCGCCGCCGCCTACGCGGAGGCCGCGCGCTGCCTGCGCGCCATGCGGGTGCTGGGACGCGAGGGCGAGGGCGCCTGCGTCGGCGAACTCGGCTTCCTCGGCGTCGTCCTGGGCAACGCCAAGGACGTGGACGGCTTCGTGACGAGCGTGCTGGGACCGCTGCTGCGCTACGACGAGCGGCGCGGCACCCAGCTGGTGCGGACCCTGCGGGCGTACTTCGGCGCGGGCGGCAGCCTGATCCGGGCCAAGGACGAGCTGCACGTCCACGTGAACACGGTCGTGCAGCGCCTCGACCGGATCCAGGTGCTGCTCGGCCGCGACTGGAACGAGCCGGACCGCGCCCTGGAACTGCAACTCGCCCTGCGCCTGCACCTGCTGTCCGGCGGGCGGGCGGGCTGAGCCCTCCCGCCGCACCCTCAGACCGGGACCGCCGCCAGCAGCGCCTCGGCGACCTGGCCGGCACCCTTTTCTCCCGTCAGGACCGTGTAGTGGTTGACGTCGTCGACCCGCACCGCTCTCACCCGCGTCCCGGGCTGCCCCGCCGCCGTCAGCCGGGCCTCGTCGTACAGCCCCTGCTCCTCGTTCATCAGCCCCCGCTGCGCCCACAACAGCGTCGCGGGGCCGGGGAGTTCGCGCACCGCGGCGAGCACCTCCTCCTGGAACAGGCCCACCCCGTCCGTACGGACCGCCTCCAGGAGGCAGCCGGAGCGCAGCGCCGGCTCCTCACCCGTCAGGTCGCGCTGGATGTACGCGTCGACCTCGGGTGTCCAGGCCTCGCCCCCGAACGCCGGATGGGCCCGCCAGAACGACCGGTAGGCGTCCCGGTCGGGGAAGGTCATCGACAGCCGGTCCATGGCCGGGCCGATCACCGCCGTGATCAGCTCGTCCGCCGACAGATGGGTGGGTGCGGGAAAGCCGAACCCCCCGTCGACGAGCACCGGCGGCCCGAACAGCCCGGGATGCCGTACGGCCGCCAGCGCCGCCACGAAGGCCCCCATCGAATGGCCCGCGAGCACCACCCGCTCCCCGCCGAGCGCCTCGGCGAGCGCCGCGACGTCGTCCGCGTGCGCGGCGATGCCGTACGGGCCGGGCAGCGTGGCGCTGGCCCCCCGGCCGCGCAGGTCCGGGGCGACCAGGGTGGCCCGGCCGTCCAGCAGACGGGCCACCGCGCCCCAGGAGAGCGCGTTCGCCGTGATGCCGTGCAGCGCGACGGCCACCGGGGCGCCGGGATCGCGGGCGGGCCAGCGCAGCGCGGCCAGTTCACCTCCGGCGACCGGGACGCGTATCTCCTCGTACGGGGTCATCGCTTCTCCTCACGGGTCCGGCGCAGTCGGGACGGCAGCCCCACCAGGCCGCCGGGCAGCAGGTGTACCACGGCCACGAACAGCACCCCCAGCAGGAACAGCGGCTGGGAGAGCGGCACCCGCAGGACCGCGGGGAGATCGGCGACCGCCCCCGAGCCGGCGAGATCGCCGAGCCGGTGGTCGGCCCAGGTGTAGAGGATGCCGCCGACCATCGGGCCCCAGCGGGTGCCCGATCCGCCGAGCACCACCATCACCAGCAGCGACAGCGTGAAGTCGGAGGTCGTCGTCTGAGGGGTGGATCCGCCGGTCAGCAGCAGATGGACGAGCCCGCCGGCCGCCGCCAGGGCCCCCGCGAGGACGAAGGCCGTCAGCTTGAACCCGTACGGCTTCAGGCCCAGCACCTCCACCCTGCGCTCGTTCTCCTTGATGCCCTCCCAGACCCGGCCCGTGGGGGAGCGCACCGCCCAGTGGACGACGCCGAGCGTGAGGACGAGATAGGCGAGCGTGATCCAGTACAGGTTCGCGGTGTGGCCGATGCCGACGAGCCAGGACGGCAGCAGCTCCGCCGGAGCCGCGCGGCCCTCCTCGCCGCCGGTCAGACCGCCCGGGTTGCGGGAGACCAGGATCGATCCGGCCTGCGCGAAGGCCAGCGTCACCATGGAGAACCCGATGCCCGTGACCCGCAGGCTCACCGAACCGAGCACCAGGGCGAGGGCCGTGCCGAAGCACAGTCCGAGGACGGCGGCGACGGCGAACGGCAGCCCCGCCTCCAGCAGGAACATGTTCGTGGCGTAACTGCCCGCCGCGAAGTACAGGGCGTGACCGAAGGAGAGCAGACCGGTCCGGCCCAGCAGCAGGTCGTAGCCGGTGGCCAGGGCGCCGAACAGCAGGCAGGTGGCCAGCAGTTGCAGGCTTCCCGGGCTGCCCACCGGACCGTCCAGCAGACCGGGCAGGGGCAGTGCGCTGTACGGCGCGACGATCAGGAGCACGAGGGCGGCGGCCGGCCACCAGCGCAGCGGCCGGCGCCTGTCACGGACCGGAGCCGTGCTCGCGGCGGCGGGTGCGGATGTCGTGGCGGTGCTCACGCGAGCCTCCCGGTCAGTCCGCGCGGCCGGACGAGCAGCAGCGCGGCCAGCAGGACGACGACGGCCAGGTCGCCGAGGCCCGCTGCGGTGTAGTAGTTGGCGAACTGCTGGACCAGGCCGATGACGACGGCCGCCACCGCGGCGCCGGTCACCGAACCCATGCCGCCCGTGACCACGACCACGAACGCGAAGATCAGCAGCGAGGTGCCCTGCCGGGGGTCGACCGAGCCGAAGTACAGCCCGCCCAGCGCCCCGCCGAGCGCGGCGGCGCAGCCGCCGATCGCGAAGACCAGCGTGAACGCCTTGCGCACGTCGATGCCCAGTGCCGTCACCATGGCCCGGTCCTCGACACCGGCCCGCACGACCAGGCCGTGCCGGGTCCGGCCGAGGAAGAGCCGCAGCGCGACCAGGACGACGACCGCCGCCGCGACCAGCACCAGCCGGTTGACCGGGACCTCGGCGCCCAGCAGCCCGAAGGTGCCGGACAGCGCATCGGGCCCCGGGAAGGTCCGGGCGTCCGAGCCCCAGATGCCCGACAGCAGGGCGGGCACGGCGAGCCCCACCCCCACCGTGGCCAGCACCTGTTCGCGGGGCCGGGTGTACAGGGGCCGTACGACGGCCAGTTCCAGCACCACGGCGGCCAGGGTGCCCACCGCCGTACCGAAGAGGACCGCCAGCGCGAAGCCCCAGCCGCCAGGGCCCGCGCCGGGCAGATGGCCGGAGGCCGCCCACCAGGTGCCGTACGCGCCGATCGAGAGCAGCGCCCCGTGGGCGAAGTTGAGCACGTCCATCAGGCCGAAGATCAGCGAGAGCCCCGACGCGACGAGGAAGTAGAGCGCCCCCAGACCGAGTCCGGTCATGGTGAGCAGCACGATGGTGGACATCAGGAATCCGCCTCCGCGGTGTGAGGGGCGAGCGGGCCCCGGCCCACGCCGAGCAGCCGGCGGGTGGCCTCCGCGTCGCCCAGCAGCGCGGCGGCCTCGCCCTGATGGGCCGTCCGTCCGTCGGCGAGCACCACGCAGTGCTCGGCGAGCCGGCGCACGACGGCGAGATTCTGCTCGACGAGCAGCACCGGCACCGCCTCGGCGGCACGCTCCAGCACCCGGGCCACCTCGGTGACCACCTTGGGGGCCAGGCCCTTGGTGGGCTCGTCCGCGATGATCAGCCGGTTGCCGTTGAGCAGGGTGCGCCCGATGGCCACCATCTGCTGCTGGCCGCCGGACAGCGTTCCCGCCAACTGCCGCTCGCGGCGCTTCAGCTCGGGGAAGAGTTCGTGGACGAGGCCGTACGCCGGCCCGTCCGCGCCCCGGCGTTCGGCCAGGCGCAGGTTCTCGGCGACGGTGAGACCGGCGAAGACTCCCCGGTCCTCGGGCGCGTAGCCGATGCCCCGGCGGACCAGGGCGTGCGTGGGCAGTCCCACGGTCTCCTCGCCGTCGAGGCGCACGCTCCCGGCGCGCGGCACCAGTCCGAGCACGCCGCGTACGGTCGTCGTCTTCCCGGCGCCGTTGCGGCCGAGCAGCGCGGTCACGCCGTGGCGTGCCACGTCCAGGTCCACGCCGTGCAGGATGTGCCGGCCGCCGATCAGGACGCGCAGGTCCCGTACGGCGAGCAGCGCGGGGGCGGTCACAGTCCCTCCCCGAGGTAGGCCTGCTGGACGACGGGGTCGGCGGTCACCGCGCCCGGGGTGTCCAGGGCGAGGAGGCGGCCGTGGTGCATCACGGCCAGCCGGTCCGCGAGACCCAGCAGGACGTCCATGTGGTGTTCGACCATGAGGACGGTGCGGCCCTCGTCGACGTGCAGGGTGCGGATCAGCTCGGTGAGGGCCGGGACCTCCTCGGCGCTCACCCCGGCCATCGGCTCGTCCAGCAGCATGATCCGCGGCTCGCCGACCAGCAGCACCGCGAGCTCCAGCTTGCGCTTCTCGCCGTGCGAGAGCTCGGCCGCACTCGCCCCGGCGCGGTGGCCGAGACCGGTGCGCTCCAGGACGCCGGTCACCTCGGCGGCGTACGCGGAAGCCCGCCGCCAGAGGCGGTGCGAGCCGCCCTGCCGGGCCTGGGCGGCCAGCCGCACGTGCTCGGCCACCGTCATCTGCGGCCAGAGGCTGGAGGTCTGGAACGTCCTGCCGATCCCGCGCCGCGCACGCGTGTGCACGGGCAGGTCCGTCAGGTCCGCGCCGTCCAGTGTCAGCGAGCCCGCGGTGGGCCGCACGATCCCGCTGACCAGGTTGAACAGGGAGGTCTTGCCCGCCCCGTTGGGCCCGATGAAGGCGAGGAACTCGCCCTCCCGGACATCGACCGTGACGTCCTCGACGATCGCCGCCCCGCCGACGCGCCAGCCCAGCCCGTCCAGCCGGAGCACGGGCGCGGCCACGCGTGCTCCCTCCTCCCGCGCGGTGGCGGTCCCGGATGCGGTCACCGGTCAGCCCGCCGAGGGCTTCGAGGGCTTCGAGGGCTTCGAGGGCTTCGCGGGCGGAGCCACCGTCCCGCTCGGCTGTGTGCTCACCAGTTCGGGCTTCGCGGCGGCGCCCACACCGTTGAGCTTGGCCACGAACATCGGCTGCACCAGGGCGTGGTCACCGGCACGGATCTCCTCCCGGCCCTTCACCCCGTCGAAGCTCCAGCCCTCCAGCGCCTTCACCATGGCGGCGGTGTCCGTGGCGCTGCCCTCCTCGACGGCCCGCACGATCATCTGCGCCGCGGTGAACCCGTCGGGGGTGAACAGGTCGGGGGTGCCACCCGCCTTCTCGACCCCGTCGAGCATGGCCTTCTCCACGGCGTTGCCGCCGCCCGCCCCGGGGAAGTAGTGCGCGAGGAAGGAGACCTTCGCGCCGGCGGCCCCGAAGACCGGGTACGAGGCCGTCCCCGCCAGGCCCGTGACGACCTTGGCCGCCGTCAGCACCCCCTGCTGGTCCAGCGCGGTCCACAACGCGGGGGCGGTCGCACCGGCCCAGGCGACGAAGACCAGGTCGGGACCGCCCGCCTTGACCTGCCGGGCGAAGGGCGTCAGGTCCGTGGCGCTGGGCGGCGCCAGCACGGAGCCGACCTTCGCCCCCTTGGCGCCCAGGACCGCCTCGACGGCGGCGACGTTGGCCTGGCCGAAGGTGGAGTCCTGCGCCAGGACCGTGACCTTCTTGCCCTCGGCGTCCCCGAGCATGGTGCCCGCGGTGAGGATGTCCTGGTAGGACTGCCGTCCCGAGCGGAAGGTGTACGTGTTGACCCCGGTGACCGCGTCCGTGGCGGCCGGGCCGTTGACGTACAGCACCTTGTTCTGGGCGGCCAGCGGGGCCATCTGGAGGGCGACCCCGGAGTCGGTCGTGCCGGCCAGCACCTTGTAGCCCTTGCCGATCAGGTTCTTCGCTGCCGAGACCGCCTTGCCCGGGTCACCGGCGTCGTCCTGCTCGGTGACCTCGATGCGATGGCCGCCCGCCTTGCCGGTGCCCTTCGTCGCGTAGTCGAGGCCCGCCATGAACCCGTCGCGGTACTGCTTCCCGTACGCGGCGAGCAGTCCCGTACGGGAGTAGACGAGACCCACCTTCACGGCCTCGTCCTCCCCCTTGCCGGACCCGGATCCGCTGCCCGCCTGCCCGGCGGCGGTGCAGCCGGCCAGGAGGAGACCCGCGGCGCCGAGCGCGGCCGTGGTCAGGGTTCTTCTGTGGACGGTGCCAACGGCTCTGCGACGCATGGTGACCGGCTCCTCGGCGTGGTTCGGGTGATGTGGGCCGAACCGTACGAACACCGTGGCGCCGTCGACATGGTGCAGGGCACCTCACCTCGGCGGGTGCCGGTGTGGGCACCGCACATGGGCGCGCCTCAGCGGGTGTCCGCCGGGGAGTCGATCAGCCCGCACACCGTCTCGATGTCCCGCTTCACCTGAGCGATGGACTCCCGCCCCGACAGCCAGGTGATCAGGGCGGAGTGCCAGGTGTGCTCGATGACGCGGACCACGGACAACTGCTCCTGCGAGGGCTCCTCCACCCCCATCGCGTCCAGGACGATCGCCGTCGTCAGCCGGGACACGGCGTCCACCTCGGCGCTCACGCCGCGGTCCGCGAAGGTCAGCGCCCGCACCATGGCGTCCGCCAGGTGGGGATCGCGCTGGAGCGCCCGGAAGGCCCGCATCAGGGTCTCGGCGACCCGCTGGGCGGCGTCGTCCCCGGCGGGCGGCTGCCTGCGGAGGGTGACGTGCAGGTGCTGGAGCTGGTCCTGCATGACCGCCACCAGGAGGTGGATCTTCGAGGGGAAGTAGCGGTACAGCGTGCCCAGGGCGACGCCCGCCGCGTCCGCCACCTCACGCATCTGCACCGCCTCGAAGCCGCCCCGCCCGGCGAGCTGGACCCCGGCCTGCAGAATGCTGCGGCGACGGGCCTCCTGGCGTTCCGTCAGGGGCGGCACGGCCGGCCTGGCTTCCGCTGTCATCTGTCCCCATTCAAAAAGGGAGAACCGGTTCCCTGTCCGGACGGGCGGCCTCTCCGGGCGCGCACAGCCCGCCAGGGCCTCCGCCGTGGCGCGAATCACCTGATCCGGCCGTCACGCCGACGCTACCTGCCGGTAGATTCGGTGCGGGTTGAACGAACGAGTCTGAAACTTGTTCTAGATTAGCGCGACCGGTTACGCTCCGGCGAACACGCAGTGATGAAGGGGGCCGAGTGTGACCGCTGAGGCCATAGAGACGGGCCCCTTCGAGGGCGGCGGCGCGTCGGGCACCGACGGTGACCGGCCGTTGCGCATCGCGCTCCTGACCTACAAGGGCAACCCCTTCTGCGGTGGCCAGGGTGTCTACGTACGCCACCTCGGCCGCGAGCTGGCCCGGCTGGGCCACAGCGTCGAGGTGATCGGCTCGCAGCCGTACCCCGTGCTCGACGAGGGCGTCCCGCTCACCGAGCTGCCGAGCCTGGACCTCTACCGCCAGCCCGACCCGTTCCGCACCCCGGGACGCGGCGAGTACCGCGACTGGATCGACCTGGCCGAGGTCGCCACCATGTGGACCGGGGGATTCCCCGAGCCCCTCACCTTCAGCCTGCGGGCCCGCCGGCATCTCCTGGCCAGGCGCGGCGACTTCGACGTCGTGCACGACAACCAGACGCTCGGCTACGGCCTGCTCGGGGACCTCGGCGCCCCCCTCGTCACCACGATCCACCACCCGATCACGGTCGACCGCCAACTGGACCTGGACGCCGCGGAGTCGGTGCGGCGCCGCCTCTCGGTCCGCCGCTGGTACGGCTTCACCCGCATGCAGAAGCGCGTCGCCCGCCGGCTGCCCTCCGTCCTCACCGTCTCCGGCTCGTCGCAGCAGGAGATCACCGAGCACCTCGGTGTGCGCCGGGAGCGCATCCGCGTCGTCCACATCGGCGCCGACACCGACCTCTGGTCGCCGGACCCCTCGGTCGCGGAGGTCCCCGGACGGATTGTCACCACCTCCAGCGCGGACGTCCCGCTCAAGGGCCTCGTCCACCTCGTGGAGGCGCTCGCCAAGCTCCGCACCGAGAACCCCGCGGCGCACCTCGTCGTCGTCGGCAAGCGGGCCGAGGACGGACCCGTCGCCCAGGCGATCGAGCGCTACGGCCTCCAGGACGCCGTGGAGTTCGTCAAGGGCATCAGCGACGCCGAGCTCGTCGACCTGGTCCGCAGCGCCCAGGTCTCCTGCGTCCCCTCGCTGTACGAGGGCTTCTCGCTGCCCGCGGCCGAGGCCATGGCCACCGGGACCCCGCTGGTGGCCACCACAGGCGGCGCCATCCCGGAGGTCGCCGGCCCCGACGGGGAGACCTGTCTGGCCGTACCGCCCGGCGACGCGGGCGCCCTGGCCGCCGCCCTCCACCGGCTGCTCGGCGACAGCGCGCTGCGCGCCCGCCTGGGTGAGGCCGGCCGGGCCCGGGTCCTGGCCAACTTCACCTGGGCCAGGGCCGCCCTCGGCACCGTCGAGCTGTACCGTCAGTCGATCGCTGCCCGGGGGGCCCGCAGGTGAGCGACCCCGTGGCTCCCGGAATCCGTACCTCCGACCTCGAAGGCAGGCCCCCGTGCTGACCGTCGACTTCACCCGCTTCCCGCTCGCCGCAGGCGACCGAGTGCTCGATCTGGGCTGCGGCGCCGGCCGGCACGCCTTCGAGTGCTACCGGCGCGGTGCCCAGGTGGTGGCCCTCGACCGGAACGGCGAGGAGATCCGCGAGGTCGCGAAGTGGTTCGCCGCGATGAAGGAGGCCGGGGAGGCGCCGGCCGGTGCGACCGCCACCGCGATGGAGGGCGACGCGCTCAACCTGCCCTTCCCCGACGCGTCCTTCGACGTCGTGATCATCTCCGAGGTGATGGAGCACATCCCGGACGACAAGGGTGTGCTCGCCGAGATGGTCCGCGTACTGAAGCCCGGCGGCCGGATCGCGATCACCGTGCCCCGCTACGGCCCCGAGAAGGTCTGCTGGACCCTCTCCGACGCGTACCACGAGGTCGAGGGCGGCCACATCCGCATCTACAAGGCCGACGAGCTGCTCGGCAAGATCCGTGAGGCCGGACTCAAGCCCTACGGCACCCACCACGCCCACGCGCTGCACAGCCCGTACTGGTGGCTGAAGTGCGCGTTCGGAGTGGACAACGAGAAGGCGCTGCCGGTGCGGGCGTACCACAAGCTGCTGGTCTGGGACATCATGAAGAAGCCCCTGGCCACCCGGGTCGCCGAGCAGTTGCTCAACCCGGTCGTCGGCAAGAGCTTCGTGGCGTACGCGACCAAGCCGCACCTGCCGAAGGCCGAGGCGTGAGCACGCCGGAGCAGACCGAACACCTCGTCCTGCCGGGCGTCCTCACCGCCGAGCAGGCCGCCGAGACCGTGGCCGCGCTGCTCGCCGTGCAGCGTGAGGACGGGGCGCTGCCCTGGTTCCGCGGCCACCACCTCGACCCGTGGGACCACACCGAGGCCGCGATGGCCCTGGACGCGGCCGGTGAACACGAGGCCGCCGCACGCGCCTACGCCTGGCTGGCCCGCCACCAGAACGAGGACGGCTCCTGGTACGCCGCCTACCAAGACGGCGAGGCGGACCGGCCGACCGACCTGGGCCGGGAGACCAACTTCTGCGCCTACGTGGCCGTCGGCGTCTGGCACCACTACCTCGCCACCGGTGACGACGCGTTCGCCGACCGGATGTGGCCCACGGTCTACGCCGCGATGGAGTTCGTGCTGCGCCTCCAGCAGCCCGGCGGCCAGATCGGCTGGAAGCGCGAAGCCGACGGCACCCCCGTCACCGACGCCCTGCTGACCGGCTGCTCCTCCGTCTACCAGGCCCTGCGGTGCGCGCTGGCGCTGGCGGAGGAGCGCGAGGAGCCCCAGCCCGACTGGGAGCTCGCCGCCGGAGCACTCGGCCACGCGATCCGCAGCCACCCGGAGCGCTTCCTCGACAAGGACCGCTACTCGATGGACTGGTACTACCCGGTGCTCGGCGGCGCGCTCACCGGAGCCGAAGCGACGCGGCGGATCGAGGACGGCTGGGACCGCTTCGTGGTGCCCGGCCTCGGTGTGCGCTGCGTGATCCCCAACCCCTGGGTCACCGGGGGCGAGAGCTGCGAACTGGCCCTGGCGCTCTGGGTGACGGGGGAGTCGGACCGGGCCCTGGAGATCCTGCAGTCCGTCCAGCACCTGCGGGCCGAGGGCGGCCTGTACTGGACGGGCTACGTCTTCGAGGGTGAGCGGGCCTTCTGGCCCGAGGAACTCACCACCTGGACGGCGGGATCCCTGCTGCTCGCGGTGGCCGCGCTCGGAGGGGACGAGGCGACCACCGCGGTCTTCGGCGGCGAACGGCTGCCGAAGGGGCTGGAACCGGACTGCTGCCGTTAGGCCCTCACGTTCGGATCACGCCGGCTCGCGTGCGCTGGTCCCGCCTGATCCGGACGTAAGACCCTAGAAGCGGCGGACCCGCCCGGCCACCGCGTGACCGATGAACAGATAGACGACGGCGGCCAGACCGTAACCGGTGACGACGCGCGCCCACGCCTCGTCGAAGGTGAACAGGTCGTACGACCAGCCCGCCAGCCATCGGGCCGAGTCCTGGACCCACTGAACCAGGTCGTTGCCCCGGTTGGCGTCGAGCAGGTACATCAGGATCCACAGAATGATGATGAACGCCATGATGTCCGCTACGACGGCTATGACGCGTGCCGCTGTACTGCTTCCTGTGCCTGTTCTGGGAGACATGCTCTCCGGATTGCCGCTCCACCGGGAGTGAAACCCGTACGGCGTGTGCCGGGTGGCGGCCTGTCCCCGTAAGGGTGAGCCTGACCGTGGGTGCCGATGCCCGTCACTCATCGTGAAGTCCCCGGTCAGGGAGGCCCGTCGTGTTCCGCTGCGCAGCACTCCGCCGCCCCGTCGTGGCCCTCCTGCTGACCTGCTTCCTCCTGGCGGGCACCACCGCCTGCGGGGGCGACGACTCGGGGAACCGGGCGAGCAGCACGGCGAGCCCGAGCCCCACGACCTCGGCCCAGAAGCAGAAGTGGGCCAAGACGCGCTTCGTGGCCAACGCGGGCCTGGCGGCCGGTGCGGCGTACCAGTGGATCGTGAAGCCGTACCGAGCCGGCACCTTCAAGAAGGGCGCCGACGGTCGGACGCTCGCGGTGGTGAAGGCGGGGCTCGCGGGCGCCTTCGCGTACAACAGGCTCAAGGCCGCCGCGGAGAACGCCAAGGGCGACCCGCTGCTGTCGAAGGCCGTCGCGCCGCTGACCGCGGGCATCGACTCGCTCAAGGGCCTGGCGGCCAAGATGGGCAAGGGCGATCTGGGCGCCGGTGACGTGGGGGCCTTCGAGAGCGTCATCAACAGCGTCAAGGAGGCGGGGAAGAGCGCGGGGGCCGAGGTGACGAACAAGGTCCCCTCCCCTTCCCAGCTCGGCGGGTGAAACAGGGTGAGGGTGTCGAGCGGGCCGCGTAGGGTGCCTTGATGACTCTCCTCGAACACACCCGCTACTGCGACGAAATACTGGCCCAGACAGCCGAGTTGTCCGCTCTCGTGAAGGACGCGGACCTGAACCGCCGGGTACCCACCTGCCCCGCCTGGAATCTGCGCGAGCTCGTCGTCCACGTCGGGGGCGCCCACCGCTGGGCCGGGGAGATCGTCCGGGGCAGGGCGACCGAGGACGTCCCCGAGGACCGCGTGAGGGGCGCCGCCGGTCCGGAGGGCGACGACGCGGAGGCGTTGCGGGCCTGGCTGGTGGAAGGCGCCACCGAGACGGTGGACGCCCTGCGGGAAGCGGGGCCGGACACCCCGGTCTGGACCTGGGGCTGGGACCACCGAACGGCCTTCTGGGCCCGGCGCATGGCCCACGAGACAGTCGTCCACCGGGCGGACGCCGCCCTCGCCACGGGGACGGCCTACGCGGTGGCTCCCGACCTGGCCGCGGACACCGTCACGGAGTGGCTCCGGATCGTCGCCTTCGCACAGGCCGAGGGAGACCCGGAGGCGGCCGAACTCCGCGGTGGCGGACGGTCGTTGCACCTGCATGCCACGGACGTGCCGGGCGCGGAGTGGCTGATCGAGTTCGGCGAGGACGGCTTCACCTGGAGCCACGGCCACGCGAAGGCGACCGTGGCCCTCCGGGGCCCGCTGACCGAACTGATGCTGGCGTTCAACCGCAGGCAGAAGCCGGACGAAGGGGGTCTGGAAGTGCTGGGTGACCGGGGGCTCCTCGACTTCTGGCTGGACAGGTCGTCCTTCGGCTGAGGCCGGGTCCGTGCCGGACGGGCCGATGCGAAGGGCTCCGGACACGACGACGGCCCCCGCCCTTGCGGGCAGGGGCCGTTCGCGTGCGAAGGGTCAGCCGCGCTGGATGCCCGTGGTGTCCTGGAGCACACCACGACGGCCGTCCTGCGTCTGGGCGACGAGCCCGGGACCGCGCTGCTCGACCGCGAGGTACCACGTGCCGGGCGCCAGCTCGGCGATCGGGTTCGGGGCGCCGTCCTCGCCGTAGAGCGGACGGGCCACCGGCACCGCGAACCAGAACGGCGTGAAGTCGCCGGCCGGTGCGCCGCCGCCCTGGGGGGCCTGCTGCGCAGCCTGCTGCGGCTCCGGCGTGCCCGGCTGCGCGCCGTACGGCTGGGGCTGGCCCGGCTGGGCGCCGAAGGTCTGCTGGGCACCGGGGTAGCCGTAACCCTGGCCGGGCTGCTGGCCGTAGGCGGGCTGCACACTCTGCGCGGGACGCGGTGCGCCCACGAGCGGCGCCTTGAGCGCGGGAACCAGCGGGGTGGCCACCGCGCCGCCGGCCAGCGCGATGGCGGCCAGCAGGCCGAGGATGAGACCGGCGCCCGCGTCACCGGCGTCGATGATCGTCCAGAACATGGACCACAGGGAGAACACGGTGAACGCGGCGCCGAACTGGCCGAGTTCGAAACCGAGGACCTTACGGCCCGGCACGAAGCGGCTCACGATCAGCAGCGCGGCGCCGATGATGCCGGCCAGGTAGATGCTCATCAGGACGGACAGCGAGTCCCAGGCGTTCGCGCTGTAGCCGGAGCAGTCCACGCCCGAGGGGCAGTCGAAGCCGGAGAGGTCGAGGAAGGAGGCGATGAACAGCACGACCGCTGCTCCGATCACCACGCCGTCGCCTCGAGAGAGGGAGCGGATATTCACGTGAAGGTCCTTAGTCGGTCGTCTCGTCGGGGCGGTCGTCGCTGCCGCCTGAACGGCGGGTACGGCGCGAAGCTCGGGGCGGCTCCCCATCGTACGGATGAATCTATCGTCTGCCCGGGCGGGTTGTGGTGCTGCCCGGACCTCGGAGCCACTGTCCCCCCGATGTCGCCACTGTCATCGCGCGACTACCGCATCAGATAGCTGTTGATGCCCTCGGCGATACCGAGAGCGGCTTTCTGGCGCCAGCTCGCACTGGTGAGCAGAGCGGCATCCCGCGGATCACGCATGTTGCCGCATTCGATGAACACTTTGGGCACGGTCGACAGATTCAGCCCGCCGAGATCGTCACGGGTGTCGAGCCCGGTGTCCCCGCCGATGTAATTGGAAGGGGCGCTTCCGGTAGCCCGCACGAAGTTCCCCGCGATCCGTTCCCCCAGTTCCCGTGAAGGCGCGACGATCTTCGTGGTGTCGGCGCCGCCTCCGCTCACCGCTGCGGGAAGGATGACGTGGAAACCCCGGTTCCCGGTTGCGGAACCGTCCGCGTGGACCGAGACGACCGCGTCGGCCCCCGCCGCGTTGCCGATACGGGCCCGCTCGTCGACGCACGGGCCGAAGGGGCGGTCACCGTCCTGGGTGAGGACGACCTTCGCGCCTTCCCCCTCCAGGAGTGTGCGCAGGCGGCGGGAGACGTCGAGGGTGAAGAGGGCCTCCGCGTAACCGGCGTCGGTGGCCGTGCCCGTCGTGTCGCACTCCTTGTGCCCGGTGCCGATGGCGACCTGGGTGTTGATCTCGCGTGTGTGGTCGCGGTTGCCCGGGTTGTGCCCCGGGTCGATCACCACCGTGCGGCCCGTCAGCGGCCCCCGGGCGGCAGGCTTCGGCTTCGGCTTCGCGGAAGTGGACGCGGCCGAGGGGCTCGTTGCCTCCGGCGCCGAGGGCCTGGGCGAGGGTGTCCCGGGGGAGGCGGGCGCCGACGGCCTTGCGGCGCCCGCCTTGGCGTCACCCGGGGGCGGCCCGCCGTCGCCTCCGCCGCATCCCGCCGCGGTCAGGCAGGCGCCGGCCAGCGCCACTGCGGCGAACACGGGCCGGCGGCGCGGGCCCGGGCGCGGGGTGGGGGGAGCGAACTCGTCGTAGCGCACGCCGCGATGCTATCCGTGCCCCTCAGATCCCCGGCCCCGTACGCCGCAGCACGCGCAGTGAGTCCGTCACCGAGATCTCGGTGAACGCCCCTGATTCCAGGGCGCGTCGGTAGACGCGGTAGGGGGCCTGGCCGCCGTCGGCCGGGTCGGGGAAGACGTCGTGGATCACGAGCAGCCCGCCGTCGGCGACCTTCGGGGCCCAGCCCTCGTAGTCGCCGCCGGCGTGCTCGTCGGTGTGCCCGCCGTCGATGAACACGAAGCCGAGCTGCCCGCCCCACACAGCCGCCACCTGCGGGGACCGGCCCACGAGCGCCACCACATGCTCCTCCAGGCCCGCCCGGTGCAGGGTGCGGCGGAAGGAGGGCAGCGTGTCCATCAGGCCGATCTCCGGATCCACCACCGAGGGGTCGTGGTACTCCCAGCCCGGCTGCTGCTCCTCGCTGCCCCGGTGGTGGTCGACGGTCAGCGCCGTCACCCCGGCCGCGCGGGCGGCGTCCGCCAGCAGGATCGTGGAGCGCCCGCAGTACGTGCCGACCTCCAGCAGCGGGAGCCCGAGCGCGGCGGCCTCGACGGCTGCGGCGTACAGGGCGAGCCCCTCGCGCACCGGCATGAAGCCTTTGGCGCCCTCGAACGCGGCGAGGACCTCGGGCTCGGGTACGGCGGTCGGCTCGGCGGTCAAGGGGTTCCTCCTGGTGGGGCGGTGGATCGGACGGCGTCCCATCGTGCCGTACGCCCCCGCCGCGGGGAGCGGCGGGGGCGTACGGGTGGGGTGTGCCCGGGTCGGGGCAGGCCCCCGGCAGGGCTGCCGGGTCAGGTCAGCAGCTCTGCCAGAGCCGGGTCATGACCCGGACGCCGAAGCGCAGGCCTTCCAGCGGGACGCGTTCGTCCACGCCGTGGAAGAGCCGGCCGTAGTCCAGGTCGTGCGGGAGCTTCAGCCCCTTGAATCCGAAGCAGCGGATGCCCAGGTGGGTAAAGGCCTTGGCGTCCGTGCCGCCGGGGTTGCAGTACGGGACGGGGTGGCCGTCCGGGTCCTCCGCACGGACCGCGTCGCACATCGCGTCGACCAGCGGACCGTCGAAGGACGTCTCCAGCGCGATGTCGTGGTTGACCCACTCGCGGCTGACGGAGGGCAGCAGCAGCCGGTCGATCGTGTCGATCAGCTCCTGCTCGTGGCCGGGCAGGAAGCGTCCGTCGACCCGGGCGGTGGCCTTCCCCGGGATCACATTGGTCTGGTAACCCGCGCTGAACATGGTGGGGTTGGCGGAGTTGCGCAGCACCACCTGCATGAAGTCCGCCACCGGCCCGAGCCGGGACAGCGTGCCCTCGATGTCGTCCTCGTCGAACTCGACGCCGTAGAGGCGGGCGGCCTCCTCCAGCAGGGCGCGGACCGGTTCGATCAGCCGGACCGGGAAGGTCTCGCGCCCGATGCGGGTGAGGGACTCCGCGAGGTCGGTGACCGCGTTCTCGTCGTTGGGGGACGAGCCGTGGCCGGCCCGGCCGGCGGCGGTGAGCTCCATCCAGGCCATGCCGCGCTGGGCGTTCTCGATCGGGTAGAGCCTCCGGGTGTCGTCGATCGCGAACGAGAACCCGCCGCCCTCGCCGATCGCCTCGGTCGCCCCGGCGAAGAGCTCGGGGCGGTGCTCGACCAGCCAGTGGGCGCCGAACTTCCCGCCCGCCTCCTCGTCGGCGAGGAAGGCGAGGACGAGGTCCCGGGACGGCCGCGTACCGGTCCTGGCGAAGTGCCGGGCGGTGGCCAGCACGACCGCGACGGTGTCCTTCATGTCGATCGCGCCGCGTCCCCAGAGGTAGCCGTCCCGGATCTCCCCGGAGAACGGCGGCACCTGCCACTCGGAGGCGTCGGCGGGTACGACGTCGAGGTGGCCGTGGACCAGCAGGGCGCCCCGGGAGGGATCGGCGCCCGCGATGCGCGCGACGACGTTGGCACGGCCGGGCGCCGACTCGATCAGTACGGACTCGATGCCGGCCTCTGCGAGGCGGGCGACCACCCAGTCGGCAGCCGCTCGCTCGTCGCTGGTGGGGTTGGAGGTGTCGAAGCGGATCAGCTCGGCGCAGAGGCCGACGGCCTCCTCCTGGGCCTGTTCGGACGCGGGGACGATGCTCATGCCGCTCCTGCCGGGGTGGTGACGTGGGCGGCGGGCGCGGGGGTGTGCGCGTCGTCGTCCAGGGTGGAGGTGCCGTAGGGCTTGATCCAGCCCAGCAGGCCGAGCACGCAGTACAGCAGGAAGGCGGTGGCCAGGGAGTTGAGGGCCGGGATGCCGCCGTCGTAGAACTTGCCGACGCAGAAGGCGACCGCCCATACGGCCAACGACATCGGCACCCAGGTGGGAGAGGTCGCGGGCAGGGTCTGTGCCTCGCGGGTCTCGTCCAGTGGCCGCCGCATCCGCTTCACGACCCAGTACTCCGCGACGATGATCCCGCCGATCGGCGGGATCATCACGCCGAGCAGGGAGAGGAACTCCGTGAAGTGGGTCATGATGCCGACCGCGGAGAGGAGGGTGCCGGCGATACCGAGGGCGACGGTGACCACCCCGCGGTGCAGACGCCTGCCGAAGACGACCTGGAAGAAGTTGACGACGCCGAGCGAGGAGCCGTACAGGTTCCAGTCGTTGATCTTGGCGGTGGACATCAGGACCACGATCACGCCGAACGCACCCGAGGTGGAGAGCACGATGTGCGAGACCTCGCTGGACTTCACCAGGTGTCCGAGGAGCACGCCGACCATGCCGACGATGTACTCGGAGAGGATCATCGAGGAGGCGCTCTGCACGAAGACGTGCGAGCCCTTCCTGTTGTAGCGGGTCATCTCCGGGGAGACGATGGCGCCCGTCATGTAGCCGCCCGCGATCGCCGTGGCGGCCACCGCCAGCGGAATCGCCTCACCGGGCGGGGGCGAGCTCACCAGGTCGCCGATCGAGTGGTCGTTCAGCGTGGTGATCACCGACCAGGCGACCATGCCGAAGAAGAGCGGGGTGACGATCTTCGCGAAGAGGGCCATCCAGCGGAAGCCGAAGATCACCAGCGCGGTGATCGCGATGCCCGCGGCGACACACCACATCCAGGACGGTCCGCCGACGAGCGCCGAGACGCTGTTGCCGAAGATGGTGTTCTGGACGCCGAACCAGCCGACCAGGCTGACCGCGATGACGAAGCTGACCAGCGCCGAGCCGTTGCGGCCGAAGCCCACCCAGCGGGTCAGCATCGGTGTCGCGAGACCCTCACGCATCCCCGCCAGGCCGATCGCGAAGATCACGATCTCCAGGATCACCGCGCCGAGCGTGAAGGCCAGGAACGCGTCCCCGAAGGTCATCCCCACGCCGATGGTGGCACCCAGCGTGAACTGGGAGATCGACCCGGACTGGGCCAGCCACTGGAGGAGCATCGACCAGAAGCCGAAACGCTTGTCGCGCGGCACCCGTGAGAGCGAGTAGTCGTCGCTGCCGATGCTCTTGTTCTCGGGGGCCGTGGTGGCGGCCCGGCTGTCGGAAGCCATCAGGACTCCTGGGGTGTGCGGCCGAAGGTCTGCAGGTGAGCCAGCGACCCGTAGCGGTTGACGAGGTTGTCGAACTCCACCGCGTCGTGGAAGTCCAGGGTTCCGGCGCCGAAGGCCTTGGCGACCTCGACGGCGTACCGGGCGGCCGAGGCGATGTCCGTCTCGTGGCTCGCGCCGGTCTGGCAGCCCGGCACCGCGGCGGCCGAGGTGACCGCGAGACCGACGACCGGGGCGGCGGTCGCGGTGGAGGGCTGGAGGATCGAATTGATGTGGTGTGCACCGTTACCGTACGGCGTGATGTCCTGCGTGGTCACCGGGTACGTGACCAACGGCTCACCGGTCACCACCGCGAGAAGCTCGCCGAGCTGTTCGGAGACCCGGAGCACCCAGCCCTCCTTGACGGTGGGCGAGAGGGCCAGGCCCTTGTGGTTGATGATGCGGTTGCCCTTGGTGGTGTCGATGGAGAGCACGGCCTCCATCTCGCCGGTGACCTCGTGCCGGTTCATCGTGGCGATGTCCACCGGGGATCCCATGAACGGCACCGGGTCGTGCGGCTCGGTCGGGGCGCTCGGGCAGATGTGCGTGGCGACGATCACGTCGCCGGGCAGCGCGTCGCCCCGACGGCGCATGTCCAGCAGCTTTGCTGCGGTGGCGAGTGCCGAGACGGCACCGTCGGCGTCGGACACCAGCCCGGTCACCTCCGGCCGCGCGCCGACGCCTCCCAGGCGGCCGACCACGCCGAGCGTCCGGGCGCTGCCGCCCGAGGTACGTCCACGGGTGCCGGGGATGCGGACGAGTACGAAGTCCGTCGCCCCCCGGTCTCCGGTGACCGTCGTGACCTGCGCGGACGAGCCCTCGGCCCCGGCGACGGAGTCGAGGTATCCGGCGACCGACTTTCCGCCGGCCTGCGGGTCGTCCAGCAGCTCGACGATGTCCAGTACGTACTTCAGCATGGAGGGCCTTTCTCAGGAGCGGGACACCCGCCCGGCGCTCCTGCGGGAGAGCGCGGGGCGGGGTGCTGGAGCAACATTCGGGATCGGCTACCGTGGAACGCAACTCTTTCCCGTTATCTGCAATTCAGGTCTGAATGGTGAGATGCTGATGGCCGACTTCGATCTGGACCGGCGCACCCCGGCCGGTGCCCTGCAAACCGTCGACCGGGCGCTCCTGGTGCTGCTGGCCTTCGAGCGCACCCGGCCGGACTGGGGCGTCACCGAGGTCGCGGAGGAATTCGGCTGGGACACCTCGGTCGCGCAGCGCCTGCTGGCCACGCTCGCGGGCCGTGGCTTCCTGGTGTCCGACCCGGTCACGCGCCGCTACCGCATCGGACCGGCGGTCCTGCGCCTCGGCAGGCTCTGGGAGCGCTCCGGGTCGCTGGAGCTGCTGGCCGCGCCGGTGCTGGAGGAGCTGCGCCGGACGACCGGTGACACCGTCCTGTTCTGCCTGCCCGACAGCTTCCACATGCGGTGCGTGGCGGCCGAGGAGGGCGAGACCGGACCGCTGCGCTACTACCCGCTGGTCGGTGAGCTCTACCCGGCGCACGCAGGGGCCACCAGCAAGTCCTTCTACGCCTACCTGCCCGACGACCAGCGCCACCGGCTCTTCCGCGGCCGTCCCATGGCCCGCTTCACCGACCGGACCGTCACCGACCCGGACCTGCTGGAGCAGGAGTTCCTGAAGGTCCGCGCCCAGGGGTACGCCTGGACCGTCGGTGAGTACGACTCCGGGATCGCCACCGTCGCCGTCCCCGTGTTCCTGGGGCGCGAACCCTACGGCAGCCTCAGCCTCGGCGGGGGGGAGGACCGCTTCCGGGGAGCGCCCGAGGACCGGCTCGACGCGCTGCGGCACGCCGCCCGCCTGCTGGAGCAGCGGCTCACCCACCCGCCCCAGAGGCCGAAGTCCCGGGCCGGCCGCCCCCGTAGTGCCTGACCCCTGCCCGTACACCGCCCGGCCGGCCTCCGTGTGCCGCCGGCCCCACCCGCACGAGGAACCCCGTGAATCTGCTGCTGCTCTCCAACTCCACCCAGTACGGCCGCGGTTATCTGGAACACGCTCTGGACACCGTCACCGCGTTCCTCCCGGCGAACGCGCGGCTCGCCTTCGTGCCGTACGCGCTGGCCGCCCACGACGCGTACACCGCGCGCGTCCGCGCCGCCCTGGAGCCGTCCGGCATCAGCGTGCGCGGTGTCCACGAGAACGCCGACCCCGTCGCGGAACTCGCAGCCGCGGACGCCGTGTTCATCGGCGGCGGCAACTCCTTCCGGCTGCTGGACGCCCTGTACCGTACCGGCCTGCGCGAGGCGGTGCGCGACGCCGCACGGGACGGGCTGCCGTACATGGGCGCCAGCGCGGGCACCAACATGGCCGCGCCGACCCTCCGCACCTCCAACGACATGCCCATCGTGCAGCCGCCGTCCTTCGACGCGCTGTGCCTGGTGCCGTTCCAGATCAACCCGCACTACCTGGACCCGGACCCGGCCAGCACCCACAAGGGTGAGACGCGCGAGGAGCGGCTCGCCGAATTCCTGGAGGAGAACGACGTCCCCGTGCTCGGACTGCGCGAGGGCTCCTGGCTCCGCGTCCGCGAGGGCGAGGCGACGGTCCAGGGCGCCCTTCCCGCACGGCTGTTCAGCCGTGGTGCCCGGCCGCAGGAGCTCGCGGCCGGGACCGACGTGTCCCGGCTCCTGGCTACGGAGCCGAGGTTCGACGCTCCGGTGCGCTGACCGGCACCGCCGAGGGAGCGGCCTCCGCCGCCGCGAGCTCGTCGCCCGCGCTGCTGGCCAGCAGCACCGGGGACGCGGGCTGCTGCCTTGGCAGGAAAGCGGCCAGAGCCAGGCCGATCAGCACCGCCCCGGTCGCGATCATGAAGGAGGTCCGGAACCCCTCCATGGTGGGGACGTCCACTCCGCCCGCCCGTACCGAGGTGTTCGCCAGCACCATGCCGATGACCGCGCTCGACAGCGAGGTGCCGATCGAGCGCATCAGCGTGTTCAGCCCGTTGGCCGCACCGGTCTCGGACGCGTCGACCGCCCCGATGATCAGGGCGGGGAGCGAGGAGTACGCGAGCCCGATGCCGGCCCCGAGCACCACCGCGATCACCACTGTCTGCCAGGCGGCGCTCATCAGGCCGAGCCCGGCGCCGTAACCGACGGCGATGACCAGCATGCCCAGCACCAGGGTCGCCTTGGGGCCGCGCCGGGCGGAGAGCCGGGCGTACAGCGGGGCCACGAACATCATCGTCAGGCCCAGCGGCGCCACGCACAGACCCGCGACCACCATCGACTGCCCGAGTCCGTAGCCCGTCGACGTGGGCAGCTGGAGGAGCTGCGGCAGCACCAGCGACACGGCGTAGAAGGCCACCCCGACCATGATCGAGACGAGGTTGGTGAGCAGCACCTCACGCCGTGCGCTGGTCCGCAGATCGACCAGCGGCGCCGGGCTGCGCAGCTCGAAGAGGCCCCACAGCACCAGGATCACCAGGGACGCGGCGATCAGGCCGAGGGTCGCACCGGAGGTCCAGCCCCAGTCGCCGCCCTTGGTGACGGGGAGCAGCAGGCAGACCAGGCCGAGGGAGAGCCCCAGCGCCCCTGGGAGGTCGAAGCGGCCGGGCGCGCGCAGCGGCGGTTCCGGCACGACGAGGAAAGTCAGCGTCATGGCGAGCACACCCAGCGCGGCCGAGCCGAGGAAGAGCGCGTGCCAGTCGGCGTGCTGGGCGATGAGCGCGGCGGCGGGCAGCGCGAGTCCGCCGCCCACGCCTATGGACGAGCTCATCAGGGCCATGGCCGAGCCGAGCTTCTCGCGCGGCAGCACGTCGCGCATGATGCCGATACCCAGCGGGATGGCGCCCATGGCGAAGCCCTGGAGCGCCCGGCCCACGATCATGACCACGAGATCGTCGGTGGAGGCGCAGATCAGCGAGCCGACCACCATCACGGCGAGGCTGGCGAGCAGCATCCGCCGCTTGCCGTACAGATCGCCGAGACGGCCCATGATCGGGGTCGCGACGGCACCGGCGAGCAGGGTGGCCGTCATCACCCAGGTCGCGTCGGCCGGTGCGGTGCCGAGCAGGGACGGCAGGTCCTTGATGACGGGGACGAGCAGGGTCTGCATCACCGCGACGGTGATCCCCGCGAACGCGAGGACGGGGACGACCCCGCCGCTCCCGCGCCGGCGCGGGTCGGGAAGGGCCTCCCCGGCTTGCCGTTCGTTCGTCGTCCGTTGCATACGTATGGCCTCCGGGCAGGGAAAGGTGAGGAAGGGTGAGCGGACAGAGCATGTGACCGTGCGCCCAGGACGCACGGTCACCAAGTGTGTGCATGCTGAACGTTTCCGTATGCCCGCGGTATTCCGGTGAACGCGACGTAAAAACGGGGCAGTCCGTAAAAGGTCCTACGCCCGAGGACCTGGGCCCGGGTGGGTCCGGAAACCGATGTACGGGGCACGAGCGGCCTGGGAGTATGACGCGCATGGCTGACGTCACCACGCCCACGAGGCTGCCCGCTCGTTCGAGAACCCGCACGTGGGCCGTGGTCGCCGCCGCCTGCACCGGGCAGTTCCTGGTCGTCCTCGACGTGTCCGTCGTGAATGTCGCGCTGCCGTCCATGCGCGCCGACCTCGGTCTGAGCGGACCCGGGTTGCAGTGGGTCGTCAACGCCTACTCCATCGCCTTCGCCGGCTTCATGCTCCTCGGCGGCCGGGCAGCCGACATATACGGCCGCAAGAGGATGTTCCTGACCGGACTCGGCCTCTTCACGGCTGCCTCGCTGGCCGGGGGACTCGCCCAGGAGGGCTGGCAGCTGCTCGCCGCCCGCGCCGGGCAGGGACTCGGTGCGGCCGTGCTCTCCCCGGCCACGCTCACCATCCTCACCTCCGCCGTTCCCGAGGGGCCCGCCCGTACCAGGGCGATCGGCACCTGGATGGCGGTCGGCGCGGGCGGCGGGGCGGCCGGCGGGCTGGTCGGCGGAGTGCTCACCGACTTCCTCTCCTGGCGGTGGGTCCTGCTGATCAACGTGCCGATCGGAGCCCTCGTCCTGGCGGGCGCGGCGGTGTGGCTGGCCGAGAGCCGGGCGGGTGACCGGCGCCGCATCGACCTGCTGGGCGCGGTGCTCGTCACGGTGGGACTGGCGACGACGGCGTACGGCATCGTGCAGACCGAGGCCGAGGGCTGGACCGCCGCCGCGACCCTGGTGCCGCTGTCCGGTGGTCTCGCGCTGCTCGGGCTGTTCGTCCTGGTCGAGGCGAGGGCGGCGGCCCCCCTGATGCCGCTGCGGATCCTGGGCGTCCGGGCCGTCTCGGCGGCGAACGTGTCGATGCTGCTGCTCGGTTCGGCGTCCTTCGGCATGTGGTACTTCATGACGGTCTACGCCCAGAACGTCCTCGGCTACACGCCTCTGGAGGCCGGATTCGCCCTTGTGCCGAGCTCCGCCGCCATCTTCGTCGGCGCAAAGGCGGCGCCCAGGATCATGGCCAGGACGGGCGCCAAGCCCCTGGCCGTGGCGGGGGCCCTCGTCGCCGCCGCGGGCTTCGGCTGGCAGTCCACGATGGGGGTGGACGGCGACTACCTGACGGCGGTCTGCCTCCCCGGCGTCCTGATGATGGCCGGTGCCGGACTCGCCTCCACCCCGCTGGCCGCGCTCGCCACCTCCGGTGCGGCGCCCGGCGACGCCGGCCTGGTCTCCGGCCTGGTCAACACCTCCCGCACGATGGGCGGTGCGCTGGGCCTCGCCGTGCTCTCCACCGTCGCGGCGGCCCGCACCGGGGGCTCCGCCGGAGCGGCCGAGATCACGGCCGGATACGCCCTGGCCTTCCGTACGTCGGCCGTGGTGCTGGTGGCGGGAGCGCTGATGATGCTGCTCTGGCTGCCGGGGAGGGCCGATCACGAACGCCCGGCCGCCACCTGAGAAGACCCGGGGAGGGTGCTCAGAGCGGCTCGGGGGGGGCGGCCAGCGCGGGGTCGATCACGGTCTCCCCGGTCAGCACCCGCCGCACCGCCTTCACGAGGTCCCCGACCGGGCCGTCCTTCACCAGGAAGCCCACCGCTCCGGCCTCCATCGCCCGGCGCAGATTCCCCGGCCCGGCGGACGACGCGAGGATCAGCACCCGGCAGTCCGGTACCTCGTCGCGCAGCAGGGCCGCCGCGTCCAGACCGCCGACGCCCGGGAGACCCACCTCCAGCAGGGCCACATCCGGGCGGGCGGTGAGGGCGGCGTCCACCACCCGGTCCCCGTCGGCGACCTGGGCCACCACGTCGAAGCCCGGCTCCATGCCGAGCAGCAGGGCGAGCGCGCTCCGCGCCGTGCCCCGGTCCTCGGCGAGCAGAATGCGTACGGATCTGGCCGGCCGGGTCTCCCGGGGCATCTCGTTCACGGGGACAGACTAGGCCGCGGACGGCCGACCGGCGCGCTGGGAAACCCGGCCGGAGGCGCCCGCCGTTCCGGCGTACACGGCTCCGGACGTGCAGAGGGCCCGTCCGACAGCATGGAGCTGTCGGACGGGCCCTGCGCCTCGTACGGCGCGGTTCTCAGGCCGCGGCGCTGCCACCCCCCTCGGAGGGACGGCGGTGGCGGCCGTGCGGCTGCACGGCGGAGTTCTCCGCCGATGCGCCCCCTCGGTGTTTTCCGGCGCCGCCGGCCTCGGCCCGGTGCCCGTCCGCCCCCGGCGGAGGCGTCTGGATCGTGTCGGTTCGGGCTTCAGACATCTGGGAAAGTCACCCCGTATAAATCGCTTACATGTGCGTCGCAAGCCCCCTGGCCATCGCCCGGCCACCCTCGGTATCCGTGCGAACGGCCGCGCGGCCCGGGGGCAGAGTGTACGACCCCGCCCCAGCCGTCAGCCGACCGCCGCACTGCCCGTGAGAGGCGCCTGACCGAGTGGCACGGGCCTGCACACACCAGGAGTGCCGGAGGCTCCGGACGGTTGCGTTCCGCTCGTGCCGGAGTGGTGCGACTCCTCTACGTCGACCTCGACCTCGCCGTCCGACTCCGCCGGAGCCTCGATGGCGGCCAGGGCGCAGGGAGCGCCGGGCTGCGCGTACGGCAGGTGCAGCGTGCCTTCCCGGCTCCAGAACGCCGCTCCGGTCAGCCAGCCGTCCGGCGCCGCGTACTGGTGCAGCCTCCGGCCGGACGGACGCCACAGCCCCACCCAGCTGCCGGCGGCACCGTCGAGCCGCAGGGCGACCGCGCAATTCTCCGGCGTGAGCATCTGGCCAGGCTGTACGGCGATCGGGGTCACGGCCGTGCCCGCCGGGCGCAGGCACTCGGGGAAGCGCACGGGAAGGCAGCTGCCGAGGACGCCCCAGCCGAGGCGCTCGTGGCCCGGCGCGTCGGAGCGGATCAGCAGCAGGCCGCTGTCGGCGTCGGCGAGCAGCAGCCGGTCGTCGCTGCCGGGTGCGATCTGCAGGAGCGGCGTGACCTCGCCGCCCCGCCCGAGATCGACGGCGACGGCCTTCACCGGGCCGCCGCCGGGCAGTTGCCGGTCCAGGGCGAGGAGCCGTCCCTCGCGGTCGAGCCATGCCCCGCCCGAACAGCGCCCGGGCACGTCCGCGACGTGCTCGGGTCCGAAGGCGCCGCCCGCCACCAGCCAGACGCCGGTGGAGCGGTCACCGGGGACCAGGGCGAAGGCACTCATGCCGTCCGGCGGCGGGGGCAGCAGGGTGAGGTCCGCGCAGGCGAGGGAGCCCAGGGAGAGTTCACCTGTGCCGGGGCCCGTCGGGTAGAGCAGCGAGAAGGCGTGCCGGTCGGCCACGCGGCGCCGGATCAGGACGCGGCCGTCGGAGAGCGGCATGACGTCGGAGTCAGCGGTCTCCGGTTGTCCGAGGGGGAGCGGCACGGCGTACGGCTCCGGACCGTCCAGGGTCCAGCGCTCGGGGAACCAGGCCGGGTCGGCCGCCTCCCGGTCGGTCGCGGTGAGGCGGGCGGCGTACGACCGGTCGGCGGCGATGGTGAGCGTGGGCGGCACGCGGCGCGGACGGGCGGCGGGGCGGACGGGCGCGCCGGGCGCCAGGTCGGCGGGGGCGGCCTGCCTCGCCGTGGTGGCTGTGCTCGGCGCCACGCGGGCGGGCGCTCCCGGTGCCTGAGCGGTGGGGGCGGTGACCGGCGCGGGGGTGGCGGACGCGACCGGCATGGGGGGTGCGCCGGGCGTCAGGCCGGTGGGTGCGTTCGACACCGGGGTGGCGGGAGCACCGGGGGCCGTGGGTGCGCCCGGCGCCTGGGTGGTGGCGACGCCCGGCATCAGGATGGTGGGCGCGCCCACTACGAGGGGTGGCACGGACGGCATGGGCGGGATGAGCGGCAGGGAGGTGACCGTACCGCCCCGGGACGGAACGATTCCCTGGAACACGACGCCACCCCGGGCCGCCCCTGAGGCGCTCGGCGCTGCCACCGTCGTGCTCGGGGACGCAGCCGTCGGCTCGGTGCTGCCCCATGACACCGGCGCGGACACCGGCGCCGCGCCCCGGTCCGTCGCGACACCCGAGGCCGGCACCGCGTTGCGCTCGGCGATCTCACCGGTACCGACGCCGATACCAGTTCCGACGCCCGTCCCGGCGCGGACACCTGTCGCACTCGGCGGTTCCGCTGCGGTCCCGTACGCCACCGCCGGCACGGCCTGATCGGCACCCACACCGCTCCGCGGCGGCATCGCCCTCATCCGGTCCGCACCCGCGGCGGGCCCGTCCATGGCATCCACGGCCGGCGGTTTCTCGGGCTCGGCAGGTTCGTCCGCCTCCGCGGGAGCGGGTACGGATTCCGTGGTCGTGGCGCTTCCGGCGACCCCGGCGGTCTTGTTCTCGATGACACAGGCAGTCATGGTGCGGTCACCTCCGGCCACCGAAGCTAGGTTTCGGACTCCCCACCGGACAACACGAGCCACACCACTTCACACATAAGGGTGCCGATGTCCTGATTCGCCTGCGGAGAAGGGGGTGACTGTGCTGCTGGGCGCTGCCCGCGCGGCCCCAGGCGGCCTGCCCGTTCACGTGACGAGCCGCCCCTTCACGTAACGATTCGCACCGGCTGCCGGTCCTCCCCCGTGGGCTCCGGCGGTCCGGGGCGGCGGAGCACGGCGGACAGGTAGCCTTTCCTCCGTGCCCCGTCTGTCTGAAGTCATCGCCGAGCTCGACGCCCTCTGGCCCCCCGAGCGGGCCGAAGGATGGGACGCCGTCGGCACGGTCTGCGGTGACCCCGAGGCGGAGATCAGCCGTGTCCTGTTCGCCGTGGACCCCGTGGAGCAGATCGCCGACGAGGCCCGCGACCTCGGCGCCCAGCTGATCGTCACCCACCACCCGCTCTATCTGCGGGGTACGACGACGGTCGCCGCCTCCACCTTCAAGGGCCGGGTCGTGCACGGGCTCATCAAGCACGACATCGCCCTGCACGTGGCGCACACCAACGCCGACACCGCCGACCCCGGGGTGTCCGACGCGCTCGCCGCCGCCCTGGACCTCCGGGTCACCGGCCCGCTCGTGCCCGACCTCACCGATGAAGGTGGCAGCCGTGGCCTGGGCCGGATCTGCGAGCTCGACCACCCCGAGTCCCTCCGGGACTTCGCGGCCCGCGCCGCCGCCCGGCTGCCCGCCACCGCGCAGGGCATCCGGCTGGCCGGCGACCCGGACGCGCTCGTCCGTCGCGTCGCGGTGAGCGGCGGGTCCGGCGACAGCCTCTTCGACGCCGTACGCGCGTCGGGAGTGGACGCCTTCCTCACCGCGGACCTGCGCCACCACCCGGCCTCCGAGGCCGTCCAGCACTCGCAGCTCGGCCTGGTCGACGCCGCGCACTGGGCCACCGAATGGCCCTGGTGCGAGCAGGCCGCCGCGCAGCTCGACGCAATTTCCGACCGCCACGGATGGGACCTGCGGGTCCATGTCTCGAAGCAGGTCACCGACCCCTGGACCACCCACCACTCTTCTGGAGCCCCCAACTGAACGCCGCGCCCGCCGACCAGATCCGACTCCTCGAAGTCCAGGCCCTCGACGTACGCCTCTCGCAGCTGTCCCACAAGCGCACGTCGCTGCCCGAGCACGCCGAGATCGACTCGCTCAACAGCGACCTCGCCCAGCTGCGCGACCTGCTCGTCGCCTCGCAGACCGAGGAGAGCGACACCACCCGCGAGCAGACCAAGGCGGAGCAGGACGTCGACCAGGTGCGCCAGCGCGCGGTCCGCGACCAGCAGCGGCTCGACTCCGGCGCGGTCTCCTCGCCGAAGGACCTGGAGAGCCTCCAGCGCGAGATCACCTCGCTCGCCAAGCGCCAGGGTGACCTGGAGGACGTCGTCCTCGAGATCATGGAGCGCCGCGAGTCCGCCCAGGAGCGCGTCGCCGAGCTGACCGAGCGCGTCAGCGCCGTACAGGCCAAGGCCGACGACGCGACCGCACGCCGGGACGCCGCGATCCAGGAGCTCGACGCCGAGGCCGCCACCGTGGCCAAGGACCGCGAGGTCGTCGCGGGTGCCGTCCCCGCCGACCTGCTCAAGCTCTACGACAAGCTGCGCGCCCAGCAGGGCGGCGTCGGCGCGGCCCGGCTCCACCAGCGCCGCTGCGAGGGCTGCCGCTTGGAGCTGAACATCACGGAGGTCAACGACGTGAAGGCCGCGTCCCCCGACACCGTGCTGCGCTGCGAGAACTGCCACCGCATCCTGGTCCGCACCGCGGACTCGGGACTGTAATGCCCGGTCCCCGCCGGCTGGTCGTCGAGGCGGACGGGGGCTCCCGGGGCAACCCCGGGCCCGCCGGCTACGGCGCGGTCGTCCTCGACCCGCTCGACGGCGCGACCCTCGCCGAGGCCGCCGAGTACATCGGCGTCGCGACGAACAACGTCGCCGAGTACAGGGGCCTGATCGCCGGCCTGAAGGCGGTCAGGGAGCTCTTCCCGGACACGGACGTCCAGGTCCGTGTCCGGATGGACTCCAAGCTGGTGGTCGAGCAGATGTCGGGCCGCTGGAAGATCAAGCACCCCGACATGAAGCCGCTCGCCGCGGAGGCCGCGAGCATCCTGCCCGCCTCCTCGGTCATGTACGAGTGGATCCCGCGCGAGCAGAACAAGCACGCCGACCGTCTCGCCAACGAGGCGATGGACGCGGGCAGGCGGGGAGAGCAGTGGGACCCGGCGTCCTCGACGGCCGACATGGAGACGGCGCGCACGCCCGTTCCCCCCGAGCCGCCGCTGCCTCCGTCCGGTCCGCCCGGCGACGCGGTGGCGGGCGCGGCGAAGGTCCGCGCCGCCATGGCCGCCGCCCGCCCGGCGCAGGCCGCGACGCAGACGGGGGCGGCTACGAGGGCCGACGCGGCCACGCAGACCGCCGGAGTCACGCAGCCCGCCGGGGCCACGCCCCAGGTCGGCTGGGGGAGCGCACCCGATCTGGGCGCGCCCGCCACCTTCGTCCTGCTGCGGCACGGCGAGACCGCTCTCACGCCGGAGAAGCGGTTCTCGGGAAGCGGCGGCAGCGACCCCGAGCTCTCGGACACCGGGCGTCACCAAGCCGCCTGCGCTGCCGAAGCGTTCGCCGCGCGCGGCACCGTGCAGGAGATCGTCAGCTCCCCGCTGCGCCGCTGCCGGGAGACGGCGCAGGCCGTCGCCGACCGGCTCGGCCTGGAGGTCCGCATCGAGGAGGGCCTGCGCGAGACCGACTTCGGGGCCTGGGAGGGACTCACCTTCGCCGAGGTGCGCGAGCGGCACGGTGCCGACCTGACCGCCTGGCTCGCTTCCCCGGACGCCGCGCCGACGGGCGGTGGCGAGAGCTTCGCCGAGGTCGCCGAGCGGGTATCCGTCACCCGTGACCGGCTGATCTCCCGGTACAAGGGCCGCACGGCGCTCGTCGTCACCCACGTCACGCCCATCAAGACCCTGGTCCGGCTCGCGCTCGGCGCCCCGCCGGAGTCGCTGTTCCGCATGGAGCTCTCGCCCGCCTCCGTCTCGACGGTGGCGTACTACGCGGACGGGAACCCCTCGCTGAGGCTCCTCAACGACACCTCGCACCTGCGGTGACGGCTCCGCGGTGAGCTGGCCGACAGGACTTCTGGGCTTCCTCGCGGGGCTGCTGATCTCGGTGGTCACCGCCCCGGTCGGGGTGTCCGGCGCGGTGTTCCTGCTGCCGGTCCAGGTCAGCGTCCTCGGCGTACCGAGCCCGGCCGTGACCCCCACCAACCTGCTGTACAACGTGGTGTCGTGCCCGGGGGCGCTCCTGCGCTACCGCAGCAGCGGACAGCTGCGCGGGCCGCTGACCCGGCTGCTCGTGGCGGGCGCCGTACCGGGAGTGGTGGCCGGCGCCGTGATCCGGGTCTTCGCCGTGCCGGGGCCCACTGTCTTCCGTGCGTTCATCGCGGTCCTGCTGCTCCCGCTGGGTGCCTGGCTGTGCGCCCGTACGCTGCGGCCGGCCCGGAGCGGTACTGCCGCCAGGCCACCCTCGCCGCGTGCGACCGCCGGGCTCGCCCTGGCAGTCGGTGTCGCCGGAGGCGTCTACGGCATCGGCGGAGGCTCCCTGCTCGGCCCCATCCTCGTCGGGCGCGGGGTCCCCGTGGCGAGGGTGGCGCCCGCCGCGCTCGCCTGCACCTTCGTCACGTCCCTGGCGGGGGCGGGCACCTACGCCCTCCTGTCCCTCACCGCGACGGGCGACATCGCGCCGGACTGGCCCCTCGGCCTGGCCTGCGGTCTCGGCGGACTCTGCGGCGGCTACCTCGGCGCCCGGCTCCAGCCGCGTCTTCCCGAGAAGGGGCTGCGCCTCCTGCTGGGCGTCCTCGCGCTGGGCGTCGGCCTGCTGTACGCGGTCCAGGCGGCGGGCTGACGCACGCGGTCCAGGCGGTGCGCCGACGTACGCGGTCCAGGCGGTTGCGCCGGCGTACGCGGCCGGCGCCGGTCGGGCTCCGGCAGGCAGGGGTTTCGGGCCGGGCCGCAGCGGGTGTCAGGGCACGTGCCGCGCTCGGGCCCCGGCGCGCGCCGGGGCCCGCACAGGGGTGTCAGGCCTTGCGCCCCAGCGCCGCGGCCTCCGCGGCGAGCCGCTCCACGCGCGCCCAGTCCTTCGCCGCCACCGCGTCACCGGGAACCATCCAGCTGCCGCCCACGCAGCCGACGTTGGGCAGGGCCAGATACGACGGCGCCGAGGCGAGCGAGACGCCGCCCGTCGGGCAGAAGCGGGCCTGGGGGAGGGGAGAGGAGAGGGCCTTGAGATAGGCGGTGCCGCCGGCGGCCTCGGCCGGGAAGAACTTCATCTCGGTGATCCCGCGCTCCAGCAGCGCGACCACCTCGGACGTCGTCGAGACGCCCGGCAGGAACGGCACACCCGAGGCCTTCATGGCGTCCAGCAGGGCGTCGGTCCAGCCCGGGCTGACCAGGAAGCGTGCCCCGGCGGCGACGGTCTCGGTCACGTGCGCCGGTGAGATGACCGTGCCGGCGCCCACCACGGCCTCCGGCACCTCGGCGGCGATCGCCCGGATCGTGTCCAGGGCCGCGGCCGTCCGCAGGGTGACCTCGATCGCGGGCAGTCCGCCCGCGACGAGCGCGCGGGCCAGCGGCACGGCGTCGGCCGCGTCCTCCAGGACGACGACGGGGACGACGGGGGCGAGATCCAGTACGGAAGCGGACACGGCGGCGGGCGCGGAGGAGGTCATGGACTCATCCTGCCGCGAGAACCGCACACTGCGCAACGAGCGTTGCGTATGCTGCAATGACTGCCCGTCGAATCAGTGGATCTCGGTGACCACCACATCCAGGGCCCAGGGGCGCCCCGCGCGCTGGGGGGCCTGCGCCTCCACCACGTACCCGAGGTCGCGCAGCACCTCCACCAGCTCCGCCGGCCCTGCGGGCCGGGCCCCGGCCAGCAGCAGATCGCGGACCATCCGGCCCTTGGTGGCCTTGTTGAAGTGGCTGACCACGGAGCGCTTCTCCACCCCGTTCACCATCTGCGACTGGAGGACCCGCACACTCGCCGTGCGCTCGGCCACCGCGCCCGCCGGCTTCCACGCCCCGGCATACGCCGACGAGCGCAGGTCCAGAACCAGACCGTCCCCGGCCGCCTCCGGCATGACCGAAGCCATGGGAGCGCGCCAGTACGCGTTCAGCGCGCCCAGGCCCGGCAGCTTCACGCCCATCGAGCAGCGGTACGACGGAATCCGGTCGCCCACCCGCACCGCACCCCACAGCCCGGAGAAGACCAGCAGCGACTTCCCGGCCCGCCTCTTGGCCGCCGCGTCCAGGGTGGACAGGCCGAGGGCGTCGTAGAGGACTCCGGTGTAGATCTCCCCGGCGGGCCGGGTCCCGGCCGTGCGCAGTTCGGCGTTCTTGGCGATCTCGCCACGCAGGCCCTCGCTCAGCCCGAGCACCTCGCGGGCCTTGTCCTCGTCCGCCATGCACAACTCGATCAGCTCGTCGAGGATCGCGGCCCTCGCCTCGGCGAGGCCCGGCAGGGACAGGGACTCCGGCTTCAGCGGTGCCCCGCGCCCCGAGGCGGCCTTACCTTCGGAGGGCGGCAACAGCACGAGCACGGGAGTTCTCCTTCATACGCGGCAGAGGGCCCCGTCGCACACGGGAGCCCCCGGCAAGGGTACGGGCCGGAGCCCCGCGGGCCGCCGGGGAGACCGGGACGGCGCCACCGTCACCTGCACGGGAGGGCGGCTGCCGGGGTCGCCGTCCGCTCGGAGGACCGGGATGCCGACGCCACCACCCCGCCCTACGCTCGGTGCATGCCCCGTCGCCAGATTCACGTGACCGGTACGGACGGCACTCCGCTGCGGGCGGCCCTGCGCGCCCTGCGCGCCGAGCTGGGACTGCCCGACGGCTTCCCGCCCGCCGTCCTCGCCGAGGCCGCGGAGTCGGCGAAGTCCCCGGACCTGTCGGGCCACGAGGACGCCACGGACCTGCCGTTCCTCACCATCGACCCGCCGGCCTCCACGGACCTCGACCAGGCGATGCACCTGGAGCGGCGCCCGCACGGCTTCCGGGTCAACTACGCCATCGCCGACGTCGCCGCCTTCGTGCGGCCCGGCGGCGCGCTGGACGCCGAGGCCCACCGGCGGGTGACGACCCTGTACCTGCCCGAGGGCAGGATCCCGCTGCACCCCGCGCTCCTCTCCGAAGGGGCGGCGAGCCTCCTCCCGGGTGAGACCCGCCCCGCCGCGCTCTGGCGGATCGACCTCGACGCGGAGGGCCGCACCGTCTCCACCGAGGTGCGCCGGGCCCTCGTGCGCAGCAGGGCGAAACTCGACTACGCGGCTGTCCAGCGGCATATCGACGCCGGCACCGCGGAGGAACCTCTCGCGCTGCTCCGGGACATCGGCCTGCTGCGTGAACAGCAGGAGGTCGCCCGGGGCGGCATCTCCCTCGCCGTGCCCGAGCAGGAGATCGTCGAACGGGACGGCGGCTACGGCCTCACATACCGCGTGCCCCTGCCCGCAGACGGCTGGAACGCACAGATCTCCCTGCTCACCGGCATGGCGGCCGCCGGGATCATGCGGGACTCGGGCACCGGCATCCTGCGCACCCTGCCGGTCGCCCCCGACGGCGCCGTCGCCCGGCTCCGCCGCTCGGCCGAGGCCCTGCACGTCGCATGGCCGCACCACGTCCCGTATGCCGAGGTGGTGCGCTCCCTCGACCCCGCGAAGGGCAGCCACGCGGCGTTCCTCCAGGACTGCACCACGCTCCTGCGCGGCGCCGGCTACAGCGTGTTCGAGCACGGGCACCTTCCCACTCCCGCCGTGCACGCCGCCGTCGCCGAGCTCTACACGCACTGCACCGCGCCGCTGCGCCGCCTCGTCGACCGCTACGCCGCCGAGCTGTGCCTCGCGGCGACCGACGGTCACGAGCCCCCGGAGTGGGTGCTCCAGGCGCTGCCCGGCCTGCCCGACGTGATGGCCACCGGTACCCGCCGCGCCGGCACCGCTGAGCGCGAGTGTGTCGACCTGGTCGAGGCGGCCCTGGTCGCGGACCGCGTCGGCGAGGTCTTCGACGGCTGCGTGATCGACGTCAAGGACGGGGACCCGGCCGTCGGCACCGTCCACATCGAGGAGCCGGCGATCGTCGCCCGGATCGAGTCCGGCACCCCGCTCCCACTCGGCGAACGGCTACGGGTCAGGCTCGCCCGGGCGGCCCTCGGTTCGGCGAAGGTGCTCTTCGTACCTGCCTGACGGCCGGGACGGCGGACGACGGGCCGAGCCCCCGGCGACCGGGTTGTCCGTATCTCGTACGATCACGTCTTCGGCTACGGACTGCGTACCGACTCCGTACCAGGGAAGGTCTTACGCGTGAGTGACCTCGCCGCCGCCACCGTGGCCGGCAGACCCCGGCAGATCATCGCCGCCGCGCGCGCCCTCCTGGAGTCGGAGGGCCCCGAGGCGCTGACCATGCGCCGGCTCGCCGACCGGGTGGGCGTGAAGGCCTCCTCCCTCTACAAGCACTTCCCCGACAAGTCGTCCGTGGTCGCGGCGCTGGCCACCGAGACGCTCCGGGAGACGGCCGGGGTGCTGGCAGCCGCCGAGGCCGCCGCACCCGGCTCCTTCTCCGCGCTCGCCACCGCCTACCGCGCCTACGCCCTGGCCCACCCGCACCTCTACCTCCTCACCATGGGGCGCGCCCTCCCCTCCGCCGGAGCGGCGGACGCGGCGGCGGCCCCGCTGTTCCGTGCGGCCGGCGGCGACATCGACCGGGCACGGGCGGCCTGGGCCTTCGCCCACGGAATGGTGGTCCTGGAGCTCGACGGCCGCTTCCCGCCGGGCGCCGACCTCTCGGGGGCCTGGGAGGCGGGCATCGCGGCCTTCACCGCCCGGCCCGCCGGGTAGCATGGTCGGCACGGCAGACGAGCCGGGCGGACGGCCGCGTGGGGATCTCCGGATCCTCCCGAGGAACGTCCGGGCTCCACAGGGCAGGGTGATGGCTAACGGCCACCCGGGGTGACCCGCGGGACAGTGCCACAGAAAACAGACCGCCCGGGACCTCGGTCCCGGGTAAGGGTGAAACGGTGGTGTAAGAGACCACCAGCGTCCGGGGCGACCCGGACGGCTAGGTAAACCCCACCCGGAGCAAGGTCAAGAGGGAGCACCCCGGTGCTCCTGCGCGAACGTCCGAGGGCTGCCCGCCCGAGTTCGCGGGTAGACCGCACGAGACCGGCAGCAATGCCGGTCCTAGATGGATGGCCGTCTCCCCGGCCGCCGCGAGGCGACCGGGCGACAGAACCCGGCGTACAGCCCGACTCGTCTGCCCCCACCTCGGCACGTGCCCGGAAGGGCCTCCGACCTGCGTCGGAGGCCCTTCCGGTGCCCTCGGGGGTCGAGTCCGGCCGCCGTCGCCCGGCAGGGTCAGATCTCGCCCAGGTCGGTGCTGAGCCAGTGCTGCGGGCGCATGTGGATGACCACCTGCTCGCCGTGTGACTTCCACGCGAAGTCGACGTAGCCGTCGACCTTCTCGGCCGGGAGGTAGCGCGACGAGATCTCCACCAGCTGCTCGCGGGTCGCGGGAAGGGTCGCCACGACCGGGCCCTCGACGGAGACGTAACGGATGGTGGGCGAGAGACGGTCGACCATGAGGGTGAAGCGGCCCGCCGCGGCGATCGCCCTTCCCTTGCGGGAGTCGCGGCCGGTCATGATCCAGAGGTCGCCGCCGGGCTCGTACTGGTACCAGATCGGCACGGTGAGCGGGGCCCGGCCCTCCTCCCCGGCGTCCACGGCGATGGCGGCGACGTGCGGTTCGGCCAGGAACTGTTCGCGTTCTGCTCGGGACAAGGCCACAGGTGGACTCCTTCGTGCGCGGGCAGGCGTCGTTCAGGGTGGCATTATGCACCGTTCGCCGTTTTGCGGCCGGGCGTTTCAGCTCGGCACGTGGCGCGGCGTGGCTCCGCGCGGTGCCGGGCTGTTCGTTTCCGCGCCGCTCACCCTCGGCCGCCGCCGGGGAACCGGTCGTCGCTCAGCCGGGCGTACATCAGCATGTCCCGCCGCCGTCCGCCGATCTCCTGCCAGCCGCGCAGCAGTCCTTCGCGCAGGTATCCGGCGCTCTCGGCGGTCCGGACCGAGGCGGTGTTCCACGGCTCGACGAGGAGCTGGACCCTGGGGATGCGCAGTTCGTGCAGGGCCCAGGTGGTGACCGTACGCAGCGCGGCGCCCGCGACTCCCTGGCCGCGGGCCGCTGCCGTCATCCAGTAGCCGAGAGTCGCGCGGCCTTCGGCGCTGTCCGAGAGCCAGAGTCCGATGGAGCCGACCGGCCGCCTGTCCCGGGTCCGGGCGATGGTGAAGGGATACCCGGTTCCGGTGGCCGCCCGGTTCCACTGGCGCCGGACGAACGCCTGCGCCGCCTCGTGGGAGTACGGCGAGGGGATGGTGGTGATCAGTGGGATGTAGTCGTCCTCCGCCGCCTCGCGCACGAGAGGCAGATCGCTCATCTCCCAGGGGCGCAGGACGAAATCGGCTCCTGCGGTCAGGCTGGGGACGGTCAGCGGTTGTGCCATGCGCGTCATCCTGCCGCCGATCCGTCCCCCGGCCCTGTCCGACTCACCTTCGTGGATCACCCGGCCGACGCCCGCTTGCCCGGCCGGCCGAGGAAGGCCCCGGCGAGGAGTGCGCCCGCCAGTACCAGCGCCGAGTTGACGAGCACCGCCGTCGACACTCCGGAGAGCACCGCCTCGGGTCCGGTGGCCGAGCCCATCCGGGCGGTGACGACGGCGCTCATGACCGGGATGCCCATGGTGATGCCGACCTGCTGGGTCATCGTGGCCAGTCCGGTGGCGAGCCCCTGGTCCTCGTCGGGGAGGCCCGAGGTGGCGGTGACCATGAAGCCCACGATCATCAGCATGTTGCCGACCCCGCCGATGAAGGTGGCGGCCAGCAGGAGCATGATCCAGCCGCCCGAGGTGCCGAGTGCGACCAGGGAGAGGGTGGCGGCGGCCTGCACGACGCCGCCGAGGACGATGGTGCGCCGGTTGCCGAAGCGGCCGACCGCCCGGCCGCCGAGCATGCCGCCGGCCACGGTGCCGATCCCGAGGACACCGAAGGCGAGACCGGTCGCGAGCGGGGAGTAGCCCAGGACCTCCTGGAGGTAGAGCGTCAGCAGGAAGACCAGCGAGGTCTCGGTGACGAAGGCGATCAGCCCCGTGACGTTCCCCCAGATGACGCTGCGCCGCCCGAGGATGTGTACGGGCACCAGGGGTGCCGCCGCCCGCTTCTCGACGAACCAGAAGCCGGCCAGCAGGGCGGCGCCGACGAGGAGTGCGGCCAGCGTGGTGGGCGTGGTCCAGCCGGACTCGCCCGCCTGGGTCAGTCCGTACACGAGCAGCAGCAGACCGCCGGTGACGGTCGCGGCGCCCGGCACGTCGAGCTTCGGGCGCTCGGTGGGCCGCGAGTCGGTGATCACGGACGGGGCGAGGACGACGACGAGCGCGGCGACAGGAACGTTGATGAAGAAGGCCCAGCGCCAGGACAGCAGATCGGTCAGCAGCCCGCCCAGGATCGCTCCCGCGGTGAAACCGGCGGACATCAGGGCGCCGTTGAGCCCGAGCGCCCGCTCGCGCAGCGGGCCCTCCTTGAACGCGGTGGTGAGCAGGGCGAGCCCGGCCGGGGTGACGGCAGCGGTGGCCAGGCCCTGCAGCACACGTGCGACGAGCAGGACTTCGGGGGAGGTCGCGAGCCCGCCGAGCACGGAGGAGAGGCCGAGGACGACCATGCCGCCCATGAACAGGCGCTTACGGCCGACGAGATCGGCGACGCGCCCGAACAGCAGGGTGAATCCGGCTGCCGCGAGGGCGAAGGACGTGGCGATCCACTGGAGGTGGGAGAGGGAGAACCCGAGCCCTTCACCGACGGCGGGCAGGGCCACGTTCAGGATCGAGAAGTCGACGGCGATCATGAACTGGGCGCCGAGCAGGAGGACGAGTACGAGCTTCTGCCGGCCGGTCATGCGTGCGGCGGGAGCCTGGGGAGGTGCGGCGGCGGGGGCTGTGCTGGATGCGGACATGAGGTGCCCTTTCCGGGAGCATCAGGAGCCTAACGGTTCTTGGGTTCCGTTAAGATGTGTGTCACCGTAGCAGGGATCGGCCAACTAATGGAACTGGAGACCCGTTATGAATGCTGGGGATGTGGAGCCGGGCTCGGTGCGGCCCGGCGGGCGGACGGCGCGGGTGCGGGAGTCCGTCCTGCGCGCGGCCGGTGACGCCCTGGTCGAGCAGGGCTTCGACCGGCTCGACCTGGCCGATGTCGCGCGCCGCGCCGAGGTGGGCAAGACGACGGTCTACCGGCGCTGGTCCACGACCGCGGGGCTCGTCGCCGACCTGCTCACCGACATGGCCGAGCAGTCCGTGCCGCGCACGGACACGGGCTCCCTGGACGAGGACCTCAAGGCCAACGCGCGGCTGGTCGTACGGACGCTGACCGACCCCCGGCAGGGCCCGCTCTTCGCCGCGGTGATCGCCGCGGCCACCTGTGACGCCCGTACGGCCGAGGCCCTCCACCGCTTCTACGCGGTGCGCATCGCCGAGTGGGCGGGCTGTGTCGACGCGGCGGTCGAGCGGGGGGAACTGCCGGCAGGCACCGACGCCCACGAGGTGATCCGGGCCGTCTCCGCACCCCTCTACTACCGCCTGCTGGTCAGCGGCGACCCTCTCGACGAGGGCGTCGCCGACCGCGCGGCCGCGACGGCGGCGGTGGCGGCCAGGGCAGGCGTGTACGTGAACTGACGGGAAGGAACGGGATGGGGGGCGCTTGACCTCTTGTGCACTCCAACTCGTAGCTTCCGGGTCATGCGGACAGAGACGGATCGGCAGACGCGGGTGTTGGGTCGTAGCGGGATCGACGTCGGCGCGCTCGGCCTCGGGTGCTGGGCGATCGGCGGTGAGTGGGCGACGCCCGACGGCAGCCCGCTCGGCTGGGGCAAGGTCGACGACGACGAGTCGGTGGCGGCCATCCGCCGGGCACTCGAACTGGGGGTGCGGTTCTTCGACACCGCGGACGTGTACGGCGCGGGGCACAGCGAACGCGTCCTGGGGAAGGCGCTCGCGGGCAGGCGGGACGAGGCCGTCGTCGCCACCAAGTGGGGCAACCTCTTCGACGAGCGGACCCGGACCATGGACGGGCGCGACACCTCGCCCGCCTACGCCCGCGCCGCGCTCCAGGCGTCCCTGCGCAGGCTGGGAACGGACCGGATCGACCTCTTCCAGCTGCACATCGGCGACACCCCGCCCGACGAGGCGGCCGAACTGAGGGATGCCTGCGAGGGGTTCGTGGCCGAAGGGCTGATCCGGGCGTACGCGTGGAGCACCGACGACCCGGAGCGCGCGGCACTGTTCGCCGAGGGTGAGCACTGCGCGGCAGTCCAGCACGCCTGCAACGTGCTGGAGGACGCCCCCGCGATGCTCGGCCTCAGCGAGGAACGGGGGCTGCTCAGCATCATCCGGAGCCCGTTGGCGATGGGACTCCTGGCAGGGGCGCGCGACCCCGGCCGACGGGCGGCGGCGGGGGACATCCGGTCCAGCCCGCCCGAGTGGCTGCACTGGTTCGACGCCGGCGGCGTGCCCTCGGCGCACTGGGCGCGCCGGGTCGAGGCGATCCGGGAGGTGCTGACGGCGGACGGCAGGACCCTCGCCCAGGGCGCCATCGGCTGGCTCTGGGGCCGGAGCGGCCGGACGGTGCCGATCCCCGGCTTCCGGACGGTGGCCCAGGTCGAGGAGAACGCCGGGGCCCTGGCGCACGGCCCGCTGCGGCCCGGGCAACTCGAGGAGATCGCGGGCCTTCTCGTCTGATCACGCGGGGTCGGCCGACGCCGTGTGCCCCCGCCGGATCAGCCGATGCGGGTGCCCGTCCCGCTCACCCTGATCCGTGCGTCGCCCGCGTGCAGCGCGACGGTGAGTGTGCCGGGGCGTCCCATGTCGGTGCCCTGGTGCAGGGTGAGGACGGTTTCGTCGGGGACCAGGCCGAGTTCGCGCGCGTACGCCCCGAACGCGGCTGCCGCCGCCCCCGTCGCCGGGTCCTCGACCACACCCCCGACCGGGAACGGGTCGCGGACGTGGAAGACCGTGGCGGACTCGCGCCACACGAGCTGGAGGGTCGTCAGGTCCAGCCGGTGCATGAGGGCTTCCAGGCGGGCGAAGTCGTACGAGAGGTCCGCCAGGCGTTCCCGGCTCCCGGCGGCCAGCACCAGATGGCGGGCGCCGGCGTACGCGATCCTGGGCGGCAGGGCGGGGTCCAGGTCGGCGGCCGGCCAGTCCAGTGCCGCCAGGGCCTCCGCCAGGTCGTCGGCCGCGACATCCGTGGTGTGGGGCTCGACGCTCGTCAGGGTCGCGCGGAGCTCGTCGCCCTCGCGGGTGACCGTGACCGGGACCGTACCCGCGGCGGTGGAGAACACCAGGTCGCCCGGGCCGTCCCGTTCGGCGAGCGCGATGGCCGCGGCGACCGTCGCGTGGCCGCAGAAGGGGACCTCGGCCTTCGGGCTGAAGTAGCGGATGGTGTGGCCGCCGCGGCCGTCCGGTGCGGTGAGGAACGCCGACTCGCTGTATCCCAGCTCGGCGGCCACGGCGAGCATCGCCGCGTCGTCGAGCGTGGAGGCGTCCAGGACGACACCTGCCGGATTGCCGCCTGCCGGATCGGCGGAGAATGCGGTGTAGCGCAGGACCTCGTGGCCGGGGAGTGAGCTCATGCCGCACATCAACCGGGCGGCGGGCGCGCGCATTCCCGGTGGCGCCCGCGCGAACCGTCTCCGCGGGCGTGGCCCGGGGTCCTGACCCCCCGGACCACGCCGTTCGGCCGTTCCCCGCGGACCCCCCTGGCCGCGGCGGCCTGTTCACTGCGGTCAGTGGCAGACCCTGACGCCCGTCCCCTTGCGTATGCGCATGCGTTGTGGTCCTTCTGTGCGCATCTGGTGAAGGCCAGCAGCATACGGCCAGCACGCGCTTGCCTGGACCCGTAGGCGGAAATTCGCAACTTCGGGCATCCGAGGGCGAGTTCCGGGCAGGTGCGGGCAGGGCGAGGGTCAGCCGCGGCCCACGTACGGCATGGCCGTCGCCAGCACCGTCGCGAACTGCACATTGGCCTCCAGCGGCAGCTCCGCCATGTGCAGGACCGTGCGCGCCACGTCGGCCGCGGCCATCACCGGCTCGACGGCCACCTCGCCGTTCGCCTGGAGGATTCCCGTACTCATCCGCTCCGTCATGTCGGTCGCCGCGTTGCCGATGTCGATCTGGCCGCAGGCGATCCGGTAAGGCCGCCCGTCGAGGGACAGCGACTTCGTCAGGCCGGTCACCGCGTGCTTCGTCGCCGTGTACGCGATCGAGTGCGGGCGCGGGGCGTGCGCCGAGATCGATCCGTTGTTGATGATCCGGCCGCCCTGCGGGTCCTGTTCCTTCATCAGGCGGTACGCCGCCTGCGCGCACAGGAACGTCCCGGTCAGATTGACGTCCACCACCGTCCGCCAGTCCTCGTACGCGAGATCCTCGACCGGCACCGAGCCGGGCCCGAAGGTCCCCGCGTTGTTGAAGAGCAGGTCGAGCCTGCCGAAGCGGTCCCGCACGGCTGCGAAGAGCGCGGCCACCCCGTCCGGGGTGCTCACGTCCGTGGGCAGGCACACCGTGGTGCCCGGTCCGGCGGCGGCTGCCGTCTCCTCCAGGGCCGTGGCCCGCCGCCCCGCGAGGGCCACCGTCCAGCCCGCGCCCGCGAGGGTGAGGGCCACGGCCCGGCCGATGCCCGATCCGGCACCTGTGACGACAGCGATTCTCTGCTCAGCGTTCATGGCCCGGCAGCGTACGGGAGGTTTGCCGGCGGCCGGCACCCGGTGCTCATCGCACCGCCATAAGGATGTTGTGTACCCGCCAACGGCAGGTCTTCACCCCGCACTGCAATGCCTCTGACAACATCCGGCAGGGGAGGGGCAAATGACACCCGCACAGATCCGCAGCACGCCCGGCCAGAGCGGCCATTCCGAGGAGCTCCGCATCGCCGCCCAGCGGCTCGGATCCGGGGTGGGCCGCCGCCGCTTCCTCACCGTCACCGGCGCCGCCGCCGCGCTGGCGTTCGCGGTCAACCTGCCGGCAGGGGGCACGGCTGCCGCAGCCGAGCTCGACGCCCGGAAGATCACCGAGGACCCCTTCACCCTCGGTGTCGCCTCCGGCGACCCGCTGCCCGACTCCGTGCTGCTGTGGACCAGACTCGCGCCCCGCCCGTACGAGGCCGACGGCGGGCTGCCCGCCGAGCGGGTCCAGGTCCGCTGGGAGGTCGCCCGCGACGAACGCTTCAGCCGGATCGTCCGGCGCGGCTCCGCGACCGCTCACCCGGAGTTCGGCCACAGCGTGCACGTCGACGTGGACGGCCTCGACTCCGACCGCACCTTCTACTACCGCTTCCGCGCGGGCAACTGGATCAGCCCCACCGGCCGCACCCGCACCGCCCCCGCCCCCGGCGCGCGCAACAGCTCCCTGACCCTGGCCGCCGTCTCCTGCCAGGCGTACCACGACGGCTACTTCACCGCCTACCAGCACCTCGCGGCCGAGGACGTCGACGTGGTCTTCCACCTCGGCGACTACCTCTACGAGTACGCGGTGACCGCTGTCGGCGGTGCCCGCAAGTACACCGACCGCGTCCTGCCGGACCACTTCAACCGGGAAACCCTGACGCTGGAGGACTACCGCATGCGGTACGGCCTCTACAAGTCCGACCCGGACCTGCGCGCCGCGCACGCCGCGCACCCCTTCGTCGTCACCTGGGACGATCACGAGACGGAGAACAACTACGCGGGCGACACCCCGGAGAACACCGTCCCGCCCGAGGAGTTCCTGCTGCGCAGGGCCGCCGCCTACCGCGCGTACTGGGAGAACCAGCCGCTGCGCACCCCGCAGCGCCCCTCCGGCCCCGACATGCGTCTCTACCGGCGGCTGCGGTTCGGCCGGCTCGCGCAGTTCGACATCCTCGACACCCGCCAGTACCGCAGCAACCAGGCCTACGGCGACGGCTGGAAGGTCCCCGGACCGGAGTCCGAGGACCCGTCGCGCACCATGACGGGCGCCGCCCAGGAGCGCTGGCTGCTCGACGGCTGGAAGCACTCCCGCGCCCGGTGGAACGTCGTGCCGCAGCAGGTCACCTTCGCCCAGCGGCGCGACGTCCCGACCGACGCCTACAAGCTCTCCATGGACTCGTGGGACGGCTACCCGGCCTCCCGGCAGCGGATCATGGACGGGGCCGAGGCCGCCGGCATCGAGAACCTCATGGTCCTCACCGGCGACGTGCACGTCGGTTACGCCTTCGACCTGAAGAAGGACTTCGACGACCCGTCCTCCCGGACGGTGGGCACGGAGATCGTCGCCACCTCCGTGGCCAGCGGCAAGGACGGATCCGACAAGCCGGCCAGCTGGAACAACCAGACCCAGGCCAACCCGCACATGAAGTTCTACAACGGCCGCCGCGGGTACGCCCTCGTCACGCTCGGCACGGAGGAGGCACGCGCGGACTTCCGCACGGTGTCGGCGGTCACCACGCCCGGCGCACCCGTCAGCACGGCCGGCTCCTTCGTGACCGAGGCCGGGAACCCGGGTCTGACCCCGGCCTGACCCGGCCTCGGGTCTGCCTTCCGTGCGACCCGGCCCGGGTCCGGCCTCTGCCCGACCCGGCCCCGGGTCAGGCGCGGTCGTCCGCCGGATAGCGGACGCCGACGCGGGCGCGTACCGCGTCGAGCGTCCGCATCACGGCGAGCGAACCCTCCAGCGGCACCAGCGGGGACTCCTTCTCGCCCGCCAGCAGCGCACGGATCACCTCGGCCGCCTCGTACTGCATGCCCTTGAGCCCCTGCGGGCCGGGACCGGTGACGACCTTCTCGGGCTCCCGGCCCGGCCGGTGGAGGAGGAAGTGCTCCGGGTGGAAGAAGCCCTGGGGGAAGTCGATCCGCCCCGCCGTGCCGGTGACCGACGCGACGGTCGGGAGGTCCCCGACGATCGAACAGCTCAGCAGGGCCGTGGCCCCGGAGTCCCAGCCCAGCAGCATCCCGGTGTTCAGGTCCACGCCCTCCGGGGACAGCAGCGCGTCCGCCTGCACGCGGTCCGGCTCACCGAGCAGCAGCTGCGCGAAGGACACCGGATAGACCCCGAGGTCCAGCAGCGCGCCGCCGCCGAGCGCGGGATCACGCAGCCGGTGCTCGGCCCCGAAACTGCCCGCGAAGCCGAAATCGGCCTGCACCGTGCGGATCTCGCCGATCGCGCCGTCCCGCACCAGCTCGGTCATCCGGCGGATGAGCGGATTGCAGTACGTCCACATGGCCTCCATCAGGAACAGACCGCGCTCCCGGGCGAGGTCCACCAGCTCCCGCGCCTCGCGCGCGTTGAGCGTGAACGCCTTCTCGCACAGCACGTGCTTCCCGGCCTCCAGCGCGAGCCCGGCCGCCTCCCGGTGCGCGGAGTGCGGAGTGGCGACGTACACGACATCGACCGTCTCGTCGGCGACGAGCTCCGCCCAGCTGCCGTACGCCCGCTCGATCCCGAACCGGTCGGCGAACACCTTCGCGGACGCCTCGGTCCGCGAGGCCACCGCCACGACCTCGGCCCCCGAGTCCTTCATCGCCAGGAGGTCCGCCGTGAACGTCGCGGCTATGCCGCCCGTCGCCAGTACACCCCAACGCACAGTCCCGCTCATGCCCGCCCGCTCTCACGCAAAAAGGTATCGACCACTACGACTGACCTGAGAGCATAGATGCGGATTCAACGAAGCGGAGAAGAGGATGCCGGACAACGGCGCGAGCCGGGCCCAGCAAGAACACGAGCACATACCGACGAAGACCAAGGGCACCGCACACGGAGCCCCGGCCACCGCCACCCCCACCGCTGCGGGTGCCCCGGCCGTTCCCCCGACCCTCGCATCGAGCCTCCCGGCCACCGCCGCCACCACCGCCCGGCGGGCCGGACTCCTGGTCACCCTGGTGCTGGGCGGACTCACCGCACTGCCGCCCCTCTCGATGGACATGTACCTCCCGGCACTCCCGGAGGTCACCGACTCCCTGCACGCACCGGCGTCCACCGTCCAGCTCACCCTGACCGCCTGCCTCACCGGCATGGCGCTCGGACAGCTCGTCGTCGGACCCATGAGCGACCGCTGGGGCCGGCGCAAGCCGCTGCTCCTCGGCATGATCGTCTACGTGATCGCCACCGCGATCTGCGCCGTCGCCCCCTCGGCGGAACTCCTCATCGGCTTCCGCCTCCTCCAGGGGCTGGCGGGCGCGGCCGGCATCGTGATCTCCCGGGCCGTCGTACGCGACCTCTACGACGGCGACGAGATGGCCCGGTTCTTCTCCACCCTGATGCTCATCTCGGGCGTGGCCCCCGTGATCGCGCCGGTGATCGGCGGTCAGGTACTCCAGTTCACCGACTGGCGAGGCATCTTCGTCGTCCTGACCGTCATCGGCGCACTGCTCACACTCGTCGTCTGGAAGTGGCTCCACGAGACCCTGCCCGCGGACAGCCGCCACACCGGCGGCATCGGTGACGCGCTGCGCACCATGCGAGGGCTGCTGACCGACCGGGTGTTCACCGGCTACATGATCGCGGGCAGCCTCGCCTTCGCCGCGCTGTTCGCCTACGTGAGCGCCTCACCGTTCGTGGTCCAGGAGATCTACGGCGCTTCGCCGCAGACGTTCAGCCTGCTCTTCGGGATCAATTCCGTCGGGCTCATCGCCGTGGGCCAGATCAACGGCAAGCTGCTCGTCGGGAGGGTCAGCCTGGACAAGGCGCTGGGCTTCGGCCTCGCCGTCATCTCCGTCGCCGCGATCGCCCTGCTGCTGATGACCTCCGGGGTCTTCGGCGAGGTCGGCCTGCTGCCGGTGGCCGCCGGGCTGTTCGTGCTCATGTCCGCGATGGGCCTGGCGATGCCCAACACCAACACCCAGGCACTGATGCGCACCAGGCACGCGGCGGGCTCCGCCTCCGCGCTGCTCGGCACGTCCCAGTTCCTGATCGGCGCCGTCGCCTCGCCGCTGGTGGGGATCGCCGGCGAACGGACGGCGGTGCCGATGGCCGTGGTCCAAGTCGTCTGCGCCCTCGCCTCGATGGCGTGCTTCCTGCTGCTGTGCAGGCCGTGGCGGAGCACGGGCGGCGGGAAGCGGCAGCCGGCCACGGGCTGAGCGCCGAACCGGCGGGGACGGGCCGGGCGTGCGCGGCCCGTCCCTCTCTGTTCTGTTGCGCCCGGGCGGTTCCACCGGTCAGACTGCGGCGGTGCACGCCGAAGAGGAACTGCCGTTGACCGGCGGGAACGTCAGCGAGGGCATCGTCCGTGTCGGTGACACCGTCCGCCGCCCCGCCGGGCCGTGGACCCCGGCGGTGCACGCACTGCTGACCCATCTCCACGAGGCCGGCTTCCACGCAGCTCCCCGCCCCCTCGGCATCGACGACCGGGGCAGGGAGGTCCTGACCTTCGTGCCGGGCGACATGATCTGGCCGGACCGGTTCGCTCTGGTGGACCCTTCGGCCGGGCTGACCCGGGTCGCGCGGATGGTCCGTGACTTCCACGACGCCGTGGCCGGCTTCACGCCTCCGCCCGGCGCCCGGTGGAACGCGCTCGTCCCTGCGGACGGCGCCGACATCATCGCCCACCACGACCTGGCGCCGTGGAACCTCGTCGCCGACGGCGACGAGGAGTGGGCCTTCATCGACTGGGACAACGCCGCCCCCGGCACACGCCTCTGGGACCTCGCCTACGCCGTACGGGGCTTCGTCCCAATGTCCGCGCACCCCGACTGGCAGCGCACCGACGCCCCGGAGCGGCTCCGCCTCTTCGTCGACACGTACGGCCTCGACGAGGCCGGGAGGCGCGCGCTGGTGCCGTTGCTCGGCCGCCGTACGCGCGCCATGCACGACTTCCTCCGCGCCCAGGCCGCCGAGGGCAACCAGCCCTGGGCGAGGCACTGGGCGGAAGGCCACGGGGACGCCTGGCGGAGCGACGCCGAATACGTCGAGCAGCGCGAGGACCTCTGGCTCCGGGCCCTGCTCGCCGGCTGAGCAGGGCACCCCGCCCCGGCCCGGAAGGTGTCCGGGCTGAGCAGGGCACCCCGCCTCCGGCGGGATCAGCCCTCGCGCGGATAACCCAGCAGGTGCAGACGGTCCTTGCGGTCCGTCCAGCGGAAGACCCCGATCCCGGACGTCTCCGTCTCCGGCAGCCGTGTGTTCGCCGGCAGCGGCTCCACGCTCCAGGTCGTGAAGCTCATCGTGACCGGGCCGCCCCCGCCGTCCAGCGCCTCGGCCGCGTCGCGCGCGGTCGTCGCGCCGTACGCCGTGCCCCCGTCGGTCACCGAGGCGAGCGTCAGCTGCGGCGAACCGTCCTCGTCCTCGAAGCAGAAGCCCTTCTTCGCGTCGAGGTCGAACGCGAGGTTCCCCGCCACCAGATAGCCCCCCGAGGACGAGACGACGGCCTGCGGATAGCGCCCCGGCTCTATGGCCGGCGTGTGGCACTCCACCGAGGCGACCGGCTTCCCACTCGCCGAGTCGTGGACCGTCCACAGCTGGTGCGTGGCCGCCCGCTTCGCGCCCTTCGCCAGCTGCCACTTCGCCAGGATCAGCCCCGGAGCCACGGAGGTGGGGGTCCCGGAGAGAGGGTCGGCGCCCTTCGGCGCGTTCTGCCTGCTGAACCAGCCGCCCCGCACCCAGAATTCGCGTACGCCGCTCAGCAGCAGCCCCTTCGCCGTCTGTCCGCGTACCTCGGTGAGCTGCTTGCAGGCCGCGCAGCCCTTCGGATAGGTGACGTCCGACGCGGCGATCTCCGACACCTCGCCGTCGACCGGGTCCACGACCGCGCTGTTCGCCCGGCCGTCGCTGATCAGGACGCCCGGCCCGGTCGCCGTGACGGTCGGCGTACCGGTCCACGGCACCTCGACGCGCCGCCGCTCGCCCTCCACCACGTCGTACACGTCGAGCGAGACGAACGTCTCCGTGGGGGAGAGCGCGTCCGCGGGCCTGCCGACCGACCAGGTCACGAAGAACTCCTGGTCGTCCTTGACGACGGTGAGCAGCTTCGGGAAGCGCGAGGGGTCCGCCGCCCGCCCGGCCTGACCGCTCCAGTAGGCCTCGCCGGTCTCCGTGTCGAGCGTCCGCAGCCGGTAACGGCCGTCGGGCTCACGCACCAGATAGGCCAGCAGGCCCGTCGTCCGCGAGACGGCGTAGTCGGGCCCCGCGCCGACGACCTCCCATCCGCTCCCCGTCGAGTACTCGGAGGGGACGGTCAGCCGTGTCACGGGGCCGGTGCTCTTCTTCGCGGGCTTCTTCGGCTCGTCGTCGTCCTCGGAGCCGCCGCCCCCGCCCCCACAGGTCGCCAGCAGGATCAGCAGCGCTAGGACGAGCACCCCGCCCACCAGAGTCAGGCGCACGATCCTCTGTCTCATTGGTCCCCCCGATGAGCCGATCTCCGAGCCGTCCCCGGCACGGCGGCGATCAGCGTAGCAACGGGCCCGAGGCGAAGAGCAGTTCGGTTCCGTACCCACGTCCCGATCCTGTGCCGGACCACCGGGCTGCTGAGCGGGGTCCCGCAGCGCCTACAATTCGGCGGTGAACGCCACCCTCCCCACCGCGGAAGCCCTGCGTGCCGCGCTGGCCGACCTGCTCGGCGGGCTGCCCCCGAAGCAGGCGGCGCAGGCCGTCGACCGGCTCATCGCCAGCTACCGCGGGACCACCCCCACCGACGCCCCGGTGCTGCGGGACCGCTCGGACGTGGCCGCGTACGCCGCGTACCGGATGCCCGCGACCTTCGAGGCCGTACGCTCCTGCCTCGCCGCACTCCGCGAGGCCGCGCCGGACTGGGTGCCGGCCACGCACACCGACGTCGGCGGCGGTACGGGCGCGGCGAGCTGGGCGGTCGCCGGGGCCTGGCAGGAGGGACCGCGGACCACGGTGCTGGACTGGGCGGAACCCGCTCTCGCCCTCGGCCGTGAGCTGGCCATGTCCTCCGGCCTGCCCGGGCTGCGGGCCGCCACCTGGGAGCGGGCGAGGATCGGTACGGCGCTGGAGCTCGGGTCCACGGACCTGGTGACCGTATCGTACGTACTCAAGGAGCTCACCCCCGCGGACCGGGTCGCGCTGGTGGACGCCGCCGCGAGCGCGGCGCAGGCCGTGCTCGTCGTGGAACCCGGCACCCCCGACGGCTACGAACGCGTGATCGAGGCCCGCGACCGGCTGATCGCCGCCGGGATGGGCGTCGCGGCGCCCTGCCCGCACGACGGCGCCTGCCCCATCGAGCGCGGCACGGACTGGTGCCACTTCTCGGCCCGGGTCAGCCGTTCCTCCCTGCACCGCCAGGTCAAGGGAGGTTCCCTCAGCCACGAGGACGAGAAGTTCAGCTATGTGGTGGCGACCCGGTTCCCGGTCCTCCCGGCCGACGCCAGGGTCATCCGCAGGCCGCAGATCCGCAAGGGCCAGGTGCTGCTGGAGCTCTGCACCCGCGAGGAGGGACTGCGGCGCGCCACGGTCACCAAGCGGCACGGCGAGCTCTACCGTGCCGCCCGGGACACCGCGTGGGGCGACCCCTGGCCGCCGCCGGAGAGCGACCAGGACCGCTAGGGCCGCGACTCCGGCGTGCAGGTCTTCACGCCGCCCGCAGCTCCTGGGTGCAGCACTTCACGCTGCCGCCGCCCTTGAGCAGCTCGCCCAGATCCATCGGGACCGGCTCGAAGCCCCGGTCCCGCAGGGGGTCGAAGAGCCCCGTCGCCGCCTGCGGGAGCAGCACGTGGCGTCCGTCGCTGACCGCGTTGAGGCCCAGCGCGGCGGCGTCCGCCTCCCCGGCGAGCAGCGCGTCGGGGAAGAGCCGGGCCAGCACGGACCGGCTGCCCGGGGAGAAGGCCCCCGGGTAGTACATGATCTCGTCCGCCGCCTCGTCGAGCACGCAGAGCGCGGTGTCCAGGTGGTAGTAGCGCGGGTCCACCAGGTCGAGCCCGATCACCGGGCGCCCGAAGAACTCCTGCGCCTCGTCGTGGGAGAGCGGACTGGACCGGAAGCCCCGCCCGGCCAGGAGGTACGTCGCCGTCACCGCGAAGTCGCCCTCGCCCTCGTTCACGTGGGCCGGCTCGTGGATGTCGGTGAAACCGTGGGCCCGGAACCACTCCCGGTGCGCCTCGGCCTCGGCGTACCGCTCACGGTAGGCGAACAGGGCGCCGAGCACCCGTCCGTCGACGACGGTGGCCCCGTTGGCGGCGAACACCATGTCGGGCAGGTCCGGGCGGGGGGTGAGGAGCTCCACGGTGTGGCCCAGCGACCGGTAGCGGTCGCGCAGGTCCTCCCACTGGGTGGTGGCCAGCGGCAGGTCCACGGGCTTGGACGGGTCCATCCACGGGTTGATGGAGTACGTGACCTGGAAGTGGGCCGGCGGGCACATCAGGTAGCGACGAGGGGTGGCGTCACGGGTCAATGCAGGCTCCTCACGAACGGCGGCCGTAGCCGCGGCACGGTGGGATGCGCACGGGGTGTGTGCGTGTGTTCATGGTGCTCCGCGCCGGGGCCGGTGCGCTGTGATCCGTTCGGGTGGTTCACGCAGGGACGGCCGGGCCACCGGACGGAGGCCCGGAGACATCGCAAGACGATACGTATCGGGCTGCGATCCCTCTAGGCTGGCCGGATGTCACCTCACAAGGCTCCCGACTCGACCCGCCGCAGCGACCGCTCACGCCGCGCGATCCACGACGCCGCGCTGGAGCTCGTGGGCGAGGTCGGGTACGCCCGTACGACGATCGAGGGCATCGCAGCCCGCGCCGGGGTCGGCAAGCAGACGATCTACCGCTGGTGGCCGTCGAAGGCGGCCGTGCTGATGGACGCCTTCCTCGACACGGCCGCACGCCAGGCGGATGAGTCGGCCGGGGCGGAGGGGGGAGCCGAGTACGCCATCCCCGACACCGGGGATCTGGCGGCCGACCTGAAGCTGGTCCTGCGGGCCACCGTCGACGAGCTGAACGATCCGGCGACCGAGGCACCCATGCGGGCCCTGGCGGCCGAGGGCATCGTCGACGCGGCCCTCGGAGCCCAGTTCGTCGAGAACCTGCTCGAACCGCAGATGCGGTTGTATGTCACACGGCTTGAGGCGGCCCGGAGCGCCGGCCAGGCGCGTGGGGACATCGATCCGCGCATCGCGCTGGAACTCCTGATCGCCCCGCTCACGCATCGCTGGCTGCTGAGAACCCTTCCGCTCACGCATGCCTACGCGGACGCCGTCGTCGACCACGCGCTGCGCGGGCTCCTGCCGCCGGGCGGAGAGTGACCACCTATTCCGTGACATTCCACACGAGTGCGGCGTCCTCCGGCCGCCCGCCCGGGCACCCCGCTTGAGAACTCTGGCCACCCGAGGCGCAGGATGGTGGGACCATGGAGAGGTAACCGCTGAGGTGAGGGGATAGATGGGCGCCGATTCCGGCCGCTATCGCGGCACAGAGGGCAGGATTTCCCAGTGGCTGCGCAGGCGGCCCAAACCACAGCCGGAAGCCGACGACGCGACCCGGCTGGCGCTGCTCCTCGCCGTCGCCGAGGCAGGAATGCCGATCTCGCCGGCCGCGCACCCGTCCGGCTACCGATGTTCGTGCGAGCGCATCGGCTGTCCCACCCCCGCCCGGCATCCGATCTCCTTCGCCTGGCAGACGCAGTCCACGACGGACCGCGCCCAGATCGAGCGCTGGGCGGCCGGCCAGCCGCTGGCCAACTTCATCACCGCGACGGGCATGATCCACGACGTCCTCGACGTCCCCCTGGCCGCGGGGCAGGCCGCGCTGGAGCGGCTCACCGAGGCAGGCGTCGACGTCGGCCCCGTGGCCCGGTCCGGCAGCGACCGGATGCTCTTCTTCACCGCCACCCGCGGCACCCCGGACGACGAGGACGAGTGGTGGCCGTGCGAGCTGGACTGCCACCCCGAGACCATGGACGAGCATCCGGGACTGCGCTGGCACTGCCGTGGCAGCTATGTCCTTCTGCCGCCCGCACGCCTCCCCGGTGACCTGGACGTCCACTGGATCCGCGGCCCCGAGCACCCGCTGCCCGACCCGCTGACCCTGCTGGAGACGCTCACCGACGCCTGCGCTCGCTACGCCGACTCGGCCGACGAGAGCGACCTCGACCACGGTTCGGTGGCCTGGCCGCTCAGCCGCTGAGACGCCCCCGCCCGGTCAGGACCCCTGCGCCGCCACCAGGCCGGGCAGCCGGTTCAGCACGCGCGCCTTGGCGTCCGTACCCCCCGCGTCCTTCTTCGGGACGTAGACCAGCTGGCTGGAGACCCGCTCCTTGGTGAGGGTGCTCTTCACCTCGCCGGTCAGCAGCGCCCGCACGTCCGCCGTGACCGTCGGCCGCAGCCCCTGCGCCGCCGTCTGCCGCTCGAAGTGCTTGCTGCTGAAGAACACCAGCGCCCCGCCGTCCTCCGTGCGCAGGCCCAGCGGCGCGAACGTCCCGGAATCCAGCGCCTGGTCGACGAACTGGTACGAGAAGCCCGCCCTGCGGGTGTTCTTCCGCGCGTCACGCCAGCCCGAGGTCGTGGCCCCCGGGGCGAAGACGTCCGGCGCGCCGTCCCTCAGGTAGTCGGTGTACGTGGTGCTCAGGTCCGCGGGGGCGGTGGCCAGGGCGGAGTCCTCGTCCGCCGAGGGCACGGGCCGCGCCCACCCGTCGGCGTCCTTGCCGAACTCCGGTATCACGGACGGGGAGACGACCGCGAGATAGGCGACCTTCCAGGGCGCGTCCGGCCCGGTGCGGACGAACGCCAGCAGCCAGCGCGTGTCCTGCTTGCCGCTGTCCTCGTCGCGGTTGGAGTCGGTGTCCGCGAGGAACCAGCGCGGCCAGCCGGCCTTCTTGGGGATGGTGTAGGAGGCGTCGGTCAACTCCAGCGGCTTGTGTGCCGCGTTGCCCTCCGGGCTGGTCTTCTGCCGCGCGGCCAGACCCGCCTGGTTGATCGCACCGAGCGAACCGGTCACCCGGTCCGCGTCCAGCGCCGGATCGTACGCCTTGTCCGCCTTGTTGTACGCGACGGTGAAGTCCTCCAGGGCCTTCGCGGCCTCGGACTTCGTCGCTCCCGGCACTACTTCCAGTTCACCGTGTACCGTCACGCAGCCGCTCGCCGTCACGACCAGCACCGTCGCCGTCGTGAGCCCCGCCGCCAGTCGACCCAGCCTTCTCATCCGTTGCCTTCTGCGCCTTCTGATCCGTCGTCCGCACTGACCGCCTGAACCCTACCGGGGCGAGGAACAGCGCGAGCGTGGGGATGAGATACAGCGCCCACACCGTGACCTGGAGAACGGTCGGATCGGCCTGGAAGTTGAAGACCCCCTTGAGCAGGGTGCCGTACCAGCTGTCCGGCGGAATCGTGCTCGTGACGTCGAACGCCTTGTCCTCCAGGCCGCCGAGGAACCGGGCCTCCTGCAGGTCGTGCACGCCGTAGGCCAGCACACCGGCCGCCACCACCACGAGCATGCCGCCCGTCCAGGTGAAGAACTTCGACAGGTTGATCCTCAGCGCACCCCGGTAGAACAGCCAGCTCAGCAGCACCGCGGTCGCGATGCCCAGCAGCACCCCGATCAGCGGCGAGGAGGAACCCTCGCCGCTGGCCCGCACCGACGCCCACACGAACAGCGCGGTCTCCAGACCCTCACGGCCCACCGCCAGGAAGGCGGTGGCCACCAGGGCGCCCGTACCCATGGCGAGCGCCGTGTCCAGCCGGCCGTGCAGCTCCCGCTTCAGATGCCGCGCGGTACGCCGCATCCAGAACACCATCCAGGTCACGAGCCCGACGGCGATGATCGACAGCGACCCGCCGAGCATCTCCTGCGCCTCGAACGTCAGCTCCTGGGAGCCGAATTCGAGCGCGGCGCCGAATGCCAGCGAGATGGCGCAGGCGATGGCGATGCCGGCCCACACCGGGCGCAGCGCGTCACGGCGGCCGGTCTTGACCAGGTAGGCGACGAGGATGCAGACGACCAGGCCGGCTTCGAGCCCCTCGCGCAGGCCGATCAGATAATTGCCGAACATACCGGTCCTTCCACGGTGCGGGTCATGAGAGCCAGGTCATGAGAACAGCGCCCGGCCCCACCAGTCGTCCGTGTCGCGGACGCCCGGCGGAACGGCGAAGACCGCCGAACCCACGTGCTGGATGTATTCGTTGAGCGCGTCCGACGCCGCGAGGCCGCGCTGCACGGGGATGAAGCCCGTGCGCACGTCCCGCTGGTAGGCCAGGAAGAACAGCCCCGCGTCGAGCCTGCCCAGGCCGTCCGTACCGTCGGTGAAGGAGTAGCCCCGGCGCAGCATCCTGGCCCCGTTGTTGCTGTCCGGGTGCGCAAGGCGCACGTGCGCGGTCGGCAGCATCGCCTTCAGGAACGGCTCGTCGCGCTCCTTGGCCTTGCCGACGGGGGCGCCCTCGCCCTTGTCGCGGCCGAAGATGTCCTCCTGCTCCTGGAGCGGGGCCCGGTCCCAGGTCTCGATGTGCATGCGGATGCGCCGGGCCACCAGGTACGACCCACCGGCCATCCACCCGGTGCCGTCCGTCGCGCCGGCCCACACGTGCTTGCGCAGGGCGGCCTCGTCCGTGCCGGAGATGTTCCGGGTGCCGTCCTTGAACCCCATCATGTTGCGCGGGGTCTGGCTGTGCGGCGTCGTCGAGGACGTCTTGCCGAACCCCAGCTGGGACCAGCGGACGGCGATGCGGCCCATGCCGATCCTGGCGAGGTTCCGGATGGCGTGCACGGCGACCTGCGGGTCGTCCGCACAGGCCTGTACGCACAGATCCCCGCCGCTGCGGGCGGCGTCCAGGTTGTCACCGGGGAACTTCGGCAGCTCCACCAGCGCTTCGGGCCGCCGGTCCGCAAGGCCGAAGCGGTCCTCTGCGAACAGGGACGGGCCGAAGCCGATGGTGAGCGTCAGCCGGGACGGCCTGAGGCCCAGTGCCTCACCCGTGTCGTCCGGCGGGGCCTCGGCCACCCCTCCGTACGCCCCCTCGCCGACGGTCCGGCCCGCCGTCATCCGCTCGGCGGCCCGGGTCCACTCCTTCAGGAGAGCGATGAGTTCCGCCCTGTCCTCCGTCGTCACGTCGAACGCGGCGAAGTGCAGCCTGTCCTGCACCGCGGTCGCGATTCCCGCCTGGTGCGCGCCGTGGAAGGGGACCGCCGCACCGCTGTCCGCCGCGGTTTCCGCGTCCCCGCCGGAGCGCACGGCGGCGACGGCGCCGCCCGCCGCCGCGGCCCCGATCGCCAGCCCGGCACCGCCCCAGCCGAGCAGTGCACGGCGTGAAGGGGCGCCGCCGGCCCCCTCACCCTCGGTTCCTGTCCCCGTCATGATCGAAACGCCCCTACTTCGTGACCGCGGCGGCCAGCTTGGACAGCGGCTCCGCGAGCGCGTTGACCGCGTCGGAGAGCTCCTTGCGGTCCGCCGCGCCGACCTTGTCGTACGGGGTGAAGTCGTAGGAGGTCTTGTCCGCGCGGTACTTGTCCAGCAGGGTGTCCAGCGCCGCGAACCGCTTGTCCAGGGAGGCGGTCAGCGCGGCGTCGTTCTTCGACGCGATCGGCTTCAGGAGCTCGTAGGACCGCTCGGCGCCCTCGACGTTCGCCTTGAAGTCGACGAGGTCGGTGTGGCTGTAGCGCTCCTCCTCGCCGGTCACCTTGCCGGTGGCCACCTCGTCGAGGAGCTCCTTGGCGCCGTTCGCCATCGAGGTCGGGGTGATGTCCGCCCGGCCGACCCGCTTCTGCCAGTCCTCCAGGTCCTTGTGGAGGACTGGCGCGAGCGCCTTCTCCTCGGCGCCCAGCTTCCCGTCCTGCCACAGCGCCTTCTCCAGGCGGTGCCAGCCGGTCCACTCCTGGCCGTCCTCCAGGCCGTCCTCGCGGACGTCCACCTTCGGGTCGATGTCACCGAACGACTCGGCCACCGGCTCGGTCCGCTCCCAGCCGATGCGGGAGACGGCGTACGCCTTCTTGGCCGCCTCGATGTCGCCCGCGGCGACGGCGTCGGTGAACACCTTCACCTTGGGCAGCGTCTCGTCGGCCTGCGCCTGCACATAGGTGCGGTAGTCCGCGACGGCCTTGTCCATCTCGGGGCTGCGCTCGGCGGTCTTGCCTCCGGTGACCTCGACCGTCTGCCGGATGCCCTTGCCCTTCATGCCCGGCTTGCACGCGATCTCGTACGTACCGGCCTTGATCTCGGCGGTGATCCTCGCCTTGGTGCCCGGGCCGATGTTCTCGCGCTCGGTGACGATGCGGTCGTCCGGGAAGAGGACGTAGACCTCGGTGACCTTCGATCCCTTGTTCTCCACGGCGAGTTCGACGTGTCCGGCCGGGATCTTCTTCGAGGACACCTCGCAGGAGCTGTCCTTGGCGACGACCTGGACGGCTCCGTCGCCCTTGCCGTCGCTCTTCTCGGCGCAGCCCGTGACGACGGTCAGAGCGGTCACCACGGCGACAGCGGTGACGACGGAGGGACGAAGGGCTCGCATGAGGGCTCCACAAAGGTGAAAGAGCAGGGACGGTGCGGACGAACAGCAGGTGAGGCTGGCCTAACTTAACCGCGCCTCACCGGGCCGCCAGCCGTTGGTGAAGTGATTCAGCTCTCACTCGGCCGCGTTGGGAACAGCCTGGTCACGGTGCATTCATGGGGAACCCACAGGGAGGTCAAACGCGGGTCAAGCAAGCCTTTTCGGTACGACGAGCGGGACCCCGGTCCGTGGGTGCGGGAATCTGGACCTCGGAGCCGGGACCCCGGAGCCGGGACGCGCAGACGGGCCGCACGGGCAGCGTGACGCCGGTGCGGCCCCGTGGCGTGGAGAGGGCCCCGCGCGGGTGCTTGAATGCGGACGTGAACGACTTCGACGTACCCGCCGGCATCGACGTACTGCGCGTGTTCTGCGGCCCCGACGGCAGCCACGGCAACGCACTCGGGGTCGTACGCGACGGACGCACGTATCCCGACGACGAGTCCCGGCAGGCGCTCGCAAGGAAGCTCGGCTTCAGCGAGACGGTCTTCGTGGACGATCCGGAGCGCGGCACCGTGGACATCCGCACCCCCGGTCTGCGGCTGCCCTTCGCGGGGCATCCGCTCGTCGGCGCGGCCTGGCTGCTCGATCTGGACCTCCTGGAGCTGCCCGTCGGGGACGTGACGGCCCGCCAGGACGGGGAGTTCACCTGGATCACCGCCCGCCCCGAGTGGGCGCCGCCGAGGGCGCTGGAGCGGTACGACTCGGTCGCCGAGGTCGAGGCGCTGACCGGCCCGCCGCCCGGCGAGGGCTGGGTCTATGTCTGGGCCTGGGAGGACGAGGCCGCGGGCCGGGTGCGGGCCCGCGCCTTCCCGAGGCGCGACGACGGCATCGCGGAGGACGAGGCGACCGGCGCGGCGGCCATGCTGCTGAGCGCCGAGCTCGGCCGCGCCCTGAACATCACACAAGGACGCGGCTCCCAGATCCTCACCGCGCCCGCGCCGGACGGCACGATGGAGGTCGGGGGCCGCGTCCTTCTGGTGCTCGCCTCGTGACCCCGGGGTCACGGGCGCGGTCACACGCGCGCACGTTCACGCGCTGAGCGGGAAGACCTCACCGAGCTCCCGGAAGACGGCGGTGTTCAGCGCGAAGGCGCGCTTGCACTCGTCCACGATGCGCTGCTTCTCCAGATCGTCGGCGTTCACCGCGTCCAGCAGCTCGCGGTACTCCCGCTTGAAGGCGGCCGGGTTGGAGATCTGCTCGAACACGTAGAAGCGCACCCCGTCGCCCTTGCGCTCGAAGCCCCAGGTCTTCTCGGCGGTGCCCCGGATGATCTGGCCGCCGGAGAGGTCCCCGAGGTAGCGGGTGTAGTGGTGCGCCACGTATCCGGCGGGCCACTCCCGGGCGCACTCGGCGACCCGCTCGGCGTACGCGGCGGTGGCGGGCAGCGGTTCCAGCCCCGTGCGCCAGCCCTCGCCCCGCAGATGACCGAGATCGCGCTCCAGTTCGGCCCGGCGCATCAGCTCCGGCCGTATGAAGGGCCCGGCCACCGGGTCCGCACGCAGGCTCTCCGCTCCCGCCTCCAGCGCCCTGTAGACGAACCACAGCTGCTCGGTGTACCGCGTGTACGCGTCCACACCGAGCCGCCCGCCGAGCATGTCGCTCATGAAGGTCGAGGACTCGGCCTCCGTGTGCTGCTCGTGCGAGGCGGTTCGGATGAGCGTGGAGAAGGGGGTGGTGGCGGTTGCGTCCAAGGCGGGCCTCCGGGGACCTGGGGGACGGGAAGTCCGGACATGAGCGTGCATACCGGTGCAAGCTGCGCGTGCCGACGCGCGCCGATACGCCGATCTTCCTACTTAGGCATACCTAAGTCAACAGGTTCCCGACTGCCTGTCGGTAAAACCGCCGCGGCAGTGAAGCGCCGCCACCGCTGCCACCGTGAGCCGGTGCCACCGCTGAGCGCCGCAGCGGGACGCGCCCTACGGGAGGGTCAGGATGTCCGCGCCCGTCTCCGTGACCACCAGTGTGTGCTCGAACTGGGCGGTCCGCCTGCGGTCCTTCGTCACCACGGTCCAGCCGTCGTCCCACATGTCGTAGTCGTGGGTGCCGAGCGTGAGCATCGGCTCGATGGTGAACGTCATCCCGGGCTGCATCACGGTCGTCGCGTGCGGGCTGTCGTAGTGCGGGATGATCAGCCCGGAGTGGAACGACGAGTTGATCCCGTGCCCGGTGAAGTCGCGCACCACCCCGTAGCCGAAACGCTTGGCGTACGACTCGATGACGCGGCCGATCACGTTGATCTGCCGGCCGGGCCGGACCGCCTTGATGGCGCGGTTCAGTGACTCGCGGGTGCGCTCCACGAGGAGCCGCGACTCCTCGTCGACGTCGCCGCAGAGGTAGGTGGCGTTGTTGTCGCCGTGCACACCGTTGATGTACGCCGTGACGTCGAGGTTCACGATGTCACCGTCCCGCAGCACGGTGGAGTCGGGGATGCCGTGGCAGATGACCTCGTTGAGTGAGGTGCAGAGCGACTTCGGGAAGCCCCGGTAGCCGAGGGTCGACGGGTATGCCCCGTGGTCCACCATGAACTCGTGCGCCACTCGGTCGAGTTCGTCGGTGGTGACGCCCGGCGCGATGTGCTTGGCGGCCTCCTCCATCGCCTGTGCCGCGATGCGGCCCGCGATCCGCATGCGCTCCACGGTGTCGGAGTCCTGGATCTCCGGCCCGGTGTATGGCGTGGGCGCGGGCTTCCCGACGTACTCGGGGCGCCGGATGTTTCCGGGTACGGAACGGACGGGAGTGATCTCCCCTGGTACGAGCAGTGACTGGCCAGACATGTCGGCGAGTCTAACCAGCGCGCTCGGGGCACCATGGCAACGAGGAAAGGATCCCGCAATGGCCCTGTTCAAGAAGCGCACGGTGGGCAAACCGGGCGAATGGTACTACTGCCTGGAACACAAGAAGGTGGAGGAAGGGCCCGAGTGCCCGGCGAAGGACCGCTTCGGTCCGTACGCCACCCAGGGGGAGGCGCAGCGCGCGATGGACACGGCGCGCGAGCGGAACCTGGAGTGGGAGAACGACCCGAAATGGCACGACCGGGCGGACCGGCCCTCGGACGAGATGCCGGACTAGCAGGCCGGCACGGGCGCCGCGTACGGGCGTCACGTCCCGCTGCGTCCTCCCGGGCGTACGGGCGCCGCATCCCCTCGCGTGGTGACGCACGGGGGTCCGGGCGTCACCAGCGGGCCGGCGGCGGGGCCGTCAGCTGGTCGGCGAGGCGGGAGAGCCGGTCGCGGAAGGTGCGGCGGCCCCGGGGGGACGGGGTGCCGTTCTCGCCCGCCGCCGCGCTGACCAGGTGCTGCACGGTGTCCAGATCCACGTCGTCGTCGGCGGTCACCGTCAGCGCCTCGTGGGCCAGGCCCCGCACCTCCGGATCGCCGCCGTCCAGCGACAGCACGGTCGCCCCCGCCCGGCGCGCGTCGTGCACCCGCTCCAGCAGCCCGCCGTCCGGCCGCTCCGGCGCGACCACGAGCAGCGTCTCGCCCCGCCCGGCCGCCTCGATCCGGCCCAGGCCGACGGCCAGGTGCACCGGGTCGTCCGGCTCCACGCGGTGGCGTACGAGCGTGGGACGCAGCTGCGGGATTCCCGACCAGGTGGACTCGTCGACCAGGTGCGCGGCCATGTGCCACGGCTCGTAGACCTCGGTCCCCACCAGCAGCAGCCCCCCGCCCCGCGGGACGACGGACGACCGCAGGGTACGGGCGAACCCCCTGGCCGCGGCGGGCCACTCCGTCCCCGCGAGGACCTCACGCAACAGTGCGACACGCACGGCATCCATGGCCCGGCATCTTGCCCCCGGCCGTGCCCTCCTGACTGCCCGATCGCCGTAATCCACCCGAACGGGGAGCGGGCCGCCGGAATTCGTGGATACGGGGGCCGTCCGCCGTGACCCTCGTCGCACAGCGTTCCGCTTCGGGTACGCGTTCCTTACCTCGCAGTAGGGTCGGCGGCATGACTACGAATGACAGTGGCAGCGCGTCCAAGCCCCCCGCCAAGGACCCGTGGGACCTCCCCGACGTGTCCGGACTGACCGTCGGCGTACTCGGCGGAACCGGACCCCAGGGCCGTGGCCTCGCCTACCGTTTCGCCCGTGCCGGACAGAAGGTCGTCATCGGCTCCCGCGCCGCCGACCGCGCCGAGGCCGCCGCGGCCGAGCTGGGCCACGGCGTCGAGGGCGCGGACAACGCCGAGTGCGCGCGCCGCAGCGACATCGTGATCGTCGCCGTGCCGTGGGACGGCCACGCCAAGACGCTGGAGTCCCTGCGCGAGGAGCTGGCCGGCAAGCTCGTCGTCGACTGCGTCAACCCGCTCGGCTTCGACAAGAAGGGTGCCTACGCCCTGAAGCCCGAGGAGGGCAGCGCCGCCGAGCAGGCCGCGGCCCTGCTGCCGGACTCGCGGGTGACCGCGGCCTTCCACCACCTGTCGGCGGTGCTGCTCCAGGACGAGTCCATCGAGGAGATCGACACCGACGTGATGGTGCTCGGCGAGGCGCGTGCCGACACGGACACGGTGCAGGCGCTCGCGAGCCGCATCCCCGGCATGCGCGGCGTCTTCGCCGGCCGGCTGCGCAACGCCCACCAGGTCGAGTCGCTGGTGGCGAACCTGATCTCCGTCAACCGCCGCTACAAGGCACACGCGGGGCTGCGCACCACCGACGTGTGAGGAGCCCGTGCGCGGATCCGAATCGGGCATGAGGGACACTGGGGAGGACCGCGCACCATCCCCGGACAGGAGCATCCAGCCCTCATGCCCCGCCTCGCTCTGTACTCCCTCGTCGTCTGCGTCCTCGCCGTCGCCGCTGCCGTGGTCTCCTTCGTCGAGGGCAGCTTCCTCGGCATCGTGTGGGTGCTGCTGGCCGGCCTCTCCTCCAACATGGCCTGGTTCTACCTGCGCAAGCACAAGGCGGAGTCCCGCCCCGAGGCCGCCGCGCGCTAGCGGATCAGGGCGCAGCCCGGATCCTGGTCGCCGAACCACTCCTGCCAGAAGCGGTAGGTGTCGAGGCCGCAGTACGTCTCGACCTCACTGACGCCCAGGCCACGCAGCAGCGCGTCCACCGCGTCGAAGAACACGCCGTTGACCTCCGGGATCCACAGCAGCCCGAAGACCGCGAGCAGCCCGAACGGCGCGAACGGCTCCACCTGGCGCCGGATCCTGTACGAGAGCCAGGGCTCGATCACGCCGTAGCCGTCGAGCCCCGGGACCGGCAGGAAGTTCAGGATCGCCGCCGTCACCTGGAGCAGGGCCAGGAAGGCGAGCGCGAGCCGGAACGGCAGCGGGACACCGTCCAGCCCGCCCAGCCAGAACGGCGCCGTGCAGACGACGGCGAACAGCACGTTCGTCAGAGGCCCGGCCGCCGAGATCAGGCTGTGCTTCCAGCGCCCCCTGATACGGCCCCGCTCGATGTAGACGGCACCGCCCGGCAGACCGATGCCGCCCATGATCACGAACAGCACGGGCAGCACGATGCTCAGCAGGGCATGGGTGTACTTGAGCGGGTTGAGGGTCAGATAGCCCTTCGCCCCGATCGAGATGTCACCGCTGTGCAGCGCGGTGCGCGCGTGGGCGTACTCGTGGAGGCAGAGCGAGACGATCCAGGCCGCCGTGACGAAGAGGAAGACGGCGAAGCCGGTCTGCTCGGCGAAGCCCGTCCACACCGCCCAGCCCGAGACGGCCATGACGGCGACGATCCCCAGGAAGATCGGACTGACCCGCCGGTCGCTGGGGCGGCGGAACGCGGTGGTCATCGACGGAACTCCTGAGGACTGGGCGGTGGCCGGCGGATCGCGACGAGCCCCCGAGGGTACGCGGTGGCACGCCGAGAACGTCTCGTGGGCGGGTGGTAGTTCCACGAGGCCGCGAGGCGTCACGGAGAATGGGCGCGTGCACTACGGCATCCTCGGTACCACCCGCGCCCTCCGCCCCGACGGCACGGCCGTCGCCCTCGGCGGGGCGCGGCTGCGCGCCCTGCTCACCGTGCTCGCGCTCCGGCCGGGCCGCACGGTCCCGGCCGGCGTGCTCGTCGACGAGGTGTGGGCCGACGACCCGCCCGCCGACGCCCAGGGCGCCCTGCAGGCGCTGGTCGGCCGGCTCAGGCGCGCACTGGGGCGGGAGGCGGTGGTCTCCGCGGAGAACGGCTACCGTCTCGCCGCCGAACCGGACACCGTCGACCTGCACCGCTTCGAGCGGCTGGCGGGCGAGGGCGTACGGGCGATGGCCGAGGGCGACGCGGTGAAGGCCGCCCCCCTCCTGGACGAGGCGCTCGCCCTGTGGCGCGGGCCGGCCCTCGCCGACCTGCCGGACCGCGCCGTGGCGGCGGCGCGCTGGGAGGCCCTGCGCCTGGACGCGCGCAGGGCCAGGATCGAGGCGGTCCTCGCGCAGGGCCGTCCCGAGGAGGCGCTCCCCGAACTCGCCGGGCTCTGCGCCGACCACCCCCTGGACGAGCCCCTCCAGGCCCTGAGGATCAGGGCGCTGCGGGACGCCGGGCGCACCGCCCAGGCGCTCGCCGCCTACGACGAGGTCCGCACCGTACTGGCCGACCGCCTGGGCGCCGACCCCGGTACCGCCCTGCGCGCCCTGCACGGTGAGCTGCTCCGCCAGGACGGGCCCGGGCCGGCCCCCGCTCCCGGCCCCCGCCCGGCGCAGGGCAACCTGCGGGCCAGGCTCACCAGCTTCGTCGGGCGCGAGGCCGACATCGCGGCCCTGGGCGAGGACCTGACCCGGGCGCGGCTGATCACCCTGCTCGGTCCCGGTGGGGCGGGCAAGACCCGGCTGTCCCAGGAGGCCGCCGAGACGGTCTCCGCCCTGTGGCCGGACGGTGTATGGCTGGCCGAACTCGCCCCGGTCGAGGATCCGGAGGCCGTGCCCGAGGCCGTGATCAGCGCGCTGGGCGCCCGCAAGACCGTGCTGCGGGGCGCCGGCGCCGAAGGGATCCGCGCCGTCGAACGCGGCTCCGGGGCCGGGACCGCGCTGGCCCATCTCACCGACCACTGTTCCCCGCGGCGCATGCTCCTGCTGCTCGACAACTGCGAGCACGTCGTCACGGCCGCGGCCCGGCTCGCCGACCACCTCCTCGCCCACTGCCCCGGCCTCACCGTCCTCGCGACCAGCCGTGAGCCGCTCGGCGTCCCCGGCGAACTGGTGCGCCCCCTGGGCCCGTTGCCCGACCCCATGGCCCTGCGCCTGTTCGCCGACCGCGGCGCCGCGGCCCGGCCGGGTTTCCGGGTCGACGCCGACGCCGGGACGGCCGCGGCCTGCGCGGAGATCTGCCACCGGCTCGACGGCCTTCCGCTCGCCATCGAACTGGCCGCCGCCCGGCTGCGGATGCTCGGCCCGCGCCAGATCGCCGACCGTCTCGACGACCGCTTCCGCCTGCTGTCCAGCGGAAGCCGCACCGTCCTCCCGCGCCAGCAGACCCTGCGCGCGGTCGTCGACTGGTCGTGGGACCTGCTCGACGACGGCGAACGCGCCGTCCTGCGCCGGTTGTCGGTGTTCGCGGGCGGCTGCGACCTGACCGCGGCGGAGCAGGTCTGCTCCCTGCCGGGGACGGAGACGGGCGACCCCCGCGACGTGGCGCCGCTGCTCGGCTCCCTGGTCGACAAGTCCCTGGTCGTGGCCGTGCCCGGCGACGACGGCGACATGCGCTACCGCCTGCTGGAGACCGTCGGCGAGTACGCCGCGGAACACCTCGACGCGTCCGGGGAGCGCCCCGCCGCCGAACGGCGTCACCTCGTCCACTACCGGGAGCTCGCCCGCACCACCGATCCCCGGCTCCGTGGAGCGGAACAGAGGGCCGCGCTCGCCCTGTTCCTGCGCGAGTACGAGAACGTACGCACCGCACTGCGGCGTGCGGTGGCCGCGCGGGACGAGCACGAGGCGCTCTGCCTCGTGCACTGCCTCTTCTGGTACTGGCAGATGCGCGATCTGCGGACCGAGGCGCGCCTGTGGTCGGAGGCGGTCGCCGCGCTCGGCCCCGACCCGTTCACCGAACCCGCCGGGCCCGTCCCCTCGCTGTACGAACGCTGCACCGACCGTCCGCCGCCCATGCCGGACGAGCAGTTGCAGGAGGCCCGGCGCGGGGTGCGGCTGGTCCAGCTGGCGAACATGGACCACAACGCCGACGAGTGGACCACGGGGGCGGGGCTGGACCGGCTCCGGATCATCGCCCGCACCTACCGTCCGGGGCAGCCGCAGGCCTGCCGGACCCCGGGCTCACTGTGGCTGTTCGCCGTCATGTTCACCGGAGAGGTGGGCCAGTTCCGTGAGCTCCTGGACGGCAGGGTGCGTACCTGCCGGGACCTCGGTGACGAATGGGAGCTCGCCACCGCCCTCCATCTGCGCGCCAACGCGCTCGCCAGCCGGCCCGACTGGGCCGGTGAGGCCGGGCGGGACGCCGACGAGAGCCTGGAGATCTTCCTGCGGCTCGGGGACGCGTGGGGCGCCGCCGAGGCACTCGCCTCCAGGGGCGAGGCCAGGGAACGCGCCGGTGACAGCGCCGCCGCCGCCGAGGACTTCCGTGCGGGCATCGCCTACGCCGAACAGATCGGGGCGGACGCCCAGGTCGCGGTGTTGCGGTCCAGGTACGCGGGCGCCCTCTGCGACACGGGCCGCGGGGAGGAGGGGGAGCGCATCCTGCGCGAGCTGCTCGCCGACGAACGCTGGTCCGGCGCCGAGGCCAGGCCCGTGGCCCGGATGCATCTCGCGATGTGGCTGGGCAGGACCGGCCGTGTCGCCGAGGCGCGCGAGCACCTGGACGTGCTGCGCGAGCTGTTCGCGGCCGAATCGGTGGCGCTCTTCGAGGGGTTCGTGCTGGGCATCCAGGCGTGGCTGGACAACCTGGAAGGGCTCTACGGCATCGCCCTGCCCAGGTCCGTAAGGGCACTGGAGCGGTCCAGGGACACCATGGCGGAGATGGTCGCCCCGCACATGACCGCCATCCACCTCGTCACCGTCGCCTGGGCGCTCGCCGGCACCGGTGGGGAGGGGCGCGCCGCCGACGCCGCCCGGCTGCTGGGTCTACACGCGAGGCTCCTCCCCGAGGGATACGTCCCCACCCGGACGGAGCGGCTGAACCATTCCAGGGCCGAGGCCGTCGCCCGCCACGGCCTGACGGACGACGCCTACCGGGCCGCGTACGCGGAGGGCGGCGGCCTCACCCTGGAGGAGGCCACCGCCCTGCTGTACGCGTACCTGGACGAGTAGGACGTCAGGACTTCTTGCGGAACTTGGCCACCGCGAGCGGGGCCATCACCGCGGTGATGACCACGGTCCAGCCGAGCGTCACCCAGACCGAGTGGGCGAGCGGGCCGCCCATCATCAGGGCGCGGGCCGCGTCGGCCAGGTTGGACAGCGGGTTGTAGTCGGTGAACGTCTGGAGCCATCCGGGCATGGTCTGCGTCGGCGCGAAGATGGACGAACCGAACTGGAGCGGCATCAGCACGAGCATCCCCATTCCCTGGACGGCCTGAGCCGTCTTCATGGTCAGTCCGAGCAGGATGAAGATCCACATGATGGCGGCACCGAAGGCGGCCGACAGGGCGATCGCGCCGATCAGCCCGAGCACGGACTCCTGGAGCTCCATACCGAGCGCGAAGCCCATGCCCAGCAGGATCAGCGTGGCGACCATCATCCGGCCGAGCTCGACCACGATCTTCGCGATGAGCACCGAGGAGCGGGCGATCGGCATCGTGCGGAACCGGTCCATGACCCCCTTGCGGAAGTCGTCGTTGACACCGGAGCCGACCGCCATGGCGATGTTCATGCCCATCATCGCCATCAGACCGGGGATCAGGTAGTTGAGGTACTCCTGCCGGCCGCCTCCCATGCTGCCGCCGACCGAGCCGCCGAAGACGTACACGAACAGCAGCGTGAAGATGACAGGCATCAGGAGCGCGTCGAACATCGACTCCGGATCCTTCTTGATCTGGAGCAGATTGCGCCGTACGAGTGCCCCGATGTGCCGCAGGTTGTTCCGCAGACCGATCCGGCCCTCGTCGTGGGGCTTCGCGGAGGGTGCGGACGTGCCCGCGCCGGTGGGGGTGGGCGTCAGAGTCGTCGTGCTCATGCCGCGACCTCCTGGGGGTTCGTGTCGGTGACGGTGGCCTTGTCGCCCGTGATGGCCAGGAACACCTCGTCCAGGCTGGGCAGCGCGGTGGCGACGTGGGCGAGTGAGAAGCCCCGGGTGCCGAGCAGCCCGATGACCGCGGTCAACTGCTCGTCGCTGAGGATCGGCACGTAGAGCAGCCCCTCGTCCGGGACCGCCTGGGCACCCGCGACGCCGTCGAGACCGGCTTCCCGCAGGGCCTGCGCCATCGCGGCCAGTTCGGCCGGGTCGGAGGGGCGGATCTGCAGGGTGCGGCCGCCGACCCTGGCCTTGAGCTCGTCCACCCCGCCGCTGGCGATGATCCTGCCCTGGTCGATGACGGTGAGCTCACTGGCCAGCTGCTCGGCCTCCTCCATGTACTGGGTGGTGAGCAGCACGGTCGCCCCCTCGGCGACCATCCGCTGCACCTCGTCCCAGACCTCGTTGCGGGTGCGGGGGTCGAGCCCCGTCGTCGGCTCGTCGAGGTACAGGACGGCGGGGCTGCCGATCATGGACGCCGCCAGGTCCAGCCGGCGCCGCATGCCGCCGGAGTAGTCCATCGCGGCCTTCTTCGCCGCGTCGGTCAGCGAGAAGCGCTCCAGCAGCTCGTCGGCGCGGGCCCTGGCCTTCTTGCGCGGCAGGTCGAGCAGGCGCCCGATCATGTAGAGGTTCTCCCAGCCGGAGAGCTTCTCGTCGACCGAGGCGTACTGCCCGGTCAGGCCGATGGTGCGGCGCAGCTGGCGCGGCTGCTTCACCACGTCGTAGCCCGCCACGACCGCGTGCCCGGCGTCGGGCTGGATCAGGGTGGACAGGCAGCGTACGAGGGTGGTCTTGCCGGCACCGTTGGGACCGAGCACACCGAGGACGGTTCCCTCGCGTACGTCGAGGTCCACACCGTCCAGTGCCTTGGTCGTGCCGTAGTGCTTGACCAGCCCCCGTACCTCGACGGCGTTGGTGCCGCCCCTGATGAGGTTCTTGTCGATTCGCGTCATGCAGACCATCAGACCAGCGCTCACCGACAAGTCACCGACATGTCGGTGACAGCAGGCGACAGCCCGCCGATGGGGGAAGTCGGCGGGCTGTCGGTGGTGCGGCAGTGGTCAGCGGTGCGTCAGTGGAAGGTGTGCTCCGGCGCGGGGAACGTGCCGCCGACGACCTCTTCGGCGAACTCCCTGGCGGCGTCGGTCATCACCTGACGCAGGTCGGCGTACTGCTTGGTGAAGCGCGGCACCTTGCCGCCGGTCAGCCCGACCATGTCGGTGTAGACGAGCACCTGGGCGTCCGTCTCGGGCCCGGCGCCGATGCCGACGGTCGGGATGTGCAGGATGCGGGTCACCTCTGCGGCCAGCTCGGCCGGTACGAGCTCCAGGACGACGGCGAACGCGCCCGCGTCCTGCACCGCCTTGGCGTCGCGCAGCAGCTGCTGGGCGGCCTCCTCGCCGCGGCCCTGGACGCGGTAGCCCATCGCGTTGACGGACTGCGGGGTCAGGCCGATGTGGCCCATGACCGGGATTCCCGCCTCCACGAGCAGCCGGATCTGCTCGTGCGAGCGCTCGCCGCCCTCCAACTTGACCGCCCCGACGCCGGAGTCCTTGATCAGCCGGGTGGCGTTGCGCAGGGCCTGGACCGGGCCCTCCTGGTACGCCCCGAAGGGGAGGTCGGCCACGATGAGGGCGCGCTTGGTGCCCCGTACGACGGCGGCCGAGAGGATGGCCATCTCGTCCATGGTGACCGGCACGGTGGTCTCGTAACCGAGGTGGCAGTTGCCCATGGAGTCGCCGACGAGCATCACCGGGATGCCGGCCTCGTCGAAGACGGACGCGGTCATCGCGTCGTAGGCGGTGAGCATGGGCCACTTCTCGCCGCGCTCGGTGGCGGCGGCGATGTCGTGGACACTGATGCGGCGGGTGCTCTTGCCCCCGTAGAGGGCCTTGCCCGCACCGGGAGTGGGTCCCGCGGGGGGAGTGGCGGGCTGGTTCTGCGCAGCCTGAAGCGACATGGCCAACGGCTCCTTCGTCATCTCGAGGCGCCCTGACGGCGTCCCCGGATCCCTTCCATGGTGGCATCCCGCGGCCGTTCCCGTGAAGTGGGCCCACCGGCGGCGCCCGAACGGCGCCGCCGGTGAACGGTGCGGGGCGACCGGGTAAAGACTTTCCAATACGAGACGGTCTCGTATTGGAACGCGCCTAGAGTCGTGGCCATGTCCATACCGTCCGGCGCCTCAGCCGCCGCGCCACGCGTCCCGGAGGCGGTCCACCGCCGCCGCTGGGCCATTCTCGGCGTCCTCATGTTCAGCCTGCTCATCGTCGTCCTGGACAACTCGATCCTGAACGTCGCGGTCAAGACGATCGCCAGCCCCGCGCCGACCGGTATCGGCGCCACCCAGAGCGAGCTCGAGTGGGCGATCAACTCCTACACGCTCGTCTTCGCCGGGCTGCTGTTCACCGCCGGCCTGCTGGGCGACCGCATCGGCCGCAAGAAGGTCCTGCTGGCCGGCATCCTCGTCTTCGGCATCGGCTCCGGCCTCGCCGCGCTCTCCACCACGCCCGGTGAACTCATCACCTGGCGCGCGCTGATGGGCTTCGGCGCGGCGTTCGTGATGCCCGCCACCCTCGCCGTCCTCATGAACGTCTTCGAACGGGACGAGCAGCCCAAGGCCATCGGTATCTGGGCCGGAAGCGTCGGCCTCGGCATCGCGATCGGCCCGATCACCGGGGGCGTGCTCCTGGAGCACTTCTGGTGGGGCTCGATCTTCCTGGTCAACGTGCCCGTGGTGGTCGTCGCGCTCGTCGCCATGGCCCTCCTCGTGCCCGACTCCAAGGACCCGGCGCCCGGCCGCGTCGACCCGCTCGGCGTCGTCCTGTCCATCGTCGGCCTGGTCCTGCTGGTCTACGGCATCATCCGCGGCGGCGAGCTCGCCTCCTTCACCGACGTCACCGTCCTCGCACCGCTGATCGGCGGCCTGCTCGTCCTGACGGCCTTCGTGTGGCACGAGAAACGCAGTGACCACCCGTCCATCGACATCTCGTACTTCAGGAAGCCGGCCTTCTCCGCCGCCGTCGCCGCCATCGCGCTGGTCTTCTTCGCGCTGATGGGCGTCACCTTCTTCTCCGCCTTCTACCTCCAGAGCGTGCGCGGTTACACCGCGCTGGAGTCCGGGCTGCTGATCCTGCCGCTCGCCGCCGCCCAGATGATCTTCGCTCCGCGGGCCCGCCTGGTCGTCGACCGGTTCGGCGCCCGCGCGGTCTGCACGGCCGGCATGCTGCTCGTCGCGGCCGGTCTCGCGGCCTTCGCGCTGTTCGGCACGGACACGCCCCTGTGGGTGCTGTGCGTGGTCTTCTTCGTCCAGGGCACCGGTATGGCCCACATCATGCCGCCGGTCACGGTGGCCGTGATGCAGGCCCTGCCCCGCGAGCGGGCCGGGTCGGGCTCCGCGATCAACAACACCTTCCGCCAGGTCGGCGGGGCGCTCGGCATCGCCGTACTCGGCTCGGTGCTCTCCACGGTCTACCGGGGCGACATCGAGGGCCACCTCGGCGCCGTACCGGCCGGCGCGAGGGACGTGGCCGGCGAGTCCATCGAAGCCACCCTCGGCGTCGCGGAGAAGCTGGGTCCGGCTGGCAAGCCGCTGGTCGCGGCGGCGAACGACGCCTTCATCGGCGCGATGCACGTCACCGCGCTCGGCTCGGCCGCGGTCGCGCTCATCGGCGCCGTCGTGGTGGCCGCGTTCCTCCCGGGCAGGCAGCCGGTCCAGGGCGCCGGGCAGGTGTCCGGCGGAGCCCCGGCCGAGGAGCCGGTGCACCAGCGCTGACCCGGCCCCGCCGTTCGCCCCGGCACCCGCCGGTCGGCGAGAATCGGGGCGGACGGCGAAACAGCGAACGGCGGACAGGCGCAGTGAGAGGGGCCCAGGTGGGGCAGGCGGCACAGAACCCGGCACGGGACGAGGCCGGGGGCCGGGCACAGGGCCCCGCCGAGGACCGGGCTGCCCCGCCCGCAACGCCCTGCCAGGAGGCGGAGCCCCGCCGGGGCCGTCCTCGCAGCGCGGCAGTGGAGCGGGCGATCCTGGACGCCGTCGTCCAGTTGCTGGAGGCGGGGGAGACCCTCGACGGTCTCTCCATCGAACGCATCGCCCGGACCGCTGGGGTCGGCAAGGCCACCATCTACCGCCGCTGGAGCGGCAAGGAGGAGCTCTTCGTCGACGTCCTGCGCGACATCGAGCCCGCCGATCCCACGGTCTCCGGCAGCGCGGGCCTGGACGACCTGCGCGTGCTGCTGGAGTCCATGCGTACGCGCGGACTCGCGCAGCGGTCCTCCGCCCTGCTGCACAACGTCTTCGTCCAGATGAAGAAACACCCCCGGCTGTGGGCCGAGTACCAGGCCACCGTCGTCACGCCCCGGCGCGTCGCGATGCTGGCCGCCGTCCGGCGGGCGGTGGACGCGGGCGAGCTCCGCGACGACCTCGACGTCGAGTTCATGGACGACCTGTTCCTGGGGCCCATGCTCGTGCGCACCGTCCACCGTCCCGAGGCGCCCCTGCCGGAGGACCTCGCCGACCGCATCATCGGTACCCTGCTCCAGGGCCTCGCGCCCCGGGCGGCGAAACAGCAGGTCACGACCGGTGAACCCAAGGCCACTCCTGTGTGATCGTTCTGTCACAAGGCGCACGTCCGTCCCTCCTGCCGGAACCCATCACGCCGCTTCGGTCGTCCTGATGGCAGTACGGGCCGTCGTCGACGGCGGGAATGACGTCACCCATCGCCTAGGGTCGTGAGGCGCGGTGATGTGCAAGGCAAGGCAGTGAGGACGAGCGCAATGGTGCAGGCGTACAGGGCGGACACCGAGAACGCCGACGTGGGTCCGCGGCCGGACACCCGCTTCCAGGCCCTGCGCCGCAGACTGACCTCCGACCGGGGCATCTGGCGGCGCGGGATCGTCCTCGCGCTCTGCTCGGTGCTGCTGACCCTCGTGATGGTCTTCCACGCCGAGATCCCGAACGCCATCGGCAACCTCGGCAGCCTCATCGAGACCTTCCTGCCCTGGTTCGGCGTCCTCGTGCCGCTGCTGCTGGTCCTGGGACTGGTCCGGCGCTCAGCCACCGCGCTGATCGCCCTGGTCCTGCCGGTCGCGGTCTGGTTCAACCTCTTCGGCGGCCTCCTGTTCGCCGACAAGTCGGGCACCGGCGGCGACCTCACCGTCGCCACCCACAACGTCAACGCGGGCAACCCCGACCCCGCGGGCACCGCCCAGCAGGTCGCGGGCTCCGGCGCGGACGTCGTGGCCCTCCAGGAACTGCCCGGCGGCAAGGTCGCCGCCTACGAGGACGCGCTCGCCGACCGCTACCCGTACCACTCGGTGCAGGGCACGGTCGGCCTGTGGAGCAAGTACCCGGTGTCGGACTCCCGCCCCGTCGACATCAAGCTGGGCTGGACCCGCGCGATGCGGGCCACGGTCACCACCCCCGAGGGCCGGGTCAAGGTCTACGTCGCCCACCTTCCCTCCGTGCGGGTCAAGCTGCACGCGGGCTTCACCGCCAACCAGCGGGACGACAGCGCGGACGCGCTGGGCGAGGCGATCGCCGACGAACCGCTGGACCGCGTGGTCCTGCTCGGCGACCTGAACGGGACCATGAACGACCGCTCGCTGAACGCCGTCACCGCCCAGATGCGCTCCACCCAGGGCGCCGCAGGCGACGGCTTCGGCTTCAGCTGGCCCGCTGCCTCCCCGATGGCGCGGATCGACCAGATCATGGTCAGGGGCGTCGAGCCCATGGCCTCCTGGACTCTCCCGGCCACCGACAGCGACCACCTCCCGATCGCGGCCCGTGTGCGGCTCGGGACCGAGTAGGCTCGCCCCCATGTCCAGCCCCGAGTCCGACAGACTCCGGCCGCCGGTTCGCCGGTGGCCGGCCCGTGACGCCGCAAGCCTCTGACCCCAGCGGTCACCCGGCTTCCCCCGTCGCGCCGTCGCCACCGCCGGATCCTCCTCGGCGGTGTGGGCCCGATCCTCATGTCCCGTGAGAACACCGGACATTCCACCGTGTCGCCGTCCTCGCGCCCGGCGCGTGACGACCGTCCTCGCGCCCCGGCGCGTGACGACCGTTCCTTGCGCCCCGACGCGTGACGACGGGCGCGGCCCGCATCCCCTGCACACCGCTCGTTCCTCCGACGGTTCCGTACAAGGGGTTCCTTCTCATGCCATTCGCTGTGTACGTGCTCGGGCTGGCCGTCTTCGCCCAGGGCACATCGGAGTTCATGCTGTCCGGCCTGCTCTCGGGCATCGCCGGTGACCTGGACGTCTCGCTGGGCGCCGCCGGGCTGCTGACCTCGGCCTTCGCGGTCGGGATGGTGGTGGGCGCGCCGCTCACCGCCCTGGCCGGCCGCGCCTGGCCCCGCCGCCGGGCGCTGCTGCTCTTCCTCGGTGTCTTCGTCGCCGTCCACGTCGCCGGCGCCCTGACCTCCAGCTACGGGGTGCTGCTCGCCACCCGGGTGGCCGGGGCGCTGGCCAACGCCGGCTTCTGGGCGGTGGCGCTGGTGACCGCGCTGGCCATCGCCGGCCCGCACCAGCGGGCGCGGGCCACCGCCGTGGTCGTCGGCGGGGTCACCGTCGCGTGTGTGGTGGGCGTCCCGGCGGGGGCGGCACTCGGTGAACTGTGGGGCTGGCGCTCGGCGTTCTGGGCCGTGGCCCTGGTGTCCGTACCGGCGGCGGTCGCGCTGCTGGCCGCCGTGCCGAAAGACCGGACCGGCGGAGTGCCGCAGGTGAGCGCGAGGAGTGAACTGCGGGCCCTGGCCCGGCCCCGGCTGCTGCTGACCCTGCTGGTGATGGCGCTCGTGCAGGGCGCGACCTTCTGCACCTTCTCCTACCTGGAACCGCTGGTCACCCGGGTCACGGGATTCGGTGCGGGGTGGGTGCCCCTGGTGCTCGCGCTGTTCGGCGTCGGCTCGTTCGCTGGTGTCACCCTGGCCGGACGGCTGGCCGACGCCCGCCCGGACGCGGTCGCCGGGATCGGCATGACCGCGCTGGCCCTGGGCTGGGCCGCCCTCGCCCTGACCGCAGCGCACCCGGCCGCGGCCCTCGCACTGGTCCTGCTCCAGGGCGCGCTGGCCTTCGGTACGGGGACGACACTCATCACCAGGGTCTTCCACCTGGCTCCCGACGCCCCCACCCTGGCGGGCTCCTTCGCGACGGCGGCCTTCAACGTCGGTGCGGCGGCCGGACCTTGGCTGGGCGGCCTGGCCCTCGGCGCCGGCCTCGGCTTCCGCGCCCCGGTCTGGGTGAGCGCCCTGCTGATGTGCGCTGCCCTCGCGGCCGCGGGGGTGCTGTCGGTGTCCTCGGGGCGGGTCCTGCCGGCCCGCCCCGGGGCAGGCGCACCCACCGAGTGATGCCCAGATCACACCCCGGCGCAACGGCATGTTCACGTCCGGGCATAAAACGTCTGAGAGACTTTGTTCCGACGGGATACATAACCCGTTACGGCAATGAAGCCGACGCTCCCGCACTCACACCACCGCCACCCGGATCCGAACGGACCGGGCGGCTCCTGCCCGAAAGGTTTACCCCATGCCCCTGGCCCTGCTCGCCCTCGCTGTGAGCGCCTTCGGCATCGGCACCACCGAGTTCGTGATGATGGGCCTGCTGCCCAACGTCGCGGACGATCTGGGAACGTCCGTGCCCACCGCCGGTTACCTCGTCTCGGCGTACGCGATCGGCGTCGTCGTCGGTGCCCCGCTGCTCACCGGCCTCGGCTCCAGGATCCCGCGCAAGCGGATGCTCCTGCTGCTGATGGCCGTCTTCACCATCGGCAACCTCGCCTCCGCCTTCGCCCCCGACTTCGGCTGGCTGCTGGCCGGCCGCTTCCTGGCCGGGCTCCCGCACGGCGCGTTCTTCGGGGTCGGGGCGGTCGTCGCCGCCCGCCTCGTGCCGGACGGCCGTCAGGCACGCGCGGTCGCCACGATGTTCCTCGGCCTGACCGTGGCCAACATCGTCGGCGTACCGGCGGCCACCCTGCTGGGACAGCACCTCGGCTGGCGCGCCACGTTCATGGTCGTCGCGGTGATCGGGCTGGGCGCCATGGCCGCGCTCGCCCGGCTCGTACCGCAGATCCCCGTCGAGGCGCACCAGAACGTACGCCGTGAACTGAGCGCGCTCGGCAACCGGCAGGTCATGCTCGGCCTGCTCACCGCCGTCCTCGGCTTCGCGGGTGTCTTCGCCGTCTACTCCTACCTCTCCTCGATGACGACCGAGGCGATGGGCTTCGGCGAATCCTCCGTGACGCTCGTCCTGGCGCTGTTCGGCATCGGCATGACACTGGGCGCGCTGGCGGCGGGACCGCTGACCGACCGGGCGCTGCGTCCCACCCTCTACGGGTCGCTCGGGGCCCTGGCCGTCGTCCTCGTGGTCTTCCCGTTCACCGTGCACGTGCAGTGGGCGGCCCTGGTCATGGTCGTGCTGCTCGGCGGCATCGGATTCATGACGACCACGCCGCTCCAGATGCTCGTGATGAACAAGGCCAAGGACGCGCCCACGCTGGCCTCCGCCTCCAACCACTCCGCCTTCAACCTCGCCAACGCGGGCGGGGCCTGGCTCGGCGGCGTCGCGATCGCGGCGGGCTGGGGCTGGACGTCTCCGGCCCTGGTCGGCGCGGTGCTGGCCGTGGCCGGCCTCGCCGTGGCGGTCACGGCGGGTTTCCTGGACCGGGCCCCGGGCACCTCGCGGGTCGTGGCGTCCGGCGCCCGGACCGAGACGCGTGAGTACGCGGAGGCACGCTCCTCCGAGGCCTGATCCGCCCGGCCCGACGCGGTCGTGACCGGGGCGGCGGGGCTCTGGATCACGACGACGGGCGATCGCGGCGGGGGTGCGCGCGTCGGCCCCTGGATCACGACGATGGTGGGGCCGCGCGGTGCACCCCCTGCGACCCGGGGCGCGCGATACGCCTCCGGGTCACGACGGCCGGCCGGTAGGGGCGCGCGACGAGCGCTCCCACCGGACCGGACCCAGCCGGGCCGCTGTCAGCAGTCCCGCCACGGCCGCCGCAGCCAGCAGCAGCCGTACGTCGACCACCGCGACCAGCCCCGCTCCACCCGCCAGGGCCACCGCGTTCGGCACGGTCATCAGGGAGCCGGCCGCCGCGGCGGTCCTTCCCAGTACGGCGTCCGGGGTCTCCCTCTGCACCGCCGTCATGGCCGCGATCAGCACGCAGGGCAGCCCCCCGCCGATGGCCACGCTCGCAGCAAGGGCCACCACGTCACCGCCCAGCGCCCGTGCTCCCACGGCCACCGCGAACACCGCGATGCCCGCCGCCGCGAAGGACCGCTCCGGGAACCGCCGCAGCAGAGGGCCTGCCAGCAGCCCGACGGCGACGGAACCCGCGCCCTGGAAGGCGTACAGCACTCCGGTGTACGCCGGGGCACGGCCCAGCGTGTCGTCCACCACGGCGTACACCGAAGCCCCGTTGAGCCCGGCGAGCAGCATCGTCAGCGCCCCGGCGTACACCAGGGGTCGCAGCACCGGCGACGCGCGCAGCAGCCGTATCCCCTCCGCCGTACCGCCCCACCCGGCCTCCCGGGCCTTCTCGCGCGCTCCGGCGGACTCCTCGACCCGCAGCCGCGCGAAGACCAGGGCGGCCAGGGCGAAGGTCACCGCGTCCAGCACCACCACAGGGACCGCCCCGTAGCGGGCGAACAGTCCCGCGCCCACGAGAGGCGCGAGCAGTTTCATGCCCTCGTTCGCAGTCGTACGCAGCCCGTTGAAGTCACCCAGCAGCCGCGCGTCGACGGCCCGGGCGACCAGTGCCGCCTCGGCCGCGTCCAGGAGCACGCCGCTCGTCCCGTAGACGCACAGGACGGCGAACAGCGCCCCGATCCGGTGGTCGGGGCCGACGAGGAGCAGCGAGGCCATCAGGCCCGCCATCACCAGGTTCACCACGATCAGCAGCAGCCTGCGGGGGAGCAGATCGGTTACCGTGCCGAGCGCCGGGCCCGCGAGCACCGGTGCCCACATCGCGCACACCGTCAGGGCGGCCAGACTGTCCGACCCCGTCGAGGACTTGACCCAGATCCCGGCGGTCAGCCACATCGCGGACGTGCCGAAACCGGACACGAGCAACCCCGTGAGGCACAGCAGGGCCGTGCGATCCCGTACCACCGCGCCCGCCGCCATCCCGGCCTCCCCGCACCCGCCTCGACCGCGCTCCCGGACGGGGCGCCTGTTCAGGCCATGCTGATGACTGAGGCGGGGCGGAGACATCGGGCAGATGCCCTAGGTGTGGCGTCCTGCGGGCCCGATGACGGCCGCCGGCCCGCACGGTGTGTGGACCGGCGCCCGCGCCGGCTCAGCTCGACTCGCGCCACCGGTTCGTGATCGGGAGCCGGCGGTCCTTGCCGAAGCCCTTCGGCGAGATCTTCGTGCCCGGCGGGTACTGCCGCCGCTTGTACTCCGCCGTGTCGACCATCCGCAGCGTCTTCGTCACCAGCGCGTCGTCGAAGCCCGCCGCCACGATCGCGTCCCGGCCCTGGTCCCGGTCGACGTACAGCTCCAGGATCCGGTCCAGCACGTCGTAGTCCGGCAGCGAGTCCGTGTCCACCTGGCCCGGGCGGAGTTCGGCGCTCGGCGGCTTGGTGATGGACGCCTCGGGGATCGGCGGCGTCTGCCCCCGCTCCTCGGCGGCCCGGTTGCGCCACTTCGCGAGGCGGAAGACCGACGTCTTGTACACGTCCTTGATCGGCCCGTACGCGCCGACGGAGTCCCCGTAGAGCGTCGAGTAGCCCACCGCCAGCTCGGACTTGTTGCCCGGCGCGAGCACGATCTGGCCCTCCTGGTTGGAGAGGGCCATCAGCATCGTGCCGCGCAACCGCGACTGGAGGTTCTCCTCGGCCAGCCCGGTGAGCTCCAGCGACCCCATGTACGCGTCGAACATCGGCTCGATCGGTACGGTGCGGAAGTTCAGTCCCGTGCGCCGGGCCAGCTCGGCCGCGTCGCCCTTGGAGTGGTCCGAGGAGTACTTCGACGGCATCGAGACGCCGTACACGTTGTGAGCCCCCAGCGCGTCGCAGGCGATCGCCGCCACGAGTGCGGAGTCGATGCCCCCGGAGAGCCCGATCAGGACACTGCTGAAACCGTTCTTCGCGGCGTACGCCCGCAGCCCCACGACCAGCGCCGAGTACAGCTCCTCGTCGTCGTCGAGCCGCTCGGCGTAGCCACCGGTCAGCTCCGGCTCGTAGGCGGGGAGCGGCTCCTCGCTCAGGACCACGTGGTCGATCCGCAGCCCGTCGTTGACGACCCCCGAGGGAGGCTCGGGCGGGGCGGCCGGGAGATCCAGGTCGATGATCACGCTGCCCTCGGAGAACTGCGGGGCGCGGGCGACGACTTCGCCGTCCTTGTCGACGACGATCGAGTCCCCGTCGAAGACCAGCTCGTCCTGGCCGCCGATCATGGCGAGGTACGCGGTCGTGCAGCCGGCCTCCTGGGCGCGCTTGCGGACCAGTTCCAGCCGGGTGTCGTCCTTGTCCCGCTCGTACGGGGAGGCGTTGATCGACAGCAGCAGCCCGGCGCCCGCCGCGCGCGCGGCCGGGACACGGCCGCCGTCCTGCCAGAGGTCCTCGCAGATCGCGAGCGCCACGTCGATGCCGTGGACCCGCACCACGGGCATCGAGTCACCGGGCACGAAGTAACGGAACTCGTCGAACACGCCGTAGTTGGGCAGGTGGTGCTTGGCGAAGTTCAGCGCGACCTGCCCGCGGTGGAGTACCGCGGCGGCGTTACGCGGGGACCCCGCGGGCTGGCCGTAACGCGCCGCGGCGTGCTCGGAGCGGTCCAGGTAGCCGACGACGACGGGCAGTTCCCCGAAACCCTCGTCGGCGAGGCGTCCGGCGAGCGCGCGCAGCGCCTGCCGTGAGGCCTCGACGAACGAGGAGCGCAGGGCCAGGTCCTCGACGGGATAGCCGGTCAGCACCATCTCGGGGAACGCCACCAGGTGGGCGCCCTGCTCGGCGGCGTGCCGGGTCCAGTGGACGACCGACTCGGAGTTGCCGGCCAGGTCGCCGACGGTCGCGTCTATCTGATTCAGTGCGAGACGTAGTTGAGGCACGCCGCCCAGTGTAATCGTCTGACTGACGCGATGTCCGGCCGAGCGGCTCACTGCCCGGCCGGAACTCCGCGCGGCGGCCTCCCTGCCGGGCGGCTCGCCTCCGGCCGAACTCCGCGCGGCGGCCTCAGCGCAGATAGCCGAGGACCGTCATCATGCCCGCTTCCGAGTGATAGACGTTGTGGCAGTGCAGCATCCACAGACCCGGGTTGTCCGCGTCCAGATCGACCGTCAGTGAACGCCCCGGCAGGACCGGGGCGGTGTCCTTCCGGGCGCCCAGCCCCACCCCCTGGCCCGTGCCGCCCAGTGCGAACGTGTGGCCGTGCAGGTGGATCGGGTGCCACATCGGGGTGCGGTTGGCGAAGACCAGCCGCACCCGCTCCCCGGCCCTGACAGGCTGTCGCACCGCCGGGTCGTACCGCTTGCCGTCGAAGGCCCAGTTGTACGCCTCCATGGTGCCCGTGAGCTTGAGCCGCACGGTCCGGTCGGGCTCGCGGGCCGCCAGCGCCACCGACTCGTCAGGGACGAGACGGGCGGCGTCGAGCACCTCGCCGTCCAGCTCCCCGGGCCGTACGCCGGCCGGCGGCAGGTCTCCCGAGGCCGTCCGCAGCACGGCCAGCGCCGACGCCCCCTTGCCCTCGGCGAGCGCGGTCAGCGGGAAGACCCCGTCCCCCGCCGTCACCAGCACGTCGTAGCGCTCGCCCATGCCCAGCAGCAGCGCGTCGGTCTCGGTGTGCCGCACCGGGAAGCCGTCCGTGTGCGTCACCGTCATCCGGTGGCCCCCCAGCGCCAGCCGGAACGCGGTGTCCCCTCCGGCGTTGATGACCCGCAGCCGGATGCGGTCCCCGGGGCGGGCCTCGAACACCGAAGGGGACTGCGCCCTGCGGCCGTTGACGAGGTAGTGGGGATAGGCGACATCGCCCGCGTGGCCGCCCAGCAGGTCGCTGCGCGCGCCCTTCAGCAGCCGGGAAGGGCCCTCGGCGGTGGTGGCCGCCGTGCCCTGACCGGTCGCGTCGTGACCGGCGTCGTCGTGACCGGTGGCCCGGCCCTTGGTGAGTTCGGCCAGCACCGCGTCGGGGGTGGAGCCGTCCACCCCGTCGAGCCAGTCGTCGAGGACGACCACCCACTCCTTGTCGTACGCGAGCGGTTCCCTCGGGTCGTCCACGATCAGCGGCGCGTGCAGCCCCCGGTCGAGCTGGACCCCCGAGTGCGGGTGGATCCAGTACGTCCCGGGGCGGGTCACCGCGAAGCGGTAGGTGAACGCCGCGCCCGGCTCGATCGCCCGCTGGGTCAGCCCCGGCACCCCGTCCATGTCGTTGCGGAGGGAGAGGCCGTGCCAGTGCACCGAGGTGGATCGGGGCAGGTGGTTGGCGAGGGCGAGCTCCAGGGTGTCACCCGCCGTGACCCGGATCGCCTCGCCGGGCAGGCGGTCGCCGTAGACCCAGGTGGGGACGGTGAGGCCGTCGCCCAGGTCGATGCGGGACGCGGTGGCGGTGAGCGAGACCTTGCGCAACGGACCGGCGCCCCGCCGGGCCTCCGTGTCCACCACCTCCGGGCCGTCGGGCGCGACGTACGGGTCGGCGGCTCGCGCGGGGGAGGGGGTGCGGCGAGGGGCTGCGTGGGCCTGCGAGGCGACGGCTGCTGTTCCCGCCAGGGCGATACCGGCACCGAGCACGGTGCGACGGGTGGGCATTTCAGACATATTGCGCACCGTACCCGGGTCGGGTATACGGGGTCGGTCGTGACACCCGGTCGGGCGGGGGTGCGGGGCGGTCGTGACAGCCGGGCCGTCCGGTGGGAAGTGAGGTGGCCGGACGGTCGATGGGGCAGGGGTGGCCGGGACGGCCGGTCGTCGGGAAACGCGAGGCGGAGTCGCTCGTGACGCTGGGCGGCCCGGCGATCTCGTGTGCGTGAGATCGCCGGGCCGCGGTGGAAGCGGAGCGGGGGGCGGGCGGATACCGGGGGAGCGGGGATACGGAGATACGGCGCGGGCGTCAGGCGCGCGAGTAGACCCTCTCCGCCCAGCCGGCGACCTGCTCGTCGGACAGGTGCAGCGCCAGGTCCGCCTCGCTGATCATGCCGATCAGCTTCTTGTTCTCGACAACCGGGAGGCGGCGGATGCGGTGGCTCTGCATCTCGTCCAGCACCGCGTTCACGTCGGCCGTCGACTCGATCCAGCGCGGCGTGCCGTCGCAGAGTTCGCCCGCCGTCACGTTCGACGGATCGTGCCCCGACGCCACGCACTTGATCACGATGTCACGGTCGGTGATGATCCCGACCATCCGGTCCTGCTCGCCTTCGGCGGAAACGGGGAGCGCCCCCACCTTGTGGTCCCGCATCATCTGGGCGGCGCGGTCGAGCGTCTCGTGGGCGGGGATCCAGTGGGCCCCGCTGTGCATGATGTCCTTGGCCGTGGTCATGAGGTTGCCTCCTGCGTGCCTGTGGGCACTGGTGTACGACCCCGAGTACCTCCATGGTCCCGCTCCTGCCCGTCGCACGCCAACGCTGTCACCCGTACGGGCGTACGCCGGGCGGTGGCCGGTTCTCAGGGACGGGGGGCGGCACCGCGGGCGGCCAGCATGTCCGCCATCAGGTCCAGCTCGGACTGCTGTGCCTCGACCATGCCCTGGGCGAGCCGCTTCTCGGCGGGCACGGTGCATCGCGTGGCGCAGCCGCGGGCCATGGCGACACCGCCCTCGTGGTGGTCGGTCATCAGCTGAAGGAAGAGGATCTCGGCCTCCTCGCCTCGGGCCTTGCGCAGCCGGTCGAGCTCGGTCCTGGTCGCCATGCCGGACATGAGCGCCCCGTCGTGGTCCATGCCGTCCATGCCGTCCATCCCGTGCATGTCGTGGCCGCCGTGGCCCGCCGGCATCCACGCCATCGGGCCCTGCCCGTCGGGCGCCGTCTTGGGCAGCTCCCACAGATCCAGCCAGCCGAGCAGCATGCCCCGCTGGTTGGCCTGCGTGTTGGCGATGTCGTACGCGAGCCTCCGGACGTCCTCGTCCTTCGTCCCGTCCCGCACGACGAAGGACATCTCCACCGCCTGCTGGTGGTGGACGGCCATGTCCCGGGCGAATCCCGCGTCCGCCGAATCGGCGGACGGCGTGCGAGGGCCGGCCGCGGCCCCGTCACCCCGCGCGGAGGCGACGGTCGCCGCACCCGCGAACAGCAGGGCGAGCGCCACGGCGGAGCCCGCCACCCACCGCGTGCGCCGGCTGAGCGCCGCGCTCACCCGTCGACCCCGCCGGTGCAGGGCGCGCCCGGCTCGGGCGTCTGCGCGCCCTGGACGTACTTCGCGAAGAACCTCGCCACGCGGGGGTCGTCCGCGCTGTCGACCGTGACCTGCTTGCCCCAGGCGCTGAGCATGATCGACCCCTCCTGCCCCTCGTACGGGGACATGATCGAGAACGGGGTGCTCTTCACGCGCGACGTGAGTGCGGCGAGGTCGTCCGGGGAGGCCTTCCCGTTGTGCGTCACCCAGACCGCACCGTGCTCCAGCGCGTGCACGGCATTGACGTTCGGGACGGCCTTTTCGTATACGACGCCGTCGCAGTTCAGCCAGGCCGGGTTGTGGTCACCGCCGACGGGCGGCTCCATGGGGTACTTCACGTCGGTCGTGACGTGGTTGCGGGTCAGCTTCTTCGCGTCCCACGACTTCTCGCCCTCGATGGGCTCGGCCGCGAGCTTCTTCTTCTCCTGCTCGGTCTGCTTGGAGTCCTGGGCCTGGCTCTCCTCCTTCTTCTCCTTGGCCTCGGACTTCTCCAGGAGCATGTACGAGCCGAATCCCAGCAGCCCGGCCACCACGACGGCGCTCACGCCTATGGCGACGACCTTGTTCCGGCGGTCGCGTGCGCGGTCGGCGTTGCGCATCTGCTCTATGCGGGTCCTGCGGTCGAAGCTCATGAGGTCGGGTCCTTCTGCCAAGGGGTCGGGAGGGACGGGAGCGGAGCGTGGAGAACCTGGGCGCACAGGGCCACGAAGGAGCGGCAGCGGCCCTTGCACACCACGGGCGCCGATCGTAGTGGGTGGCCGCGTGCTCTCTCTCACACCGTGTGCGTAATCTGGGTGAAATCCCGGGTCGTGATACTGAGGTGTCCCCCTACCCCGGGCGGTGGTGCACGGACCGTCTGAACTGCAAGGATGTGGCTATGGACAAGCAGCAGGAATTCGTCCTCAGGACGCTTGAGGAGCGCGACATCCGCTTCGTACGGCTGTGGTTCACCGATGTTCTCGGTTACCTCAAGTCCGTCGCCGTGGCCCCCGCCGAGCTCGAACAGGCCTTTGACGAGGGCATCGGCTTCGACGGCTCCGCGATCGAGGGCTTCGCCCGTGTATACGAATCGGACATGATCGCGAAGCCGGACCCCGGCACCTTCCAGATCCTGCCGTGGCGCGCGGAGGCGCCGGGCACGGCGCGGATGTTCTGCGACATCCTGATGCCGGACGGTTCGCCCTCCTTCGCGGACCCTCGGTTCGTCCTCAAGCGCATCCTCGCGAAGACCTCCGACCTGGGCTTCACCTTCTACACCCACCCGGAGATCGAGTTCTTCCTGCTGAAGAACAAGCCGGTCGACGGCAGCCGCCCCACCCCGGCCGACAGCTCCGGCTACTTCGACCACACCCCGCAGAACGTCGGCATGGACTTCCGCCGCCAGGCGATCACGATGCTGGAATCGATGGGCATCTCGGTCGAGTTCAGCCACCACGAGGGCGCCCCCGGCCAGCAGGAGATCGACCTCCGCTACGCGGACGCGCTCTCCACCGCCGACAACATCATGACGTTCCGCCTGGTCATGAAGCAGGTCGCGCTGGAGCAGGGCGTGCAGGCCACCTTCATGCCGAAGCCGTTCTCGGAGTACCCGGGCTCGGGCATGCACACCCACCTCTCGCTCTTCGAAGGCGACCGCAACGCCTTCTACGAGTCGGGCGCGGAGTACCAGCTGTCGAAGGTGGGCCGGTCCTTCATCGCGGGCCTGCTCAAGCACGCGGCGGAGATCTCCGCCGTGACGAACCAGTGGGTCAACTCCTACAAGCGCATCTGGGGCGGCTCCAGCCGCTCCGCGGGCGCCGGCGGCGAGGCCCCCTCGTACATCTGCTGGGGCCACAACAACCGCTCCGCGCTGATCCGCGTCCCGATGTACAAGCCGGGCAAGACGGGCTCGGCGCGCGTCGAGGTCCGCTCCATCGACTCCGGAGCCAACCCCTACCTGACGTACGCGGTGCTGCTCGCCGCGGGCCTCAAGGGCATCGAGGAGGGCTACGAGCTCCCGGCCGGCGCCGACGACGACGTCTGGGCCCTCTCGGACTCGGAGCGCCGCGCGATGGGCATCGAGCCGCTCCCGCAGAACCTGGGCGAGGCGATCTCGCTGATGGAGAAGAGCGAGCTGGTCGCCGAGACGCTGGGCGAGCACGTCTTCGACTTCTTCCTGCGCAACAAGAAGCAGGAGTGGGAGGAGTACCGCAGCGAGGTCACGGCCTTCGAGCTGAAGAACCTGCTGCCGGTGCTGTAACGGCCCCTGCTGTACGCAAGCGGCTTCAGGCCGGCGGAACGACCACCGCCGGCCCGGGGCCGCTTTGTCTGCGAGGGCTGCCCGCTGCCGCAGCAGTGGGTGCTCAGGGGCGAACCAGCGAGGCGCGCATGGCGCCCATGAGCTTCTGGCGGGCCTCCCGGAACATGCGCCGCGCCTGTGCGCACTCAGGGGCGTCACGCAGGTGCCCCGCGGCCACTGCGTCCCGGTAGAGCACCAGTTGGTGGGCGGCGTCCTTGGCGCATTCGGCTACCTCCGGCGTGGCGAGCAGCTCCAGTTGGTACTGCTTCGCATGTACGCCGTAGGTCAGGAAAGCGGCGCGAGCGAGCTGGGCTCGCTCGTCCACGGGCAGGTGCTCCGATCGGCTGGCGTCGCTTATGGTGTCGCGAGCCTCGGTCAGAGCCTCCAGGAACTGGGCAGCCGTCGCGCGCAGGGTCTCTCTGTCCTGCTCACCGGCGTTCCGCCGCCAAGTCACCCGCTCCGTGACGAGTGTGCTGCCCACCCCGATGACCGCTCCCACCATTGTGGCGACCAAAGCTGTCCACTCCATGACGGGGAGACTACGAGTCGGCCGCACCGGGTCGCCAGGGTTTCGCACCGGTCCTCCGGCAGGAGTGGCCCCCGCCGGCCCGCGTCACTCGCCCCGGGCCGGCTGCTGGGTGTCCGGGGCGTTCAACTGCGTCGTGTGCACCTCCGGTTCGGTGGTGCGTCGGGTGCCGATGGCCGGGGCGAGGAAGATCGCCACGGCGACGAAGGCCAGGACGACGATCATGGCGGAGCGCAAGCCGTAGTGGTCGCCCAGGAAGCCCAGGCCGGGAGGTCCGACGAGGAAGGCGACGTAGCCGATCATCGCCACGAGGCTGACGCGGGCCGCCGAGTCGGGGCCGGAGTCGCCGGCCGCCGAGAGGGCCACGGGGAAGCCGAGTGAGGCTCCCAGGCCCCAGAAGAGCACCGCCGCACCGGCGAGTACGGGGGAGTCGGCGAAGATGACGAGCGTGAGTCCCACGGCCGCCGACACCGCGCTGGCCCGGACGACGGGGGCGCGGCCGAAGCGGTCGATGAAGAAGCCGCCGCAGAACCGGCCGACCGACATGGCGGCGGCGAAGCCCGCGTAGACCGCCGAACCCAGGGCGGGGTCCACTCCGTGGCCGTCGACCATGAGCAGTGGCAGCCAGTCGTTCGCTGCGCCCTCGGCCAGCGCCATGGCGAGGATGATGCCGCCGATCAGCAGGAGGCGACGGTCCTTCCAGACCGCCGGGCGGGCCTGTGCCGTGCCGCCCCCGGCCGCCCGGGCGCCCTTGGTCAGGCCGACGCCGGAAGGGATGGAACGGAAGGCGTACACGAACATCACGGCGGCGACGGCGGCCACCGCGGTCAGGTGCCACATCACCGGGAACTCGACGGCGGTGCACAGCATCCCGACGACGGCTCCCACCACGGTGCCCAGGCTGAAGAAGCCGTGCAGGGTGGGCAGCACCGTCCGGCCGGTGAGCTGCTCGACCTCCGCGCCGTCGATGTTGACCGCGACCTCGCCCCCTCCCATCCCGGCGCCGGACAGGAACAGCCCGGCGGTGACCATGGGGGCGGAGGAGAGCAGGGCGCCGCAGCCGATGACGGCCAGACCGGCGATGACCACCACCGTGCCCACGCCCATGACCGGCCTCGTGCCGAACCGCGCCACCAGTGCCCCGGAGCTCAGGATGCCGAGCATCGAGCCGACGGAGAGGCCGAAGAGGACGAGTCCCATCTGCGCGGTGGAGGCACCCAGTTGGTCCCTGATGTCGGGTGTCCGTGTCACCCACGAGGAGATCGACAAGCCGGGCACGAGGAAGAAGAGGAACAGCGCCGTTCGGCGTCGACGGGTGGCCAGGTCCATCAGGTACGTGTCTTTCACGAGTACGCGGAAGGGTGTTCGTCACCCGGGTCGTGTATGTACGAACGTACACTCCCGGCTCGGACAGAGGAAGCCGTGCACGGAAGGTCCCCGTACCGCCGTCCGGCCCCTGGGGTGCGGGTCAGGGCGTGCGGGGGTGCGAACCGGGGCAGCCGTATCCGTACGCCGTGGGCGGTCCACGCCCCGCTGCCGAGCTGAGGAGGGACGGCGCATGACGACGCTGGCCGTGACCGGGCACATCGACCTGACCGAGGAGACCGTGCCGCTCGTACGGGCCGCGCTGCGTGAGGTGCTGGCGCCGTACAGCGAGGACCTCACGGGGGTCTCGTGCATCGCAGCAGGGGCCGATTCGCTCTTCGCGGAAGAGGTCTCCGCGATCGGGGGCCGGCTCGTCGTGGTCGTCCCGTCCCTCGACTACCGCAGCGCTGTGGTCCAGCCCGAGAACGCCGCGGTCTACGACCACCTCAACGAGACCGCCGTGGACGTGGTGACCCTGCCGTTCGAGATCGCCGACCGCACCGCGTACGAGGCGGCCAACGCCGAACTGCTCAAGCGGGCGGACCGACTCGTCGCCGTGTGGGACGGAACGCCGCCGTCCGGGAACGGCGGCGGGACGGCGGACCTGGTCGAGGAGGCCAGGCGGACCGGTGTGCCGGTGGACGTGGTCTGGCCGGACGGCGCCGCGCGACGGGGCTGAGGCCGTACGAGGGAGACCTGGGGCGGCAGGGGCGTGTCCCCGGAGCCGGCCTCAGCTGGGCGTGCCGCGCGGGCGTGCGGGGCTGCGGGTGCGCGGGGCGTGGAGGCGGGCCGAGGCCGGCTTCAGGTGAAGCTCCGGCCCATCTCGTCGAGGATCTCGTCGATCACCTCGCCCGGCCCCCGCGCCAGGTCCTCCTCGATCCAGATGCGCATCGACACCCGCAGCGAGGCGAGGAAGGCGGCTGCCAGGACCACCGGGCGCACCGGGCCGTCTCCGGGGCCCTGGCGTGCGGCTATGGCGTCCGCCAGATCCCGTTCCAGCGCGGCGTGGTTGCCGAGCTGGCGGGCCAGGAGTGACGGATGGCGCAGGGCCAGCCTCGTGCGGACGGCCCACTCCCGTTCCGGAGGTGCGGCGTGCCCGGAGAACTCCGCCACCGCGGCCCTCAGCGCCGTCCAGGCCGGTTCGGCGGCGGGGCGGTTCCGGACGTTCCGGACCAGCTCCCCGATCATCTGCTCCTCGCCGTAGAGGAGGGCGTCCTCCTTGTTGGTGAAGTAGTTGGAGAACGTCCTGCGGGAGATTCCGGCCGCGTCGGCGACCGCCTCGACCGTCACATGGTCGAAGCCGTGCTCCACCGTCAGGCGCATCGTCGCTTCGTGCACCGCCTGCCGGGTGGCGGCCTTCTTGCGTTCCCGCAGTCCCACAGGGCTCTCCATGGGGCCATTATCTACGCCCGCGAGAAAGTTGCACACTGGGCAAAATTGCTCAGTGTGCATGTATGATGAAGGCTCTCCCCGGCCTTGCCCGTTCTCCCGCCGGGTTCTTCCTCTTTCTTCTCGAACTCTCTCCTTCTCGCATATCCCGGAGGTTGCGCGTGAGCGCAGATACGGCAGCGCCGACCGGCGTCGCGCCGATGGATCACCGTCATGTGCTGCGGGCGCTGAGCGGGCTGCTCATCGTCCTGTTCGTCGCCATGATCAGCAGCACGGTCGTCTCTGTGGCCCTCCCGCAGATCATCGGCTCGCTCAACGGCACGCAGTCGCAGTACACCTGGGTCGTCACGGCGACGCTGCTCGCCTCCACGGCCTCCACGCCCATCTGGGGCAAGCTTGCCGACCTGTTCAGCAAGAAGCTGCTCCTGCAGATAGCCATCGGCCTCTTCGTCGTCTCGTCGATCGCCTGCGGATTCGCCCAGTCCACGGGCCAGTTGATCGCCTTCCGCGTCATCCAGGGCCTCGGCATGGGTGCGCTCCAGGTGCTCGTCCAGGTGATCATCGCCGCGATGATCAGCCCCAAGGAGCGGGGCCGCTACAACGGTTACCTCGGCGGGGTCATGGCCGTCGCCACCGTCGGCGGGCCGCTGCTCGGCGGCTTCATCACCGACACCTCGTGGCTCGGCTGGCGCTGGTGCTTCTTCATCGCCGTACCGATAACCCTCGTCGCCTTCGTGCTCCTCACACGGACCCTTCACCTTCCCGAGGTCCGCCGTGAGGGCGTGAAGGTGGACTACCTGGGAGCCACCCTCATCGCCGCGGGCGTCAGCCTGTTGCTGCTCTGGGTCACCTTCGTGGACAACGACTTCGGCTGGCTGTCCTGGCAGACGCTCGCCATGGTCGGCGGGAGCGTCGTGATCCTGGGGGCGGCCGTCGTGGTCGAGGCGCGGGTCAGGGAACCCGTCGTCCCGCTCCACGTCGTACGCCGCAGGGATCCCGCCCTCGCCATCGTCGCGAGCCTCGCGGTCGGCATGGCGATGTTCGGCGGAGCCGTCTTCCTCGGCCAGTACTTCCAGATCGGCCGGGGCAACTCGCCCACCGAGGCCGGGCTGCTCACCATTCCCCTGATGCTGGGCGTGCTCGTCTCGTCCACCGTCGCGGGGCGGCTCGTCTCCAGGACGGGCAAGGTCAAGCCGTACATCATCACGGGTGTCGTCGTACTGACCCTCGGCTTCCTCGGACTGTCCACGATCGACCACGAGACGTCCCTGCTCATCGTGTCCGCGGGGATGCTCGCGGTCGGTGCCGGTGTCGGCATGTCGATGCAGAACCTGGTCCTCGTCCTCCAGAACACCGTGCCGCTCAGCGAACTCGGCGCGGCCAGCGGGGCGATCACCTTCTTCCGGTCCCTCGGCGGCACGATCGGTGTCTCCGTGCTGGGAGCCGTGCTCGCCAACCAGGTCGCCGTGAAGATCGCCGAAGGTCTGGCGAAGCTGGGCATCGACCCCGCCGCCTCCGCGTCGAGCGGCTCCACCCTCAACGTCGCCGCCATGCCCCCGCAGATCCAGGAGGTCGTACGGGCGGCCTACGGCGACGCGACCGGCCATATCTTCCTGATCTCGGCGGGTATCGCGGTCATCGGTGTGATCGCGTCGCTCTTCCTGACCCCGACGAAGCTGCGGGACAGCGTGGACCTGTAGACGTAGTCGCACACGTGCCCCGCACCGGCTGCCGAGAGCAACTGGTGCGGGGCGCGGCCGTGTCCGGCGCCGGTCGGGTAGTGTGACCTCTCCCGATACCGGGACCGACCCCAGGAGGTGAGACCCATTACCGCTTCAGCAGGCTGGGCGCTCACCTCTCGCCGTCGCGTGGCCGATCCGGCCTGAGCGATCGCGGAGCGCCCTCGGTTCACCCCGAAAGGCTCCGCACCATGCAGGAATTCGCCCCACCGCACACCTTCACCTCGCTCGTCACCGTGCTCCGCGCCGCCGGCTGTGTGTTCGCCGAGGACGAGGCGGAACTCCTCCTCTCGACGGCGAACGACCCGGCCGAGCTCGCCGCCATGGCCGAGCGCCGCGCAGCCGGCCATCCCCTGGAACACGTGCTCGGCTGGGCCGAGTTCTGCGGGCTGCGGATCGCCGTGGACTCCGGCGTGTTCGTGCCCCGTCGGCGCACCGAGTTCCTCGTCCGGCAGGCCGCGGCGCTCGCCCCCGAGCCCGCGGTCGTGGTCGACCTCTGCTGCGGCTCCGGAGCCCTGGGCGCGGCGCTCGCCTCGTCGCTGCGCGACGTCGAACTGCACGCCGCCGACGTCGAACCGGCCGCGGTGCGCTGTGCCCGGCGCAACGTGGGCGGTCTGGGAACCGTCTACGAGGGCGACCTCTTCGCACCGCTGCCCGTCTCGCTGCGCGGACGCGTGGACCTCCTGCTCGCCAACGTGCCGTACGTACCGACGGAGGACGTCGGGCTGCTGCCCGCCGAGGCCCGGGTCCACGAGCCGCTCGTCGCGCTCGACGGAGGGGGTGACGGACTGGACGTCATGCGGCGCGTGGTCGCCGAGGCCACCGGCTGGCTGGCACCAGGCGGCAGTCTGCTGGTCGAGACCAGCGAACGGCAGGCGGCGCGCGCCGAGGAGACGGTGGGCGGCAGCGGGCTGATCCCGCGTGTCGTCGTCTCCGAGGAGCTGTACGCCACCGTCGTGATCGGGACCCTGGCGCGGTGACCGGACACACCGGGGCACCGCTTCAGGCGAAGCTCCAGCGCGTCTGGCCGTAGGGATCGCCCTTGGCGAAGCCGAAGGCCGTGCGGGGGGTCACCGCGAAGACCACCGCACGGCCGCCCGCCCCGTTGGAGAACATGCCGTCCGTGACGCCGAAGTGCCACTCCGCGCCGTACTTCGCCTCCCACGCCTCCGCAAGCGCGATCAGCCGCGGCTCCTCCGTCACCCGGGCGGCCCGGCCCTCCACCACCACGTCGAAGCCCTCGTCCAGCGTGTTGGTGCCGGTGGTCAGCACGACCTCCGGATTTCCGGCCAGATTGCGCGCCTTGCGCTCCGAGGGGCCCGTGCAGAAGTGCAGCGCCCCGTTCGACCAGAGGCCGATCAACGGGGTCACGTGCGGGCGGCCGTCGGGGCGCACCGTCGACAGCCAGTACAGCTCGGCGCTCTCCAGCAGGGCGACCGCCTCCGCCCAGGGGCGTGCGGCGGCGTCCTCACCGCTGTAGCGGGAGTCCAGGGCGGTGTCGGCGGGGGCGGCGGTGTCCTTCTCCGGCATGACGGGCCTCCTGCGGGCGGTACGGCGGTGTGCCTGGTCCTGTGCCGATCGTGCCCGGCAAGCGCGGTCCGCGCCGCCCGGGGGGCCCGGACGACGCTGCCCGGGAGGCGCGGACCGTGCTCCCTCTCCGGATTCACCCGCACAGGGCTAGGCTCGAAGGGCGGATATGTGTGATCGGCGGGCAGGAGACACGGGATGACGACGGTGCCGGGACGCAGGAGCAGTACGTTCACCCGACTGCTGCGGCACGGTTTCACCGATCCGTCGGCCGCCGAACGGCTGCTGGATCTGCCGGAGCTCTCCTCCGTACGCGCCGACCCCGTCCTGTTCGACGCCCTCGGGGCCACCGCCGACCCGGATCTCGCCCTGCACAGCCTCGTACGGCTCGTGGAGGCCGAGGAGCCCGGGGAACGGCAGATGCTGCTGGACACCCTCGTCACCGCGAAGCCCCTGCGGGACCGCCTGCTCGGGGCCCTCGGGGCCTCCGAGGCGCTCGGGGACCACCTGGCGCGGCACCCCCGGGACTGGCAGGTGCTGGTCACCTACGAGGCCACCGACCTGCACCCCGGGGTTCCCGAGTTCGAGACCATGCTCGGCGACGCCGTCGACCCGGACTCGCTGCGGATCGCCTACCGCAGGTCCCTGCTGTCCATAGCGGCACGCGACGTGTGCGGGACGACGGACGTCGCCCAGGTCGCCGCCGAGCTCGCCGACCTCGCCACCGCCACCCTGCGGGCCGCGCTCGCCATCGCCCGCGCCGCCGCGCCCGACGACGCCGCGCAGTGCCGCCTCGCCGTCATCGCGATGGGCAAGTGCGGCGGCCACGAGCTGAACTACGTGTCCGACGTCGACGTGATCTTCGTGGGCGAGCCCGTCGCGGGGGCGGACGAGAGCGGCGCGATGCAGGCCGCCACCCGCCTCGCCGCCCACATGATGCGCATCTGCTCCGACACCACCGTCGAGGGCACCATCTGGCCCGTCGACGCCAACCTCCGCCCCGAGGGCCGCAACGGGCCGCTGGTGCGCACCCTCTCCTCCCACCTCGCCTACTACCAGCGCTGGGCCAAGACCTGGGAGTTCCAGGCGCTGCTCAAGGCCCGGCCCGTCGCCGGTGACGCCGAGCTGGGCTCGGCGTACGTCGACGCCGTGTCCCCGCTGGTCTGGCAGGCCGCCGACCGGGAGAACTTCGTCGGCGACGTGCAGAAGATGCGCCGCCGCGTCGTCGACAACATCCCCGTCGACCGGATCGACCGGGAACTCAAGCTCGGCCCCGGCGGCCTCCGGGACGTCGAATTCGCCGTACAGCTGCTCCAGCTCGTGCACGGCCGCAGCGACAGCACCCTGCACTCGGGATCCACGCTGGAGGCCCTGCGGGCGCTCGCCGACGGCGGCTACGTCGGGCGGGCCGACGCCGCCCAGCTGGACGAGGCCTACCGCTTCCTGCGGGCCATGGAGCACCGCATCCAGCTCTACCGCCTGCGCCGCACACATCTCGTCCCCGAGGACGAGGCCGACCTGCGGCGGCTCGGACGGTCACTCGGACTGCGCACCGACCCGGTCGCCGAGCTGAACCGCGCCTGGCGGCGGCACGCCTCCGTGGTGCGGCGGCTGCACGAGAAGCTCTTCTACCGGCCGCTCCTGGACGCCGTCGCCCAGCTCGCTCCCGGCGAGAGCAGGCTCAGCCCGAAAGCCGCCGTCGTCCGCCTCGAAGCCCTCGGATACGCCGATCCCGCCGCCGCGCTGCGGCACCTGGAGGCCCTGTCGTCGGGGGTCTCCCGCAAGGCCGCGATCCAGCGCACGCTCCTGCCGGTGCTGCTCGGCTGGTTCGCGGACTCCGCCGACCCCGATGCCGGGCTGCTGGGCTTCCGGCAGGTGTCCGACGCGCTGGGCAAGACCCCGTGGTATCTGCGGCTCCTGCGCGACGAGGGGGCCGCGGCGGAGAACCTCGCCCGGGTCCTGTCCGCCGGCCGGCTCGCCCCCGACCTGCTGATGCGCGCCCCCGAGGCCGTCGCCATCCTCGGCGACCCCGAAGGGCTGAAGCCGCGCGGCCGGGCCCACCTGGAACAGGAGGTGCTCGCCGCCGTCGGCCGGGCCCCGGGCGCCGAGGCGGCGGTCGCGGTGGCACGCGGGGTGCGACGGCGCGAGCTGTTCCGGACGACGGCGGCCGACATCATCGGCTCCTACGGCACCGAGGACAGCCCCGCCGAGACGGACCCGGGCGCACTCGTCGACCGGGTCGGCTCCGCCGTCAGCGACCTGAACGCCGCCACGCTCTCGGGCGCCGTGCGCGCCGCCGTGCGCGAGCGGTGGGGCGACACCCTGCCCACCCGGTTCGCCGTCATCGGCATGGGCCGCTTCGGCGGACACGAGCTGGGCTACGGCTCGGACGCCGACGTCCTGTTCGTGCACGAACCCCGGGAGGGCGTCGGCGACGAGGAGGCCACCCGGGCCGCGAACACCGTCATCACCGAGATGCGCAGGCTCCTGGAGCTGCCCACTGCCGACCCGCCGCTGCTCATCGACGCCGACCTGCGGCCCGAGGGCAAGACCGGGCCCCTGGTGCGCACCCTGAAGTCGTACGAGGCCTACTACCGGCGCTGGTCCCTGGTCTGGGAGAGCCAGGCGCTGCTGCGCGCCCAGCCGGTGGCCGGGGACGCGGAGCTGGGGCGCGCCTTCATCGAGCTCATCGACCCGCTGCGCTACCCGATGGAAGGGCTGGGCGACGACGCCGTCCGCGAGATCCGGCGGCTCAAGGCACGGATGGAGTCCGAACGCATGCCGCGTGGGGCCGATCCGACGCTCCACACCAAGCTGGGGCGCGGCGGGCTGAGCGACGTCGAGTGGACCGTGCAGCTGATGCAGATGCAGCACGGCTGGGCGGAACCCGGGCTGCGGACCACGCGTACGAGGGAGGCACTGGCCGCCGCGTGCGCGGCGGGGCTGATCCCTGCCGAGGAGGCGCAGACGCTCGACGAGGCGTGGGTGCTGGCCTCGCGGGTGCGGAACGCCGTGATGCTGGTGCGGGGGCGGCCCGGCGACACGTTTCCCTCGAACCCGCGTGAGCTGGCGGCGGTGGGCCGGTACCTCGGATACGAGCCGGGGAACGTGGGGGCCATGCTGGACGACTACCGGCGGATCACCCGGCGGGCCCGTGCGGTGGTGGAGGAGCGCTTCTACGGCGCGGCAGGCTGAAGACCCCGTGCCGCCCGGAACCGCGCCGCCGCGAGGGAGCCGGACCGCGCCTCAGTGTTCCTCGGCCATCGGACGGGCGTGCGCGGCGTGAGGGGCCTGGCCCTCCGCCCCGGGCCGGGGTACGGGCGTCCGGCGCGGTCGCAGGCGCAGCCGGGTCCCCCCGCGTGACGGCACCCGTCTCGCCAGGCGGTGCGGGAACGCCCCGTACCAGGCGTACGAGAGCGCGATGCCGAAGGACAGGCACACCATCCCGCCCACGGCGTCCAGCCAGAAGTGGTTGGCCGTCGCCACGATCACGACCAGCGTGGCGACGGGGTACAGCAGGCCCAGGATCCGCGCCCACGGCGCAGTGGCCAGAGCACAAATGGTCAGACCGCACCAGAGGGACCAGCCGATGTGCATGGACGGCATCGCCGCGTACTGGTTGGACATGTGCTTGAAGTTGCCCGAGGCCATCGATCCCCAGGTCTGGTGCAGCATCACCGTGTCGATGAAACCGCCGCCGTTCATCAGCCGGGGCGGGGCCAGCGGGAAGAGGTAGTAGCCGAGGAGGGCCACCGCCGTGGTGGCGAAGAGGATCAGACGCGTGGCCGCGTATCTGCCGGGATGACGTCGGAACAGCCAGACGAGCACACCGATGGTGACGACGAAGTGCAGTGTCGCGTAGTAGTAATTCATCGACACGATCAGCCATGTCACCGAATTGACGGCATGGTTGACCGTCTCCTCGAAAGCGAGACCCACCGTGTGTTCGAGGGACCAGATCCAGTCGGCGTTGCGCAGTGCCGCTGCCTTCTGCTCGGGAACCGCGTTGCGCACCAGCGAGTAGAGCCAGTAACTGACCGCGATGAGCAGGATCTCGAACCAGAGCCGCGGCCGACGGGGGGAGCGCAGCGAACGCAGTCCCGGGAGGAAGCCTCCGCGCGGGGGGATCGCTTTCGTCGAACCGGACACCGTCGCCCGATCCGCGACAGATGACGGGGTGGCCGCCGTGCGGTCTTCCTGTGTGGTCACGTGCGATTCACCCATAGGCGCAGAGTCTGCCAGATACGTCCCTCTCTGCCCGATGATCCTCCGGTCGGGTTCCGGTCGCACATCGGCTACTTCACCGACGCGCGCGGGGGCCGGAGGAGGGGCCCGGACCCGAAGCAGTTGAACCGCGTACGACCAGTTCGGGCATGAAGACGAACTCGCTGTGCGGAGCGGGTGTGCCGCCGATCTCCTCCAGCAGTGTACGGACGGCGGCCTGGCCCATCGCCGTCACCGGCTGGCGGATCGTGGTCAGCGGCGGATCGGTGAACGCTATGAGGGGCGAGTCGTCGTAGCCGACCACCGAGAGGTCGCGCGGTACCTCCATCGACAGCCGCCGCGCCGCCCTGATCGCGCCGAGCGCCATCATGTCGCTCGCGCACACCACCGCCGTGCAGCCGCGCTCCATCAGCGCCGAGGCAGCCGCCTGGCCCCCCTCCAGCGTGTACAGGGAGTGCTGGATCAGCTCCTCGACCTCGTCCGGGGTGAGATCCAGCTGCTCCCGCATCGTGGCGTGGAAACCCTCGATCTTGCGGAGCACGGGGACGAAGCGCTTGGGCCCGACCGCCAGGCCGATGCGCTGATGCCCCAGCGCCACCAGATGCGTCACCGCCAGCCGCATCGCGGCGCGGTCGTCGGGTGAGATGAACGGTGCCTGCACCTTGGGGGAGAAGCCGTTGACCAGCACGAAGGGAACGCCCTGGGCCCTCAGTTGCTCGTAGCGCTGCATGTCGGCCGAGGTGTCGGCGTGCAGTCCCGAGACGAAGATGATGCCCGAGACCCCGCGGTCGACGAGCATCTCGGTGAGCTCGTCCTCGGTGGAGCCGCCCGGCGTCTGGGTCGCCAGCACCGGCGTGTAGCCCTGCCTGGTGAGCGCCTGGCCGATGACCTGGGCCAGCGCGGGAAAGATCGGGTTCTCCAGCTCGGGCGTGATCAGGCCGACGAGACCGGCGCTGCGCCGGCGCAGCCGCACGGGGCGTTCGTAGCCGAGGACGTCGAGCGCCGCGAGGACGGATTCACGGGTGGCCGCCGCGACACCGGGCTTGCCGTTCAGGACTCGGCTGACCGTCGCTTCGCTGACCCCCGCCTGAGTTGCGATATCGGCAAGCCGTGCGGTCATGGCAATGGACTGTACCGGGCGCGTGTCGGATTGCCCACCATGCGCGGTGTCCGGGCACTCCGTACCAGCCCTCACCGCCGCTCGCACGGTGCGCGGCAACATCTTGCAAGGCCTTGCGGAGCCCCTCCGCGCATCACGTGCAGGGGTTCCGGCGGGCTCCGTGACCACTCTGGCCTGCCATGTGCAGGGAGAAGAGCGTCTGGTCAAGAGTCTTGACGGCAACCTTGCGGACACGCCAATGTAACGATCAGCGGAGCTTGCAGAAATCTTCCGCAAGGTCTTTCGGTCGTCTTTCATCCTTGTTACGTTCACGTCGACCCGGCGCCGCGACGGAGCGGTACGGCAGTTGAAGGAGTTCAGATGCGACGTGGCATAACGGCCACCGCCCTGGTCGCGGCCCTGGCGCTCGCGGCTACCGCTTGCGGCAGCGATGACGAGACCGGCGGCAGCAAGAGCTCGGGCGAGCTCTCCGGCACGGTTACGTGGTGGGACACCTCGACCGTCGGCAGTGAGGACAAGGTCTTCAAGAAGATCGCCGAGGGTTTCGAGAAGAAGCACCCGAAGGTCGACGTCAAGTACGTCAACGTTCCCTTCGGCGAGGCGCAGAACAAGTTCAAGAACGCCGCTCAGGCCGGCGCCGGCGCCCCGGACGTCATCCGTTCCGAGGTCGCCTGGACCCCTGAGTTCGCGGACCTCGGCTACCTCGCCCCGCTGGACGGCACCGCCGCGCTGAAGGACCAGGACGACTTCCTGGAGCAGGCCGCCGCGTCGACGAAGTACAAGGACAAGACGTACGCCGTCCCGCAGGTCATCGACTCCATGGGCATCTTCTACAACAAGAAGATCTTCGCCGAGGCCGGCGTCGAGATCCCCAAGACGATCGCCGACCTCAAGGCCGTCTCGAAGAAGATCAAGGACAAGACCGGCAAGACCGGTCTCTACCTGCGCGGCGACGACGCGTACTGGTTCCTCTCCTTCCTCTACGGCGAGGGCGGCGACCTGGTCGACGCCGACTCGAAGGCCGTCACGGTCGACAAGCCCGAGGGCGTCAAGGCCTTCGAGACCGTCAAGGACCTGGTCGACTCCGGCGCCGCGAAGACCGACGCCACCGACGGCTGGGAGAACATGCAGTCGTCGTTCAAGGACGGCAAGGTCGCGATGATGATCAACGGCCCGTGGGCCGTCGCGGACACGCTGACCGGCAAGGAGTTCACCGACAAGGCCAACCTGGGCATCACCCCGGTGCCGGCCGGTTCGGCCGCGCAGGGCGCCCCGCAGGGTGGCCACAACCTCGCCGTCTACGCGGGCTCCAAGAACCTCGACGCCTCGTACGCCTTCGTCGAGTACATGACCTCGGTCGAGTCGCAGGCGCAGACCGCCGGTGAGCTGAACCTCCTCCCGACCCGCACCTCGGCCTACTCCAAGCAGGAGGCCGCGGACAGCGAGATCGTGCAGTTCTTCAAGCCGGTCGTCGAGACCGCCGTCGAGCGCCCCTGGATCCCGGAGACCGGCAGCCTCTTCGCGCCGCTCGTCACCGAGTACACCAAGGTCCTCACCGGCCAGACCACGCCGGAGAAGGCCGCCTCGGCGACCGGCGACTCCTACCGCAAGCTCCTCAAGGGCTGGAAGTAACTCAGGAAGGCAGGCCGGCTGATGGCTGTCCACACCAGCCAGTCGGTGGCGAAGGCCGCGGGCGACGACGTCGCCCGCGGCCGGAGCCGCGGTACTGGTAACCCCGCTCCACCGAGTAAGTTCCGGCGGGCCATGTCGGTCCACTGGTACGCCTGGACCATGGTCGCCCCGGTCGTGCTCGTGATCGGCGTGATCATCGGTTACCCGCTGGTCCGCGGTATCTGGCTGTCGCTGACCGACGCCAACGAGCGCAACGTCGCACGGTCCATCGGCGTCAACGAACTGCCCGCCACCTACGAGTTCGTGGGCGTGGACAACTACGTCGACGCGCTGACGGGTACCCAGTTCCTCGGCACGCTCGGCTGGACGCTGGTGTGGACGGTCTCCTGCGTGGGCATCACCTTCTGCCTGGGCATGGCGCTCGCCAACATCCTCAACCGCCGTATCGCGGGACGTTCCGCCTACCGCATGGCCCTGATCCTGCCCTGGGCCATCCCCGGCTTCGTCTCGGTCTTCGCCTGGCGCTTCCTCTACAACGAGGACCGCGGGCTGCTCAACAAGATCCTGGGCGGCGGCGGCATCGACGGCATACCGTGGCTCAACGACCCCACCTGGGCCAAGTTCTCCGTGATCGCCGTCAACGTCTGGCTCGGCGTGCCGTTCATGATGGTCGCCCTGCTCGGCGGACTGCAGTCGATCCCCTCGGAGCAGTACGAGGCCGCGGAGATGGACGGCGCCACCGCATGGCAGCGCTTCCGTCACATCACGCTTCCCGGACTGCGCCCGGTGTCCACCACGGTGATCCTGCTCTCCACCATCTGGACCTTCAACATGTTCCCGGTGATCTTCCTGCTGACCCGCGGCGGACCCGGCGAGGCCACCCAGATCCTGGTCACCCAGGCGTACAAATTCTCCTTCGAGATCAGCCCGCGCGACTTCGCGCAGTCCTCCACCTGGGGCGTCCTGATCCTCGTACTCCTGATGCTCTTCGCCGTGGTCTACCGGCGAGTGCTCCGCACGCAGGGAGACAACTGGTGACCACCGTCACGGCACAGACCGCCCGGCACTCCGCCCGCAAGCCCAAGCTGCGCGGCGACCGCTCGCCGCTCGCATCCGTGGCCCTGCACCTCACCCTGATCATCGCTTCGGTGATCGCGGTCTTCCCGGTGCTGTGGGTCCTGCTGACCTCGCTGAAGCCCGCCAAGTTCGCGACGACTACGGACTTCTTCAAGGAGACGACGTTCGAGAACTACACGAACCTGATCAAGGACACCGAGTTCCTGACCTGGTTCGGCAACTCCGTGATCATCGCGGGGCTCTCCACCGTCATCGGTGTCTTCGTCTCCGCCACCACCGGCTACGCCGTCAGCCGCTTCCGGTTCCCCGGCAAGCGCGGGCTGATGTGGACGCTGCTGATCACCCAGATGTTCCCGGTCGCCGTCCTCATCGTGCCGATCTACAACATCATGTCGAGCATCGGCCTGCTCAACCAGCCGGCCGGCCTCGTCATCACCTACCTCACCATCTCGGTGCCGTTCTGCGCCTGGATGATGAAGGGCTTCTTCGACACGATCCCGCACGAGATCGACGAGTCGGGGCAGGTCGACGGACTCACCCCGTTCGGGACCTTCTGGCGGCTCATCCTGCCGCTCGCCAAGCCCGGCCTCGCCGTCACCGCCTTCTACTCCTTCATCACCGCCTGGGGCGAGGTGGCGTACGCCTCCGCCTTCATGGTCGGCGACGAGAACCTCACGCTCGCCGGCGGACTGCAGAAGTTCGTCAACCAGTACGGAGCCCAGTGGGGCCCGATGACCGCGGCGTCCGTGCTCATCGCCATCCCGGCCGCACTGGTCTTCCTCTTCGCGCAGAAGCACCTGGTCACCGGCATGTCCGCCGGAGCCGTCAAGGGCTGACGCACCCAGTCCCGTACGACCGCACGCAACGTCACGGCGGCGCCGGATCCCCGACCCGGTCCCGGCGCCGCTCCCCACCCAGACACCCCAGGGACGACATGACCCAGCACCTCGCTGCCCCCTCCACCGGCACGTCCGACGACGCCCCGGGCCACCGCACCGGCTGGTGGCAGGACGCGGTGATCTACCAGGTCTATCCACGGAGCTTCGCCGACGGCAACGGCGACGGCATGGGCGACCTCCCGGGCGTCACCGCGCGGCTGCCCTACCTCAGGGACCTCGGCGTCGACGCCGTCTGGCTCAGCCCGTTCTACGCGTCGCCGCAGGCCGACGCGGGGTACGACGTCGCCGACTACCGGGCCATCGACCCGATGTTCGGGACGCTCCTGGACGCCGACGCGCTGATCCGTGAGGCCCACGGACTGGGTCTGCGCATCATCGTCGACCTGGTGCCGAACCACTCCTCCGACCAGCACGAGTGGTTCAAGCGCGCCCTCGCCGAGGGCCCCGGCTCCGCGCTGCGCGAGCGCTACCACTTCCGTCCCGGCAAGGGCACCGACGGCGAACTGCCGCCCAACGACTGGGAGTCCATCTTCGGCGGACCGGCCTGGACCCGGACCACCGACCCGGACGGCACCCCCGGCGAGTGGTACCTCCACCTCTTCGCGCCCGAGCAGCCCGACTTCAACTGGGAACACCCGGCCGTCGCCGACGAGTTCCGCTCCATCCTGCGCTTCTGGCTCGACGTGGGCGTCGACGGCTTCCGCGTCGACGTCGCCCACGGCCTGGTGAAGGCCGAGGGTCTGCCGGACCTCGGGTCCCACGACCAGCTGAAGCTGCTGGGCAACGATGTCATGCCGTTCTTCGACCAGGACGGCGTGCACGAGATCTACCGCAGCTGGCGCACCATCCTCGACGAGTACCCGGGCGACCGTATTCTCGTCGCCGAGGCGTGGACCCCCACCGTCGAGCGCACCGCCAACTACGTGCGTCCCGACGAGATGCACCAGGCCTTCAACTTCCAGTACCTGTCGACCGCCTGGGACGCCGCCGCGCTGCGCGCCGTCATCGACTCCTCGCTCGACGCGATGCGTCCGGTGGGCGCCCCCACCACCTGGGTGCTCTCCAACCACGACGTCACCCGCCACACCACCCGCTTCGCCAACCCGCCGGGCCTGGGCACCCAGATCCGCACCCCCGGCGACCCCGAGCTGGGCCTGCGGCGGGCACGCGCGGCGACCATGCTCATGCTGGCGCTGCCCGGCTCCGCCTACGTCTACCAGGGCGAGGAGCTCGGCCTCCCGGACGTCACCGACCTGCCCGACGAGGCCCGTCAGGACCCGTCGTTCTTCCGCGCCGAGGGCCAGGACGGCTTCCGCGACGGCTGCCGGGTGCCGATCCCGTGGACCCGTGAGGGCAGCTCGTACGGCTTCGGCGGCGGCAGCAGCTGGCTTCCGCAGCCGGACAGCTGGGGCGCGCTCTCCGTGGAGGCGCAGACCGGCGTGGAGGGCTCCACGCTGGAGCTGTACCGCGCCGCGATCGCCGCACGGCGCGAGCACCCGGGGCTCGGCGCCGGCACGGACGTGCGGTGGCTGGACGCCCCCGAGGGCGTACTGGCCATCGGCCGTCCCGGCTTCGTCTGCACCGTCAACACCACGGGCGCCCCGGTACGCGTCACGGTCCCCGGCACCCTGCTGCTCGCCAGCGCCCCGGTGACCGTCGACGGCGACACCTTCGAGCTCCCCGCCGACACCACGGTGTGGTGGACGGTGTGACCGTCCCCGCACCCAGGACCGGACCGGCGCTGCGGCTCTCCGACATCGCCGGTCAGGCCGCGGTCAGCGAGGCCACCGTCAGCCGGGTGCTGAACGGGAAGCCGGGCGTCGCGGACACCACGCGTCAGCGGGTGCTCGCGGCGCTCGACATCCTCGGTTACGAACGCCCCGTGCGGCTGCGGCAGCGCAGTGCCGGGCTGATCGGGCTGGTGACACCCGAGCTCACGAACCCGATCTTCCCGGCGTTCGCGCAGTCCGTGGAGCAGGTGCTCGCGGGGCACGGCTACACGCCCGTGCTCTGCACCCAGCTGCCCGGCGGCGCCACCGAGGACGAACTGGTCGAACAGCTCGTCGAGCGTGGCGTCGGCGGGATCGTCTTCCTGTCCGGGCTGCACGCCGACACCTCGGCGGACCCGGCGCGCTACGCCGCGCTCACCGACCGGGGCGTGCCGTTCGTCCTGATCAACGGCTACAACGAGCGCATCAGCGCCCCGTTCGTCTCGCCCGACGACCAGGCAGCCGTCCGGATGGCCGTCAGCCATCTCGCGGAGCTGGGACACCGGCGGATCGGCCTGGCCATCGGACCGCAGCGCTATGTGCCCTCCCGGCGCAAGCGCGACGGCTTCGTGGACACGGCCGTGTCCGTGCTGGGCATGGACCGGAGCGAGGCCGAACTCCTGGTCTGCTCCACGCTGTTCGGCGTCGAGGGAGGCCAGGTCGCGGCCGGTGCGCTGCTCGACCGCGGCTGCACCGGCATCGTCTGCGGCAGCGACCTGATGGCGCTCGGCGTCGTCAGAGCGGCCCGGGGGAGGGGCCTCGACGTCCCGCGGGACGTCTCCGTCGTCGGCTTCGACGACTCGCAGCTCATCGCCTTCACCGACCCGCCCCTGACCACCGTGCGCCAGCCGGTGCAGGCGATGGCGGCGGCGGCGGTGGGCGCCCTGCTGGAGGAGATCGGCGGCAGTCCCGTGCAGCGCACGGAGTACGTCTTTCAGCCGGAGCTGGTGGTCCGCGGCTCCACCGCGGCGGTGCGGGGCGCCTGAACGGGCGCGCCGTGAGAGGCGTGCGGGGCCGGGTCCGGAGGGGGGACCCGGCCCCGTCCTGCGTACGCCTGTGGAACGGATCGTGAGCTTACGAAGCCGGAGCTGACGACCTGGGCGACCGACACTCCTCCGACGCCGGGGGGCGACAGATCCCCCAGGTCACCTGCCGGATGCGTACGCCAGGAAGGCGTCCCAGGCGGCGGGGGCGAAGCCGAGGTGGGGGCCGCCGGGAACGGTCTTGGAGTCGCGTACGTGAACTGCCAGGGGGGCGGCGGCGACCTCGACGCAGTCGTTGCCGTCACCACTGCTGCTGTAGCTGCTCCTGCACCACTCCAGCTCGGCGGCTTCCCCTGCAGCGGGCTTGTGGATCATGTTTCTCCCAGCAGTTGCTCAATGAAGGCCAGCGACTCACGTGGCGTAAGAGCCTGCGCCCGGATCATGCCATAGCGCAGTCCGAGGATTCTGAGGTGCTTCGGATCGGAGACCGGGCGACCACTGAACGCCCCCTCGGAGCGGCCCACCGCACTGCCGTCGGGAAATCTCAACACTTCGATCAGCCCGCCTGTCCCGGGATGCTCTTCCCGATGCGTCGGCATCACCTGGATTGCCACGTTTCGCAACCGCCCCAGTTCCAGTAGGCGTTCGAGCTGGCGACGCAGAACCATTGTGCCTCCGACCGGGCGGCGTAGTGTCACCTCTTCCTGGACGAAGCTCAGAGACGGGGCGGCGGCCCGATCGAAGATGGACTGCCGCCCCAGTCGCGCCGCCACCACACGGTCCATCTCGCTCTGTGTGTAGGCCGGCAGCCACGAGGCGAAGAGGGCCCTCATGTGTTCCTCGGTCTGCAACAAGCCGTTGATGTTGTGGTGGTGGTACGCCTCCACCTCGACGGCCTTCGCCTCCAGCTTCGCCAGGTCCCGCACCTTCTTCGGGTAACGGACCTCCGCCATCTCCTTCTTGAACATGGCGAGCTTCCCACCCGCTCCCAGCGCCTTGTCCGCCTTGTCCAGGAACTCCGGCCGGGGGATCCGCCTTCCCCCCTCCACCTTGTAGACCAGGTCCTCCCCGTACCCGATCGCGGCCCCGAACTCACCGGCCCGCATGCCCGCCGCCTCCCGCCAGGCCTTGAGCTGGCGACCCACCGAGGCGACCACCGCCGCCCCCGACTCGTCGTCGGGATCGACCTCCCAGCCGGGCTCGTCGGCTCCGTCGTTCCCGTGCGCCGTACCAGCCTCGTCCACGCTCATCCGTGCCCCACTTCTGACGCGCCTGCCGTTCCTGCACCAACCTCGGTTGTCCCCCGCGAGTCACCCCGGACAGTCGGGACAGCACTGGACAAGGACCGGACAATCACCGTACGTAACCGGCTTGTCCCTCCTCACGGTAAGCAAAAACGGCCACGCTGCGTGATGTGACCGAAGAAATCACCCGAACCGAAAATTCCGTTCCGGTACGGCAGTTCGCCGTGCTGCTCTCTCCCACGCGTCGAGGAGCCAGGCTCGCGCGGCTGCTCGCCGCAGCGCATCTCGGGCACTGGGGGCTGCCCACGGAGCCGGCGGTGAACATCGTGGCCGAACTGGCCGCGAACGCCGCCCTGCACGGCCGCGTACCGGGCCGGGACTTCCGGCTGGGCCTCGCCGTCCATCGCGAGGGCCTGCTCCGCATCGAGGTGACCGACACCCGGGGCGAACGGCTCCCGCCCGTGCCCGGAACCGTCGATGTGCCCTCCGGGGAAGCGGAGTCGGGGCGGGGTCTGCTGATCGTCGGGGCGCTGGCCGACCGGTGGGGCGTGGAGGTGGGGCCGGTCCCGCGCAAGACGGTCTGGGCCGAGATCGACCTCGTACGGTGACCGCCGCCACCGGGTCGCGGGGCCCCCCGACCCGGTGGGCGCCGGAAATATCCGTGGGCCGTCCGCGCCGGGGCCTGTAACGTGGTGATCTTCGGCCGGCGCGGCCGGCCGGAGTCCCTAAGGCGACAGCCCATGACTCATTCCCGCCGCACCCCGTCCCGCCTCCGCCTCGAAGCCGCACTGCACGACCTCGCGGCCGTCTTCCGTGGCATGACAGCCGTCCCGGACGAGAACAACTGCGAGTGCCACTGGGGCAGCGCCGAGGACCTCGCCGAGCTCAAGACCCCGGATGTGCGGCTCGACCCCGACCTGCTGCGGCGCGCCTGGCAGGCGACGGACTGGCGCGATCACGGAGCCGTGCTGCGCCGCGTCCTGCCTCAGCTCGCGACAGCTCTCGTCGAGGGCGAGGTGGACCCGCTCTTCGACATGGGTGACGTCGGCCAGTCCTTCGAGCGGGGCAAGTGGCAGGGGTGGCCCGCCGGCCAGGCCGGCTCGGTACGGGAGTTCCTGCACGCGTGGTGGGCCGACAGCCTGGTGACGCCCGACCCGGCCGTCCCGGCGTACGAGGTCTTCGCCCTGTGTGCCGAAGCCTCGGGCACGGTGGCCCCGTGGCTCTCCGTGTGGGAGGGAACGACCCACCCCACGGCCGACCGGCGGCTGGTGGAAGCCGTGAACCAGTGGGAGTACGACCTGCTGGGAGACGAACTCCCCTGGTACGCCTGGGAGCACGACGAGCAGCGGATCGGTGAGCTCAGCACCTGGCTGGCCGTCCACGCTCCCGCGCGCCTCCGTTCCCAGGGCGCCTCAGCCGAACTGCTCCACTGCGTACGGCTGCTCGGTCTGTCCGGCTCCGCGCGCTGGGAGGACCCGCACTGGCCCGGCCACAGTTACTGAGCAGCCGGGCGGCAGGTCGTACAGGGCGATTCCTCAGGCGAGCTCCTTCCGGGACGGGACGACGACTCCGTACAGGTCGGCGATGGTGGCGAGCGCGCCGAGGTGCACCTGCTGGGCGTCCAGTTCGGTGCCGGCGACCGGCAGCGCCCGGGTGGCGCAGGCGTCGGCCACGACGGTGACACGGTTGCCGCGCAGGAAGGCACCCTGGGCGGTGAAGGCCACGCACATGTGCGTCATGAACCCCGCGACGACCAGATCGGTGTTGCCCGCGGCGTCGACGTGCCGGCCCAGGTCCGTACCGACGAAGGCGTCCGGAGCCCGCTTCACGACGACGGGCTCACCCTCGGCCGGTGCGACACCGGGGTGGATCCGGCCGATCTCGGCCCGGATGTCGTACGGGGTGCCCTCGCCGCCGTCGTTGATGACATGGATGACCTTCGTGCCCTCCTGCCGGGCCCGTGCCAGCAGCTCGGCCGCGGCATCCAGTGCGGCCTGCCAGCCGTCCAGCTCCATCACACCGGTCGTGTACGTGTTCTGGTAGTCGACGAGGACCAGGGTCGATCCAGCGAGCTTCGCCGGGGTGTCGTCGAGACCGTTGAGCTGGCGCAACGTCGTTCTGGGCATGGGGAACCACCTGGGGATCGAGTGTCCGAGAGCAGCTCACCGAGGCGATGACCTGCACCTCAGACGCTATGGGCACCACCGTGTGTCGGCAATGTCGTCTAACCTGCAGAAACCGACATCGACTTCACCGGCCCCGGGAGTCCCATGAGCACCGTCAGACGGCTGATCGTCGTCGTCCTCTTCGCCGGAGTCGACCTGCTCGATGTCACAGGACCCCCGGAGGTGTTCTCCCTCGCGCGACGCGAGTCGGATGAGGCGGCGGGCTACGACGTGGTCCTCGCCGCGGAGACCATGGCCCCGGTCACCACCGGTGCAGGGGTACGCGTCCTCCCGGACGTCACCTTCGACGAGCTGTCCACGGAGCGCATCGACACCCTGATCGTGCCCGGCGCGGTCGAGACCGACAGCCGCCGCCGTGTGCACCCGCTCATCGACCCCCACGTGGTGGCGCGGGTGAGGCAACTCGCCGGCCGTACCCGGAGGGTCACCTCCGTCTGCGTCGGAGCGCACATCCTGGCAGCCGCAGGGCTCCTCGACGGCAGACGCGCCACCACCCACTGGTCGACCGCGCAGCAGCTGGCCGCCGACCATCCGGCCGTCGAGGTCGACGCCGATCCGATCTTCATCCGCGAAGGCGACGTGTGGACCGGCGCGGGAATCAGCGCATGCCTCGATCTGTCACTCGCCCTCGTCGCCGACGACCTCGGCGAGGCCATCGCGTTGAGCGTGGCGCGGCAACTCGTGATGTACCTGAAACGGCCGAGCGGCCAGAGCCAGTTCAGCGTCCCCCTGGAGCAGCTGTCCACGACGCGGCGCATCGAAGACCTCCGCCACCACATCATGCGTAACATCGGCGAGCCGCTCACCGTCGCGGACCTCGCCGAACACGCCCACGTCAGTGACCGGCAGCTCACCCGGATCTTCAAGACCGAACTCGGCACGACTCCGCACGCCTACGTCGAGTCGGCCCGTGTCGAGGTGGCGCGGAGCCGGCTCGAATCCACCGACGCCACCCTCGAAAGCGTCGCGTCCGCGTGCGGATTCGGCACCGTGGACACCCTCGTCAGGGCCTTCCGCCGCAGACTGGACACGACCCCGACCGACTACAGACGCCGCTTCAGAACCACCCGCGCCTGACCCGGCGCGGCCCGGTCGAGGGTCGGTGGGAGGTGGCGGACGCGGAACGGTCTGATCCGGAGAGCTGGGCTGTCCGTGGCTTCCCGATGACGGCCTCCGTCACGGGCAACGCACAGGAGAGGCCCCGGCGTCGGCCCAGGATGGGCCGGCGGGGAAGCGACGTCGGGGCCTCTCCGTGGCGTGACCGGCCCGGCCGGCCGGGCGCGTGGGACCCGGCGGACCGGACCCCCGGCCGGCCGGGCCGGAGTCGGGATGAACTTAACAGGCGCGCAATATTTTGCGTAAGACCTTGCAGGGAGAAAACTCCAGGATTTCCAGGATGTGATCGGGATGTAATCGCGTGATGTCCAGGGGGTTGACCAGGGCAAGCAGTGCTCGTACGGTCTGCTGCGCACAGGCTTTTTGCATCCTTGCTGCAAGAACCTGCATGAGCCTTGAGGGCACGGCGCGTTGCCATGTGAGGCTGCTCCGCCATCCCCGCACTTCCCCCACCGCAGGAGGAAAGTCATGGCACGCAGACCCTTGTCTGGCGCGCTCGCCCTCACCATGGGTGCCGCAGTCCTCGCCCTCCCCACCGGGCTCGGAACCGCCGGAACGGCCCAGGCCGCGCCGCCGGGCGCCAAGGACGTCACCGCGGTGATGTTCGAGTGGAAGTTCGCCTCCGTGGCCCAGGCCTGTACGGACACCCTCGGCCCCGCGGGTTACGGCTTCGTCCAGGTCTCCCCGCCCCAGGAGCACATCCAGGGCAGCCAGTGGTGGACCTCGTACCAGCCGGTCAGCTACAAGATCGCCGGACGCCTCGGTGACCGTACGGCCTTCGCGAACATGGTGAACACCTGCCACTCCGCCGGTGTGAAGGTCATCGCCGACACGGTCATCAACCACATGTCGGCCGGCTCCGGCACCGGAACGGGCGGCTCCTCGTACACCAAGTACGACTACCCGGGCGTCTACTCGGTCAGCGACATGAACGACTGCCAGTCGCAGATCAGCAACTACGGCGACCGGGGCAACGTCCAGAACTGCGAACTCGTGGGCCTCGCCGACCTGGACACGGGCGAGGAGTACGTACGCGGCAAGATCGCCGGGTACCTCAACGACCTGCTCTCCCTGGGCGTCGACGGCTTCCGCATCGACGCCGCCAAGCACATGCCGGCCGCCGACCTCGCGAACATCAAGTCGCGGCTGACCAACACCGGCGTCTACTGGAAGCACGAGGCCATCCACGGCGCGGGCGAGGCCGTCTCGCCGTCCGAGTACCTCGGCAGCGGTGACGTCCAGGAGTTCCGCTACGGCCGCGGCCTCAAGCAGGTCTTCAACAACGAGAACCTCGCCAACCTGAAGAACTTCGGCGAGGGCTGGGGCTTCATGCAGTCGGGCAAGTCGGCGGTCTTCGTCGACAACCACGACACCGAACGCGGCGGCGACACCCTGAACTACAAGGACGGCGCCACATACACCCTGGCCGGCGTCTTCATGCTCGCCTACCCCTACGGCTCCCCGGACGTCCACTCCGGCTACGAGTGGTCCGACAAGGACGCCGGCCCGCCCAGCGGCGGACAGGTCAGCGCCTGTTTCAGCGGCGGCTGGAAGTGCCAGCACGCCTGGCGTGAGATCGCGTCCATGGTCGGCTTCCGCAACACCGCCCGCGGTGAGGCCGTCTCCAACTGGTGGGACAACGGCGGCGACCAGATCGCCTTCGGCCGGGGTTCCAAGGCGTACGTCGCCATCAACCACGAGGGCTCCTCGCTGAGCCGGACGTTCCAGACGTCGCTGCCCGCCGGCGACTACTGCGACGTGCAGTCCGGCAAGGGTGTCACCGTCAACGGTTCGGGGCAGTTCACCGCCACCCTCGCCGCCGACACCGCCCTGGCCCTGCACACCGGCGCCCGCACCTGCACCGGTGGCGGAACGGCCCCCGACCCCGGTACGGGGCAGTCCGGTGTCACCTTCGGCGTCAACGCCACCACCCAGCTCGGCCAGAACATCTACGTCACCGGCAACCAGGCCGCGCTCGGCAACTGGGCCCCCGGCAGCGCGCTCAAGCTCGACCCGGCGACGTACCCCGTCTGGAAGCTCGACGTCGCTCTGCCCGCCGGCACGTCCTTCGAGTACAAGTACCTGCGCAAGGACGCGAGCGGCAACGTCACCTGGGAGAGCGGCGCCAACCGCACCGGGACGGTGCCGTCCTCCGGCAAGGTCACGCTGACCGGCGACGTCTGGCGCAGCTGACCACACACCACCGGCGGGCCGGAGGCGCGTCGCGCGTCCCCGGCCCGCCGCTTCGCACCGCACGATCCCCGAAAGCCGAGGAGTACCCGCCCGTGTCCCGAACCACCCTCCGGCGGGGAGCCGTAGCCGCGCTGTGCGCGGCGCTGCTGCCCGTCGTACCGGCGGCCACCGCGTCCGCCGCGCCCAGACCTCCGTCCCCGCCCTCGGACGCGAAGCTCGCGAAGGAACCGGCCAGGCACGACCTGACCCGCGAGCAGTTCTACTTCGTGCTGCCCGACCGCTTCGCCGACGGCGACACCTCCAACAACCGGGGCGGTCTGACCGGCTCCCGGCTGGAGACCGGTCACGACCCCACGGACAAGGGGTTCTACCAGGGCGGCGACCTCAAGGGCCTCACCCAGAAGCTCGACTACGTCAAGGGGCTCGGCACCACGGCGATCTGGCTCGCGCCGATCTTCAAGAACCGACCCGTGCAGGGGACCGGCGACAACGCGTCCGCGGGCTACCACGGCTACTGGATCACCGACTTCACCCAGGTCGACCCGCACTTCGGCACCAACGCCGACCTCACGAAGCTGATCGACAAGGCCCACGCCAAGGGCATGAAGGTCTTCTTCGACGTCATCACCAACCACACCGCCGACACCGTCGACTACGCCGAGAAGAAGTACGGCTACAAGCCCAAGGGCGCCTTCCCGTACCTCGACGAGGAAGGCCGGCCCTTCGACGACACCCGGGGCGTCGAGGAGGTGGACGCCGGCTCCTTCCCGTACAACCCGGTGAACACGGGGAAGAAGGTCCCGTCCTGGCTCAACGACACCACGATGTACCACAACAGGGGTGACTCGACCTACGCGGGCGAGTCCACCGAGTACGGCGACTTCTCCGGACTCGACGACCTGTGGACCGAGCGCCCCGAGGTCGTCTCCGGCATGGAGAAGATCTACGAGAAGTGGGTCCGCGACTTCGACATCGACGGCTTCCGCATCGACACCGTCAAGCACGTCGACCTCGACTTCTGGACGCAGTGGGCGACCGCCCTCGACGGCTACGCGGCGAAGCACGGCCGCGACGACTTCTTCATGTTCGGCGAGGTCTACTCCGCCGACACCGCGATCACCTCGCCCTACGTCACCCGGGGCAGGCTCGACGCCACCCTCGACTTCCCCTTCCAGGAAGCCGCCCGGCAGTACGCCTCCCAGGGCGCCCCGGCCTCGAAGCTCGCCTCGGTCTACGCGGACGACTACCGCTACACCACCGACAAGGCCAACGCCTACGAGCAGGTGACCTTCCTCGGCAACCACGACATGGGCCGGATCGGCACCTTCCTGAAGCAGGACAACCCGAAGGCCTCCGACGCCGAGCTCCTGAACCGCGCCCGCCTCGCCAACGAGCTGATGTTCCTCGGCCGCGGCAACCCGGTGATCTACTACGGCGACGAGCAGGGCTACACCGGTGCGGGCGGCGACAAGGACGCCCGGCAGACGATGTTCGCCTCGAAGACCGCCGACTACCTCGACGACGACCAGATCGGCACCGACCGCACGCACGCGTCCGACGCGTACGACGCCACGCACCCGCTCTACCGGTCCATAGCGGCCCTGTCGAAGCTCACCCGCGAGCACCCGGCCCTGCGCGACGGCACCCAGACCGAGCGCTACGCCGAGGGCTCCGTCCACGCCTTCTCGCGGACGGACAGCAAGCGCCCGTACGAATACCTCGTCGCCAATAACAACAGCACCGAGGCGAAGACCGTCGAGCTCGACACCGAGTCGGCCGGCATGACCTTCCGGACCCTGTACGGCGGTACCGGCACGGTCCGCAGCGCCGCCGACAGGACCGTCGAGGTCACCGTGCCCGCGCTGTCCAGCATCGTGCTCCGCGCCGACAAGCAGCTCGGCGCCCCCGCCACCAAGCCCTCGGTCACCCTGAAGGCACCGGCCGCCGGGGCCACCGGCACCGTCGAGCTCACCGCCGACGTGGACGGCGGCGACCTGAACCGGGTCGTCTTCGCCGCGCAGACCGGCAACGGCAAGTGGGTCACGCTCGGCTCCGCCGACCACGCCCCGTACAAGGTCACCCAGCACCTGCACGAATCGGTGAAGGCCGGGACCCCGCTGCGGTACAAGGCCGTGGTGATCGACCGCGCCGGACGTACCGCGAGCGCCCTGGCCTCCACGACCGCGGGCCAGGCCCCGGCCGCCCCGAAGCCCGTGGCCGTCGACCGTGACCAGGCCGTCGTCCACTACAAGCGGGCCGACGGCGACTACGAGGGCTGGCAGCTGAAGTCCGGGGACACCACCGCCGACTTCATCGGCCGGGACGCCTACGGAGCCTTCGCCTGGATCGACCTCGCCGAGGGCGCGTCCTCCGTGCCGTACACCGTCGTCAAGGACGGCGCCGCCGACGGCCCCGAGCGCACCGTCGACCTCGCGAAGACCGGCCAGGTCTGGGTCGAGCAGGGCAAGGACGGGCAGGCCACCGAGGCGCCCGAGACCGCGCCGCAGGACACCACCAAGGCCGTCCTGCACTACCACCGCGCCGACGGCGACTACGCCGGCTGGGGCCTGCACACCTGGACCGGGGCTGCCTCGCCCACGGACTGGGCCAAGCCGCTGGAGCCGGTGAGGACCGACGCCTACGGCGTGACCTTCGAGGTCCCGCTCACCGACGGCGCCACCTCGCTCAGCTACATCCTCCACAAGGGCGACGAGAAGGACCTCCCGAGCGATCAGTCCCTGGACATCGCCTCCTACGGCCACGAGGTCTGGATGCTCGGCGGGAAGTCCGGCTACCTGCTGCCGCAGACCGGTGGCGCGCCCACGCTCGACCTCACCAAGGCCGAGGCGCAGTGGATCGACGCGAACACCGTGGTCTGGAAGGTCAAGGCGACCGACGCCACCAGCCAGCAGCTCGTGTACGCGAAGAACGGCGGGATCTCCGTCGTCGACGGCGCCCTGTCCGACGAGGGGCAGTGGCTGCGGCTCGGCGCCACCGAGCTCAGCGACGCGCAGAAGGCGAAGTACCCGCACCTCAAGGACTATCCGGCGTTCACCGTCGACACCCGGGACCGGGACCGCGTCCGTGAGTCTCTCCGCGGCCAGCTGATCGCCACCCAGCGTGCCGCGAACGGCGCCCTGCTCGCCGCCACCGGCGTACAGACGGCGGGTGTGCTGGACGAGCTGTACGGGAAGGCCGCGAGCGGCTCCGCCCTCGGTCCCGTCTTCCGCAAGGGCAGCCCGACGCTCTCCGTCTGGGCACCCACCGCACGGACCGTCTCCCTCGAACTCGACGGGAAGAGCCTCCCGATGCGGCGCGACGACCGCACCGGCGTCTGGTCGGTCACCGGCCCGAAGAGCTGGAACGGCAAGCCCTACCGTTACGCGGTCCAGGTCTGGGCGCCCACCGTCCAGAAGCTGGTCACCAACAAGGTCACCGACCCCTACTCCACCGCCCTCACCGCCGGCTCCGCCCGCAGCCTCGTCGTCGACCTCGACGACCCGAAGCTCGCACCGAGCGGCTGGTCCGGCCTGAAGAAGCCCGCCGCCGTGCCGCTGCGGGACGCACAGATCCAGGAGCTGCACGTCCGCGACTTCTCGGTCACGGACACCACGTCGAAGCACCCCGGTGAGTACCTCGCCTTCACCGACACCCGCTCCGACGGCATGAAGCACCTCGAGGAGCTCGCGGACTCCGGCACCAGCTACGTGCACCTGCTGCCCGTCTTCGACATCGGGACCATCCCCGAGAAGAAGTCCGACCAGCAGAAGCCCGCCTGCGACCTGTCCGTCTACGCCCCCGACTCCGAGGAGCAGCAGGCCTGCGTCACCAAGGCCGCCGCCAAGGACGCCTTCAACTGGGGCTACGACCCGCTGCACTACACCGTCCCCGAGGGCTCCTACGCCTCCGACCCCGACGGCACCGAGCGCACCACCGAGTTCCGCCAGATGGTCCAGGGGCTCAACAAGGCCGGACTGCGCACCGTCATGGACGTCGTCTACAACCACACCGTCGCCTCCGGCCAGGACGACAAGTCCGTCCTCGACAAGATCGTGCCCGGCTACTACCAGCGGCTCCTGGAGGACGGCACCGTCGCCACCTCGACCTGCTGCGCCAACACCGCGCCCGAGAACACCATGATGGGCAAGCTCGTCGTCGACTCGGTCGTCACCTGGGCGAAGGAGTACAAGGTCGACGGCTTCCGCTTCGACCTGATGGGCCACCACCCCAAGGCCAACATCCTCGCGGTCCGCAAGGCCCTCGACGAGCTGACCGTCGCCGAGGACGGCGTCGACGGCAAGAAGATCATCCTGTACGGGGAGGGCTGGAACTTCGGCGAGATCGCCGACGACGCCCGCTTCGTCCAGGCCACCCAGAAGAACATGGCCGGCACCGGCATCGCCACCTTCTCCGACCGGGCCCGCGACGCCGTGCGCGGCGGCGGCCCCTTCGACGAGGACCCCGGCGTGCAGGGCTTCGCCTCCGGTCTCTACACCGACCCCAACACCTCGGCCGCCAACGGCACCGAGGCCGAACAGAAGGCCCGGCTGCTCCACTACCAGGACCTGATCAAGGTCGGTCTCACCGGCAACCTGGCCGACTACACCTTCACCGACACCCAGGGCCGTACGGTCAAGGGCTCGGCCGTCGACTACAACGGAGCCCCCGCCGGATACGCGGCGGTCCCCGGTGACGCCCTCGCCTACGCCGACGCCCACGACAACGAAACCCTCTACGACGCCCTCGCCTTCAAGCTCCCGGAGGACACCACCGCCGCCGAACGGTCCCGCATGCAGGTCCTGGCGATGGCCACCGCCGTGCTGTCGCAGGGACCCGCGCTCTCCCAGGCGGGCACCGACCTGCTGCGCTCCAAGTCGCTCGACCGCAACTCGTACGACAGCGGGGACTGGTTCAACGTGCTGAACTGGGACTGCCGCAAGGGCAACGGCTTCGGCCGGGGGCTGCCGCCCGCCGCCGACAACCGGCCCAAGTGGTCCTACGGCAAGCCGCTGCTGTCCTCCGCGGCACTCACCCCCGGGTGCGCGGAGATCACGGGCGCGTCCGCCGCGTACCAGGACCTGCTCACGATCCGCACCACGGAGAAGGACTTCGGTCTTTCCACCACCGCGCAGGTGCAGGAGGCCCTCTCCTTCCCGCTCTCCGGGAAGGACGAGACCCCCGGGGTGATCACGATGCGCCTGGGTGACCTGGTCGTCGTCCTGAACGCCACCCCGCAGACGCAGAGCCAGGAGGTCTCCGGCCTGGCAGGGAAGGCGTACGCCCTGCACCCCGTCCAGGCGGCGGGCGCGGACGCCACGGTCAAGAAGGCCTCGTACGAAGGGAAGTCGGGCAGCTTCACCGTCCCGGGACGCACGGTCGCCGTGTTCTCCGCGCGCTGACGCACCCACGTCACCGGCCGGCCCCGGCTCCCCGCCCTCGTGCGGGGAGCCGGGGCCGGCCGCTCCGTGTCCTCTCCCGCACGCGCGTGGTCCTTCGTGCCTCGTACTCCTCGCGCTCCCTTGTGCCGACGGCGCGATCACGCGAAGCTGAAGGCGTACATGTCCATGCACGCCGTACACGTATCCGTACGGCACCCGCATCCAGGAGCGCTTGATGCCGCAGATCACCGTCGACTACTCCGCCGAGCTGGACGACAGCTTCGACCGCCGCGGCTTCGCCCTGGCCCTGCACCCGCTCGTCGCCGAGACCGTGTCCACCAAGGTCCCCGCCTGCAAGACCCGGTTCCGCCGGGCCGAGGACTCCGTCGTCGGCGACGCACCGGCGGGTGACTCCATCGTGAACGTCTCGATCGCGATGCTGCCCGGCCGCACCCCCGAGATCAAGGCACAGCTCACGGAGGCCGTGCTGGAGCTGCTGGCCGGGCACCTGAAGCCCGTCGACGGTCTCACCGTCCACGCCTCGGCCGAGGTCCGGGACCTGGACGCGTCCTACCGGAAGAGCTGAGGCTTCCGCTGCGGCGGGACGGCAGGAGCCGCGGGCGCCAGGACCGCGAGCCGGGCGAGCAGTTCACCGAACGGCCCGTCCGCCGGCTCCTGCGCGAGGACCCGCAGCACGATCCCGGCCATCTCCTGGTCGTACGCGGCGCTCACCGACGCCAGCGCCGCGAAGTCGTGCACCAGCTGCAACTCCAGCTCCGCACGGGGGATGCGCTTCCCGTCCAGCCATTGCAGGGCCGTCGACTCGGCGAGCGACACCCACGACCGCACGACGAGCTCCAGCCGGGCAGGCGGATGCGGGACGCCGAGATGCGCGATGATCTGCTCGTACGCCGCCTGCCTCACCCCGTCGATCAGGGCGTCGGCCGTGGACGACCCGCCGGCCGGGCCGCCGCGCAGCAGCGCGGCGAAGCCCGGTCCGTGCTCCTCGACGAAATCGAAGAACCGGTGCATCACGCGGCTCAGCCTGGCCCCCAGGGGACCTTCGTGCGCCTCCAGGAAGCGGCCGGCCAGCTCGTCGGCCGCACGCTTCAGCGCGGCCTCGTACAGACTGCGCTTGCCCGGGAAGTAGTGGTAGACGAGCGGACGCGAGATGCCGGCCGCGGCCGCGATCTCGTCGACGGACACATCGTCGGGCGAGCGGTGGCTGAACAACTCCAGCGCGACGCCGATCAACTGCGCTCTGCGCTCCTCGACACCCATCCTGCGCCGCACCCCGGTCGTCATGCCGAACAGCCTAACGGGCCCTGACCGATGGCCTGCGGCCCGCTCCCACCAGGCAGTTCACCGGCCCGCCGCCACGGGTCAGTGCAAAGCCCCGACCCGGCTGCCGTCCGCCAGCAGGCCGTCGAGCCGGGCCCGGGCGCCCTCCCCGGCGGGCAGCGCGAGCAACCGCCCCTGGGCCCGGCCCCGCACTCCTCCGGTGGCGGTCAGCGACGTGAACTGCCGTGAGCCCGCCGCCAGTACGTACCACCGGCCGCCGTCCGAGCGCCACAGCACGCCCGCCAGTACCCTCGGCCGGCGCGTACCGCAGTCCGGGGAGTCCTCGGCGCGGGCCGCGACCGCCCCCGGCGCGCCCGCGCCCCCGGACACCTCGGGCGGCGCCTGGAACTGCGCCAGCACCCTGCTGCCCGTGCCACGCCAGGTGTCCGCCCGGGTGCAGAGCCACCGGGCGACCCCCGCGTCCTCGGGCAGCCGCTGCTTCGCGTACGGCCAGGAGTTGACCGAGCGGACGCCGTGGGAGCGTACGGCCGGAAGGAGACACGCGGTGCGCGCCCAGCTCTCGCGCTCCGCGCGACCCGCCACGTCGTGGGGCGAGGTGGGCGCACCGGAGGTGAGGCGGGCCGGGGTGAGCTCCCCGAGATCAGTCATCAGCCGGGCCGCGGTGCCGTCCCGCACCTCCAGTGCCTGCCAGGAACGGCAGTCCGCGCCGTCGTCCCGGGACGGCGCCGGCGCGGACACCGGGTCCGTCACCCCGGCGCCGTCCCGGTGCAACGTCCGCGCGGGCCGGTCCGGTGCGAGCAGATCCCGTACGGCGGCCTCGCGGACCCAGGGGGCGGTCAGATAGCGCACCCGGCCGCCGCGGCGCTGCACCACCAGCGCGCTCGCCGACACCGCGTCCGCCCCGTCCACCCGGGCGAAGTCCAGCGCGGCACCCCGGGCCGGATCGGCGTTGCGGGGCTCTGCGTAGCGCACGACGCGCAACCCGTCGTGGAACAGCACCACGGCGGCCGTGCCGACCTCGCCCGCGTACAGCAGCTGGGGCGGGCCCATCGGCGGGCCGTCGGGCGTCCCGGGCGTCGCCGAGGAGACCACAGCTGCCCCCGGCCTGGCCCACGTCGCGAGGGCGCGGCCCAGCAGCCCGGTGTCCCCGGTGCGGTCGCCGCGCGTGGGCCAGACGGTGAAGTCCATGCGGGCGGAGCCCCGCCAGAGCCCCGCGGGCACCCGGCGTATCGCGGCCGGATCCAATGCCTTCTCCGCGCTGTGGTGCCGCGAGTAGAGCGGCCCCGAGGTGGCCTGCGGGCCGCCCAGGCCGTCCCCGGGCAACAGCAGCAGGGAGCCGCAGACCAGCAGCGCGCCCAGCGAGGCCAGGAGCGTGCGCCCACGCCGCCGCCTGCGTGCCGGGTCGGCCGGCCGGACCTGAAGGGAGCACGGGTCGAACTCCGGCGAGGCCAGCAGGGCATGGGGCGCCGTGAGCACGTCGGCCTCCAGAAGCGCCGCCCGGGGGTCCGCGACGCCCGCCGCTTCGAGCACCCGGCACACCTCGGCGTCGTCGAGCCCTTCGAGGCCCCGCAGCACGTGGGCGGCGCGGCAGGGACCAGACACCCCGGCCAGCGCCTGCTCCAGTGCCAGTTCGTCCGCCCCGCAGGAGTGCGGGAACAGCCGCAGCCCCCACACCTGCGGCACCAGCGGCGGGAACTGCGCCCGCCGGGGCCTGGCGAGCCGGAGCAGCGGCAGCCCCGCCTCCAGCGCGGAGCGCACCACCCGGAGCCGTACGCAGGCGTACGCGCGCCCGGGTCCGGGCCCCTGGCCCCCGCCCAGTGCCCGCTGCGCCAGCCAGTGGGCCGACAGCACCCGGCGGGTGCGGCCGAGCGAGGGGGCCAGCACCAGATACGCGATCCGGACCAGCCGGGCGTAGTGCTCGGCGGCCTCGGCGTCGGTCCGCTCCCCGGTGGCCTGCTCCGCGAACGGGCGGCCGGCGGACGGCGGTACTGCTCGCAGTGGGGGCATGTTCAGCAGAACGAGCGAATGGTGCGATGGTCACTCCGGCGTGTGCGCCCCGGGGCGGGTCGTGGCGTTTCCCGCGTTTCCCCGCGCGCCGGGAGAAGGCGGGGCACGATGGCCGGATGGTGGAGCAGCTGGAGTGGCGACGAGGACGGGCCCACCGGGCCGCCGCGGCCGTGCTGGCCGGATGTGCCCTGCTCACCGCGTGCACCGGCGGAGCTGACGGCGGCGAGGCCGACGCCGCGCCGCGGACCGCGAGCGGCACGCTGGAGCAGCTCGCGTCGAAGGCGGACTGCGAACCGAACGTGCAGACCGACGCCGAGGAGATCCGGCAGGCCAACTGCACCACGAGGGACGGGCGTTACGTCCTCGCGACGTTCGCGACCGACCGCGGCCAGCGGGAGTGGATCAACGAGGCCAACGACTACGGCGGCTCGTATCTCGTCGGCCGCAGGTGGGTCGCCGTCGGTGACCCGGAGGTGGTCGCGGCGCTGCGCGGCCGGCTCGGGGGGACGGTGGAGACCGCCTCGCCGCACCACTCGGGGAAGAGTGGCGGTGGGGGGAGCGAGGACGGGCACTCCGGTCACCACGGGAGCTGACCGCGCAGGTGAGGGGCGGACACCGCCGCCGGGGGAGCCGCGTCAGCGGCACTTGCGTCCGCCGTTGATGCAGCTCACCACCTTCTTCATCAGCCTGTCGTCGAAGACGTTGATGAAGTCACCGTGATCGGTGACCGGTTTGTGCAGCTGCTCCGGGAAGGAGTCCACGGCGAAGCCCGGCCCCGGAGGGACGTCGTACACGATGCGCTGCACCAGTTGCGGGATGGCCCTGAAGCCGTCCGGGCACCGGCCGTCCTCCTGTGCGAAGGCGACGTGCGTGCGGTGGTTCGCACTGTCGGTGTTCTGCCCGTCCCAGCAGCTCTGGAAGGCGAAGGAGCGCACCACCTGGCTGCCTTCCGGGCAGATCGGGTACTTGTCCTCGAGTTGCCTGTCCTCGAACCCGGTGCAGCTCCACGAGGCGTTGGCGTTCGCGTCACCGTTGGTGAAGGCCTTGGCGTCCCCGGTGATGATCCGGAGGAAGCGCGGCATGGCCGTGACCTTTCCTGCCGGTGAGCCGACGAACTTCAGCGTGACCTGGGAAGGGGTCTGGATCTCCCCGGTGTTCTGGTCCTTGCCGCCGCCGTCCGCGGCCACGTCGTCCTCGTCCTGGCCGTTCTGCAGGCGCAGCACGGGCCAGTAGTAGGTGGACCTGTCGCCCTGGTTCCGGCACGTGGTCGCCCCGGCGGCCAGGTCGTCGTCGCTGGAGAAGGCGTCGGTGGCCTGGTTCCCGACGTAGTCGTGCATGTGGTGCGCGCCGTTGCTCACGCCGGGGGCGGCGATGACGTTGTCCGGGTTGAACTTCCCGTTCTCGTTACGCCCGCAGTCGGTGCTGAACGACCCGCGGGAGGCGCCCCTGCGATTGCGGGGGCGGTCGGCGGCGGGCTGGACCGATTCGATGTCCACGAAGTCGGAGGCCTCGGGACCGTTGCCCTGCGATTCGCCCTCACCTTCGCCCCGACCCGGGTCCTGACCCGGGTCCTGCCCCTCCTCGCCCTGGTCCTGGCCCCCGTCCTGCCCCTGCTCCGGGTCCCCGCCGGGCTCCTGGCCGCTCGGTCCGCCCGAGCCCGCCTCCTGCCCCGCGCCCTGATCGTCGTCGGCCCGCATGCTGCACCCCGCGAGCCCCTCCAGGCCCTGGGGACGCTCGCCCGAGGCCCGCTCGACCGCGATCCCGATCCGGTCGAGGCTGGCGGTCCGCTCGTCCTTCAGCGGACCGAGCACGGCGTTCCCGGCGAGAGCCGGATCCCGGGCGATCTGCTCCCTGCGATCCGCGAACTGCCGGTAGGCCTCGGTGATCTGCGTATCCATGGCGGCCAGTTCGCGGTCGACCTCCGGCCGCGCTCCCTCCGGTATCCCGGGCAGTGCGATGCCCGCGTCGGGACAGTCGATGGTGGACATCCGGCGGCCCGCGTCGCGGAACTCCCCGCGCGAGGAGCCGGACGAACCCTCGCCGGCGCTCGCGTAGACGTTGACGGCGACCAGCCCACCTCCCCCCAGGATCAGTGCGGCCGAGGCGACGATCGCCCGGTTGGCCAGAGTCGAACGTTTCTTGCGCGATGTGCGTCCCATGGAACTCCTCCGCTTCGAGTCCGCTTCGAGTGCTTCGAATCGGAAGCGTGACGTCCCATACGGACGGCGGGGCGGCCCCGTTCAGGGCGCGGGGGAATTGGTGCGACGGCTGACCGAGGGAGACGGTCAGCCGTCGGCGGGACGGGGGCGGCCGGGGCGGTCAGCCGTGGTCGAGATAGGCGAGGACGGCGAGCACGCGGCGGTTGTCGTCGTCCGACGGGGGCAGCCCGAGCTTGGCGAAGATGTTCGAGGTGTGCTTGGCCACCGCCCGCTCCGTGATCACCATCTGCGAGGCGATAGCCACGTTCGAACGACCCTGCGCCATGAACTCCATGACCTCCCGCTCGCGGCGTGTCAGTCCGCCCATCGGCTTGTCCGCCGAACGCCGCGACAGCAGCTGGGAGATGACCTGCGGATCCATCGCCGTACCGCCGGCTGCGACCCTGCGCACCGCGTCGATGAACTGGTCCGCGTCGAACACCCGGTCCTTCAGCAGATAGCCGATGCCGCCGTTGCCGTCGGCCAGCAGCTCCCGGGCGTACAGCTGCTCCACGTGCTGGGAGAGGACGAGCACCGGCAGCCCGGGCCTGTTCCGGCGGGCCGTCAGGGCACACTGCAGGCCCTCGTCCGTGTGCGACGGCGGGAGCCGGACGTCGACCACGGCGACGTCCGGCTCCAACTCGGCCAGTGCCTTCGTCAGTTCAGGACCTGTCTCGACGGCTGCCACGACCTCGAAGTCGAAGGCTTCGAGCATGCGCACGAGCCCGTCGCGGAGCAGGAAGAGATCTTCGGCTAGGACAACGCGCAAGGGATCTCCATGGTCACCATGGTGGGACCGCCCGCAGGGCTGCTGACGGCCAGTACGCCGTCGAATGTACCCAGTCGGCGTTCGATCCCGCTCAGCCCCGATCCGCTTCCGACCACGGCGCCGCCCTTGCCGTTGTCCGTGACGGAGATCCGCAGCATGCCCTCCGCATGGTGCATGTCCACCCAGAGACGGTCTGCGTCGGCGTGCTTCACCGCGTTGGCCAGGGTCTCGCTGACGGCGAAGTACGCGGCCGACTCGACCGGTGCCTCGGCGCGGCCGGGCAGCTCCACCGTCACCTCGGAGGTGACCGGTAGCCGCAGGGCCAGTGCCCTCACCGCATCCCCGAGTCCGCGCTCGGCGAGCACCGGCGGGTGGATGCCCCGTACGAGGTCCCGCAGCTCGGTGAGGGCCTCGGCGGACGACGTACGCGCCATCGCCAGCATCTTCTTCGCCTGCGCCGGATCCTTCTCGATCAGCGCCTCGATGGTGCTGAGGTTCATGCCCATGGCGACCAGCCGGGCCTGCGCCCCGTCGTGCAGATCCCTCTCGATGCGCCGCAGTTCGGACGCCGCCGTGTCCACGGCCTCGTGCCGCGTCTCGGTCAGCCGGTCGATGCGGCGCTTGAGCTCATCCGGGGTGGGCGCCAGCGCCGACCGGGCCAGCACGAAGTGGAGCCGCAGCAGGGGGCCGCTCGCCCACACCCCGAGGTGGAAGATCACGATGCCGAGCAGGGCGGCGGCCAGCCCCGTCATCTGACTGTCGACCGGCACGAATCCGTACCAGTACGGGTCGTCCGCGAACACCCGCCACAGTCCGGCCGCCAGGACGAGCCCCTCCAGCGGGAAGAGCAGCAGCCCGTAGGCGAGGACCAGCACCGCGAAACCAGCGGTCATGTCGATCAGCAGCCACCGCAGATCCCGCCAGGTCGCCGGGTCCTTCAGGAGCAGTGTGGTGCGCTCGACCTGCCCGGTGAACCCGGAGCGCACGTCCTTCGGGAACGGCCGGTAGGGCACCGGGATGCTGACGTCCGACCAGGCCGACGCGAGCGCGCGGCGCCGGTCGGCGTGTCTGCGCACCAGGCCCATGAGCCACGGCGTCGTGACCAGACCCACACCCAGCAGGATGAAGGCGAGGGAGAGGAGCGACAGGACGAACAGGACGGACGAGCCCACGATGCTCGCGAAGGAGAGCGCGAACGCCCGCCCCCCGGTCCGCACCGCGGCGCGCACCCGGTTCCTTGCCGGTCTCATCATGACGTCTCCTCTCACCGGGCCCCCGTCGGATCCCGTCCGGCCTCCAGTCTGTCCTGCGCGGGGGGATCATTGTCAGCCGTTCCGCCACCCGACCGGGGTGTACCTGGCACCACCTTCCGCCCGTTCACGCAGGAGGCGGCCCCGGGACAGCTCCCGGGGCCGCCTCCTGGCCGTGCGGTGTGATCAGGGCGTGTACTTGTAGCCCACGCGCCGCACGGTCTGGATCGACCGGCGGTGCTCGGCGCCCAGCTTGCGGCGCAGCCGCGCCACGTGGACGTCGACGGTCCGCCCGTCACCCACGTGCCCGTAGCCCCAGACCGTCGTCACCAGCTGGTCACGGGTGTGCACCCGGTGCGGGTGCGCCACGAGGTGCGCCAGCAGCTCGAATTCGAGGTAGGTGAGGTCGAGGGCGACGCCGTCCACGGAGGCCGTGCGCCGCGTGGAGTCGATCTTCACGGGACCGGCCGCCGGAACGCCGGAGGCCGGGGCCTGCGGCTCCGCCACGGGCTCCGGCACCAGCTGCCGGTGCTGGGCGGAGGCCACGGCCCCGGCCAGGGCCGGCTGCTGGTCGGCGGGGACCAGCACCAGGTAACCGACCATGGCCGGCCGGCCGGGCAGCACCGGCAGGGTGTGCGCGGGAGCGGGCAGCCAGGTGGCGCCCGGCGGCAGGAAGTCCGCCACATCCGCGAGCTCGACGACCTCGTCGCGGTCGACGGCGCGCAGCCGGTGCCGGCTGGACGACAGGGTGGTGCGGGAGGTGGGGGTCGCAGCGGACGCCGCGGTGGCGGCGGAGAAGGTACGGGTGTTCGCCATGAGGGTCAGCTCTTTCGCGCGAGGAGTCGTCGAGGACGTACGTCGTGCGCGCGGGCCGAAGGCCGGGGTGAGGCGGCTTTAGAGGGCCTGCGCGTTCCACGCGCGGCAACACACCCGGTCGAAGTCGTGATGCTGACGGGAGGGCCAGAACGGCTCGAGGTCGCTGCGACCCGATGCGGTGTACTGGAAGCCTGCCATGCCCCCCATTGAAGCAGAGATCGGAGCCGGGCAGGAGAGGTCTCTCACCCGTCGATACGGACCCGGGTGCCGGCCGCCCCGCCTCCCCCTCCGCCCCGCTCGGTTGCGGTCACCGAAGGCGCTCGGCAGCGGCCGGGAACGCCGAAGGGGCGCCCGTCGGCGGGCGCCCCTTCGTACCGGATCCGGTGCGGATCAGACCTGGTCGGCCTTCTCCAGCGCGGTGCAGCAGGTGTCGACGATCAGCCGCGTGACGACGTACGGGTCGACGTTGGCGTTCGGGCGACGGTCCTCGATGTAGCCCTTCTGGTCCTGCTCGACCTGCCACGGGATGCGGACCGAGGCGCCGCGGTTGGAGACGCCGTAGCTGTACTCGTTCCACGGCGCGGTCTCGTGCAGACCGGTCAGACGGTCGTCGATGCCCGCGCCGTAGTTCTTGACGTGGTCCATCGGCTTCGAGCCCTCACCGAGCGACTCGCACGCGGTGATGATGGCCTCGTAGCCCTCACGCATCGCCTTGGTCGAGAAGTTGGTGTGCGCGCCCGCGCCGTTCCAGTCGCCCTTGACCGGCTTCGGGTCCAGGGTCGCGGAGACGTTGAAGTCCTCGGCGGTGCGGTAGAGCAGCCAGCGGGCGATCCACAGCTGGTCGGAGACCTCCAGCGGGGACAGCGGGCCCACCTGGAACTCCCACTGGCCGGGCATGACCTCGGCGTTGATGCCGGAGATGCCGAGACCCGCCTTCAGGCAGTTGTCGAGGTGCTTCTCGACGATGTCACGGCCGAAGATCTCGTCCGCGCCGACACCGCAGTAGTAGCCGCCCTGCGCGGCCGGGAAGCCGCCCTCGGGGAAGCCCAGCGGGCGGTGGCCGTCGAAGAAGGTGTACTCCTGCTCGATGCCGAAGATCGGCTCCTGGCCCGCGAACTGCTCGGCGACCGGACGCAGCGAGGCGCGCGTGTTGGACTCGTGCGGGGTCATGTCGATGTTGAAGACCTCGCACAGGACGAGTACGTCGTCGCCGCCGCGGATCGGGTCCGGACACGTGAAGACCGGCTTCAGGACCCGGTCGGACGCGTGACCCTCGGCCTGGTTGGTGCTCGAACCGTCGAAGCCCCAGATGGGCAGATCCGCCACATCCTGCGAGGGGCTCCCCGACATGATCTTCGTCTTGGAGCGAAGCTTGGCGGTCGGCTCGGTGCCGTCGATCCAGATGTACTCAGCCTTGAAGGTCACGGACGCCATCCTTTGCGGGTGCTGCGGTCTATGGTGCGCAGCTTCGCAAGACGCGATTTCCCGACCGTTGCCCGAATGTGAACCCCGTGTTACCGAGGTTTCCCGAAGGTGTCGGACGCCAGGCCCACGCCGTCCGGGGCCGTCTCACCCTGCGTCGGAACGGATACGGTCCCGCCCGCCCCGGCACACTGGCGGCATGACCACACACCCTGCTTCCGGCCCACCGATGCGTACGGGCCTCGTCGGGGCGGGCCCCTGGGCACGCCTGACCCACGCCCCCGCCCTGGCCTCCCACCCGGGTGTCCGGCTGAGCGGCGTCTGGGGCCGTCGGCCCGAAGCGGCCCGGGCTCTCGCCACCGCCCACGGCGCCGAGGCGTACTCGGGGGACGAGGGTTTCGAGGCCCTCCTGGCCGCGAGCGACGCGGTGGCCTTCGCCGTACCGCCGGACGTCCAGGCTCCGCTGGCCGCGCGCGCCGCTGCCGCCGGATGCCACCTGCTGCTGGACAAGCCGGTCGCCACCACGGTGGACGGAGCCCGTACGGTCGCCGAGGCCGCCGAGCGGGCAGGGGTCGCCTCCGTGGTCTTCTGCACGCTCCGGTTCGCCCCGGGCACCGCGGGGTGGATCGACGAACAGGCCGCGACGGGCGGCTGGTTCACGGCCAGGGCCCTGTGGATGGGCGCGCTGTTCGCCGAGGGCACGGGCAACGAGTTCGCGGCCTCGCCGTGGCGCCGGGAGAAGGGCGGACTGTGGGACGTCGGCCCGCACGCCCTCTCGGTCCTGCTGCCGGTCCTCGGCGACGTCACGGAGGTGGTGTCGGCCCGGGGCCCGGCCGACACCACGCACCTGCTGCTGCGCCACACCTCCGGAGCGTCGAGCACGGTGACGCTCGCCCTGGACGGGCCGCCGGGTGCGGTGGGCACCGAGGTCGAATTCCGCGGTGAGCGGGGAGTGGCCTCCCTGCCCACCGGAGGCGGCGACGCCCTCGGCGCCTTCGGCGCGGCGGTGGACGCGCTGGCCGACGCGGCGCGTACGGGGATCACCCACCCCTGCGACGCACGGTTCGGGCTCCGGCTCACCGAGATCCTCGCGGAAGCGGAGGCGCAGGCGTAGGCCGAAGCGCAGCGGGGGTCGTCGGCCAGTCCTGGCCGTCCACCCCTGGGCCGGACCCGAACGACCGGCCGGGGTGCCGCAGTCGGAGCCGGGAGCCCCTTCCGGCCGCCGACGCACGAGGCGATCGGCCAGACCCAGGAGGCATCGCATCCATGACGCCCGCACCCCGCCTGCCGCACATGGCTCCCGGCGCCGCCGAGATCGGCCGCCGCGCGGAGGGGTTCCTCAGCGCCCGAGCGCTTCCCTGACCGCCTCGTCCGTCCGCGCCACGACCGCCGAGCCGTCCTGCGCGGTGATGATCGGGCGCTGGATCAGCTTCGGGTGCTCCGCCAGCGCGGTGATCCACCGTTCGCGCGAACCCGCGTCCTTCGGCCAGTCCTTGATCCCGAGCTCCTTCGCCTCCGTCTCCTGGGTGCGGGTGATGTCCCACGGCTCCAGCCCGAGACGGTCGAGCACGGCCCGGATCTCCTCCGGTGACGGCACGTCCTCCAGGTAGCGGCGGACGGTGTATTCGGCACCCTCGGCGTCGAGCAGACTTACCGCGCTGCGGCACTTCGAACAGGCGGGATTGATCCAGATCTCCATGGGGCCCAGGGTACGGGAGGGAACCGCGAAATAGCCTCTGGCCAGGCACGATTGTCAGTGGTGGGCAGTAAGATGGAGGGAGTTCGTGAGGGTTCCACCACCGCGCCAGGAGGTTGCCGATGGCCGTCGCCACAGTCACGACCGAGCCGCTCCACACGCCCCTTCGGAAGAAGTCGCTCCCCGCGGGCAGGCCCCGCGAGTGGTATGTCTCGCACAACCGCCGCCTCAAGGCCATGCGTCTGGCCATCGCCCTGCTCGACACCGGCGTGTACCAGCCGTCGAGCGCCGGCAACGCCCGGATACGCGCGACGGCCGAGCGCCTCGCCATGCACCGCCCGTCCGACACCACCTGCCGCATGGTCCGTGCCCTGATCCGCTACGGCCGCTGACCGCCCGCCCGCACCCCCGAGTTCCGGGGGTGCGGGTGCCCATCCACGCCGTACGGGGCGGATGCGAGACTGCACGCCATGTCACTCGCCGACCTCACCCTCGCCCACTGGCGCACCCTGGATCCGGCCGCGTGCACGCGGTACGCCGAGGAGGCCGCCCGCCAGGTGGACGGCCGGCTGGTCCGGCTGGAGGCCGTCCCGCAGGGGGCGGGTCTCCCGCACCGAGCCGTGATCGAACGGGCGGGTGAACAGTACGCGTTGGTCCCCGGTGGCGAGGTCACCGTCGGCTTCGACGTGGAAGCCTGGCAGCCGCTCCCCGAGCAGCTCCTCTCCTACCACGAGGAGAGCCTGGCGGGCGGCTTCGGCTTCGACGCCGACCCGCGCGACTTCCTGGCGCGCGTGCTGACCCCCCGCCGCACGGTCACCCTGCCCGCCGTGCTGATGGCGGTCGAAGCCGTACGGCTCCCCGAAGTCCCCGCCCAGGTGCCCGCGTTGTTCGCCGGACGAGGCGTGCGGCTGCCGTGCCCGGACGAATGGGAGCACGCCTGTGGTGCGGGGGCCACCACGCTGTTCCGCTGGGGCGGCGCATGCCCGGCGGATGTCTCCCCGTACGGACCCGGCGAGGGCCCGCACCGTCTGCCGAACGCCTTCGGGCTGCGTATCGCCTACGACGTGTACGACAGCGCGGAGATGACCTCGGACCCCGGTTTCGTATACGGCGGCGACGGCGGAGAGGCGGTGTGCGGCGGCTACGGCACCCTGCTCGAATGGCTGCCGCTGGCCACCGCCAACCGCAATCCCGCGACGGCCGAGTTCCTCGGCGGGCCGGAGGGCGAGGACATGTTCGAGGACTTCAACGCCCGTCCGGTGATCGACCTCGGCTGACCGCGCGGATCCGAGGGCTCGCCCCGCCTCTGACCACGGCACACGCGAACGAGAAGTGTGACGTGTCACAGACAACGCAGCGGCGCTGTGGGAACTTCAACTCTGTTACTCATCAGTTGAGTTACCGACGTGCGCGTGGAGAGGGTCGTATGAGCACTCTGCAAGCCATCACGCTCGACCAGGTGGTCGACACGGACCGCTACCCCCTGTCGGACCCCGGAAGCCGCGAGGCCCGGGAGGTGGTGGCACGGGCCGGGCGCGAACTGGCCGAGGTCGGGTGCACCGTGCTGCCGGACTTCATCCGTCCCTCGCTGCACGAGGTCCTGCGCGAGGAGTGCGCGGCCATCGCCCCCCAGGCGTACTTCGACGTGGAGACCGTCAACGTCTACAACATCGACGTGGACGCCGACCTGCCCGAAGACCACCCCGGCCGGCGCACCTTCGAGCGCGGCAACGCCTTCGTCGCCCGTGACCGAGTCCCCGCCGGATCGCTCATCAGCAGGCTCTACGCCCACGAGTCGTTCCGCCGCTTCGTCGCCGACTGCTTCGGTCTGCCCCGCCTGTACGAGCTGGCCGACCCGCTCTCCGGGCTCGTCCTCAACGTCGTACGGCCGGGCGCGGAACACCCCTGGCACTTCGACACCAACGAGTACACGGTCAGCATGCTCACCCAGGAGGCGGAGGACGGCGGGTCCTTCGAGTACTGCCCGAACATCAGGTCCGCCGAGGACGAACGCTTCGACGACGTGCGGGACGTCCTGGACGGCCGCGGTGGACACCTGACCCGGCGCCTGCCCCTGCGCCCCGGTGACCTGCAGCTCTTCAAGGGCCGCTACTCGCTGCACCGGGTCAGCCCCGTCCGGGGCGGCCTCGCGCGCCACAGCGCGATCTTCGCCTACAGCGAGCGCCCGGGCGTCATCGGCAGCGTGGCACGGACCCGCCAGCTCTTCGGCCGTGTCCTGCCCGAACACCGGGCCGCGGAGGGCCGGGCCGTACGGGGCGACCAGCTCCTGGACTGACGAGCGCTCGCCGGCACCGCCACCGCCACGCGATCCACCGAGGAGAAGCCCCTTGCGTTTCGACGCGTCCGGAAAAGTCTCGCTGGACCACATCTACACCGCGCCCGACCCGCGCACCTACTTCCAGGTGCTCCGCCCCCTCGGCTACTGCGTCCCCCAGCTGGCCAAGCCCTACTTCGCCAAGATGATCAAGGAGTACCGGGAGACGGAGCGCGTGGCCGTCCCCCGGGTGCTGGACATCGGCTGCTCGTACGGGATCAACGCCGCCCTGCTTAAGTACGACGCCACCATGGACGAGCTCTACGCCCGCTACGACGGCACCGGCCCCACGTCCCGGGCCGGCCTGCTCGCCCGCGACCAGGACTTCTCCCGCTCCCGCAGCCCCGCGCACCCCCTGCGCTTCACCGGCCTGGACGCCTCCACCCCCGCCCTCGCCTACGCGCGCGAGGCCGGATTCCTGGACGACACCGTCCACGCCGACCTGGAGGCGGACGACCCCACCCCCGCCCAGCGGGAGCGGCTCGCCGGAACGGACCTGGTGATCTCGACGGGCTGCGTCGGCTACGTCACCGAGCGCACCCTCACCCGGGTCGTGCGGGCGCAGGACGGCCGCCTCCCCTGGATGGCCCACTTCGTTCTGCGGATGTTCCCCTTCGGCGCCGTGGAGGACGCCCTGGCGGAGCTGGGCTACCGAACGACGCGGGTGGACGAGGTCTTCAAGCAGCGGCGGTTCGCCGACCCACGGGAACGGACACGTGTCCTCGGCAGCATGGCCGAGGCAGGTGTGGACGCGAGCGGTCTGGAGGAGGACGGCTGGCTCTACGCTCAGCTCTACCTCTCCAGGCCCTCCCACCCGTAGCAGAAGCCCCCAGCCCCACCGACCGAGAAGAGAGAGCCGCATTGAACGTCAGTCAGGAAGCGTCAGCCGGTGCCACCTTCGCCCGTGAGGGAAGCCTGCCGCGCGTGCCGCTGCCCACACTGGAGGCGAGCTGCGAGAGGTTCCTCGCATGGTGCGCCCCCCTGCTGACCGCCGAGGAGCGCGAGGCGACCGAGGCCGAGGTCACCGCGTTCCTCCGGCCGGACGGCCCCGGCAGGAAGCTGCACGCGGCGCTGGAGGAGTACGACGCGACGGACGGCGTGCACAGCTGGCTCGACACCTTCTGGCCGTACCGCTATCTCGGCCGCCGCGACCGGATCGCACTCAACGCCAACTTCTTCTTCCTGTTCCGCGACACCGGCGCCGGACAGCTCGAACGCGCCGCGGGTCTCGTCGCCGGGGCCCTGCACTACAAGCACCGGCTCGACGAGGGGCTCATCGAGCCGGTGGAGCAGCGCGGCGTACCGCAGTCGATGGTGCAGAACGCCTACCTCTTCTCCACGACCCGCATCCCCGGCGTACCGCTGGACAGCGTGCGCGCCCCCTACAGCGAGCGGGAGCCCGGCCCCTCCACGGCCCGGCACATCGTCGTCCTCCACCGGGGCACCATGTTCCGGCTGGACGTGCTCGGCCCCGACGGCGTGCCCCACAGCCTCGACGAGATCGAGTCCGCACTGCGCGCCGTGACCAAGGCCGACGTGCACACGGCCGAGGAGGACCGGGCAGGCCACCTGACCACGATGGCGCGCGCCGAATGGGCGGAAGCCCGGCAGTCGCTCCTCGCGGGCCACCCTTCCAACGCCCGGACACTGGAGGACATCGAGACCGCCCTCTTCTGCGTCTGCCTGGAGGACTTCGCACCCGCGGACGTCCAGGCGGCCTGTGACGAACTGCTCCACGGCGACCGGGGCAACCGCTGGTTCGACAAGGCGGTCTCCTTCGTCGTCTTCGCGGACGGCCGGGCCGGCGTCAACGTCGAGCACTGCGAGCTGGACGGCACGACCGTCCTGAGTTTCACCGACGCCCTGCTCGGCACCACCCCGGACGAACACTCCCGCCGGTCCGGAGCACGCTCCGAGGGCGAGCCGGTGCCGCACCCCCTGACCTTCGAACTGGACGAGGGGCTCCGGACCCAGGTCCGCTCGGCGGCCGAGTCGTTCGCCGCGTACGGCCACGCCACGGCCACCCGTACCGTGTCGTTCGACGACTTCGGCAGCACCGCGGCCAAGGCCCTCGGAGTCTCCCCGGACGCCTTCGTCCAGGCCGCCTACCAACTGGCCCACCAGCGCGCGAAGGGCCACCTGGGCGCCACCTACGAGTCGATCGCCACCCGTCAGTACCGCCACGGCCGCACCGAGGCGATGCGCGTCGTCACGCCCGAGATGCCCGTCTTCGTCGCGGCGATGGACGACCCCGCCGCCGGCCGCGACACACGCCGCGCCGCCTTCCGGGCGGCAGCCGCGGCCCATGTGGCGCGGGCCAAGGAGTGCCAGGCGGGCCAGGCCCCCGAGCAGCACCTCTGGGAGCTGGAGCTGATCCAGCGCCGCCGCGGGGAGGAGCTCGGCGTGCGTGAACAGCCCGCCCTGTACCGCTCCCCGGGCTGGCTCGTCATGCGGGACGACTACCTCAGCACCAGTTCGGCGCCCTCCGAGAACATCCAGTACTTCGGCTTCGGCTCCACGAGCAGCCGCTGCATCGGGATCGCCTACGTCCTGCTGCCGGAGCGCTTCAACCTCTACCTGAGCACCCCGCTGACCGTGGCCGACCAGATGCACGGCTTCGCCGACCGGCTCCGCGAGGCGGTGGCGGAGCTGCGCGAACTGCTGTCGGACTGACCCGGCAGGAGCCGGTACGCCGAAGGGCCGCCGCCCCCACGTGGGGACGGCGGCCCTTCGGCATGCCGGTGAGCTCGTGACCCCTAGAGGTCGAAGTACAGCTCGAACTCGTGCGGGTGCGGGCGCAGCTGGATCGGGGCGATCTCGTTGGTGCGCTTGTAGTCGATCCACGTCTCGATCAGGTCCGGCGTGAAGACGCCACCGGCCTGGAGGTACTCGTGGTCCTGCTCGAGGGCGTCGAGGACCGCCGGGAGCGAGGTCGGGACCTGCTGGACGCCGGCGTGCTCCTCGGGAGCCAGCTCGTAGAGGTCCTTGTCGATCGGCTCCGGCGGCTCGATCTTGTTCTTGACGCCGTCGAGGCCGGCCATCAGCAGCGCCGAGAACGCCAGGTACGGGTTGGACGACGGGTCCGGGGCGCGGAACTCGACGCGCTTGGCCTTCGGGTTGGAGCCCGTGATCGGGATACGCATCGCGGCCGAGCGGTTGCGCTGCGAGTACACCATGTTGACCGGGGCCTCGAAGCCGGGGACCAGGCGGTGGTAGGAGTTCACCGTGGGGTTGGTGAATGCCAGCAGCGACGGGGCGTGCTTCAGGATGCCGCCGATGTAGTAGCGCGCCATGTCCGAGAGGCCCGCGTAACCCTGCTCGTCGTAGAACAGCGGGGAGCCGCCGGACCACAGCGACTGGTGGACGTGCATGCCCGAGCCGTTGTCACCGAAGATCGGCTTCGGCATGAAGGTGGCGGTCTTGCCGTTGCGCCAGGCGACGTTCTTCACGATGTACTTGAAGAGCATCAGGTCGTCGGCCGCGGCGAGCAGCGTGTTGAACTTGTAGTTGATCTCGGCCTGGCCGGCGGTGCCGACCTCGTGGTGCTGGCGCTCGACCTGGAGGCCGTTCTTGTCCAGCTCCATGGAGATCTCGGCACGCAGGTCGGCGAAGTGGTCGACCGGCGGGGTCGGGAAGTAGCCGCCCTTGTAGCGGACCTTGTAACCCCGGTTGTTCTCGACCGCACCGGTGTTCCAGGCGCCGGCCTCGGAGTCGATGTGGTAGAAGCTCTCGTTCGCCGACGTCTGGAAGCGGACGTTGTCGAAGACGTAGAACTCGGCCTCGGGGCCGAAGTACGCGGTGTCGGCGATGCCGGTCGAGGCGAGGTAGGCCTCGGCCTTCTTGGCCACGTTCCGCGGGTCACGGCTGTACTGCTCGCCGGTGATCGGGTCGTGGATGAAGAAGTTGACGTTCACCGTCTTGTCGCGGCGGAACGGGTCGACACGGGCCGTCGACAGGTCGGCACGGAGCGCCATGTCGGACTCGTGGATGGCCTGGAAGCCGCGGATCGACGAGCCGTCGAAAGCCAGTTCCTCGGCCGGGTCGAAGGTCGCCGCCGGGATCGTGAAGTGCTGCATCACACCCGGCAGGTCGCAGAACCGGACGTCGATGAACTTGACGTCGTTGTCGGCGATGTACTTCTGGACTTCGTCGGCGTTCTGGAACATCCAACTCCTCCTACTCCCGACCCGGGAAAGGGCGGGGTTGTAGCTCATTGTGCGGCCAGTGCGGTGGCACACGCTGGACCCGACCATAGGCAGACCGGATTTCTCAAGCGTGACCCATTTGTTTCGCCCAAGTTAACCGGGGCGGCAGCGGGCGGCACCTCAACGCCCTGTTCCGTGCCCCGCCCGGCCAGGTGCAAACGCGGGCGCAGTACCGTGGACGGGTGGACAACAGGCAAGCAATCGGATCGTGGCTCTCGGGGCCGCGCGCGGCCGCCGAGGAAATGGGCGCCGACTTCGGTTACCGGGGCGAGCGCCTCGGTCTGCCCCAGGACGGCCCGGGCTCGATCGCCCCTCTCGGCCGGCGCTTCGGGGCCCTCTTCATCGACTGGGCGGTGTGCATGCTGATCGCATACGGGCTGCTCGCTGCCGGTGACCAGCAGGCGGCCGGGAACTGGGCGCTGGGCGTCTTCCTCGTCATGAGCCTGCTGACGGTCGGAACCGTCGGGTCCACACCGGGCAAGCGGATTCTCGGTCTGCGCGTCATCGCAGAGGACGGCACCCGGCTCGGCGTCGTGCGGGTCGCCCTCCGCAGTGTGCTGCTGCTCCTGGTGATCCCGGCGATCGTGTGGGACCGCGACGGCCGAGGCCTCCACGACCGGCTGGCCCGCGCCGTACAGGTCCGCATCTGAGCGGTCCGCCGCCGGGCTGCCGGACGGCGGGGCAGGACGCACGCACATACAGAGGAGAGCGGCCCCGGACGACGAACTCGTCCGGGGCCGCTCTCCTCTGTATGTGCTCGGTCAGCGCATCTTCCCGCCGCGCGGCATCCGCATGCCCTTCGGCATCGGGCCCTTCGGCAGCGGCATGTTGCTCATCAGGTCACCCATCGCCCGGAGCCGGTCGTTGGCGGCGGTCACCTGCGGGCCGGTCAGGACCCGCGGAAGCTTCAGCATGGTGGTGCGCACCTTCTTGAGCGGCACCTGCCCCTCGCCGTCGCCCACGATGATGTCGTGCACCGGTACGTCGACGACGATGCGGGCCATCCGCTTCTTCTCGGCCGCCAGCAGGCTCTTGACCCGGTTCGGGTTGCCCTCCGCCACCAGTACGATGCCGGCCTTGCCGACCGCTCGGTGGACGACGTCCTGGCTGCGGTTCATCGCGACCGCCGGGGTCGTGGTCCAGCCACGGCCCACCCGGTCCAGCACGGCCGCGGCGGCGCCCGGCTGTCCCTCCATCTGCCCGAAGGCCGCGCGCTCGGCACGCCGCCCGAAGATGATCGCCATCGCGAGGAAAGCCAGGACGAAGCCCAGGATGCCCGCGTAGACAGGGTGGCCGATCAGGAAACCGATCCCGAGGAGGACACCGAAGGTGATGATTCCCACGCCGGCGACCACAAGACCCACCTTGGGGTCGGTCCGCCTGGTCATCTTGTAGGTCAGGGCGATCTGCTTGAGCCGCCCCGCGTTCTCGGCGCTGTCCGCGCCTTCAGTGTTTGCCTTCCTCGCCATGTACAGAAGTTTACGTGGCGAAGGAGTGGCCTAGGAACGGAGGTCGGCCACAGCCCGGAGCACATGCTCCGCCTCGACCCGGTCCTTGGCCCTGCGGCGGTCCTCCAGGACCGCCGTCCAGGCGTTCTGGCGGGCGGTGCGCTGGCCGCTGCTCAGCAGCAGCGACTCGACGGCGCGGAGCGCCGTGGCGACGGTCGGGATGGCGCTGGCGCGAACCGGTGCGGCGTGCATGGTGGGTGTTCCCCCTCGGAGCGGATGCGCGCGCCCGGCGCGCACTGAGTAGCGGGAAGCAATGACGACGGCGACCACGGGAGCCACCGCGTATGTACCTAGGGTCACTGCTCGGTGTTACCAGTGCATGACCGGTCGGTCAAACACCAATGAAACCCTGATTTCGGCGTCGCGCACGCCGACGCGGCCCATACGGGCCCCCGACCTGCGGGAGCCGTAGGGGCCGCGTCGTCGCAGCTGTTACCGCTCAGTAGTGCCTTGTGCGCCGATTCACACGGCCGGTGCCGCCGTGGCCGCCGCTCCGCGCCGCTCGATCGCCTGCTGGAAGAGGCGGCCGGCGCGGTAGGAGGAACGCACCAGCGGGCCCGACATGACGCCCGAGTAACCGATCGCGTCGGCCTCGTCCTTCAGCTCCACGAACTCGTGCGGCTTCACCCAGCGCTCGACCGGGTGGTGGCGCACGGAGGGGCGGAGGTACTGCGTGATCGTGATGAGCTCGCAACCCGCGTCGTACAGGTCCTGAAGCGCCTCGCTGACTTCCTCGCGAGTCTCGCCCATGCCGAGGATCAGGTTGGACTTCGTCACCAGACCGGCCTCACGGGCCCGGGTGATGACCTCCAGGGAGCGCTCGTAACGGAAGCCGGGCCGGATCCGCTTGAAGATCCGCGGCACCGTCTCGACGTTGTGCGCGAGCACCTCGGGGCGCGAGGAGAAGACCTCGGCGAGCTGCTCGGGCTCCGCGTTGAAGTCGGGGATCAGCAGCTCGACCTTGGTCGCGCCGGCCTCCCGCCCGGCCGTCAGCGCGTGGATCTGGCGCACGGTCTCCGCGTACAGCCAGGCACCGCCGTCCTCCAGGTCGTCGCGGGCGACGCCGGTGATGGTGGCGTAGTTCAGGTCCATCGTGACGACGGACTCGCCCACGCGGCGCGGCTCGTCACGGTCCAGGGCCTCGGGCTTGCCCGTGTCGATCTGGCAGAAGTCACAGCGCCGTGTGCACTGGTCCCCGCCGATGAGGAAGGTGGCCTCGCGGTCCTCCCAGCATTCGAAAATGTTGGGGCAGCCGGCCTCCTGGCACACCGTGTGCAGACCCTCGCTCTTCACGAGCTTCTGCAGCTGGTTGTACTCGGGGCCCATCTTCGCCCGGGTTTTGATCCACTCGGGCTTGCGCTCGATGGGGGTCTGGCTGTTCCGGACCTCGAGGCGCAACATCTTGCGCCCGTCGGGTGCGACAGCGGACACTCCGGCACTCCCCTTTGCTTTCGCTGCATTGGAATCTTCGGCGAACACCAGGGTACGCCCGTCGTTAGAACGGTCTTACGTCTGCCCAACCTGTGGCCGACGGGGCCTATTCCCGTGGCCTCTACAGGCGTCTCAGGCCGGGGCTGCGGCGGTACCGGCGGTCCCGACCGGGCGGGGCGCGAGTTCCGCGTTCTCCAGGACGTCCCGCAGGTGCCTCTCGGCGACCGGGAGCACGTCGTCGATCGTGACCTCGCGGCCGAGTTCGTACGAGAGCGAGGTCACGCCCGCGTCCCGGATCCCGCACGGGACGATCCGGTCGAACGAGGTGTTGTCGGGGTTCACGTTCAGCGAGAAGCCGTGCATGGTCACGCCCTTGGCGACCCGGATGCCGATCGCGGCCAGTTTGCGGTCCTCGCGGCGCTGGCCCGCGTTGGACGGCGCGTACTCGGGGCCGTTCAGCCGGGGGTCGAACTCCTCGTCGTGCAGCCGGGGGTCGAAGTCCAGGGAGAGTCCGCCGAGCGAGGGCCGGTCCTCGACGGGGTCACCGAGCACCCAGACGCCGCTGCGGCCCTCGACCCGGCTGGTCTCCACGCCGAACTCGGCGGCCGTGCGGATCAGGGCGTCCTCCAGGCGGCGGACGTGGGCGACCACGTCCACCGGGCGGGGCAGCTTCAGGATCGGGTAGCCGATGAGCTGCCCGGGGCCGTGCCAGGTGATCTTCCCGCCGCGGTCCACGTCGATGACGGGGGTCCCGTCCAGCGGACGCTCGCTCTCGGTCGTGCGCCGCCCGGCCGTGTAGACGGAGGGGTGCTCGAGGAGAAGACACGTGTCGGGGACGGTGTCCTCGAACCGGGCGGCATGCACCTCGCGCTGCTTCTGCCAGGCCTCCTGGTAGTCGACCCGGTTCTCACCGAAGCCCAGACGGACGAACCGCAGCTCACTCACTCGGGTGCCTCCCTACTCGCGGTGACGGAAGGCCGGGGGGTGTCCCCGGAGCCACGTCACCTTGCACTGATGTGCGCCCTGAGCCACTGTACGACCGCTCCGAAGGACCAGGTCCGGCAGGTGACGTCAGGCCGCTCGCGCACCGGGCCCCAAGGTTGCGCGTACCGGATTCCGTCAGCGATCCGGAAATCCTCACACGATCGGATGAACGTGGAGCGAAGGCGGCTGGCGTCGCCGCCGGGGCGGTTAAGTTCGCGCCGTTCCATGACGGGCTCGCCCGCTCCCACTCGTGGGGGAGCCCGTAAGGGCTGCCCGCCCGGCGCCGAAGGCAGGAGACCTTACAGCTGATGTCGGAACGACCTCCGCAGCGAACCCCGAACCGGCGGCTCGCCGCGCTCATCGCGGAAGCCGGTTTCTCCCACGCGGGGCTGGCCCGCCGGGTGGACCAGCTCGGTCTCGAACACGGTCTCGACCTGCGATACGACAAGACCTCGGTGACCCGGTGGCTGCGCGGCCAGCAACCACGGGGCACCACCCCCGCGCTGATCGCCGAGGTCTTCACGCGACGGCTCGGACGCCGGCTCTCCGCCCAGGACCTGGGCCTGGACGCGTGCGCGCCCGTCTACGCCGGCCTGGAGTTCGCGGCCACGCCCGCGGAGGCCGTCGACATCGTCAGCGGGCTCTGGCGCAAGGACTCGGGCAGCCACGCGGAGCTGCGCAAGATCGCGTTCACCCCGGCCGGGCTGGTCGTGCCCAGCAGGGACTGGCTGATCGGGCGGGCCGACGAATGGGGCGGCCGGGGTGAGCCGCAGGACCGGGTCAACGGTGCGGGAGGTCTTCCCGCGCCCCGCACGCCCGCCGACGCCCACGGCCCCAGGGCGCCGCACGGCCTCCAGCGGGCCGGCGGAGGCCACGGCCACAGCAGCAACGGATCCGGCACCCTCCAGGGACAGGTGCCAGGACAGGCAGCGGGTCAGGCGCCCGGTTCCGCGGCCTCGCCCGCCGGCCCCGGCGCGGCGCACGGCCCCGGCATGCAGGGCGCCGTCCGGGCCGGTGGGACACGAGCGCCCGGGCCCTCGCGTCCGCCGGCGCCCGCCGCTGCGCCGCCCCTGGGTGTACCGCGTCAGCGGCAGACCGAGCGCGGCGCGGGCCAGCGCGTCGGCAGCGGTGACGTCGCGGCGCTCCGGTCCGTCGGCGAGCTGTTCCGGACGCTGGACAACACCTATGGCGGCGGTCATGCCCGGCAGGCACTCGTCCGCTATCTGGAACACGAGGCCGAACCCATGCTCCGGGGAACCTACGGCGAGACGGTCGGCCGCCGTCTGTTCTCCGCCGCCGCCGATCTGACCCGGCTGGCGGGCTGGACCTCGTACGACATCGCGGCGCACGGACTCGCCCAGCGCTACTTCGTCCAGGCGCTGCGGCTGGCCCAGGCCGCCGGGGACCGGGCGTACGGTGCCTTCGTCCTGATCACGATGAGCCGTCAGGCGGTCTATCTCGGGCACGGCAGGGAAGCCGTCCAGCTCGCCCGGGTGGCCCAGCAGGGCATCGGCTCGTCCGCGCCGCCCGTCGTCATGGCGTTGCTGCACTCCGTCGAGGCGCGCGGGCACGGTGTTCTCGGTGAGACCCGGGCCTGTGTCGCCGCCCTCGTACGGGCGGAACGCGCGCTCCAGGCCGCCCGGCCCGGGGACGACGTGCCGTACTGGGGCCGCTACTTCGACGAGGCCCAGCTCGCCGACGAGTTCGGCCACTGCCACCGCGATCTGCAGCAGTACCGCGTCGCCGCCCAGCACGCAGAGCGCTCGCTCCAGCTGCGCGCGCCGGCGTACGCCCGCAGCCGGCTGTTCTGCCGGGTGGTGCTCGCCTCGGCGCGGCTCGGGCTCGGCGAGCTCGACCAGGCCTGCCTGCTGGGTGCCGAGGCGGCCCAGCAGGCGGCCGAGATGCGGTCGGTGCGCGCGACGGAGTACGTACGCGACTTCGAGCGCCGCCTGGAGCCCTACCGGGACGCCGTCGCCGTGCGGGGGTACCGCGACCGGGTGGCTGCCCTGGGCTGACCCCTACGCCGCCGCGGGCAGCGCGGGCCCGTCGCCGTGGCGCGGGCCCACCCCCAGGTCGTCGAGGATCGCCGAGGCCGCGCGCCTGCCGGAGCGCAGGGCGCCCTGGACGGTGCTGGTGTCGCGGTGGTCGCCGCACACGTACAGCCCGGCCAGCAGGCGGACCGGCCGACGCGGATCGTGCGGGGGCGGCATCGCGGGGACGGCCTCCGGGTCGTGACGGGCGGCCAGCAGCTCCCAGTCGTGCGTGGGCGTGCCGTACAGCGTGGCGAGGTGGGCGCGGACCGTCCTGTCCAGGTCCGCCGGTGGCGGCCCGAGCACCGTGGAGGTGATCAGGGTACGGCCGGCCGGTGCGCGCGAGGGATCGACCGCGCTCATCACCGCCGTGTGCGAGACAGGCCCCGAGCGGTCCGCGTCCAGCAGCAGCCGCGTCCCCGTCCGCGGGGCCTGCGGAGCCGTGTGGTGCAGGACCGTCACCGGGTGGAAGCCGGGCATCCGCAGCCCCGGCAGGAGTTCGGCGGCAGCTCCCGCCCCGGTGGCCAGCAGCAGCGAACGGCAGCTCAGCTCGCCGTGCTCCTTGGTGCGTACGGAGGTGATGTCCGCGGCCGTCACATGCACCCCGGTGCGCACGGTCCCGGGCGGCAGGGCGTCCGCCAGCAGCCCGGGCAGCGCCGCGGAACCGCCCGAGGGCACGCAGAGCCGGCCGCGGGCGTAGTCGCGCAGGGCGAGCTCGGCGCACCGGCTCGACGTGGTGAGCCCGGGGTCGCCGAGCAGCGCCGAGAGCAGGGGGCGCAGGAAGCCGCTCACGGTCCTGGGGGAGAGCCCGCGCCCGGCCAGGGCCGCGAGCGCCGCTCGCTCGGGGCGGGCCGCGACGCGGGACTCCGGAGCCGTCGCGAGACGGGTCAGCCACGCGCCGAGCCTGGCCTGTTCGATCGCCCCGCCCAGGGGCGCGTGAGGGGCGCTCGATCGGGAGCGCACGGCCCGAAGTGCGCCCCGCGCGCTCCGTACGTCCCCGGCGCGGTACCGCCGCCCCCCACTGTGGACGAGCACCCCGGGGGCGAAGTCCCGTAGGACCAGCCCGCCGAACGCCGGAGTGGTGTCCAGTTCCGCGTACGCGGAACAGAGCACCGGGCCCAGATGGTCGAGCCGGAACCCGTCCACGTCATAGGTCGCCATCCGGCCGCCCACCTGTGGGGCGGCCTCCAGGACTGTGACGTTCACTCCCGCGCTGACGAGCTGGTGCGCGGCCGACAGGCCGGCGATCCCGGCCCCGATGACGACCACATCCGCGTGGTCAGCTGTGTGTGCCCCGATCACGTGCCCCTCCCGAGTCGGTGCGACTGGTGGGGAGCTACTGCCCCCGACGGGCCCCCGGAAAGCCCGAGTTCGGGTCGAGGCTAGGACCTTGGCCGAGTCCGGCGCAGTCGCACGCACCCAGGGCACCGGTGCACGGGGTCGCACGGTCGCCCGCCCGGCGCCTCTCGGGGCACGCCGTCAGCGCAGTGCGGCCCGGATGGCGTCGTCGATCCCGGGGAAGGCGAACGTGAAGCCCGAGTCCAGAAGTTGGCCGGGTAGCACCCGCTGACTGCCCAGTACGTCCCCGGCGAACTCCCCGAGCGCGAGCCGCAGCGCGGGTGCCGGGACGGCGAACAGGGTCGGCCGCCGCAGCGCCCGGCCCATCGCGGCCGTCACCTCCGCGTTGGTGACGGGGGAGGGGGCGGTGAGGTTCACCGGACCGGAAAGCGTCTCGGTGTCCAGGATGTGCCGCAGCGCCGCGATGTGGTCGTGCAGCGCGATGTGGCTCCAGTACTGCCGGCCGTTGCCGATGCGCCCGCCGAGCCCGGCCCTGAAAAGTGGGAAGAGCCGCCCCCAGGCCCCGCCCTCCCGTGAGACGACCAGACCGGTCCGCGCGTGGACCGTCCGGACGCCCGCCTCCTCGGCCGGGGCCGTGGCCTCCTCCCAGTCCACGCACACCGACGGCAGGAAGCCCTCGCCGGGCGGCGCGCCCTCGTCGACCGCGCGGTCGCCGGTGTCCCCGTAGTAGCCGATGGCGGACCCGGAGAGCAGCACCTTGGGAGGGGTGTCGAGGGAGGCCATGGCCTCGGCGACCGCGGCGGTGCCCAGCACCCGGCTGTCGCGGATCTCGCGCTTGTACTCCTGGGTCCAGCGGTGGTCCCCGACCCCCGCGCCCGCGAGGTGGACGACCGCGTCGCAGCCGACCAGGCCGGCCGCGTCGACGTACTGGCGCTTCGGGTCCCACTCCACCTCGTCACCCGTGGCGGCCGGGCGGCGCACGAGGCGGACCACCTCGTGCCCGTCGGCGCGCAGCGAGCGCACGAGTGCGGCTCCGATGAGTCCGGTCGACCCGGTGACGGCGATACGGGAACGCAGCATGGCGTCCATCCTGCCCCCATGCGCCTTCAGCCACACGGGACACGCGTGGCACAGTGGCGCGCATGTCCGCGCCGCAGATCCGATCCCTCCTCCCCGTCCGGCTCGCAGTGCCACAGGACGAAGCCGCCCTAGGCGAGCTCGACCGGGCCACCTGGTCGACCCTGCACGCCGTGCAGCCGCGTCCGATGCCGCCCTACGAGCCCTTCTTCGACGCACGGCACCGGCCCGAGGAGTTCCTGCTGGCCGAGGCCGTCACCGGCTCCGACGGGACGCACATCGCCGGCTACATCAGGCTGGCCCGGCCGACCCCGCTCGCCTGCAACGCCCATGTACGGCAGATACAGGGCCTCGCCGTCGCCGACTGGGCCCGGCGCCACGGGGTCGCGCGCGCCCTGCTGCGCGCCGCGTACGCCGAGGCCCTGCGGCAGGGCGCCGCGCGGATCACCCTGCGCGTGCTCGGACACAACGCACCCGCCCGGGCGCTCTACGCGGCGGAGGGCTTCACCGTCGAGGGTGTGCTGCCGGGGGAGTTCTTCCTCGGCGGGCGGTACGTCGACGACGTCCTGATGGGCCGTTCCCTGGCGGACTGAGCCTCAGACCGGCCCGAAGCGCTCCCAGAGCGCAGGGAACCGCTCCGCCAGCGCGGCGTCGTCGTCGAAGGAGAGAGGCGTACCCGCCGGATCGGCGGCCTGCGGAGGCAGCCCCAGATCGGGGGCGACCACCCCGGTGAGCTGCTCGTAGGCCTCGTCGGCGGCGTAGCCGAGCTCCTCGCCGTCGCCGTCCAGTTCGTCGTCGAAGTCGTCGAGGAGCTCGGCGAGGGCGTCCGGATCGTGCACCGCGCCCTCGAAGACCTCGCGCCCCTGCGCGATCAGCCAGCAGCGGAAGTAGTCGAACGCGTCGTCGCTCGCCCCGCCCAGCAGCACGGCCGCCGCGCCCCACAGGTCCCAGCGGTAGGCGCGGTTGTAGCGGGCCTCGAAGTGCCGCCCGAAGTCCAGCACGGAGTCGGGGTCGAGCCGCACCAGCCGGTCGACGAGCAGATCGGCGTGGTCCTCGGGGTCGCCCTCGGCGGCCTCGCGGGTGCTGTCGATGATCTCCCAGAACTCCGTCTCGTCCATCACGGGTCCAGCATCGGCCCCGACGCGGGGCGACGCACGCTCAGACACCGAAATGAGGCCTTCGGCGTCATTTACCGGCCACTTCAGCGATAGAGGTCGCGCAGTCGTTCGGCGGTACCGGCAAAACGTTCGCGCAGGGACGCGGGTGCGAGGACCTCCACCTCCGGTCCGAGCGCGAGCAGCTGGGCGTACGCCACCTCCTCGGACTCGACCGGCAGCACGACCGTGCGCCGGCCGTCCCGGTCCGGGGCCGCCGCCCCGGCCAGCACCTCGTCGGCGGCGGCCCGGTCCACGGCGTGCGGCAGCTGCCGCCAGCCCGCCTCGGAGAGCCGTACGGTCACCTCGCCCCGCAGGATCGACCGGGCGAACTGCGCGGCGCGCTCGGTCCAGAAACGCGGCAGGTCGAAGTCCTCGTCCCGCACGAAGCGTTCCTCCGACACGGCGACGGCGGTGAACCGGTCGATCCGGTACACCCGGAAGTCGTCCCCGGCCCGGGCGCACAGATACCAGACGCCCGCCTTGAGCACGAGACCGTACGGGGACAGCTCACGCTCCACCTCGCCCGACGGCCGGCGGTAACGGGCCCGCACCGTCCGGTCGTCCCAGACGGCCTCCGCGACGGCGGGCAGCAACTCGGGGGTGACCGGTTCCTGGTACCAGCCGGGGGCGTCCAGGTGGAAGCGCTGGGCGGCGGTGTCGGAGGCGTCCCGCAGTGAGGGGAGCAGGGCGGCCGAGACCTTCAGCCGGGCGGCCGAGGCCGCGTCGTCGAGCCCCATCTCGCGCAGCGCGGAGGGCAGCCCGGACAGGAAGAGGGCCTCGGCCTCGTGGCGGGCCAGCCCGGTCAGCCGGGTCCGGTAGCCGCCCACGAGGCGGTAGCCGCCGGTCCTGCCCCGGTCGGCGTACACGGGCACGCCCGCCTCGGAGAGCGCCTGGGCGTCCCGGGTCACGGTGCGCTCCGACACCTCCAGCTCCCGCGCCAGCTCGGCGGCGGTCATGACGGGCCGGGACTGAAGGAGCAGCACCATCTTGATGAGCCGGGCAGCACGCATGGAACCCATTGTGGGGGCGCCCGGTGACAACGGCGGGGGCGGGTACCGGGCGGCCCGGTACCCGCCCCCGCGTGCGTCACATCCCGTACTTCTCCCGGGCCTCCTTGACCTTCGAGGCCGGGATCTCGCCGCGGCGCGCCAGCTGCGCCAGCGCGGCGACCGTGACGGACTGCGGGTCGACACCGAAGTGCCGGCGGGCGCCCTCGCGGGTGTCGGAGAGGCCGAAGCCGTCCGTGCCGAGCGAGGACCAGTCCTGCTCCACCCACTGGCTGATCTGGTCCGGGACCGCGCGCATCCAGTCGCTGACCGCGAGGACCGGGCCGGGGGCGCCGGAGAGCGCCTGCGTCACGTACGGCACGCGCTCCTCACCGCGGAGCAGCGCCTCGTCGGACTCCAGCGCGTCGCGGCGCAGCTCGCCCCACGAGGTGGCGGACCAGACGTCGGCCGTGACGCCCCAGTCGGCGGCGAGCAGCTCCTGGGCCTCCAGGGCCCAGTGGATCGCCGTACCCGAACCGATGAGCTGGAGCCGCGGCGCGTCCGCCGTGGCGGGCGTGCCCTCCTTGAAGCGGTACAGGCCCTTGACGATGCCCTCCTCGACGCCTTCCGGCATCGCGGGCTGCTGCTTGGGCTCGTTGTAGACCGTCAGGTAGTAGAAGACGTTCTCGGCCTCGGGGCCGTACATCCGGCGCAGACCGTCCTTGACGATCACCGCGATCTCGTACGCGAACGCCGGGTCGTAGTTGAGCGACGCGGGGTTCGTGGACGCGATCAGGTGCGAGTGGCCGTCGGCGTGCTGGAGGCCCTCACCCGTCAGGGTCGTACGGCCGGCGGTGGCACCGACGATGAAGCCCTTGCCGAGCTGGTCGGCGAGCTGCCACATCTGGTCGCCGGTCCGCTGCCAGCCGAACATCGAGTAGAAGATGTAGAACGGGATCATCGTCTCGCCGTGCGTCGCGTACGACGAAGCGGCGGCGATGAAGTCGGCCATGGCGCCGGCCTCGGTGATCCCCTCGTTGAGGATCTGGCCGTCCTTGGCCTCCTTGTAGTACATCAGCTGGTCGCGGTCGACCGGCTCGTACGTCTGGCCGAGCGGCGAGTAGATGCCGGCCGAGGGGAACAGTGACTCCATACCGAAGGTACGGGCCTCGTCCGGGACGATCGGAACCCAGCGCCTGCCGGTCTCCTTGTCCCGCATCAGGTCCTTCACCAGGCGGACGAACGCCATGGTGGTCGCCATCTCCTGCTTGCCGGACCCCTTGTACAGGGCCTTGAAGGCGCGCTCCTCGGGCTCGGGCAGCGCCACGGCGTGCACCCGGCGGGCGGGGGCAGGGCCGCCGAGGGCGGCACGGCGTTCCTGGAGGTAGCGGACCTCGGGGGAGTCGGCGCCCGGGTGGCCGTAGGGGACCAGCCCGTCCTCGAAGGCGCTGTCCGGGATCGGGAGGCCGAGCAGCTCGCGCATGCTCTTGAACTCGTCGATCGACAGCTTCTTCATCTGGTGGTTGGCGTTCTTGGACTCGAAGCCCTTGCCGAGCGTGTAGCCCTTGACCGTCTGGGCCAGGATCACGGTCGGCGCGCCCTTGTGCTCCAGGGCGGCGCGGTAGGCCGCGTACACCTTGCGGGCCTCGTGGCCGCCGCGGGAGCTGTAGAAACACTCGGCGATCTTCGCGTCGCTCAGGAGTTTCGCCAGCTCGGCGAGCGCGGGCTCGGCGCCGAAGAAGTGCTCGCGGATGTAGGCCACGTCGCGCGTCGCGTACGTCTGGAACTGCGCGTCCGGGACCTGGCGCAGGCGGCGGATCAGCGCGCCCGTGGTGTCCAGCTGGAAGAGCTCGTCCCACGCGCTGCCCCAGAGCGTCTTGACGACGTTCCAGCCGGCACCGCGGAAGGCGCCCTCCAGCTCCTGGACCACGCGGAAGTTGGCGCGGACCGGCCCGTCGAGGCGCTGGAGGTTGCAGTTGATGACGAAGGTCAGGTTGTCGAGCTGCTCACGGGCCGCGAGGGCGAGGGCGGCGGTCGACTCGGGCTCGTCCATCTCGCCGTCGCCCAGGAAGGCCCAGACGTGCGAGTTCGACGTGTCCTTGATCTTGCGGTTGGTCAGGTAGCGGTTGAAGCGCGCCTGGTAGATCGCCGAGAGCGGGCCGAGGCCCATCGACACCGTGGGGAACTCCCACAGCCAGGGCAGCCGCCGCGGGTGCGGGTAGGAGGGCAGGCCGTCGCCACCCGACTCCTGGCGGAAGTTGTCGAGCTGCTGCTCGGAGAGGCGGCCGTCGAGGAAGGCGCGGGCGTAGATGCCGGGCGAGGCGTGGCCCTGGATGTAGAGCTGGTCGCCGGAGCCGTCACCTTCCTTGCCGCGGAAGAAGTGGTTGAAGCCGGTCTCGTACAGCCACGCCGCCGAGGCGAACGTGGCGATGTGACCGCCGACGCCGTACCGGGCGCCGCGGGTCACCATCGCGGCCGCGTTCCAGCGGTTCCACGCGGTGATCTTCGATTCCATCTCCAGGTCGCCGTCGAACGCGGGCTCGGCGGAGGTGGGGATGGTGTTGACGTAATCGGTCTCCAGCAGCTTGGGCAGCGCGATGCCGGCGCCCTCCGCGTGCTGGAGCGAACGCCGCATGAGGTACGCGGCACGGTGCGGGCCCGCGGCCTTCGTGACGGCGTCCAGGGAGGCCGCCCACTCGGCGGTCTCCTCGGGGTCGCGGTCCGGGAGCTGGTCGAGCTCGCTCGGAAGCTTTGCTACGGGGTCGGTCATGATCGCCGCCTTCCGGAGTGGGAGGGGGTGGAGAAGGCCCTGACTGGCAGGACAGGGCGATCGGGCCGGTGGGCCCGCTGATGAACTGTAAGTCGCCGATCGATGATCGATCAAAGGGTGAAGGGGAAAACTTCTCGATATGAAGAAAAGTGGCATGCGGTGCCGCGAAAGGGGGCACGGAGTGACGGGATCAACGGGGCGAATCGGGCGCTGACCTGCACGAAGGAGCACCGCGCGACGCAGATGGGCAGTGCGCCCGAACCGTGTTCAGGCGCGCGGCGCGCACCCCAGGACGTGCTGCTTCACCAGCACGGAGATCTGCGGGTCGTGTCGCTGGAACGCCTCGATGAGCGCCTCGTGCTCCTCCGCGTAGGACTTCTGCACCGTCCCCAGCCAGCGGATGGACAGAGCCGTGAACACCTCGATGCCCAGCCCCTCCCAGGTGTGCAGCAGCACGGCGTTCCCGGCGGCCCGCACCATCTCCCGGTGGAAGGCCACGGTGTGCCGCACCTGGGCCTCGCCGTCGGCCAGCCGGTCCGCCTCGTACAGGGCGGCCACGTGCGGGGTGAGCGCCGAGCAGTCCTCCGCGAGTGACGGGGCCGCCAGTTCCGCCGCGATCTGCTCCAGGCCGGCCCGCACGGGGTAGCTCTCCTCCAGGTCGGCCGCGGTGAGATTGCGCACCCGTACGCCCTTGTTGGGGGCCGACTCGATCAGCCGCAGGGTCTCCAGCTCGCGCAGCGCCTCACGCACCGGCGTCTGGCTGACCTCCAGCTCGGTGGCGATACGCCGCTCCACGATCCGCTCGCCCGGCTTCCAGCGCCCGCTGACTATCCCTTCCACGATGTGCTCGCGGATCTGTTCGCGCAGCGAGTGGACGACGGGCGGGGTCATGAGGTGCTCCTTCGGGGGCGAACCGGTGCTGCCGGGGCCGACACGGCGGCCGGAGGTGACCGGTGGTGTCTAGACAATACGGCGGCGCCCCCGCCCGGAGGTGTTCCGGACGGGGGCGCCGCTGGTGAGGCTGGTTACAGCTGTACTGCTCAGAGACCGAGCTCGACCTCGAACTCGCCCGCCTCGAGGATCGCCTTGACCGTGGTCAGGTAACGGGCGGCGTCCGCGCCGTCCACCAGACGGTGGTCGTAGGAGAGCGAGAGGTAGGTCATGTCACGGACGCCGATGACGGTGCCCTCGGCGGTCTCGATGACCGCCGGGCGCTTGACCGTGGCACCGATGCCCAGGATGGCCGCCTGGTTCGGCGGCACGATGACCGTGTCGAACAGCGCACCGCGCGAGCCGGTGTTGCTGACCGTGAAGGTGGCACCGGACATGTCGTCCGGGGTGAGGCCGCCACCGCGGGCCTTGCCGGCCAGCTCCGCGGTCTTCTTCGCGATACCGGCGATGTTCAGGTCGCCCGCACCCTTGATGACCGGGGTCATCAGACCCTTCTCGGCGTCCACGGCGATGCCGATGTTCTCCGAGTCGAAGTACGTGATGGTGCCCTCGTCCTCGTTGATCCGGGCGTTGATGACCGGGTGGGCCTTCAGCGCCTGGGCCGCCGCCTTCACGAAGAACGGCATCGGGGACAGCTTGACGCCCTCACGGGCGGCGAAGGACTCCTTCGCCTGGTTGCGCAGCTTCATCAGCTTGGTGATGTCGACCTCGAGGACCGAGGTCAGCTGGGCCTGCGAGTGCAGCGCCTTCATCATGTTGTCGCCGATGACCTTGCGCATGCGGGTCATCTTGACCGTCTGACCGCGCAGCGGCGACGCCTCGACCTTCGGCGCGGCCTTGGCCGCGGGAGCGGCGGCGGCCGGAGCCGGAGCGGCCGCGGCGGCCTTGGCGGCCTCCGCGGCGGCCACCACGTCCTGTTTGCGGATACGGCCGCCGACGCCGGTGCCCTTGACCGAGCCCAGGTCGACGCCGTTCTCGGCGGCGAGCTTGCGGACCAGCGGCGTGACGTAGGCGCCGTCGTCACCGGCGGGCGCGGCCGGAGCGGCCTGAGCCGGAGCGGCGGCGGCCGGAGCCGGGGCGGCGGGAGCCGGTGCCGGAGCGGCCTGGGCCGGAGCGGCGGCCGGAGCCGGGGCCGGGGCAGCCGGGGCCGGGGCGGCGGGAGCCGGTGCGGGAGCGGCCTGGGCCGGAGCCGGAGCGGCCTCTGCCGGAGCCGGGGCGGCGGCGGGAGCCGGAGCGGCCTCCGCCGGAGCGGCGGCCGGGGCGGCACCGGGAGCACCGATGACGGCGAGCTTGGCGCCCACCTCGGCGGTCTCGTCCTCACCGACGACGATCTCCAGCAGCACGCCGGAGACCGGGGCGGGGATCTCGGTGTCGACCTTGTCCGTGGAGACCTCGAGCAGGGGCTCGTCCTCCGTGACCTCCTCGCCGACCTCCTTCAGCCAGCGGGTGACGGTGCCCTCGGTGACGCTCTCGCCGAGCGCCGGAAGGGTGACGTCGGTACCGGACGCACCACCGGCCGGAGCGGCGGCGGGTGCCTCCTGGGCGGGTGCCTCCTGGGCCGGAGCCTCGGCGGCGGGGGCCGGGGCCTCCTCGGCCGGAGCCGGAGCGGCCTCCGGCTCGGCGGCCGGAGCCTCGGCGGCGGCGGGCGCGCCCGAACCGTCGTCGATGACGGCCAGCTCGGCGCCGACCTCGACGGTCTCGTCCTCGGCGACCTTGATGGACGACAGGACGCCGGAGGCGGGCGCCGGAATCTCGGTGTCGACCTTGTCGGTCGAGACCTCGAGCAGCGGCTCGTCGGCCTCGACGCGCTCGCCCTCGGCCTTCAGCCAACGGGTGACAGTGCCCTCGGTGACGCTCTCGCCGAGCGCCGGAAGGGTTACGGAAACCGACATGGTTTCAGTTGCTCCTTACGAAAGTGCGGAAGTGGTCGGTCGTCCCCGGGACTGGATCAGTCGTGGGAGTGGAGAGGCTTGCCCGCCAGGGCCAGGTGGGCTTCGCCCATGGCCTCGTTCTGCGTCGGGTGGGCGTGGATGAGCTGCGCGACCTCGGCCGGCAGCGCCTCCCAGTTGTAGATCAGCTGCGCTTCACCGACCTGCTCGCCCATACGGTCACCGACCATGTGGACGCCGACCACGGCACCGTCCTTGACCTGGACGAGCTTGATCTCGCCCGCGGTCTTCAGGATCTTGCTCTTACCGTTGCCCGCGAGGTTGTACTTGAGCGCGACGACCTTGTCCGCACCGTAGATCTCCTTGGCCTTGGCCTCGGTGATGCCGACGGAGGCGACCTCGGGGTGGCAGTACGTCACCTTCGGCACGCCGTCGTAGTCGACCGGGACGGTCTTGAGACCGGCCAGGCGCTCGGCCACCAGGATGCCCTCGGCGAAGCCGACGTGGGCGAGCTGGAGGGTCGGGACGAGGTCACCGACGGCAGAGATCGTCGGGACATTGGTCTGCATGTACTCGTCGACGAGGACGTAGCCGCGGTCCATCGCGACACCCGCCTCCTCGTAGCCAAGACCCTGCGAGACCGGACCGCGGCCGATCGCGACCAGCAGCAGCTCCGCCTCGAAGGTCTTGCCGTCGGCGAGGGTCACGCGCACGCCGTCCTGCGTGTACTCGGCCTTGTCGAAGAAGGTGCCGAGGTTGAACTTGATGCCGCGCTTGCGGAAGGCGCGCTCAAGAAGCTTGGAGCTGTTCTCGTCCTCGACGGGGACCAGGTGCTTCAGGCCCTCGACGATGGTGACGTCGGTGCCGAAGGACTTCCACGCCGACGCGAACTCGACGCCGATGACACCGCCGCCCAGGACGATCGCGGACTTCGGCACACGGTCGAGCTTCAGCGCGTGGTCCGAGGAGATGATGCGGTTGCCGTCGATCTCCAGGCCGGGCAGCGACTTCGGCACGGAGCCGGTCGCCAGCAGCACGTGGCGTCCCTGGACACGCTGGCCGTTGACGTCCACCGAGGTGGGGGACGAGAGCCGGCCCTCGCCCTCGATGTAGTGCACCTTGCGCGAGGCGACAAGACCCTGCAGACCCTTGTACAGGCCCGAGATCACGTCGTCCTTGTACTTGTGGACGGCCGCCATGTCGATGCCCTCGAAGGTGGCCTTCACGCCGAACTGCTCGGCCTCACGGGCCTGGTCGGCGATCTCGCCGGCGTGCAGCAGCGCCTTCGTGGGGATGCAGCCGTTGTGCAGGCAGGTGCCGCCGACCTTGCCCTTTTCGATCAGTGCGACGTCCAGGCCCAGCTGAGCTCCGCGCAGGGCCGCGGCGTAACCGCCGCTACCACCGCCGAGGATCACTAGGTCGAAAACGGTGCTGGCGTCGTTCGCCACGTCACGTCCTCCATGCATGTGCGCCGTACGCCGGGCCCCGTCGCTGGGGTGTGACCGGCCGGTCGGCTGGTGTTCGGCCGCTTGCGATATTCGGCCCTGTGGTGGGGGCCCTGTCCTGCCGAGAACCCATCTTCGCACTTGTTGCGGGCGGACGGGACGCGGGCCCCTGCTCCGAGCCCGACGAAGATCGGGCCCGGACGGTTACCGAGGCGTACGGATTTCCGGAGAAACCGGTCAGAGCCACTGAGGTGAACGCCCACGGCCCCGGACGTATGCCCGGGGCCGTGTGTGACACGCGAGATCCGCGCGCGCAGTCCGCGAGGACGCCGGTGCCGGACGTCAGCCCAGGTCGCCGGCCGCGGTGCGCTCGGCCAGCCGCACCAGGGTGCGGACCGAGGAGCCCGTGCCGCCCTTGGGCGTGTAGCCGTACGGCGCGCCCTCGTGGAAGGCCGGGCCGGCGATGTCCAGGTGCGCCCAGGCGATGCCCTCGCCCACGAACTCCTTGAGGAACAGACCGGCCACCAGGCCGCCGCCCATCCGCTCGCCCATGTTGGCGATGTCGGCGGTCGGGGAGTCCATGCCCTTGCGCAGGTCGGCGGGGAGCGGCATCGGCCACGAGGCCTCGCCGACCTCCTCCGCGATCTCGTGGATCGACGTACGGAACGCGTCGTCGTTGGCCATCACACCGAAGGTGCGGTTGCCCAGCGCCAGGACCATCGCGCCCGTCAGGGTCGCCACGTCCACGATCGCGTCCGGCTTCTCCTCGGAGGCGCGGGTCAGCGCGTCCGCCAGGACCAGCCGGCCCTCGGCGTCGGTGTTGAGGACCTCGACGGTCTTGCCGCTGTACATGTGCAGCACGTCGCCCGGGCGGGTGGCGTTGCCGGACGGCATGTTCTCGGCGAGTGCCAGCCAGCCGGTGACGTTGACCCGGAGGCCGAGGCGGGAGGCCGCGACGACGGCGGCGAACACGGCGGCGGCGCCGCTCATGTCGCACTTCATCGTCTCGTTGTGCCCGGCCGGCTTGAGCGAGATGCCGCCCGAGTCGTAGGTGATGCCCTTGCCCACCAGGGCGAGCGTCTTCTCCGCCTTGGGGTGGGTGTAGGCCAGCCTGACCAGGCGCGGGCCGTGGGTGGAGCCCTGGCCGACGCCGAGCAGGCCGCCGTATCCGCCCTTGGCGAGCGCCTTCTCGTCGAGGACCTGCACCTTGATGCCGTGCTCCTTGCCGGCGGCGGTGGCCACGGCGGCGAAGGACTCGGGGTACAGGTCGTTCGGCGGGGTGTTGATCAGGTCGCGGGCCCGGTTGATCTCCTCGGTGACCGCCACGGCGCGCTCGGCAGCGGCCTTGAACGCCTTGTCACGCGGCTTGGCACCGAGCAGGGTGACCTCGGCGAGCGGCAGCTTCGCGTCGCTCCCCGCGGACTTCTTCGGCGCGAGCCGGTTCTCGCCGCCCTGGTAGGCGGTGAAGGCGTACGCGCCCAGGAGCGCGCCCTCCGCGATCGCGCCGGCGTCCTCGGCGGACTCCGTCGGCAGCGCGAAGCCGGCCTTCTTCGAACCCTTCAGCGCACGGGCGGCGCTGCCCGCGGCCCGGCGCAGTGCCTCGGCGTCGTACGCGGCGTCCTTCGCGGGGACCGGACCGAGACCGACCGCGAGGACGACCGGTGCCTTGAGGCCCGACGGCGCGGGGAGCTTGGTCACTTCGCCCTCGGCACCGGAGGCGCCCAGGGTCTCCAGGACGGTGGCGAGCTTTCCGTCGAACGCCTTGTCCACTGCTTCGGCGCCCGGTGCCACGACCAGGCCCCCAGACTTGGACCCAGCGGCCTTGGCGACGCCGACGACCAGTGCGTCGGCGCGCAGCGTCGCCGCACCTGAGGTGCTGAGAGTGAGAGCTGTCACGGTGGTGAAATCTCGCTTCCGTTGAGTTGTGTGCCGGCCTGTGCCGGTCGAGGGGTGGCCGACCGGGCCCGGCGCATCGTAGACGGCGCCGCGATGTGCCGGGAATGAGCCTACGCGCGCCCATGCGTCCGGCTGACGGGGGCGGGCCGTCCGGGTGCCGGGCGCGCGTGAACGGGACGGTCCTCAGCCCAGTGACAGGGCCACCAGGGCCGCTGTCGCCGCTGTCTCCTCCAGTGCCCCGAAAACGTCGCCCGTCACCCCGCCGAATCGACGCACGCAGTGACCCAGCATCAGCTGCGCCGCCACGAGGCCCGCCGAAGCGGCGAGGGCGTGGTGCAGAGCGGCACCGTATCCGCCCAGCAGCGCGCCCGCACCCGCGCAGCACACGACGACCGCGCAGCAGACGGCGAGCGCACGCAGGGGCGGCACGGTACCGGCGACCGCCGCGCCGAGGCCTTCCGGCCGGGCGGGCGGGACACCCCGCCGCGAGGCCAGCGTGAGCGCGAGCCGGGCGGTGACGGCGGCGGCGACCGTGCCCAGCGCACCGTCGGCCCAGCCCCGGCCGTAGAGCTCGGACAGCGCCGCGGTCTGGGCGAGCAGGACGAGGACCAGGGTGATCACACCGAACGGCCCGATGTCCGACCGCTTCATGATCCGCAGCGCGTCCTCGGCCGGCTTCGCGCTGCCGAGCCCGTCGGCGGTGTCGGCGAGCCCGTCCAGGTGCAGCCCTCGTGTCAGCGCTGCGGGAAGCGCGGCGGAGGCGACCGCCGCCATCAGCGGACCCGACCCGCCGAGCAGGAGCAGCACTCCCGCCACGGCGGCGAGGAGACCCACGGCCAGCCCGGCGAGCGGGGCGCACAGCATGCCCGCGCGTGCCGCACCGCGGTCCCAGCGGGAGACGCGGACGGGCAGCGCCGTCAGGGTGCCGAAGGCGAAACGTATGCCGTGGAGGCTCAGGGAGGTCACGGCGCGCAGGCTAACCGGTGCGCGCGCACGCTAGATTGTGCAAAGTGGCCCAAAAGCCTCATGTGATGACAATCGGGCGGAGGTGGCATGGGTCACTGGTTCCAGAGCAACATCGTCGAGCCGGGCAAGCTCCCGCTGCTGATCGCCCTGAGCGCCTTCGTGCTGACCTTCGCCATCACCCGGATGATCACCCGGCTGATCAGGGCCGGGAAGGGGCCGTTCCGCAACATCACGCCCGGCGGAGTGCACGTGCACCACGTGGTGCCGGGCGTGGTGCTCACGGTCGTCGGCGGCTTCGGCGCGGTCGCCAGCGGTCAGCGTGGAGTCGCCGCCTCGGTCTTCGCCGTGGTCTTCGGCGTCGGGGCCGGCCTCGTACTCGACGAGTTCGCCCTGATCCTGCACCTCGACGACGTGTACTGGACGGAGGAGGGCCGTCAGAGCGTGGAGGTCGTGGTCCTCACGGCCTCGCTCGTCCTGCTGGTGCTCGGCGGCTTCTCGCCGTTCGGCGTGGACGAACTGAGCGGAGAGCAGCAGCAGAACCGGCTGACGGTCGTCCTGACCTACGTCCTCAACTTCGCCTTCGTGCTGATCGCCCTGTTCAAGGGCAAGGCCCGGATGGCGGTGATCGGCACCCTCGTCCCTTTCGTCGCGCTGGTCGGCGCGCTCCGGCTGGCCCGGCCCGCCTCGCTGTGGGCGAAGCGCTTCTACCGCCGCCGCCACCGCGCCCGTGCCAGGGCGGTGCTGAGGGCCTATCACCACGACGTGCGCTGGGCGGGCCCGCGACGCCGCTTCCAGGACCTCATCGGCGGGGCACCGGACCGCACCCCGCTGCCGGGTCCCCGCCCCGGCAGCGGCCCCTGAGTGTCAGGCGGTGGTGTCCGCGGGGCGGCCGTCCCCGGCAGACTCCTGCGAGGGCGCCTCGGCTTCCTCGCCCTCCGCGTCGTCCTCGACGGCGGGCTCCCGCGGACGCTCGGGCAGCTCCGCCGCCAGCGCCGCGGCGGCCTGGACGAGCGGCAGCGCCAGCAGGGCCCCGCTGCCCTCGCCCACGGTCACACCGTGGTCGAGCAGCGGGGTCAGCGCCATCCTGTCCAGGGCCTTGAGCTGCGCGGGCTCCCCGCTCAGCTGCCCCGCGAGCCACCAGTCCGGCGCCCGGAACGCCGCCCGCTGGGCCACCAGCGCGCAGGCCGCCGAGACCACTCCGTCCAGCACCACGGGCATCCGGCGCACCGCGCTCTGCAGCAGGAACCCCGTCATCGCGGCCAGATCGGCGCCGCCGACCGTCGCCAGCAGCTCCAGCTGGTCACCGAGGACCGGCCGGGCGCGGCGCAATGAATCCCGGATCGCCGCGCACTTGCGCATCCACGCCAGATCGTCGATGCCGGCGCCGCCGCGCCCGGTCACCACCGAGGCGTCCGTGCCGCACAGGGCCGCGATCAGGGTCGACGCCGCCGTCGTACCGCCGACACTCAGATCACCCAGCACCACGAGATCGGTGCCGGAGTCGGCCTCCTCGTCGGCGACGCGGATCCCGAGAAGCACGGCCTGCTCGGCCTCCTCGGCCGTCAGCGCGTCCTCGACGTCGATCCGCCCGCTGCCCCGCCGCACCCGGTGGCGTACGACCGCCTCGGGCAGCAGCGCCGGATCGCAGTCCAGACCGGCGTCCACGACCCGGACCGGGACGGAGAAGCGGCGGGCCAGCACGGCGACGGGGCTCGCCCCGTCCAGCACCCCCCGCACGAGTTCGTGCGCGGAGCCGGCGGCCCGGCCGGACACCCCCAGCTCCGCCACCCCGTGGTCACCCGCGAACAGCACCACGCGCGGCCGGTCGACCGGCTTGACGGGTACCGCCTGCTGAGCGGCCGACAGCCATTCACCCAGCTCGTCGAGCCGGCCGAGAGCACCGCCGGGGACGGCCAGCCGCTCCCGGCGTTCCTCGGCATCACGCCGTACGCCCCCGTCGGGGCGTTCGATCAGGTCGGAGAAGTCGTCCAGATTCACGGGGGTCTGCCTCGCGGGTCGTCACAGGTGGGCCGGAACCCGCCCGGGGGCTCCTGTGCGGAACAGTACCCGGCACTTCTTTCCGCATCCCGGCTCGCACCCACCCGGCGATCGGACCCGCGTGCCCGGCCCGCGCCCGCCCGGCGATCAGCCCCGCAGCACCAGCGCCTGTCCCGCCACCACGAGCAGCACGTGCTCGCACTCGGCGGCGAACGCCGCGTTCAGGCGGCCGAGTTCGTCCCGGAAGCGCCGCCCTGACGCCGTCGCGGGGACCACGCCCGAGCCGGCCTCGTTGGTCACGGCGACGACCGTACGGCGCGTACCGCGCACCGCGCGCACCAGTTCGGCGACGCGTTCGCGCAGCTTCTCCTCCCCGCCGCCGGCCCAGCGCTCGTCGTCCCACGCTCCGGCCCGGTCCATCGCGTCGGTCAGCCACAGCGACAGACAGTCGATCAGGAGCGGCGGGCCGTCCTCCTCCAGCAGCCCCGCCAGCTCGCACGTCTCCTCGGTGCGCCAGGCGGCGGGCCTGCGGTCCCGGTGCAGCCCGATCCGGGCCTCCCACTCCGCGTCCCCCTGGCGGCGGCCGCCCGTCGCCACGTACACCACCTCGGGGAAGGTCTCCAGGCGCTGTTCGGCCTCCACCGACTTCCCCGAGCGGGCGCCGCCCGTCACCAGCGTGCGCCGGGGCACCTCGGGCACGGCGTGGTAGGCGCCCACCGGCAGCGTCGTCCCGTCCGGCACGGCCCGCGCCCCGCCCGCGGCTAGTCGGCGGTCCAGCTCGGCGCCGGGCGGCGCGTCATGGTCCAGGTGCACGGCGAGGATCTCGGTGGCCGCCCCGACCGCGTCCACCGCCCGCAGCCGGGCCACCGCGTCGGGCCGCGCGATCACGTCGCACACGACCATGTCGTACGGCTCGGCGACAGGGTCGGCCAGGCCGGCGGGGGAGGCCCCGGGCGGCAGGTAGAGCAGGCGCTCACCGTCGGGTGACGTCACCTCGTACCCCGTACCCGGCGCGTCCATCGCCAGGGCGCGCACCCGGTGACCGCTGATCAGCGTCAGCTCCTGGCCGTCCGGGATCCGCCCCGCGGGGGGCAGCGAGGCGGGCAGTTCCATCGCGGGCCCGTCGTGAGGATGGGTCAGCAGCACCTGGCGTACGGCGGCGAGCGAGCGGCCCGCCCGTGCGGCGGCGAACACGGCGCCCGGGGTGAGGTCGAGCAGCAGTGCGTCGTCGACGAGCAGCGCGGTCGCCGCGCGCGCCCGCGCACCGCGGGCGGACGCGCAGACGGCGCAGGGGCAGTCGGGCCGCGGCAGCCCGTCGGGGGCGCCGGTGCCGAGCAGAGTCAGTTCCACGCTCTGATCCTCCCGTGTCCATGAACCACCTGCGCGGCCGGGACACCCACTAGTCTTCGGGGAGCAACGTGACCCAGGAGGCGGACATGGCGTGGACGTGGCGGTTCGAGAAGTCCGACGGTACGGAGACGGAGCCGGCGCTGCAGCCGGAGGAGTTCACGACCCAGGGCGACGCGGAGTCCTGGATCGGTGAGTTCTGGAAGGAGCTCCTGGAAGGCGGCGCCGACCAGGTGACGCTCTTCGAGGACACGACGAAGATCTACGGCCCGATGAGCCTCCAGGCCGACTGAGGCCTCCCGGCCCGCCCCCGCGTCCGGGCGGGCCACGGCCCGGCGGCCGTCCCGCCCCTGACCGGCGCTCAGATCTCGCCCAGGGTGACCTCGGCCGTCCTCGCCGAGCCCCCTCGGGTGTACGTCACCGTGACCTTCTCGCCCGGCTCGGTGCCCGCCAGGGCCTCCGAGAGCGACGTGATCGTCGTGATCCGGTCGTCGTCGACCTTCGTGACGACGTCCCCGACGCGCAGACCCGCCTTCTGCGCGGCTCCGCCGTCCTGGACGCTCACGATCGCGACGCCGGCCGGCTGGTAGTCGTCGTCCACCACGGTGCGGCCCGTGATGTTCAGGCCCGCCCGGCCCGAGTCGGTGACCTTCCCGGACCTGATGATCTGGTCGGCGACCGTCCGCACCATCGAGACCGGGATGGCGAACCCGATCCCCGGTGCCGCGCTGCCGCCCAGCTGCGGGTCGGTCGCCGCGAGGGTCGGGATACCGATCACCTCGCTGTCGAGGTTCACCAGGGCGCCCCCGCTGTTCCCCGGGTTGATGGCCGCCGAGGTCTGCACCATGTCGACGAGCGTCGCCCCGGTGCCGCCGCCCGAGCGGCTCTCGCTGACGGTCCGGCCAACGGCCGACACGATGCCTTGGGTGACGCTGCTGGACAGGCCGAGGGGCGAGCCCATCGCGAGGACGATCTGCCCTACCTCGACCTCGTCGGTGTCGCCGAACTTCGCGGCCCGCAGCCCCTCGGGGACGTCGTCGAGCTTGATGACGGCCAGGTCCTGATCCGGATAGCTGGAGACCAGCGAGGCCTTGAGCACCTGCTCACCGGTGGCGACGCTGACGTCGAAACTCTTCTCGTCGCCCACCACATGGGCGTTGGTGACGACATGGCCCTTGTCGTCGTAGACGATGCCCGACCCGAGCCCGTCCCCCGCGCCGACCTGCACGACGGAGGGCAGCACGTCCCTGATGACGTCCTGGTACTGCTCCTCCAGATCGCCCGCGGCCCGAGACACCACCACCCCCTGGCGAGCCGGGGCGGCCGTGGGGGCGGCGGGCGGTCCCGCGCAGCCGACCGCCAGGGCCGACAGGCAGACACCGGCGGCCAGAGGCGTGAGCGAGCGGCGAACCCGGCTGCGGGCAGGGGATGCGTCCATGCCCGGAGTATCGCCAGGGCCCGCCTCGACGGCCTGCCTGGTGGGCCGATCAGGCGTACGGTCCCGGCCGTGTCAGCCGCGTACCCCACACAGGTGCAGCAGCGCGGCGATCCCGCGGTACGGGTCCGTCCGGCCCGCCCGGTCCTCCGCGGCGAAGATCTTCGCCAGCTCCTCGGGGCCGGGCAGCTCCGCGTCGTTGCTCACGTTGTCCGTGAAGACCCGCACGCCGTACCAGGCGTGCAGCGGGGCGGCGATCCCGGCGAGCGTGGACCGCAGCGCGTCGAGCCGGTCGGCCCGGACGTCGAGCCCGAGCCTGTTGCGGTAGGTGTCCGTGTCGAACGCCGCGAGAGCCGCGCCGAAGTCCCCGCTCGTACCCGGCCGCATCGCGAGCGCGTCCGCGTTCCGTACGAGCAGCGAGAGCAGTCCGCCCGGTGCCAGCATCCGGGCGAGCCCGGCCAGCATGGGATCCGGGTCGGGGACGTACATGAGCACGCCGTGGCACAGCACCACGTCGAAGCTGCCGGGCAGGAAGTGCACCCCGGTGTCGCGGCCGTCCCCCTCGATGAGGCGGAACCGCTCCCTGATGCCCTCGGGCTCGCGCGCGAGGGCCTCCCGCGCCGAGCTCAGCATCTCGGCGTCGGACTCCAGACCCGTGACGGAGTGCCCGGCCCGCGCCAGGCGCAGGGACTGCGTGCCCTGGCCCATGCCGACGTCGAGCACCCGCAGCCGCTGCCCCACGGGGAAGCGCGCGGCTATCTGCTCGTCGAGCTGCCGGGCGACGAGCTCCTGGCGGACGGTGTTGCGCAGTCCGCCGAGCCCGCCCAGCCACTGGGCGGAAACCCCCGTGAAGCCGGAGGCCTCCGTGCTCAGGGCCGCTCTCCCCGCTTGACCTGCGGCTTGGGAAGACGCAGGCGACGCATCTGGAGCGTGCGCATCAGGCCGTAGGCCACCGCGCCGCGCTTCGGGGTGTCGGGGAAGCGCTGGGCCAGCTGCTTCCTGAGCCGGAGACCGAGGCCGATGGAGTCGACGACGATGAGCACGATCACGCCGAGCCAGAGCAGCAGCGAGATGTTCTGGATGTTCTGCACCTGGATCACGCTGAGGATCAGGATGATCACCGCGAGCGGGAGGAAGTACTCCGCGATGCAGAAGCGCGAGTCCACGAAGTCGCGGACGTAGCGCCGCACGGGCCCCTTGTCGCGCGCGGGCAGATAGCGCTCGTCGCCGGAGGCGAGCGCCTCCCGCTGACGGGCCATGTCCGCCCGGCGGGCTTCGCGCTGGCGCCGCGCGGCCTCCTTGCGGTCGGTCGGCGCGCCACTGGAGGCACGCCGGCGCTGCGTCTGGGCATCGCTGCGCTTGGGGGTGGGGCGACCCTTGGGAGCCTGAGGGTCGCGGGGCGTCTTGGAGAGGTCCGCCGTCACCTTGCCGGTGGGGGCCTTCTCTTCCTTGGAGCGGCTACGGAACACAAAACCCAAGGGTACGGGGTCGGCCGCGGCAACCGGGGACCGGCCGGGAACGATCCGGCAACGGCCCGCGTCCTGAAAAGTGTCCCGACAGGGGCAGAACGGACGTCGCCCCGGCTTACCCCGAGGTTCGTCTACTCCTTGCGCGGGAGTGGTCGCGGGCGGCAGTCGTCCTTGGGTAGGAGCACATCCGTGCTCGAACAGTGCGGTAATGGAGACAGGGCCCGTACTGTGGGTTCTGTTGGAGTGCTGGAGCTCAGTCCGTCAGAAGGGGGCGCGCGAAGCCCATGAGCGGTGTCATGAAGCGTATGGGAATGATCTTCCGCGCGAAGGCAAACAAGGCCCTTGACCGGGCCGAGGATCCGCGCGAGACCCTCGATTACTCGTACCAGAAGCAGCTCGAACTGCTCCAGAAGGTACGGCGCGGTGTCGCCGACGTGGCGACCTCGCGCAAGCGGCTCGAGCTGCAGCTGAACCAGCTGCAGGGCCAGTCGTCCAAGCTGGAGGACCAGGGCCGCAAGGCACTCGCGCTCGGCCGCGAGGACCTGGCCCGCGAGGCGCTGTCCAGGCGCGCCGCCCTGCAGCAGCAGGTCAGCGACCTGGAGACGCAGCACCAGACGCTGCAGGGCGAGGAGGAGAAGCTCACCCTCGCGGCCCAGCGCCTCCAGGCCAAGGTCGACGCCTTCCGGACGAAGAAGGAGACCATCAAGGCCACCTACACCGCGGCCCAGGCCCAGACCCGGATCGGTGAGGCCTTCTCCGGCATCTCCGAGGAGATGGGCGACGTCGGCCTCGCGATCCAGCGGGCCGAGGACAAGACCCAGCAGCTCCAGGCACGCGCGGGAGCCATCGACGAGCTGCTGGCCTCCGGAGCCCTGGACGACCCGTCCGGCACGGCCAAGGACGACATCGCCGCCGAGCTGGACCGGATCTCCGGTGGTACGGATGTGGAACTGGAACTGCAGCGGATGAAGGCGGAGCTGGCCGGAGGTTCCGCCGGGCAGCAGCAGGCCATCGAGGGCGGTGCGCAGGACGCGGCACCGCAGTCGCAGCAGTCTCCGCACAAGTTCGACAAGCAGTGAGGACGGCGTCATGATCGTACGGATCATGGGGGAGGGCCAGGTCAGCCTGGCCGAGAGCCATGTGGCCGAGCTCGACGAGCTCGACGACATACTCCTCGCGGAGATGGAGAGCGGTGACGGGCCCGGCTTCCGCACCACGCTCCACGCGCTCCTGGACAAGGTGCGCGAGCTCGGCTCACCGCTCCCGGACGACTCCCTGGAGCCCTCCGAACTGATCCTTCCGGCACCCGACGCCACCCTCGAAGACGTGCGCTTCATGCTCCGCGACGGCGGGCTGATCCCCGGCTGACGGGCCTGCCCGCTCCGCACTCCTCGCGGTGCCCCGCCCCGGCTTCGGCCGGCGCGGGGCACCGCGCTGTGCACCCCCTCCGGCGGCCCCGGCCGTCGAGGGCACGCCGTACCGTTGTCCGACGTGACCACCCTCGGAACCGGGTTCGTGCGCGCACGCCGCTGGCTGCGCGGCCACCCCCTCGCCTTCGACGCGTGGCTCGCCGTCGCCGTGCTCGCCTGCATGATCTGCGCGTCCTTCGTCGAGCAGAACCCGGGCCGCGGACCCGTCTTCGGCACCCGGACCCCCGAACCGTCGAGCGTGCTCCTGATGGTGCTCGCCGCCGGGGCGCTTGTCCTGCGCCGGCGCAGGCCCATGACGGTGCTCGCAGTGACCGGCCTGCTGTCGGCCGCCGAATTCCTCCTGATGGACCCGCCCGCCCCCGTCGTGATGAGCACGGTCATCGCGCTCTACACCATCGCGGCCGGCACCGACCGCCCCACCACCTGGCGCGCCGGCCTGCTGACGATGGGGGTGCTGACCGTGACCGCGATGGTGGTCGGAGCCAGCCCCTGGTACAGCCAGGAGAACCTCGGCGTTCTCGCCTGGACGGGCCTGGCCGGGGCCGCGGGGGACGCGGTGCGCAGCAGGAGGGCGTTCATCGACGCGATCAGGGAACGGGCCGAGCGCGCGGAGCGCACCCGCGACGAGGAGGCGCGCCGCAGGGTCGCCGAGGAACGGCTGCGGATCGCCCGGGACCTGCACGACGTCGTGGCCCACCACATCGCCCTGGTGAACGTCCAGGCCGGGGTCGCGGCGCACGTCATGGACAAGCGCCCCGACCAGGCCAAGGAGGCACTCGCCCACGTACGGGAGGCCAGCCGCTCGGCGCTGAACGAACTGCGGGCCACGGTCGGCCTGCTGCGCCAGTCCGGCGACCCGGAGGCGCCTACCGAACCCGCGCCCGGGCTCGCCCTCCTGGACGCGCTGGTGGAGACGTTCCGCAACGCCGGCCTCCCCGTCGAGGTGGCCTGCACCGACCGGGACAGCCCGCTCCCCGCCGCGGCCGACCTCGCGGCCTACCGGATCATCCAGGAGGCCCTGACCAACGTACGCAAGCACGCGGGCGCCGGTGCCAAGGCCGAGGTGAGCGTCGTACGCGTCGGGGGGACCGCCGAGATCACCGTCCTGGACAGCGGCGGGGGAGCGGCCCCCGCCCCCGGACCGGACGACGGCGGCGGCCACGGCCTGCTCGGCATGCGCGAGCGCGTCACCGCGCTCGGCGGCACGCTCACGGCGGGACCCCGTTACGGAGGCGGCTTCCGGGTCCATGCGATCCTGCCGGTCATCGCCCGCACAAGCGCGCCGGAGGAGCCGGGCGCGGCGGGGAGGACGGGGGGATGCGCATGACGCCCATCAAGGTGCTGCTCGCGGACGACCAGGCACTGCTGCGCAGCGCGTTCCGCGTCCTGGTGGACTCCGAGCCCGACATGCGGGTCGTCGGCGAGGCCGCGGACGGGGCGGAGGCCGTGGCCCTGGCCCGTTCGACGCGGGCGGACGTCGTCCTGATGGACATCCGGATGCCGGGCACCGACGGACTCACCGCGACCCGGACGATCAGCGCGGACCCGGACCTCGCGGGCGTACGGATCGTCATGCTCACCACCTTCGAGGTCGACGAGTACGTGGTGCAGGCGCTGCGCGCCGGCGCCTCCGGCTTCCTGGGCAAGGGGGCCGAGCCGGAGGAGCTGCTCAACGCCATCCGCATCGCCGCCGCCGGTGAGGCGCTGCTCTCCCCGGCGGCCACCAAGGGCCTGATCTCCAGCTTCCTCGCGCAGGGCGGCGGCGCGGGCGAGGGCCCTGACTCCGCCGAGTACTCCGCACGCCTGGCGGCGCTCACGGGTCGCGAGCGCGAGGTGCTGGTGCTGGTCGCGGGCGGTCACTCCAACGACCAGATCGCCGACCGGCTCGCCGTCAGTCCCCTCACCGTGAAGACCCATGTGAACCGGGCCATGGCCAAGCTCGGAGCACGCGACCGGGCGCAATTGGTGGTCATTGCGTATGAATCGGGCCTGGTCCGTCCCAGGGTGGACTGACGGGTGGAGTTCCGGCTACTCCAGCTGCGGTATGCGCGGAACGAGAAAAGCACCCCGGGGGCCGACGAATTCGCTCGCGGGATCGGCGAACGTATAGGTGGGCGGGCTGTGTCCCCGGTGACCATGTGCGTCGCCGTCGTGACCATGCGCGTCGCCGAGCAGCCGCCCACCTGCCGCGTACGCCACAGAAGAGAGACCCACCCATGTCCTGGCTGTCCAGATTCAGCCTCGCGCAACGGGCCCTGATCGGGCTGATCTCGATCGTCGCGCTCGTGTTCGGTGCGATCGCGATCCCGCAGCTCAAGCAGCAGCTGCTGCCCACCATCGAGCTCCCGATGGTGTCGGTGCTGGCCCCCTACCAGGGCGCGTCTCCCGACGTGGTCGAGAAGCAGGTCGTCGAACCCCTCGAGAACAGCATCAAGGCGGTCGACGGCGTCGAGGGCATCACCTCGACCGCCAGCGAGGGCAGCGCCGTCATCATGGCGACCTTCGACTTCGGTGACGAAGGCACCAAGCAGCTCGTCGCCGACATCCAGCAGGCCGTGAACCGTGCCCGCATCCAGCTGCCCGACGACGTGGACCCGCAGGTCATCGCCGGTTCCACGGACGACATCCCGACCGTCGTCCTCGCCGTCACCTCGGACAAGGACCAGCAGGCGCTCGCCGACCAGCTGGACCGCACGGTCGTCCCGGCCATCGAGGACATCGAGGGCGTCGGCCAGGTCACGGTGGACGGCGTCCAGGACCTCCAGGTCGCCGTCGTCCCGGACGACAAGAAGCTCGCCGCGGCGGGTCTGAACGCCGCCTCGCTGGCCCAGGCCCTCCAGGCCGGCGGCGCCACCGTCCCGGCCGGCTCCTTCGCCGAGTCGGGCAAGAGCCGCACCATCCAGGTCGGCGGCTCGTTCACCTCGCTCGAGCAGATCGAGGACCTCAAGGTCTCCGTGCAGAACCCGGCGACGGGTGAGAGCGGGAAGCCGGTCCGTGTCGGTGACGTCGCCACGGTGAAGCAGGAGCCCGCCACCGCCGCCTCCATCACCCGCACGAACGGCAAGCCTAGCCTCGCCGTCATGGCGACGATGGACCAGGACGGCAGCGCCGTCGCCATCTCGGACGCCGTCCAGGACAAGCTTCCCGACCTGCGCAAGGACCTCGGCGCCGGTGCCGAGCTCACGGTCGTCTCGGACCAGGGGCCCGCCGTCTCCAAGGCGATCTCCGGCCTGACCACCGAAGGCGCGCTCGGCCTGCTCTTCGCTGTCGTCGTGATCCTGGTGTTCCTCGCCTCGATCCGCTCCACCCTGGTCACCGCGGTCTCCATCCCGCTCTCCGTGGTCCTCGCGCTGATCGTGCTCTGGACCCGTGACCTGTCGTTGAACATGCTCACGCTCGGCGCGCTGACCATCGCGATCGGCCGCGTCGTCGACGACTCCATCGTGGTCCTGGAGAACATCAAGCGGCACCTCGGTTACGGCGAGGAGCGCCACTCGGCGATCACCACCGCCGTCAAGGAGGTCGCCGGCGCGGTCACCTCCTCCACGCTCACCACCGTCGCGGTCTTCCTGCCCATCGGCCTGGTCGGCGGCATGGTCGGCCAGCTCTTCGGTTCGTTCTCCCTCACCGTCACGGCGGCGCTGCTGGCTTCGCTGCTGGTCTCGCTGACCGTCGTACCGGTCCTGTCGTACTGGTTCCTGCGGGCCCCCAAGGGCACCGACGGCGACCCGGACGCGGCGCGCCGCAAGGCCGAGGAGAAGGAAGCCGCCAGCCGGCTCCAGCGGATCTACGTCCCGGTGCTGCGCTTCGCGACCCGGCGGCGTGTCACCAGCATCGTCATCGCCTTCGTGGTCCTGTTCGGCACCCTCGGCATGGCCCCCCTGCTCAAGACGAACTTCTTCGACCAGGGCGAACAGGAGGTCCTCTCCATCAAGCAGGAGCTGACCCCCGGCACGAGCCTGGAGGCGGCCGACGAGGCGGCGAAGAAGGTCGAGAAGGTCCTCGCGTCGGACGACGGCGTCGAGGACTACCAGGTCACCGTCGGATCATCCGGCTTCATGGCCGCCTTCGGCGGCGGCACGGGTGCCAACCAGGCGTCCTACCAGATCACCCTGAAGGACTCCGCGGACTTCGACGCCACCCAGGAGCGGATCGACGAGGCCCTCGGCAAGCTCGACGGCATCGGCGACACCACGATCGCCGCGGGTGACGGTTTCGCCAGCCAGGACCTGAGCGTCGTGGTCAAGGCCGCCGACGCGGACGTCCTGAAGAAGGCGTCCGAAGCGGTGCGGGCCGAGGTGGCGAAGCTCGACGACGTCACCGACGTCCAGAGCGACCTCGCACAGAGCGTCCCGCGCATCTCGGTCAAGGCCAACGACAAGGCGGCCGACGCGGGATTCAACCAGACCACGCTCGGCGCCGCGGTCGCCGGCGCGGTGCGCGGCACCCCGTCCGGCAAGGCGATCATGGACGACGCCGAGCGGGACGTCCTGGTGAAGTCGGCGAACCCGGCCACCACGATGGCGGAACTGAAGGCCCTGCCCCTCGGTCCCGTCAAGCTCGGCCAGATCGCCGACGTCGAGCTGGTCCCCGGCCCGGTCTCCATGACCCGGATCGACGGCCAGCGCGCGGCGACGATCACGGCCAAGCCGACCGGCGACAACACGGGCGCGGTCAGCACCTCGCTCCAGACGAAGATCAACGACCTGGACCTCCCGGAGGGCGCCACGGCGACCATCGGCGGCGTGTCGCAGGACCAGGACGACGCCTTCATGAAGCTGGGCCTGGCCATGCTGGCGGCCATCGCGATCGTCTTCATGCTGCTGGTGGCCACCTTCCGGTCGCTCATCCAGCCGCTGATCCTGCTGGTCTCCATCCCCTTCGCGGCGACCGGCGCCATCGGACTCCTCGTCGCCACCGGAACCCCGATGGGCGTCCCGGCGATGATCGGCATGCTGATGCTGATCGGCATCGTGGTGACCAACGCGATCGTGCTCATCGACCTGATCAACCAGTACAGGTCGCAGGGCATGGGCGTCGTCGAGGCGGTCGTCGAGGGCGGACGTCACCGTCTGCGCCCGATCCTGATGACGGCACTGGCGACGATCTTCGCTCTTCTCCCGATGGCGCTCGGCGTCACCGGCGAAGGCGGCTTCATCTCCCAGCCGCTGGCGGTCGTGGTGATCGGCGGTCTGATCACCTCCACGCTGCTCACCCTGCTCCTGGTGCCCACGCTCTACGCGATGGTCGAGCTCCGCAAGGAGCGCCGCGCGAAGAAGAAGGCGGCCAAGCGCGAGGCGAAGTCCGGCGGAAACACCCCGGAGGCGGCGGAGGAGCCCGCCTCCGAGGAGCCGGAGCCCGCGAAGGCCTGACGGAGGCTCCGCAGCAACCGAGAAGGCCCCCGATGCCGTGCGACGGCATCGGGGGCCTTCCCCTTTCGGCGGCGGGTCCGGGGCGGAGCCCCGAACAGCCCTACGGCAGCGCCAGCATCCGCTCCAGCGCCAGCTTCGCGAACTTCTCCGTCTCGGCGTCGACCTGGATCCGGTTGACCAGGTTGCCCTCGGCCAGCGACTCCAGGGTCCACACCAGGTGCGGCAGGTCGATCCGGTTCATCGTCGAGCAGAAGCAGACCGTCTTGTCGAGGAAGACGATCTCCTTGTCCTCTGCGGCGAAACGGTTCGCCAGCCGGCGGACCAGGTTCAGCTCCGTACCGATCGCCCATTTGGAGCCGGCCGGAGCCGCCTCCAGCGCCTTGATGATGTATTCCGTCGACCCCACGTAGTCCGCGGCGGCCACCACCTCGTGCTTGCACTCCGGGTGCACCAGCACGTTGACGCCCGGAATCCGCGCCCGGACGTCCTCGACGGACTCCACCGAGAAGCGCCCGTGCACCGAGCAGTGCCCGCGCCACAGGATCATCTTCGCGTCGCGCAGCTCCTGCGCGGTCAGCCCGCCGTTCGGCTTGTGCGGGTTGTAGAGGACGCAGTCCTCCAGGGACATCCCCATGTCCCGCACCGCGGTGTTCCGGCCCAGGTGCTGGTCGGGCAGGAAGAGAACCTTGTCGCCCTGCTCGAAGGCCCACTCCAGCGCCCGCTTCGCGTTGGACGAGGTGCAGATCGTGCCCCCGTGCCGGCCGGTGAAGGCCTTGATGTCCGCGGAGGAGTTCATGTACGAGACCGGCACGACCTGCTCGGCGACCCCGGCCTCCGTCAGCACGTCCCAGCACTCGGCGACCTGCTCCGCGGTGGCCATGTCGGCCATCGAGCAGCCCGCCGCCAGGTCGGGCAGGACGACCTTCTGGTCGTCGCCGGTCAGGATGTCCGCCGACTCCGCCATGAAGTGCACGCCGCAGAAGACGATGTACTCCGCCTCGGGCCGTGCCGCCGCGTCCCGCGCGAGCTTGAAGGAGTCACCGGTGACGTCGGCGAACTGGATGACCTCGTCGCGCTGGTAGTGGTGGCCGAGCACGAAGACCTTGTCCCCGAGCTTCTCCTTGGCGGCGCGAGCCCGCTCCACCAGGTCCGGGTCGGACGGGGAGGGCAGGTCGCCGGGGCATTCGACCCCGCGCTCGCTCCGCGGGTCGGCCTCGCGGCCGAGCAGCAGAAGGGCGAGAGGCGTGGGCTGGACATCCAGGGGCTGGGCGGTGGTCACGACACGCACCCTTTCTTTTCTGCGAAAAGCCTTTTCGTCTAATTGACGCTATCTATCATAACCGCTTCGTGTCAGCTTGACGATGCCGATAGCGTCGATGTGACGCATCCCCCGACGGGGGTGGTGTGCGAGCATGAAGGGGAACAGACACGCGCCTGGCCCGGAATGAATCCGCGGCCCCGACGGTTGCAACCGTCGGCAAGCAGTCCGTACAACCCGGGAGAGAAGCAGATGTCCGTATCGGACGAGACCACCACCGTGAGCGACGGCATCCTCCTGTCCGACGCCGCCGCAGCCAAGGTCAAGGCCCTGCTGGAGCAGGAAGGCCGGGACGACCTCGCGCTGCGCGTCGCCGTGCAGCCCGGAGGCTGCTCGGGCCTGCGCTACCAGCTCTTCTTCGACGAGCGCTCGCTCGACGGAGACGTCGTGAAGGACTTCGGAGGTGTCAAGGTCGTCACCGACCGGATGAGCGCCCCGTACCTGGGCGGTGCCTCTGTCGACTTCGTGGACACCATCGAGAAGCAGGGCTTCACGATCGACAACCCGAACGCCACGGGCTCCTGCGCCTGTGGTGACTCCTTCAGCTGAGCCCGGGTCGTACGGAAAGCGGCGGCGCTCCCCTTCCCGGGAGCGCCGCCGCTTCGCGTTGCCGTGGGGGCGGTCTCTCATGACCGCCGTGCCGCGCGGAGGGCTCAGGCGCGCGGTACCGTCCTGCCGGTGTCCGCGTCGACCACGGTCCGGCCCTCCAGCGGCGCGTCCAGTGTCACCGTCCGGGTCAGCTCCTTGGCGATCATGATGCACGCCTTCCCCGGCTCCGGCTGCGACTCGGCGACCGTGACCCGGACCCGCCTGCCGTCCTCCGTGGCGCCGGCCTCGTAGGTGCTGCACACGCCGCCCCAGAAGGTGACCTCCAGCGTCCGGCCGTCCGAGCTGTACGAGAGGATCTCCGTACCCCGGCCCTCAGGGGCCCGCGTGGGTTCCGGAGCGGGACTGCTCGCGTCCGGCGCCAGGTGCTCCGGATCCACCGCGACCTGTACGACGGTGCGCTCCGGGCCGCCCCCGTCGGGCCGTACGGAGAACAGCCACGAGGGCACCAGGACCGGCTCCCCGGCCGAGGTCCGGGCGGCGAGTCCGAACGTGGCCTTCTCGACCCTCATCGTGGTGGGCGGCGGCGTGTCCTGCCGCGCCTCGCAGCCGGCCTGCGGCGAGGCCGGACCGCCCTCGACCGCATCGCCTTCCAGGGGCACCGGGGTCGCGCAGCCGCCGATGCCGCCCTTCGCAGCCCGCGAGCTCTCCGCGTTCAGCTGCTTGAGCGCGTCCTGCGCGGCGAGCACCGGATAGCTGTCGTCCTTCTCCAGCCCCTTCAGATGCCCGCTGCCGCCGACGATCTCACCGTCCGCGCCCACCTGGATCCCGGTCGACCAGCCGTAGGTCGGCAGTCCGCCGACCACGGGGTCGGCGTTCACCACCCGTACGGCACCCATCAGCTGGCGCGCGTCGAGAGCGGCGCCGTCCTGCCCCAAGGCCTTCAGCACCGGAACCGCCGCGGCCTTCGCGGCCTTCTCACCCACGGGGGAGCCGGACGGAGCCGTCCCGCTCCTCGAACAGGTCTCGGCGGACTCGCAGGCATCCGTGCCGCCCACGGCGTACCGCGCGAACGTCCAGGTTCCGGGCGCCTGCTTGTTCACCCGCAGGAAGGGCCCCGACCCGTCCCCCTCGCTGCCCACCTTCCAGGCCGTGCCCTCCGCGCGGGGCGTGCCCGGCACCCCGAGGGCCCTTGCCAGCCGTGTCACCTCGGCCGCGCTCACCGTGCCCTCCGCCCGGTGGACGGCGGCCGTGCCGGGGCCTTCGGGCAGTTCGCCATCGGAGCGGTACACGACCGCGCCGCCGTGCGGGTCGGGTTCTCCCGGCGCGATGCCCTGTGGCGGCGCCGAGGGGCCGTCCGCGAGGTCCAGGGCCAAGGGCGGAGGCGTGCCGTCCGCGGCTGCCCGCCCGGGGTCCGTACCGGCGTCGCCCGCGGCCGTGGAGGCCCAGTAGGCCGCCCCGCCCCCGGTCAGCAGCACGGCCGCTGCCACCGTGGCCACGGCGAGCGGCGAGCGCCGCCGCCGTGGGCCGGTCACGTCATTCTCGGGTCGCTCGGTGCTCACCGGATCGCTCCTTCGGCTGCCTGGCCGTCACTGGCGCATCGTCCGTCCCCAACGTGGGGACACCGGTGGGACGGGGCGGAGGAGCGTGCGGTTCCACCCGCATGCGCGGGGGAGCCGCCCCGATCAGTCCCCGTAGTCGGACATGGCGTCGATCAGCCGGGCGGAGGACGGCGGCACGGTGACCCCGTGGATACGGGAGGGCTCCACCGGCTCGGTGGCGGTCTTGGCGGGTACGACCCAGTGCGGAGCCATCCGCGCGCAGTCGCCGCGCAGCTCGGCCAGGCTCATCTCGGATTCACGCGGAACAATGGTGTTCGACATATCCGCACCGTACGCAGGGTGGAGCTCAGGTAGAAAGACCTACTATCGGGTAGTTTTGCCCCTTCGAGCGAGATCGCCGCAGCGGGTAGCGTGAACTGTCATGCCGTCCCGGCCGGGCGCGCTCGCCGCGTCCCGTCCGCCACCCGCAGGAGCATCCTCGCCGTGCGCATTGCAGTCACCGGCTCCATCGCCACCGACCACCTGATGACCTTCCCCGGCCGTTTCGCCGACCAGTTGGTCGCGGACCAGCTGCACACGGTCTCCCTCTCCTTCCTCGTCGACAACCTCGACGTGCGCCGCGGGGGTGTCGCCGCCAACATCGCCTTCGGCATGGGTCTGCTCGGAACGGAGCCGATCCTGGTCGGTGCCGCCGGGGCGGACTTCGACGACTACCGCGCCTGGCTCGACCGGCACGGCGTCGACACCGGCTCGGTCAGGATCTCCGAGGTCCTGCACACGGCCCGCTTCGTCTGCACGACGGACTCGGACCACAACCAGATCGGCTCCTTCTACACGGGCGCGATGAGCGAGGCCCGGCTGATCGAGCTCAAGAGCGTCGCCGACCGGGTGGGCGGACTCGACCTCGTCTCCATCGGCGCCGACGACCCCGAAGCGATGCTCCGCCACACGGAGGAGTGCCGTTCGCGGGGCATCCCGTTCGCCGCGGACTTCTCGCAGCAGATCGCCCGGATGGACGGCGAGGAGATCCGGATCCTCCTCGACGGCGCGACGTACCTCTTCTCCAACGAGTACGAGAAGGGGCTCATCGAGTCCAAGACCGGCTGGAGCGACGAGGAGATCCTCTCCCGGGTCGGCCACCGCGTCACCACCCTCGGCGCCCGTGGGGTCCGCATCGACCAGGCCGGCCATGACCCCATCGAGGTCGCCTGCGCCGAGGAGGAGCGCAAGGCCGACCCGACCGGTGTCGGCGACGCCTTCCGGGCCGGCTTCCTCTCGGGCCTCGCCTGGGGCGTCAACCTGGAACGCGCCGCGCAGGTCGGCTGCATGCTCGCCACCCTGGTCATCGAGACCGTGGGCACCCAGGAGTACACCCTGCGCCGCACCCACTTCATGGACCGCTTCACCAAGGCCTACGGCGACGAGGCCGCCACCGAGGTCCGCAAGCACCTTTCCTGACCGGGCGTACGGGTCACAGGAGCCGGCGCACCACATAGGCCGAGCCGCGGTCCGCCGGCTCCTCACCCACGTACTCCTGTTCGCGCATCGCGCACCAGGCCGGAATGTCGAGCCGGGCGGCCTCGTCGTCGGCGAGCACCGTCACCGTGCCGCCCACGGGTACCTCTCCGATCACCTTTGCGAGCTCGATCACCGGGATCGGGCAGCGCCGGCCCAGCGCGTCCACCACCAGCGACGCCCGGGGCGTGGGGGAGGCGGCGGGCGAGGCGGGTGCGCCGAGCCGCTCCCGGACCTCGGCCACCACGCCCGGCAGCACGCCGAGGAAGCCGTCGACATCGCTCTCCGCAGTCCCCGCCGGCAGTGACACGCGGATGTTTCCTTCCGTGAGCACCCCCATCGCCTTCAGGACATGGCTGGGCGTCAGCGTGCTGCTCGTACAGGACGAACCAGACGAAACGGAGAATCCGGCCCGGTCCAGCTCGTGCAGCAATGTCTCTCCGTCGACATAGAGACAGGAGAAGGTGACCAGATGGGGCAGCCGCCGCACCGGATCCCCGGTCACCTCCACGTCGGGCACCAGGTCCGCCACCCCGGCACGGATGCGGTCCACCAGTGCGCGCAGCCGCGCGTCCTCGGCTGCGGCCTCCGCGCGTACGGCCCGCAGCGAGGCAGCGGCGGCCACGATCGCCGGGAGGTTCTCGAACCCCGCGGCCCGGCCCGACTCCCGCTCGTCGACCGGCCCTTGGGGAGCGAACCGGACGCCCTTGCGTACGGCGAGCAGCCCGACCCCGGCCGGCCCGCCCCACTTGTGGGCGGAGGCCGCCAGGAGCGACCAGCGGCCCTGCACGGGGCCCCATCCGAGCGACTGGGCGGCGTCCACCAGCAAGGGGACCCCCGCCTCGGCGCAGACCTCGGCCACCTCCGCCACGGGCTGCACGGTCCCGACCTCGTGGTTGGCGGACTGCAGACAGGCCAGCGCGGTGTCCGGGCGCAGTGCGCGGGCGTACGCCGACGCGTCCACCGCCCCGGCCCGGTCCACCGGCACCTCCGTGAACGACCCGCCCTCCGCCTCCAGGGCGGCGGCCGAATGGAGGACGGAGGAGTGTTCGACGGCCGACAGCACCAGATGGCGTCCGACACGCCGACGGCCGGCAAGTGATCCGGACACCGCCGAGTGCACCGCCCGGGTGCCGGAGGAGGTGAAGACCAGCTCGTCCGGACGGCAGCCGACCGCCTCCGCCGCGGTCTCCCTGGCCGCGTCCAGGAGCATGGCGGCCCGCCGCCCCTCGCGGTAGAGCCGGGCGGGATCGGCCCAGCCCTCGTCCAGTGAGGCAAGCAGGGCCTGGCGGGCGACGGGATGCAGGGGGGCGGAGGAAGCCGCGTCGAAGTAGGGCACGCCGCCACGCTAGCCCGCAGGGGGGCGCGACCAGGGGCGGGAGTGCCGTGGGGGTGGGAAGAGGGGGCGTCAGATGACGGCCGGAGGCTCGGATTCCACCCCTTCGGGGTGTCGGGCGGCGCGTTGGGCACCCTCCCCGCGCGACCCCAAATAGCGTCCAGTAGGGTTTGGTCCGCATAAACATCCAAACCCCTGCCCGCGTCAGGGCCGGCGACCGACCAAGCGAGACGGCCGCGCCGACCGTGCGGGCGAGACTCTCGGGAAGGCGCTACGTGAGTCCCAACGGCTCCGACCGCTCGTCGCGGCGCCCGATGCGGCGGAAGCTGCCGCAGGTGCTGACTGCGGGCCTGGTCCTGGCGACGGCCTCCGGTTGTTCATACAACTGGGAGGATTTTCCCCGCCTCGGTATGCCCACCCCGGTAACGGAAGAGGCCCCTCGGATCCTCTCCCTCTGGCAGGGCTCGTGGGCGGCAGCGCTCGCCACGGGTGTCCTTGTCTGGGGGCTGATCATCTGGAGCGTCATCTTCCACCGGCGTAGCAGGACCAAGGTGGAGGTACCTCAGCAGACCAGGTACAACATGCCCATCGAGGCGTTGTACACAGTGGTTCCCCTCATCATCGTCTCGGTGCTCTTCTACTTCACCGCGCGCGATGAATCGAAGCTCCTGGAGCTCACTCCCAAGCCCGCCCACACCATCAACGTGGTCGGCTACCAGTGGAGCTGGGGCTTCAACTACATCGAGAAGGTGGAGGGCCAGCCCTCCGCCGGCAGCGAGATCCCGAAGGAACTCGACGCCATCCCCGACAAGTACCGCAAGGACTTCCCCGCGGGCGCCGGCGGCGTCTACGACGTGGGCATCCCCGGCACTCGTAACCCGCAGAACGGCAACCCGGGGCCGACCCTGTGGCTGCCGAAGGGCGAGAAGGTCCGTTTCATCCTGACTTCGCGTGACGTCATCCACTCCTTCTGGGTGGTGCCGTTCCTCATGAAGCAGGACGTCATTCCGGGCCACACCAACTCCTTCGAGGTCACGCCGACGAAGGAGGGCACCTACATGGGTAAGTGCGCCGAGCTCTGCGGCGTCGACCACTCCCGGATGCTCTTCAACGTCAAGATCGTTTCTCCCGAGCGTTACCAGCAGCACCTCAAGGAGCTGGCGGAGAAGGGTCAGACGGGCTACGTGCCGGCAGGCATCGAGCAGACGGACCCGGCCAGGAATGCGGAGACGAACAAACTGTGAGCATCCTCAACGAATCCCAGGGTGCCGCGGCAGCAGATGACTCGTTCGAGGACGAGCTGCCGGTACGGCGCAAGCAGCCGGGAAGTGTCGTCGTCAAGTGGCTGACCACCACCGACCACAAGACGATCGGCACGATGTACCTGGTCACCTCGTTCGCCTTCTTCTGCATCGGCGGTCTGCTGGCGCTCTTCATGCGCGCCGAGCTGGCCCGTCCGGGTACGCAGATCATGTCGAACGAGCAGTTCAACCAGGCGTTCACGATGCACGGCACGATCATGCTGCTGATGTTCGCGACGCCGCTGTTCGCCGGTTTCGCGAACTGGATCATGCCGCTGCAGATCGGCGCGCCCGACGTGGCGTTCCCGCGGCTGAACATGTTCGCGTACTGGCTGTACCTCTTCGGCTCGCTGATCGCGGTGGCCGGCTTCCTCACCCCGCAGGGTGCCGCCGACTTCGGCTGGTTCGCCTACTCCCCGCTGTCGGACGCGGTCCGGTCGCCGGGCGTCGGCGCCGACATGTGGATCATGGGTCTGGCCTTCTCCGGCTTCGGCACGATCCTCGGTTCGGTCAACTTCATCACCACGATCATCTGCATGCGCGCGCCCGGCATGACGATGTTCCGCATGCCGATCTTCACCTGGAACGTCCTGCTGACCGGTGTCCTGGTCCTGCTGGCCTTCCCGGTCCTCGCCGCCGCGCTCTTCGCGCTGGAGGCGGACCGTAAATTCGGTGCGCACATCTTCGACGCGTCCAACGGTGGCGCATTGCTCTGGCAACACCTCTTCTGGTTCTTCGGCCATCCAGAGGTGTACATCATCGCTCTACCGTTCTTCGGAATCATTTCCGAGATCATTCCGGTGTTCAGCCGCAAGCCGATGTTCGGTTATATCGGTCTGGTCGCCGCGACGATCGCCATTGCCGGCCTTTCGGTGACGGTGTGGGCCCACCACATGTATGTCACCGGCGGTGTGCTGCTGCCGTTCTTCTCCTTCATGACGTTCCTCATCGCGGTACCGACCGGTGTGAAGTTCTTCAACTGGATCGGCACGATGTGGAAGGGGTCGTTGTCCTTCGAGACACCGATGCTCTGGTCGGTCGGCTTCCTGATCACCTTCGCCTTCGGTGGTCTGACCGGTGTGATCCTGGCCTCGCCGCCGCTGGACTTCCACATCTCCGACTCGTACTTCGTCGTCGCGCACTTCCACTACGTCGTCTTCGGCACCGTGGTCTTCGCGATGTTCGCCGGATTCCACTTCTGGTGGCCGAAGTTCACCGGCAAGATGCTGGACGAGCGGCTCGGGAAGATCACCTTCTGGACGCTGTTCATCGGCTTCCACGGCACCTTCCTGGTGCAGCACTGGCTCGGTGCCGAGGGCATGCCGCGTCGTTACGCGGACTACCTCGCCGCCGACGGCTTCACCGCCCTCAACACGATCTCGACGATCTCCTCGTTCGTGCTCGGACTGTCGATCCTGCCGTTCTTCTACAACGTCTGGAAGACCGCCAAGTACGGCAAGAAGATCGAGGTCGACGACCCGTGGGGCTACGGCCGTTCGCTCGAATGGGCGACGTCGTGCCCGCCGCCGCGGCACAACTTCCTCAGCCTGCCGCGCATCCGCTCCGAATCCCCGGCGTTCGACCTGCACCACCCGGAGATCGCGGCGCTCGAGCAGCTCGATCACCTGTCCGAGGGTGACAAGGTCCTCGTCGGTGGCAAGGAGGACGGCAAGTGAAGATCCAGGGCAAGCTCTTCATCTGGCTGAGCATCTTCATGCTGGCCATGGCCGTCACCTACGGCGTCTGGTCGAAGGAGCCGGTCGGTACCACCGCGCTGGTCCTGTCCTTCGGACTGACCATCATGATCGGCTTCTACCTGGCCTTCACGGCCAACAGGGTCGACGCGATGGCCCAGGACAACAAGGAGGCCGATGTCGCGGACGAAGCCGGTGAGGTCGGCTTCTTCTCGCCGCACAGCTGGCAGCCGCTCTCGCTGGCCATCGGCGGCGCGTTCCTCTTCATGTCCGTCGTGTTCGGCTGGTGGCTGGCCTACTTCTCGGCCCCGCTGCTCCTGATCGGCCTCTTCGGCTGGGTCTTCGAGTACTACAGGGGCGAGAACCGCACCCAGTAGGACACGCCGTCCGAGGACGCGCAGCACCCGTACGGGGGCCCGGACCGCTCAGTGATGAGCGGGCCGGGCCCCCGTTTGCAGTCACTGAACGCGCTGGATCGGATGAATCTTCTTAGCGTGGGTTCATGAACCACACGCCGCGCATCCGCACCGTAGTGAGCTGCACCCTGCTGGTCGTGACCCTGGTCGCTGGTGCGACCGCCTGTGGCGAGCCCGATGGTCATCCGCTGTCACTGAAGCCCCACGACGCGGCCGACCTCATCTCCTTCAACGGGCCGGCCAAGGACAGGACGGCCGACCCCGACACGCCCCTCGAAGTCACCGTCAAGGAGGACGACGCCAAGATCACGGACGTGACGGCCGTGGACACCGAAGGGCGTCACCTGGCCGGTGAACTGGACGCCGACGGGAAGCGCTGGCACTCCACCACCTCCCTCGCCGCCGGCACCCGATACACCGTCAAGGTCTCCACCGAGAACGGCGACGGCGCCCCTGGCAGCCGTACGTACGCCTTCGGGACGGCCGCGGCCAAGAAGCTCCTGAAGGTCTCCTTCGGCCCGCAGGCGGGCACCTACGGTGTCGGACAGCCCCTCACAGCGGAACTCAGCGCTCCGGTCTCCGGCCGGGCGGCCAGGGCCACCGTGGAGCGCGGGCTCCAGGTCCGGTCCACCCCGGCCGTCACGGGCTCCTGGCACTGGGTCGACGCCAAGACCCTGCACTACCGCCCCAAGGAGTACTGGCCGGCCGGCGCCAGCATCGACCTCCGCAGCAACCTCAAGGGCATCAAGGTCACCGACGCCCTCCACGGGGCCGAGACGAAGCCCCTCAAACTCACCACCGGCGACCGGATAGAAGCCATCACCGACGCCGCGGACCACTCCATGACGGTCCTGCGCAACGGTGAAGTGATCAACACCATTCCGGTCACCACGGGCAAGCCCGGATTCGACACGCGCAACGGCGTCAAGGTCGTGCTGGCCAAGGAACAGTTCGTACGCATGCGCGGCGAGAGCATCGGCATCGCCGCGGGCTCCTCGGAGTCCTACGACCTGCCCGTCTACTGGGCCACCCGCGTCACCTGGAGCGGCGAGTACGTCCACGCCGCACCCTGGTCCACCGGTTCACAGGGCAACGCCAACGTCAGCCACGGCTGTACGGGCATGAGCACCGCCGACGCCGAATGGTTCTTCGAGACCGTGCGCGAAGGCGACATCGTCAAGGTCGTGGGCAGCGACGGCGAGATGATGACGCCGTTCGACAACGGCTTCGGCGACTGGAACCTGGCCTGGGACGCCTGGCTCAAGGGCAGCGCCCTGCACGGCGACGGCACACCGGACACCGGCACTCCCGACACGGGCACCGACGTCCGCACGGCGCGGCTGCGCCCCCAGGTCTGATCCGGCCCGGAGTGCGCAGCGCCCCGCGGGAACACCGCGAAGGGGATCGGGGCCCCTTCGCCTCAGGCTCCTACGGACAGCCTGTGGCGCAGCAGGGAGGCCAGGGCGTCCGAGAAGTCGACCGGGTCGACAGGATGGGTCACGGCGGCGTCCGCACGGCTCCACGTGGCCAGCCAGGCGTCCTGGGGGCGCCCGATCAGCAGCAGCACGGGCGGGCAGTCGAAGATCTCGTCCTTGATCTGCCGGCAGACGCCCATACCGCCCGCCGGAGCCGTCTCGCCGTCCAGCACGCAGACGTCGATGCCGCCCCGGTCCAGCGCGCTCAGTACGGCGGGCAGGGTGGCGCACTCCAGGAACCGCACCGGTGGAACGTCCGCCGCAGGCCTGCGCCCGGCTGCCAGCCTCACCTGCTCGCGGGTGTGGGCGTCGTCGCTGTAGACCAGGACCGTGGCGGTCGGCTGCATTGTTCCTCCGTGACGTCTGTGTCTTCGGGGCTCTCGGGGCATGAACCGATGGGCGGATCGTACTCCGGCGGACAGCCTGTCAGCACCGGTAAGGACAGCGATTCGATGGGCCGTTCGGTGAGGACACACACCGCTGACACACCGAACGGCACCCCCCGGAGTGAGGGCGGGATAAGCGACCGACATAATGTCGGTCGTGGCGACAGCAACGACAGTAGAAACCGGGCACGCGCACCCGTCGGTCAATCGACCGAACCTCACCAGCGTCGGAACCATCATCTGGTTGAGTTCCGAGCTGATGTTCTTCGCGGCCCTCTTCGCGATGTACTTCACCCTGCGATCGGTGATGGGACCCGATCACTGGAAGGAGATGGCTCACCATCTGAACTTCCCGTTCTCGGCGACGAACACCACGATCCTGGTGCTTTCCTCTCTCACCTGCCAGCTCGGCGTTTTCGCCGCGGAGCGGGGCGATGTGAAGAAGCTCCGCACCTGGTTCATCATCACGTTCGTGATGGGTGCGATCTTCATCGGAGGCCAGGTCCTCGAGTACACCGAGCTGGTCAAGGAGGCGGGTCTCTCCCTGTCCTCCGACCCGTACGGCTCGGTGTTCTACCTGACGACCGGCTTCCACGGTCTGCATGTGACAGGCGGTCTCATCGCCTTCCTGCTCGTACTGGGCAGGACATACGCGGCCTCGAGATTCACCCATGAGCAGGCCACCGCAGCCATCGTCGTGTCCTACTACTGGCACTTCGTCGATGTCGTCTGGATCGGCCTGTTCGCCACGATCTACATGATCAAGTAACCGGGCTCGCACCCACCCATCATCGACGCAGAAGATCCTGACACCGGGGTAATCCGTGAAAAAGCTCTCCGCACGACGACGCCATCCGCTGGCGGCAGTCGTCGTACTACTCCTCGCGCTGGCGGCTACCGGGGGGCTGTACGCCGCGTTCGCGCCTGCGGGTAAGGCGCAGGCCGACGACACCGCCCAGTCCCTCGCCATCGACGAGGGCAAGAAGCTCTACTCCGTGGGCTGTGCCAGCTGCCACGGATCCGGCGGTCAGGGCACCACCGACGGGCCGTCCCTCGTGGGCGTCGGCTCCGCGGCCGTCGACTTCCAGGTCGGCACCGGACGTATGCCGGCCCAGCAGCCGGGCGCCCAGGTACCGAAGAAGAAGGTCATCTACAGCCAGGCCGAGATCGACCAGCTCGCGGCGTACGTCGCGTCGCTGGGCGCCGGTCCGATCACGCCGACCGAGAGTCAGGTCGACCCCGCCGGCGCGGACGTGGCCAAGGGCGGCGACCTGTTCCGTACCAACTGCGCGCAGTGCCACAACTTCACCGGCGAGGGCGGCGCGCTGACGAACGGCAAGTACGCCCCGAGCCTGGAAGGCGTGAGCCCGAAGCACATCTACGAGGCCATGCAGACCGGCCCGCAGAGCATGCCCTCCTTCCCCGACACCACGATGCCGGAGCAGGAGAAGAAAGACATCATCGCGTACATCAAGACCGTCAACGGTGATGAGTCCGAGACCCCCGGTGGCCTCTCGCTCGGTGGCCTCGGCCCCGTGAGTGAGGGTCTCTTCGGCTGGATCTTCGGCCTGGGCGGCCTGGTCGCCATCGCCGTCTGGGTCGCGGCCCACACCGCTAAGGCCAAGAAGTCATGAGTAGCCAACAGATTCCAGAAGAGAACCTGCCGGTCGAGCAGGGCACCGCGCACGGCGCGGTGAAGGTGGCGGACGACCCGTTCGCCAACCCCGGTCTGCCGGCCCACAAGCCGCGCATCCAGGACATCGACGAACGGGCAGCGAGGCGCTCCGAGCGGGCCGTCGCGTTCATGTTCACGCTGTCCATGCTGGCGACGGTCGGCTTCATCGCCTCCTACGTCATCTTCCCGGTCGACAAGATCGTCTACATCTGGCCGTTCGGGCATGTGAGCGCGCTCAACTTCTCCCTGGGTCTGACCCTGGGTCTCGCGCTCTTCTGCATCGGCGCGGGTGCCGTCCACTGGGCACGCACCCTGATGTCCGACGTGGAGGTCGCCGACGACCGGCACGCGATCGAGGCGACGCCCGAGGTCAAGGCCAAGGTCCTGGCCGACTTCGCGGACGGCGCCCGTGAGTCCGCGATCGGCCGGCGGAAGCTGATCCGGAACACCATGTTCGGCGCGCTGGCCCTGGTGCCGCTCTCCGGCGTGGTCCTGCTGCGCGACCTGGGTCCGCTGCCGGAGAAGAAGCTCCGCTCGACGCTGTGGGCCAAGGGCAAGCTGCTCGTCAACATGAACACCATGGAGCCGCTGCGTCCCGAGGACGTCGTCGTCGGTTCGCTGACCTTCGCCATGCCCGAGGGCCTGGAGGAGGACGCGCACGACTTCCAGTCGCAGATCGCCAAGGCCGCCCTGATGATCGTCCGCATCGAGCCGGACAACATCAAGGACAAGCGCGAGCGCGAGTGGGCCCACGAGGGAATCGTGGCCTTCTCCAAGATCTGCACCCACGTCGGCTGCCCGATCAGCCTGTACGAGCAGCAGACGCATCACGTGCTCTGCCCGTGCCACCAGTCCACCTTCGACCTCTCCGACGGCGCCCGCGTCATCTTCGGTCCGGCCGGTCACGCCCTTCCGCAGCTGCGGATCGGTGTGAACAGCGAGGGCAACCTCGAGGCGCTCGGTGACTTCGAAGAGCCCGTCGGTCCTGCCTTCTGGGAGCGCGGATGAGTACTGCGACGGAAACACAGCGCAAGGCGCCCGCCGGTGAGCGGGTGGCCGACTGGGCGGACGGCCGGCTCGGCATCTACGGCCTGGCCAAGGCCAACATGCGCAAGATCTTCCCGGACCACTGGTCCTTCATGCTCGGCGAGATCTGCCTCTACAGCTTCATCATCATCATCCTCACGGGTGTGTACCTGACGCTGTTCTTCCACCCGAGCATGAACGAGGTCATCTACCACGGCTCGTACGAGCCGATGCAGGGCATCCGGATGTCCGAGGCCTACGCCTCGACGCTGGACATCAGCTTCGACGTCCGCGGTGGTCTGCTCGTCCGGCAGATCCACCACTGGGCAGCGGTGATCTTCCTCGCCGGCATGTTCGTGCACATGTTCCGGGTGTTCTTCACCGGCGCGTACCGCAAGCCCCGCGAGATCAACTGGCTGTTCGGCTTCCTGCTGTTCGTCCTCGGCATGTTCACCGGGTTCACCGGCTACTCGCTCCCGGACGACCTGCTCTCCGGTACGGGTGTGCGCTTCACGCAGGGCGCCATCCTGTCGATGCCGATCGTCGGTACGTACATCTCGATGTTCCTGTTCGGCGGGGAGTTCCCCGGCACGGACATCATCGCGAGGTTCTACTCGATCCACATCCTGCTGCTGCCGGGCATCATGCTCGGGCTCGTGGTCGGCCACCTCATCCTGGTCTTCTTCCACAAGCACACGCAGTTCGCGGGTCCCGGCCGCACGAACAAGAACGTCGTCGGCATGCCGCTGCTCCCGGTGTACATGGCCAAGGCCGGAGGCTTCTTCTTCCTGGTCTTCGGTTTCATCGCGATCATCGCGGCGATCGCCACGATCAACCCGATCTGGGCACTCGGCCCCTACCGCCCCGACCAGGTGTCCACGGGCGCCCAGCCGGACTGGTACATGGGCTTCGCCGAAGGCTTCGTCCGTGTGATGCCGGGCTGGGAGATCAACCTCTGGGGCCACACACTGGTCCTGGGCGTGCTGATCCCGCTGGTCCTCTTCGGTGTGATCCTCGCGGCGCTGGCGCTCTACCCGTTCATCGAGTCCTGGATCACCGGGGACAAGCGCGAGCACCACATCCTGGACCGTCCGCGCAACGCTCCGACCCGTACGGGTCTGGGTGTCGCCTGGATCACGATCTACTTCGTGATGCTGGTCGGCGGCGGCAACGACATCTGGGCGACCCACTTCCACCTGTCGCTCAACGCGATCAGCTGGTTCGTGCGCATCGCCTTCTTCGTCGGCCCGGTCCTCGCGTTCGTCGTCACCCGGCGCATCTGCCTCGGCCTCCAGCGCCGCGACAAGGAGAAGGTGCTGCACGGGCGGGAGTCCGGCACCATCAAGCGCCTGCCGCACGGTGAGTTCGTGGAGATCCACGAGCCGCTCGGCCCGGAGCAGCTGCACACGCTCACCGCGCACGAGCAGTACAAGCCGCTCGAGATCGGCCCGACGGTCGACGAGAACGGTGTCGAGCGCAAGCCGTCGGCACTCCAGAAGCTGCGGGTCAGGCTCAGCAAGAGCTACTACGGCGAGGACAACCAGATCGCCAAGCCCACCGCCGAGGAGTACAAGGAGATCACCAGCGGCCACGGCCACCACTGATCACCTCAGCTGAACGCCACAGCAGGAGCCCCGTCCATCCGATGGACGGGGCTCTTCGCTGTCCCGGGGCCTGGATAAGGTGGGAGTCAATCCTTGTATCGGCTGTGGACCCAGGAGCGGACCATGAACGTTGTGACCCCGGACGGCGGCGACAGCGTGGCGGCCCGTACCTGGCCCGGCGTGCTGACCCCGTTGCTGCGCGGCGAGAACCTGGGCGCGGACGACACCGCGTGGGCCATGGACCGCATCATGAGCGGCGAGGCGACCGACGCGCAGATCGCCGGCTTCGCCGTGGCTCTGCGGTCCAAGGGCGAGACCGTGGACGAGGTCACGGGCCTGGTCCGCGCCATGTACGAACACGCCCACACCATCGACGTGCCCGGCCACACGGTCGACATCGTGGGGACCGGCGGCGACATGGCCAAGACGGTCAACATCTCCACCATGTCGGCGATCGTCGTCGCCGGGGCCGGAGCCAAGGTCGTCAAGCACGGCAACCGCGCCTCCTCCTCGGCGAGCGGCGCATCCGACGTGCTGGAGAAGCTCGGCGTGAACCTGGAGCTGACTCCGCAGCGCGTGGTCGCCGTCGCCGAGGAGGCGGGCATCACCTTCTGCTTCGCCGTGAAGTTCCACCCGGCTCTCCGGTACGCGGCCAAGGCCCGCAGGGAGCTCGGCACCCAGACCACCTTCAACATCCTCGGCCCGCTCACCAACCCGGCCCGGGTGCGTTCCCAGGCCATCGGGGTGGCCGATGCGAAGATGGCGCCCATCGTCGCGGGTGTGCTGGCCGGCCGGGGGAACTCGGCGCTGGTCTTCCGCGGTGACGACGGCCTGGACGAGCTGACGACCACGGCGACCTCCCGGGTCTGGGTCGTCCGAGACGGAGCCGTGCGCGAGGAGACCTTCGACCCGCGTGACGTCGGCCTGGACCTGGTGCCCGTCGAGGCGCTGCGCGGCGCCGACGCCTCGTACAACGCGGACGTCGCCCGGCGGCTGCTCGACGGGGAGACCGGCCCGGTCCGCGACGCGGTGCTGCTCAACTCCGCCGCCGCGCTGGTCGCGTCGGACCAGGGCGAGGGCACGCTGACCGAGCAGCTGGCGGCCAAGATGGTGCGGGCCGCGGAGTCGATCGACTCGGGCGCCGCCAAGCGGGCTCTGGAGCGCTGGGTGGCGGCCAGCAACGCCTGACGGCGCACACGGTGTGATCAAGGGCGCAGTCCGCATCGCGGACTGCGCCCTTGCGCGTGGCGGCCGTTGTGGCAAGATGCTGCGCAGGTCATGAGTGACAGCGACTACGGCCCCGGCCCGCTGTCCGGCAACCCTCCGTCCGTGGCGGGGTGCCCCGGGTGAAGACCAGGCCGCAGGCAGCGAGGTCTGCGGCAAGCGCGGGCCCCTCGGCATCGTCTGATGCCACCCCTTGGGGTCCTGGTCCCAGGGAGCCTCTTGTGAGCAAGCGAATGCGATAGGGCTCAACGCCCTTCTCCGCGCACCCTTCTTTTCTCTCCACGCGCTGCCGCGTCCCTTCATGACTGCCGGCGCGCGGATTTCGCCTGCCTCTTACGGGAGTTCGCCATGTCTGTCTCCACCACTGCCGTCGACCAGTCCATTTGTGCCCCGCTGCCGGTTCTGGGCGCGGATGTCACCGTTCCGCTCGTGACGGGCGGAGATGTCACGTACGCGGCCCTCGACTACGCCGCCAGTGCTCCGGCTCTCCAGCGGGTCTGGGACGACGTGGCCGCCTACGCCCCGTACTACGGCAGCGTGCACCGCGGGGCCGGCTACCTCTCGCAGCTCTCCACCGACCTCTTCGAGAGCAGCCGCGTGACCGTCGCGGAGTTCCTCGGCTGCCGCGCGGACGACCAGGTGGTCTTCACCCGCTCGACGACCGACTCCCTCAACCTGCTCGCCGCCGCGCTCCCCGCCGACTGCGAGGTGTTCGTGTTCGAGACCGAGCACCACGCCTCGCTGCTTCCGTGGCGTGACGCCCGGGTGACCTACCTCGACGCCCCGCGCACCCCGGCCCAGGCGGTGGCCACGCTGGAGAAGGCCCTCGCCGACCGTGACCCCCACGGCCCCGCGCTGGTCTGCGTCACCGGTGCGTCCAATGTCACCGGTGAGCTGTGGCCGGTGAAGGAGCTCGCGGCCGCCGCCCACGCGCACGGTGCGCGGATCGTGCTCGACGCGGCGCAGCTGGCGCCCCACCACCCGGTCGACATCGCCGAGCTGGACGTCGACTGGGTCGCCTTCTCCGGGCACAAGCTGTACGCGCCCTTCGGCTCGGGCGTGCTCGCGGGCCGTACCGACTGGCTGCGGGACGCCGAGCCGTACCTCGCGGGCGGCGGTGCCTCCCGTAAGGTCGCCCGGCGCGCCGACGGCGGCGTGGACGTCGAGTGGCACACCACGGCCGCCCGGCACGAGGCCGGCTCGCCCAACGTCATCGGTGTCTACTCCATCGCCTCCGCCTGCAAGGCCCTGACCGAGGCGGGCTTCGACAAGCTCGTCGCACGGGAGCAGCAGCTGGTCTCCCGGGTCCGTGAGGGCCTCGCGGACGTGCCCGAGGTCAAGGTGCTCTCGCTGTTCGGTGACGACGCCCCGCGGGTCGGCGTCATCTCCTTCGTGGTCGAGGGCTGGAACAGCTCGCACTTCGCGGCGGCACTCTCCGCGGAGTACGGCATCGGGGTGCGCGACGGACTGTTCTGCGCCCACCCGCTGGTGCGCACCCTGCTCGGCAGCGAGCCGCAGGACCCGGGCGAGTGCGGCGCGCCCGAGGCCGCGCCGGGGGAGCGGTCGCTCAACGCCATCCGGGTGAGCTTCGGGGCGGGTACGCCGGACGAGCACGTCGAGCGGTTCCTGGGCGCGGTCCGGGAGCTCGTCGGCAAGGGGGCCCGCTGGACCTACCGCACCGAGGACGGCCGCTGCGTTCCCGACCGCGGCGCGGCCCAGGTCTGATCGGAAGCGACACGGCTCCGGCCGGGTGGGGCAGGCGCCTGCCTGCCCCACCCGGCCGGAGCCGTGTGCCGTGTGCCGTACTAGGCGTCGAGACCGATGGCGAAGGCCGCCTCGAGGTCGTGCTGCGAGTACGTCCGGAAGGCGACATGGGTGTCGGTGGCCTCGACGCCCGGGATCTTGCTGATCCTGCCGGGGATGACGTCGGCCAGGTCGTCGTGCCGGGGCACCCGGACCATGGCGATCAGGTCGTACGTACCGGTGACCGAGAAGACCTCGCTGACGCTGTCCAACGCCGCGATGGCCTCGGCGATCTCGGGAATCCGGTCCACGCTGGTTTTGATGAGCACGATCGCGGTGATCACGGCTGGCTTTCTCCCTCAGTGGCCGTGGCTGGAGACTTCACTCTAGTACCACCCCGGAAACGCACCCAGGCGTAGAGAAACCCGGCCGCGAAGCCCGCGACGTGCGCGAGGTACGCCACGCCCGGGCCGCTGCCCGCGCTCCGGGCCGCCAGCCACTGCAGGACGAACCAGAACACGAGCACGATCCAGGCGGGGAAGCGCAGCGGCAGGAAGAACAGGAAGGGGAAGAGGCTGGTGACCCGGGCGCGGGGGAAGAGGTAGAGGAACGCGCCGAGCACCGCCGAGATCGCCCCGGACGCGCCCACCAGGGTCTGGCCGGAATCCGCGTGCACCACCGCGTAGGCCACGAGCGCGAAGTAACCGCACGCCACGTAGAAGAAGCTGAACTCGATCCGGCCCATGCGCTCCTCGGCCATCGCGCCGAACACGTACAGGAACAGCATGTTGCCCAGCAGGTGCAGCCAGCTGCCGTGCACGAAGAGCGCGGTCAGCGGGGTCAGCGTCGCGCGTGCGGAGCCGGCCACGAGCTCGCTGGGGATCACACCCCACCGCTCGAAGTACCCGGCCTGCGCGGCCAGCAGGCTGTCGGCACTGCCGTAGACGGGGTTGAAGCCGGAGAGCGGGCTGATCAGGAACACCGCGCAGCACAGCGCGATGAGCCCGTACGTGACGGGGGCCCCGCCCGCGGTGGCCGCGGTCCCGAGCTCCCTGGCCCGCTCCCGCCAGTCGACTTTCCGCCAATCGGTCACGTGCAGAGCATGACGCACCAGGCGAGAACGGGACAGACCGCCTCGCCGTGCCGATAGGTATGCGCGAGGCCGTAGGGTTACCGAAAGACATCCGCAGTTCGACGGCGCACCGCGAGATCGAAGACCTGGACACGCACCACACTCGACGAACGACGAAAGAGGACGCAACGATGACGACGGTTCCCCAGCCGACGGACGGGACCCGCTGGCGCTGCACGCTCTGCGGCAACCTCACCCGTTTCGATGTGACCCGCTCATCGAAGGTCGTGGAGTACGTCCATCTCGACCTGGCCGGGGAGTCGAGTGTCGAGGAGCGCGAGGTGGTCAGTGAGACCATCGAGTCGGTGCGCTGCCGTTGGTGCAACGCGGTGGACCAGATCGAGCTGGTCGCCAGGCCGGGCGCCGACTCCTGACGGAGCCGCGCGGACAGACATATTGGGGTGATGGATGGTGGAGCAGCCGACAGGCGGCGCCGAACCGGCCGACGCGGCCGACGGCACCGCGGAGTCGCTCGACCGTCCCCTGCCGGAGGGTGTGCGCCGCAAGGTGGTGGCGCTGGTCTCGGACGCCTTCGGCGGTCTGACCGTCGGCGAACTGCCCTCCCAGCTCCGGCAGTACGCCCGCTTCACCCCGAGCAGACGGGCCAAGTTCGCGGGCAACGCGATGGCGGCGGCGCTGGAGAGCGACCCCGCGTTCCGCCGTCGCATCGCCGAACGGGTCGCCCAGACCCAGCCGGAGCTGGCCGAGGCGCTGGGGTCGGGTGTGCCGCCCGCGGCCGCCGATCCCGTGGACGTGGCCGCCGCGGCCTATGTGCTGCGGCCGTCGGGCTGGGTCAAGCTGGTGGCGGCGGCCGGTGAGGAGGTCCAGCGCGCTCACGCCGAGCGCGCGGACGAGGAGACCCGGCGGGAGCTGGAGCGGCTGCGCGAGGAACTCGACCGCGCCCGCGGCCAGACCAGGGCCGACACCGAGCGGCTGCGGTCGGAGCTCGAGGCGTCCCGCAAGGAGGCCGACTCCCTGCACCGCAAGCTGCGCAGCGCCCTCAGTGAGATCAAGCGCGGTGAGGCCGCCCTGCGCAAGGCGGGTGCGGAGGCCGACGGTGTGCGTGCCGAGGCCGCGGCCCAGGTGTCCGCCGCCGAGAGCGAGACCCGCCGGCTGAAGGCGCGGCTGGCCGAGGCGGAGGCCTCCGTCGAGGCCGGGCGCCGTGCGGCCAGGGAGGGGCGCTCCGTCGAGGACATGCGCCTCAGGCTGCTCCTGGACACCGTGCTCGACGCGGCGCAGGGGCTCCGCCGTGAACTCGCCCTGCCTCCCTCCTCGATCCGCCCCGCGGACGGTGTCGAAGCGGTCGAGCCCGGCCGGATGTCGCCCAAGGACATTGCGGCCAGGGCGCTTTCGGAGACCGACCCGGCGCTGCTCGACCAACTGCTCGCCCTGCCGCAGGCGCATCTGATCGTGGACGGCTACAACGTCACCAAGACCGGCTATCCGCAGATGCCGCTGGAGAAGCAGCGGTTGCGCCTCCTGGGCGGGCTCTCCGTCCTCGCGGCCCAGACCGGTGCCGAGATGACCTGCGTATTCGACGGGGCCGAACTGGCCGCGCCGGTCCTGCTCGCGCCGCCGCGCGGAGTGCGCGTGCTCTTCAGCAAGGCGGGCGTCACCGCCGACGAGCTGATCCGGCAGCTGGCGCGCGCCGAACCGCCGGGCAGACCCGTCGTCGTGGTCTCCACCGACCGCGAGGTCGCCGACGGTGTCGCGAAGGCCGGGGCGAGGCCCGTCGCGTCCGTCTTGCTCCTGAAGCGCCTTTCGCGCGTCTGAGGCGTCTTGTGTGGCTTGAGTGACTTGCCGGAATTCATGGAACGTACCGTCAACTTGCCGCTACACCCAGTGTGATGAAAGTAAAGAAGTGCCTGGTGTGACGAGATTTTGCTCGTGAGGATTTGAACTGATCACAAGATGGTCACTAGGGTCAGGCCTCGAACCTTCGCACGGTTGATCGCCCACCCGGGGTGACGGCGAAGGAACCGCCGAGTCCGTGACGTGCACGGAGCCGGGGATTCTCATCTGTCCCCCCACAACCCGGTAGGCGGCTCGAGGAAGAAGGAGCTCGCCTTCGTGGCGTCCCACCGTCGTCCCAAGCAGCCGAGCCGCACCCGCGTGACCGTGCTCACCGCGACCGCCGCCGCAGCCGTGGCCCTGACTTCCCAGGCGGCGCACGCCGACCCCAAGCCGACCAAGAGCGAGGTCAAGGCGAAGGTCGACAAGCTCTACCACGAGGCCGAGGTCGCCACCGAGAAGGCGAACGGGGCCAAGGAGCAGCAGGACAAGCTCAAGAAGCAGGCCGACGCGCTCCAGGACAAGGTCGCCCGCGGCCAGGACGAGCTCAACACCCTGCGTGGCGAGCTCGGTTCGCTCGCCACCGCGCAGTACCGCTCCGGTGGTCTCGACCCGTCCGTCCAGCTGCTGCTCTCCTCGGACCCGGACAGCTTCCTCGACCAGGCCTCCGCGCTGGACCAGCTGACGGCCAAGCAGGCCGAGTCGCTGCAGAAGATCCAGGCGAAGCAGCGGACCCTCGCGCAGCAGCGCAAGGAGGCGCAGGGCAAGCTCGCCGACCTCGCCGACGTCCGCGAGACGCTGAACGAGAACAAGAAGAAGTACCAGGGCAAGCTGGCCGCCGCCCAGAAGCTGCTGAACACCCTCACCGCCGCCGAGCGGGCCAAGATGGACCAGGACGAGGCGCGCGCCAGCCGCGCCGCCGGTGACCGGGTCGAGCTCGGCAACGAGGTCCCCGCGTCCGCCCGTGGTGCCGCCGCCCTCCAGGCCGCCGCCACGCAGCTCGGCAAGCCGTACGTCTCCGGCGGCTCCGGCCCCAACTCGTACGACTGCTCGGGGCTGACCCAGTGGGCCTACGCCCAGGCCGGCGTCCAGATCACCCGCACCACGTACACCCAGGTCAACGACGGTGTCCGGATCGGCCGCAGCGCCCTCAAGCCGGGCGACCTGGTCTTCTTCAGCAACACCTCGCACGTGGGCCTGTACGCGGGCAACAACCAGGTCCTGCACGCGCCGTACCCGGGTCAGGTCGTCCGGTACGAGGCCATGGAGTACCTGGGCTCCTTCCAGTTCGGCGTGCGCGTCTGACGCCCGAACGGGCGAATCGCCGCACCCTTCGCTGACGCCCCGCCCCGCCGGAGACCCAGGTCACCGGCGGGGCGCCGCTGTACGGTGCCCCCTTCCCCTTCCGGCGTGGCCTTTGGTCACTCCGTGTCCGTCCGGTTACTGTCTGCGCTGCCGCGCAGCTCCCGGTCGTCGGTCCGCCCTCCCGGGCGGCAGGGGCTGCGCACATCTGCGTACAGCGGAAGGGAGTGCGGCTTCCTGTGGTCTCGCATCGCCGCCCCACCCGGCCCGGCCTCAACCGTGGCGTCCGGGCAACCGTCCTGTCGGCGGCCGCGGCCACCGCGGCCGCCGGCCTCGGCGCCGCACCGGCGGGTGCCGCCCCCGAGGACACCCGCGAGACGGCCAGGGCCGCCGTCGACCGGCTGTACGGGGAGGCCGAGCGGGCCACCGAGCGCTACAACGCCGCCCGGGAGGACATGGACCGGATGCGCGGCAAGGTCGCCAGGGCCCAGGACTCGGCGGCCCGCACCCAGCAGGACATCAACGAGATGCGCGCGTCGCTCGGATCGATGGCCGTGGCCCAGTACCGCTCCGGCGGCATCGACCCCTCGGTCGCGCTGCTGCTCTCCTCGGACCCGGACACCTATCTGGACCGGGCGGCGGCCCTGGAGCGGGCCGGTGAGCGCCGGGCCCTGACGCTGCACAAGCTCCGCGCGGCACAGCGCAGGATCGCCCAGAGCCGCGCGGAGGCCGCCGGTGCCCTCGCCGCCCTGGAGCGCGACCGGGCTGCCGTGGCGCGCCACAAGCGCACCGTGGAGGGCAAGCTGGCCACGGCCCGGCAGCTGCTGAGCTCCCTGCCCGCCGCCGACCGTGCGTCCCTCGGCCGCGCCTCGCGCTCCGGCCGTGAGGGGACGCCCCCCGTGGCGGGGCCCGGCTCGGCACGCGGCCTGGCGGCCCTCATGGCGGCCCGGCAGGCACTGGGCAGGCCGTACGTGTGGGGCGCCAACGGGCCCGCGGGATTCGACTGCTCCGGGCTGATGCAGTGGGCGTACGCGCAGGCCGGCGTCGCCCTGCCCCGAACCTCGCAGGCCCAGCGGTACGCGGGCCGCACGGTGCCGCTCTCGCAGGCCCGGCCCGGCGACCTGGTCGTCTACCGCGCGGACGCGAGCCACATCGGGATGTACGCGGGCGGCGGCCAGGTCATCCACGCCCCTTACCCCGGCGCCCCGGTGCGCTACGACCCCGTCGGCATGATGCCCGTCTCCTCGGTCACGCGCGTCTGACCGTACGATCGGCAGGATGGCTGTCACGGCGCAGGACGCACGACGGGGACGCACCCGTGGACGGCGCGCGGCGGGTGCCGTGCTCGCCGCCCTGCTGCTGGCGCCCGCCTGCTCCGCACCCGAGAACACCGCCGGCCCCGTCACCGCCCAGGAGGTGGGCGCGGCACTGGACCGCAGGGCCGCCGCCCTCCTGGAGCACGACACCGAGGCGTACCTGGCCGCGCTCGACCCGCGCGCCACGGCGTTCCGCGCGGCCCAGCGCACCGAACTGGGCAACCTCGCCGACGTACCGCTGGAGTCGTGGGCATACCGGGTCGAGAGCGTGAGGGGCAAGGGGGCGGACCGGGTCACCGCCGAGGTCGAGCTGCGCTACCGGATCAAGGGCTACGACAAGGCCCCCATGTCCAGCTCCCGCACCGTGGAGCTGGTCCGCCGCGGCGACGCCGGGAGCTGGTACATCTCCGCCGACCGGGCCGCCGGCGACGGGCCGGGACAACTCTGGCAGCAGGGCGACGTCGAGGTCGTACGCGGCACGCACAGCCTCGTCCTCGGGGTCGGCCGCCCCGCGCGGGAGCTGCGCCGCATCGCGGCCACCGCCGACCGGGCGGTCCCGGCCGTCACCGGTGCCTGGCCGGAACCCTGGGCGGAGCGCGTGGTGGTGCTCGTGCCCGAGACCGTGGACGACATGGCGGGGCTGCTCGGCTCGCCGGTGGCCAGCTACCGGGGCATGGCCGCCGTCACCACCGGCAAGGTCGGCGGCAGCGGCCGGGCCCCCGCGGACCGGGTGGTCGTCAACCCGCAGGCGTACGGCACGCTAGGCGACTTCGGGCAGCGGGTCGTCCTCACCCACGAGACCACGCACGTCGCGACGCGCTCCCACACCTCGGCCGCCACCCCGGTCTGGCTCTCCGAGGGCTTCGCCGACCGGGCCGCCTACCTCGGGGAGAGCCGTACGGCCCAGGAGCTCGCCTCGGAGCTCACCGAGGCCGTGCGGAGCGGCGACCTGCCCGCGGACCTGCCCACGGACGAGGACTTCGGCTTCGGTGAGGACGCGGACCAACTGTCCCGGGCGTACGAGAGCGGCTGGCTGGCCTGCGAGCTGATCGCGCGGGACTGGGGCGACGAGGAGCTCATCGCCTTCTACAAGGCCGTGGGGAGCCGTTCCGGGCGGGACGGGGCGGTGGAGCACGCCATGCAGTCCGTACTCGGCACCACGCCCCCGGAGTTCACGGCGCGCTGGCGGGAGTATCTGCGCGACCGGCTCGGCTGACCTCCCCGGCCGCCGGACGCCCCTGCCGCCCTCCTGGCACGGTGTCCCGCCACAGCCGTCGCGCGGCGATCAGCGCCGCCGTGACCAGCAGACCGTTGCGTACGGCCATGAGCGCCACGCCCTCCCCGTCGCTGGCCACCACATGGGCGAAGCCGAGCGGGAACTCCAGCAGGGTGACCCCGGTGGCCAGCAGCACCAGGCACGCGGGCAGGGCCGTGCGGCTGCCCCGGAACGCCAGGCACACCGCGGCCACCCCGAGCGGCCACACCATGTACTGGGGGCTGATGACGCGGCTGGTCACCGTGAACAGCAGCACCGCGGTGAACGCGGCGTCCGCCGGGGTGTGCACCGCGAAGGTCCTGGCCCGCAGCCGCCACAGCAGCAGCCAGCCGAAGGCGAGCACGCTCAGCGCCAGAGCCAGCGTGCTCACCAGCGCCACATGCGGACCGGAGAATTCCATGGAGCCGTACCGCAGCTCCACGTGGCCCTCCCAGCCGAACTGCCGCGCCACATGGAAGACCAGCGCGCCCAGCGACTCGATCTCCAGCCCGCGGTCGCGCTGGAAGGTCAGGAACGCGAACGCGCCGGGCAGCGCCGCCGCCGAGACCAGGACGAGCACGGCGGCCGTCACCCCCGCCGCGGACCAGGACCGCCGCGTCGCCCGCCCCCGGGCCGTGCCCACCAGCAGCAGCACCGGCCACACCTTCAGCAGCGTCCCGAAGGCGGCCAGCGCCCCCAGCGCCCTGGGGTGCCGCACGCCCGCCAGCAGCGCCGCCACCGCGACCGCCGTCACCATCAGGTCGTACCGGGCGTAGACCGTCGGCCCCAGCAGCGGCACACCCGCCACCCACAGCCACGCCCCCGCGTTCCGCATGCCCGGACGGTTCCCCGCGTACACCAGCAGCCCGAGGACCAGCGCGTCACACAGGAGGACGAGCACGAAGAACGCGGAGGCGTACTCCAGGAACGGCAGCAGACCGGGGGACAGCACCGCCAGGGCGGCGGCCGGCGGGTACTGCCAGGTGACGTCGTCCAGCGGATACGAACCGGCGCGGAGCACCTCGTACCAGCCGCGGTAGATCACCGAGACGTCACTCGTGACGTCAGGGCCCGGCACCGTGAACACCTTGAAGACGCAGAGCAGCAGCACCGCCCGCGTGAGGCCCCATACGGCGAGGCACAGGCCCCGGCTTGCCCGGCCGCTCGTACCCGTCCTGACCGTCATGCACGCCATGATGCAGGTCCAGGCTGTGCGGGAGCCGTCAGGCAGGGCCGTCGAGGCGCCCGGTACTGTCGGCGGCGATGGACAAGACCCTGATCGTGACGAACGACTTCCCGCCCCGCCCCGGCGGCATCCAGGCCTTCCTGCACAACATGGCGCTGCGTCTGGACCCCGAGCAGCTCGTCGTGTACGCATCCACGTGGAAGCGCGGCGCGGAGGGCGCCGAGGCCACCGCGGCCTTCGACGCCGAGCAGCCCTTCACCGTCGTACGCGACCGTACGACGATGCTCCTGCCCACCCCGGGGGCGACCCGGCAGGCGGTCCGGCTGCTGCGGGAGCACGGCTGCTCCTCCGTGTGGTTCGGCGCCGCCGCTCCGCTCGGGCTGATGGCTCCCGCGCTGCGCAGGGCCGGTGCCCGCCGGATCGTGGCCACCACGCACGGCCACGAGGCGGGCTGGGCCCAGCTGCCGGCGTCCCGCCAGTTGCTGCGCCGCATCGGCGAGGGCACCGACACCCTCACCTACCTCGGCGAGTACACCCGGTCCAGGATCGCCGGGGCGCTCACCGGCAGGGCCGCCGAACGGATGGTCCAGCTGCCGCCCGGGGTCGACGAGAAGACCTTCCACCCGGCCTCCGGCGGGGACCGCGTCCGGGCCCGGCTCGGGCTCGCGGACCGGCCCGTCGTCGTGTGCGTCTCACGGCTCGTGCCGCGCAAGGGCCAGGACACGCTCATCCTCGCCATGCCGGCGATCCTGGCCCGGGTGCCGGACGCGGTCCTGCTCGTCGTCGGCGGCGGGCCGTACGCCGGACAGCTGAAGAAGCTGGCCGCAGAGACCGGTGTGGAGGACTCCGTCCGCTTCACCGGGCCAGTGCCCTGGGAGGAACTGCCCGCGCACTACGGCGCCGGCGACGTCTTCGCCATGCCCTGCCGCACCCGGCGCGGCGGGCTCGACGTGGAGGGCCTCGGCATCGTCTATCTGGAGGCGTCCGCGACCGGGCTGCCGGTCGTCGCGGGAGACTCCGGCGGAGCCCCCGACGCCGTCCTGGACGGGGAGACGGGCTGGGTGGTCCGGGGCGGCTCCGCCGAGGAGTCCGCCGACCGGATCGTCACCCTGCTCCAGGACCCCGAACTGCGCCGCCGCATGGGGGAGCGGGGCCGGGAGTGGGTCGAGGAGAAGTGGCGCTGGGACCTGCTCGCCGAGAAGCTCAGGACGCTGCTCTGACACCTGGGAACGGGCCGAGGGCGCCGGCCCGGGACGACCACGAGGAGGGGGCCCGTACCTGGTCGGGTACGGGCCCTCTCCTCGTCAGGCGGGTGCGGGCTCAGCCGCGGTAGATCGACTCGACCTCGTCCGCGAAGTCCTTCGCCACGACGTTGCGCTTCAGCTTCAGCGAGGGGGTGATGTGGCCCGCCTCCTCGGTGAACTGCGAGGCGAGGATGCGGAACTTGCGTACCGACTCCGCCTTGGAGACCGCGGCGTTGCCGTCGTCCACGGCCCGCTGGACCTCCGCCAGCAGGTCGGGGTCCTCGCGGAGCGAGACCGCGGTCGACCCGGCCGGCTTGCCGTTCTCCTCGGCCCAGCGGGAGAGGAACTCCTCGTCCAGGGTGAGCAGCGCGCCGACGAACGGCCGTCCGTCGCCGACCACCATGCACTCGGCGACCAGGGCGTGTGCCCGGATCCGGTCCTCGATCACCGCGGGGGCGACGTTCTTCCCTCCCGCCGTGACGATGATCTCCTTCTTGCGGCCCGTGATCGCGAGATAGCCGTCCTCGTCGAGCGTGCCGATGTCACCCGTGTGGAACCAGCCGTCGGCCAGGGCCTCCGCCGTCGCCGACTCGTTCTGCCAGTACCCGGTGAACAGGTGCTCGCCGTGGAGCAGCACCTCGCCGTCGTCCGCGATCCGCACGACCGAGCCGGGCAGCGGCTGGCCGACCGTGCCGATCTTCTGCCGGTCCCACGGGTTGAAGGCCGTGGCGGCACAGCTCTCCGTCAGGCCGTAGCCCTCCAGAACCGTGAAGCCGATGCCGCGGAAGAAGTGGCCGAGCCGCTCACCGAGCGGCGCGCCGCCGGAGATGGCGTACTCGCCGCGACCGCCGAGCACGGCCCGCAGCTTGCTGAACACCAGCTTGTCGAAGACCTTGTGCTTGACCTTCAGGCCCATCGAGGGGCCCTGGGGGGTGCCCAGCGCGCGGCTGTACGCGATCGCCGTGCCGGCCGCGCGGTCGAAGATCTTGCCCTTGCCGTCGGCCTGGGCCTTGGCCCGCGCCGAGTTGTAGACCTTCTCGAAGACCCGGGGGACGCCGAGTATCAGCGTCGGACGGAAGGAGGCCAGCTCATCGGTGAGGTTCTTGATGTCCGGCACACAGCCGAGCTTGATCGGGGCCATCACCGAGGCGACCTCGACGAGCCGGCCGAAGACGTGCGCGGTGGGCAGGAAGAGGAGGACGGAGCACTCACCGGTACGGAAGAGGGGCTTCAGCCGCTCCACGATGTTGCCGCACTCCGCGAAGAAGCTGCGGTGCGTCAGCACACAGCCCTTGGGGCGGCCGGTCGTGCCCGAGGTGTAGACGATGGTCGCGGGGTCGTCGGCCTTGGCGCTGACCATGCGCAGGTCCAGGGTCTCGTCGGAGACCTCGGCGCCGGAGGCCACCAGCTGGCCGACCGCGCCCCGGTCGATCTCCCAGACGTGCTGGAGGCCGGGGAGCCGGTCGCGTACGGCGGCGACGGACCGCGCGTGGGCGTCACTCTCCACGACGACCGCGACGGCGCCCGAGTCGCCGAGTATCCACTGAACCTGCTCGGCGGAGCTGGTCTCGTAGACCGGCACGGTGACCGCACCCGCGCTCCAGATCGCGAAGTCCAGCAGGACCCACTCGAAGCGGGTGCGGGACATGAGCGCGACCCGGTCGCCGGGCTGGATGCCCGCCGCGATGAGGCCTCTGGCGGTGTCTTCGACCTCAGCGAGGAACTGGGTGGCGGTGACGTCGGTCCAGACGCCGGCGACCTTCCGGCTCATCACCGCGACATCGGGATGCTGCGCGGCGTTGCGGCGGATGAGATCCGTCAGGTTGCCGTCCGTAGGGACCTCGTACAGGGCCGGAAGGCTGAACTCGCGCAAGACTGCTGCTCCTCATCGGGCTCCGGTTCCACGGCTCTGTGCGACGTACCGGATCGGTCCAAGCCTGGCAGATGCTCAGTGGGGTGAGCACGACTGGACTGGCCGGACGTTACCCACCGGTACTCGGTTCCGGAAAGGGGGTTCCGGCCAGATGTCTTATGCATCACACATATCGGTGGTTCTTCGGCGCACATTAGTCCACCCGTGTCCCGATCCGGAAGTAATCGCAGGTCCGGCGGCCTCTACCCAGAGCGCCGCGCGGAGACCTAGGGTGATCCGCATGCGAGTCGGCACACCGCGCAATCCACACACAATCAGCACTCGACGGACACGCGTGCACGTGGTCAGTGACGTGCACGGGAACGCGGAGGCGCTGGCGCGCGCCGGGGACGGCGCGGACGCGCTCATCTGCCTCGGCGACCTGGTCCTCTTCCTCGACTACGCGGACCATTCGCGCGGGATCTTCCCCGACCTCTTCGGCAAGGAGAACGCCGACCGCATCGTCGAGCTGCGCACCGCGCGCCGCTTCGAGGAAGCGCGGGCGTTCGGCCGCGAGCTCTGGGCGGGCCGGGACCGTAATGCCGCGATCCTGTCCGCCGTACGCAAGCAGTACGCCGAGATGTTCGCCGCCATGCCCACCCCTACGTACGCCACCTACGGCAATGTCGACGTGCCGGCCCTCTGGCCGGAGTACGCCCATGCCGGTACAACCGTCCTGGACGGCGAGCGGGTGGAGATCGGCGGCAGGGTCTTCGGCTTCGTCGGCGGCGGCCTCAGGACCCCGATGAACACGCCGTACGAGATCAGCGACGAGGAGTACGCGGCCAAGGTCGAGGCGCTCGGTCCGGTCGACGTCCTGTGCTCGCACATCCCGCCCGAGGTACCGGAGCTGACGTACGACACCGTCGCCCGGCGCTTCGAGCGGGGCAGCCGCGCGCTCCTGGAGGCCATCGGCCGCACCCGTCCCCGCTACGCCCTTTTCGGCCATGTCCATCAGCCCCTGGTGCGCCGGATGCGCATCGGCGTCACGGAGTGCGTCAACGTCGGCCACTTCGCCTCGACCGGGCGGCCGTGGGCCCTGGAGTGGTGAGACACGGCCGCCGGTCCCGGGCCGGGGCGCGGGCGGGGTCGCCGTGCGCACGCGATAGCCTGCACACGGCAGGCCTCTGCCGAACGCGACCGGTACACCGCACTGGAGGGCCACGGCGATGGCTGAACACACCAGCTCGAGCATCACGATCGAGGCGGCGCCGGCCGACGTCATGGGAGTGATCGCCGACTTCGCCCGCTACCCCGAGTGGACCGGCGAGGTGAAGGAGGCCGAGATCCTGGCCACCGACGACCAGGGCCGCGCCGAGCAGGTCCGGCTCGTCCTGGACGCCGGAGCGATCAAGGACGACCACGTCCTCGCCTACACCTGGAACAGCCCCTACGAAGTCGGCTGGACCCTCGTCAAGTCCCAGATGCTGCGCGCCCTCGACGGCAGTTACGCGCTGGCGCCGCTGGGCGAGGGCGACCGCACCGAGGTCACCTACCGCCTCGCCGTGGACGTCAAGATCCCGCTGCTCGGCATGATCAAGCGCAAGGCGGAGAAGGTCATCATCGACCGCGCCCTCGCCGGGCTGAAGAAGCGCGTCGAGTCCGTCCCGAAGGTCTGACCTCGTGCGTACGGTCCTCGTCACCGGCCCCGGCGGCGCGGGCCGTACCACCGTGGCGGCCGCGACCGCGCTCGCATCGGCCCGTGGCGGCCGGCGCACCCTTCTCGTCTCCTGTGACGCGGTACCCGCCTTCCCGGAGGGGCCAGGACCCGTGGAGGCCGCCGAGCGGCTCTTCCACGTCCGCGTCGACTCCGCCGCGCACTTCCGGGGCGAACTCCTGGACCTGCAGGACCGGGCCTCCGGTGTGCTCGACCTGCTCGGCGCCAACCGGCTGGACGGCGAGGAGCTCACCGAACTGCCCGGCGCCCCGCAGCTCGCCCTCCTGCACACCCTGCGCCGGGTGGCCGAGGGCGACTGGGCGCAGGAGGGCTACGAGACCCTCGTCGTCGACCTGCCCCCGCTGACCGAGGCGCTCGCCCTGCTCGCGCTCCCGGGCCAGCTGCGCCGCTACCTCCGGCGCCTCCTGCCCCGGGAACGCCAGGCCGCCAGGGCTCTGCGCCCGGTGCTCGCCCAGCTCGCCGGCGTCCCCATGCCGGCCCAGTGGCTGTACGAGGCCGCCGCCCGCAAGGACGCGGAACTGGCCGCCGTCGAGGCCCTGATCGAGGACGGCGCGACCACCGTCCGGCTGGTCGCCGAACCAGGGCAGGCCGCCGAGGACGCGCTGAGCGCCGCCCGCACCGGGCTCGCCCTGCACGGACTGCGCGTCGACGCCGTCGTGGCCTCCCGGGTCCTGCCCCGTCACTCCGCCGATCCGTGGTTCGCCGGCCTCTCCGCCCGGCAGGACAAGTGCCTGGACCACTGGCGGCAGGAGTGGGCACCGGCGACGCCCGTACGCGAGAGCGCCCACCTCGGCCGGGATCCGCGCACCGTCGAGGACCTGGCCGTTCTCGCGGAGCACTGCGCACCGGACGAACGCCCGCCGGGACACGCCGGGAACCCCTGGTGGACCGAGGACGACGGGGACGGTGTCATCGCCTGGTGCCTGCCGCTGCCCGGAGCGGTCAAGGAGGACCTCAAGCTGGTCCGGCGGGGCGACGAACTGCTCCTCACCGCGGGTCCGTTCCACCGGATCGTGCGCCTGGAGTCCGCGCTGCGCCGCTGCGCCGTCGCCGGGGCGGCGCTCGCCGACGGCGTCCTGCGTGTCCGGTTCAGGCCTGACCCCGCGCTCTGGCCCCGGACACAATGAACGGGGTACCACCGTTCGGGTAACGTCGGTAGTACGTGGCCCGTACGGTCACGCAGACAACCGCGCCGCAGGAGTCCGCCATGAGTGAAGCCACCGATCGTCCCGTCGACGACGACGCGTGGGCGGAGGCCTGCGCCGAGGACCTCGAAGCGGAGAAGGCCCGACGGAGGGCCCAGTACGGACAGCAGCCGGGATCCGCGGCCGAAGAGCTGCGCAAGCTGATCGACGCGGTGGCCGACAAGGTCTCCTCGCTGCAGTCGCCGCTGCTCGGCATGGCCGCCCAGGGCACCGTCCAGCAGGTGATCCGGCAGGCCAAGTCGGCGGTCGAACCCGTGATCGAGCGCAATCCGGAGCTTTTCGACCATCTCGCCGCCGCGGGGAACGAACTGCTGGCCGCCTACCGCTCAGCGGTCGAGGGCCAGGAAGGCCGCTGGACCAAGGGCACCGAGGGCGCCGGCGGCACCGGAAGCAACCCCGGTCCTGCGAAGAAGGCCGCACAGGACCCCTCGGACCCGCGTGACGAGGGCACCGGCGGCAGCGAACACATCGACCTGGACTGACCCTGGACAGGGAAATACCCGTCCCCGGCTCGGGTACGGTTGGCCGTAGCGGGGCTCGACCGAAACTGAGGGATTCATGGGACTCACCATCGGCGTCGATATCGGCGGCACGAAGATCGCGGCTGGAGTGGTCGACGAAGAGGGCCGGATCCTCTCGACGTTCAAGGTATCGACCCCGCCGACCGCCGAAGGCATCGTGGACGCGATCAGCTCCGCCGTGTCCGGAGCGAGCGAGGGCCACGACGTCGAGGCCGTAGGCATCGGCGCGGCCGGATACGTCGACGACAAGCGCGCGACCGTGCTGTTCGCCCCGAACATCAACTGGCGCCACGAGCCGCTCAAGGACAAGGTCGAGCAGCGCGTCGGCCTCCCCGTCGTCGTCGAGAACGACGCCAACGCGGCGGCCTGGGGCGAATACCGCTTCGGTGCCGGCCAGGGCCACGACGACGTCATCTGCATCACGCTCGGCACCGGCCTCGGCGGCGGCATCATCATCGGCAACAAGCTGCGCCGGGGGCGCTTCGGTGTGGCGGCGGAATTCGGCCACATCCGGGTCGTCCCGGACGGGCTGCTGTGCGGCTGCGGCAGCCAGGGCTGCTGGGAGCAGTACGCCTCCGGGCGCGCCCTCGTGCGGTACGCGAAACAGCGCGCCAACGCCACCCCGGAGAACGCCACGATCCTGCTGGGTCTCGGCGACGGCTCCGTGGAGGGCATCGAGGGCAAGCACATCAGCGAGGCCGCCCGCCAGGGCTGCCCGGTGGCCGTCGACTCCTTCCGTGAGCTGGCCCGCTGGGCCGGAGCGGGCCTGGCCGACCTCGCCTCGCTCTTCGACCCGTCGGCCTTCATCGTCGGCGGCGGCGTCTCGGACGAGGGCGAACTGGTCCTCGACCCGATCCGCAAGTCCTTCCGGCGCTGGCTGATCGGCGGCGAATGGCGTCCGCACGCGCAGGTCCTCGCAGCCCAACTGGGCGGCAAGGCCGGGCTGGTGGGCGCGGCGGACCTGGCACGCCAGGGCTGATCATCACCACGGCACGTCCGACGCCCGTCGCGCCCTCCGGGGAGCGGCGGGCGTCCGTCGTATCGTGCGTCCCATGGTCACCACGCCGATGCCCTTGCCCGACTCCCGTACCGAGCCGGACGGTTCGGCCGTCATCCGGGTGCTCAGCTACAACGTCCGCTCGCTGCGTGACGACACCGAGGCCCTGGCCCGTGTCATCCGCGCCTGCGCCCCCGATCTCGTGTGCGTCCAGGAGGCCCCGCGATTCTTCCGCTGGCGCAAGGCCGCTGCCCGGCTCGCCGCCATGACCGACCTGGTGATGCTCAGCGGCGGGGCGACCGCGGCCGGGCCGATGCTGCTCTGCTCCCTGCGCGCCACGGTGGAACGGACCGAGGACGTGCTGCTGCCCCTCACCCCGGGCCTCCACCGCCGCGGTCTGGCCACGGCGGTCGTACGGTTCGCCGGGGCCCGGCTCGGCGTCGTGAGCTGTCATCTGAGTCTGCAGCGCGAGGAGCGGCAGGCTCAGGCGGGGATGCTGCTGGACCGGGTCGACGCGATGGGCGTCCGGCACGCGGTGGTGGCCGGCGACCTCAACGACGTACCGGACGGAGGTGCCTTCCGGCGGCTGGCCGGCCGGCTCCAGGACTGCCGGACCGTGCGGCCGTGGGGTGGGGAGAACACCTTCCCGCCCGGCGCACCCAGCAAGCGGATCGACGCGGTGTTCGCGACCGGTGGCATCGAGGTGCTCGGCTGCGGCGTGCCTGAAGGGCTGCCGGGCATCGAGGACGCCGATCTGCGGACGGCCACGGACCATCTGCCCGTCCTGGCCGCCCTGCGGGTGCCGGCGGGGGACTGAACGACCGGGGAGACCGGACGAACCGGCGGCGCGTGACGCACCGGCGGCTCCGCTCCGGCCACCCGCCCGCCCTCCGGTGACCCGGGGGGCGGCCGGCGCGGAACCCGCTCAGACGACCGCGCCGCGTCCCGGGTCGTCGTCCTCTTCGTCGTCGTGGGGCATGCGAGCCACCAGGGTGGCGAAACCGCCCAGGAAACCGCCGATGGAGAGTGTGGTGAGCCACCACGTCATCTCCCACTGCATCAGCACCGCGATCAGCATCAGCACCGGTCCGCCCACCACCGCGAGCCAGGCGAACTTCGCGGTCACGTCGGCCTCGGGGAGCGGCGGCGGCTCCGGCGGGACGAAATGTCCCTCCTCGCCGTCGTCCGGGTCGTCGGTGTCCGAGTCCCGGGGCTCCGCCAGGCCGTAGTCGCGCGGACCGGCGACCCCGGGGGCGAAGACCACCGAGCCGCCGAGCGGCTTCTGCTCCGGCGGCTTCACCGGGGCCTTCCCGCTCGTGCCCTTGTCCGCGTCCTCGCCTGTGCCGGACTCCTGCGCCGGGTCCAGGACGTTCAGCTGACCGTCCTCGAGCAGGGCCAGGTCCTCGATCGACTTGAACGGCTTGGCTCCCGGCGGGTCCGGCGGCTCCTCGCCGTAACCCGCCACGATCGCCTCCCAGGCCGCGGCCTCGTCGAGCGGCCGTGCCGCATCGGTGCCTTCGGGAACGGCCGTCCCCTCCGTGGGGCGCGGCTCGCGCTCCTCGTCACTGCCCGCGCGCTCCGCGTCGTGCTCAGCCACCGGACGTGCTCCCCTTCTTGCCGGCATCGGGTGCGAGGCGGCCGATGAACCGGAAGCTCTCGTCGAAGATCCGCTCCGCATCGTGGTCCAACGTCGCGACGTGGTAGCTCTGTTCCAGCACGATCTCCTCGACGTCCCGGGACGAGACCCGGCTGAGGATCCGCGCCGAGTCGGCCGGCGGGACGACATGGTCCTGCGGGCTGTGCAGCAGCACGAGTGGCTGGGTCACCTGAGGCAGCTCGGCGTCGACGAGCCGGAAGAAGGCCCGTACGGAATGGGCGGCGTGCAGCGGAACCCGGTCGTAACCGACCTCCTCGGAGCCCTCCAGCGCGATGTCGCTCGTCAGCCCCTTCGTCGTCCGCACCAGATGCCGGGCGACCGGCAGGGCGTACGCCGAGAGGCCGTGGACCTTGTTCGCCGGGTTCACCAGCACCAGGCCCGCGATCTCGTCTCCGTGCTTCGCGGCGAGGCGAAGCGCCAGGGCCCCGCCCATGGACAGGCCGAAGACGAAGACCTGCTCGCACCGCTGCCGCAGCGCGCGCAGCTCGCGGTCGACCTCCGCGTACCAGTCCTGCCAGCCCGTGACGGCCATGTCCTCCCAGCGCGTGCCGTGCCCTGGCAGCAGGGGGAGGGACACGGTCAGCCCCCGCTCCGCCAGGTAGTCGGCCCAGGGGCGCAGCGACTGCGGCGAACCCGTGAATCCGTGACAGAGGAGGACGCCGACCTCTCCGCCCTCGTGGCGGAACGGCTCGGCTCCAGGGAGGACCGGCACCGGGGTCTCCTGTTCATGAAGCGGGCGGGGGTGAGGGGTGTGCGAAAGGATGACTTCACCGTACGCGACCGGACCGACACCGACCAGGGCCGTCACCGCCCCAGCGGGGCCACCCGCCCGGGGCATGCGTGGGACGGTCCCCCCGGGGGCCCGCCCGAGGCGGTCTCCGTGCCGGGCGGGAGGGGGCGCTGCCCCACAGGTTAAGGTCTGTCGACAGCACACAGGAGGCACCCGAGTTGATCTACGGCGCAATGAAGTTCTCCATCGGCGGGTCCCTGAAGCTCGCCTTCAGGCCGTGGGTGGAGGGCCTGGAGAACATTCCCGCGCACGGGCCGGCGATCCTCGCGAGCAACCACCTGTCGTTCTCGGACTCCTTCTTCCTGCCGGCGGTGCTCGACCGCAAGGTGACCTTCATCGCCAAGTCGGAGTACTTCACCTCGCCCGGCGTGAAGGGCAAGCTCACCGCGGCCTTCTTCAAGGGCGTGGGCCAGCTCCCGGTGGACCGCTCGGGCGCCAGGGGCGCCGGGGACGCGGCCATCAGGGCGGGCATCCAGGTCATCGAGAGCGGCGGGCTCTTCGGCATCTATCCCGAGGGCACCCGTTCGCCCGACGGGCGGCTCTACCGGGGCAAGCCCGGCGGCCTCGCGAGGGTGGCCCTCGCCACCGGTGCGCCCGTCATCCCGGTGGCGATGATCGACACGGAGAAGATCCAGCCCCCGGGCCAGCTGGTGCCCAGGCTGATGCGCCCGGGCATCAGGATCGGCGAGCCCCTGGACTTCAGCCGCTACCACGGCATGGAGGGGGACCGGTTCATCCTGCGCTCGGTGACCGACGAGGTCATGTACGAGATCATGAAGCTGTCCGGCCAGGAGTACGTGGACGTCTACGCGACCGCGGCCAAGCGCCGGATCGCCGAAGAGGCGAAGCAAAAGGGAACGGATCGGCCGGGCGCGTGAGCGCGCCGCCAACCCTCCGGGGCGGGCAGCACGGCAGGGGCGGGAACCGGGGGAGGGGACATGGCCGGACGCGTACGGGTCGTACGGATGTCGGTGGAACAGCCGCTGTGGCGGGCGCTGACCGCGTACCGCGTGCTGACGCTGGTCTACGCGGCACTGCTCGCGGGCTTCGGCAGCGAGAAGTTCGAGCGGCCCTGGGTGGTCGTCGCCTACCTGGCGTTCCTCGCCCTCTGGACGCTCGTCACGCTGCCCAGGGTGGCCACCGCGGCGAGCTGCACCAAGCGGTTCCTGGGCCTGGACCTCGTCGTCGCCCTCATCGGGATCCTGCTGACACCCCTGGCGGACTTCGACGCGCAGCATGTCGACGGGCCGACACTCCCCTCGATCTGGACCGCGGGCTCCGTCCTCGCCTTCGCGCTCAAGGGCGGCTGGCGCTGGGCGGCCTTCGCCTCCACGCTCGTGGCCGTCGCCAACATCATCGAGCGCGGTGAGCCCAGCGAGGACACCTTCCACAACGTCCTGCTGGTCTGGGTCGCGTCCATCGCCATCGGGTACGTCGTCGAGGTCGCCCGCGCCAGTGAACGAACCCTGGCGCGCGCCCTCGAGATCGAGGCCGCCACCCGGGAGCGGGAGCGGCTGGCCCGGGACATCCACGACAGCGTGCTGCAGGTCCTGGCCATGGTCCAGCGACGCGGTACGGCCCTGGGCGGCGAGGCGGCGGAGCTCGGCAGGATGGCGGGGGAGCAGGAGGTCGCCCTGCGCACCCTGGTCTCCAGCGGTCTGGTGCCCGCGACCCGGGTCTCCGAGGACAGCGCCGAGGGCGCGGTCGTCCGCGCGGTGGACACCGGGGAACCGGAACGCGCCGACGAGGACGAGCAGGCCCCGTGCGACCTGCGCTCCCTGCTCGCCGTGCACGCGGGTTCCCGGGTCGTCTTCGCGGAGCCCGGAGCCCCGGTGCTGCTCCCGGCCGCGGCGGCGCGTGAACTCGCCGCGGCGGTGAGCGCCGCACTGGACAACGTGCGGGTCCACGCGGGGCCGGAAGCCCAGGCGTGGATCCTGGTGGAGGACGAGCCGGACGCGGTGATCGTCACGGTCCGGGACGACGGGCCGGGCATTCCGGAGGGGCGGCTCGACCAGGCGGAGGAGGAGGGCAGGCTCGGAGTCGCCCTCTCCATCCGCGGGAGGCTGCGCGATCTGGGCGGCACGGCAGAGCTGATCTCGGTCCCCGGCCAGGGCACCGAGGTCGAGTTGAAGATTCCGAAGGTTTCACGGGGGAAGGCAGGATCGGCCCGATGAGTACACCGAACACGCAGGCGTCCGAGGAACGGCCCATCAGGGTGATGGTGGTCGACGACCACCCGATGTGGCGCGACGCCGTCGCCCGCGACCTGACCGAGTCCGGGTTCGACGTGGTCGCCACGGCGGGAGACGGCCCCGGCGCCGTGCGCCGGGCCAGGGCGGCGGCCCCGGACGTCCTGGTGCTCGACCTGAATCTGCCGGGCATGCCCGGCGTCCAGGTGTGCAAGGAGCTCGTCGGCTCCAACCCCGCGCTGCGCGTGCTGGTGCTCTCCGCCAGCGGCGAGCACGCCGACGTGCTGGAGGCGGTGAAGTCGGGTGCCACCGGCTATCTGCTCAAGTCCGCCAGTACCCAGGAGCTGACCGACGCGGTGCGCGCGACGGCGGCGGGCGACCCGGTCTTCACGCCGGGCCTGGCCGGACTGGTCCTCGGCGAATACCGCCGGCTCGCCTCCGACCCGGTCCCGGCCGCTCCCGACCAGCCGAAGGTCCCGCAGCTCACGGACCGTGAGACGGAGGTCCTGAGACTGGTCGCCAAGGGGCTCTCGTACAAGCAGATCGCCGAGCGGCTGGTCATCTCCCACCGCACGGTGCAGAACCACGTCCAGAACACCCTGGGCAAGCTCCAGCTGCACAACCGGGTGGAGCTGGTGCGCTATGCGATCGAAGCCGGCCTCGACGACGTGTGAGTCCGGGGGTGCGATGTCGCGCGGGGGGAGGCCGCGCCACACGACATCGCGCGGGGCGACAACAGCCGTGCGGCGCAACGGAATTGACAGTCCCGCCCATCCCGAAGTGACCTGGGTCACCATTAGCGTGGCCCGTAGCGAGCTCACTTCGGCGAAGGGATGCTTCCAATGCGGGTCGGAGTACTGACCGGGGGCGGCGACTGCCCCGGGCTCAACGCGGTCATCCGCGCCATCGTCCGCAAGGGCGTGCAGGAGTACGGCTACGACTTCACCGGCTTCCGGGACGGCTGGCGCGGTCCCCTCGAAGGGCGGACCGTGCCGCTGTCCGTGGCCGCGGTGCGCGGCATCCTGCCGCGCGGCGGCACCATCCTCGGCTCCTCCCGGACCAATCCCTTCGATCCCGAGTACGCCGGGCAGGGGGTCCGCCGGATCAGGGAGAGCCTCGCCACGTACGAGGTGGACTCCCTGATCACGATCGGCGGCGAGGACACGCTCGGCGTCGCGGCGAGGCTGTCCGACGAGTACGGCATCAGATGCGTCGGCGTACCCAAGACCATCGACAACGACCTCTCGGCGACCGACTACACCTTCGGCTTCGACACCGCCGTCGGCATCGCGACCGAGGCCATAGACCGGCTCCACACCACTGCCGAGTCCCACATGCGGGTCCTCGTCGTCGAGGTGATGGGCCGCCACGCCGGCTGGATCGCTCTCCACTCCGGCCTGGCGGGCGGGGCCAACGTCATCCTCATCCCCGAGCAGCGCTTCGACACCGATCAGGTCTGCGAGTGGGTCACCTCCCGCTTCCGGGCGAGCTACGCGCCGATCGTGGTGGTCGCCGAGGGTGCGGCGCCCGCGCACGGCGAGGTGATCCTCAAGGACGACTCCCACGACCCGTTCGGTCATGTCCGGCTCTCCGGCGTAGGTGAATGGCTGGCCAAGGAGATCGAGCGGCGGACGGGCAAGGAGGCCAGGACCACGGTCCTCGGTCATGTCCAGCGGGGTGGCACACCCAGTGCCTTCGACCGCTGGCTCGCCACCCGCTTCGGACTGCACGCCGTCGACGCGGTGCACGAAGGCGCCTTCGGCGCCATGGTCGCCCTGCAGGGCACGGACATCGTGCGGGTGCCGATCGCCGAGGCCACGGCCCGTCTCAAGACGGTCGATCCGGCCCTGTACGCCGAAGCGGAGGTCTTCTTCGGCTGAGTGCCCCCGGCTCGCCCCGCCCGGTCGGCCCCTGTCCGGCCGGGCGGCGCGTGGGAGGTGCGGGCCGTATATTCGCGAGGACCGCCCGCCTCACCCTCCATCCGGGAGACGTCGTGGAAATCCTTGCATTCGGTGTGCAGGCCGACGAGAAGCCACTGATCGAGGAGGCCTTCGCAGGCCTGCACGACGTCCGGTGCCTGGACGTCTTCCTGACCGCCGACACCGCTCCGATCGCCGCGGGCTACGAGATCATCTCCACCAGCGTCAACGCGGACCTCGGCGGACCCGTTCTGCAGACCCTCGCGGCAGGCGGCACGCAGATGATCGCGCAGCGTTCCACCGGGTTCAACAACATCGATCTCGACGTCGCCGCACGGCTCGCCCTTCGCGTCGCCCGCGTGTCCTACTACTCCCCTCATTCGGTCGCCGAATTCGCCTGGACCCTGGCCATGGCCGTCAACCGCCGCATCGTCCGCGCGGTGAGCAGGACCCGGGACTTCGACTTCCGGCTCGACGGGCTCCTCGGGCGGGACATGCACGGCCGCACGGCGGGTGTGGTCGGCACCGGGAAGATCGGCGAGGCGTTCACCCGGATCGCCCATGGCTTCGGCATGAATCTCCTCGGCTGGGACGTGGTCGAGAATCCCGCCTGCACCGCGCTCGGCATGAGCTATGTGGACAAGGAACAGCTCTTCGCCGAGGCCGATCTGATCAGCCTCCACGTGCCGCTCCTGCCCGCCACCCAGCACATCATCGGCGAGGAGGCCCTGGCCCTGATGAAGGACGACGCGATTCTGGTCAACTCCAGCCGCGGCGGCCTCATCGACACCCGCGCGCTCGTCACCGAGCTCCGGGACGGCCGCTTCTCCGGTGTGGGGCTCGACGTGTACGAGGCGGAGGCGGGGCTCTTCTACGTCGACAAGTCGCTGGAGGGCATCGACGACGACACCCTGGCCCGGCTCGTCACCTTCCCCAACGTCATCGTGACCTCGCACCAGGCGTACTACACGCGGGACGCCGTGGGACAGATCATCCAGGCCACCGTGCAGAACGTCACCGACTACCTGGCGGGACGCCGCAGCGACAACTTCCTCGTCCCGGCGCCCCCCACCCCCTAGCCGGCCGGGTCGCCGGTGTGGTCCTTCAGGAACGCTCCGGCATAGGCGGCTGCCTCCTCCTTCGTGCCGCAGTGCAGCGCGTCGTCGGCCGTGCCGTGGGTACCGTCCGCTCCCCGCCCGGTCCACCGCCAGCCGCCCGAGGCCGGCTCCAGGAAGAGCTCGGCCGTACCTCCGAACAGCTCGACCCTGCCCGGCTCGGCCACCGCCGCCGGTCTGCTGACCGCGTCGGGCCACTTCTTGCGGGCACCCTGGCGGGTTATGCCCCAGGCGGCCCCCAGCTGTTCGTAACTCGCCCCGTAGGAGCCCGCCGTCCGCGCGGCCTGTCCTGCCAGCCGCGCGACCGCCGCGTCCACCACCTTCCAGCCCTCGAGTACCGACAACGACACCTCGACGGGGTCCGCGGCCCACATACGGTCCTCGGGGAGCCCGGTGTTCCGGGCGCGCAGGGCCGTCGCGAGCGGGGCCAGGGCCTCGCAGAGGGACTTCTCCAGTGCGGTCAGTTCCGTGTGGGTCACCTCGGTCGATGTCATGCCGACAACTTTAGTTACCGCGCTCATATATGGCAACCAAAGTTGTCAATTGGCATATGCCAACCTGGTCGAATCCAGCCGGCCGAACCCAGCCGGCCCTCCCGGGCCGGCCCACCGCCGGTTCCTCAGCCGGGCACCGGCAGTGCCGCCAGCAGCTCGGTCACGATCGTGGAGCCGCGCAGGGTCAGTACCGACTCCGGGTGGAACTGCACCGAGGCGAAGCCCGTGCCCCGCAGGGCGTGCAGCTCCCCTGACGTCCGCTCCCGGCTCACCTCGATGCCGTGCGCGCCGAGCTCCGCGGCCGCCGCGTCGTCGCAGTGCGCGCTGAAGCTGTTGTAGAAGCCGACGGTCTCGGGCCTGCCGAACAGATCGATCCGGGTCTGCGTCCCCTGGTACGGCACCTGCTTCCGTACGATCTCCAGGCCCAGCTCCGCCGCGATCAGCTCGTGACCGAGGCACACGCCCAGCAGCCCGTGCCGGTGCTCCCGCACGAGCTCGGCCGCCATGTCCCTCAGCAGCCGCATCTTCGGGTCCGCGACGTCGCCCGGATCTCCCGGGCCGGGACCCAGGACCACCGGCCCCGTGTGCGCCCGCGCCCTCTCCCGCAGTCCGGGCTCGTCGTAGCGGTGCACCGAGACCCCGAGCCCCGAGGAGCGCAGCAGATGCGCCAGCATCGCCGTGAAGGTGTCCTCGCCGTCCACCACCAGAGCGTGGCCGGACAGGTCACGCGTGCGCTCCTGCATCCGCAGCCAGAAGGGCGCGAGTCCACCGCGGCGGTCGTCCAGGGCCGCCTGCACCCGTGGGTCGGACGCCAGTCGCGGCCGGCCCGCCTCCGCCTCCGGCCTGCCCCGCCTGACACCCAGCGCCGCCAGGACGCCGGCCGCCTTCGCGTGGGTCTCGGCGACCTCGCCCGCAGGATCGGAACGGCGTACCAGCGTCGCCCCCACCGGCACGCTCAGCCTGCCGTCGGCCGAGATGTCCGCGGTGCGGATCAGGATCGGCGAGTCCAGGGTCTGCGCCCCGCCGGGCTCCTGGCGCAGGAGGGCCAGCGCGCCCGCGTAGTATCCGCGGCCTCCCGGCTCGTACCGCTCGATCACCCGGCAGGCGTTCTGCACCGGGGAGCCGGTGACCGTCGCCGCGAACATGGTCTCCTTCAGGACCTCGCGCACATCGAGCGAGGAGCGCCCGCGCAACTCGTACTCGGTGTGTGCGAGATGCGCCATCTCCTTCAGCCGTGGCCCGATCACCACGCCGCCCATGTCGCCGACCGTGCACATCATCTTGAGTTCCTCGTCGACCACCATGGAGAGCTCCTCCGTCTCCTTGCGGTCACCGAGGAACGCCAGCAGGCTCTCGACGCCCGGCCCCTCCTCCGGATAGCGGTAGGTCCCGCTGATCGGGTTCATCACGACCGTGCCGCCGCTCATCCGCACATGTGCCTCGGGGCTGGCCCCTACCAGGGTCCGGCCGCCCTCCGGCCGCCCCTGCGGGGACGCGGCAGCGGCGCCGCCTCCCGTGTGCACGACGAACGTCCAGTACGCGCCTCGCTCGTCGGCGAGCATCCTGCGGAACAGGGCCAGGGCGTCGGCGCGGCTGAAACCGGGGATCTCGCCGCCGAAGGTCCGGCGGATCACGAAGTTCGCGCCCTCACCCCGCCCGATCTCGTCCTCGACGACCCGGCGGACGATCTCCTCGTACTCCTCGTCGGGGACGTCGAAGGAGCCGCCCTCGACGCGCACCGCGTGGCGGGGCAGCCGGGCGAGCACCTCGGCCAGCGGCAGCTCGTACGCCTCGGTGGCGACGAGCACGGAGAGCGGGGTGCCGTCGTCGCGTACGTCGAAGCCGCGCTCCCTGATCTGCCGGAACGGCACCAGCGCCAGCGAGGGCAGGGGCCCGACGGGGATCTCCGCGAGCCGCTCCACCTCCCGCACCTCGCCGATCAGGACCTCGACGGTGTCGTGGTCCCGTCCGGGCGTACGTCTGCGCAGCAGGGCGAAGGGCGGGGCGTCCTCCCCGAGCAGGGCGGACAGGAGATCTGCGGGGCGGTCGGGCATGGGCGTTCCTTCCTGATGGAGGAACGGCTCCCGGCTCCGAAACGCAGAGAAGGCCGCCCCTCGGGCGGCCTTCGCGAAGTCTGTACGCGCGATGAATCAGCGGGCCGCCGGATGAGCGGTCCACCACCAGTTCTGGGTCGTCTGCGCGAACATGGCACGAACCCTAGCGGATGCCGTGGACGAACGAGCGCGCGTCTCATTTGCTGAGCGCCCGGATGGACGCGCCCCGGGACCCCGTAATGTTGGGAGCGTGACCGTGAACGCCAATACCTCCGTCGCCGGTGGCCACACCTGGCGAGACCTTCCCGCGGCGCAGCAGCCCGAGTACCCCGATGCCGAGGCCCTGCGCGAAGCCCTCGCGGACCTCGAGTCGTATCCGCCGCTCGTCTTCGCGGGCGAGTGCGACCAGCTGCGCGCCCGCCTGGGAGCCGTCGCCAAGGGCGAGGCGTTCCTGCTGCAGGGTGGCGACTGCGCCGAGGCCTTCGACGCCGTGTCGGCCGAGCACATCCGCGCCAAGCTGAAGACACTGCTCCAGATGAGCGCCGTCCTCACCTACGCCGCCTCCGTGCCGGTCGTGAAGATCGGCCGGATCGCGGGGCAGTACTCCAAGCCGCGCTCCAAGCCGACCGAGACCCGTGACGGCGTGACGCTGCCGACCTACCGCGGCGACTCCGTCAACGGCTTCGAATTCACCGAGGCCGCCCGTGTCCCGGACCCCCAGCGGCTGAAGCAGATGTACCACGCGTCCGCCTCCACGCTGAACCTGGTCCGCGCCTTCACCACCGGCGGTTACGCCGACCTGCGTCAGGTGCACGCCTGGAACCAGGACTTCGTGAAGTCCTCGCCTTCCGGCCAGCGTTACGAGGCGCTCGCCCGCGAGATCGACAACGCGCTGAACTTCATGAAGGCGTGCGGCACGGACCCGGCCGAGTTCAAGGCGGTCGAGTTCTACGCCTCGCACGAGGCGCTGCTGCTCGACTACGAGTCGTCCCTGACCCGCACCGACTCGCGCACCGGCCAGCTCTACGACACCTCGGGCCACATGGTCTGGGTCGGTGAGCGCACCCGGCAGATGGACGGCGCGCACATCGAGTTCGCCTCGAAGATCCGCAACCCCATCGGGATCAAGCTCGGCCCGACGACCACCGTCGACGAGGCGCTCGGCTACATCGACCGCCTCGACCCCGACCGCGAGCCCGGCCGGCTGACCTTCATCGTCCGCATGGGCGCCGACAAGGTCCGCGACAAGCTCCCCGAGCTCGTCGAGAAGGTCACCGCCTCCGGTGCCACGGTGGTGTGGGTGACCGACCCGATGCACGGGAACACCTTCGAGGCCGCCTCCGGGCACAAGACGCGCCGCTTCGACGACGTCCTGGACGAGGTCAAGGGCTTCTTCGAGGTGCACAAGGAACTCGGCACGCATCCGGGCGGCATCCACGTGGAGCTCACCGGTGACGATGTCACCGAGTGCGTCGGCGGTGGCCACGAGATCTTCGTGGACGACCTGCACCAGCGCTACGAGACGGCCTGCGACCCGCGTCTCAACCGCAGCCAGTCGCTCGACCTGGCCTTCCTCGTCGCCGAGATGTACCGCGATCAGTAGGAATCACCTTGTGTGACGCCCGTGGGGCACGGATCCATGTGATCCGTGCCCCACGGCCGTACCGGGGCTTTTACGGGAGAGGGGTCCCGGGTAAGGTTAGGTTAGCCTCACCGAGACTTCGGGACGGCGCAGCGATCGACCCGTCGGGAGGTGAACCGCATGTACGTCTGCTCCTGCTTCGGCATCACGGAGGACCAGGTCAAGCAGCATGCGGACGGCGGAGCGTGCACACCCCGCCAGATCGCCTCCGCCTGCAAGGCCGGTACCGACTGCGGCGGCTGCGTCCGCAGGATCCAGGCACTGCTCGGCCGGGGGGACTGCCCGCGCCGTGACCTCGTCGAGGGGCGTACGACGCCGACGGGCGCCCCGGCCGGTGCGCCCGTCGCCACCTTCGCCGCCGCGCCGGACGGCAGGCTCTCCGACGCCGCCTGAGGGCCCTCGCGGCCGCATCCGCGGCCCGCGCACGCAGCCCCGGCCGGATCAGCTCTCGGGCTGCTCGATCAGCTGGGCGATGTAGAGCGGCTCGCCGAGCTTCTCGACGAGTTCCAGCTGGGTGTCGAGATAGTCGATGTGGTGCTCCTCGTCCTCCAGGATGGACTCGAAGATGTTCGCCGAGGTGATGTCCCCCTTGCCGCGCATGACCTCGATTCCCCGCTTGAGGCGGTCGATCGCCTCCACCTCGACCTGGCGGTCGGCCTGGAACATCTCGGTGACCGTCTGGCCGACCCGCACGTGGAAGAGCCGCTGATAGTTGGGCAGCCCGTCGAGGAACAGGATCCGGTCGGTGAGAATCTCCGCGTGCTTCATCTCGTCGAACGACTCGGCCCGGGTGTACTTGGCGAGCTTCGTCCAGCCGAAGTTGTCCTGCATCTTCGCGTGCAGGAAGTACTGATTGATGGCAGTCAATTCGGCGGTCAGCTGTTCGTTCAGGAACTCGAGGACCTCGGGGTCGCCCTGCATCGCAGAGGCTCCTTCCACCGTGAACGGGGTACGTGTGCGCGCATCCTCGCATCGCGCCACGCAGCCGTCCAGTAAGTGCACGCTTAGTACGAGTTGCCCGAATCCGCTCTCCCCTGGTCATGACCACCCCTGCCTGTCTGTCACCATGGAGGCATGGGTCATCCGGAAAGCCGGGAACGCGGCACAGCAGAGCAGTCCGGGCTTCCGCCGGGTCAGCGGCTGCAGCGCGGCTGGCCGGTCACCCATTACGGGCCCGTGCCCAAATTCAAGCCCGACCGCTGGGAGTTCCGGGTCTTCGGGGCGACGGCCGACGGGGACAAGCACTGCTGGAATCATCAGCAATTCTCCGCGCTGCCCTTCTCGTCCGTCGAGGCGGATCTCCACTGCGTGACCAAATTCAGCATGCTCGGAGCTGAATGGGGCGGAATCCTGGCCCGCGAGATCGTGGAACTCGCTCCCCCCGCGCCTCAGGTCACCCACGTCATGGTCTGGGCGGAATACGGGTTCAGCTCGAATCTGCGGCTGGCGGACTTCACATCCGACCGAACGCTGTTCGCCACGCACAAGGACGGCGAACTGCTCACCGCGGAACACGGATTTCCGTTGCGTCTCGTGGTGCCGCACCTGTACGCCTGGAAGGGCCCCAAGTGGGTCCGCGGCATCGAGTACATGACCGCCGACCGCCGCGGGTTCTGGGAAGAGCGCGGCTACCACAACATCGGCGACCCGTGGAGCGAGCAGCGCTACTCCTACCAGGAGGAGCCAGGGGACGGCCCCGAGCTCTGACGCCCCCGCACGAGGCGCTTGCCGGGTTCACCCCGGGCGTTCCCGCCGGTCAGCGGGCGTCCCGGAGGTCCTTCAGCCGCGCCACGTCCGCCGCGTGACCTTCCTTGCCGCCGGGCGTCTCGATGATCAGCGGTACGCCCTCGGTCGCCGGGTGTGAGAACAGCTGACGGAACGGCTCGGCGCCTATGTGACCCGCGCCGATGTTCTCGTGCCGGTCCTTGTGCGCCCCCACCACGTCCTTGGAGTCGTTGGCGTGGATCAGCTTCAGCCGGCCCTCACCCACCGTCTCCACCAGCAGATCCAGGGTCTGGCGCATTCCGGTGGGACCGGTCAGGTCGTGCCCCGCCGCGTAGATGTGGCAGGTGTCCAGGCAGATCCCCAGCTTGGGGTGGGAGTCCAGGGCCTCGAAGTACGGGCCGAAGTCCCACGTCCGTGAACAGAGCGACGAGCCCTGGCCGGCGGTCGACTCCAGGAGAAGGAACGGGTCGTCGTCATGGGTCAGCTCGTCCAGCAGTGGAAGCATGTGCGTACGCACCTGGGCGAGGGCATCGGCACGCGGGCGCCCGCCGGTCGCGGACCCGGTGTGCACCACCACACCCAGGGCGCCGATCTCCCTGGCCCGCCGCAGCGAGTGACGCAGGGAAAGCACCGACCGCTCGACCGTGGCCTCCGTGTGCGAACCGAAGTTGATCAGGTACGGAGCGTGGACGTACGCGGGAACGGACTCGGCGGCGCACTCGGCACGGAACAGCTCGTCCTGCGCCGGGTTCCCGGGCGGAGTGGCCCAGCCGCGGGGGTTGGCGACGAAGACCTGCACGGTCTCGGCGGCCAGCTCGCGTGCGTAGCCGAGGCCGACCTTGGCGAGTCCGCCGGCCACGGGCACGTGACCGCCTACGGGATTGCGCATGTGCTGTCAGTCCTCGGTGCTTCTCAGAGGGTCTTGGTCCTGATGGTGATCGTGGAGCCTTCGGCGGCCTTCTCCCCGCCCTCCACCGACTGGCTCCCGACCGTGTCGCTGAACGAGAGGAGCGGGCGGTCGACCTTGACCTCGAACCCCGCCTCTTCCAGTGTGCTCCGCGCCTCGTCTACGTCCTTGCCCGTGACGTCGGGGACCGCGAGCATGCGCGGCCCCTTGGAGACCGTCAGTTCCACGGTGTCGCCCTCCGCTGCCTCCGCGCCGCTGCCGGGCGTCTGCCGCGCGATCTCGCCCTCGGCCTCGGGGGCGTGGACCCGCTCGGGCAGGACCTTCGCCTCGAGACCCGCCTCGTCCAGGGCGGCCTCGGCCTCCTCGACGCCGAGGCCCGTGACGTCGGGGACGTCGACGGGGCTGCCCTTGCTGACCACCAGCGCGACCGCGGAGTCGGGGCGCCGTTCCGTGCCCATGGCCGGGTCGGTGCGGATCACCTCACCCCGGCCGATCTCCTCGCTGAACTCCCGGGTCACCATCCCGGGCGCCAGCCCCGCCTTCTTCAGGTCGCGCCGGGCGTCACCGAGCGAGAGGCCCTCGACGTCGGGCACCTTCACGATCTCCGGGCCACGCGAGATCACGAGCTTCACCGCGTCGTTGTTCCGGATCCGCTCGCCCGAGCCGGGATCGCTGCTGACCACCTTGCCGCGCTCGATCGTGTCGCTGTAGGCACGCTGGACCCCCTTGAGGTCCAGCCCGGCGTCCGAGAGCCGCTGTTCCGCCGCACTCTGGGTCTGGCCCAGGAGGGAGGGGACCCGGGTGAACTGCCCCGAGTTGATGTACCAGACGCCCGCGCCGGCTCCCAGCACGAGCAGCAGCGCGACAAGCGCGGCGTACACCCCGCGACGGCCTCCACCGGCGAAGGGCATCCCACGCCGGACGCGTCCCTGGTCCGGCGCCACGGCAGGGGGCATCTCCAGGCGGCTGGTGTGGTGGGCGGTGCCCTGACCGGCCGGTATCACCCGGGGGATCACGCTCGTACGGTCCTCGCCGGCGTCGCGCGTCTCCGCGAGGGCCTGCGGGGGCATCGCGTCCAGCTGTTCCTCGGTGAGCGCGCCGCGCGCCTCGCGGGACAGCGCGAGGAGGGCCACCGCGTCGTGCGGACGCCCCTCGGGGTCGCGCGCGGTGGCCGCCGCCACCAGCTCGTCCAGGCCGGCGGCCAGGCCGGGGACGGCGAGCGACGGGGGCGGGACGTCCTCGTTGAGGTGCTGGTAGATGACCTGGGCGGCGGTGTCACCGGAGTGCGGCTTGCCTCCCGTGAGCATCTCGTACAGCACCACACCGCAGGCGTACACGTCGGAGCGGGTGTCGGCGGTGCCCTGCTCGATCTGCTCCGGGGCGAGGTAGGAGACCGTCCCCAGGAGCGAGCCGGTGGTGTCCGTGGCGGTGCCCACGGCGCGTACGAGGCCGAAGTCGGCGACCTTCACCCGGCCGTCGTCCCCTATCAGGACGTTCTCCGGTTTCATGTCGCGGTGGACGAAGCCCGCCCGGTGCGCGGCGCCGAGCGCGGCGAGGACCGGCTCCAGGATGTCCAGCGCGGCCCTGGGCTGCAGAGCGCCCCGCTCGCGCAGCACGTCGCGCAGGGTGCACCCCGCGACGTACTCCATCGCCAGGTAGACGTACGCGCCCTGGGCGCCCTGGTCGAACACGCCCACCACGTTCGGGTGGGCGAGCCGGGCGACGGACTTGGCCTCACGGATGAAGCGCTCGACGAACGCGGCATCGGTCGCGAGCGCCGGGTGCATCACCTTGAGGGCCAGCACACGGTCCAGGCGGGTGTCCACGGCCCGGTAGACCGTGGCCATACCGCCGACGGCGATGCGTGCGTCGATGCGATAGCGGCCGTCGAGCAGCTGCCCGACAAGGGGGTCCTGGAGGGTCGTGTCCACGGAGCGAGTCTACGAGCTGCCACGGACACCACGGATGGGCCAGGGGTCCCGGGCAGCCGTTCTGGAGCCGAGCCGTGACAGGGGCATGCACGTGTCGTGACCGGCGGGCCCCCGCGCGCGGGGATCCTCAGAAGGCGGGGCGCTCCGGATCCAGCACGGCCCGGCCGCCGACGGGGGAGGAGGCCTCGGCGAAGTGGCGGCGCGGGATGCGCCCCGCCCGGTACGCCAGGCGCCCGCCCTCCACGGCGTGCCGCATCGCCGCGGCCATCAGCTCCGGTTCCTGCGCCCGGGTCACCGCCGAGGCGAGCATCACGGCGGCGCAGCCCAGCTCCATCGCCAGGGCCGCGTCCGACGCGGTGCCCGCCCCGGCGTCCAGGATCACCGGGACCTCGGCCTGTTCGACGATCAGCTGGAAGTTGTGCGGATTGCGGATGCCGAGGCCCGAGCCGATGGGGGAGCCGAGCGGCATGATCGCCGCGCACCCCACGTCCTGGAGTCTGCGGGCCAGGACGGGGTCGTCGTTGGTGTACGGCAGGACGGTGAAGCCGTCGTCGGCCAGTGTCTCCGCAGCGTCCAGCAGCTCGATCGGATCGGGCAGCAGGGTCCGCTCGTCGGCGACCACCTCGAGCTTGATCCAGTCGGTGCCGAGCGCCTCCCTGGCCAGCCGGGCGGTGAGTACCGCTTCCCCCGCGGTGAAGCAGCCCGCGGTGTTGGGCAGGACCCGGATGGAGAGGCGCTCCAGCACGGAGAGGACGGACCCCTGCACGGTGGGGTCGAGCCGGCGCATGGCGACGGTCGTCAGCTCGGTGCCGGAGGCGATCAGGGAGCGCTCCAGCACGTCGAGGCTCGGCGCCCCGCCCGTTCCCATGATGAGCCGCGACGTGAACGTGGTGGAGCCGAGAGCGAGGAGATCGCCGGACATGGTCAGCCTCCCTGGACCGCGGTGAGCACCTCGACGCGGTCGCCCTCCGCGAGCGCGGTGGCGGCCCACGCGCCGCGCGGGACGACCGCCTCGTTGACCGCGGCGGCGACACCGGAGTGAGCCGAGGTCAGCGTCGCGACCAGGGCGTCCAGCGCGGTGCCCGCGGGGACGGTGCGGGGTTCCCCGTTGACGGAGATCGAGACCGGGACGGTGACGGGTGCGACGGCCGGGACGGCTGTGGCGCTGGGATCGTGCGAGGGCTGTGTCATGCGGGCTGCTCCTGCGGCGCGAGGGCTTCGGGGGATGCGGTCAGGGGGGAACGGCCGAAACGGTGCGGGGCGAAGGGGCGGCCCACCTCGGGCAGCTCGCCCGTGGTCAGCACATGGGCCATCACGTCGCCGGTCACGGGCGTCAGCAGCACCCCGTTGCGGTGGTGCCCGGTGGCGAGATGCAGTCCGGGCATCACGGTGGGGCCCAGCAGCGGCGCGTTGTCGGGCGAGCAGGGCCGCAGCCCGGCCCGCGTCTCCTTCAGCGGGAGTTCGGTGATGCCGGGCACCAGCTCATGGGCGTCACGCAGCAGCTCGTAGACACCTCCCGCGGTCACGGTGGTGTCCCAGCCCATCTCCTCGGTGGTGGCGCCGATCACCAGTTCACCGTCGGCACGCGGCACGAGGTAGACCTGGCTGCCGCGGACGACGGCCCGGACCGTCCTGCTGAGGAAGGGGGCGTACGCCGGAGGCACGGTCAGCCGGAGCACCTGCCCCTTGACCGGACGCACCGGCGGCACGACCGGATCGGGCAGTCCGGCGAGCCGGCCGCTGAGGCTCCCGCCGGCGAGCACGACCTGGCCGGCGGCCAGCTCCGTACCGTCCGCGAGGACCGCGCCGGTCGCACGGCCCCCCGTGGAGGAGAGGCGCTGCGCCCAGGCCCGGTGGAAGATCACCCCGGCCCTCTCGCAGGCCGTGACCAGGGCCGAGGCGAGTCTCCTCGGGTCCACCTGATGGTCGCCGTCGACCCGCAGCCCGCCGCGCACACCGGGCGCGAGCATCGGCTCCATACGCCGGCACTCGCGGCCGCTGAGCCACTCCGACTCCAGCCCCGAACGTTCCTGCAGGGCGTGCAGCTCCCGAAGATGGGCCCGGTCGTCGGAGTCCAGGGCCACCGCCAGCGTGCCGCAGGCGCGGAAGCCGGTCTGCTGCCCGCTCGCCTCCTCCAGCTCGGCCACGAACGCCGGATAGCGCGCCGCTGAGGCAAGACTCAGACCGAGCAGCATCTGCTCGCCGTAGTGGAGTTCGGTGACGGCGGCGAGCATCCCGGCGGCGACCTGCGCGGCGCCGCCGCCGGGTTCCGGGTCGGCCAGCGCGGTGCGCAGACCGCGCTGGGCCGACCGCCACGCGGTCACCAGGCCGATGATGCCGCCGCCGATGACCAGGACGTCGGAACGTCGTGCGGAGATGTGCATGGGCGTCCAGCCCCTCCCTTCGCCGGCATGACCCGGATCAGGTTCGTACGGTCGGAGGCCGGCCAGCCTCCCTCTCAGCCCGGTGCGTCCGGACTCCCGCGAGTGCCTTACGGTGGCCAGCCTAGACCCCACCGCCCGAAGCCAGTAAGGGAGCAGTACCCGTGGCCCGTTCACTCGACGGACTCGTCCTCTCGCCCGTCGCCGACCAGGCCCCGGGGCAGGTCGGCACCCGGACCCGCTTCACCTATCACGAGCGGGACGGCCGTATATGGGCCGAGTACGCGGGCGGTGACGTCGTCCGCGGACACCTCGTCGGCACCCGGCACGCCGACGTACTGGACTTCCGCTACGTCCAGTTGAAGCAGGACGGCACGACGTCCTGCGGGCACTGCGTCTCGACGGTCACGGACCTGCCCGACGGCCGGGTGCGCCTCGACGAGACGTGGGAGTGGGAGTCCCAGGAGGGCCGCGGGACGAGCGTGGTCGAGGAGCTCGCGAGCTGACGTCGTGTCAGGTGGCTAGGGTGGACGGGTGAGCGAGCAGACACAGGACCCGGCGGCGGGAGCCCCGCCACGCGACGTCGTGATCGTCGGCGCGGGCATGGCCGGCGTGCAGACGGCGGTGGCCCTGCGCGAACAGGGCTTCACCGGCGCCGTCACCCTCATCGGGGCCGAACCGCACCAGCCCTACGACCGGCCGCCCCTGTCCAAGGCGGTGCTGCTCGGCAAGGCCGAGGACTCCGCCTTCGACATCGACTTCGAGGCCCTCGACATCACCCTGCGCCTGGGGCTCGACGTGACCGGCCTGCGCGCGGCCGACCACGAGCTGGACACCCCCGAGGGCCCTGTCGCCTACGGCGCCCTCGTCCTCGCCACCGGGGCGGAACCCGTGGTACTGCCCGGCTCCGAAGGTGTGCCCGGCGTGCATCTCCTGCGCACCCTCGACGACGCCGCCCGGCTGCGGCCCGTCCTGGAGCGGCAGCACGACGTGGTGATCGTCGGAGCGGGCTGGATCGGTGCCGAGTTCGCCACCGCGGCGCGCGCGGCCGGCTGTGCGGTGACCGTCGTCGAGGCCGCCGACCGGCCCCTCGCCGGCTCCATGCCCGCCGAGGTCGCCGCCCCGATGGCCGCCTGGTACGCCGAGAGCGGAGCCGAACTCCTCACCGGGGCACGGGTCGCACGCGTGGAGCCGGGGGCCGTCCACCTCACGGACGGCCGGACCGTGCCCGCGGGGGCGGTCGTCGTCGGCATCGGCGCGCGGCCCGCCACGCGCTGGCTGACGGACTCCGGCATCGCCCTCGGGCCGGACGGCTCGGTCACCGCGGACAGCTCGCTGCGCACCTCGCTGCCCGACGTCCACGCGGTGGGCGACTGCGCATCGTTCCCTTCCGCCCGTTACGGGACCCGGCTGCTCGTGCACCACTGGGACAACGCGCTCCAGGGCCCCCGGGCGGTCGCCGCCGCCCTCGCCGACGGGGTGGCCAGGACGTACGACCCGGTGCCCTACTTCTGGTCCGAGCAGTTCGGCCGCTTCGTGCAGTACGCCGGGCACCACGCCGACGCCGACACCCTGCTGTGGCGGGGCGACCCCGCGGACCCGTCCTGGACGGTCTGCTGGCTGCGCGGGGGAGTCCTGGTCGCGGTGCTGGCCGTCAGCAGGCCGCGCGATCTGGCGCAGGGACGCAGGCTCGTCGAGGCCGGGGCCCGGATCGATCCCGTGAAGGCGGCCGACTCCTCCGTACCGCTGAAATCGGCGGCGCTCCCGGAGTAGGCGCGGCCTCGTACGCCCGGCCCGGGTACCAGCTGTCGGTCCGGGATGGCAGGCTTGTCCTTGTGACCGAGATTGACGCAAAGATCGATGCTCTCGTCCCTGCCTGGCTCCACCTTCCCGACATCGCGGAAATGCTCGATGTCGAGGTGACGCGCGTGCGGCAGCTGGTCAAGGAAGGCCAGCTCATCGCCGTACGCCGTGGTGAGAACCGGACGCTCCAGGTGCCTGCCGCCTTCATCGACGGCACCAAGGTGGTCAAGGGTCTCGCCGGGACCCTGACGCTCCTGAGGGACGACGGCTACAACGACGAAGAGATGCTGGAGTGGCTCTTCACCCCCGACCCGACCCTGCCCGGAACGCCGGCGCAGGCCCTGAGCGAGAATCGCGGTACGGAGGTGAAGCGCCGGGCCCAGGCGCTCGCCGTCTGACCGGGCGACCGTGAGTGGGGTGCGGGCCGCGACACACGCGGCCCGCACTCCGCCGTTACCGGCTCGTCCGTCCATCGACGTACCAGTGATCCATCGACGCACCGACGGGGGAATCCATCATGTCCACGCCTCGCTCCCAGCTCTCCGGCGCCCGGCTCTACCTGTGCACGGACGCCCGGAAGCGGCAGGGGGATCTCCCCGAGTTCCTCGACGCGGTGCTGTCCAGCGGGGTCGACATCGTCCAGTTGCGTGACAAGGGCATGGAGGCGGCCGAGGAGCTGGACCACCTGGCGGTGTTCGCCGACGCCTGCAAGCGCCACGGCGCTCTCCTCGCGGTGAACGACAGGGCGGACGTCGCCCACGCCATCGGCTCCGACGTACTGCACCTCGGGCAGGGTGACCTGCCGGTGCCCGCCGCCCGCGCCGTCCTGGGCGGCGGGACCGTGATCGGGCGCTCCACCCACGCGGAGGCCGAGGTCGACGCCGCCGTCGCCGAGGCGGGCGTCGACTACTTCTGCACGGGTCCCTGCTGGCCCACGCCGACCAAGCCCGGCCGGCACGCCCCGGGCCTGGGCCTCGTGCGTTACGCGGCCTCGCTCGGCACGACACGGCCGTGGTTCGCCATCGGCGGAATCGATGCCGGCAACCTGGACGAGGTCCTGGACGCCGGAGCGCGCCGCGTCGTCGTCGTGCGCGCCATCACCGAGGCGGCCGATCCGGCGGCGGCCGCCGAAGCCCTCGCACGGCGCATCAGGGAGCGCTCCAGTTGAACCGGAGGCCCGCCTTCCAGCGGGGCGGGTGACGGGCGAAGGGCAGATGTCCGAGGGGTGGACAAAATCCACCTCATTCCGGACAAATTCCTGTCTCTGGTTGGGGTACCGCCAGGCCCTGGTTAACCTCCCGGTATGGCCCTTGGTACACCTTCCACCAGGACGGATCACGCGCGCACCGTGCGTGAGCTCCTCGCGACCGGCGAGATGTCCTACTCGTTCGAGTTCTGGGCGCCCAAGACCGAGAAGGGCGAGCGGAACCTCTGGAACGCCCTGCGCCGGGTAGAGGCGGTGGGACCGAGCTTCGTCTCCGTGACGTACGGGGCCGGTGGTTCGACCCGTGCCGGGACCGTGCGGGCGACCCAGCAGATCGCCGCGGACTCCACGCTCACCCCGGTCGCCCACCTCACCGCGGTCGACCACTCGATCGCCGAACTGCGCAACATGGTGGGCCAGTACGCCGACGCCGGAATCCGCAACATCCTCGCGGTGCGCGGGGACCCGCCCGGCGACCCGGGGGGCGAGTGGGTCGAGCATCCGCAGGGCGTGCGGTACGCCGCGGATCTCGTGAGGCTCATCAAGGAGGCCGGGGACTTCTGCGTCGGCGTCGCCGCTTTCCCCGAAATGCATCCGCGCTCGTCCGACTGGGACTCCGACGTCAGGCATTTCGTCGACAAGTGCAGGGCCGGTGCCGACTACGCGATCACCCAGATGTTCTTCCATCCGGAGAGCTATCTCCAGATGCGTGACCGTGTGGTCGCCGCCGGTTGCGATACCCCGGTCATTCCCGAGGTGATGCCGCTCACCAACGTGAAACAACTGGAACGATTCGCCCAGCTCAGCAACGCCTCCCTGCCGTCCTCACTGAAAGAACGCATCCTCGCCGCGAAGGACGACCCGGCGGCTGTACGCTCCATTGGCATCGAGTTCGCCACGGAGTTCTGCGCGAAGCTGATCTCCGAGGGTGTCCCGGGGCTGCACTTCATCACGCTCAACAACTCGACGGCGACACTCGAGATCTACGAGAATCTCGGACTGCACAAGCAGTCCTGACCGGCCGTACCCGCCACCAACCGGGGCGGTGGCCGCAGGAGGGGGCGGGCGTGGGCTGGACGGTCCTCTACATCGCATTCGGCATAGTGGCGCTGTGGCTGCTGGGCGAGGTGCTGCTGCAGTACAAGGCGCGGCTGCGCTGGCGCCTGCTCGCCTTCGCGGGCTTCCTCGGTGTCGTCCTGGGTGTGCTCATCCCCTCCGTGCCGGTGATCGCCCTCGGGGCCATCGCCTTCGCGACCGGGCAGACCTATGTGACGCTCTCCTTCCGGCGCGGTTTCTCGACCGGATGGGCCATAGGCGGCAGCCCGGGCGAGAGCCGCCGCCGTCGCGGCGGGGCCGCCCAGGGCGGCGCGAAGCCCACCCTCGAGGTCTCCGGTCTGGAGTACGAAGGCACCCCGGAGCCGCAGGCGGCCCCGTCGGCGGTCTACGAGCCGCAGCCGATGCCGGACGACACCGGGCAGTACGGCGTCTACACCGACGAGCCGCGGACCGGCGGTGACCGGCAGAACCAGCACGGGCAGGACCAGCACGGCGCGCAGCCGCAGTACGCCGCCTACGACCCGTACAACGGCTACGAGCAGCCCGCCCAGGACCCGTATACCCAGGGCGGCTACGAGAGCCAGGACACCTCCCAGGGCCAGGGCACCTACGCGGGGCAGTACGACTACGGCACGGACCAGGCGGGCTACGCGGCCTACTCCGATCCGTACATCGGAACGGGCGGTGCCGCGGGAACCGGGCAGTACCCCTCGTACGACTCCTACGGCGGCGACGGCTACGACTCCTACGGCAACGCGCAGCAGCCGGCCGATCCCTATGCCGAGCAGTACGCCTCCGACACCCCGCCGGGGGGCGTGTGGGTCCCGCAGCAGCGTGAGCGTGAGCAGTACCCCCCGCTGCCTCCCGAGGCCCCCGCGCAGCCCGCCCCGTACGGGAACGGCTACGACACCGGCCAGAACGAGCAGTACCGCTACTGACCCGGCGACCGGCCGGCGCCGGACAGGCCGCGGCTCATCGGGAGCCGCGGAAGTCGTCGCCCTCCACCACGAGGCCCGCGACCAGGGCCCCCGACATCCCGGCGTGCGCCAGTCCGCCGCCGGGGTGGGACCAGCCGCCGGCCGTGTACAGGCCCGGCAGTGGGGTGCGGTTCGCGGTGTGCAGGAAGGCGCCTCCCGCTCCGGCCAGGGCCGGGGCGGGCACCGAGCCTCCCTCGGCGCCGGTGTCGGCCCAGGTCTCGGCGGGCGTGCGGATCTCGCGGTGGAGTATCCGCTCGCGCAGACCGGGGACCGCTCCGGCTGCCTGGCCGATCACCGAGTCCGCGAAGTGTTCGCGCAGCGCCGCGTCCGTCCAGTCGACGGGACCGTGCGGGGCCACCGTCACCATCAGGGTCACCGCCTCGTGCTCCTCGTCAGGGCGGGTGGACGGATCGTCGGGCCGCAGGACCGTCACCGTGGGCCGCTCGGCCGTCCGGCCGCCGAACACCGCCTCCTGCTCCGCGACGGGGTCCCCGGTGTGCACCACGGTCCGGTGCGCGGCACCGGACTCGCGGGCGCCGCGCAACGACAGCAGGACGAGGAAGCGGCCGGGCACCGGGGTCTCCGGGATCGCGCTGCGCGCCTCCTCCAGCCCCGGCACGAGCCCGGGCCCGGGCTGCGCGCCCAGGACGACATGGGCGGCCTCCTCGCTCCTGCCGTCGGCCAGCTCGACCCCCGCCGCCCTGCCGTCCTTCTCGGCGACCCGGACGGCTTCGGCGCCGAAGACGAACTCCACCTTGCGGGCCAGGCACCGCTCGTACACCGCGTCGGCCAGGGCCCGCATGCCACCGGCGACGTACCAGCTGCCGAAGGTCTCCTCCATGTACGGGAGGAGAGCGGCGGCGGCCGGGGCACGGCGGGGGTCGAGCCCGTACGACAGGGCATAGCCGTCGAGCAGCGCGGCCAGCCGGGGGTCCGTCAGCTCCCAGGCGCCGATCTCCGCCACCGTCCCCGCCACCAGGGGGGACCGCAGCAGCCTGCGCCGGCGGACCGAGGGGTAGGGGTCGCGGCCCAGCACCTTCGGGTCCTCGCGCAGCGGTTCCTCCAGCAGAGGCCTGCGCGACCGTTCCCACGCCGTCCCGGCCCGGTCCAGGAAATCCCCCCAGCGGGCCCCGGCCCCGCCCCCGAGCGCCTTGTCCAGCGCGCCGACGACCCCGGCCCTGGAGGCGTTGGGCAGCGACACCGCGGTGCCGTCGGCGAAGACGTGACGGCTCGCGGGATCCACCTGGGTGAGCGTGACGCACCGCTCCAGCGGTTCCTTGCCCGTCTTCACGAACAGGTCGCGGTAGACCGCGGGCAGGTGCAGCAGCCCGGGGCCGGTGTCGAAGACGAAGCCGTCACGGGCATACCGGCCGAGCGAGCCGCCGTAGGTCTTCGACCGCTCGTACACCGTCACCCGGTGGCCTGCCACGGAGAGCCGGGCTGCCGCCGCCATCGCGCCCACCCCGGCGCCGATCACCGCAATTCGTGCCATGTCACTGACCCTACGGGGTACCACCGACACGTCACCCAGGAGGCCGGTGCCAGCCCTCTTCCGCCGGACGCCTCTCCTCGCGGCGCTGCGCCCTGCGCCGCAGGAACCGGCGGATGCGGGAGGTGAGGAACACCAGTATCACCAGGCCGAGCAGGAGCAGGACCGCGGCGACTACGGCCGCGGCCACGGGGTTGAAGACCGCGAAGGTGATGATCCCGGCGACGCCCAGATCCTCGGCGAGGCTGACCCCGATGTTGCTGAAGGGTTCGGGCGAGGTGTTGACCGCCATCCTGGTGCCCGCCTTCACCAGGTGGCTCATCAGCGCCGTCGAGCCGCCGACGGCTCCGGCCGCGACTTCAGGCAGCGACCCGCTCTCACCGGCCAGCAGGGCCGCGACGACCGCCCCGGCCACGGGCCGCACCACCGTGTGCACCGTGTCCCAGGCCGAGTCCACGTACGGGATCTTGTCGGCGACCGCCTCGCAGAGGAAGAGCACCGCGGCGGCCACGAGCACATCGGTGCGCTGCAGCGACTCGGGCACCTCGTCGCTGAGACCGGTCGCGCCGAAGAGGCCGAGGAGGAGGATCACCGCGTAGGCGTTGATCCCGCTGGCCCAGCCACTTGTGAACACCAGGGGGAGTACGGACACGGACGCGATCGTAGCCAGCCGGACCGGCGCACGGGTGGGCCCTGCCACACAGGGCTGAGTATCCCTACCTAGGCGTCGAGATGAGTAGGGATGCGGATGGGCTCCCACCTGCGCAGACGGAAGAGTGGTGACCACGGAAGGGGCGCGGCGCCCGGACCGCCGGCACGGGGCGGCGGAACGGCACCGCACCCCGGACGCAACGGGGGCACACGGCGCGGAGCTCCGGGACCACGGGGGAACGGGGGACGGGGTCACGGGGGAGAGCTTCGCGGCGGTACGGGACGCCGGTCCGGCGGAATTCGGGGGGATCGAATTCCACCGGGCCGGCGTTCTCGCGTGGCCAGGGGCCCTGGTGGCCTGTCGGCTTCCGGGGCCTCGGTGTGCCCGCTACCGGGCCTCGGCGCCCGCTTCGGCTCAGTGCCCGCTGACGCGGCCGTGCAGCAGCAGGGACAAGGCGGAATGCACGTCGTCGATCGTCCGCTCCGGCTGGAACGCCTGCCAGTCGAGCGCCGCCACGAGCACCATGCCCACCAGGGCCGCGGCCGTCAGCTGGATGTCGATCTCCTCGCTGAGCTCCCCGCCGGCCACGCCCTCCCTGAGCACCCCCTCGACGACGGCGACCGCCTCCTGACGCAGCACCAGGAGGGTCGACTGCCAGGCGCGGTTGGTGCGCCAGAGCTCCGCGACGTACAGCTGCGTGAAAGCCGGGTAGCGGTCGATGAAGACCAGGCCCGCCCGGATCATCGCGTCCAGCGCCTCCACCCGGGTGCCGCCGCGGGCGTCCGTCCCCTCGGCGGCGATGCGCAGCGACTGGGTGAGCAGCCCGACGCCGTGGCGCAGCAGCTCCTCGAAGAGCTCGGTCTTGCTCTTGAAGTTGTAGTAGACCGTGCCCTTGGCGACCCCGGCCCGCTCGGCGATCTCGTCCACCGTGGTCGCCGAGAAGCCCTTTTCCGCGATGAGGGTGACCGCCGCCTCGTAGAGCTTCTGCCGGGTGGCCTGGCGGCGCGTGGTGCTACTGCTGTCCATGCCCCTGATTCTCACAGGTGCGGGCGCGGTCACAGACTCAGCTCCGGGTGGAGCCGGTCCAGGGTCCACACCTGTTTGCGGCGGGCGGAGAGGGCGGTCAGCGCCAGCGCGCCCGCCGTGAAGGCCAGCAGCACGGCGCAGCCCTGCCAGACCGGGCCGAGCCCGCCGCCGGTGATCAGCCGCCGCAGCCCCTCCACGACATAGGTCATCGGCAGGAAGGGGTGGATCGCCCCAAAGAACCAGGGACTGGTCTGGACGGGGTACGTGCCGCCGGCCGAGGTCAGCTGGAGCATCAGCACGGCGAGCACCAGGATCCGCCCCGCCGCGCCGAAGCGGGCGTTGAGCCACTGCACGATCGCGGCGAAGCAGCACGTGACCAGGGCCAGGAAGGCGAGCGTCCCGGCGGCGTGCGTCATCTGCAGACCGAGCCGCCAGTGCAGCACCGCCATCAGGGCGGCCACCTGGAGCAGGCCGATCGCGGCGACCGGCAGCCAGCCCGCGAAGGCGATGCGCCAGGCCGGAGCCCCGGCCGAGAGCGCCCGCCGGTTGAGCGGCTGGATGAGCATGTACGCCACCATCGCGCCCACCCAGAGGGAGAGCGGGATGAAGTAAGGGGCGAACCCGGTCCCGTAGTTGGGCGCCGCGTGCAGCGATGACGAGGCCAGCCGTACCGGGTCGGCCATCACACCGGTACGGGCGTCGCGGTCCTCCTCGTCGTAGTCGGGGATCTTCCCGACCCCGTCGTTCAGCCCCTGGGCGAGCGTCGCCGAACCGTCGCCCAGCCGGTACAGCCCGCTCTTCAGGCTCGTGGCGCCCGTCTTCAGCTTCTTCACTCCGGCGTCCAGATCTCCGGCGCCCGTTCTGGCGGTGCCCAGTCCGGTGTGGAGCGTGCCGGCACCCGTGGCGACCTTGTGCGCGCCGGTGTTGAGCTTGTCGATCCTCGCGACGGCGGACTCCAGGTCCGTGTCCAGGTGCGGTGAGCGCTTCGCGAGGGCGTCGGCCTGCTTCTCCAGAGTGGCCAGCTGCGTGCGCAGCTTGGTGAGATCGCCCTTCTGGTTCGTGACCAGGGCGTTCACGTCGTCGGCCACCGCGGCGACGTCCGCCGCCGCCGTCACCGCGCGCTTCAGCTGCGGGCAGACCCCGGGGTCGGGGACCGGCTGCTCCTCACAGCGCGTGCGGTGGACCTCGGAGAGCTCGTCGGAGGCCGTGTGGGCGGCGGCCGAGGCGGTGGGGGCCGCCGCGACCAGCAGGTCGAGGTTGTCCCGTACGGCCTTCGACGAGTCGGCGACCAGGCGTGCCGCGTCGCCGATGGCCTTGCCGTTGTCCTTCAGGAAGGGGCGTACGTCGGCTGCGGCCTTGCCGGCCTTGTCGGCGAGGAGCTGGGTGCCGTCGGCTACCTGCCGGGATCCCGTGGCCAGTTCGGCGGCGCCCTTGTCGAGCCGGGCGACGCCCTTGGAGAGTTTCCCGCTGCCCGCCTTGGCGTCCTTGAGGCCCTCCGCGAGTTCCTTGGAACCCTTCTTCGCCTTCTCGACACCGCTCCGGAGGTCGTCCGCCCCCTCGGCCGCCTTCGCGGTGGCGTCGTGCAGGCCGGAGAAGTTGATGAAGATCCGGTCCAGGAAGCCGCGCGAGGCCTTGGAAGAGGCGGCGCTGCGGACCTCGGCGAACACCGTCCTGGAGATCTGGCCGACGATGTAGTTGTTGGCGTCGTTCGTACGGACCTGGAGGGCGCCGGTCTCCGGGGTGTCCCCGGCGCTGGACGCGATCCGCTCGCTGAAGTCCGGCGGCATGGTCAGGGAGAGGTAGTACGTCCCGTCCTCGACGCCCCGTTCGGCCTCGGCGGAGCCGACCTCGTGCCAGTCGAAGACCCGGGAGTCGAGGAGCCTGCCGGAGATCTCGTCCCCGGCCGCGAGGTGCTCCCCGCCCGTGTCCGTGCCCTTGTCGTCGTTGACCAGCGCGACGGGGATGCGGTCGAGCCGCCCGTACGGGTCCCAGAACGACCAGAGGTACAGGGCTCCGTACAACAGCGGCAGCAGGAGCAGTGCGACGAGTGCGGCACGCGGCATCCGGCCCCTGCCGAACCTTCGCAGCTCAAGCGCGGCCAGCTTCGGCGATCGCATCGGCCGTCTCCTTCTCCGTGGTCGTGCGGCCGGCGGGGCCGGGGGCCCCGGCCGCCGGGCGGGTGTGGACCGTCAGGGTGTCCTCGGGTGCTTCGCTGCACACGGCCAGCACGGTGGTCCCGGCGGCGGCGAGGGCGCGCAGCAGCTCCCAGGCCTGCGAGCGTTCGGTGGGAGAGAGCTTGAGGTCGGTGTCGTCCACCGCGAGGAGCCGGGGGCGGCCCGTCAGCGCGAGGGCGACGGAAAGGCGCAGCGCCTCCAGGCGCTCCAGGTCGCGCACGGAGGTCCGTTCGGCCTTGGGGAGCGCCGCGAGGTCCAGCCCGGCGGCCTCCAGAGCGGTGTCGACCGTGGCCCGCGACGTGGCGGCGCGCGCGGCACGGGAGCGCAGCAGGGCGCGCGGCGAGGCGCCGAAACGCCGCTGCAGCAGGGCCCGTTCCCGCAGGTGCTCCGCGACGGTGAGGGAGGGGTCCAGCTCGCTGACCCCGGGAACCGGGCCGAGCGCGCTGAACCGGCGTACGGCCGCCAGCCGCCCCGGCAGACGCTCGCCGCCCACCTCGGCGTGGCCCGACGTGGCACGCATCCGGCCGGTGAGCGCGAGCAGCAGGCAGGTGCGGCCCGAGCCGGAGGGCCCCTCGACCGCAACGAGTGTTCCGGGAGCGGCGGAGAACCCGACCCCCTGGAAGGCCCAGCCGCGAGGTCCCTTCAGTCCGAAGTCCTCGGCGCTCACTGCCGCCCCGTGCGGGCCGTCCACGACCCCACCCCCCATTTTTTTGCACTGACCAGTCAGTGCAAAAAACTAGCCCGAACTTGTGCGCGAAGCAAAGTGGCAGGTCAGAGGGTGGTTCTGAGGGATTGTCAGTGGGGGGCGTCACGATGGATACAGACGGCCACAAAGCCGTCACACGACGACAGGAGGTTCGTCATGGCCAGCTCGTCCGCAGCCGCCGCCCCGCGGCGCCGCGCAGGCAGCCCTGCCCCCTCACTGACCGGTCCGGCAACCGACGTCCACCCCGTGCTGCGCCGCACCACGGCACCGCCCGCCGCCCTCGATCTCCTCGCCCAGGCCCACACCGGCCTGGAGGAGGCCGCCGAACTCGCCGTGCCCAACGAGCGCTACGCCACCGCGCACCTCGCCGCGCTGCGCACCGCCGCCGCCGTCCTCGCCGCCCGCGGCCGGCCCGAGACCGGCCGCCGCGGCAGGGAGCGGATCCGCAGCGCCTGGGAGGTGCTGCCGGACATCGCTCCCGAACTGACCGAATGGAGCGCCCTCTTCGCCTCCGGCGCGGGGCGCAGGGCCCGTGCGGAGGCCGGCATACCCGGCGCCGCCACCAGCCGGGACGCCGACGATCTGCTGCGCGACGTCGCCGTGTTCCTGCGACTGGTCGAGCGGCTGCTGGTCCTCCAGCCCGTGCTGCCGCAGCCCCGGAGGGAGGGGGCGGGCCGGCTGCGGGACAGGGAGTGACCGTCGGGGCGGTGCGAGGCAATAGGGTGGAGAGGACCCGTACCACCTGCACCGTTCACGCTCCGCCGTCCGTGGCGGCACCGCGCCGAGGAGTCAATCGCCGTGTCGGACCAGCTGCGCCCCCGCGCCTCCCTCCGTACCGCCGTGGTCTGGGAGGTTCTCAAGGACGCTCTCGAGCGCCGGGTCAAGGCGACCGGCAGGGAAACCCTGGACGTGCTGGACACGGGCGGTGGCACCGGCAATTTCGCGGTGCCCGTCGCCCGGCTCGGCCACCGGGTCACCGTGGTCGACCCCAGCCCCAACGCCCTTTTCGCGCTGGAGCGCCGTGCCGACGAGGCCGGGGTCGCCGAGCGGGTGCGTGGCGTCCAGGGCGACATCCTCGGCCTCTTCGACGTGGTGGAGCGCGACGGCTACGACGCGGTCCTCTGCCACGGCGTCCTGGAGTACGTGGACGAACCCGCCGAGGGCGTGCGGAACGCGGTCGACGCGCTCCGCCCCTCCGGCGCGCTCAGCCTGCTCGGTGCCGGCGTCGGCGGCGCCGTCCTGGCGCGGGCGCTCGCCGGACACTTCGCGGAGGCCAGGCAGGCGCTGACGGACCCGGCGGGCCGGTGGGGCGGCGGCGACCCCGTGCCCCGCAGGTTCACCGCCGGCCAGCTGACGGAACTGGTCACCGACGCGGGCGTCGAGGTGGGCGCCGTGCACGGTGTGCGGGTCTTCGCCGACCTCGTTCCCGGCGTGCTCGTGGACACCGAGCCGGGTGCCATGGAGGAGCTTCTCAAGCTGGAGGCGGCCGTAGCCGAACAGCCTGCCTTCCACGCCGTGGCGACCCAGCTGCACGTTCTGGGAGAAAAGCGCGCCTAGGCCGTGACGGGGAGCCCGCACGGGCGTGGACACGGAGTGACCGGAGCACGGCTGATCAGCAACGCAGCTGCAGACGGAGTACTGCCCAGAACACCCGATCGGGCCGCGAGCCCCGTATGATCGGGTGACACCATCCGGCATGACGGATCGGAGGTCGGGGAATCTACGCCTCAGCAGCCGAGCCGACATGGCGGTCCGGACTGGCTATGGCTAGAGGGCGGGTTTCACGGGGGCGAATCCCTGCCTATCCTGGAAGGGCCGCATACCGGTCGCCCCCGCGGCCGACGACGAGGAGGACTCCGTGCCGCTCTCGGAGCACGAGCAGCGAATGCTCGAGCAGATGGAGCGAGCGCTGTACGCCGAAGATCCCAAGTTCGCTACAGCGCTTGAGGGAAGCGGGCTGCGCAGGTACACCCGGCGACGGGTCTACCAGGCGGTGGCCGGCTTTCTGGTGGGTATCGCGCTCCTCATGGCCGGAATGGTTTTCCAGCAGACCTGGGTCAGCGTGGCGGGATTCCTCGTCATGCTGGGCTGCGCCGTGCTGGCGGTCACCGGGTGGCGCAAGGCGCCCAAGCCCGGTGAGCAGCAGCCGGCCGGGAGTGCGAGCGGGGGTGGAGGCGAACGCCGACACCCCAGGCAGCGCCGGTCGATGATGAACCGGATCGAAGAGCGGTGGCAGCGCCGCCGCGACGAACAGGGCCAGTGAGCGTTCCGCGTCCCGGCCGGTGGACACCCCCCGGCCCGTGACGCGGCGCGCGCACACCGAGAACTTGACGCTGGACCCCACGTGAGGGGCGGTCGCACTGTGCGACCGCCCCTCACGCGTTGCCGGCACACGGCCGGTACAGGACGGGACGGGACCGGCCGGTACGGGGCACCGAACCGGCATCGGCCGGGTTCCGCCGGGCTCACCGGGCCGATCCCGGGCTCACCGGGCGCTCCGGTATCACCGGGATGGATCCTCCAGGCGCCCCCGGCTCACGAGGCTCACGGGGATCAGCCGGGATCGGCTGGGCGCACCGGAATCCCCTGGCTCACCGGGCTCGGCCGTAGGAGCCGGGCGCCGGTCGCCCGGACTTCTTGCGCCCGGGGCCCGAATCGGGGGCCGGCGTGACCGGCGGCCGGCTGGGAGCCGGTGAGGCGGTGAGCCGGGGAAAGCTCGGGCGCCGGAGAGGCCGGCAGCGGGCCGAGGGCCCCGGGAGCGTGGGGGTGGGTGAGCGCGGGATCGGGCCCGCCTGTGCAGGCCCGATCCCGGCGTCAGCCCTGCTGCCGCGACAGCCTGCGCAGGCGCGCCGCCCAGCCGGCACGTCCCAGCCGGTCCGACCACCTCCGGCCGAGCTCCGCCCGACCCTCCGAAATCGCCCAGATCACCCGAACGGCGGAACGGGGGGCGAGCGTCGCACGCACCCTGCCCCAGCGGCCGGCCGAGGCCCACAGACCCGCCCGTACCTCGCGCACGTCCTGCGCCGACCCGGCGACCGCGCGGGGCTCGGGTGCGTACAGCACCTGCTCCACCGAACCCGCCAGCCGGTGGGCCGCCGAGGCCGCCGCTCCGTCGAGGCCACCCAGCCGTACGACACGGGCCGCGGCTTTGCGAGGGGTCTGCGACTCGTCGGGGACGATGCCGTGGTCCCAGGCCGTGTCGGTCAGCTCCTGCCAGGCCGCCATCACCCGTGCGGCGGCATCCGCGGAGGTGCGGCCGGAGGAGCCGAGCCGCCCGGGACCGGCCGCCGCTCCGTCGAGGCCACCCAGCCCTACGGCACCGTCCGCGGCCTGGCCCGGCCGTGCGGTGGCATCAGCGGACGTACGGCCGAAGGAGCCCAGCCGCCGGCTGCGCGCCCGCAGTCGCCAGAGCATCGGCAGCAACGGGAGCGTCAGCACCGCCAGGGCGCCCAGCACCCACAGGACCACCTCACCGACCGGTGTCCCCGGATCGGCCGAATCCGCCGCACCGGGAACCGGGGCCACACCGCACTGACCCTGCCGGCGCTCCTGCGCCGGGCACGACTCCGACGCGGAGGGAGCAGCCGTGGGCGCCACGGAGGCGCCGTCCGTGGGCACCGCGGGATCGCTCGGGTCCTGGGAGGGGACGTCCGGCCGGGTGTACGCCGGGGTGCTTCCGCGGGACGGGGTCGGCTCGAAGCGCGTCCACCCCACGCCCTCGAAGTACAGCTCGGGCCAGGCGTGCGCGTCCCGCAGCCCCACCGACACCGACCCGTCGGCCTGGACCGTGCCGGGCGTGAAGCCCACCGCGACCCGGGCCGGAATCCCAAGGGTCCTGGCCATCGCGGCCATCGTGGAGGAGAAGTGGACGCAGAAGCCCTCCTTCTCCTTCAGGAACCGCTCGATCGCCGTCGTGCCGGTCCCCGAGGTCACCGTCGTGTCGTAACGGAAGCCGCCCCCGGAGGCGAACCAGTCCTGCAGTTTCACGGCCCGCTCGTAGTCGTTGGCCGCGCCCTCCGTGACCTGGTCGGCCGTTTCCTCGACCACGTCGGGGAGCGACGCGGGGAGGCGGGTGTACTCACGGACCAGTTCCGAACGCGGTGCCATCGCCCCGCCCAGCTGCGAGGCCGTGGGCTCCACCACCAGACTGCTGACCTCGTAGCGGGCACCGCCCGTCGTCTGGCCGTCGTCACCGACGAGGGTGCGCCCCTCGGGTTCGTACCGCCAGCGGCCCTGGACGTCCACCTCGCTCGCCGGGTAGGGGAGAGGCAGATACGTCTGCTGGTACGAACGCGAGGCCGAGATGTTCGTCCGGATCTCGGTGACGGCGACATCCGTGCCCAGTCCGGCCGGCTGAGGCAGCCGGTCCGGCACATCCCTCAGCCGGCGGGTCGACGGCCTCCACTCGCCGCCGCTGAACTGGTCCAGCGCGAGGATGCGCAGATAGAAGTCCTGCGGGCTCACGGAGTTGGTGCGATACGTCATCACCTCCCGGTTCTCCGGCTGGTTGAGGTTGTTCTGGAGGGAGACCAGCGGATTCACCGCCGAGATCGTCCCTCCGCCCCCACCCCGGCCCGTCCCGCCGCCCGTGCCGCCCAGGAGCCCGCCGTCCAGCGCGGGAAGGGCGGCGGGGACGGCAAGCGCGATGCCCAGCGCCACCGCGCCGATACGCCGTCCCGTGCGGACGGGGGCGAGGGCCCGTCCTGAGCCCTCCAGGCCGGCGGCCAGACCGTTCGACGTGCGGGACACACCGCCGAAGACGCGCCCCCACTGGGACAGCCGGTCCCGGCCCTCGGCCAGCAGGAGCAGCAGGTACCCGCACGCCGCGAGCGTGAACCACAGCCACCCCGCGCCGCCCTCGGAGAGCCCGGCCGCCACCGAGTAGAGGGCGAGCAACGGCAGGCCGGCCGGTGCGGCCGTGCGGAAGGTCACCGCAAGGACGTCCACGGCGAGCCCGATGAGCAGCACCCCGCCGATCAGCATCAGACGGATGCCGTCCGTCGCAGGTGCGGGGGTGGCGTACCTGCTGACGTCGTCGGCGCCCGCGGTCAGCAGGTCGGCGAGGCGCTGGACCGCCTGCGGACCGGGCAGCAGGCCGAACAGGGCGTGCTCCCTGGCGAACGCCACCGTGAGCGTCAGGAGGGTGACGACCACCTGGAGGGAGACCGTCAGTATCCGCGCGAGGCGCATCCGGCGGGCGAGCGCGCCCACACCGGTCTGGACGGCCAGCAGGAAACCGGCCTGCAGCACCCACTTCGACGTCTCGACCAGGGGCAGCAGCGCCCCCGCCGCCAGCATCGTGGCCACGAAGGCGCACAGCGCCAGTCGGCTACGACCACTCATGACCATCCCCCGGAGAGCCCTGTCGTCGATCCGGCGCCGGAGCGCTCCTGGCCGGCCTGCTGCCAGAGCCGGGAGAGCTCGGCCCCGGGCGGCACCGGCACCGCTGTCCATCCCGCTTCCCTCAGCACCCGCAGGCGCTCGGCAGCCCGCGCCGCCGGAGCGGCGGCCCTGCCGCGCGCCCAGTCGTCGCCGTCGAGCACGAACGCGACGGCCCCGCGGCTGCGCTGCCGCATCCTGGCCGCCACGGCCATCTGCTCCTCGTCGAGATCGCCGAAGAACGCCACCAGCAGCCCTTCGTTGCTCCCCCGGAGCACGTCGTAGGCGCGGGAGATGCTTCCCCCGTCGGAGTGGTCGGCGACCGCAAGGGTGTCCATCATCAGGCCGGCCGAATCCGCGGAATCCTGGGTCGATCCCGCATAGCCCTCGGCGGTCTCGCCGGGCACGGTGCTCCCGTCGTCCGTGAGCAGCCGCACCGCGAAGCCGCGCTCCAGCATGTGGAGCAGCGCGGAGGCCGCCCCGGCCACGGCCCATTCGAAGGCCGACCCGGGCCCGGCGCCCTGATAGGCGATCCTCCGGGTGTCCAGGAGCACCGTGCACCTGGCCCGTTGCGGCTGTTCCTCCCGGCGCACCATCAGCTCGCCGTAGCGCGCGGTGGACCGCCAGTGGACCCGCCGCAGGTCGTCACCGTGACGGTAGCCGCGTGGAATGGTGTCGTCCTCGCCCGCCAGCGCCAGCGAACGCTGCCTCCCGTCGCCGTACCCGGAGGCTTCCCCGGCCAGCCGCAGCGCCGGAAGCGGCTCGGTACGGGGGACGACGACGAGGGTGTCGTAGGCGCTGAAGGAACGCGTGAGCTCGCACATGCCGAAGGGATCGCTGAGCCGCAGCTGGAGCGGCCCCAGGGGATAGCGCCCGCGCAGATCGGACCGTACCCGGTAGGACACCTCCCGGACGCCGCCCGCCTCCACCCGGTCCAGCACGAACCGGGGCCGGGGGCCCAGCACGTAGGGAACACGGTCCTGGAGCATCAGCAGGCCCGTGGGCAACCGCGAGACGTTCTCCATCCGCAGATGGACCCGCGACTCCGACCCCGCCGGCACCCGGGACGGGGACAGCCGCCGGCTGCCCGCCACCCGGTAGCGGGTGCGGTGGAGCACGATGACGCAGACCAGCGGGAGCACCGCGAGCAGCAGACCGACCCGCAGCAGATCACCCTGGCCGAGGACGTACGCGCAGACGGCCGCCGCCACCCCGGCGGCGAGGAACGACCGGCCCCGGGTAGTCAGCCCGCTCAGAGCCGCCCGCAGGCTTCCCTTGTCGTCGGCGTCGTCCACAGGGCCGGGCCCACCGGCCGTCATCACAGCCGCCGGGCGCCGGGCTGCGGGCCGTACACCGGGCCGCCGGTCCGGTGCTGGGCCGGGGCGGCAGCGCCGCCCGAGGTCGGCACCGGGGTGCGCTGGAGGATGTCGAGCACGACCTGCTCGGAGGTACGGCGGTTGAGCTGCGCCTGCGCCGTGGGCAGCAGGCGGTGCGCGAGCACCGCGACCGCGAGGGCCTGGACGTCGTCCGGCAGGGCGTAGTCACGCCCGGCGAGCGCCGCCGAGGCCTTGGCCGCACGCAGGAGATGGAGGGTCGCGCGCGGGGACGCCCCGAGTCTGAGATCCGGATGCCGGCGGGTGGCGCCCACCAGCTCCACCGCGTACCGCCGGACGGACTCGGCCACGTGGACCATGCGCACCGCCTCGATCAGCTTCACGATGTCGTGGGCGTGGGCCACCGGCTGCAGGTCGTCCAGCGGTGAGGCGCCGCCGTGCACGTCGAGCATCTGCAGTTCGGCCTCCGCGCTCGGGTACCCGATCGAGACACGGGCCATGAACCGGTCGCGCTGAGCCTCGGGCAGTGGATACGTGCCCTCCATCTCGACCGGGTTCTGCGTGGCGACGACCATGAAGGGATCGGGCAGCTCATAGGTCTGGCCGTCGATCGTGACCTGCCGTTCCTCCATCGACTCCAGCAGCGCCGACTGGGTCTTGGGCGAGGCACGGTTGATCTCGTCGCCGATAACGATCTGGGCGAAGATCGCGCCGGGCTTGAACTCGAAGTCACGCCGCTGCTGATCGAAGATCGACACCCCGGTGATGTCGGAGGGCAGCAGATCCGGTGTGAACTGGATGCGCCGCACCGAGCAGTCGATGGACCGTGCCAGCGCCTTGGCCAGCATCGTCTTGCCGACCCCGGGCACGTCCTCGATGAGGAGGTGCCCCTCGGCGAGCAGCACGGTCAGCGAGAGCCGTACGACCTCAGGCTTGCCCTCGATCACACCCTCGACCGACCTGCGCACCCGCTCCGCTGTCGTGGTCAGATCTGTGAGGCTCGCTCGATCGTCATAGGTCGTCACCCGGCCCTCCTCGGCCCCTTGTGCACGGGCCGACGCACAGAGCCGCCCGGCCCGCTCCGAAATACGGACACTCTCCGGAGGACCCGGAGAGATGTCACACCCGCATTCTTGTTGCCGTTACCGCTTCGTGTCACTCGCCTGTGGACAACTGGGGGCGATATGCCGGATGTGGTCCGTATGTCGGGGGACTTCAGGAGGCGGGGAGGATCTCCCGCAGCTTGCCGGTGGTCACGTCGAAGACGAATCCGCGGACGTCGTCCGTGTGCAGGAGGAAGGGCGACGTGCGCACGCGCTGCATCGACTGCCGGACGTCCTGGTCGGCGTCCGAGTAGGCCTCCACCGCCCAGGCCGGGCGCTGCCCGACCTCCAGCTCCAGCTCCTGCCTGAAGTCCTCGGTGAGGGACTCCATGCCGCAGTTGGTGTGGTGGATGAGGATGACGCTGCGGGTGCCGAGCGCGCGCTGACTGATGGTCAGCGATCGCAGGACGTCGTCGGTGACCACACCGCCCGCGTTGCGGATGGTGTGACAGTCGCCCAGCTCCAGGCCCAGCGCCCGGTGGAGGTCGAGGCGGGCGTCCATGCACGCGACCACGGCGACCTTCAGTACGGGTCGCGCGTCCATGCCCGGGTCGGTGAATGCCTCCGCGTAACGCGTGTTCAGGTCGACCAGACGGTCGGTGACTGTTTCTCCGGAGGGGGCGCCGGAGGGGGCGGCGGAACCGGTCTCGGCGGAAGACTGTGCAGAAGTCGACATAACCATGACGTTATCCTTCGCGATTGCTCCCGTCGGGCTGTGGAAGGGGACAAAGAACGTCAACGTGGGTTGTTGTGAGGTAACCCACAAGCCTCACACCCGGAGGGCCGACCGGGTGAGGTTCGCCGTATCGCTCAGGCGGTACGACGCGCTGCGCCGTTCGTTGATCGGGAATGGATCGGATGGCAGGGTGGACTAAAGTGACGCGAAGTTACCGACACGCCTGCACATTCCGCATTTTTTTACTTCGAGTTCCTGTGATGTGCGGCGTACATGCGGCCCGGCCCTCTCCCGCTCGTGGTCGGCCGGCGCCCCTTCCCCGGCGCCGGCGGACCTCCCCTTCCGAGCGGGCGGGGACCAGACCGCACGTGCGGCCATCACGGGACAGAGCCTGAGAGGGCGCATTGAGCCAGACCCGACACGTCCCGGTGATGCTCCAGCGATGCCTGGACCTGCTGGCCCCGGCTCTGGAGGCGACAGGCCCGCGGCCCCCCGTCGTCGTGGACTGCACCCTGGGGCTCGGCGGGCACAGCGAGGCCATGCTCGCCGCCTTCCCCGACGTCCGGCTCGTCGCCCTGGACCGCGACAAGGAGGCGCTGCGCCTCTCGGGTGAGCGCCTCGCGCCGTACGGCGACCGGGCCACTCTGGTGCACGCCGTCTACGACGAACTGCCCGAGGTCCTCGAAAGGCTCGGCATCCCCAAGGTCCAGGGCGTGCTGTTCGACCTCGGTGTCTCCTCGATGCAACTGGACGAGGCCGACCGCGGCTTCGCCTACGCCCAGGACGCGCCGCTCGACATGCGCATGGACCAGACGACCGGCATCGGCGCCGCCGAAGTCCTCAACACCTACCCGCCGGGTGAACTCGTGCGGATCCTGCGCGCCTACGGCGAGGAGAAGCAGGCCAAGCGCATCGTGTCGGCCATCGTGCGTGAGCGCGCGAAGGAACCCTTCACCAACAGCGCCCGTCTCGTCGAGCTCATCCGCGACTCCCTGCCGCAGGCCGCCAAGCGCACCGGAGGAAATCCGGCCAAGCGCACCTTCCAGGCCCTGCGCATCGAGGTCAACGGCGAACTGACCGTCCTGGAGCGGGCCATTCCGGCCGCGGTGGGCAGTCTCGCCGTGGGTGGCCGGATCGCCGTCCTCTCCTACCATTCGCTGGAGGACCGTCTCGTCAAGCAGGTCTTCGCCGCAGGCGCCGCCAACACGGCGCCGCCCGGCCTGCCCGTGGTCCCCGAGCGCTACCAGCCCCGGCTGAAGCTGCTCACCCGGGGCGCCGAACTCCCCACGGAGGAGGAGGTCGCCGAGAACCGGCGAGCCGCTCCCGCCAGGCTGCGCGGCGCCCAGCGGATCCGCGAGGAGGAGCGATGAGCGCCCCCCGCCCGCCCGGCCGGACGCCGGTGAGGACGGTGGCGACGCCGTGACCGGGACGGCCGAGCAGATGAAGGGGCGGGCCGGCCGCCTCGCACGGCTGATGCCGTCGGGGCCGAGCACCGCTGCCCGTACCCCCTTCGTCCTGCTGGTCGTGCTGCTGCTCGCCGGTGGCCTGATCTCGCTCCTCCTGCTGAACTCGGCACTCAACGAAGGATCGTTCAGGCTCAGCGAGCTGGAGCGGGAGACGACCGAGCTCACCGACGAACAGCAGGCTCTCCAGCGCGACGTGGACAGCTACTCCGAGCCCGACGCGCTGGAGCGCCGCGCCAGGGAGCTCGGCATGGTGCCCGGCGGCAGCCCCGCCTTCCTGAACCCGGACGGCACCGTCAGCGGTGTGCCGGAGCGCGCCACCGCCGCACCGTCACCCACCGCGGTCCCCGAACCGGAGGCGAGCACGGCCGGGCCCTCCTCGGCCTCCCCGTCCGGGTCCGCCTCGCCGGCCTCCGCCGCGTCCACCCCGGCGTCCTCCGCGACCATCACCCCCTCGCCCTCGACATCGCCCTCGACCAGCCCCGGCAGGTGACGCAGTGCCGTCCAAGGAACCGCCGCGCCGTCGCGTACCCGGCCCCGCGCGCCCCCGTAACGCGGCGAGCGGATCGGGACGGCCCCGGCCCGCCGGCCGTCCGGCACCGCGGCGGCCTGCCGCCGCCCGGAAGCGGCGCGGCGGATCCCCGCAGTCCATCCGCCTGGGCAGCCCCCGCCCCCGGCTCCGCCTGATCAGCCTCTGCCTGACGCTGGTGATGCTGGCGTTCGTGGTACGGCTCCTCCAGGTCCAGGCCGTCGACGCGGCCACGTACGCCGCGAAGGCCGAGAAGAACCGCTACCTGGAGTACACGATCGCGGCCGAACGCGGCGAGATCACCGACCGCAGCGGTATCGCCCTGGCCACCAGCGTCGACGCGCACGACATCACGGCCGACCCGAAGCTGTTCACTCCCGAGGACAGCAAGGCACCGGACGCCCCGCAGCAGGCGGCGGCGCTGCTCGCCCCGATCCTCGGCAAGGACGAGGCGGAGCTCGCGAAGAAGCTCTCGACCCCCAAGAGCCGCTACACGGTGCTGGCGCGCCGCCAGACCCCGCAGGTCTGGAAGCAGATCAAGGACCTCAAGTCCGTCTTCGCGGAGAAGGCCGCCGAGGACAAGGCCGCCGGGGGCCCCGGGGCCAACGTGCTGGCCGGAGTCCTCCAGGAGCCCACCACCAAGCGGGTCTACCCGAACGGCGGCCTCGCCGCCGGGATACTGGGCTTCGTCAACGCGGAGGGCAAGGGCGGCGGCGGCCTGGAAGCACAGCTGAACGGGCAGCTCCAGGGCGAGGACGGCAAGATCCGGTACGCGCAGGCCGGCGGCCGTCCCGTCCCCACGGCCGGCTCCACGGAGATCCCGGCCGTCGCGGGCACCGACGTCGAGCTGACGATCGACCGCGACATCCAGTGGGCGGCCCAGCGCGCCATCGCCGACCAGGTCGAGAAGTCCGAGGCGGACCGCGGCTACGTGGTCGTGCAGAACACCAGGACCGGCGAGGTCCTGGCCATGGCCAACGCCCCCGGCTACGACCCCAACGATCTCACACGGAGCGACACGGCGGCCCTGGGCAACGCGGCGCTCCAGGACGTGTACGAACCGGGCTCCACCAGCAAGGTCATGTCGATGGCCGCCGTGCTGGAGGAAGGGGCCGCGACGCCCGGGACGCACGTCACCGTGCCCAACCGGCTGCACCGCGGCGACCGGCTCTTCCGGGACGACATCGACCACCCCACCTGGTACCTCACGCTCAACGGCGTACTCGCCAAATCGAGCAACATCGGCACCATCCTGGCCACCGGCCAGCTCGGTAAGACCCAGGCGGAGGCCAACAAGGTCCTGCACTCCTACCTGCGCAAATTCGGCATCGGCAGCACCACGGGGCTCGACTACCCGGGCGAGTCGCCCGGCATCCTCGCCAAGCCGCAGGACTGGTCGACCTCGCAGCAGTACACGATCCCGTTCGGCCAGGGCCTCTCGCTCAACGCCATGCAGGCCGCTTCGGTCTACCAGACGATCGCCAACGGCGGGGTCCGGATCGAGCCGACCCTGGTCCGCGGCACCAAGGACGCGGACGGCAACTACAGCGCGTCCGAAGCCCCCGAACGCACCCGGGTGGTCAGCGAGAAGACCGCCAAGACCCTGGCGAAGATGCTGGAGTCGGTCGTGGACGACCGGGAGGGCACCGGGACCAAGGCCCACATCCAGGGCTACCGGGTCGCGGGCAAGACGGGCACGGCCAACCGCGTCGACCCCGTACGCGGTGTCTACAAGGGCTACACCGCCTCCTTCGCCGGTTTCGCGCCCGCGGACGATCCGCAGATCGCCGTCTACTGCGCCATCCAGAACCCCACCAAGGGCAGCTACTTCGGCGGACAGATCTGCGGCCCGATCTACAAGAAGGTCATGGAGTTCGCCCTCAAGACCCTCCAGACCCCTCCCTCCGGCAGCGCTCCCGCCCGGCTGCCGGTGTCCTTCAAGCCCGGCGAGTGACTCGGGGGAACCCTCAGTGACGACCATCACCCCTGATCCCGGGAACCGGAACGAGAAGTACCGCAACCCCGGCCCCTCACTTCGCGAGAGGCCGGGTCCGCCCGGTACGCTCACCGCCGTGCCCCACCCTGATCAGTGCCAAACCACTCAGAAGGACGCGCCTGTGAACTACCCGGGAGCGCCCCGACCGGACCGGCTCACGCCGACCTCCCTCGGAGAGCTGGCAGCCCGGCTCGGCGCAGGACCGCAGGACGCCGGTGAGGTCACCGGCATCACCCACGACTCGCGGGCCGTACGCCCCGGGGACGTGTACGCGGCCCTGCCCGGTGCCCGCTTCCACGGCGCGGACTTCGCCGCACAGGCCGCCGGCCTCGGCGCGGCCGCGATCCTCACGGACCCGGCGGGCGCCGAGCGCGCCGCCGCCACCGGCCTCCCGGTCCTCGTGACGGAGAACCCGCGCGGCCGGATGGGAGACCTCGCGGCGGAGATCTACGGACGGCCCGGCGCCGGCCTCCTCCAGATCGGCATCACCGGAACGTCCGGCAAGACCACGACGGCCTACCTCGTCGAGGGCGGCCTGCGCGGTGCCGGACGCAGCACCGGGCTGATCGGCACCGTCGAGATGCGGATCGGCGACGAGCGCATCAAGTCGGAGCGCACCACCCCCGAAGCCACCGACCTCCAGGCCCTGTTCGCCGTCATGCGCGAACGCGGCGTCGAGGCGGTCGCCATGGAGGTCTCCAGCCACGCCCTGGTGCTCGGCCGGGTCGACGGCTGCGTCTTCGACGTGGCCGTCTTCAACAACCTCAGCCCGGAGCACATGGAGTTCCACTCCGGGATGGAGGACTACTTCCAGGCCAAGGCGCAGCTGTTCACGCCGGAGCGCAGCAAGCTCGGTGTGGTCAACTTCGACGACGAGTACGGCCGCAGGCTGGTCGAGGAAGCGTCCGTCCCGGTCGTCACGTTCTCCGCGGAGGGTCACCCCGACGCCGAGTGGCGGGCCGAGGGTGTCGAGGTCGGTCCCCAGGACAGCACCTTCACCGTGGTCGGCCCCAAGGGCGAGCGGATCACCGCGAAGGCCCCCCTGCCGGGCCCCTTCAACGTGGCCAACACCCTCGCGGCGATCGTCACCCTGGCCGTCGCGGGTGTCGACCCGCAGACAGCCGCCGACGGCGTCGCGGCCGTCCCCGGCGTCCCCGGACGGCTGGAACGCGTCGACGCGGGACAGCCGTACCTCGCGGTCGTCGACTACGCGCACAAGACCGACGCCGTGGAATCCGTCCTGCGCTCCCTGCAGAAGGTCACCGAGGGCCGGGTGCACATCGTGCTCGGCTGCGGCGGTGACCGTGACACGACGAAGCGCGGCCCGATGGGCGCCGCCGCGGCCCGGCTCGCCGACACCGCCGTACTGACCTCGGACAACCCCCGCTCCGAGGACCCCCTCGCGATCCTCGCCGCCATGCTGTCCGGCGCGGCCGAGGTACCCGTCCACGAGCGCGGCGACGTGCTCGTCGACGCGGACCGGGCCGCGGCCATCGCCGCCGCGGTCGCCCGGGCCGAGCCCGGCGACACCGTGCTGGTGGCCGGAAAGGGACACGAGCAGGGCCAGGACGTCCACGGAGTGGTCCGCGCCTTCGACGACCGGAAGGTCCTGCGCGAGGCCATCGAGCGTTCCCTGGGGCGTGCGAGCACCGGGCACACCTCTCACGACCGCGTACACACCCACGAGAACAACAGTCAGGGATGACCAAGTGATCGCCCTTTCCCTCGCCGAGATCGCCGGAATCGTCGGCGGGCAGCCGTACGACGTACCGGACCAGTCCGTCACCGTCACCGGCCCCGTCGTCATCGACTCCCGGGAGGTGCGGCAGGGCTCCCTGTTCGCCGCGTTCGCGGGTGAACGGGTCGACGGCCACGACTACGCGCAGGGCGCCGTCGAGGCGGGTGCGACAGCGGTGCTGGCCGCCCGCCCCGTCGGTGTCCCGGCGATCGTCGTGGACGACGTCGTGGCGGCCCTCGGCGCCCTGGCACGCGCCGTCGTCGAGCGCCTCGGCACCGCTGTCGTCGCGCTCACCGGATCGGCGGGCAAGACGTCCACGAAGGACCTCATCGCCCAGCTGCTGGAGCGCAAGGCACCCACCGTCTGGACGCCGGGTTCCCTCAACAACGAGATCGGCCTGCCCCTCACCGCGCTGCGGGCGACGGCGGAAACCCGCCACCTGGTGCTGGAGATGGGGGCGCGCGGTATCGGCCACATCCACTACCTCGCCAACCTGACGCCACCGAGCATCGGGCTGGTCCTCAACGTGGGCAGCGCCCACATCGGGGAGTTCGGCAGCCGAGAGGCGATCGCCCAGGCCAAGGGTGAGCTCGTCGAGGTCCTCCCGGAGGACGGCGCGGCGATCCTCAACGCCGACGACCCGCTCGTGCGGGCGATGGCGTCCCGCACAAAAGCCCGGGTGCTGCTCTTCGGAGAGGCCCCGGATGCGGACGTACGGGGAGAGAACGTGCGGCTCACGGACGACGGCCGCCCCGCTTTCACGCTCCACACACCCACCGGGTGCAGCGACGTGACCTTGCGCCTGTACGGTGAGCACCACGTGTCGAACGCGCTCGCCGCGGCCGCCGTCGCCCATGAGTTGGGCATGTCCGTGACTGAGATCGCCGATGCGCTCTCCGGGGCGGGCACCCTCTCCCGCTGGCGCATGGAGGTCACCGAGCGTCCGGACGGTGTGACGGTCGTCAATGACGCCTACAACGCGAACCCCGAATCCATGAAGGCCGCACTCCGTGCGCTGGCCGCCATGGGCAAGGCCCGACGGGCAGCCGGGGGGCGCACGTGGGCGGTGCTCGGTCAGATGGCCGAGCTCGGCGACTCGTCGCTCGCCGAGCACGACGCGGTCGGACGGCTCGCCGTCCGGCTCAACGTCAGCAAGCTCGTCGCTGTCGGGGGAAGAGAAGCCTCCTGGCTGCAACTGGGCGCATATAACGAGGGTTCGTGGGGTGAGGAGTCGGTGCACGTGTCCGACGCACAGGCGGCCGTCGACCTGTTGCGCAGTGAACTGCGCCCGGGAGACGTCGTGCTGGTGAAGGCGTCCCGGTCGGTCGGCCTGGAGAAGGTCGCCCTGGCACTGCTGGAGACGACCGAGGGCGAGGTCGCCGTCCGATGAGGCAGATCCTCTTCGCGGGGGCCATAGGGCTCTTCCTGACCCTGGTCGGCACTCCGCTGCTGATCAAACTTCTGGCCCGCAAGGGCTACGGGCAGTTCATCCGGGACGACGGCCCGCGTACCCACGGCAGTAAAAAGGGCACGCCCACCATGGGCGGTATCGCCTTCATCCTGGCGACGATCATCGCGTACGTCCTGGCGAAGGTGATCACCGGCGAGGAGATGCGCTTCTCCGGCGTCCTCGTCCTGTTCCTGATGGCCGGGATGGGCCTCGTCGGCTTCCTCGACGACTACATCAAGATCGTCAAGCAGCGCTCCCTGGGCCTCCGGGCCAAGGCGAAGATGGCCGGCCAGCTGATCGTCGGCATCGCGTTCGCCGTGCTCTCGCTGCAGTTCGCCGACATCAGGGGTAACACCCCGGCGTCCACCCGGCTCTCCTTCGTCGAGGACTTCGGCTGGTCCATCGGACCGGTGCTGTTCGTCGTCTGGGCGCTGTTCATGATCCTCGCCATGTCCAACGGCGTGAACCTGACGGACGGTCTGGACGGCCTGGCCACCGGCGCGTCGGTGATGGTCTTCGGCGCGTACACCTTCATCGGGCTGTGGCAGTTCCAGGAGTCGTGCGCCAACGCGACCACCCTGACCAACCCCCAGGCGTGTTTCGAGGTACGCGACCCACTCGACCTCGCGGTCGTCGCCTCCGCGCTGATGGGCGCCTGCTTCGGCTTCCTGTGGTGGAACACCTCACCCGCGAAGATCTTCATGGGTGACACCGGTTCGCTCGCGCTCGGCGGCGCGCTCGCCGGTCTCGCGATCTGCTCACGCACCGAGTTCCTGATGGCCATCCTCGGCGGCCTCTTCGTGATGATCACCATGTCCGTGGTCATCCAGGTCGGTTCGTTCAAGATGACCGGCAAGCGGGTCTTCCGGATGGCACCGCTGCAGCACCACTTCGAACTCAAGGGCTGGTCCGAAGTCCTTGTCGTGGTCCGTTTCTGGATCATCCAGGGCATGTGCGTGATCGTCGGACTCGGCCTCTTCTACGCGGGATGGGCAGCCAAGAAGTGAGCAACGTGGACTGGCAGGGCAAGCACGTCACGGTCGCCGGGCTCGGGGTGAGCGGAATCCCCGCCGCCCGCGCCCTGCACGAGCGGGGGGCCCTCGTCACCGTCGTCAACGACGGCGACGACGAGCGCTCGCGCGCCCAGGCCGCGGAGCTGGAGGCGGACGGGATCACCGTGCGCCTCGGCGACGGGGCGACCCTGCCCGAGTCCACCGAGCTCGTCGTCACGGCTCCCGGATGGAAGCCGGACAAGCCCCTCTTCCTGGCAGCCGCCGAGGCGGGCGTCCCCGTGTGGGGCGACGTCGAGCTCGCCTGGCGGCTGCGGGGCCCCGACGCCGCACCCTGGCTCGCGGTCACCGGCACCAACGGCAAGACAACGACCGTGCGGATGCTCGCCTCGATCCTGGAGGCGGCGGGACTGCGCACGGCCGCGGTCGGCAACATCGGGGTCTCGCTGCTGGACGCCGTGCTCGGCGACGAGACGTACGACGTGCTCGCCGTCGAGCTCTCCAGCTACCAGCTGCACTGGGCCCCCTCCCTGCGCGCCCACTCCGGGGCCGTGCTCAACCTGGCCCCCGACCACCTCGACTGGCACGGTTCCATGGCCGGTTACGCCGCCGACAAGGGGCGGATCTACGAGGGCAACACCGTCGCCTGCGTCTACAACGCGCAGGACGGCGCCACGGAGGAGCTCGTACGCGAGGCCGACGTCGAGGAGGGCTGCCGGGCGATCGGCTTCACCCTCGGCGCGCCCGCGCCCTCGCAGCTCGGAGTGGTCGACGGCATCCTGGTCGACCGCGCCTTCGTGGCCGACCGGCAGAAGAACGCCCAGGAGCTCGCGGAGGTCGGCGACGTCGATCCGCCGGCCCCGCACAACATCGCCAACGCCCTGGCCGCCGCGGCGCTCGCCCGCGCCTTCGGTGTGCCGCCGGCCGCCGTGCGCGACGGGCTGCGCGCCTTCCGCCCGGACGCGCACCGCATCGAGCACATCGCCGACGTCGGCGGAGTCACGTACATCGACGACTCCAAGGCCACCAACACGCACGCCGCCGAGGCCTCCCTCGCGGCGTACGAGCCGATCGTGTGGATCGCCGGAGGCCTCGCCAAGGGCGCCACCTTCGACGAGCTCGTCAGCGGGGCCGCGAAGCGGCTGAGGGGCGTCGTGCTGATGGGCGCCGACCGGGCGCTGATCCGCGAAGCCCTGGCGCGACACGCCCCCGAGGTACCGGTGGTCGACCTCGAGCGGACCGACACTGGTGCGATGTCCGAGGCGGTCCGCGAAGCGGCCGCACTGGCAGAGCCCGGTGACACCGTTCTGCTGGCCCCGGCCTGTGCCTCGATGGACATGTTCGTCAACTACAACAAGCGGGGCGAGGCGTTCGCGGACGCGGTCCGCGGACTCTCCGGCGAGAGCGCCTGACGCTCCCGGCCTCAGCGGCGTACGGTCCCGGTGACCGGGAACGGTGACTGGGAACGGCTACCGGGAACGGTGTCCGGCCCCTGGCGGACGGCGTGCGGCACCGCCGGGGGCCCGGCGCCGGACCCCGGGCACGAGCAGTGGAGGGGACAGCGACAATGCCGGCCGACGAGAGCGCAGCCGCGCGTGGAGCCGACCGCTCACGGGCGGCCTCGGCCATCAGCGGCGCGCTCACTCCGCCCCTGTTCGCCGGACCGCTGCCCGCGGGTGCGGGAGCCGTCCCGGGGCTCGCCCTGCGGAGCCGGCCCGCGGCGGGGCCCAGGCGGCCCTCCACGCCGCGCGGAGGCGGAGCGCCGAGGGCCGGAGGAGGGCAGCGGCCCCGGCCGCGCCGGGGCGCCGGGGTGCGGCGGACCTACGAGCGTGCACGACGGGCCTGGGACCGGCCTCTGACCGCGTACTACCTGATTCTCGGGTCGAGCCTGCTGATCACCGTGCTGGGCCTCGTGATGGTCTACTCCGCCTCGATGATCAAGGCGCTGGAACTCGCCCGGCCCAGCACCTACTTCTTCCGCAAGCAGTTCATCGCGGCTGTCATCGGGGCCGCGCTGATGCTGCTGGCCTCCCGGATGCCGGTCAAACTCCACCGGGCGCTGGCCTACCCGCTGCTCATGGGCACGGTCTTCCTGATGGTCCTGGTACAGGTGCCGGGGATAGGGATGTCGGTCAACGGCAACCAGAACTGGATCTATCTGGGCGGCCCCTTCCAGCTCCAGCCGAGCGAGTTCGGCAAGCTGGCCCTCATCCTGTGGGGCGCGGACCTGCTCGCCCGCAAACAGGACAAGCGGCTGCTGACGCAGTGGAAACACATGCTCGTGCCGCTCGTGCCGGTCGCCTTCATGCTGCTCGGGCTGATCATGCTCGGCGGGGACATGGGGACCGCGATCATCCTCACAGCGATCCTCTTCGGGCTGCTCTGGCTGGCCGGCGCCCCCACCCGGCTCTTCGCCGGCGTACTCGCCTTCGCCGGTCTCATCGGTTTCGTCCTCATCAAGACCAGCCCCAACCGGATGTCCAGGCTCGCCTGCATCGGCGCCTCGGAACCCGGCCCCGGGGACTCGTGCTGGCAGGCGGTGCACGGAATCTACGCTCTCGCGTCCGGCGGATGGTTCGGTTCCGGGCTCGGCGCGAGTGTGGAAAAATGGGGGCAACTACCTGAACCGCACACCGACTTCATCTTCGCCATCACCGGGGAGGAACTGGGTCTGGCGGGGACGCTGTCGGTACTGGCCCTCTTCGCGGCTCTAGGCTATGCGGGTATCCGCGTGGCCGGACGCACGGAGGACCCCTTCGTGAGGTACGCAGCCGGAGGCGTGACCACCTGGATCACGGCGCAGGCCGTGATCAACATCGGTGCGGTGCTCGGCCTGTTGCCGATCGCCGGTGTCCCGCTTCCGCTGTTCTCCTACGGGGGTTCGGCCCTGCTGCCGACCATGTTCGCTGTCGGGCTCATGATCGCCTTCGCGCGAGAGGACCCTGCGGCGAGAGCGGCCCTGGCCATGCGGAGGCCCGGGGTCAGATGGAAGACGATGAGACGGCGCGTCACGAAGCGTCCGTCCGGAGAGCGGTGAATTTCGGTGCATGTCGTACTCGCCGGCGGGGGGACCGCCGGGCACATCGAGCCCGCGCTTGCCCTCGCAGACGCCCTGCGGAGGCAGGACCCGACCGTGGGAATCACTGCCCTCGGCACGGAACGCGGACTCGAGACCAGGCTCGTACCCGAGCGGGGGTACGACCTGGCACTGATCCCCGCCGTACCGCTGCCGCGCAAGCCCACACCCGAGCTGATCACCGTCCCGGGGCGGCTGCGCGGCACCATCAAGGCCGCCGAGCAGATCCTGGAGCGCACCAAGGCGGACTGCGTGGTCGGCTTCGGCGGCTACGTCGCGCTGCCCGGCTATCTCGCGGCCAAGCGCGCCGGTGTCCCCATCGTCGTCCATGAGGCCAACGCCCGCCCGGGCCTGGCCAACAAGATCGGATCGCGCTACGCCCACGGCGTAGCCGTCTCCACCCCGGACAGCAAGCTGCGCGGCGCCCGCTACATCGGCATCCCGCTGCGCCGCACCATCGCCACCCTCGACCGGGCCCGGGTCCGCCCCGAGGCGCGCGCCGCCTTCGGTCTCGACCCGAACCTGCCCACGCTGCTCGTCTCGGGCGGCTCGCAGGGCGCACGTCACCTCAACGAGGTGGTCACGCGGATCGCACCGCTGCTCCAGCGGTCCGGGATCCAGATCCTGCACGTGGTCGGCCCGAAGAACGAATTGCCGCGCATCGACAACATGCCCGGGATGCCGCCCTACATCCCGGTACCGTACGTGGACCGGATGGACCTCGCGTACGCCGCGGCCGACATGATGCTCTGCCGCGCGGGCGCGATGACCGTCGCCGAACTCTCCGCCGTCGGGCTCCCCGCCGCCTACGTCCCGCTGCCCATCGGCAACGGCGAACAGCGGCTCAACGCCCAGCCGGTGGTCAACGCCGGCGGCGGCCTGCTGGTGGACGACGCGGCGCTCACCCCGGAATGGGTGCAGGGCAACGTCCTTCCGGTGCTCTCGGATCCGCACCGGCTGTACGAGATGTCCCGTGCCGCCGCGGAGTTCGGGCGACGGGACGCCGACGACCTCCTCGTCGGCATGGTGTACGAGGCGATTGCCGCACGCCGCCAGGCGTGAGGCGGTGCGGACCCGGGGCGGGAGCCCCGGGTCCGGCGAAGGAGCGAGCGTGGCCGGACCGACGACTGCCCAGCGCGGTGACGCCGAACGGGCCGACACCCCGGCACGCCCTCCGCACATCGGCCCGCAGAAGAGCCGGCTGACCGGGCGCATCCGCCTGATCCTGGCCGCGGCCGGTCTGGTGCTGACCGCCGCGGCCACGGTCTGGGTGCTCTACGGCTCGTCCTGGCTGCGCCTGGAGCAGGTGACGATCACCGGCACGGGTGTCCTGACCCGGACCGAGGTGGAGGCGGCCGCGGAAGCCCCGGTCGGCGACCCGCTGATCTCCGTGGACACCGGTGCGATCGCGGACCGGTTGCGCCAGAAGTTGCCTCGTATCGACTCCGTGGATGTCGTACGGTCATGGCCGCACGGAATCGGCCTTAAAGTGACGGAACGAAAGCCCGTCCTGCTGGTCGAAAAGGGCGAAAAGTTCATTGAAGTGGACGCGAAGGGCGTGCGCTTCGCAACCGTGGACAAAGCGCCCCCGCATGTGCCGCTGCTGGAACTGACGCCGGATCGGTCGGCCAGTCTGCGCCGCTTCGGCAGTGACCGGCTGGTACGGGAAGCCGTTCGCATCGCGGGCGACATTCCGGGGAAGGTGGCCAGGGAGACCGAGTCGGTGCGGGTCACCTCGTACGACTCCGCCGTTCTCGAACTGACCCGGGGTCGCACGGTGATGTGGGGGAGCAGCGAGGAGGGGCCCGTGAAGGCGCGGGTACTCACCGCTCTCATGAAAGCGTCTCCCAAAGCGGGACACTTCGACGTGAGTGCACCCACCGCCCCTGCGGCGTCGAAGAGTTGACGCACGTTTGGCCTGGCCAGCCCCCTGGTTGGTCAGCGCTACGGGTGATCACATAGGGTGAAAAGAAAAACGGGAGGTTCGGCGTGTTCGTTGAACGCGCGCCACTTGTCGACTTAGTGTCCTGTTCGGAAGAGTCCATGAAGCAGACACACTGGTAACCCTAAACTTCAAGGTTAGGGTTTGGGTCGGCGTTCGGACCGACCCAATCGGCATCCGTCGTCGCGGCGGGACTACCGCGAAGCGACGACACGTAACTCGAGGCGAGAGGCCTTCGACGTGGCAGCACCGCAGAACTACCTCGCAGTCATCAAGGTCATCGGTGTCGGCGGCGGTGGTGTCAATGCCATCAACCGAATGATCGAGGTCGGCCTCAAGGGCGTCGAGTTCATCGCGATCAACACCGATGCGCAGGCACTGTTGATGAGCGACGCCGACGTCAAGCTCGACGTCGGCCGTGAACTCACCCGTGGCCTCGGAGCCGGGGCGAACCCGGCCGTCGGTCGCAAGGCGGCAGAGGACCACCGTGAGGAGATCGAGGAGGTCCTCAAGGGGGCCGACATGGTCTTCGTCACCGCCGGAGAAGGCGGCGGCACCGGCACCGGCGGCGCACCCGTCGTCGCCAACATCGCCCGCTCGCTGGGCGCCCTGACGATCGGTGTGGTCACCCGCCCGTTCACCTTCGAGGGCCGGCGGCGCGCGAACCAGGCGGAGGACGGCATCGCCGAGCTCCGCGAAGAGGTCGACACCCTCATCGTCATTCCCAACGACCGGCTGCTGTCCATCTCGGACCGCCAGGTCAGCGTGCTCGACGCCTTCAAGTCGGCCGACCAGGTGCTGCTCTCGGGTGTCCAGGGCATCACCGACCTCATCACGACCCCGGGTCTGATCAACCTCGACTTCGCCGACGTCAAGTCGGTCATGTCCGAGGCCGGATCGGCGCTCATGGGCATCGGCTCCGCCCGCGGCGACGACCGCGCGGTGGCGGCGGCGGAGATGGCGATCTCCTCGCCGCTCCTGGAGGCGTCCATCGACGGTGCCCGCGGTGTCCTGCTCTCCATCTCCGGTGGCAGCGACCTCGGTCTCTTCGAGATCAACGAGGCCGCGCAGCTGGTGAGCGAGGCGGCCCACCCCGAGGCGAACATCATCTTCGGCGCGGTCATCGACGACGCGCTCGGCGACGAGGTCCGGGTCACGGTCATCGCGGCGGGCTTCGACGGCGGACAGCCGCCGGCCCGCCGGGAGAACGTCCTCGGGGCAGGCGCCGGCAAGCGCGAGGAGCCGGCTCCGCCGGCCCGGCCCGCGGAGCCGGTGCGTCAGACGGGCGGGCTGGGCTCCGTGCCCCCGCGCGAGGAGCCGCAGACGCCGGCCGAGCCGGCGCCCGTGGTGAACGAGACCTCGCTGCCGCCGGTCTCCCCGCCGCACGTCCCGACGGCCCGTCCCTACCAGGACAGCCAGGCCGAAGAGCTGGACGTACCGGACTTCTTGAAGTGATAGGTCCGCAGCACGCGGCCCAGGCCGCGGAGTCTTCGGCGGGCGGCGCCCATTTCGCTTTCACCGACAGGTGGGGCGGAGTGAGCGCCGTTCCGTTCGAGGAGCTCAACCTCGGCGGCGCGGTCGGCGACGACCCCGCCGCTGTCGTCACGAACCGGGCCCGCGCGGCAGGGGCCCTCGGCCTCGACCCGGCGCGGGTCGTCTGGATGAACCAGGTGCACGGGCGTGACGTGGCCGTGGTCGAGGGTCCCTGGGGCGGCGCCTCGGAGGTCCCCGCCGTGGACGCCGTGGTGACCGCCCGGCGGGGACTTCCGCTCGCGGTCCTCACCGCCGACTGCACACCCGTACTTCTGGCCGATCCGGTGGCCGGGGTCGTCGCCGCCGCTCACGCGGGCAGGCCCGGCCTGGTCGCGGGAGTCGTCCCGGCCGCGGTCGAGGCCATGACCGCGCTCGGCGCCGAACCGGCCAGGATCGTCGCGCACACCGGCCCCGCGGTCTGCGGCCGGTGCTACGAGGTGCCGGAGCAGATGCGCGCCGAGGTCGCACGGGCCGTCCCGGCGTCGTGGTCGGAGACCAGCTGGGGAACCCCGGCGGTCGACGTCACGGCCGGGGTGCACGCCCAGCTCGACGCGCTCGGCGTCGTCGACCGGCACCGTTCGCCGTTCTGCACCCTGGAATCGGGCGATCACTTCTCGTACCGCCGCGACCGCACCACGGGTCGGCTCGCCGGATATGTCTGGTTGGACTGATGGACATGACGGATCGCAGGACTCAACTCGCCACGAATCTGGCACGGGTGGAGGAACGTATCGCTTCCGCCTGTGCTGCGGCCGGCCGCAAGCGGGAAGAGGTGACGCTCATCGTCGTCACCAAGACCTACCCCGCGAGCGACGTGCGCATTCTGCATGAACTCGGTGTGCGTCAGGTCGCGGAGAACCGCGATCAGGACGCGGCGCCAAAAGCCGCCGCATGTGCGGATCTGTCCCTCACATGGCACTTTGTCGGTCAGTTGCAGACCAACAAGGTCCGCTCCGTGGCCGGTTATGCCGGTGTGGTGCAGTCGGTGGACCGCGTGAAGCTGGTCACCGCACTCTCCGCGGCGGCGGTGCGGGGCGAGCGCGAACTCGGCTGCCTCATCCAGGTGGCGCTCGATGCCGGGAGCGGTGAGCGCGGAGACCGGGGCGGTGTCGCACCCGACGCGATCGGCGAGTTGGCCGACGCCGTCGAGGCCGCGCCGGGGCTGAGACTCGACGGCCTCATGACCGTCGCCCCTCTCGCGGGCCCTTACGCCGGCCGGCAACGGGCGGCGTTCGACCGGCTGATGGAATTCTCATCCCGCCTGCGCGGGAACCATCCGGCTGCGAACATGGTCTCTGCTGGGATGAGCGCGGATCTCGAGGACGCGGTTGCGGCCGGAGCGACACATGTACGCGTCGGTACGGCGGTACTCGGAGTCCGACCCCGGCTCGGGTAACGTCGCGAAGCAAGTCGGACCACAGCAGAAAATATGGTCATTCCCGCTCCTCGCGGGCAGGCCGGAGTGGATCTCGGGCACTTGGTGACACGAATGCCGATCCACCACAGAGCGGAGGACTCGGAGCATGGCCGGCGCGATGCGCAAGATGGCGGTCTACCTCGGCCTCGTGGAGGACGATGGGTACGACGGTCCGGGGTTCGACCCCGACGACGAATTCGAACCCGAGCCGGAGCCCGAGCGTGACCGGCGCCGGCACCAGCCCGCCCACCAGGTGGAGCGGGAAAGGGACGAACCGGTACGAGCGGTGCAGCCCCCCGCGCCCCGCGAGCCGGTTCAGCTCCCGGCGGAAAGCGGACGACCCGCCCGAATCGCACCCGTGGCATCCATCACACCTGACCGCCCGAACATGGAGAAGAACGCACCGGTGATCATGCCCAAGGTCGTGTCCGAGCGGGAGCCCTACCGGATCACCACGCTGCACCCCAGGACCTACAACGAGGCCCGTACCATCGGGGAACACTTCCGTGAGGGCACTCCGGTGATCATGAACCTCACGGAGATGGACGACACGGACGCGAAGCGACTTGTCGACTTTGCCGCGGGACTCGTCTTCGGTCTCCATGGCAGCATTGAGCGCGTGACGCAGAAGGTGTTCCTGTTGTCGCCTGCTAACGTCGATGTCACGGCGGAGGACAAGGCCCGCATCGCAGAGGGCGGGTTCTTCAACCAGAGCTGAGAACACCGGGAACGAACCCGGCCGGTAGGCCGGGCAACGAGAGCCAGGGGAGAGGGAAGCGCGGGACATGGGCGTCGCACTGGATGTGGTCTATATCGCGCTGATGTGTTTCCTCATCGTGCTGATCTTCCGGCTGGTCATGGACTATGTCTTCCAGTTCGCACGTTCATGGCAGCCAGGTAAGGCGATGGTGATCGTTCTCGAGGGCACTTACACTGTCACCGATCCACCGCTGAAGCTTCTGCGGCGGTTCATACCGCCGTTGCGTCTCGGGGGCGTGGCACTTGACCTGTCCTTCTTCGTTCTGATGATCCTCGTCTACATACTGCTCAGCCTCGTGGGCAACTTTGCGAGCAGCGTGTGAACGATACGGTCTTGCCGACTGCCGACGACTACGTAGAGGTGAAGAAGAGATGCCGCTGACCCCCGAGGACGTGCGGAACAAGCAGTTCACGACCGTCCGCCTCCGAGAAGGCTATGACGAGGACGAGGTCGATGCCTTCCTCGACGAGGTCGAATCGGAACTGACCCGTCTGCTCCGTGAGAACGAGGACCTGCGCGCCAAGCTGGCCGCCGCCACGCGTGCGGCCGCGCAGAACCAGCAGCAGCAGGGCATGCGTAAACCCCCGGAACAGCAGGACCGGCCGGGTGCCCCGGTGCCCGCCGCCATATCTGGTCCGCCGGTGCAGCAGCAGCCCCCGCAGATGGGTCCCCCCCAGCTGCCCGGTGGCGCTCCGCAGCTGCCTGCCGGTCCCAGCGGCCATGGTCCCCAGGGCGGCCACGGTCCCGGTCCGCAGGGCCCGCACGGCCCCGGCCCGATGCAGGGCGGTCCCATGGGTGGCCCGATGGGCGGTCCCATGGGTGGCCACGCTCCGCAGCAGCAGATGCAGCAGCAGCAGATGCAGCAGATGCAGCAGCCCGGTCAGGGCCCTGGTGGCGACAGCGCCGCCCGTGTCCTCTCCCTCGCCCAGCAGACCGCCGACCAGGCGATCGCGGAGGCCCGTTCCGAGGCCAACAAGATCGTCGGCGAGGCGCGCAGCCGTGCCGAGGGCCTCGAGCGTGACGCCCGTGCCAAGGCCGACGCCCTGGAGCGGGACGCGCAGGAGAAGCACCGCGTGGCGATGGGCTCGCTCGAGTCGGCCCGCGCGACGCTGGAGCGCAAGGTCGAGGACCTGCGTGGCTTCGAGCGCGAGTACCGGACCCGTCTGAAGTCCTACCTGGAGAGCCAGCTGCGTCAGCTGGAGACCCAGGCCGACGACTCGCTGGCGCCGCCGCGTACCCCCGCCGCCGCTTCGCTGCCGCCGTCGCCTTCGCTGGCTCCGGCCGGCGCGGGTGCGATGGGGCACACCATGGGCGGCAACCACGGTGGTCACGGCAGCCCGCAGATGGGCAGTGGCAACCAGTCGATGGGCGGTGGCCCGTCGTACGGCGGCGGCCAGCAGCAGATGTCGCCCGCGATGACGCAGCCGATGGCGCCGGTGAGGCCGCAGGCCCCGCAGCCGATGCAGCAGGCTCCGTCGCCGATGCGCGGCTTCCTGATCGACGAGGACGACAACTGAGCGGTGCGCGCTCGCTGAGCGCGTAGCCGTCGGCAGGCTGAGGGCCGGGCCCCGGGGATCTCCCCGGGGCCCGGCCCTTTGCATGGGCACAGCCAGGGGCGGGTGGGGTGCCCGCAGCGGTGCTCTGCGTGGGCCCCAGGGGCGGTGGGTGCACGACGGTCGCGGAGGGGGGTTGTCCTGGGAGCGCCGACCGGAGGTGGGCGGGCCGGAACGGCGAAGGGGCCCGGCCGGGACGAGGTGTCCGGCCGGGCCCCTTCGGGCGTGATCCCGCTTACCGCTCCGTCTTGCGGAGGCGGAACGTGAGGGACAGACCCTCGTCCTCGAACGGCGTGCCGTACGTGTCGTCCGCCTCACCCTGCGCGTAGTCCAGGGCCAGGACCTCGTCCGCGATCAGCGACGCGTGGGCGGTGAGGGCCTCGGCCGTCTCGGGGGACGCCGAAGTCCAGCGGACCGCGATCCGGTCCGCCACGTCCAGGCCGCTGTTCTTGCGGGCCTCCTGGATCAGCCGGATCGCGTCGCGGGCAAGCCCCGCCGCCCGCAGCTCCGGGGTGATCTCCAGGTCCAGGGCGACCGTCGCGCCGGAGTCGGACGCCACCGACCAGCCTTCGCGGGGGGTCTCCGTGATGATGACCTCGTCCGGGGCGAGGGTGATCCGCTCCCCGTCCACCTCGACCGACGCGGTGCCCTCGCGCAGCGCCAGGGACAGCGCGGCGGCGTCGGCGTTCGCGACGGCCTTGGCCACTGCCTGCACGCCCTTGCCGAAGCGCTTGCCCAGCGCGCGGAAGTTCGCCTTGGCCGTGGTGTCCACGAGTGATCCGCCGACCTCGGAGAGCGAGGCGAGGGAGGAGACGTTCAGCTCCTCAGTGATCTGGGCGCGCAGCTCCGGGCCGAGCGACTCGAAGCCGGAGGCTGCCACCAGGGCCCGCGAGAGGGGCTGGCGGGTCTTGACCCCGGACTCGGCACGTGTGGCGCGTCCGAGCTCGACCAGACGCCGTACGAGCGCCATCTGCGAGGACAGGGCCGGGTCGATGGACGCCGGGTCCGCCGTCGGCCACGACGACAGGTGCACCGACTCGGGGGCGTCGGGGCTGACCGGGACGATCAGGTCCTGCCAGACCCGCTCGGTGATGAACGGGGTCAGCGGGGCCATCAGGCGCGTGACCGTCTCCACGACCTCGTGCAGGGTGCGCAGGGCGGCCTTGTCGCCCTGCCAGAAGCGGCGGCGCGAGCGGCGCACGTACCAGTTGGACAGGTCGTCGACGAACGCCGAGAGCAGCTTGCCGGCGCGCTGCGTGTCGTAGCCCTCCAGCGCCGTCGTGACCTCGTTCACCAGGGTGCCCAGTTCGCCCAGGAGCCAGCGGTCGAGGACCGTGCGCTCGACGGGCGCCGGATCGGCCGCGGAGGGCGCCCAGTTCGACGTACGGGCGTACAGGGCCTGGAACGCCACCGTGTTCCAGTAGGTGAGGAGCGTCTTGCGGACGACCTCCTGGATCGTGCCGTGGCCCACGCGGCGCGCCGCCCACGGGGAACCGCCCGCCGCCATGAACCAGCGGACGGCGTCGGCGCCGTGCTGGTCCATCAGCGGGATCGGCTGGAGGATGTTGCCCAGGTGCTTGGACATCTTCCTGCCGTCCTCGGCGAGGATGTGGCCGAGGCACACCACGTTCTCGTAACTCGACTTGTCGAAGACGAGCGTGCCCACGGCCATCAGCGTGTAGAACCAGCCGCGGGTCTGGTCGATGGCCTCCGAGATGAACTGCGCCGGGTAGCGGCTCTCGAAGATCTCCTTGTTCTTGTACGGGTAACCCCACTGCGCGAACGGCATCGAACCCGAGTCGTACCAGGCGTCGATGACCTCCGGGACGCGGTACGCCTCCAACTGGCAGTTCTCGTGCGAGCAGGTGAACGTGATCTCGTCGATGAACGGGCGGTGCGGGTCCAGGTCCGACTGGTCGCGGCCGGTGAGCTCGGAGAGCTCGGCACGGGAACCGACACAGGTCAGGTGATCGTCCTCGCAGCGCCAGATCGGCAGCGGGGTGCCCCAGTAGCGGTTTCGGGACAGCGCCCAGTCGACGTTGTTGTTCAGCCAGTCGCCGAAGCGGCCGTTCTTCACGGACTCCGGGAACCAGTTGGTCTTCTCGTTCTCCTGGAGCAGCCGCTCCTTGACCGCCGTCGTGCGGATGTACCAGGACGGCTGCGCGTAGTACAGCAGGGCCGTGTGGCAGCGCCAGCAGTGCGGGTAGCTGTGCTCGTACGGGACGTGGCGGAAGAGCTTGCCCCGCGCCGCCAGGTCCTCGGTGAGCGCCTCGTCGGCCTTCTTGAAGAAGACGCCGCCGACCAGCGGGAGGTCCTCCTCGAAGGTGCCGTCCGGGCGGACCGGGTTCACCACCGGGAGGCCGTACGCCTTGCAGACCAGGAGGTCGTCGGCGCCGAACGCGGGGGACTGGTGGACCAGACCCGTACCGTCCTCCGTCGTGACGTACTCGGCGTTGACGACGAAGTGCGCCTCGCTCGGGAACTCGACCAGCTGGAAGGGGCGTTCGTACGTCCAGCGCTCCATGTCGCGGCCGGTGAAGGTCTCGCCGGTGAGCTCCCAGCCCTCGCCGAGCGCCTTCTCGACCAGCGGCTGCGCGACGACCAGCTTCTCCGAGCCGTCCGTCGTGACGACGTAGGTCACGTCGGGGTGCGCGGCGACGGCGGTGTTGGAGACCAGGGTCCAGGGCGTCGTCGTCCACACGAGCAGCGCGGCCTCGCCGGCCAGCGGGCCGCTCGTCAGGGGGAAGCGCACGAAGACCGAGGGGTCGACGACCGTCTCGTACCCCTGGGCGAGCTCGTGGTCCGACAGGCCGGTGCCGCAGCGGGGGCACCAGGGGGCGACACGGTGGTCCTGGACCAGCAGGTCCTTGTTGAAGATCTCCTTCAGCGACCACCACACGGAGTCCACGTACTCCGGGTCCATCGTGCGGTAGGCGTCGTCCAGGTCGACCCAGTACCCCATGCGGGTCGTGAGCTCGGTGAACGCGTCGGTGTGGCGGGTGACGGACTCGCGGCACTTCGCGTTGAACTCCGCGATGCCGTACGCCTCGATGTCCTTCTTGCCGTTGAAGCCCAGCTCCTTCTCCACCGCGAGCTCGACCGGCAGGCCGTGGCAGTCCCAGCCGGCCTTGCGGCCCACGTGGTAGCCCTGCATGGTCCGGAAGCGCGGGAAGACGTCCTTGAAGACGCGGGCCTCGATGTGGTGGGCGCCGGGCATGCCGTTGGCGGTCGGCGGGCCCTCGTAGAAGACCCACTCGGGGCGGCCCTCGGACTGCTCGAGGCTCTTGGCGAACACCTTGCTGTCCCGCCAGAAGTCGAGCACGGCGTGCTCGAGGGCGGGCAGGTCGACCTGGGCGGGTACCTGGCGGTACTGCGGCGATGTCATGTGCGGGCTTCCTCCGGCGGACGTCTTCCACTTCCGTCGGAGGGACGAGAGCCGCATCAGCTCCCGCGGTACCACCCTCCTTGGCCCCGGGCATGCGCCCGTGGCCCCCTCATTGGGGTCGCGATGCCGGGTCTAGTGGCCTTGTCCCCGTGGAACCCACGGTCCAGGGCGTTCTTCCGGCGGCTCCGGGGTGATCTTCACGGCGCGCTCGCCCCCGGGCTTCCACCGTCCCCGGGTCGCTGCGGGCTGCGTACGACGCTACTCGTCCCATCCATGCCTCTCGCTGCGGCCAGTGTACGGGCCCGTACGGGCGACGGCCGACCGGTTTGTTCGCGGGGCGGGGCTTGACCCGAATGGCCAGTCGGGACGGACGGAGTCCCGGAGAGCACGCCGAGGCGGATTACGGCGCGGGGAGCTGGGCACAACGGTTGCAGGCGCGCCACTGCCCGGCCGCGGGGAGGGGCGAACCGGCGGCGTGCCCCGTTGCCGCGAGGCTGGGGTCGATTTATCGTCCCAGCACGATTCGCGTGCAAGATCACAATATGTGAAGGGGCCGCGGCCATGGTGGCGAAGAAGACCGCCGCATCGAGAACGGCGTCCGAAGCATCCACGGCTGCGGCTGCCGAGGAGAAGGCCCACGAAGCGGCCGAGGAGCCCGGCCAGGAGACGGCTCGGGAGAAGCCGGCGAAGAAGGCGGCGAAGAAAGCGGCGAAGAAGACCGTGGCCAGGAAGAGCACGGCGAAGAAGAGCACGGCCGGAACCGACGCAGCCGAGAAGGCTTCGAGGAAGGCCACGGGGGCGGCTCAGGCCGCCGAGCAGACAGGAGCCCACACGGTGGTAGCCAAGAAGAGCGCCGCACGGTCCACGGCTGTCGGAGAGGGCACCGCGACCGCGGTGCCCCCCGCCCGGGTCGCCGCGGCGACCGCGCCGGGAGACCTCGCCGTCAGGCCCGGGGAGGACCCCTGGACCGCGGAGGAGGTCGAGGAGGCGCGGACCGAGCTGACCGGCGAGGTCACACGGCTGCGGGCCGAGCTGGAGGCGTCCGGAGAGGCGCTGGCGGGCCTGATGCGCGACTCCGGCGACGGGGCGGGCCACGACGACGCGGACACCGGTACGAAGAACATCACCCGCGAGCACGAGCTGTCCCTCGCGGCCCACGCCCAGGAGACGCTGGACCAGACCGAGCGCGCGCTCGCCCGGCTCGACGCGGGGACGTACGGGCTCTGCGAGGTCTGCGGCAAGCCGATCGGCAAGGCCAGGATGCAGGCGTTCCCCAGGGCCACGCTCTGCGTGGAGGACAAGCAGAAGCAGGAGCGCCGGGGGTAGGGCTTCCCGGCCGGGCCGCGCCGGGGCACGGGTGCCCCGGCGCCGCACCTCCCGTCCGTGCGGGCCCGTCCCGGCGGACCGGGGCCGGAGGCCCCCGATCGCCCGGGTGTGTCGTACCCTCGTCCTCAGTCAGGCACCTAGGTTGAGGGACTCACGTGGCAGAGGCGGAGCGCATCATCGGTACGCCGGACATCCCCGATGCCGAGGGGGCTGACGGAGCGGAGCCCCAGCAGCCCGCAGGAGGGTCGTCCCTGGTCGACGGCGACGGCGACGGCACGGACAGCGGCCGGGGCAGGAAGAAGGTCCTGGTCCTCCTCGTGGTGGCCGTCCTGGCCTATCTGCTGGACCTGGGCAGCAAGATGCTCGTGGTCGCGAAGCTGGAGCACGAGGAGCCGATCGAGATCATCGGCGACTGGCTGAAGTTCGACGCGATCCGCAACGCGGGTGCCGCCTTCGGGATCGGCGAGGCGTTCACCGTGATCTTCACGGTCATCGCGGCCGTCGTGATCGTCGTCATCATCCGGCTGGCCCGCAAGCTCTACAGCCTGCCCTGGGCCATCGCGCTCGGACTGCTGCTCGGCGGAGCGCTCGGCAACCTCACCGACCGCATCTTCCGCGCGCCGGGCGTCTTCGAGGGCGCGGTGGTCGACTTCATCGCCCCCAAGCACTTCGCCGTCTTCAACCTCGCCGACTCCGCGATCGTGTGCGGCGGAATCCTCATCGTGATCCTCTCCTTCAGGGGCCTGGACCCCGACGGCACCGTGCACAAGGACTAGCGGGCGCAAGGCATACTCGACAGGTGAGTACGTATCCCGAGGTCCGCACCCTGCCCGTACCCGAAGGCCTGGAGGGCGAGCGCGTCGACGCCGCCATCTCCCGTATGTTCGGTTTCTCCCGCACCAAGGCCGCAGAGCTCGCGGCCGCCGGGAAGGTCCAGGTGGACGGTGCGCTCGCCGGGAAGTCCGAGCGGGTGCACGGCGGTGCCTGGCTGGAAGTGGAGATGCCGCAGGCACCTGCTCCGGTCCAGATCGTCGCCGAACCCGTCGAAGGCATGGAGATCGTCCATGACGACGACGACATCGTCGTCATCATGAAGCCGGTCGGTGTCGCCGCCCACCCCAGCCCCGGCTGGACCGGCACGACCGTCATCGGCGGCCTCGCCGCGGCCGGCTACCGCATCTCGACGTCCGGCGCCGCCGAGCGCCAGGGCATCGTGCACCGGCTGGACGTCGGCACCTCCGGCCTCATGGTCGTTGCGAAGTCCGAGCGGGCCTACACGCTGCTCAAGGCCCAGTTCCGCGACCGGGTCGTCGTGAAGAAGTACCACGCGCTGGTGCAGGGCCACCCCGACCCGATGAGCGGCACCATCGACGCCCCCATCGGCCGTCACCCGCAGCACGACTACAAGTGGGCCGTCACCGCAGAGGGCAAGCCCTCCGTGACGCACTACGACCTCATCGAGGCCTACCGCGCGGCCAGCCTGCTCGACATCAAGCTGGAGACCGGGCGCACCCACCAGATCCGGGTGCACATGTCCGCCCACCGGCACCCCTGCGTCGGCGACCTGACCTACGGCGCCGACCCCACCATGGCCAAGCGGCTCGGCCTGACCCGGCAGTGGCTGCACGCGGTCCGGCTCGGCTTCGAGCACCCCTCCGACGGCAGCTGGGTGGAATTCGAGAGCAGCTACCCGGAGGACCTGCGCCGGGCCCTCGACACGATCGCGGCGGAGAGCCAGTGACCGCCGCGACGGCCCCGTACAGCACGCGCAGGGCCCTCGCCGAGACCGACCTCGCGGCCTGCTTCCAGGTCCGCAAGGACGTGTTCGTCGGCGAGCAGCAGGTGCCCGAGGAGATCGAGTACGACGCTCACGACGCGACGGCGGTGCACGTCCTCGCCGTGGCGGCGGACGGCTCCGCGCTGGGTACGGGACGGCTGCTGCACGGTGAGGCCGCGGCGGGGAAGACCGGTGGGGACCACACCGTCGGATCGCTCGGCCGGCTCGCGGTGACCCGCGCGGCCCGTGGCCTGGGTGTCGGGGCGGCACTGGTCCGCGCCATCGAGGACGAGGCCCGCGCGCTGGGCCTGGCCGCCGTGGACCTGCACGCGCAGACACACGCGCTCGGCTTCTACGAGCGGCTCGGCTACACGGCGTACGGCCCCGAGTTCCCGGACGCCGGCATGCCGCACCGCGCCATGCGCCGCACGCTCTGACCACGGCCCGCACGGGGGGTGCCACAGGTCCGCCGGTACCGCGTGGCACGCTGGGAGGCCTGACCGGCTGATCGACGGGCCGTCGGGCCCGGCCCGCTGCGGAAGGCACCACGTGGACCAGATGGCACTCCTGCTCCTGCTTCTCCTGGGAGCGGTGGTCACGGTGCCGCTGGGGGAGCGGCTGCGCCTCCCCGCGCCGGTGCTGATGACACTCGCCGGGGTCGCCATGGCCTTCGTGAGCTTCGTCCCGGACGTGGACATCCCGCCGGAGATCATCCTGCCCGCGCTGCTGCCGCCGCTGCTCTACGCCTCGGTGCAGCGCACCTCCTGGCGCCAGTTCGCGGCCAACAAGCGGCCGATCTTCCTGCTGGCGGTCGCCCTCGTCTTCGTCACGACCGCGGCCGTGGCCACGGTCGCGAACGCGATGGTGCCGGGTCTGCCCATCGCCGCCGCCGTGGCCCTGGGCGCGCTGGTCGCCCCGCCCGACCCGGTCGCGGCCACGGCGGTCGCGGGCTCGGTCGGACTGCCGCGCAGGCTCGTGTCGATCCTGGAGGGGGAGGGGCTGTTCAACGACGTCACGGCCATCGTGCTGTACCACGTGGCCATCGCCGCCGCCGTCAGCGGCACCTTCTCGCTCCCCCAGGCGTTCGGCCTCCTCGTCCTGTCCGCGGTCGTCGCGGTGGCCGTGGGCCTGGTGATCGGCTGGCTGACCATCAAACTGATGGGGCTGCTGGGCGACGCCACCCTCCAGGTCGGCCTGACGCTTCTGGTGCCCTTCGTCAGCTACGTCCTCGCCGAGGAGCTGATGGGCTCCGGCGTACTCGCCGTCCTCACCACCGCGCTCTTCCTCGCCGAGCACACCGCGGACGCCGACGACGTCCTGGGGCGGCTCACCGGCCGGTCGTTCTGGGAGATCGTCGACACCCTGGTGACCGGTGTCGCCTTCGGCCTCATCGGGCTGGAACTCCACAGCGTCTTCGGCACCGCCGACGGACGTGAGCTGCGTCTCGTCGGGTGGGGGCTGGCGATCGTCGCGGTCGTCGTCGGCGTACGGCTGCTGTGGCTGCTGCCGGCCACCTGGCTCGCCAAGCGGCTGCACACCCGGCGCGACTACAACGAGGAGATCCCCACCAGTTGGCGCGAGACCGTCGTCATGTGGTGGGCGGGGATGCGCGGGGTGGCCTCGGTGGCACTGGCCCTGGCGATCCCGCTGGAGACGGACGACGGGAAACCCTTCCCCGGACGGGACGAGATCATCTTCGTCGCGTTCGCCGTGATCATGGCCACGCTGGTGTTCCAGGGCCTGACCCTGCCGTGGCTCGTGCGGAAGCTCGGCGTCCGGGCGGACACGGAGGCGGAACAGGCCCTGGAACGGGAACTCGCGATCCGGGCGGCGAAGGCGGCCAAGCACCGGCTCAAGGAGATCGAGGACGCCGAGGACCTCCCCGAGGAGGTGCTGGAGCGCCTCCAGCGCGCGGCGTACGACATCGGGGCGCGGATCAGCCCCGACATGGTGGACGACGAGCGGCGTGAGGCGTACGCCCGGCGCGCCGAGCGCTTCAAGGCGTTCGCCCGGGTGCAGCGTGAGCTGCTGTCGGCCGCCCGTCACGAGGTGCTGTCGGCGCGCAGCGAGCCCGGCTCGGACCCGGAGGTCGTCGACCGGGTGCTGCGCTACCTCGACATACGCAGTCTGCGCTGAGGCCGCTGGGCCACGGCGGTTCAGCCGCGCCCGGTGCGGGGGGCCTTCTCCGGGGTCGGCACGTGGCCGTTGACGGGCCGGCCGGCGTCCGCACCCGTCAGCTCCCGCCAGTGGTCGCCCGGCGGCAGAGCGGCGGGCGAGGTCACCACCCGGGGCAGCGCGTACGGATGGTTGTCCCGGAGCCAGCCGATCATCTGCTCGCGCACGGCGCAGCGCACCGTCCAGATGTCGTCCGCGTCCTTCGCGGTGACCACCGCCCGCACCTCGATGGTGGTGGGGGTGGTGTCGGTGACGGCCAGGGACCAGTCCCGGCCGTCCCAGGCGCCGCAGTCGCCGAGGATGTCCCGCAGCCGTTCGCGCATCGCCCTGATGGGCGCCGAGTGGTCGAGCTGGAAGAAGACCGTGCCCGTCATCTGGGCCCCGCCGCGCGACCAGTTCTCGAACGGCCTGCTGGTGAAGTAGGACACCGGCATAGTGATCCGCCTCTCGTCCCAGGTCCGCACCGCGAGGAAGGTCAGGGTGATCTCCTCCACCGTGCCCCACTCCCCGTCCACGACGACGGTGTCGCCGATGCGCACCATGTCGCCGAAGGCGATCTGGAACCCGGCGAAGAGGTTCCCGAGCGTCGACTGGGCGGCGACACCGGCCACGATCCCGAGCACACCGGCCGAGGCGAGCATCGAGGTGCCGACCGTGCGCATGGCGGGGAAGGTGAGCAGCATCGCGGCGACGGCGACCGTCGCGACCACCGCGGTGACCACGCGCTGGATCAGCGTGACCTGGGTCCGGACCCGGCGCACGCGGGCGGGATCACGGGTGGAGGTGGCGTAGCGGGCGTACGAGGACTGGACGACGGTTGCGGCGACGCGGATCACGAGCCAGGCCGACGCCGCGATGAGCACCAGGGTCAGGACCTGGCCGATCGCCGCCCGGTGGTCCCGCACCACTTCGAGCCGGAGCTGTCCGAAGCTGGCCCGCAGCAGGGCGGTGCAGAGCACGACCTGCAGGGGTGGCCGGCAGCGGCGGAGCAGACCCCAGACCGGGGTCTCGTGATGGCGGCTGTCGGCGCGCCGGAGCAGCTGGTCGACCAGCCAGCCCACGGCCAGCGTGATCGCCAGGGATCCGCCCACGACCAGGAGCGGTCGCAGTGTGTTCTCCATTCCGTCGTCCTCCAAGCATCAAGGCACAGCTGGCACCATGGGCCTCATGAACATCATGCTTTTCCACTCGACCTTTGGTCTGCGGCCCGCTGTGCACGCGGCTGCCGACCGGCTGCGTGCGGCCGGGCACGAGGTGCGCGTGCCCGATCTCTTCGAGGGGCACACCTTTGACACCGTCGAGGAGGGAATGGCCTTCAAGGACCAGGTGGGCAAGGACGAACTGCTCAAGCGCGCCGTGCTTGCCGCCGCGCCCTACTCCGACCAGGGCCTCGTCTACGCAGGGTTCTCCTTCGGGGCGTCGGTGGCGCAGACCCTCGCCCTCGGGGACGCGAAGGCGCGCGGGCTGCTGCTGCTCCACGGCACCTCGGACATCGCGGAGAACGCGACGGTGGACGAACTGCCCGTGCAACTGCACGTGGCCGACCCCGACCCGTTCGAGTCGCACGACTGGCTGAACAGCTGGTACCTCCAGATGCAGCGCACGGGCGCGGACGTCGAGGTCTACCGCTATCCGGGCGCCGGACACCTGTACACCGACGCGGACCTCCCTGATTTCGACCAGGCCGCAGCCGACCTGACGTGGAAGGTCTCCCTCGGCTTCCTCGCCACGCTGTGACCACGGACGGGGGCCGCGCACCTCGGTGCGCGGCCCCCGTGGTCGTACTGCCGGGTCAGCCTGCCCGGTAGGCGGTCCAGCTGTCGCTCATGCGCTGCACCTGGCCCGCGGTGAACTGGTACATGCACGCGTCGTAGGTGTAGTCCATGAAGTTGTGGACGGGGTCCGCGCCGGCCTTGCTGGTGCAGGTGTCACGGCCGGTGGGGCACTCGTAGGCAGGGCTCTTCTCGGCCGGGGTGTCGCTGACGTAGTCGCCGTTGCCGTTACAGCCGCCCTGGAAGGTGTGGTAGAGCCCCAGCCAGTGGCCGACCTCGTGGGTGGCCGTGTCCCCCTCGTCGTAGTGGGTCGCCGCGCCGCCCGGCAGCGAGGTGTCGAGGACCACCACGCCGTCCATCGACGGGTTCGAGCGGTAGGAGCTCGGGAAGGTGGCCCAGCCCAGGAGGCCGCCGCCGAGGTTGGCGGTGTAGACGTTGAGCGCGCCGGCACCGCCCTTGCGCAACGCGGTCTTCATCGCCTTCTCGGCGCTCGACCCCGAGCTCAGGTTGTACCAGGCGGCGTTGTCCGTGTAGTCCGTGGCGGCGAGGGTGAAGCGGAAGCCGGAGTCGGTGTTCCCGGTGCCCTGACCGGCGTACGCGGCGTTGAGCACGGCGAGCTGGTTGTTGATCTGCGTCGCGGTGAGCTTGCCCGTCGTCCCGGAGTGGATCACGTGGAAGTAGACCGGGACGGTCGCTCCCGCGGCGAGCGCGGAGCCGGTCACTCTTCGGTCCGCCAGTCTCTCCTTCAGGTCCGCGTCCATGGCCTTGGCCTTGGCCGCGCTGACCTCGTTGGGCTCGGCGGCGTGGCCCGACCCGCCGGGGTGGGTCTCTCGCGCCGTCGCGCTCGTGGTGGTGGCGCACTCCTGCGAGGCCGGGGCAGCCGCCACGGCGCTCCCGGGGGCGGCGGAGAGCGGAGCCAGGGCCAGGGTTCCGGCCAGGACGGCGATGCTCAGGGCGGGGCGGCGCAGACGGTCTGATATGCGTACAAGAGCGCGCACGGTGACTCCTCGCGGACATGTGGGGGAGGTGGTTCCTCACCCGCCGCCGGGAGGTTACGTGCCCATGTCAGGTCCTGATGAGGATCGATCAGGCCCAATCAATGCTGGTGCGTATGAGGACAATGCCGAGAAAAACTTCGGCCGATCTCGGGGTTTGAGAAGAAAATGTCATGAGCAGTGCGAAATCGGCGGGCGATGTGTCCAGGTTCGGAAACGTGGACACACCGCCCTGCGTGACGGGCAGTCACCGTGGTCCCGGAGCGATCGATGGCCGGAACTGATCGGTCAGCGCACGGGTGCGTCGGCCCGTTCCGTCTTCTGCGTGCCGCTGAGTGTCCGGTACGAGCGGACCCAGGAGGAGGTCGCGTCCCTGCTCGTCTTGTCGGACACCGTGTAGTAGTCCATCTGGGAGCGCTCGGCCGTCACGTCCAGGACTCCGTAGCCGTGCGAGTCCATGTCCACCCACTTCACATGGCGGTTGGCGGCCTTGACCGCCGCCGCGGCGACCACCGAGACGGTGCGGGGAGCGACCCGAAGGATGTCGTCCAGATTGTCCGAGGTCACCGACGTCACCACGAACTCGGTAGCCGCCGACGCGGACAGCGGGTACGTCGCCGCCTTCACGGGGACGTCGTTGGCCCACGCCATGTGGATGTCGCCGGTCAGGAAGACCGTGTCGGTGATGCCCCGGTCCCGCAGATGGGAGATCAGCTCCTTGCGGTCGTCGGTGTAGCCGTCCCACTGGTCGACGTTGACCGCCAGTCCTTCCCCGGGGAGCCCCAGCAGCTCCGCGAGGGGCGCCAGCAGTTCGGCCGGGAGCGCGCCGAAGGCGACCGGCGAGATCATCACCGAGGTGCCCACCAGCTTCCAGCGGGCATCGGACGCCGCAAGTCCGGCCTTCAGCCAGTCCAGCTGTGCCCGGCCCGTGACCGAACGCTCCGGGTCGTCGACCGCTCCGTCGCCGATCGACGCCTGCTCGGAACGGAAGCTGCGGAGGTCGAGCAGGTGCAGCTCGGCCAGTCGGCCGAAGCTCAGGCGCCGGTAGACGGTGCCCTCGGTCGACGCCCGGACCGGCATCCACTCGAAGTACGCCTGCTTCGCGGCGGCCACCCGGGCGGCCCAGTCGCCCTCGGCACCGGGCGTGTGGTTCTCGGCTCCCCCCGACCAGGCGTCGTTGGCGAACTCGTGGTCGTCCCAGATCGCGATCACCGGATGCGTGGCGTGCAGGGCCTGGAGGTCGGTGTCCGTCTTGTACGTGGCGTGCCGGAGGCGGTAGTCGGCGAGTGTGGTGATCTCGTGGAGCGGGGCATGGGGGCGTACGACGGTGTCCTGCGTCGGGTAACTGCCTGACGCGTACTCGTAGATGTAGTCACCCAGGTGCAGCACGGCGTCCAGATCGGCGCGGGCCGCGAGATGGCGGTACGGGGAGAACCAGCCGGCCTCCCAGTTGGCACAGGACACCACGCCGAACCGGACCCCGGGGACGGCGGCCCCGGCGGCGGGCGCCGTGCGGGTGCGGCCGACGGGGGAGAGGGCGCTCCGGCCGCCCTCCGTACCGCCGGGTTCGGGTGCCGCCGAGAAGCGGTACCAGTACGTCGTGGCCGGGCGCAGTCCACGGACGTCGGCCTTGACCGTGTGGTCGGCTTCGGCCCGGGCGACGGCCGTGCCCCGGGCCACGACCCGGGAGAAGGCCTTGTCCTCGGCCACCTCCCAGACCACCGGCACCGGGGCGCCGATGCCCGAGCCGGGTACCGCGTCCGGTGAGGGGGTGAGGCGGGTCCACAGGAGGATGCCGTCGGGCAGCGGGTCGCCGGAGGCGACGCCGTGCAGGAAGGCCGGGCCGTCGGCGGCGCGGGCGGTGGTCGCGGCGAGCACGGGCACGGCGACCGCGGTGGCGGCGGCGGCCTTGACGACCGTGCGGCGGCTGGGTGCGGCGGAGAGGTGTCGTCTGGTCACGGCCGATCACCCTACTGGCGGGTAAAGCGAACAGGCGGGCGAACAAGGGAAGTTCGCCCGCCTGATGGCCGGATGTCGCCAGGAGTTACGTCCGTCGTCGCGGTCCGGCCGTGAGTTCTCCTGCCGGACCGCAGACGGCCATGCGCCCTCCCCGGCCGCCGCGGGTCCGTGCGCCGGACCCGCGGCCCCGCAGGAGTGGGTCAGCCCTTCAGGGCCTTGGTGATCGCCTTGTCGAACTCCGCCACGGTCATGGGGGCGTTCTCGCTGCCCTCGGCGGTCAGGGTCTTGCCGTCCATCTTCAGGGTCGGCGTGCCCTGCACCCCGCTCTTGTCGAAGGCCTTGGACATCTTGATCGCCCAGGCGTCGTACGTGCCGTCCTCGACGTCCTTCTGGAAGGCGTTGTTGCCCTTCAGCGCGTCCACCGAGTCCGCCACCTCGATCAGATAGCTGTCCTTGGCGAACTTGTCGTTCGCCTCCTCGGGGTGGTACTTCGCGGAGTACAGCGCGGCCTTGTAGTCCAGGAAGGCCTCCGGGCTCACGTTCAGCGCGGCGCCCAGCGCGCTCAGGGCGTTCTTCGAGCCCTCACCGCTGTCCGAGTTGTCGATGAAGGTCGCGCCCACGTACTTGATCTTGTACTTGCCGGCCTCGACGTCCTTGGCCACGGTCTCGCCGACCGTCTGCTCGAACGTGGCGCAGATCGGGCAGCGCGAGTCCTCGTACAGCTCCAGGGTCTTCTTGGCGCTCGACTCGCCGATCACCACGGTCGTGCCGTCGTCACCCGAGGTGTTCTTCGGCGCGGTGACGTTCTTCGCGTCCGCCGCCGCCTCCCAGGCGGAGGGCTTGTTCAGCTGCATCACGCCGTAGCTGACGCCGCCGGCGATCGCCAGCACGGCCACGACCGAGACGCCTACGACGATCTGCTTGCGTGCCTTGTCCTTCTTGGCCTGGCGCTCGCGCTCCTCGCGCAGCCGCTCGCGGGCGGCGGACTTGCTGGCCTGGCTGTTGCGCTTGCTCATGGGTGCTCCGTAATGCGTGGGACGGCTCAGGGGATTTCCGCGTACTCAGGCAGAGGTACAGGCCGGGAGCGGCGGGCCCCTGCGGCCCACGGAGTGCACCAGGAACCGGGCCGGGGCGAGCGGGTGCGGCCGCCCCGCGCGGCGGGCGCCGGACCGCGTCCCGCGCCGGGGTGCCGCCGCCACGGCGAACGCGGTCAGCAGCGGACGGAAGGCGAAGGCCGCGGCCGCGGCCAGCAGTCCCGCCAGCGCCGCCTCGCCGCGCCGCAGCCAGGCCGCGGCGAGCAGGCCGACCGTCACGTGCGCGGCCAGCAGCAGCCACGGCACAGCGGGCCCCGGTGTGGCGAGCATCGCGGCGGCGTGGTCGCCCGAGGCGGTCACCCCGGCCAGCGGGGTGCCCACCGCGGCCACACCGGAGAGCCTGTCCGCCGTACCGGCGTCGCCACCGCAGAGCACGTCCACGCCCACGGAGCGCAGCGGCCCGGCGATCGGGCCGCCCGCCGCCCCGTAACAGAGGTGCTGGCCTGTGGTGAACACCGTGTCGGCGGCCAGCTCCAGCGGGACGAGCAGCCCGGCGATCGCCCCGAATCCGCGTTCCCGGCCCGCCAGCGCGAACGCCACGGCGAAGACGGCGCCGGCCAGCAGACCGATCGCCGTCAGCGGCAGCGGGACCCGGGAGAGCAGCACATGGGAGGCGGAGGAGAGCGTGACGACGAGCGCGGTGAACAGCGCCGCGCGTACCGCTCTGATCTGCGTCCCTGATACGTCCATCGCCGGAGAGTGTGTCATGTGAACCTGTAAACGGTCCCTAAGGATGTACGACGGCCCTCACAGGCCCGGGATGCGGCCGTTGCGGAAGAGGTCGACGAAGATCTGGTGATCGGCGCGGGACCGGGCGCCGTAGCTGTGTGCGAAGTCGACCAGCAGCTCCCCGAAGCCCTCCTCGTCGGCGGCGATGGCCGCGTCGATGGCGCGCTCCGTGGAGAACGGCACCAGGGAGTGCCCGCTCTCGTCGTCCGCCGCCGAGTGCATCGTGGCCGTGGCCCGGCCGAGGTCGGCGACGACCGCCGCGATCTCCTCCGGCTCGTCGATGTCGGACCAGTTCAGGTCCACCGCGTACGGGGAGACCTCGGCGACCAGCTGACCGGCCCCGTCCAGCTCGGTCCAGCCCAGCCACGGGTCGGCGTGCGCCTGCAGGGCCCGCTGGGAGATCACCGTGCGGTGGCCCTCGTGCTGGAAGTAGTCCCGCACCGCCGCGTCGGTGATGTGCCGGGAGACGGCGGGCGTCTGCGCCTGCTTGAGGTAGATCACCACGTCGTTCTCCAGGGCGTCGCTGTTGCCCTCCAGGAGGATGTTGTACGACGGCAGGCCGGCCGACCCGATGCCGATGCCCCGGCGGCCGACGACGTCCTTCACCCGGTAGGAGTCGGGCCGGGTCAGGCTCGACTCCGGCAAGGTCTCCAGATAGCCGTCGAACGCGGCGAGCACCTTGTAGCGCGTCGCGGCGTCGAGGTCGATCGCACCGCCGTCCGCGGTGAACCTGCGCTCGAAGTCCCGGATCTCCGTCATCGAGTCCAGCAGCCCGAACCGGGTCAGCGCACGGGCGTCACGCAGCGCGCCGAGCAGCGGACCCTCCGCCGTGTCCAGCGTGAAGGGCGGCACCTCGTCGTTCTTGGCGCCCGTCGCCAGGGCGTGGATGCGCTCCCGGTACGCGGCGGCGTAGACCCGGACGAGTTCGGAGATCTGCTCGTCGCTCAGCGCCTTCGCGTAACCGATCAGGGCCACGGAGGCGGCGAAGCGCTTGAGGTCCCAGGTGAAGGGGCCGACGTAGGCCTCGTCGAAGTCGTTGACGTTGAAGACGAGCCGGCCGTTGGCGTCCATGTACGTGCCGAAGTTCTCGGCGTGCAGGTCGCCGTGGATCCACACCCTGCTCGTGCGCTCGTCCAGGTAGGCGCCGCCGTGCCGCTCGCGGTCCATGTCGGCGTAGAAGAGGCCCGCCGAGCCCCGGTAGAAGGCGAAGGCCGAGCCCGCCATCTTGCGGAACTTCACCCGGAACGCCGCGGGGTCGGCCGCCAGGAGCTGCCCGAACGCGGTGTGGAAAACGGCGAGGATCTGCTCCCCGCGCTGCTCCGCGCCGGTCTGCGTGTCCGACATCGCTGGGTGCCTCCTGGTACATGGCGTTCATGACAAAAGGGACGGGCGTCCCCGGTCTTCCAACGCGCGACCGTACCCCGGAGTGCCCGTCGTCCGTCACCTCGGCGACGTAGACTTCCACGCTGTCCCCCCAACCCGTCATCGCCCGTCCGTCACCCGGCCACCACCCCTCGCCGAGACGCCTCGCGCCACACTTTCACCGAATTCCGGAGGCACAGCGCCGTGAGCAAGCCGCCCTTCACGCACCTGCACGTCCACACCCAGTACTCGCTGCTGGACGGTGCCGCGCGGCTCAAGGACATGTTCGAGGCGGCCAACGACATGGGCATGTCGCACATCGCGATGACCGACCACGGCAACCTCCACGGCGCCTACGACTTCTTCCACTCGGCCAAGAAGGCGGGGGTGACGCCGATCATCGGGATCGAGGCGTACGTCGCCCCCGAGTCCCGCAAGCACAAGCGGAAGATCCAGTGGGGCCAGCCGCACCAGAAGCGGGACGACGTCTCGGGTTCGGGTGGCTACACCCACAAGACGATCTGGGCGGCGAACAGCACGGGGCTGCACAACCTCTTCAGGCTCTCCTCGGACGCGTACGCCGAGGGCTGGCTGCAGAAGTGGCCGCGCATGGACAAGGAGACCATCTCCCAGTGGTCCGAAGGCCTGATCGCCTCCACCGGGTGCCCCTCGGGCGAGGTGCAGACCCGGCTGAGGCTCGGCCAGTTCGACGAGGCCGTCCAGGCGGCCTCCGACTACAAGGACATCTTCGGCGAGGGCAGGTACTTCCTGGAGCTGATGGACCACGGCATCGAGATCGAGCGCCGGGTCCGTGACGGGCTCCTCGAAATCGGCAAGAAGCTGAACATCCCCCCGCTGGTGACGAACGACTCCCACTACACCTACGCCCACGAGGCGACCGCGCACGACGCCCTGCTCTGCATCCAGACCGGCAAGAACCTCTCCGACCCGGACCGCTTCCGCTTCGACGGGACGGGCTACTACCTCAAGACGACGGAGGAGATGTACGCCGTCGACTCCTCCGACGCCTGGCAGGAGGGGTGCGCCAACACCCTCCTGGTCGCGCAGCAGATCGACACCACCGGCATGTTCGAGAAGCGCGACCTGATGCCGAAGTTCGACATCCCGGAAGGCTTCACCGAGGTCACCTGGTTCCAGGAGGAGGTCCGCGCCGGGATGGAGCGCCGCTATCCCGGCGGCGTCCCCGAGGACCGGCAGAAGCAGGCCGAGTACGAGATGGACATCATCATCCAGATGGGGTTCCCGGGGTACTTCCTCGTCGTCGCCGACTTCATCATGTGGGCCAAGAACAACGGCATCGCGGTGGGCCCCGGCCGTGGGTCCGCCGCCGGATCGATCGTCGCGTACGCCATGGGCATCACCGACCTCGACCCGATCACCCACGGGCTGATCTTCGAGCGCTTCCTCAACCCCGAGCGCGTCTCCATGCCCGATGTCGACATCGACTTCGACGAGCGCAGGCGCGTCGAGGTGATCCGGTACGTGACGGAGAAGTACGGCGCCGACAAGGTCGCCATGATCGGTACCTACGGCAAGATCAAGGCCAAGAACGCCATCAAGGACTCCGCCCGTGTCCTGGGATACCCCTACGCGATGGGCGACCGCCTCACCAAGGCCATGCCCGCCGACGTGCTCGGCAAGGGCATCGACCTCAGCGGCATCACCGACCCGAAGCACCCCCGCTACAGCGAGGCGGGCGAGATCCGGGGGATGTACGAGAACGAGCCGGACGTCCGGAAGGTCATCGACACCGCCAAGGGCGTGGAGGGCCTCGTCCGGCAGATGGGCGTGCACGCCGCCGGCGTGATCATGTCCAGCGAACCCATCGTCGACCACGCCCCGGTATGGGTGCGGCACACCGACGGCGTCACGATCACGCAGTGGGACTACCCCCAGTGCGAGTCGCTCGGCCTGCTGAAGATGGACTTCCTCGGTCTGCGCAACCTGACGATCATGGACGACGCCATCAAGATGGTGAAGGCCAACAAGGGCGTCGAACTGGAGATGCTCGCCCTCCCGCTGGACGACCCCAAGACCTACGAGCTGCTCTGCCGCGGTGACACGCTCGGCGTGTTCCAGTTCGACGGCGGCCCCATGCGCTCGCTGCTGCGCCAGATGCAGCCCGACAACTTCGAGGACATCTCCGCCGTCTCGGCCCTCTACCGGCCGGGCCCGATGGGCATGAACTCGCACACGAACTACGCGGAGCGCAAGAACGGCCGCCAGGAGATCACCCCGATCCACCCGGAGCTGGAGGAGCCGCTCAAGGAGACGCTCGGCCTGACCTACGGCCTCATCGTCTACCAGGAGCAGGTCCAGAAGGCCGCCCAGATCATCGCCGGGTACTCGCTCGGCGAGGCCGACATCCTGCGCCGCGTGATGGGCAAGAAGAAGCCGGAGGAGCTGGCGAAGAACTTCGTCCTCTTCCAGGCGGGCGCCAAGAAGAACGGCTATTCCGACCAGGCCATCCAGGCGCTCTGGGACGTGCTGGTGCCCTTCGCCGGATACGCCTTCAACAAGGCGCACTCCTCGGCGTACGGCCTGGTCACCTACTGGACCGCCTACCTCAAGGCCAACTACCCCGCCGAGTACATGGCCGCCCTGCTGACCTCCGTCAAGGACGACAAGGACAAGTCGGCCGTCTACCTCAACGAGTGCCGGCGCATGGGCATCAAGGTGCTCCCGCCGAACGTCAACGAGTCCGAGTCGAACTTCGCCGCCCAGGGCGACGACGTGATCCTCTTCGGGCTCACCGCCGTCCGCAACGTCGGGCAGAACGTGGTCGACTCGATCATCAGGTGCCGCAAGGCGAAGGGGAAGTACTCCTCGTTCCCGGACTTCCTCGACAAGGTGGAAGCGGTCGTCTGCAACAAGCGCACCATCGAATCGCTCATCAAGGCCGGCGCCTTCGACGAGATGGGACACACCCGCAAGGGGCTCGTCGCCCACCACGAGCCGATGATCGACAACGTGGTGCAGGTCAAGCGCAAGGAGGCCGAGGGGCAGTTCGACCTCTTCGGCGGCATGGGCGACGAGGCGAGCGACGAGCCGGGCTTCGGCCTCGACGTGGAGTTCTCCGACATCGAGTGGGAGAAGTCCTACCTGCTCGCGCAGGAGCGCGAGATGCTCGGCCTCTACGTCTCCGACCACCCGCTCTTCGGCCTGGAACACGTCCTGTCCGACAAGTCGGACGCGGCGATCTCCCAGCTCACCGGTGGTGAGCACGCCGACGGCGCCATCGTCACCGTGGGCGGCATCATCTCCGGCCTCCAGCGCAAGATGACCAAGCAGGGCAACGCCTGGGCCATCGCGACCGTCGAGGACCTCGCGGGCTCCATCGAATGCATGTTCTTCCCGGCGACCTATCAGCTGGTCTCGACCCAGCTCGTCGAGGACACGGTCGTCTTCGTCAAGGGACGCCTCGACAAGCGCGAGGACGTGCCGCGCCTGGTCGCCATGGAGATGCAGGTCCCCGACATCTCCAACGCCGGGTCCAACGCACCCGTCGTCCTGACCATCCCCACGGTGCGGGTCACCCCGCCCATGGTCAGCAGGCTCGGCGAGGTCCTGAACAACCACCGCGGCGACACCGAGGTGCGCATCAGGCTCCAGGGGCCGCGCAAGACCACCGTGCTCCGGCTCGACCGGCACCGCGTCAAGCCCGACCCGGCCCTCTTCGGTGACCTGAAGGTGCTGCTCGGCCCGTCCTGCCTGGCCGGCTGACAGCCCGTCCTCCCCCCCCGGAACCGCGAGAGGGGCGCCCCGCCGACGGCGGGGCGCCCCTCTCGGCCTGTCGGCCCGGCGGGCCGTCAGTTGTGGCCGAAACGCTTCTGGTGCTTGCGGGCGACGTCGGCCGGGCTGCCCTGAGCCTGTGACTGGGGCTGCGTCTGCGACTCGTACGCCGTCGACTTGGCCTCCTCCGCGCCGCGCTCGGCTGCGGACGCGCGCTCGTGCTGGCTCTGCTTGCGATTCTTGTTCTTCGCCATGGTGATACCTCCTGTGGAGAGATCCGGGGGGTCCAGAACCGCTGTCAGACTCACATATCACCACAAAGGCCGCATGTTGGATCATTACCCAGTGTAGTAGGGGAGGTATCATGCGCCGTTTTCCGGATCCGCCACGCCGATGATCGAGTTCCGGACCTTAACCCCCCTGCCGTCGGGCAGACTCGAAGGAAACCCTGAGTGAGCGAACCCCGGTTCCCCGGGTGAGCGGGTCCACCCCCCATGTCCGGACCCGCTGACTCCGCTCCCGACTCCTGGAAGAGGGTGGAACGCGTGGACCGTTGCGTCGTCCTGGTGGACGCCGGCTACCTCCTGGGCGCAGCCGCGAGTCTGCTGGCCGGAGAGCCCGCCCGTTCCCGCATCACCGTGGACCACGCGGCCCTGATCCAGGGCCTGCGCGAGCGCGCCGAGGCAGACACGGAACAGCCTCTCCTGCGCATCTACTGGTTCGACGGCGCCCCCGACCGTGTACCGCAGCCCGAGCACCGCAGGCTGCGGGTCATGCCCCGGGTGACGGTTCGACTGGGCGCGCTCACCCGCAGTGACGGCCGATGGGCGCAGAAGGGCGTCGACGCGGCCATGCACGCCGAACTCACCGAACTGGCCAGGAACCGCGCCTGCTCCGACGTGGTGCTCGTGACCGGTGACGGCGATCTGCTGCCCGGCCTCATGTCCGCCAAGGAGCACGGCGTCGCCGTCCACCTCTGGGCGGTCCAGGCCGCCGACGGCGACTACAACCAGTCCGAGGACCTGGTGGCCGAGGCCGACGAACGACGGGTGCTCGACCGGGCCTGGATCACCAAGGCCGTACGGGCCAAGGAGACGGGCGGCGTGTGCGCGCCCTCGCCCGTCCCGCGCCCGGAGATCGCCGCGATCCTCTCCGCGCCGCTGCCCGAGGCGGCCCTCGCCGCCTCCGCCGAGCGCGCCTCGGAGGCCCAGGCCGCCGCGGCGCGCAACGGCACCGCCGCACCGGCCGGTGACACCGTGCGGCACCCCCAGCCCTCGCCGGGGCACAGGGGCGTCCCCACACCGAAGGACCTGGCCGCTTTGCGCGCCCCTGGCGACCGGGCCGCGCAGGCCCCCGCACCGCCGCCCGCGCCCAACGCCACCCTGCGCTGGTCCTCCGACAAGGGCTGGGTGGAGCGCGGCGGACCGCTCGGCGAGCCCGCCGAGACCGCGTCGCTGCCCACCCTCGCCCAGCTCACGAGCGCCGAGCAGCGGTGGGCGGACCGGGAGGAGGACATCACCACCGTCGGCGGCGACCCCTTCGAGGTCGGCCAGGTGTTCGCCCGGCGCTGGATGGAACGGCTGCCGGAGACCGTCCACCTGCAGAAACTGTCCACGATGTACCCCCGCATCCCGCACCGCATCGACGGCGAACTGCTGAGGTACGCGGCGCGCTTCGGCCTGCTCGCGCACAAGGACGACCAGATCGACGAGCACGACCGCTATGCCATCAGGGCGGGGTTCTGGCGTGAGATCGACGTACGGGCCGCCGCCGAGCACGCCCCCGCGGGGGAGTGAGCGGGGCGCCTCAGCCATGCCCCGGACGCAATACGGGGCATCCGACCCCGTACTCTCGTACCTCGTGAGTACGGGCACAGCACAGGCACAGACCGGGACCGGGACCGTGTGCGCGGTGCGTGATCTGGTCAAGACCTACCCCGCCGTCCGCGGCCGACGCGGCCGGCCCGCCACCCCCGAGGTGCGCGCCACTGACGGGGTCGGCCTCGACGTCCGGCGCGGCGAGATCTTCGGGCTGCTCGGACCCAACGGCGCGGGCAAGTCCACGCTCGTGCGCCAGCTCACCGGTCTGATGCGCCCCGACTCCGGAAGCGTCGAGGTGCTGGGACACGATCTCGTACGCCACCCCGAGCGGGCCTCCCGGCTCATCGGGTACCTCGGGCAGGAGTCCACCGCCCTCGACGAACTGACCGTGTCGCTCGCCGCCGAGACCACCGGGCGCCTCCGGGGCCTGCCCGTGCGGGCTGCGCGGGCCGCCCGCGACGAGGTGCTGGAGGAGCTGGGGCTCACCGACCTCGCCGGGCGCCCGCTGAAGAGACTGTCGGGCGGTCAGCGCAGGCTGGCCTGCTTCGCCGCCGCCCTGGTGGGGGAGCGTCCCGTCCTGGTGCTGGACGAGCCGACGACCGGGATGGACCCCGTCGCCCGCCGCTCCGTCTGGTCCGCCGTCGACCGCCGGCGGGCCGAGCACGGAGTGACGGTGCTGCTCGTGACCCACAACGTCATCGAGGCCGAGACGGTCCTCGACCGGGTCGCCGTCATGGAGCGCGGCAAGGTCATCGCCTGTGACACCCCGGCCGGGCTCAAGGAACGGGTCGCGGGCGAGGTCCGGGTCGAGCTGGTGTGGCGCGAGCGCGCGCCGCTGGACGTTCCCGAGGTCGCCGCGCTGCGCGCCTCCGCACAGGAGTCCGGGCGCCGTTGGGTGCTGCGGCTCGGTGCCGACGAGGCGCGGGCCGCGGTCGCCGCCGTGACCGGTGGGGCCGCGTTCTCCTCGCTGGACGACTTCACGCTGGCCACTCCCAGCCTGGAGGACGTCTATCTGGCGCTCGGCGGGGACGCGGCCCGGGCCACCGAGGGGCTGGTCAAGGCGTGATCATGAACGTGAAGGTGAACGTGTCGGAGTCGGACGGGAGCTGTGCCAGGTGACGAGCATCGTTCCCACGGAGCCGGCGCGGGTGTCCGGCACGAAACCGCGGACCCCCGCGGTACGGACCGGCCGGCCCGCCCGCACCGCCCCGGCCCCCCTCGCGCCCCGCGCCAAGCTGCTGCCCTCGATGGCCGCCGTGTACCGGGCGCAGCTGTCCCGCGCACGGGTCGCCCGGATCCCGCTGCTGTTCGTCGCGACCTTCCAGTCCGTCGGCATCATGGTGCTGATGCGCGGCGTCGTCGACGGCGGCGCGGAGGCGCGGGCCGTCGTCGCCGGGTCCAGCGTGCTGGTCGTGGCCTTCGTCGCGCTCAATCTGCTCGCCCAGTACTTCGGCCAGCTCCGGGCCGGAGGCGGGCTCGACCACTACGCCACGCTGCCGGTGCCGCCGGCCGCCGTCGTGCTGGGCGCGGCGGGGGCGTACGCCTCGTTCACCGTGCCCGGCACGATCGTCACGGCCGTGGCGGGCAGCGCCCTGTTCGGACTGCCGATGACGCACCTCTGGGTCCTGGTCGCGGTCATCCCGCTCTCCGGGGCCGCGCTCTCCGGGCTCGGCGCCGCGCTCGGCCTGCTGGCACCTAGGCAGGAAATGGCGACGCTGCTCGGGCAGCTGGGCATGTCGGCGGCGCTGCTGCTGGGTGTGCTCCCGGCCGAGCGGCTCCCCGGCCCCGTGGGGTGGGCGCGCGACCTGCTCCCCTCGACGTACGGCGTCGAGGCGCTGTCCCGCTCCTTCGGCGCCCACCCCGACTGGGCGGTCGTCGCCCTCGACCTCGCGGTGTGCGCGGCGGTCGGTGTGCTGTCGCTGGCGGTCGCCACATGGGCGTACCGCCGTGCGGCGGTCCGGTGAGGCGGTACCCGGACACGCCTGGCACGATGGCACCGTGACCGCACCGTTGACGCCGCCGCACCAGCCTCAGCCGAACGACCCCTGGCAGGGCCCGCCCGCGGGCTCGCACGCCGTGCCCGGCGATCAGCCGGGCGCGGACGAGCGGCGCGTGGAACTCCGGCAGGGCGCGGCGATCGCCGCCCTGCTGACGGTGGCGGGTGTGGGCCTCGGACTCCTCTGGCTGTGGCTCGCGCCGAGGGTGCCGCTCGTCTCCGACGACACGGCGGTCTTCCTCAAGAACAGCGAAGGCGAGGAGGCCATCGGCGCCGACGGCACCTTCGTGCTGCTCGCTCTGGCCTTCGGACTCGTCTCGGGCCTCGCCGTCTTCCTGTACCGCAGGCGCGGGGGCATCCCGCTGGTGGTCGGACTCGCTCTGGGCGGCCTGCTCGGTTCGCTGCTGGCGTGGGGGATCGGGACCTGGTTCGGACCCACGTCGGACGTGGTGGCCCACGCCAAGGAGGTCGGCAAGGGAGTCACGTTCGACGCACCGCTGGAGCTGCACGCGGTGGGGGCGGGGATGCTCGCCTGGCCCGTCGCGGCGATGATCGTGCACTTGGGGCTGACGGCCCTGTTCGGGCCGCGGGACCCCGAGCCGGAGTGGGGCATGCCGTACGGGGAGCCGTACGCGTCGCACCCCTCGCCGTCCGCCGCGGGGCCGGAGCGGCAGCAGGAACCGCGGCCGGCGGCGGAGAACGGCGGAGCGCCGGGGGAGTGGCCGAAGCGCCCGTAGCGGCGCACACCGGCCGGTCCCACGTCCTCCCCCGCGCGGCCGGTCGGGCCGGGCGGTCAGCGGTCAGGCGCGGCCGATCGGGGCCAGGGTGGCGGTCGTCAGGGCGGTGAGGTCCTCCGGGGACAGTTCGACCTCCAGGCCGCGGCGGCCCGCCGAGACACAGATCGTCGGATGGGAGCCTGCCGACGCGTCCAGCACCGTGCGCAGTCGCTTGCGCTGGCCCAACGGGGAGATTCCGCCCCGCACGTAGCCCGTGGTGCGCTCCGCGGCGGCCGGGTCCGCCATGGCGGCCCGCTTGCCGCCGACCGCCGATGCCAGCGCCTTCAGGTCCAGCGATCCCGCGACCGGCACGACCGCGACGACCAGTTCGCCGTCGACGTCGGCGACCAGGGTCTTGAACACCCGGTCCGGTGAGACGCCGAGGGCCTCGGCGGCCTCCTCGCCGTAGGACGGCGAGGACGGGTCGTGCTCGTAGGAGTGGACGGTGAACGCGGTGCCCGCCGTGGTCAGGGCGACCGTGGCCGGGGTGCCGCCGGGCTGCTGTTTCCTGGACTTCTTCGCCACCTGGCTCGTCCTCGGGTCAGTTGGGGTGCGTGGGGCCGCGGGTCAGGTCGGTCGCCGGCAGCGACGGGAGATGCCGGATCACGGCGGTCTCCTTGCGCAGAAGGGCGAGTTCCTCGCGCAGACGGGTCGCCGTGTCCGGTGCCTGGAGCAGCCGCTGCTTCGACGGGACGTCGAGCACGGCGGCCGCGGCCACCAGGTACGAGACGACGGACGGGTCGTCCGGCAGGTCCGAACTCGTCGTCAGCGAACGCTCGCTGGCCCCGGCCAGCCGCTTCTGGTAGCTGCGGAAGGCCCGCAGGACACCCTCGGCGAGAGCCCCCGCCTCGTCCGGTGGCGACGTCTGGTCCTCGGCCTTCCCCGGGTCCTCGGGCAGTTCCTCGACCTCGGCCGTCAGGAACGGGCCGCTCGCGTCGACGGAGAGGAGCCGGACGCGCGTGGTGCCCGTCGCCAGGACCTCGTAGCTGCCGTCGGCCCGCTCACGGATCTTCGCCGCGTCCGCGACGCAGCCGACCCGGTGGAAGGTCTGGATCGGATCGGGGCCGAAGCCGTCGGCCGGGGCCCGTTCGGCAGGAGGCGCGGTGGCGACCGTGTCCGGCATCCCGGTGGCCGTCGGTGCGGTCTCGCGGCCGTCGCGGATCGCGACCACCACGAAGCGGCGCGGTTCGTCCTCGTCGATCTCGATCAGCTCGCGCATCATGGCGCGATAGCGCTCCTCGAAGACGTTGAGCGGCAGCACGAGGCCGGGGAACAGCACCGCGTTCAGCGGGAAGAGGGGCAGGCGAGCGGTGGTCACAGCGGTCAAGCCTAATGGTCACGGCGCCCGGCGCGCTCCGGCCTCCCGCGCAGCGGCGTGGAAGAGGCCACCCGGAGCCGGGCGGTGGCCCGCGCATCGAGGAAACCGCCGAGTGCCTCCCCGGTCACGTGCGCCCAGGGGAAGGAGGTGGCGTACGGCCCGATCAGCCGGAACTGCTCCAGGGCGTCGGCCGAGCGGCCCCGCGCGACCAGGACGTAGGCGAGCAGGTTGCGGACCTCGGCGGGCCAGGGGTCACCGGCAGGAAAGGCCGCCGAGAGCCCGATCGCGAGGTCGGCGGCGTCGTCGATCCGGTCCCGCTGCACCGAGGTCGCCCGCGCGAGGGCCCTCTCGTCCCGCAGCAGGGCGTAGGCCGCGCGTACGGGGAGCGCCTGCACCAGGGAATCCCCGGCGGCGTCCTCGGCCGCCCGCTCGGCGAAGTCGAAGCATTCGCCGTGCGAGCCGTACCACTGCGCCGAGAGGTACCGGAGCGCGGCGACATGGCTGCCGTAGTGGTGCGGGGAGCGGCGGACGGCCTGCTCCCAGAGCGTCTCGAAGACCGTGTGCGGGGCGTGGGTGCCCCGGGCGTGGTCGAGTGCCAGCCGCCACGGCACCGGGTCACGGGGGTCCGCCTCGGCAGCCGCCGTGATCAGCGGGCCGACATCGCGCAGCAGCTCGGCGTGCGCGGGGGACTCCCAGGCGCGGCGCACCGCCAGGGCCGCCTTCACCAGCAGCGCGTCCGGGTCGCGCGGGGACGCGGCCAGCCAGCCGGTGAGCCAGCCGTCGCGGCTGCGGGCGAAGGCGACCAGCCTGCCCAGGCAGCGGTCGCGGCTCTCCCAGTCGGTGGCGTCCCGGGTCGTGGCCATGAGCTTGGCGGCCGGCTCGAAGTCCCCCAGGGCGGCCGCGACCAGTGCCGGGGAGAGCCGCTCGTCGGGGGCGTCGAGCAGCACCGCGTCGTCCGACGGCAGCCCGGCGGACAGCCCGGGGCCGTAACGGAAAGCGCGCGCGGAAGTCAGCAGGGCGCGGAGGAAAGCCATGGTGCAGACCATTGAAAAGCCCTGGTGGGGGCGGCGCCAGAGGGGCACTGTGAAGCTTCTGTAGCGAGTGGAAGGGTTGCCCTGGGCGAGGTCAAGAAAGAGCAAAGGAAGCGCTCGCGGGCGGCCGGAATCAGACCTTCCCGTCGACGGGAACCGCCCGCCCTGCCGGGCCTCGACCGGCCTTTCGAGCCAGTGGTGGCCCGGGCTCCGCGCCGAGGAGGGAGCCCTCCCGTTCAGCTGCGGCGCAGCAGCCGCGAGGCACCCGCCGCCACCGTCGTGGCCAGTATCCACCCGAGCAGGACCAGCGCCGCCGCCGTCCACTGCCAGCCGCCCTCCAGCAGCCAGTAGCCGTCCTGACCGAGATTGATCACCGGCACCAGCAGATCCAGGGCGTACAGCGCCGGGTTCCACTGCGGATGCTCGTTCCCCTTGATCGACTCCGGGTGGTACTGCGAGAACGCCACCGCCCCCGCCGCCCACAGCACCGCCATCCACACCAGGGCACGCCCCGGCCGGTAGCCGTACGCCACCGTCCAGTCCTGGAGATAGCCCCAGATCCTGCCCGCGGGCGGCAGGGTCTCGCGCCGGCGCCGCTGCTTGGCCAGCAGCACCTCGCGGGCGTCCGCGTCCTCCCCGCAGCTGCGGAGCACCGTCGCGAGGCGCTCGTACGGCTCGGGGACGTACTCCGGGGTCGCGGCCAGCACCCACTCCAGGCGCCGGGACAGCGGGAAGTGACCGTAGGGCACGAGGTTCTCGTAGACGAAGCCGCCCATCGCCAGGCCGCCCGGCCCCGGCCAGCTGGTCGACACGTCGATCAGCGTGACGACCTTCGCGCCGTTCAGCACGACCCGGCCGTCCTGGGGGCGCTCCGCGTTGAAGCGGAGCTCCGGCGTGACGATCCGGCGCAGCGACAGCTCCTCACGGCCGGCCAGGACGAATCGGGCCTTGTGCAGGTCCACCGCGTCACCGAAGCGCCCGTCGTCGAGCCGCACCGCGCCCCGGCACTCGAAGACCTGCGCACGCGTCCCGCGCGCCGGACCACCGCCACGGGCGATGCCGAACGGGGGGGTGGTGCCCTGGTTCCCCGTGTCGATGCTCACCCAGGCCTCCGTCATGTACAGCGTGCGCTCCACGCTGAGCTGCGGGGCGTTCAGCGCCCGCCGCCCGTCCGAGGCGCGCAGCCGGCTCCCGCGCAGGCTCAGCGAACCCCCGACCTTCGCCCCGCGCAGGCTCAGCTCGCCACGCGTCTCGATCATCTCGGCCTGCAGGTCCTGGGCGACCGACATCCCGTCGCCGACGAAGGCGCGCCCGCGTCTGTCGGGTCCGACGCCGAGCTGGTTGATCAGCAGATCCGTCCCGATCTGGGCGTCCGTCAACCGGATGCCGCGCTCGATCCGGCAGCGCGGCAGATGCAGGTCGCCCTCCGTGTGCAGCCGGGCCGCGTCCAGCCGCGGCACCGCGCAGCCCACCAGCCGGAGCGTCGTGAAATAGCACTCGGGCAGCACCACCTCCTGCTCGAAGCGGCAGCCGGTCAGCTCCACGTACGGCGAGACACGGCCGCCCGCCAGATCCAGCTTCCCCGTGATGCGTACGCCCCGGAGCTTCAGGGCCGCCACCCGCCCCGGCCGGGCCGGCGGCCCGCTCAGCAGCAGCCGTGCCACCGTCCTGGCCCCGACGCTGCGCTCCGGCCCCCAGATGTGCGGCGCGAAGGGATCGTCGCGCACCGGGTCGTGGGACCGCAGATCGTACGTCGTGCCGTTCCGGAAGGCCTGCCACATCCCCAGCTCCGCCGCGCTGAGCCCGTCGGGGATCTCGCCGTCGTGCGGTTCGGTCATTGCCTCACCTCCGCCCGCGCGGTCCGCCCGCGCTTCGTACAGTCGTTCTTCCCTCTGTGTGACCGTGTGAAAGCTAACGGTCAGCAGTGACAGCCGGGGCATGTATCAGCCAGTGATACGGGCGACCGGGCGCCGGAACCGGTCTGAGAGAATTGCGGTGTGATCTCTCGAATCGATCTGCGCGGCACCGCCCTCCCCGAGGGCGGCGACCTGCGCGACCTGCTGCCCCGTGCCGAGTTCGACGTGGAAGCCGCCCTGGAGACGGTGCGGCCCATCTGCGAGGACGTACGCCATCGTGGCTCCGCGGCAGTGATCGAGTGGGGAGAGAAATTCGACGGTGTGCGGGTCGAGTCGCTCCGGGTCCCCGCCGACGCGATCGCCGGGGCGCTGGAGCGCCTCGACCCCGCCGTGCGGGCGGCGCTCGAGGAGTCGATCCGCCGCGCCCGTCTCGTCCACCGCGAACAGCGCCGCGCCACCCACACCACCCAGGTCGTCCCCGGCGGCACGGTCACCGAGAAGTGGGTGCCCGTCGAGCGCGTCGGGCTCTACGTCCCCGGCGGACGCTCGGTCTACCCCTCGTCCGTCGTGATGAACGTCGTCCCGGCCCAGGAGGCGGGCGTCGAGGGCATCGCTGTCGCCTCCCCGCCGCAGAAGGAGTTCGGCGGCCTGCCGCACCCCACGATCCTCGCCGCCTGCGCCCTCCTCGGCGTCGACGAGGTGTACGCGGCGGGCGGCTCCCAGGCCGTCGCGATGTTCGCGTACGGCACCGAGGACTGCCTGCCCGTGAACCTCGTCACGGGCCCCGGCAACATCTACGTCGCCGCGGCCAAGCGCCTCCTCAAGGGCCGCGTCGGCATCGACGCCGAGGCGGGACCCACCGAGATCGCCATCCTCGCCGACGCGAGCGCCGACCCGGTGCACGTCGCCGCCGACCTGATCAGCCAGGCCGAGCACGACCCCATGGCCGCGGCCGTCCTCGTCACCGACTCCGAGGAGCTCGCCGCCGCCACCGAGGCCGAGCTGAAGCCGCAGGTCGCCGCGACCAAGCACGTCGCCGACCGGATCGAGCCCGCGCTCGCCGGGCGCCAGTCCGCGATCGTCCTGGTCAACGACCTGGAGGACGGCCTCAAGGTCGTCGACGCGTACGCCGCCGAGCACCTGGAGATCCAGACGGAGAACGCCGCCGCCGTCGCCGACCGGGTCCGCAACGCCGGAGCCGTCTTCGTCGGCCCCTGGTCGCCCGTCTCCCTCGGCGACTACTGCGCCGGCTCCAACCACGTCCTGCCCACCGGCGGCTGCGCCTGCCACTCCTCGGGCCTGTCCGTGCAGTCCTTCCTGCGCGGCATCCACATCGTCGACTACACCCGCGACGCCCTCGCCGAGGTCACCCACCACGTGGTCACCCTCGCCGAGGCGGAGGACCTCCCCGCGCACGGCGCCGCACTCAAGGCCAGGTTCGGCTGGAAGGTTCCGCAGGCGTGACGAACAGCAGCACCACCCCGAACGCGTGGGACGCGCTCCCGATCCGCGACGAGCTCCGCGGCCAGTCCCCGTACGGAGCGCCCCAGCTCGACGTCCCGGTCCGGCTGAACACCAACGAGAACCCCTACCCGCTGCCCGACGCGCTCGTCGACCGCATCGCGGAGCGGGTCCGCGAGGCCGCCCGCGACCTCAACCGCTACCCCGACCGTGACGCGGTGGAGCTCCGCACCGAGCTCGCCCGCTACCTCACCCGCACCGCGGGGCACGAGGTCGGCCCCGAGAACCTCTGGGCCGCCAACGGCTCCAACGAGGTCCTCCAGCAGCTCCTGCAGACCTTCGGCGGGCCCGGGCGCACCGCGATCGGCTTCGAGCCCTCCTACTCCATGCACGCCCTCATCGCACGCGGCACCGGCACCGGCTGGATCTCCGGACCGCGCAACGAGGACTTCACCATCGACGTGGAGGCCGCGAAGAAGGCCGTCGCCGAGCACCGGCCCGAGGTCGTCTTCATCACCTCGCCCAACAACCCCACCGGCACCGCAGTGGACGCCGAAACCGTCGTGGAGCTCTACGACGCCGCCCAGGCCGCCCGGCCGTCGATGGTCGTCGTCGACGAGGCGTACGGCGAGTTCAGTCACCACCCCTCGCTGCTCCCGCTCATCGAGGGCCGCCCCCACCTGGTGCTCTCCCGCACCATGTCCAAGGCCTTCGGCGCCGCCGGCCTGCGCCTCGGCTATCTCGCCGCGGCTCCTGCCGTCGTCGACGCGGTCCAGCTGGTGCGCCTGCCGTACCACCTCTCCTCCGTCACCCAGGCGACCGCGCTCGCCGCCCTGGAGCACACCGATACCCTTCTCGGGTACGTCGCGCAGCTCAAGAGCGAGCGCGACCGGCTGGTGGAAGGACTGCGGGAGCTCGGCTTCGCCGTCACCGACTCGGACGCCAACTTCGTCCAGTTCGGGCGCTTCGCCGACAGCCACACCGCCTGGCGGCAGATCCTCGACAGGGGCGTCCTGGTCCGGGACAACGGCGTACCGGGATGGCTGCGGGTATCCGCGGGAACCCCGGCAGAGAACGACGCGTTCCTCGATGCGGTGCGCGAACTGAAGAAGGAGCACGACGCATGACTCGCGAGGCCCGCGTAGGAAGAGTGGAGCGGACCACCAAGGAGACCTCCGTTCTCGTCGAGATCAACCTCGACGGCACCGGCAAGGTGGACGTCTCGACCGGGGTCGGTTTCTACGACCACATGCTCGACCAGCTCGGCCGCCACGGGCTCTTCGACCTCACGGTCAAGACCGAGGGCGACCTGCACATCGACTCGCACCACACCATCGAGGACACCGCCCTCGCGCTCGGCGCCGCCTTCAAGCAGGCGCTCGGCGACAAGGTCGGGATCTACCGTTTCGGCAACTGCACCGTCCCGCTGGACGAGTCGCTCGCCCAGGTCACCGTCGACCTCTCCGGCCGCCCCTACCTGGTGCACACCGAGCCGGAGAAGATGGCGCCGATGATCGGCGAGTACGACACGACGATGACCCGCCACATCCTGGAGTCCTTCGTCGCCCAGGCGCAGATCGCCCTGCACGTCCACGTCCCGTACGGCCGCAACGCCCACCACATCGTGGAGTGCCAGTTCAAGGCACTGGCCCGCGCCCTGCGGTACGCCAGTGAGCACGACCCGCGCGCAGCCGGGATCCTCCCGTCCACGAAGGGCGCCCTGTGACCGGCCTCAACACCGTTCTGATCGTCGTCGGCCTCTTCCTGGCCGGCGGCGTCTACTCCTTCTGGAAGCAGGGCATGCCCAAGGGCGTCGTCGTGCTCCTCGGGATCGGCTCCGTGATGTGCCTGGTGGCGGGCGTCATGCGGATCCAGGGACTCTGGGACTGAGGTGGCACTGTGAGTGACAAGAAAAAGATCGTCGTCTTCGACTACGGCTTCGGCAACGTGCGTTCGGCCGAGCGGGCACTCGCCCATGTCGGCGGGGACGTGGAGATCACCCGCGACTTCGACACCGCGATGAACGCCGACGGGCTGCTCGTGCCCGGCGTCGGCGCCTTCTCCGCCTGCATGGCCGGGCTGAAGCAGGCCCGCGGCGACTGGATCGTCGGCCGTCGGCTCTCCGGCGGCCGCCCCGTCCTGGGCATCTGCGTCGGGATGCAGATCCTGTTCGAGCGCGGCATCGAGCACGGCGTCGAGACGGAGGGCCTCGACGAGTGGCCCGGCACCGTCGGACCGCTGAAGGCCGACGTCGTCCCGCACATGGGCTGGAACACCGTCGAGGCCCCCGAGGGCTCCCAGCTCTTCGCGGGCCTGGACGCCGACGCCCGCTACTACTTCGTGCACTCCTACGCGGCGCACGACTGGTCCCTCGAAGTGACCAACGCCAAGATCCGTGCCCCCAAGGTCACCTGGGCCGCGCACGGAGAGCGGTTCGTGGCCGCCGTCGAGAACGGCGCGCTGTGGGCCACCCAGTTCCACCCCGAGAAGTCCGGCGATGCCGGCGCCCAGCTGCTGACCAACTGGATCGAGACGCTGTAATGCCGAAGCTTGAACTGCTCCCCGCCGTAGACGTCCGCGACGGCCAGGCCGTCCGCCTCGTCCACGGCGAATCCGGCTCCGAGACCTCCTACGGCTCCCCGCTGGAAGCGGCCCTCGCCTGGCAGAGCGCCGGCGCCGAGTGGCTCCACCTCGTCGACCTGGACGCCGCCTTCGGCACCGGCGACAACCGCGCGCTGATCGCCGAGGTGGCCGGTGCCATGGACATCAAGGTCGAGCTCTCCGGCGGCATCCGCGACGACGCCTCCCTGGAGGCCGCCCTCGCCACCGGCTGCCGCCGCGTCAACCTCGGCACCGCCGCGCTGGAAACCCCCGAGTGGGTCGCCAAGGTCATCGCCGAGCACGGCGACAAGATCGCCGTCGGCCTCGACGTCCGGGGCACCACCCTGCGCGGCCGCGGCTGGACCCGCGACGGCGGCGACCTCTACGAGACGCTCGCCCGCCTCGACTCCGAGGGCTGCGCCCGCTACGTCGTCACCGACATCGCCAAGGACGGCACGCTGGAGGGCCCCAACCTCGCCCTCCTGCGCGACGTCTGCGCCGCCACCGACCGCCCGGTCGTCGCCTCCGGCGGTGTCTCCTCGCTCGCCGACCTGCGCGCGATCTCCCTGCTCGTCCCCGAAGGCGTCGAGGGAGCCATCGTCGGCAAGGCGCTGTACGCGAAGGCGTTCACCCTCGAAGAGGCCCTCAAGGCGGTCGCCGCATGACGGACTCCGTACGCCGTGTCTCCTCGGGGGCGCCGTGGGAGGAGAAGTTCGGCTACTCCCGCGCCGTGGAACTGCCGAGCGGCCTCGTCCTGGTCTCCGGCTGCACGTCGGTGGTCAACGGCCAGGTCTCCGCGGGCAGTCCGTACGAGCAGGCCGTCGCCTCCTTCCAGGTCGCCTTCGACGCGCTGAAGCAGGTCGGGCTCGGCCGTGAGGACGTCGTCCGCACCCGGATGTACATCACGCACGCACGCGACGTCGACGACGTGGGCCGCGCCCACAAGGAGCTCTTCGACGACGTGCGCCCCGCCGCCTCCATGATCATCGTCTCCGGTTTCGTCGACCCCTCCCTGGTCGTCGAGGTCGAGGTCGAGGCCTACCGGGCAGGTGCGCGATGACGCTCGCCGTACGGGTCATCCCCTGCCTGGACGTGGACAACGGCCGCGTCGTCAAGGGCGTCAACTTCCAGAACCTGCGCGACGCGGGCGATCCCGTCGAGATGGCGAAGCTGTACGACGCCGAGGGTGCCGACGAGCTGACGTTCCTCGACATCACCGCCTCCAGCGGTGACCGGGAGACGACCTACGACGTGGTGCGCCGCACCGCCGAGCAGGTCTTCATCCCGCTCACCGTCGGCGGCGGGGTCCGCACGCCCGACGACGTCGACAAGCTGCTGCGCGCCGGCGCCGACAAGGTCGGGGTCAACACCGCCGCCATCGCCCGCCCCGAGCTCATCCGCGAGATCGCCGAACGCTTCGGGCGCCAGGTGCTCGTGCTCTCCGTCGACGCGCGGCGCACCCCCGAGGGCACCTTCGAGGTGACCACGCACGGGGGCCGCAGGGGCACCGGCATCGACGCGGTCGAGTGGGCGCACCGGGCCGCCGAGCTCGGCGCGGGGGAGATCCTCCTCAACTCGATGGACGCCGACGGCACGAAGGACGGCTACGACACCGAGATGATCAAGGCGGTACGGGCGCACGTCACCGTCCCCGTCATCGCATCGGGCGGCGCGGGCCGGCTCTCCGACTTCCCGCCCGCCATCGACGCGGGTGCCGACGCGGTGCTCGCCGCGTCCGTCTTCCACTTCGGTGACCTGCGCATCTCCGAGGTCAAGGGCGCCCTGCGCGAGGCCGGGAGGCCCGTTCGCTGACCTCGGTCAGCGAGAGAGCGGGGTGCGGACACCGGCGATCTCGCCGATGTCCGCTCGCGGGGCGCGCCGCCAGAGTGGCGCCGTCAGCACATGACGGCGCCACCCACGCGGTGCTCCCCCGAATATCCGACCGCCCCCGGGCGAAACGGTGCTTCGGCTGCCGCGGTGTGGTGCGCCACAACCGAGAGGATCCCCCCTCGTGCAGCAGCACCTCCCCTCCGGCGACGTCTCCCCGCGCCGCCACCGGATGTCCAAGAGCCGCTCCCGCACCGTCAGGCTCGCCGTCGCGGCCGCGGCGGCGACAGCGGGTCTGGTCACCGCGCTCGTCCCGGGCGGCGCTCAGGCCGCCGCCAACCCGTACGAGCGTGGTCCGGCGCCGAGCAACTCGAGCATCGAGGCACTCCGCGGTTCGTACGCGACGTCCGAGACGTCCGTGTCCTCGCTGAGCGTCCGCGGCTTCGGCGGCGGCACGATCTACTACCCGACGTCCACGTCGGACGGGACGTTCGGCGCCGTGGTCATCTCGCCGGGTTTCACCGCCTACCAGTCGAGCATCGCCTGGCTGGGCCCGCGTCTGGCCTCCCAGGGCTTCGTGGTGTTCACCATCGACACCAACACCACGGCCGACCAGCCCGCCAGCCGTGGCGACCAGCTGCTCGCCGCACTGGACTACCTCACGGGCAGCAGCTCGGTGCGCAGCCGGATCGACTCCTCCCGGCTGGGCGTGATGGGCCATTCCATGGGCGGCGGTGGCACGCTGGAGGCCGCGAAGGACCGCCCGTCGCTCCAGGCGGCGATCCCGCTGACGGGGTGGAACACGGACAAGACGTGGCCCGAGGTTAAGACCCCGACCCTGGTCATCGGCGCGGACGGTGACACGATCGCCCCCGTCGCCACGCACTCGCAGCCGTTCTACAGCTCGCTGCCGAGTTCCCTGGACAAGGCGTACCTGGAACTGCGGGGTGCCACCCACTTCACCCCGAACTCGTCGAACACGACGATCGCGAAGTACAGCATCTCGTGGCTGAAGCGCTTCATCGACAACGACACCCGCTACGAGCAGTTCCTCTGCCCGCTGCCCTCGACGAGCCTGACCATCGCCGAGTACAAGGGCAACTGCCCGCACACCTCCTGACCGGCACCACCGCCTGACCGCGAAGGGCCGGGCCGCGCCGCGCGGTCCGGCCCTTCGTGCCGCCGTGGCCGGCCGCCGGGTCGCGCGTGGTCCGGAGCGAAGACCGGCTATCTCGCCGATGTCCGCGCGGGGCACCCACCGCGACAGTGGCGGCAGGCCAGCGAAAGACGGCGCCAACCGACGCGGTGCACTCCGAAGGCCCCCGGACGACGGGGACTTGGGCCGCCGCGGCGAGGTGACGCCCCTACCGAGAGGAACCCCCGTGCAGCAGCACCTCCCCTCCGGCGACATCTCCCCGAGCCGCCACCGGCCGTCCAGGGGCCGCTCCCGCGGCGTCAGGGCCGCCCTGGCAGCCGCGGCGGCGACCGCCGGTCTGCTCACCGCGCTCGTCCCCGGCGGAGCCCAGGCCGCCGACAACCCGTACGAGCGTGGTCCGGCGCCGAGCAACTCGAGCATCGAGGCACTCCGCGGCTCCTACGCCACCTCTCAGACCTCCGTGTCCTCGCTGAGCGTCAGAGGATTCGGCGGCGGGACGATCTACTATCCGACGTCCACGTCGGACGGGACGTTCGGCGCCGTGGTCATCTCGCCGGGTTTCACCGCCTACGAGTCGAGCATCGCGTGGCTGGGTCCGCGTCTGGCGTCCCAGGGCTTCGTGGTGTTCACCATCGACACCAACACCACGCTGGACCAGCCGGCGAGCCGTGGTGACCAGCTGCTCGCGGCGCTGGACTACCTGACGGGCAGCAGCTCGGTGCGCAGCCGGGTCGACTCCTCCCGGCTGGGCGTGATGGGTCACTCCATGGGCGGCGGTGGCACGCTGGAGGCCGCGAAGGACCGTCCGTCGCTCCAGGCGGCGATCCCGCTGACGGGGTGGAACACGGACAAGACGTGGCCCGAGGTGAAGACCCCGACCCTGGTCATCGGCGCGGACGGTGACACGATCGCCCCCGTCGCCACGCACTCGCAGCCGTTCTACAGCTCGCTGCCGAGTTCCCTGGACAAGGCGTACCTGGAGCTTCGTGGTGCCACCCACTTCACCCCGAACTCGTCGAACACGACGATCGCGAAGTACAGCATCTCGTGGCTGAAGCGCTTCATCGACAACGACACCCGCTACGAGCAGTTCCTCTGCCCGCTGCCCTCGACGAGCCTGACCATCGCCGAGTACAGGGGCAACTGCCCGCACAACTCCTGACCACGGGGGGCGAGGGCCGGGCCGCGCGTACCGCGGCCCGGCCCTTCGTGCGTGACGGTCACCCCCGCGAGAGGAACTCCGCGATGGACTCGGCGAAGGCGGGATCGCGCACGGTCGTCAGATGGTCCCCCGGCAGCACGGTCAGCTCCGCCCCCGCGATCGCGGAGGCCAGCACCTGGGGGCGGGTCGCCAGCGGGTCGCTCTCACCGGTGAGCACCAGCGTGGGGACCGCTATCCGGTCCAGCGGCAGCGCGTCCCGGTGCACCGCGCGGATCTGCGCGGCCAGTGCCAGCCGGTCGCACCCCGCCGTGTCCGCCAGCACCCGGAAGGCCCGGGTCCGCTCGGGCGCGTCCGCCGCGTCCGCGGCCGTCAGTGCCGCGGACACCAGCTCCGGAGGCATCACCCGGGTGTCCAGACCCCCCACCTCCACCGCACCCGCGCCGATGCCGCCGACCACCAGACGGCTGACACGCTCGTCCTCGGCCGCCGCCAGCACCGCCACCACCGCACCCATCGAGTAACCCGCGAGATGCACCCGCTCCGCGCCCGTGCGGTCGATGAGCAGACGCACGTCACGGGCCATCAGCGACTCGCCGTAGCACGTCTCGTCGTGCGGCCGGTCCGACTCACCGTGACCGCGCGCGTCCAGGGCGTACACCCGCCGGCCGCGCGCGACCAGAGCCTCCACGACCCCGGGCCCCTCCCAGTTCAGCCGCGCGTGTGCGGCGAAGCCGTGCAGCAGCACCACCGGGGGAAGGGACGTGTCCGGGTCCCGCGACCAGTACCAGTAACGCAGGGTCAAACCGTCGTGTGTACGCAATTCATCAGTCATGCACCGACGTTACGGGCGGCGGTGGCGAGCAGCGCCGGGACTGTGCCCCGGCACAGCGCGGATGCCGTTCCGTTGGGAGCGCGCACCGCTCGGGGCCGCCCGGGAACGGGGAGCGGACGCGAGCCTTCCGACGCTGTTTACGCGGAAGTAACGTGAAAGCGTGACCCCATCGACGACCGTGCACAGTCCGCTCCGGCTGTACGGCCGCAGCGGTGAACTCGCCATCCTGGAAACCCTGTTGGGACGGCTGCGGGCAGGGGACGGCGGAGCGCTCGTGCTGACCTCGCCCCCCGGCCTCGGCCGTACCGCCCTGCTGCGGCAGACCGCCGCCGACTACCGCGCCAGACACGGCGGCCCCGTCGTGTACGCTGCCGCGGCCCGCACCGAACAACGGCTGCCCTACAGCGGGCTGCACGCCCTGCTCTGCTCGGCGCCCGGCTCGCTGCCTCTCGCCCCCGACACCGTCCTGCGCTCCGGGATCACCCCCGGCGGACTGCTCGGCCTGCTGCGGGAGCTGGGCGCCGAACAGCCGCTGCTGGTCTGCGTGGACGACGCGCACGCCTGGGACCCGGACTCCCGGGCCGCACTGGGCTTCGCCGCGCGCCGGCTCGGTGAGGGCAGCCGCGTCGCGGTGGTGATCGGCGCCGCCGACGAGACCGCCTTCGCCGGTCTCCCCGCGCTCCGCCTCGGCCCGCTCGACGACGACGCCGGGGCAGCCCTCCTGGACCGGCTCACCGGCTGCACGGCCGACATCGACCCCGTCGTACGCAGTGAACTCCTGCGCGAGGCCGCCGGGAACCCACGGCTGCTGGCCGGTCTCGTCGGCCGTCTCACCCCGGGCCAGCTCGCCGGGCGCACCGCCCTGCCGTACCCGCTGCCCGGTGCGGAGAGCGTCCTCGACGCCCACGCCGAACACCTGGACGGGCTCTCTCCCGACACCCGCACCCTGCTCCTACTGGCCGCCGCGGCGGAGGAGCACGAGCCCGACGGTGCGGGCGCCGACGCGGCACTGCTCCTGCGGGCCGGCACCCGAGCCGGACTTGCCGCCGCCCACCTGGACCGGGTCCTCTTCGCACCCGCCGGAACCGTGGGCGCCCTCCAGCGGGCGGGCAGCCGGGTCCACTTCAGCCACCCCCTGCTGCGCCGCGCGGTCCTGCACCGGGCACTGCCCGGCCGCCGCAGGGCCGTGCACGAGCTGCTCGCCGGGCTGCTCGCGGGCCCCGGCTCGCCCCCGCTGCCCGCACTGGTCCAGCGGGCCTGCGCCGCCCCCGGCCCCGACGCCGCCCTCGCCGCGCAGCTGGAGGCGGCGGCCACCGCCCCGCGCCCGCACGGCGAACGGTCCGCGGCGCTGGCCCGAGCCGCGGCGCTCTCCACCGACGACACCCTGCGCGCCGCACGCTTCACCGCCGCCGCCGAGCAGGCGCGGCTCGCCGGGGACACCGGCCGGGCCCGCGCCATGCTGGCCCGTGTCGGCCCCCATCCCGCCGGGGGCGCCGCGCCCTACGTCCGCGGCATGCTCGCCCTGCACGACGGACCGGCGGCCGACGCGCGCGAGGCGCTGCTGACCGCGGCGGAGCTCCTCGCCCCGCACGACGCCCGCCGCACCCTGGACGCGTTGTTCGGCGCCGCGGAGGCCGCCTGGGCCATGGGGGACGCCATCGCCTACCTGGACGCCATGAACCGCATCCCCGTCGCTGCGGCCGACCGCCCCATGGCGCAGTACCGGGCGGGGATGTGCGCCGTGCTCGCCGGTCACCCCGACCGTGGCCACGCCCTGCTGCGCTGCTGCCTGGACTCCGCGGACCGTGCCGAGGACGCGGGCGAACTCCTGCGGGCGGGCGCGTCCGCCCTGGTGCTCGGCGAGGTGGACGCCGCCTGCCGGGCGGGCGCCCGGGCACTGGCCGCCGTACGGACCCGGGGGCCCGAGGCCCTGCTGCCGCACGCCCTGGAACAGCTCGCCTACGCCGAACTGCGCGCCGGCCAGCACGCCAGGGCCAGGGCCCACGCGCTGGAGGGGCTGCACGCGGCCAGGCGTACAGGACAGCAGAACTCCGCCACCCATCTGCACGCCGTACTCGCGCTCGCCGCCTCCGTGGAGGGCCCCGCCGAGGCGTGCGCCGCCCACGCCGACGCGGCCCTCGCGGGCGCCGGACCGCACGGACTGGCCCAGGCGGCCATGCTCGCCACCTGGGCGGTCGCCCGCGCGGACCTCGCCGCCGGGCGGCCCGGCGAGGCCGCGGCCCGCCTCGGTCCGCTGGTCAGACCCGGCCCGGGGACAGGCCACTTCGCCACCCGGATGCTCGCCGTCCCGTGCTGGATCGAGGCGATGGTGCTCTCCGGGCGCGCGGAGGAAGGAGCCGCCGAACTCTCCGTGGCTCTCGACGAATTCGCCCTGTGGACCGCCCGGACGACCGACCCGCAGGTCCCCGCGCAGCTGGCCCGCTGCCGCGCGCTGCTCGCGCCGCCCGAGGAGGCGGCGGCGGGCTACGAGCAGGCGCTGGCGCACCACGACCGCGCGGGCGGCGACTTCGAGCGGGCCCGCACCCAGCTGCTCCACGGCCAGCTGCTGCGCCGGCTGCGCCGCACCCGCGAGGCCCGGGGCCCGCTGCGTGACGCCCTGGTCGCCTTCGAGCGCTGCTCCGCCCGCGTCTGGGCGGAGCGGGCCGGCGGGGAGCTCCGGGCGGCGGGGGAGGCGGTGGACGCCGCACCCGACCGGAGCGGCCCCGGCCCGCTGGCCGGGCTGACCCCGCAGCAGCAGAGGATCGCCCGCTGCGTCGCGGAGGGGGCGACCAACCGCGAGGTCGCGGTGCGCCTCTCGGTGAGCCCGCGCACCGTCGACCACCACCTGCGGAACGTCTTCGCCGCCCTCGGCGTCCGGTCCCGGACCGAGCTCGCGCGGCTCCTGGACCGCCCGGGCGGGACGAGGTTGCAGGACCGTGATGAGAAGAACCGCGCAGACCTCTAGGTACCGACCGGGCGGTATGCCATTCTGCGGTCGTCAGGATCGATCGGTGTGCGCCCGCCCAGCACCGGGCCGGGCACACACCGGGGCCGGCCCACCGCAGCCGGCCGATTCCCGGTGGAGGCCGCCATGCCACAGGTCGTACGTTCACGGATCAGGGCGCTGCACGGACCGCCCCCCGTAACCCCGTTGCCGCACCGCGCCCGCTCCCTCGCCGACCGCGACGCCGTGGCCGTGCTCCACCGGGCGGCGCGGGTGCTCCTGGACGCACTGCCGGAGCTCACGGACCGGCTGGTGGAGGCGCTGCGGGAGCAGGAGCCCGCCTACCGCGCCGCGATGGAGACCGAGGCCGCCGAGATCTGGCAGGAGGTCCACCACTCGCTGCGGCACAACGTCGCCTCCCTCATCCAGCCCCGGGAGTTCCGCGAGGCCGCCCACCGCACCTCCCGGTGGATCGGCGAGAGCAGGGCCGAGCAGGGCGTACCGCTCGACGCGGTCATGCACGCCTTCCGCATGGGCGGCGCGATGGTCTGGCAGGACCTGGTCGACGACACCGCCCGGCGATCCCCCGAGGACACGCGGTTGCTCGTCCACGTCGCCGCGGACGTCTGGAACTTCGTCGACGAGCACTGCGCCGTGGTGGCCGAGGCGTACCGCCAGGCCGAGCGCCGGCTCTCCTGGCGCCGCGAGAACCGCCAGCGCCTGATGACGGCTGCCCTGCTGGACGGCACCGCCCGGATCGCGGACCTGCCGGACGCCGCCGCGATGCTGGGGCTCCCCGTGCACGGCCGCTACGCCGTCCTCGCGGTCGCCGCCGCCCGGCGCGCCCCGCACGGCGCCGGCAGGCCGCCCGTGACCCTGTCCGACGACACCCCGGCGCTCTGGCACTCGGCGGGCGAGGTCGAACTGGCCATCCTCCCGCTGGGAGCGGAGCCCGGACCGGCCGACGCGGAACCACCCGCCGAAGAAGAGGCCGAGACGGCGGCCACCGCCGGTCCGGCCACCGGGCCCGCCGCCGAACTCGACTCCCTGGCAGCCGAGCTGACGGCACCTCCGGGGGCCCGGGTGGGGCTCAGCTCGGTCGTCGAAGGCCTCGCGGCCGTCGGTGACGCGCGGCGCCTGGCCGAGACCGCGCTGCGGGCCTGCCCCGCGTCCGGAGGCACCGTACTGCTGGAGGAGCACCTGCCCGCGGCGCTCGTCGTGTCGTCGCCGGGGCTCGGCACCGCACTCGCCGACCGTGTCCTCGGGCCGCTGGACCGGCTGGACCCGGCCGACCGGGACGTACTCATCGAGACGCTGACCGCCTGGCTCGACTCGGACGGCTCCGCCCAGCGGGCGGGCGCGCGCCTCTACTGCCACCGCAACACCGTGCTCAACCGGCTGCGGCGCTTCGAGCAGCTGACGGGGCGCTGCCTGACGAGGCCGTCGGACGCGGTCGAGGTCTCCCTGGCCCTCGCGGCACGGCGGCTGCTGGCGGGCTGAGCCGCACGGGGTCGGCGCGGGCCTCCCTGAACGCCGGTACTCCCGCTCCCGCCGTCCTGCCGCCGCGCGCCGTCCTGACGCGCGGCCGTAGGGCGGGCGGGGCCGGGTCCAGGGCCGTCGGGCCGCAGCCCCCGGGAAACACGGCGCGGCGCCGTGCGGGCCGGTGGGCCGGGCCGCTCCGCCGGGCCGTCCCCGCACCGGCCGCCGGACCCGGCCGCTCCGCATCCCGCACTCGCGCCGACGGCCGGGCCGGACCACACCCTTCCGCCCAACGGTCTTGTGCGCGCGCACAGTTCGGGCATCGGGGGGCTGTACCGGCGCCGCGCCCGCCCCGTACCCCCTGTGCCGCACACGCCTCAGCTGGTGCCATGGCGCGCATGTCATCAGCTGCCCCTTGTGGAGCCGTACCGGCGGAGCGAACCCGGTGAGCGGCGCGGTCGACGCCCGCTCCCTGGCCGTCGTGATCTTCCTCGCGTTCGTCGCCGTGTCCCTGCTGCTGTGCGGACTCGCCGCGGCCGACCAGGACGACCCGGAGCACTTCTACGCGGGCGGGGCCACCCTGGGCCCCGTCGGTGCCGGTCTCGCCATCGCCGGGGACTACGTCTCCGCCGCCACCCTGCTCTCCACCACCGGATCCGTCGCGCTCGCCGGCTTCGACGGCCTGCTGTTCGCCCTGGCCACGGTCGCCTCGCTCGTCCTGGTCATGCGCCTGTTCGCCGAACGCCTGCGCCGCCAGGGCGTTTTCACCATGGGCGACTTCCTCGCCGACCGGCTCGGCGACGGCTCCGTGCGCCGGGCGCTCGGAGTGGCCACCCTCGTGGTGCTGGCCCCGCTGCTGCTCGTCCAGCTCACCACCGCCGGGCGCGTCATGACCGCCATGTTCGGGCTCCCGGACGGCGCGCTCACCGGCTGCACCGTGGCCAGCGGCGCGCTCATGGTCTGCTACTCGGCCTTCGGCGGGATGCGCGGCACCGGCTACATCCAGATCCTCAAGGTGGCCGTCGTCCTGGGCGCCGTCACCCTGCTCGCGGGGCTCGTCCTCGCGCGCTTCGACTGGTCCCCGTTCGCCCTCTTCGACGCCGCCCAGGCCGGCAGCAAGGCGGGCGCCGACTACGCGCTCCCCGGGCTCCAGTTCGGGCACGGACTCGCCGGCGGGCTCGACCTGATCGGCTTCCAGCTCACCCTCGTGCTCGGCGCGGCCTGCATGCCGCACATCATGATGCGGCTGCATCCCATCCGCGACGCCTGGACCGCCCGCCGTGCCGGTGTGTGGGCCACGGTCCCCGTCGCCGTGCTGTGCGCGGGCATCGTCGTCGTCGGGCTCGGCGCCTCCGCACTCATCGGCAGGGATCTGCTGCACGCCGCCGACCCGGCGGGCGGCACCGCCCTGCTGATGGTGACCGGCGCCCTGGACCCCGGCGCCTCCGGACCGCGCGACAGCCCGCTGTTCGCCCTCGTCGCCTGCGCCGCCTTCGCCACCACCCTGGCCGCGGTCGCCGGGATCACCCTGGCCGCCGCCTCGTCCGTGGCACGCGACTTCACGCTGAAGTCCGGCGCCCAGGGCGAGGGCAAGGCCTCCGCCAGGGAGATCCGGCACGCCCGCTGGGCCGTGGCCGGGATAGGGGCGTTCGCCGTGTTCCTCTCGGCGTACACCCACGACCGCAACCCCCAGGTGCTGCTCTCCCTGTCGTTCGCGGCCGCCGCGTCCATCCTGCCGCCCGTGCTGCTGTACGCCCTGTTCAGGCCGGGCTTCGACGCCCGGGGGGTGCGGTGGACCGTGTACGGGACGCTCCCGCTCATCTGCGTCCTGATGGTGATGTCACCGGCCTTCTCCGGCACGCCTGTCGCCCTGTTCCCGGAGTGGGACTTCGCCGTCTTCCCGCTCCAGACACCGGGCCTGGTCACCATCCCCGCCGGCTTCCTGCTGGGGCTGCTCGGGTCAGGGCGTGACCCGGACGCCGCACCGGACACGCGCAACCGCCACCGGGCCCGCTGGGCTCCCGCCCGCGCGCGCGGCGGCGTCCGAGCGGCCGGCGGGGGGCGGTGACCGCGAGGCCCCGCCCCCCACCCCGGGCTACAGACCGAGCTCGGCCGTGTGCAGCCGGGCCAGCGCGTCCTTGTCGCCCTCCAGCTCCACCCGCGCCGCGTCCTGCCGTCCGGCGGCGAACAGCAGCAGCTCACCCGGCTCCCCGGTGACCGTCACCACCGGGGTGCCCTTGTGGGCCACCGCCGTCTGGCCGTCCGGCCGCCGCAGCACCAGGCCCACCGGGGCCCGGCGGCCCAGCATCCGGGCCGTCTTCTCGGTGCGCGACCACAGCACGTCGGCGAAGACCGGATCGAGGTCACGCTGCGACCAGTCCGGCTGCGCCCGGCGCACGTCCTCCGCGTGGATGTAGAACTCGACGGTGTTCGCCGCTTCGTCCAGCTGCTTGAGGCCGAAGGGCGACATACGCGGTGGACCCGTACGGATGAGCTGGATCAGTTCCTCGTACGGCTTGGCGGCGAACTCGGCCTGAACGCGCTCCAGCCGGTTCTTCAGGGCGCCCAGCACGATCCCGCCCGCGGCGTCCGCGCGGCGCTCACGCACCACGACATGGGCGGCCAGGTCACGGGTCTTCCAGCCGTTGCACAGGGTCAGGGCCTCGGGGCCCGCCGCTTCCAACAGGTCGGCGAGCAGAAGACGTTCACGCTTCGCATGGGTCGACATGCCCGCCAGCGTACGACCGGCGCCCCCGGTCCGCCCAGTGGACGCACGGCCGGACGGCGTCGCCCGGCGCGGCACAATGGGGCGCATGACCAGCACGCCCGGCCCCACGCCCGCCAGCAACCTCGACCCGGCCGTCGCCGCCCGCCTCAAGCGCGGCCCCGACGGACTGGTCCCGGCCATCGCCCAGCAGTACGACACGGGCGAGGTGCTCATGCTCGGCTGGATGGACGACGAGGCGCTGCACCGCACCCTCACCACCGGCCGCTGCACCTACTGGTCCCGCAGCCGGCAGGAGTACTGGGTCAAGGGCGACACCTCCGGCCACATCCAGCGGGTGAAGTCCGTCGCCCTCGACTGCGACGCCGACACCGTGCTGGTCAAGGTCGACCAGACGGGCGCGGCCTGCCACACGGGGGCCCGCACCTGCTTCGACGAGGACGTCCTCCCGCTCTCCGGCCCCCGGTAAGGTCACCCGCCATGGATCTCGAGACCTTCCGCAAGCTCGCCGTCGACCGGCGCGTCATCCCCGTCAGCCGCCGGCTCCTCGCGGACGGCGACACCCCGGTCGGGCTCTACCGCAAGCTCGCCGCCGAACGCCCCGGCACCTTCCTCCTCGAATCCGCCGAGAACGGCCGCACCTGGTCCCGCTACTCCTTCATCGGGGTACGCAGCGCCGCGACCCTGACCGCCCTCGACGGACAGGCCCACTGGCTCGGGACCCCGCCCGTCGGCGTGCCCGTCGACGGGGACCCGCTGCAGGCCCTGCGGGCCACGGTCGAGACCCTGCACACCCCGCGTGACCTCGTCGGCGACGACGGCCTGCCGCCGTTCACCGGCGGCATGGTCGGCTACCTCGGCTACGACGTCGTACGCCGGCTGGAGCGGATCACCGAGCACGGCGGCGACGACCTGAAGCTCCCCGAGCTCACGATGCTGCTGACCTCCGACCTCGCCGTGCTCGACCACGGCACCGGCACCGTCCTGCTGATCGCCAACGCGATCAACCACAACGACCTGGACACCGGCGTCGACGAGGCGTACACGGACGCGGTCGCCCGGCTCGACGCCATGCAGCGCGACCTCTCACGGCCGGTGGAGAACGTCCCCGCCGCCCTTCCGCCCTCCGAGCTCCCGCCCTACACCGCGCTCTGGGGCGGCCAGGCGTTCCGGGACGCCGTCGAGGACGTCAAGGAGCGGATCAGGGCGGGCGAGGCCTTCCAGGTCGTGCCCTCCCAGCGCTTCGAGACCCCGTGCACGGCGAGCGCGCTCGACGTCTACCGGGTCCTGCGCGCCACCAACCCCTCGCCGTACATGTACCTCTTCCGCTTCGACGGCTTCGACGTCGTCGGCTCCAGCCCCGAGGCGCTCGTCAAGGTCGAGGACGGCCGGGCCATGGTCCACCCGATCGCCGGCACCCGGCACCGGGGCGCCACCCCGCAGGAGGACCAGGCACTCGCCGACGAACTCCTCGCCGACCCCAAGGAACGCGCCGAGCACCTGATGCTCGTCGACCTCGGGCGCAACGACCTGGGCCGCGTCTGCGCACCCGGCAGTGTCGAGGTGGTCGACTTCATGTCGGTCGAGCGGTACTCGCACGTGATGCACATCGTCTCCACCGTCACCGGGCGGGTCGCCGAAGGCCGCACCGCCTTCGACGTCCTCACGGCGTGCTTCCCCGCGGGCACCCTCTCCGGCGCGCCCAAGCCGCGCGCCCTTCAGATCATCGAGGAGCTCGAACCCAGCCGCCGGGGCCTGTACGGAGGCTGCGTCGGCTACCTCGACTTCGCCGGGGACTCCGACACCGCCATCGCGATCCGGACCGCGCTGCTCCGCGACGGCACCGCGTACGTCCAGGCGGGCGCGGGCATCGTTGCGGACTCCGACCCCGCCGCCGAGGACACCGAGTGCCGCAACAAGGCCGCCGCGGTCCTGCGGGCCGTGCACACGGCGAACCGCCTCGGAGCGAATTGAACCGGTAGGGGATAGTGGAGTACGTGAGTGCCGTCCCCGTACCCCAGCCCCGTGCCCGAGCCGCCTCCGCGCCCGACAGCGCAGGAAGCCGCCGAAGCCTGGCCGCCGGTCTGCTCCTCGGGGCGGCCGGCGCCACCGCCGTCCTCCTCGCCTCGGGCCAGACCTGGGCCGAGGGCGTGGCAGCCGTCGGCGGCGGCACCCTGCCGCTCAGCGCCGACGGCCAGGACGTCACCGGTGTCCCCGCGGCGCTGGCCGTCGTCGGCCTGGCCGCCCTCGTCGCCGTCTTCGCCGTCCGCGGCGGAGGCCGGAAGCTGGTCGCCGGCCTGCTGGCCCTCAGCGGCCTCGGCGCCGGACTGAGCGCCTACGCGGGCGCGTCCGACAGCGCCGCGCTGGACGAGCGGGCCGCCGAGACCACCGGCAACACCTCCGCCACCATCGATGCCCTCAGCCACACCGCCTGGCCCTACGTCACCGCGGCCGGCGGCCTGCTGATCCTGCTCGCCGGCCTGCTGGCCCTGCGCTACGGCAGCCGCTGGCCCACGATGTCGGGCCGGTACGAACGCGACGGCACACCCCGCCCCCGCAAGGCCCCCCGCACCGCCCCGGACCCCGAGCGTCCCGAGGAACTGTGGAAGGCGCTGGACCGCGGCGAGGACCCGACGCGCGAGGCATGACCCCGAGCCTCATGTCCACCGGCACGTACGGGACAATGGCAGTGAGCTTTCCCAGCGACACCTTCAGCGCAACACCAACAAGGAGCAACTCATGGCGGGCAGCAGCCACGGACACACCCCGGCCGCCTGGACCGGCGTCATCATCTCCTTCATCGGCTTCTGCATCGCGGGCCTCTTCATGGTGGCGGCGAACGCGCTCGGCTTCTGGGCCGGTATCGCGGTCGTCCTCCTCGGCGGCATCGTCGGGTTCGCCATGAAGATGGCCGGCCTCGGCATGCCGAAGGAGTCCGCCGAGATGGCGGCGGCCAGGGCCCGCGCCTCAGAGGCTCAGATCACCGCCTGACCGGATGCCGGAAACCGGACGAGACGCGAGGCGCAGCCCGGACCGGGCTGCGCCTCTCCGCATGAGCGGGGACAATCGGCGCGTGGACGCCTCAGCCTCTCCCGCAGCCCCCGACCGGGCCCCCGTGCCCCACGCCCCCGGTCCCGTGCCCCCGCAGGCCCCCGCGCCGGCCTCCCGGCTGCGGAGGCTCGCGGCCCCCGCCGGGGTCATGGCCGTCGTCGTCGGAGCCTTCGGCTACGTGGCCAACGTCGACCCCAACGAGCCAGGCCACTACCCCGTGTGCCCCATGCTGCGGTTCACCGGAGTGTTCTGCCCCGGCTGCGGCGGCCTCCGCAGCGCCCATGCCTTCGCCCACGGCGATCTCGTCACCGCCCTCGGTTCCAACGCCGTCGCCGTCGTGGGCTACATCGCCTTCGCCGCCGTCTGGCTGGCCTGGGCGGTGAGCGCGAGCCGGGGCCGGCCCCTGCGCATCGCCCTCAGGCCCGTCCACTGGTGGGCCGTCGGCGCGGTGCTGCTGATCTTCTCCGTGGTGCGGAACCTGCCCTTCGGCTCCGCGCTGGCACCCTGAGTGCCCAGGTAGTGGGACGTGCGGCCGCCGGATGCGAGCCCTGGGGCCTCCTGCGGATACCATCGAGATGGCTGATCCTTGTTCCTATCACCGCTTCGGAAGGGGGCCGCTCGCGTGAGTGTGCTCGACGAGATCATTGACGGCGTTCGCGCCGACCTCGCGGAGCGGCAGGCGCGTGTCAGCCTCGACGAGCTCAAGGAACGCGCCGCGCGCGCTCCCCAGGCCAAGGACGGAGTCGCCGCCCTGCGCGGCGAGGGCGTGACCGTCATCTGCGAGGTCAAGCGCTCCAGCCCCTCCAAGGGGGCCCTTGCCGCCATCGCCGACCCGGCCGCGCTCGCCGCGGACTACGAGGCCGGCGGGGCATCCGTCATCTCGGTGCTCACCGAGGAGCGCCGCTTCGGAGGCTCGCTCGCGGACCTGGAGGCCGTCCGCGCCAAGGTCGACATCCCCGTCCTGCGCAAGGACTTCATCGTCACCTCGTACCAGCTGTGGGAGGCACGGGCCTACGGCGCCGACCTCGCCCTGCTGATCGTCGCCGCACTCGACCAGGAGGCCCTGGTCTCGCTGATCGAGCGCGCCGAGTCGATCGGCCTGACGCCGCTCGTCGAGGCGCACGACGAGGAGGAGGCGGAGCGGGCCGTGGACGCCGGAGCGAAGATCATCGGTGTCAACGCGCGCAACCTGAAGGACCTCAAGGTCGACCGTTCCACCTTCGAACGCGTAGCCCCCGAGATCCCCGACCACATCGTCAAGGTCGCCGAGTCCGGCGTCCGTGGCCCGCACGACCTCATCGCCTACGCCAACGCCGGCGCGGACGCGGTGCTCGTCGGCGAGTCCCTGGTCACCGGCCGCGACCCGAGGGCGGCCGTGGCCGACCTGGTCGCCGCCGGGGCCCACCCCGCGCTGCGGCACGGACGGGGCTGACCAGACCCGTGCCCGCCGACCGTCCCGCATCCCGCGTCCGGCCGGGCCTGCGCCCCGCCGGGGCCCGGGACCCGCACGCGCCGCTGGCGCGCGGCTGCCGCCCACGCGGCTGCCGCGCCCCCGCCCGGCGTGTGCACGGCAGGCGCGTGCGGTATGTGATCGGCGACGAGCCGGGACAGGTCAACGGCATGCGATGGCGCACGGGGTCCGCGCCGTAGCGAGCCCCGGCCGTCGTATCCCGTACAGGGAAGGTCCCCCGTCCACCAGGGGGACCCGCACGACCACCGCACCGACCGTTCACCCGGCCGGCGCGGCGCTCCGCTCATGGCGCACACGGTGAGAGCACCCGTTGCGCCGGTGGCGCACACGGTGACAACCCCCGTCGCGATCTCCAGGAGCACATCGCATGTCGTCCGACTTCTTCATCCCGGACCCCGAGGGTCTGATCCCCAGCGCCGAGGGCTACTTCGGCGCGTTCGGTGGCAAGTTCATCCCGGAGGCACTGGTCGCCGCCGTGGACGAGGTGGCCGTCGAGTACGACAAGGCCAAGGCGGACCCGGCCTTCGCCGCCGAACTCAACGCGCTCATGGTCGACTACACCGGCCGTCCCAGCGCGCTGACCGAGGTCGCGCGCTTCGCCGAGCACGCGGGCGGCGCCCGCGTCTTCCTCAAGCGTGAGGACCTCAACCACACCGGCTCGCACAAGATCAACAACGTGCTGGGCCAGGCCCTCCTGACCAAGCGCATGGGCAAGACCCGCATCATCGCGGAGACCGGCGCGGGCCAGCACGGTGTCGCCACCGCGACCGCCTGCGCGCTCTTCGGGCTCGACTGCACCATCTACATGGGTGAGATCGACACCGAGCGCCAGGCGCTCAACGTGGCGCGCATGCGGATGCTCGGCGCCGAGGTCGTCGCCGTGAAGTCCGGCTCCCGGACCCTCAAGGACGCCATCAACGAGGCCTTCCGCGACTGGGTCGCCAACGTGGACCGCACCCACTACCTCTTCGGTACGGTCGCCGGACCGCACCCCTTCCCGGCGATGGTCCGCGACTTCCACCGGGTGATCGGTGTCGAGGCCCGCCGGCAGATCCTGGAGCGCACCGGCCGGCTGCCCGACGCCGCGGTCGCCTGCGTCGGCGGCGGATCCAACGCCATCGGCCTCTTCCACGCCTTCATCCCGGACGCGAGCGTCCGGCTGATCGGCTGCGAACCGGCCGGACACGGCGTCGAGACCGGCGAACACGCCGCGACCCTGACCGCGGGCGAGCCCGGCATCCTGCACGGCTCACGCAGCTACGTCCTCCAGGACGAGGAAGGCCAGATCACCGAGCCGTACTCGATCTCGGCCGGGCTGGACTACCCGGGCATCGGCCCGGAGCACGCCTACCTCAAGGACATCGGCCGCGGCGAGTACCGGGCGGTCACCGACGACGCCGCCATGCAGGCGCTGCGGCTGCTCTCCCGCACCGAGGGGATCATCCCGGCCATCGAGAGCGCGCACGCGCTGGCCGGTGCCCTGGAGGTCGGCAGGGAACTCGGCGAGGACGGGCTGATCCTGATCAACCTGTCCGGCCGCGGTGACAAGGACATGGACACGGCGGCGCGGTACTTCGGGCTGTACGACGGTGCCGACGCGGTCGTCGAGGCCGACGTGGCCGACGGAGAGGAAGAGGTCACCAAGTGAGCGGCAACCGAGAGCTTCTCGAATCGACGCTGGCCCAGGCGGCATCCGAGGACCGGGCGGCGCTCATCGCCTACCTCCCCGGCGGCTTCCCGACCGTCGACGGCGGCATCGCCGCGGTCAAGGCGGCCGTCGCCGGCGGCGCCGACGTCATCGAGGTGGGCCTCCCGCACAGCGACCCGGTGCTCGACGGTCCGGTCATCCAGACCGCCGACGACATCGCGCTGCGCGGCGGAGTCAAGATCGCCGACATCATGCGCACGGTCCGTGAGGCCCACGAGGCGACGGGCGCGCCGATCCTCGTCATGACGTACTGGAACCCGATCGACCGCTACGGCGTCGAACGCTTCACCGCCGAGCTGGCCGAGGCGGGCGGCGCGGGGTGCATCCTGCCCGACCTGCCGGTCCAGGAATCCGGTCTGTGGAGGGAGCACGCGGAGAAGCACGGTCTCGCCACCGTCTTCGTCGTCGCCCCGAGCAGCAAGGACGCGCGTCTCGCCACCATCACGGAGGCGGGCACCGGATTCGTCTACGCCGCCTCGCTGATGGGTGTCACCGGCACCCGCGAGTCGGTCGGCGAGCAGGCCCAGGACCTCGTCCGCCGTACCCGCGCCACCTCGGACCTGCCGGTCTGCGTCGGCATCGGTGTCTCCACCGCCGAGCATGCCCGGCAGGTCGCGGGCTTCGCCGACGGGGTGATCGTCGGTTCGGCCTTCGTCAAGCGGATGCTGGACGCACCGGACGAGGCGGCCGGCCTCGCCGCGGTCCGCGCTCTGGCGGCCGAACTGGCCGAAGGCGTTCGAAAGCGCTGACAGCGCTCGTCATCCGTACGGGTGGACATGGGACCGGGGAGGCGCTCGCGCGCCTCCCCGGTTCGTTTGCGCGGTGTGAGCGAGAAGAACCAAGACCGAAGAAGAGCCGCGCGCGACCGGCTGGCCCAGCAGCGTGAGCAGGACCGGGCGCGGGACCGGCGCCGCCGCACGCTGATCGTCGCGACCGCCGTGGTGGGCGTGCTGGCCCTGGCCGCTGTGATCGGCCTGATCGCCGCCAACGCCGGGAAGGACGACCAGGACAGCGAGGCCGGACCCGCCGTCACCCCGTCCGGGGCCATGGGCGAGGACGGACTCGCCCTCCAGGTCGGGGCGGACGACGCGCCGTCCACGCTCACGATCTGGGAGGACTTCCGCTGCCCGGTCTGCGCCCAGTTCGAGAACGCCTTCCGGGACACGATCACGGAGCTGGCGGAGAGCGGACAGCTCAAGGTGCAGTACCACCTGGCGACGATCATCGACGGCAACCTCGGCGGCAGCGGATCCCTGCGCGCGGCCAACGCCGCGGCCTGCGCCCAGGACGCCGGCAAGTTCGCCCCGTACCACGACGTCCTCTACAGCAACCAGCCCGCCGAGACGGACGACGCCTTCGGCGAGAACAGCAAGCTGATCGAGCTGGCGGGCAAGGTGGACGGCCTCGACACGCCCGCCTTCCGCAGCTGTGTGGAGGACGGCACGCACGACAGCTGGGTCGAGAAGTCGAACAAGGCCTTCACCGAAGGCGGCTTCCAGGGGACCCCGACGGCACTGCTCAACGGCGATTCGATCTTCCCCAAGAAGGGGGACGAGCAGATCTCCGAGGCCAACCTCAGGAAGTGGGTCGCGGAGGCGAACAAGGGCAAGAAGCCGGGCACCGTCAGGCCCACACCGTCGGCCTCGTAGAGCGGGAGGGCCCTTCGGCGGGTGGTCCGCCGGAGGGCCTCGTTATCCAGAAGTTGCCGGACGGCTTGCCGTACGTCCCGTCCGGCAGGGTAGCGTCGACCTCGTCATGAACCTTGCCTACATTCCCAGCCCGTCGACCGGGGTGATCGAGCTCGGCCCGATCCCGCTCCGCGGCTACGCGTTCTGCATCATCATCGGTGTCTTCGTCGCCGTCTGGTTCGGCAACAAGCGCTGGATCGCCAGGGGAGGAAAAGCCGGCACCGTCGCCGACATCGCCGTCTGGGCGGTTCCCTTCGGCCTGGTCGGAGGCAGGCTCTACCACGTCATCACCGACTACCAGCTGTACTTCAGCGACGGTGAGAACTGGGTGGACGCCTTCAAGATCTGGGAGGGCGGCCTCGGCATCTGGGGCGCCATCGCGCTGGGCGCGGTCGGTGCCTGGATCGGCTGCCGCCGCCGCGGGATCCCGCTCCCGGCCTGGGCGGACGCCCTGGCACCCGGGATCGCCTTCGCCCAGGCGATCGGCCGCTGGGGCAACTGGTTCAACCAGGAGCTGTACGGCAAGCCGACGGACCTGCCCTGGGCCGTGAAGATCAGCGAGGGGGCGAACCGGGTCGAGGGCACCTACCACCCGACGTTCCTCTACGAGTCCCTCTGGTGTGTCGGTGTCGCCCTGCTCGTCATCTGGGCGGACCGCCGCTTCACGCTCGGACACGGCCGGGCCTTCGCCCTGTACGTCGCGGCGTACTGCGCAGGCCGAGGCTGGATCGAGTACCTGCGCGTCGACGAGGCGCACCACGTGCTGGGCCTCCGGCTCAACGTCTGGACCGCGATCGTCGTCTTCGTGCTGGCGGTGACCTACATCGTGATCTCGGCGAAGAAGCGCCCGGGCCGCGAGGAGGTCGTCGAGCCCGACGCGGTGCGGCCGGACGAGCAGGACGGCAAGGACTCCTCGTCCGAGGACGCACCCTCCGAGGACTCCACCGACGCCCCCGGCGCGGAAGCGACGGAGACGGAAGCGACCGAACCGGAGAGCGACGGCTCCCCGCAGAAGGCCGACAGGAGCTGACGCTCCGCAGACCGCTGAAAGGGGCCGCCGGACCGCACAGGTCCGGCGGCCCCTTTCGCGCGTGCCCGGGGCTCAGCGCCGCGCCAGCGAGAGCGTACGTTCCGCCGTCGCCACCACCGCCGCGTCGACGAACCTTCCGTCCGGCAGCGCCTGAGCCCCCGCCTCGTCGCGGGACGCCTCAAGGATCTGCTCCGCCGCCTCGACCTCCCGGGCCGTCGGGCGGAACGCCCGCTCGATGACCGGCAGCTGCCTCGGGTGGATCGCCGCCCGGCCCAGCAGGCCCAGATCCCGGCCGTGCGCGCAGGACGCACGGAGCCCGGACACATCCCGGACGTCCGTGTACACCGACATCACGGGCGGGGCGAGCCCGGCCGCCCGGGCCGCGACGACCACACGGCTGCGCGGCCAGTCGAGCCCGGCGTCGTCCCGCACCCCCAGGTCCGCCCGCAGATCCGCCTCGCCCAGAGCGATGCCCCGTACGGCGTGATGCGATCCGGCGATCGAGTACGCGTGCTCGATCGCCAGCGCCGACTCCAGCAGCGGGTACAGCGCCACACCCGGAGCCAGCGCCGCGACATGGTGCACCGACCCCGCGTGCGTGATCTTGGGCAGCCGCATCCCGGCCAGTCCCGGCAGCCCCGCCAGCGCCTTCACGTCCTCCTCGCCGTGGACCCGCACATGGACCGGCACCGCCATCGGGTCCGCCGTGACGGGATCCGCGAGGAGCTCCGCCGTCGCCGAGCGGGCGTACTCCTTGCGGTCCGGCGCGACCGCGTCCTCCAGGTCGACGATCACCACGTCCGCGCCCGCGCCGAGCGCCTTGCGGACCACGTCCGGCCGGTCCCCGGGCACGTACAGCCAGGTCAGCGCCACCGCCCCGCCGCTCACAGGGCCCCCTCGTCCCGCAGCGCCGCGATCCTCGGCGCGGAGAGGCCGAGCTCCGCCAGGATCTCCTCCGTGTCCGCCCCGTGCGGGCGGCCCGCCCAGCGGATGGCCCCCGGGGTCTCCGAGAGCCGGAAGAGCACGTTCTGCATCCGCAGCGTCCCCAGCTCGGGGTCCTCGACCTCGGTGATCGTGCCCAGCGCCCGGTACTGGGGGTCCTCCATCACCTCGCGTACGTCATGGATCGGCGCGATCGCCGCCTCCGCCTTCTCGAACGCGTCCACCGCCTCCTCCCGGGTGCGCCGGGCGATCCAGTGGCCCACGGCCTCGTCCAGTTCGTCGGCGTGCTCGGCCCGGGTCGTCCCGGCGGAGAACCACGGCTCCTCGATCAGCTCGGGACGCCCCACCAGGCGCATCACGCGCTCGGCGACCGACTGGGCGGACGTCGACACGGCCACCCAGTGCCCGTCGGCGGTGCGGTAGGTGTTGCGGGGCGCGTTGTTGCGGGAGCGGTTGCCGGTGCGCGGCTGGACGTAGCCGAGCTGGTCGTACCAGAGCGGCTGCGGCCCGAGCACGGTCAGGATCGGCTCGATGATCGCCATGTCCACCACCTGTCCGCCCCCGGTCACCTGACGTCCCGCCAGCGCCGTCATCACCGCGTACGCCGTGGCGAGGGCGGCGATCGAGTCGGCGAGACCGAAGGGCGGAAGCGTCGGCGGACCGTCCGGTTCCCCCGTGACGGCGGCGAAGCCGCTCATCGCCTCGGCGAGCGTGCCGAAGCCGGGGCGGTGCGCGTACGGGCCCGACTGGCCGAAGCCCGTGACCCGGGCCAGCACCAGACGCGGATTGGCCTCCCGCAGCTCCTCCCAGCCCAGGCCCCAGCGTTCCAGCGTGCCGGGCCGGAAGTTCTCGATGATCACATCGGTGTCCGCGGCCAGCCGCAGCAGCACGTCCCGGCCGCCCGGACTCGACAGGTCGAGGGTCAGGGTGCGCTTGTTGCGGCCGAGCAGCTTCCACCACAGGCCGATCCCGTCCTTCGCGGGGCCGTGGCCGCGTGACGGGTCGGGCTTGCGGGGGTGCTCGACCTTGATGACCTCGGCCCCGAAGTCTCCGAGCATGGTGGCCGCGAGCGGCCCGGCGAACAGTGTGGCGAGGTCCAGGACCCGCAGGCCGGCGAGCGGCGGCGGGCCCGTGGGAGCGGCTGCGGTCATGAGGCATCGATCTCACTGCGGTAGGGCATGGACGTCGAGGCACCGGGCCGCTGCACGCAGAGCGCCGCGGCGGAGGAGGCCAGGGCCACCGCCTCGGGGACGGGCCTGCCCTCGCCGAGCGCCACCGCCAGCGTGCCGACGAAGGTGTCCCCGGCTCCGGTCGTGTCGACGGCGGTGACCTCGGGGGCCGGGAAGTGCACGGGCTCGCCGCCCCGGGCCGCGTACAGGCAGCCCTTGCGGCCGAGTGTGATCACGACCTCGGGGACCTGCCGCAGCAGGAGCTGGGCCGCCGCACGGGGGTCCGTCCGTCCGGTGAGCTCCGCGGCCTCGTGCTCGTTGGGGACCAGCAGGTCGACGCAGTCCAGCAGCCCGGCGGGCAGGGGCTGTACGGGGGAGGGCGTGAGGATCGTACGCACGCCCGCGGCCTTCGCCGTCATGGCCCCTTCCGTCACGGCCGTCATGGGCAGTTCCAACTGGAGGAGCAGCAGGCCGGCCGTCGTGATGGCGGCCTTCTCGCCCGGACCGAGCGCGGTCACGCTGCCGTTCGCGCCGGGGATCACCACGATGGCGTTGGACCCCTCGTCGTCGACGACGATGTGCGCGGTGCCGCTGGGTCCGGCGGCGGTGTGCAGCAGATCCGTGTCCACGCCCGCCTGCTCCAGATTCGTGCGGAGCCGGGAGCCGTACTCGTCGGTCCCCACCGCGCCGATCATCACCACCTCGCCCCCGGCGCGGGCCGCGGCGACGGCCTGGTTGGCGCCCTTGCCGCCGGGGATCGTCCGCAGCTCCCGTCCGGTGACGGTCTCGCCGCGCCCGGGTGCCCGGGCGACGTAGGCGACGACGTCCATGTTGGTGCTGCCGAGCACCGCGATCGCTGTCATGGGCGGTGTACCTCCTGGTAGGTCAGTTCCGCGAGGGTGTCGAAGCCGATGGAGCCGAATCCGGGTACGGACGTGGCGAGGCGGTTCTTGAGCGGGGCCGTCCAGTGGTCGGGCAGCTCCGCGGTCCGGCCGGCGAGCAGGCCCGCGAGAGAGCCCGCGGTCGCACCGTTGGAGTCGGTGTCCCAGCCGCCGGAGACCGCGAGGCCGATGGAGCGGCCGAAGTCCCCGTCCGCACGGGTGAGGGCGGCGGCGAGCAGCGCGGCGTTGGGCAGCACGTGCACCCAGTGGTGGGTGGGTCCGTAGACGGAGTGGAGCCGGTCCACGACCGTGTCGAAGTCCTCCTCGGAGCGCGCCATGTCGATGCCGAGGCGCACGGCGCCCGCATACCGGGACCGGGGCGGCACCACACGCAGCCCCGCGGCCAGGCACCCGTGCGCATCCGTCTCGCCGCCCGCCGCCTCGGCCAGCGCGGCAGCGGTGAACATCGCCCCGTACACACCGTTGGCCGTGTGGGTGAGGACCGCGTCCCGGTGGGCCTGTTCCGCCGCGGCCCCCGGGTCGCCGGGGTGGGTCCAGCCGTGCACGTCCGCCCGGATCTGCGCACCGATCCACTCCCGGAACGGGTTGCGGTGACGCGCGGTGTCCGGCGGTTCGACGCCGTCCAGCAGATTGCGGTACGCGACGCGTTCGGCGGTGAACACACGGCCCGCCGGGAGTTCGTCGAGCCAGAGCCGGGCGAGGTCGGACGTGCGGAAGCCGCGTCCGTACCTCTGGAGCAACAGCACAGTGAGCAGGGGGTAGTTGAGGTCGTCGTCCTCCGGCATCCCGTCGATGTTCTCGGCGAGGGACGTGGGGGCGGAGCGGCGGTTCCACGGGTAGGCGGCGGCCAGCTCCCCCGGCAGCCCGCGGGCGGTGAACCAGGTGGTGAGCGGCCAGTTGCCGGTGGCCCGCGCCAGTGCGCGGATGCCCTCCAGCGGCAGCTTCTCGACAGGCTTGCCGAGCAGACAGCCCGCCGCCCGGCCCAGCCACGCCGCGTGCAGGCGCTCGGGCCCGAGGGAGACCGGCCGGCTACGGGGGGCGGGCCAGCGCGGGCAGGCGGCACGGATCGCGTGCAGCGCGGTCGGCTCGTCCCCGGCCAGCGGGCTCTGGAGCAGGGCGAGTTCGTCGAGCAGCCGCTCGGCGAAGGCGCGCAGCCGGCGCGGCGCGCCGGGCTCCGAGGCGCCGGCACGTTCCGGGGCAGGGGCGCCACCCGCCTCGTGCCAGCACCGCTCGATCTCCCCGGCGTCCCTGCCGTCCTGCGCGGCCTGGCGCAGCTCGTGACCCACGAGGTCCTCGGGCTGTACCCACGTCAGGCGGACGGTCACCGTTCGCCGCCCGTCAGCGCGGCGAAGGCCGCCTCGTGGGCCCGGCGCCGCGCGGTGTCCCGCACGAAGATCTCGCGCGCGACCTCCGCCAGGGCCTTCGCCGGGGCGTGCAGATCGAGGCGGCTCGCGTCGGCGACCGTCTTCACCCATCCGGCGGGGATCGCCTGCTCGCCGTGGAGCGCGCCCGCCAGCGCCCCGCTCATGGTGGCGATCGAATCGCAGTCACGCCCGTAGTTGACCGACCCGAGCACCGTGTGCCGGTAGTCGCCCCCGCCGACGAGGAGCATGCCCAGCGCGACGGGGAGCTCCTCGATGGAGTGGAGCCGGGAGGGCCGCCGGGCGCCCAGCGACGGCTCGCGGTAGTGCGGGCCCACCGTATCGAAGGGGGCGACGGCGGCACGCAGCGGAATCAGCGCGGACTCGAAGTCCGTGTAGCGGGAGGCCGCTTCGCACACCGACTCGATCGCCGAGCGGGTCCCGTCCTTGGCGAGCGCCAGAGCGGCCTCGACGACGGAGGCCGGGGTCGCGCCAGGGGTGCACGCGGCGGCCACCGCCGCGGCCAGCACCCCCGCCGCCTCACGCCCGTACGAGGACTGGTGCGCCCCCGCGACATCCAGCGCCTCCGCGTACGCCGCCTCCGGATGGGCGGCGTTCACCAGCCCGACCGGGGCCATGTACATCGCCGCCCCGCAGTTGACGACGTTCCCCGAACCCGCCTCGCGGGGGTCGGCGTGACCGTAGTGCAGCCGTGTGACGATCCACTTCTCGGCGAGGAAGATCCGCTGCAGGGGGAGCGCCTCCGCCTCCAGTTCCGGAATCCACCGGGGCCGGGACATCAGGTCCGGCACGAGGTGGTCGGCGACGGAGTACGCGTCGAGGTGGCCGCGCACCGTCTCGTACACCCGCACCAGCGCGTGGGTCATCAAGGTGTCGTCGGTGACGTGCCCGTCGCCCTTGTGGTACGGGGCGATGGGGCGCGCGGTGCGCCAGTCGTCGCCGAACCAGGGCCCGACGACGCCGGTCACCCTGCCGCCGTGGCGCTCGGCGATCTGCTCGGGTGTCCAGCCCTCGACGGGACCGCCGAGCGCGTCACCCACGGCGGCGCCCACCAGCGCTCCGGTGACGCGGTCATCCAGGGTGAGCGTCGTGGCCACATCGGACAGTTCGGATGTTTTGTGTGTCATGCCGGGATTGTCCACCCGGAGTCGCCGGTTCCGTGGCTGCGAGCAGCCCGGCGAGTTCGATGAGGTCCGTCCCCGCGAGCCGGGGCAGCGCACACCCGGCCAGCGTGCGGCAGGCCTCCCGCCAGCCCGCGGGCACGGTGGCCGCGCCGCCCAGCGCGCCGGTCAGCGCCCCCGCCAGGGCGGGCGCGGAGTCGGCGACCCGGGACAGGCAGGCCGCGGCGGGCACCGCCTGGGCGAAGGAGCCCCGTGCCGCGGTCGTCAGGGCGAGGGCCACCGGCACGGTCTCGGCCGCCGCGATCCCGTAGCTGTAGACGTGGTCCACGATCTGATGCTCCAGCACGGGCACGAGGGCGAAGGCGCCGGCCGCCTCGTCCGCGAACTCCCGCGCCAGCCGCACGGCGTGGACGGCGTTGCGGGCGATCTCGGTGCCCTCGGGCAGCCGGTCGAGCGCCGCGTTCACCACGGTGTCGACATCCGACCCGGCCAGCGCCTCGGCGATCGCGGCGGCCAGGGCGCGCGCGCCGTGCACCCCGTCACCGTCCTGGGTGTACCGGGCGTCGAACTCGGCGAGCTCGGCCGCCGCCGCCGGGTCCCCGGGGTGCACGACCGCGAGCACAGCGGCCCGCACGCAGGCCGCGTCGTCGAAGTAGTGCGGATTGTCGTGCCCGGTGGCGGGCGGGCGCAGCCCGGCGGCGAGGTTGCCGAGCCCGGCCCGTACGGAGATCCGGGCCCGCAGCGGCAGGACGGCCGACTCGACCTCGGGCGCCCGGGCGCTCGCGGCGGCCACCTTCGCGGCCAGCGCGTTCCAGGACCGGTCGATCGCGTCCCGCATCCGGTGCCCCGCGGAGAGGCCCGGCGCGTGGTCCGCCGCCGCGGACAGCACGGTGCGGGCGGCGAACGCCGCCCACTCGGCGTCGTCGGACGGCCCGAGCCGCAGCGGTTCCGGCGGCTGGTTGAGCGCGATGGGCACGGGCAGCGTCGTCGTCGCGTTCTGCTCCGCGAAGGTGTCCAGCTCCCGGGTGAGCCGCCTGGTCCACTCGGGCATCCTCGCCGCCCGGTGCCGCGCGGCGGGCCAGCCCGCGGCGTCCCCGGCCGCCAGCCCCAGCAGCAGTCCCTCGATCCTGGCGCGCCTGCCGGGCGATCCCGTCTCCCCGGCGCCCTCGGTGGCGGCCGGTGCGGCCGTGATCCTGATGGCCACGTGAGGGGTGGCGTCCGGCGCCGACGTGGACGCGCCCTGCGTGGCCCGGCGGGCGGCGCTCACCGGACACCCCGCCCCGCGCGCCGGACCGGCTCGTGCCACGCCCGGTCCCCGGGCGGCGCCGCTCCGGCACCCGGCGCACCGGAACGCCCGCCGGAACGCGACGAACCGGACGCGTCGTGCGGGGTGAGGAGCGGGGCGGACGCCTCGTGCGGGGTGAGGAGCGGGGCGGACGCGGCCACGGGTCCCGGCGCGGGCCGGGGGTCCTCGACGTCGTCCGGCGTCAGCAGTTCCGCGATGTCCAGGACGTGGTAGCCGCGCATCGACGGCAGACAGCTGCCCCGCACCGGCCCGATGGCCGCCGACCAGTCCCGGGGGATCGCCGACGCCCCGTGCAGGGCACCGGCCAGCGCCCCCGCGACGGCCGCGGTGGTGTCGGCGTCCCGGCCCATGTTCACGGCCGTGAGCACCGCCTCACGGAAATCGCCGCGCGCCGCCGTCAGGGCTCCGAAGGCGAGGCCGACCGCCTCCGGCGCGAGGTCCGTCCACGGGTAGCCGCCGATCACCACCGCCGAACGCACCGCGCGTTCCGCCGCCAGCCTGTCCGGGTACGGGCGCTGGGCGGCCGAGACCGCGCGGCGCAGCGAGCGGGCCGTCCAGGAATCCATCGGCACGACCGAGAGCGCCGCCGCGATCACGGAGGCGAGCCCCGCTCCCACCATCGCGGCGGCCACCCCCGCCGCCACCGCCTGCCCGCCGTAGATGCCCTCCCCGTCATGGCTGACCCGGCCGTCCACGGCGACCAGCCGCGCGGCCTCGGCGGGCCGCCCCGCGGCGAAGACACCGAACGGCGCCGCCCGCATCGCGAGACCGTCGCTCCACGCGTGCCGGTGCTGGGCCGAGATCGGGGCGGCGAGACCGCGCCGCAGATTCTCCAGGGTGCCGCGCTCGCTGAAGCCCGCTCCGCGGAAGGGGCCCTCGTCCAGGTCGGCGATCCAGTGGTGCCAGGCCCGTTCGACGTGCGAGACCGTGAGCGCCGAACCGTGCCTGGCCAGCAGCAGCCCGGAGAAGATCGCGTACTCCGTGTCGTCGGTCCCCGCCGGGTCGTCGCTGACGAAGCCCTCGATACGGCCCCAGCGGCGGCGGATCTCCGACGGGCGCATGTTCTCCGCCGGGGCGCCGAGCGCGTCACCCACCGCGAGCCCCAGCAACGCCCCCCGGGCCCGGTCCGCCGTACCCGCCGCCGAGCCGTCCGCCATGAGCTCCATCGTGTCGCCCCTTCGCTCCCACCCGGAATCACCGGATGTACGAGGCTTCCCCGAATCAGCGGGAGCGAGGCGCGTATTTCGTACAAATCGGCCGCCCGAGTGATGCGCACGCGGCAGGTAAGTTCGGCCTTCCTTGCTGGCGGGAGGCGTTTTTCGTGCGTACTTTCGAGGGTGCGGAGCGGGGGTGGAACATCGGGATACCGCTCCCGGAGAAGGGGAGAGCTGTGTCCATCATCGAGACCGACGCCGTACTGCACGAGGCCCACCGCGACAACCACACCCACCGTGACGTCAACGGCGGCTGGCTGCGGCCCGCGGTCTTCGGCGCCATGGACGGCCTCGTCTCCAACCTCGCCCTGATGACCGGCGTCGCCGGAGGGGCGGTCTCCCACCAGACCATCGTCATCACGGGCCTGGCCGGACTCGCGGCCGGCGCGTTCTCCATGGCCGCGGGGGAGTACACCTCGGTCGCCTCGCAGCGTGAGCTCGTCGAGGCGGAGCTCGACGTGGAGCGCCGTGAACTGCGCAAGCACCCCAAGGACGAGATGGCGGAGCTCGCCGCGCTGTACGAGTCGCGCGGCGTGGAGCCCGCGCTCGCCCAGGAGGTCGCGCGGCAGCTGTCCAAGGACCCGGAACAGGCCCTGGAGATCCACGCCCGCGAGGAACTCGGCATCGACCCCGGCGACCTGCCCTCGCCTCTCGTCGCCGCCTTCTCCTCTTTCGGCGCCTTCGCGCTCGGCGCCCTGCTCCCCGTGCTGCCCTACCTGCTCGGCGCGACCCAGCTGTGGCCCGCCGTCCTGCTCGCCCTCGCCGGCCTCTTCGGCTGCGGCGCGGTGGTCGCCAGGGTGACGGCGCGGAGCTGGTGGTTCAGCGGACTGCGCCAGCTCGTGCTCGGCGGGGCCGCCGCGGCGATCACCTACGGCCTGGGCGCGCTCTTCGGCGTGGCCGTCGGCTGACGTACTCGCCCGAACCCGGCGGCACACACGGGACTTCCAGGGCGCCGCGCGGTGTTGAACCGGTGTGACGTACGTCTTGGCGCACGTCACTGGGCGGATGGGGTAGGCGCACCTTAAAGTGAGACGCTATGCAGCGCTACACATAAGTAGCCGTTACCCGGCGGTTTCGATTCGATGACCGCTGGGCAAGAGCCGTAGACACCGCGGGCAACGACGCCTGCTCTCTGCGGTCTCCCCGGACAGTGATCCACATGGACGCGTTCGATCATGACCCACCCCCACCACGGCTTCGTGGTGTCCGCATGGTGGAACGGACTATTCGCTTTTTGAGAAGCGTTCCATCATGTAACCTGCACGAAATTTCGCAGAGGGCCAGCGTCGTCCCTCGGCACAGCACATGCCACGACGACGACGGGAGAGCCGATGCGTTCCGACGCCTGGTCGCCCATGGACGGTCGCCCCGCCCAGCAGGGGATGTACGACCCCCGTAACGAGCACGACGCCTGTGGCGTCGGGTTCGTGGCCACTCTGACCGGTGTGGCCAGCCATGAGCTGGTCGAGCAGGCGCTGACCGTACTGCGCAACCTCGAACACCGCGGCGCCACAGGATCCGAGCCCGACTCGGGTGACGGCGCCGGCATCCTCCTTCAGGTCCCGGACGCCTTCCTCCGCGAAGAGGTCTCGTTCGAACTCCCCGAGGCCGGCTCCTACGCCGTCGGCATCGCCTTCCTGCCCGCCGAGGACTCCACCGACGCGGTCAAGCAGATCGAGAAGATCGCCGCCGAGGAGGGCCTCGACGTCCTCGGCTGGCGCCAGGTGCCGGTCACACCGGACATCCTCGGCAACGGCGCCCGCGCCGTCATGCCCGAGTTCCGCCAGCTGATCGTCGCCGACGGGAACAGCACCGGCATCGCGCTGGACCGCAAGGCCTTCGTCCTGCGCAAGCGCGCCGAGCGTGAGGCCGGGGTGTACTTCCCCTCGCTCTCCGCACGCACGATCGTCTACAAGGGCATGCTCACCACCGGGCAGCTGGAGCCGTTCTTCCCGGACCTCTCCGACCGCCGCTTCGCCACCACGGTCGCGCTGGTCCACTCCCGCTTCTCGACCAACACCTTCCCGAGCTGGCCGCTCGCACACCCGTACCGTTTCGTCGCGCACAACGGCGAGATCAACACGGTCAAGGGCAACCGCAACTGGATGAAGGCCCGCGAGTCCCAGCTCGCCTCCAGCCTCTTCGGCGCGGAGAGCCTGGAGCGGATCTTCCCCGTCTGCACGCCGGACGCCTCCGACTCGGCGTCCTTCGACGAGGTCCTGGAGCTGCTCCACCTCGGTGGCCGCTCGCTGCCGCACTCGGTGCTGATGATGGTCCCCGAGGCATGGGAGAACCACGCCTCCATGGACCCGGCCCGCCGCGCCTTCTACCAGTACCACTCCACGATGATGGAGCCCTGGGACGGCCCGGCCTGCGTCACCTTCACCGACGGCACCCAGGTCGGCGCGGTCCTCGACCGCAACGGCCTGCGCCCCGGCCGCTACTGGGTCACCGACGACGGCCTCGTCGTGCTCTCCTCCGAGGTCGGCGTCCTGGACATCGACCCCTCCAAGGTCGTCCGCAAGGGCCGCCTCCAGCCCGGCAAGATGTTCCTCGTCGACACCGCCGAGCACCGCATCATCGAGGACGACGAGATCAAGGCGTCCCTGGCCGCCGAGAACCCGTACGCCGAATGGCTGGAAACCGGCGAGATCGAGCTCGAGGACCTCCCCGAGCGCGAGCACATCGTCCACACCCACGCCTCGGTCACCCGCCGCCAGCAGACCTTCGGCTACACCGAGGAAGAGCTCCGCGTCCTCCTCGCCCCGATGGCCCGCACCGCCGGCGAGCCCCTCGGCTCCATGGGCACCGACTCGCCGATCGCCGCGCTCTCCGAGCGCCCCCGGCTGCTCTTCGACTACTTCACCCAGCTCTTCGCCCAGGTCACCAACCCGCCGCTGGACGCCATCCGCGAGGAGCTCGTCACCTCGCTGCGCTCCACCCTCGGCCCCCAGGGCAACATCCTGGAGCCGACCCCCGCAGCGTGCCGCGCCGTCACGCTGCCCTTCCCGGTGATCGACAACGACGAGCTGGCCAAGCTCATACACATCAACGCCGACGGCGACATGCCGGGCATGAAGGCCGCGACCCTGTCCGGCCTCTACCGCGTCAGCGGCGGCGGCGACGCCCTCGCCGCCCGGATCGAGCAGATCACCACCGAGGTCGACGCCGCCATAGAGGACGGCGCCCGCCTCATCGTCCTGTCCGACCGGCACTCCGACGCCGAGCACGCGCCGATCCCCTCGCTGCTGCTCACCTCGGCCGTCCACCACCACCTCATCCGCACCAAGCAGCGCACCCAGGTGGGCCTGCTGGTCGAGGCCGGGGACGTCCGCGAGGTCCACCACGTCGCGCTGCTCATCGGTTACGGCGCCGCCGCCGTGAACCCCTACCTCGCGATGGAGTCCGTCGAGGACCTCGTCCGCGCCGGTACGTTCATCGAGGGCATCGAGCCCGAGCTGGCCATCCGCAACCTGATCTACGCCCTCGGCAAGGGCGTCCTGAAGGTCATGTCGAAGATGGGCATCTCGACCGTCGCCTCCTACCGCGGCGCCCAGGTCTTCGAGGCCGTCGGCCTCGACGAGGCCTTCGTCGCCACGTACTTCAACGGCACCGCCACCAAGATCGGCGGCGCCGGACTCGACGTCGTCGCCAAGGAGGTCGCCGCCCGCCACGCCAAGGCGTACCCCGCCTCCGGCATCTCCGCCTCGCACCGCGCGCTGGAGATCGGCGGCGAGTACCAGTGGCGCCGTGAGGGTGAGCCCCACCTGTTCGACCCGGAGACGGTCTTCCGCCTCCAGCACGCCACCCGCAACCGCCGGTACGACATCTTCAAGAAGTACACCGGCCGGGTCAACGAGCAGTCCGAGCGCCTCATGACGCTCCGCGGACTCTTCGGCTTCAAGAGCGGCCGCGAACCGATCTCCATCGACGAGGTCGAGTCGGTGTCGGAGATCGTCAAGCGCTTCTCCACCGGCGCCATGTCGTACGGCTCCATCTCCCAGGAGGCGCACGAGACCCTCGCCATCGCCATGAACCAGCTGGGCGGCAAGTCCAACACCGGTGAGGGCGGCGAGGACGCCGAGCGGCTCTACGACCCGGCGCGCCGCTCGTCCATCAAGCAGGTCGCCTCCGGCCGCTTCGGTGTGACCAGCGAGTACCTGGTCAACGCGGACGACATCCAGATCAAGATGGCCCAGGGCGCCAAGCCAGGCGAGGGCGGCCAGCTGCCCGGCCACAAGGTCTACCCGTGGGTCGCCAAGACCCGGCACTCCACCCCGGGTGTCGGCCTGATCTCGCCCCCGCCGCACCACGACATCTACTCCATCGAGGACCTGGCTCAGCTGATCCACGACCTCAAGAACGCCAACCCGGCGGCCCGCGTCCACGTGAAGCTGGTCTCCGAGGTCGGCGTCGGCACGGTCGCGGCCGGCGTCTCCAAGGCCCACGCGGACGTCGTCCTCATCTCCGGCCACGACGGCGGTACGGGCGCCTCCCCGCTCACCTCGCTCAAGCACGCGGGCGGCCCCTGGGAGCTCGGCCTCGCCGAGACCCAGCAGACCCTGCTGCTCAACGGCCTGCGCGACCGCATCGTCGTCCAGACCGACGGCCAGCTCAAGACCGGCCGCGACGTCGTCATCGCCGCCCTGCTGGGCGCCGAGGAGTTCGGTTTCGCGACCGCGCCGCTCGTCGTCTCCGGCTGCGTCATGATGCGCGTCTGTCACCTCGACACCTGCCCGGTCGGCATCGCCACGCAGAACCCCGTCCTGCGTGACCGCTTCTCCGGCAAGGCCGAGTACATCGTCAACTTCTTCGAGTTCATCGCAGAAGAGGTCCGCGAGATCCTCGCCGAGCTCGGCTTCCGCACGATCGAGGAGGCCGTCGGCCACGCCGAACTCCTCGACACCGACCGGGCCGTCACCCACTGGAAGGCCCAGGGCCTCGACCTCGATCCCCTCTTCCACGTGCCCGAGCTCCCCGAGGGCGCGGTGCGCCACTGCGTCAACGAGCAGGACCACGGCCTCGCCAAGGCACTCGACAACGAGCTGATCAAGCTCGCCGCCGACGCCCTGGGCGCCGACAGCGCCGAAGCCGCCCAGCCCGTCCGGGCACAGATCGCGATCCGCAACATCAACCGCACCGTCGGCACGATGCTCGGACACGAGGTCACCAAGAAGTTCGGCGGTGCGGGCCTGCCCGACGACACCATCGACATCACCTTCACCGGGTCCGCAGGCCAGTCCTTCGGCGCCTTCGTGCCGCGCGGTGTGACGCTGCGCCTGGAGGGCGACGCCAACGACTACGTCGGCAAGGGTCTCTCCGGCGGCCGCGTCATCGTCCGCCCCGACCGCGGCGCCGACCACCTCGCCGAGTACTCCACCATCGCCGGCAACACCATCGGCTACGGCGCGACCGGCGGCGAGCTGTTCCTCCGGGGCAGGACCGGCGAGCGCTTCTGCGTCCGCAACTCCGGCGCCACGGTGGTCTCGGAAGGCGTGGGCGACCACGGCTGCGAGTACATGACCGGCGGTCACGCGGTCGTACTCGGCGAGACGGGACGCAACTTCGCCGCAGGCATGTCGGGCGGCATCGCGTACGTCATCGACCTGGACCTCGACAACGTCAACACCGGCAACATCGGCGCCGTCGAGACGCTCGACGACACCGACGAGCAGTGGCTGCACGACGTCGTGCGCCGCCACCAGGAGGAGACCGGATCGACGGTCGCCGAGAAGCTGCTGGCCGACTGGGACTCCGCCGTCGCCCGCTTCAGCAAGATCATCCCGTCCACCTACAAGGCAGTGCTCGCCGCCAAGGACGCCGCTGAGCTCGCCGGTCTCTCCGAGCAGGAGACCACCGAGAAGATGATGGAGGCGGCGACCAATGGCTGACCCCAAGGGCTTCCTGACCACCGGACGCGAGGTCGCCAAGACCCGCCCCGTCGGCGAGCGTGTCAAGGACTGGAACGAGGTCTACGTTCCCGGTTCGCTGCTCCCGATCATCAGCAAGCAGGCCGGCCGCTGCATGGACTGCGGCATCCCGTTCTGCCACAACGGCTGTCCCCTCGGAAACCTCATCCCCGAGTGGAACGACTACGCCTACCGTGAGGACTGGTCGGCGGCGTCGGAGCGCCTGCACGCCACGAACAACTTCCCGGAGTTCACGGGCCGCCTGTGCCCCGCTCCGTGCGAGTCGGCGTGCGTCCTCGGCATCAACCAGCCCGCAGTCACCATCAAGAACGTCGAAGTCAGCATCATCGACAAGGCGTGGGACAGCGGCGACGTCACCCCGCAGCCGCCCGAGCGCCTCTCCGGCAAGACCGTCGCCGTCATCGGCTCGGGCCCGGCAGGTCTCGCCGCGGCCCAGCAGCTGACCAGGGCCGGTCACACCGTCGCCGTCTTCGAGCGCGCGGACCGCATCGGAGGACTCCTCCGCTACGGCATCCCCGAGTTCAAGATGGAGAAGTCGCACATCAACCGCCGCATCGAGCAGATGCGCGCGGAAGGCACCAAGTTCCGTACGGAGGTGGAGATCGGCAAGGACATCGACGCCGCCAAGCTCCGCCGCCGCTACGACGCGGTCGTCATCGCCGCCGGTGCCACCGTCTCCCGCGACCTGCCCGTCCCCGGCCGTGAGCTGAACGGCGTGCACTTCGCGATGGAGTACCTCCCGCTCGCCAACAAGGTGCAGGAGGGCGACCTGACGGTCTCCCCGATCACCGCCGAGGGCAAGCACGTCGTCGTCATCGGCGGCGGCGACACCGGCGCCGACTGCGTCGGCACCGCACACCGTCAGGGCGCGGCCTCCGTCACCCAGCTGGAGATCATGCCCCAGCCGGGCGCGGAGCGTAACGCCAACCAGCCCTGGCCGACCTTCCCGATGCTCTACAAGGTCACCTCCGCGCACGAGGAGGGCGGCGAGCGGATCTACTCCGTCTCCACCACCCACTTCGAGGGCGACGAGGACGGCAACGTCCAGTCCCTGCACCTCATCGAGGTGGAGTTCAAGGACGGCAAGCTGGAGCAGAAGGCCGGCACCGAGCGGGTCATCCCGGCCCAGCTCGTCACCCTGGCCATGGGCTTCACCGGCACCGACCAGGCCAACGGCCTCGTCCAGCAGTTCGGCCTGGAACTCGACGAGCGCGGTAACATCGCCCGCGACGAGCACTACGCGACCAACGTCGACGGCGTCTACGTCGCCGGTGACGCGGGCCGTGGCCAGTCGCTCATCGTCTGGGCCATCGCCGAGGGCCGTTCCGCGGCGCGCGGCGTGGACCGCTTCCTCACCGGGGCCAGCGCACTGCCCGCCCCGATCCGCCCGACGGACCGTTCACTGACGGTCTGATCCACGGCACACAGACGTCCCGTACAACGGCGTACGGAACTGAACGCGGCGCCCGCCTCGTCCCCGACCGGACCTGGGCGGGCGCTGCGGCGTGTCCGGGCCCGCCACGGCCCCGCGGGCTCAGCCCACCAGCGCCAGCGCGCACACGGCGGCCAGGGTGCCCGTCACCGCGAGCACCAGACCCGTCCCCATGAACCGGCCCATCGCGATCCGCGTCCCCTGCCGGCGGCACCGCTCGAACCACAGCAGCGTCGCCAGCGACGCCCACGGAGTGACGAGCGGCCCCACGTTGACGCCGATCAGCAGAGCCAGCAACTGCTGCCGGTTCCCCGCCGGCACGACCGCCTCGCCCGCCAGATACGCCGGCAGGTTGTTCAGGACGTTCGACAGCCCCGCCCCCACCGCCGCCGTCCGCAGCATCCCCACGAACCCGTCGTCCGTGCCCAGCAGCGACTCCAGCCGCTCGTGCAGCCCGTGCGCGTCGATCGCCTCGACCACCAGGAACATCCCCGGGACCAGGACCAGCAGCCGCCACGGCACCAGCGACAGCCGCAGCTCCTGTCTGCGCCGCACGGCGAACGCCACCACGACCACCGCCATCGCCGTCAGCGAAGCCGACCAGAGCGGAACGTCCGCGAGCAGGATCGCCAGCAGGAATCCCGCGCACGCCACCGCGCAGATCCGCAGCAGGACCGGATCCCCGGCCACCGGCGCGTCCGGGGACACGTACCGGTCGGCGCCCCGCCGGCCACGCCGCCAGTAGAAGACCCACAGGCACGCCGCCGTCACGGCGATCGCCGCGAGCTGGGGCAGCCACATCACCGCGGCGAGACCGGACGGCGAGAGCGCCACCCGGTCCGCCGCCAGGAGATTGGTCAGATTCGAGACGGGCAGCAGCAGACTCGCGGTGTTGGCGAGCCAGACCGTCGTCATCGCCAGCGGCACCGCGGCGATCCCCACCCGGCCGGCCAGCGTCAGCATGACCGGGGTGAGCAGCACCGCCGTGGTGTCCAGGTTCAGCGTGATCGTGGTGAGCGAGGCGAACAGCACACAGAGGCCGAAGAGCAGCGGATACCGCCCCCGCCCCGCGCGCGCCACCCAGGCCGCCACCACGTCGAAGACCTGCGCACGGCCCGTCAGTTCGGCCATCACGATCACGGTGCCGAGGAACACCAGAAGCGGCCCGACGCGCCGCATCTCCGCAGCGGCGGGCCCCGGGGGCAGCAGCCCGGTCACCACCGCGAGCAGCCCCAGGACCAGCAGGGCGCCGGCCAGCCAGTCGAGCGGGTGCAGCCGCCTGAGAAGGCCGCGCGGGCCCTCACCGCCGCCGGACCCGGGTTCCCCCACCGAGAGATCTCCTGCCATGGGGTGATGATCCCAGAAGGCGTACGTACGCCGTGGACCGGCGAGTTCGCCGTCAGACCCCCCTCGCCGGGAGCGGGACGGGCGGTGGGGGAGGACCGTGGGATACGGGACCTCAGCCGTCGGACAGGGCACGTCCCAGCAGGGGCAGCAGGCGGTCCCAGTGGCGCCGCAGCGCGGCCGGGTCGAAGGCGTCCGTGTCGGACATGGTGAAGCCGTGCACGGTGCCGGGGTAGACCTCGGAGGTGTGGTCGACGCCCGCCTTCTCCAGGGCCCGGTCGAGCTCGTCCAGGGACTCCGGCGTCATGTCGCCCTCGGCGTGGCCGAAGTGGACCTGGGCGGTCAGCCCCGCGAGGCCGCCCGGCCCGTCGGCGCCCACGGGCCCGTGGAACGCGGCGACGGCGGCCACCCGGCCGGGGTGCGCCGCGGCGGTGCGGACCGCGAGGAGCCCGCCGATGCAGTAGCCGGTCACCCCGACCGGTCCGGAACTCACCTCGGGCCGGCCGGTGAGGAAATCGAGGTAGGCGGCGGCATCGCTCAGGGTGCGCTGCGCCGTGTGCGCCTCGATCAGGGGCATCAGCCGGGCGAAGACCGTCTGCCTGGCCTCCTGACCGATGTGCTCGGGAAGCTCGATCACCGGTGCCGGGCCGTGACGGTAGAAGAGGTTGGGGACGAGCACGTGATAGCCGTGCCCCGCCAGCTCGCGGGCCATGGCCCGCAGCACGGGGCGAACCCCGAAGCCGTCCGGGTACATCAGTACCCCCGGGTGCCGCTCACCGTCGTCGGGAAAGGCGGCGAAGGCGTCGGCCCGGCCGTCCGCGGTGGGAACGTGCAGTGTCCGTGTCCGGGTGCGCATGAGATCTCCTGTCGTGGTCGACGTGCTGGACTGCGGTCAGCACGACAGGAGGCGGAGCCCGCGCGGCAGCACCGAACCCTCGGTCCCGGTCCGGGCCCGCGCAGGCCCGTACGGCGCTCAGGGGAGAGCCGGGTCACCGATCCGTGTGTGGCGCAAGGCCGTCCCGGTAGTCATCGCGCCAACGTAGTCCACCGGGCAGGGCCCGTGCCACTCTCCCCAACTGCCGCCGGAAGCGCGGGCCTTGTTCAGGCCGCACCCGTAAGGGACGCCGTCCGTACGGCGACCACGACGGCCAGCAGCACGACCAGGACCGCACCACCGGCCAGCTGGGCCGCGGACGTCCGGAGCTTCGCCGGGGCGTACGCCAGTCCGTACGTCACCAGGCCACCGGTCAGCAGCCCGCCGAGGTGGCCCTCCCACGAGGTGAACGCGGCGGAGATCACCATCCACAGCAGGAACCCGGCCAGGAAGCGGTTGACCGCCCGCATGTCACGGCCCAGACGGCGGTTGATGACGTAGAAGGACGCCGCCAGACCGAAGACGGCCCCCGAGGCGCCGACCGCTGTCGTCTCCGGCGACACCAGGTACACCAGCACCGAACCGCCCACCGCGGACAGCAGATACAGCGCCAGATACCGCGCCCGGCCGAGCTGGCCCTCCACGACCCTGCCCAGATTCCACAGCGCCAGCATGTTGAAGACGAGGTGCATCACACCGAACGACGAGTCGGGCGGCAGATGCAGGAAGGCCCCCGTCACCAGCCGGTACCACTCCCCGTCCGCCACCCCCGTCAGCTCGAAACCGGGGTAGGTCCCGCCCTCGTAGTAGTACTGCCCGCCCGCCGGGTCCACCAGCACCGCTCCGAGCATCCCGAACCGGTCCACCGTGTCGGCGCGGACCACCTCGACGACGTACGCGACGACGTTCAGCGCCATCAGCACATACGTGACCAGGGGAGTGGTGGCCGTGGGCATCGCACCGCCGAAGAGTGAGCGGGCCTGGCGCACCGAGCGCTGCCCCTCCTTCACGCACTCCACGCAGTGGTGGCCGACGGCGGCCTCACGCATGCAGTCGGGGCAGATGTAGCGGTCGCAGCGGGTGCAGCGCACATACGTCTCGTACGACGGGTGGCGGTAACACGTGGTGGCGGCGGCCTCCATGGCCGGCTCCTTCACTCGTGGACGGGCAGGAGGGGCGGCCGCTGCGGCGGCGGCAGCTCAACATAGCGAACCGCCCCGCGAAGCGGCACACCTGGGGCCGGGCCGGTGTCCTACGCTCTGAACTCCCGTCACCGCAAGGGCGCGAGCCCGCACACGGATCGGAGCCGGCATGACCGGATCACCCACGCCCGCAGGCCCGGCCATCAGTCTGCGCAAGGTCCAGGAGCAGGCGCCGGCGCTCGCGGGCCCCTACCGGAGCGCGCAGATCTCCCTGGAGAAACACGGGTTGAGCGGCGAGCGGGCCGCCGTCCACCTGGTGCTCGACTTCTCCGGCTCGATGAGGGACTACTACAAGGACGGCAGCGTCCAGGCCCTCGCCGACCGGGTGCTCGGTCTCTCGGCCCATCTGGACGACGACGGGCGGGTACCCGTCGTCTTCTTCTCCACGGACATCGACGCCGTCACCGACATAGCCCTCGACAACCACCACGGCCGCATCGACGCGATCGTGGCCGGCCTCGGGCACATGGGCAGGACCAGCTACCACCTGGCCATGGACGCCGTCATCGACCACCACCTCGACAGCGGCTCGACCGCACCCGCCCTCGTCGTCTTCCAGACGGACGGCGGCCCGAGCAGCAAACTCGCTGCGGAACGCCACCTCTGCAAGGCGGCGAAGCTGCCGCTGTTCTGGCAGTTCATCGGCTTCGGCGACAAGCGCAGCTCGCAGTTCGACTTCCTGCGCAGACTCGACGAACTGGCCGTACCGGAGAAACGCCCGATCGACAACGCCGGCTTCTTCCACGCGGGACCCGACCCCCGGGCCGTCCCGGACTCAGAGCTCTACGACCGGCTGGTCGGTGAGTTCACGCACTGGCTGGCGTCCGCCCGCGCCCAGGGGATCGCCGGATGAGCCCGCTCCGGGGGCGTGGCGGCCCGCCGCGGTGACAGGGGGGTTCGGCGACCCATCACCGTGACCCGGGTGCGGGACCGCCCCGCGGGGCGCGGGCACCAGGACACGGGACGATTCCCCGCGCCGATCCCAGGACACGCGACAAATCCCGACAGCAGATGTCCTGATCAAGGGGTTCGATGGCACCCATGACATCGAGCACCACACCCAGCACCTGGCAGGACTTCCGCGCGGCGGAGCCGGCCCTCGCCGACACCGTGCAGAAGCGGTTCCAGCTGTACAAGCACCACGTCCTCGCGACCCTGCGCAAGGACGGCTCGCCCCGGGTCACCGGCCTGGAGGTCGAGTTCCGTATGGACACCCTGTGGTTCGGCATGATGCCGAACTCCCGCAAGGCACTCGATCTGCGACGCGACCCCCGCTTCGCGATCCAGGCCAATCCAGGCCCGGACGCCGAGATGGCCGACGGGGACATCCGCGTCTCCGGCCTGGCGGTGGAGGTCACCGACCCCGCCGTACGCGCCCGTTTCGTCGAGGAGGTGACCCCGCCCGAGCCCTTCCTCCTCTTCCGCGCGGACCCCGCCGAGGTCGTCCGCACCGGGCTCGACGGCGACGACATCGTCCTGCAGGTGTGGCGCCCCGGACGGCCGCTGCGCACCCTGCGCAGGAGGGGCGACGAAAGCCCGGTCCGCGAGTCGTGACGCCCTGACCTGCGGCCACGCGGTTCCGGCGGCCCACGGCCGGGCGGACAATGGGGGAGTGCCTACCAAGAAGAAGCCCACGACGGCCTCGCGGCCGGGGCGTCGCCCCGACCTGCTGGCCGTCGCCGCAGAGGTCTTCGCCGCGCAGGGGTACGACGCCACCACCATGCGCGGGATCGCGGACGAGGCGGGGATGCTCGCCGGCAGCCTCTACCACCACTTCGATTCGAAGGAATCGATGGTGGACGAGATCCTCTCCACCTTCCTGGCCGGGCTCCGGACCGCGTACGACACCGTGCTCGGCTCCGGCCTCGGCCCGAGGGAGACGCTCGAAGCCCTGGTGGCCGAGTCCTTCCGCCAGATCGGGCGGAACCCCGCTGCCGCCGCCATCTACCGGACCGAGGCGGCCCACCTCGCCGCCCGGCCCCGCTTCCGGTACCTCGCGGAAGTGCAGCCGGTGCTCGAGGACGCCTGGCACCGCACGCTGGAGCGCGGAGCCGCCGACCGGACGCTGAGCGCCGGCCCCGACCTCAGGCTCACCGCCCGCTTCATCGGTGACGCGGTCTGGGGCGCGGCCTCCTGGTACCGGCCGGACGGCGGGCACGGCCCCGCCGACCTCGCCCGCGCGTACCTCGCCCTGCTGCTGGACGGCCTCGCTCCGCGCGCCTGACGCTTTCCGGCGCGCGGGGGTCCTCGCGTCCGGGCCCCGCGGGTCCTCCCGGCCCGGGGGCACCCGTACGGCGTAACCCGCGGGGCGGATCCGGGTGCCGTCATGGAGCGGATCAGGCCGGGCCCCGCTGCCTCACGCGCGCGGTGGCGCGGGCGCGCGTGTGGCATTCAGGTGAACCGTGCGTGCGCCGCACCGCTGCCCGCCGACGTCCGGAACGCTCGCTTCCGTCGCCCGGCGAAACCCCGGAGACCCATGGGGGAACTGCGCGGGGGGCATGCGGGAACGCGAGGGGAACCCACCGTGAACAGCCCCCGCCACCGACCACGCGGGCGGAAATCTCCGGCGCGCCGGTACGGAGTGATCTGCCGCTCCGCGAAGGAACGTGCTACGGTTGCCCAGTTGCAGTTTTGGTACCCATGAACTTTATGTGCGCCTGACGGGAACCCTCCATCAGGCGCTTTATTGTTTTCCGGCTTTCTCCGGATGGGGCTCAATGCGGCGACTTGGAATTCGTAAAGTGCGGATTTCCGGCACTGCACCTCTTTTAGGAGAATGACATGGCTACTGGAACCGTGAAGTGGTTCAACTCGGAAAAGGGCTTCGGCTTCATCGAGCAGGACGGCGGCGGCGCCGACGTCTTCGCCCACTACTCCAACATCGCCACCCAGGGCTTCCGTGAGCTCCAGGAGGGCCAGAAGGTCTCCTTCGACGTCACGCAGGGCCAGAAGGGCCCGCAGGCGGAGAACATCGTCCCGGCCTAATCTCCGGACGCGTACCTCGCAACCGGGGCCCGCACCGTCAAGGTGCGGGCCCCGGTTTGTGCTGTTTCCGGCTCGTCCGGCTCCCGTCGGCCTTTCCGCCGGGACACCTGCTCTGTGCATGCATCCTGGGGCGCACATCGAGCAGTCCGCAGCAGGCGGCAGACAACACCAAGCAATCCCAGGAATCCCCCAGGAGGGCAATTCCGTATGACCCGCTCCGAACGCCAGGACCGACCGACCCGCAACCGCCCGACCGGAGGGCGCGGAACGGACCGGCCGCAGGCGAACACCCGTGGAGCCGGCAGGGCACCCGCCCGCCGTAGGCCCGCGCCCGCGCAGGGCGGCGAATTCGCCCTGCCCGAGACCCTGACCCCCGCGCTGCCCGCCGTCGAGGCGTTCGCCGAGCTGGACATGCCCGCCGCGCTCCTGAAGACCCTCGCGGCCCAGGGCGTGACCGACCCCTTCCCCATCCAGGGCGCCACCCTGCCGAACTCGCTGGCCGGCCGGGACATCCTCGGCCGTGGCCGCACCGGCTCCGGCAAGACCCTGGCCTTCGGCCTGGCGCTGCTCGCCCGCACCGCGGGTCGCCGCTCCGAGCCGCACGCCCCGCTGGCGCTCGTCCTCGTCCCCACCCGTGAGCTCGCCCAGCAGGTCACCGACGCGCTGACCCCCTACGCCACCGCCGTGAACCTGCGCGTCGCCACCGTCGTCGGCGGCATGTCGATCGGCAGGCAGTCCGGCGCACTCCGCCGTGGCGCCGAGGTGCTCGTCGCCACCCCCGGCCGGCTGAAGGACCTCATCGAGCGCGGCGACTGCCGCCTCGACCAGGTCGCGATCACCGTCCTCGACGAGGCCGACCAGATGGCCGACATGGGCTTCATGCCGCAGGTCGTCGCGCTGCTCAAGCAGGTCGAGCCCGACGGGCAGCGGATGCTGTTCTCCGCCACCCTCGACAAGAACATCGACCGGCTGGTCAAGATGTTCCTCACCGACCCGGTCGTGCACTCGGTCGACCCGTCCGCCGGCGCCGTCACCACCATGGAGCACCACGTGCTCCACGTGGCCGACGAGACCGACAAGAAGGCCGTCGCCACCCGGATCGCCGCCCGCGACGGCCGGGTGATCATGTTCGTGGACACCAAGCGTGCCGCCGACCGCTTCGCCAAGCGCCTCCTCGCCAGCGGCGTGCGGGCAGCGGCCCTGCACGGCGGCCGGTCCCAGCCGCAGCGCAACCGCACGCTGGACCAGTTCAAGAACGGCGAGGTCACCGCGCTCGTCGCGACGAACGTCGCGGCCCGCGGCATCCACATCGACGACCTCGACCTGGTCGTCAACGTGGACCCGCCGACCGACCACAAGGACTACCTCCACCGCGGCGGGCGCACGGCGCGCGCCGGGGAGTCCGGCAGCGTCGTGACGCTCGTGCTGCCCGACGAGAAGCGCGACATGACCCGCCTGATGCAGGACGCGGGAATCGCGCCGCGCACCACCCGGATCAAGTCCAGCGACGAGGAGCTCAGCAAGATCACGGGAGCCCGTGAGCCGTCCGGAATCGCGGTCGTCATAGAGGTGCCGCAGCCCACACAGCCCAAGCCCCGTACGCGCGGCACGGGCAACGGCTCCGGCGCGGGCACCGGCGGGTCCTTCCGCTCCGGCAGCCGCGGCCGTGGACGTCTCGGCGGTACGGGCGCGGGCTCGGCCGCCGCTCCGGGCACCGGCGCGACCCGCGGCGGCGCCGGCGGCGGCACACGTGGCGGTGCCGGCGGCGGTGCGGCGCGCGGCGGCGCGGGCGCTTCAGGCCGTGCGGCCGGGGCCGGCCGCGCCGGCGGCACCGGGCGCGGCAGCGCGCCCGGGCGTGGCCGCCGGGCCGCTTAGGGCCTCTCGTCCGGATCACGCAGGGCTCGCCGAGCCCGCCCGATCCGTACGAAAAACCTGGTCCCGGGGTGTGGTGACGGCCCTCGCCCGTCACCACACCCGGCGCCCGCACCGCCGAGCCGGCCTCATGGGCCGGCCCGGCGGTGCGGGCGCCTACGCGTATCCGCCGGGGCCCGCGCCCCCGTCGTCGCCCGGCCCCTCCCCGTACATGCCCAGCGCCCGCGCCGCCGCCTCGGCCACCATCGGCGCCCCGGCCCGGGCGAGCTCACGCAGCAGCGGCGCCGCCCGCTCGGCGAACGGCCTGGGGCCCGCGCGGAACCCGAGCCGCGCCAGCACGTCCACCCCGAACACCTGCCGCAGCGGATCCTCGCTCGCCGTCCAGGCCGCGGCAGCCTGGAACGTCTCCTCGTCGCCGCGCTGCCCCAGCGTCCCCACCGCCACCAGCCAGTTGTCGATCCCCGGCCCGCCGCCCCGCAACGCCCTGACCGCCAGCTCCTCGAACGGCGCCCTCAGCCCCAGCGCGTCCTCCAGGAGCGTCGCGATCGCCCCGTGCCCCGTCTGCCGGTCCTGGGACGCGAACGGCACGCCGTCCCGCAACAGTTCGACCGTGACGGTCACCCCGCCGTCCTGCGGCGCCCGGCGCACCTCGTACGCGTGCCCCTCGTCCCCGTACAGGCTCCGCAGCGCGCTCCGCAGCTCCTGCTCCACGTCCGACGCCAGCACACGCCGGGCCTCCTCCAAGGCGGGTGCCAGGCCGCCGGCACCGTGCCGGAGCAGAGCCCGCACGGTGTGCACCGACCCCCTCCGCGCCGCGACCAGCAGCGGGACCTCACCGTGCGGGCCCGGCAGGTCCGGGTCCGCACCATGGGCGAGGAGGATCTCCACCACCCGCGCATGACCGAGGCCCGCCGCCCAGCGCAGCGCCGTGAAGCCGAACTCCTCGCTCAGATCAGGCTCGGCACCCGCCGCCAGCAGCGCCTCGACCACCTCGGCGTGACCACCGCAGGCCGCCCCGCACAACGGCAGGTCGCCCTGCTCCGGCCCGCTCGCCCGGTTCGGGTCCGCACCCGCCGCCAGCAGCAGCCGCACCGCTCCGGGAAGGTCCTGCACGGACGCCAGATACAGCGCGGTGGTCCCCTCGGCGTCGGCCGACTCCGCACAGACGCCCGTACGCAGCGCCCCGACGACGGCATTCTCACCGTCGTACAACGCCTCGAAGAGGCTGTCGGCATCACCGACCGGACGATTCGTCATACACCGACCCTACGGCCACCCGTCCGCGAACCTCCTCAGGTGTCGCACTCCAGGACCGTGCGGCACAGCCCGCACCGGGCCCGCGTTCTGCCGCGGACCGGGACCCGGACGCGCTGGTGACAGACGGGACACGTGAAGGAGACCCGCAACCCCTCCGCCCCGTTCTCGAAGGCGTACGGAAGGGACGGGTCCTGGCCCGCGCCCGTGTGGTCCCTGGCCAGCCGACGGTCCTTGGCGTAGCGGCGCCGGCCCGCCCATCCCGCGGCGGTCAGCGGCGGCCGCTGCAGATCGCGCAACGCCTCCGCCCGGCCCCTGGTGTACGCCGTGTACGCCTGAGGGCTGGTGAACCAGACGGACGGGTCCTCCCCGAACACCATCGCGCGCTTGGCGAGCACGTAGCCGAACTCCTCGGGGGTGAGGTAGCCGAGCTTCTGGCTGGAGACCGCGTCCTGACGGAAGGCGTCGAGCAGGAGCCAGCCCGCCCCGAGGTAGGCCGTCACCGTGTCGGTGAGGATCTCGTTCTCACGGGTGCCGGGGAGCTCCAACCCCAGCCGGTGCAGCAGTACATGGGTGACCTCGTGCGCGAGCGCGGCCCCGATGTCCCGCCGGTGCGTACGGAAGCGGTCGTTGAGCTCGACGAAGTACTCGGGCCCGGCCGTGAGCTCGACACTCGCGGCGTGCTCCATCCGCCGGAAGCCGACGACGACACGCGCCTGCGGCAGCCGCAGATGCCGCACCAGCGCGCCCGCCACCCGCTGCGCGCCCGGATACAGGTCGTCCACGTCGGAGAAGGCGACCTCCGCGGGGGACAGGCTCGCGGCGTAGGAGCGCACGCCCTCGGGGGAGAGGCGCCGGTACAGCGCCGTGATCGCGGACCGTACGGCGTCGAGATGCGGGAAACCGCGGACCACCGGCCCGCCCCCGCCACTTCCCTCGCTCACGTCCGACCCCCTCCGGCAGCCCTCGACGGACCTTCACTGTAGGCCGGGTCACCGGCACCGCGCGTGGACGGTGCCGGTACGGGGGCGCCGCCGGCGGCCGACCCTCAGCCCGGCTCAGCCCAGCTCCTCCCCAGGGGCGCCGTCCCCGACGGGCGCACCCGGGCCCAGCTCCACGAACAGCTCGCCCGCCGCCTCCAGCTCCAACACCCACACCTCGTTGGTTCCCTCACGGAGCACCGGCCCCGGCACGTACAGCGGACGCCGGTGCCCCACCGACCAGTAGCGGCCCAGGCAGAATCCGTTCACCCACACGAACCCCCGGGTCCAGCCCGGCAGTTCCAGACCCGCATGCCCCGTCCCCGCCACGTCCGCCACCTCGAAGGACCCCCGGAACAGGCCCGCCGGCCCCACCTCCCCGGCATCCTCGAACACCACCCGGTCCACCGCCCCCGGCACCTCGAACGCGTCCAGACGCAGCGCCCGCGCCCGCACCCCGTGCAGGAACTGCCGCTCGTGCAGCACCCCGCCCGTGACGCCCTTCGGCTCACCCAGCCGCGGACCGTAATTGACCCGGCCCAGCGACTCCACCCACAACTCCACCTCGGCGGGCCCCGCGACCGGCTCCTCCAGCGTGTGGTCCTCCTCCGTGAGCACCCCCGCACGCACCCCGTCCACATACACCACAGCCCGGTCCCGCAGCCCCGAGACACCCAGCGGATACGCCTGCCGCGGCCCCGGCACACCCACCCGGTAACGCACCACACCACGATCCACACCCAGGTCCTCGAAGGTGGGCGGCACCCCCGACTCCGCCGTCTCCGGATCGCCCAGCGCCTCCAGCACGTCCCCCGGCGACGCACCCCGCGTCAACTCCACCCGCACCCGTCCACGCAGCCCCACCGGCTCCGCCGGCAGCTCCGGCAGCGGGCCCTCCCCGTACTCGGCCAGCACCTCACGGAACAGCCAGAACTTCTCCGTGGCCCGCCCGTACTCGTCGACCGGCGCACCGTAGTCGTACGACGTCACCGTCGGCAGCAACGCCCCGTCCTGCAGCGGACCCGAACGGTTCGCCCCCGACCACCCGGCGAAATTCGTCCCCCCGTGCGCCATGTACACATTCACCGACGCACCGCACTCCAGGATCTCCCGCAGCTCCGCCGCCGCCCCCGCGGGATCCCGCACCACCCGCTCACCACCCCAGTGCTCGAACCAGCCGCACCAGAACTCCATGCACATCAAAGGACCATGCGCCCTGTGCCGGCGCAGCACCCCGAACGCCTCCCGCGCCCCCGAACCGAAATTCGCCGTGGCCGGCAGGCCCGGAACCGAACCCCCCGTCAGCATGTGGTCCTCCGGACCGTCCGACGTGAACAGCGGCACCGTCACCCCGCACCGCCGCAACAGGTCCGCCAGCTCCTCCAGATGGACCCCGTCCGAGCCGTAACTCCCGTACTCGTTCTCCACCTGCACCATGAGCACCGGCCCGCCCCCCGTGACCTGCCGGTCCACCACCTGCGGCAGCAGCTCCCCGAACCACCGCCCCACCGCCGCCCCGTACCCCGCGTCCCTCGTCCGCACCCGCCGCCCGAACCGCCCCGTCACCCACGCGGGCAGCCCGCCGTTCTCCCACTCGGCACAGATGTACGGCCCCGGGCGCACGATCGCCCACAGCCCCGCCCGGTGCGCCGCGTCCAGGAAACGGCCCAGCGCCCCCACATCCCGGAACTCACCCGGCCTCGGCTCGTGCAGATTCCACGGCACATACGTCTCCACACAGTTCAGCCCCATCGCCCGCAGCATCGACAACCGGTGCCCCCACTGCGCCTCGTGCACCCGGAAGTAGTGCAAAGCCCCCGACAGCAGCCGCACCGGCCGCCCGTCGAGCAGGAAGTGGTCGTCCTCCACGCGGAAGTCAGTCATCGTGCTCGTACGCTCCTGAGTGCGAGATCCCCTACCGGCCCTCAGCATCACCCCCGGGCACACCCCGGTCCATGGAGAAAGATCGCCGACAGTTGGACGCAACGCCCCACGAGGAGGCGAAGCCGGTGCACCACACCTGGATGCGCTTCTTCACCCCCAGCCCCCGCCACCACCGCCTCGGCCTCGCCTGCCTCGGCGTCGGCCTCCAGCACGGCGCCCTGCCCACCGTCGGCCCCCGCACCCTCGACCACCACACAGCCGTCCTCGTCAACACCGGCAGCGGCTGGATCACCACCGGTGACGGCCGCCGCACCGCCGTCACCGCACCCAGCCTCATCTGGCTCACCCCCGGCACCCCCCACCACTACGGCGCCGACCCCACCGGCTGGGACGAGAGCTTCGTCGACTTCACGGGCCCCGCCACCGCCACCTACACCGAACTCGGCTACATCGAACCCGACCGCCCCCTCGTCCCCCTCACCGACACCGCGGGCCCCCGCGCCGCCATCAGCCGCATCGTCCGCGCCGCACGCCACGACAACCCCCTCCTCGAAGTCGAAGCAGGCGCCGCACTCCACGAACTCCTCGTCGCCCTGCGCCGCGCACGCGCCGACACCGGGCCCGACGGCACACCCGTACTCCAGGCCCTCGCCCGAGACGCCCTCCAGCCCCTCACCGTCGCCGAACACGCCGCACGCCACGGCATGACCCCCGCCGAACTTCGCGCCGCCGTGAAACGCGCCACCGGACACACCCCCAAGGACTACCTGCTGAACATCCGGCTCAGCCACGCCAAGGAACTGCTCGCCGCCACCGACCTGCCGGTCGCCGCCGTCGCCCGCCGCGTCGGCTACGACGACCCCGCCTACTTCTCCCGCCTCTTCGCCCGCCGCGTCGGCACCCCGCCCGTACGCTTCCGCGACCGCCAGGGACGCAGCACCCCCGACGGCCGGCCCGACCCGGCCCCCTGACCACGCGCCCCGGCACCCCCGCGCCCCCGCCTCTGACCACGCGCCGCCCCCGCCGGCCTCGCACCCCCGGACCCGGCCCCCGCACCCACCCGCGACCAGGCCACCACCCGGCCGTCTAAGCTCGCTGACCATGACCACGAGCGACATCGACGCCTACGCCACCGCCGAGCTGAACCGACTACGCGAAAGCATCGACAACATCGACGCCGCAGTCGTCCACATGCTCGCCGAGCGCTTCAAGGCGACCCAGCAGGTCGGCCACCTCAAGGCCGAACACCACCTGCCGCCCGCCGACCCGGCCCGCGAAGCCCGCCAGATCGCCCGGCTGCGGCAGCTCGCCGAGAGCGCCAAGCTCGACCCCGCCTTCGCCGAGAAGCTCCTGAACTTCATCGTCGCCGAAGTCATCCGCCACCACGAGCGCATCGCCGAGGAGACAGCGGGCCCCGACGCCTGACCCCGACCGGCCGCGTGCGGCACCCCCGCCGCAGGCGGCCGGCACCCCGCGCACCCCCCGGACACACCGGGGCGCAGCAGGCCCGCACCGCCCGTCAGCCCTGCGAGAACCCCACTGCACAGGCCCCCGGCCGTACGGCAGCATGGGCGCCATGTCCGTACTGACGCGCAACGAAGCGCAGACCCGCGCCCAGCTCCTCGACGTACACCGCTACACGGTCGACCTCGACCTCACCACGGGTGAGGAGACCTTCGACTCCCGGACCGCCATCCGGTTCACCGCCCACGAGGCCGGAGACACCTTCGTCGAGATCAAGCCGGAAACCCTGCGCGCCCTCAGCCTCGACGGACAGCCGCTGGACCCCGCACGCCTCGACGGGAACCGCTACCCCCTCGACCGCCTCACCGAAGGCCCCCACGAACTCACCGTCGACGCCACCATGCGCTACTCCCGCACCGGCGAAGGCATGCACCGCTTCACCGACCCCGCCGACGGCGAGACCTACGTCTACACCCAGCTCTTCATGGACGACGTCCAGCGCGTCTTCGCCGCCTTCGACCAGCCCGACCTCAAATCGGTCTTCGACATCACCGTCACCGCCCCCACCGGCTGGACGGTCCTCGGCAACGGAACCACCACCCAGGCCACCGACGGCCACTGGACCATCGCCCCCACCCCACCCATCTCCACCTACCTCGTCGCCGTCGCCGCCGGACCCTGGCACTCCGTCACCACCCACCACGCAGGACTGCCCTTCGGCATCCACTGCCGCCGCTCCCTCGCCCCCCACCTCGACGCCGACGCCGACGAGATCCTCGGCATCACCCGCGCCTGCTACGACCGCTACCACGAGAAGTTCGACGAGCCCTACCCCTTCGACTCCTACGACCAGGCATTCGTCCCCGAATTCAACGCCGGCGCCATGGAGAACCCCGGACTCGTCACCTTCCGCGACGAATTCATCTACCGCTCCGCCGTCACCGACACCGAGCGCCAGACCCGCGCCATGGTCATCGCCCACGAGATGGCCCACATGTGGTTCGGCGACCTCGTCACCCTCACCTGGTGGGACGACATCTGGCTCAACGAGTCCTTCGCCGAGTACATGGGCTACCAGACCCTCACCGAAGCCACCCGCTTCACCGACACCTGGACCGACTTCGGCGTCGCCCGCAAGGGCTGGGGCTACGACGCCGACCAGCGCCCCACCACCCACCCCGTCGCCCCCGACCCCGACTCCGTCCCCGACACCGCCTCCGCCCTCCTCAACTTCGACGGCATCTCCTACGCCAAGGGCGCCTCCGCCCTGCGCCAGCTCGTCGCCTGGCTCGGCGAGAAGGACTTCCTCGCCGGAATCAACACCCACTTCACCCGCCACAAGTTCGCCAACGCCACCCTCGCCGACTTCATCGACAGCCTCGCCACCGCCACCGACCGCGACGTCCACACCTGGGCCACCAGCTGGCTCCGCACCACCGGCATCGACACCCTCACCGCCCACGTCGAGAACACCGGCAACAGCTGGAACCTCACCGTCGACCGCACCGGCAACCGCCCCCACCGCATCACCGTCGGCACCTACGACCACAGCCTCGACACCCAGACAGGCACCGAACAACTCGTCCTGCGCGACCGCTTCGAACTCGACATCCCCCAGGACGGCACCCCCTCCACCCACCTCGGCCTCCGCCCCGACCTCGTCGTCCTCAACGACAACGACCTCACCTACGCCAAGATCCGCCTCGACACCCCGTCCTGGGACACCGCCCTCACCCACCTCTCCGGCATCCCCGACGCCCTCACCCGCGCCCTCCTCTGGAACACCGCCCGCGACATGGTCCGCGACGGCGAACTCCACCCCGCCACCTACCTCACCGCCGCCCGCACCCACCTCCCGTACGAGACCGACCTCGCCCTCGTCCAAGGCGTCCTCGGCTTCGCAGCCACCCACATCACCGACCGCTACCTCGCCCCCCAGGACCGCCCCACCGCCCTCGCCACCCTCACCTCCCTCTGCCGCGACCTCCTGCGCCGCACCGAAGGCCTCACCGCCAAGGACTGGGAACCCAACCACGACGGCACCCCGCCCGGCAGCCCCGACCCCGGCCTCCGCCTCACCGCCGTACGCCACTTCATCGACGCCGCCACCCAGCCCGACGGCATCCAGGACTGGCTCACCGAAGGCACCGTCCCCGGCGGACCCGAACTCGACCCCGAACTCCGCTGGCGCATCCTCACCCGCCTCGCCGTCCTCGGCGCCACCGACGAAGCCGCCATCGCCCAGGAACTCGGCAACGACCCCAGCGCCACCGGACAGGAAGGCGCCGCCCGCTGCCGCGCCGCCCTCCCCACCCCCGAAGCCAAAGAAGCCGCCTGGCAGGCCATGTTCACCGAGGACACCCTGTCCAACTACCTCTTCACCGCCACCGCCCAAGGCTTCTGGCAACCCGAACAGAGCGACCTCCTGAACGACTACGTCGCCCGCTACTACCCCGACGCCACCGCCCTCGCCGCCCGCCGTGGACCCGCCATGGCCGAAGCCGCCGGACGCTACGCCTTCCCCGCCCACGCCATCGACACCGACAGCCTCCGGCTCGGCACCGCCACCCTCGACGACCCCGACCTCACCCCCGCACTCCGCCGCAAACTCACCGACCAGCTCGACGACCTGCGCCGCGCACTCGCCGTACGCGAAGCCCACTGACCCACACACCGCACCACCCCTGTGCCCGGCCCCTTCGACAGAAAGGCCGGGCACAGTCATGCGAGCAACGAACGCCTATACCAGCCCCACCGCCGCCCACCCACCCGCACCGCACAGCAGTACCCCTTTCGGGTTCAGATCGTTGGGCTCTTCGGCCGCCCCCTCCGAAATCCGGACAAGCTGACCCCACCGCCCCCGCCCACCCGAAGGACCACACCACCCATGCCCATCCCACCCCTCGCCGGAGGCACCGCAGGCCCCGCCCACCTGCGCCCCCTCCTCGACACCGTCCTCGAAGCCCTCCACGACGGAGCCACCCGCCGCAACGGCCCCCTCCCCGCCGGCGGCCCCCACACCGTCACCCACCACCTCCACCACACCACCGGCCCCCTCATCCCCGACCACGGAACCGGCGCCCACCACGCCCTGCGCACCCTCGTCACCGCCCTCGCCGAAGGCGCCGCAGACCCCGCACACCCCCACTGCGCCGCCCACCTCCACACCCCACCCCTCGCCCTCGCCGCAGCAGCCGACCTCGCCGCCTCCGCCCTCAACCCCTCCATGGACTCCTGGGACCAGGCCCCCGCCGCCTCCGCCCTCGAAACCACCCTCACCACCGCACTCGCCGCCGAGATCTACCCCCACACCCCCCACCCCGACGCCCTCGTCACCACCGGCGGCACCGAAGCCAACCAACTCGCCCTCCTCCTCGCCCGCGAACGCCACGGCCCCGTACAGACCATCTGCGCCGCCAACGCCCACCACAGCATCACCCGCGCCGCCTGGCTCCTCGGCCTCCCACAACCCGTCGTCATCCCCGCCCCCACCGGCGTCATGGACCTCACCGCACTCCGCGACGCCCTCCTCCGCAACGACGGCCCCCTCCTCGTCACCGCCACCGCAGGCACCACCGACACCGGCCAGATCGACCCCCTCACCGACATCGCCGACCTCACCACCACCCACGGCGCCGAACTCCACATCGACGCCGCCTACGGCGGACCCCTCCTCTTCAGCCCCACCCACCGCCACGCCCTGCGCAGCCTCCACCGCGCCCACAGCGTCACCCTCGACCTGCACAAACTCGGCTGGCAACCCGCCTCAGCAGGCATCCTCGCCGTACCCCACCACCACGACCTCGACCCCCTCCACCACCACGCCCCCTACCTCAACGCCGACGACGACACCGACGCCGGACTCCCCGACCTCCTCGGCCGCTCCCTGCGCACCACCCGACGCCCCGACGCCCTCAAGATCGCCGTCACCCTCCAGGCACTCGGCCGCGACGGACTCGCCGACCTCATCGACCGCACCATCACCACCGCCCACCAACTCGCCGACCTCATCGACGAACACCCCGCACTCGAGCTCTACGCCCGCCCCACCATCAGCACCGTCCTCTTCCGCCCCACCCACACCGACGACACCACCGTCGCCACCATCCGCCGCACCCTCCTCGAACAAGGCCACGCCGTCCTCGGCCGCGCCCGCACCCACGACCGCCTCTGGCTCAAAGCCACCCTCCTCAACCCCCACACCACCCCCGACGACCTCCAGCAGCTCCTCACCCACGTCACCCACGCCCACACCCACGCCACCACGGAAGGCAGCACCCCCCGATGACCGACCGGACCACCCCCGAAGGCGACCGGACCCACGACCTCATCGGCATCGGACTCGGCCCCTTCAACCTCTCCCTCGCAGCCCTCGCCCACGGCCTCCCCACCACCCCCGGCCACGCCCTCACCACCGCCTTCTACGAACAACGCCCCGCCTTCCACTGGCACCCCGGCCTCCTCATCGACGGCGCCACCCTCCAAGTCCCCTTCCTCGCCGACCTCACCACCCTCGCCGACCCCACCAGCCCCTGGACCTTCCTCAACTACCTCCGTACCCGAGACCGCCTCTACCCCTTCTACTTCGCCGAGCAGTTCCACATCCAACGAGCCGAATACGACGCCTACTGCCGCTGGGTCAGCGAACAACTCCCCACCATCCACTTCAACCACCAGATCGACGCCATCCACTGGAACACCGACCGCGGCCTCTACGAAGTCGACTACACCCGCCTCCGCCCCGACGGAGAAACCGAAGCACTCGGCCGCACCCACACCCGCCACATCGCCCTCGGCGTCGGCACCGCACCCTTCATCCCCGAACCCCTGCGCCCCCTCGCACAAGCCCCCGGCGTCCCCGTCATCCACAGCGCCGACTACCTCCACCACCGCGACGAACTCCTCGAAGCCGGCCACATCACCGTCATCGGCTCAGGCCAGTCCGGCGCCGAAATCTTCCTCGACCTCCTCCGCGCCCGCCCCCGCGGAGCCGAGAAGATCCACTGGCTCGCCCGCACCCAGGCCTTCGCACCCATGGAGTACTCAAAACTCGGCCTCGAACACTTCACCCCCGACTACACCCACTACTTCCACGCACTCCCCGAACACGTACGCGACAACCTCGTCCCCCAGCAGTGGCAACTCCACAAAGGCATCGACACCGACACCATCTCCGCCATCCACGACGAGCTCTACCGGCGCACCCTCCACGGCGGCTGGCCGGACGCCACCCTCACCCCCGGAGTCAGCGTCCGCACCGCAGGCCGCCTCTCAGGCGCCGGCACCCGCATCGAACTCCACCTCGAACACACCCAGCAGGCCACCCGCACCCGCCTCACCACCGACGCCGTCGTCCTCGCCACCGGCTACCGCGAACGCCCCCTCGACACCCTCCTCACCGGCATCGCCCCCCACATCCGCCGCGACACCCAAGGACGCCCCCGCATCCACACCGACTTCCGCCTCGACCTCGACCCCACCCTCACCGGCAACATCTACGTCCAGAACGCCGAACGCCACACCCACGGAGTCGGCGCCCCCGACCTCGGACTCGCCGCCTGGCGCAGCGCCACCATCCTCAACAACCTCACCGGCACCACCCCCTACCCCCTCCCACAACGCACCGCCTTCACCACCTTCGGCCTCACCCCCCACACAGCGCCCACCGTCCCCGGACAGGGCAACCCGTTCACGCACCTCGCACAAGGCCACTGAGCACCTCCAGGGCGAGGAAACCGACGGCGGAGGGAAGGAACACGGAGAGCCATGACCGCAGCGCTCTCCGCGGCCGAGGGCGCCCGAGCCGGATCCTCCAGACCCGAAAGACCCCAGGGCGAAAGGCATGTCGATGACCGACCCCAGGTGCCATGACGCCCACCATGATCATCACCGCAGCCCCCGCAGCCCCCGCAGCCCCCGCAGCCCCCGCAGCCGACTCCACTCCCACCGGAGTCCTGGCACTCCTCGCCGCGCTCGGAATCGCAGCCATCTGGTACGGAGGAAGGTGGGCATTCGACATCCGTGGCGCCACAGGCGCCACGCTCGCACGCAGACGGGCCGCTCTGGACGTCAAGGCGCAGCAGACCGGAAACCTCGGCCTCACCCAGACCGACGGCATCGGCCATTTTTCTTCAGATGCTTGGGAACCATCATCACCACGGGAGGAGTCATCCTGCTGGCGCTCAGCGCGATCCTGGCAACCACCTGAACTCCGCCGCCCCACCGGGAACACAGAAGCGGCCGCTCCCCCGAAGGGGAACGGCCGCCCCACACCGGCCGGCGGAACAGCGGACCGCGTACCGGTCAGAACACCGGCACACCCTCCCGCGTCAGACGCCAGTCCACCGACGCGAACTCCGCCGGATCAACCGTCCCCTTCGCCTCGACCCAACCGATGATCGTGTTCCGGATCTCATCCGAATTCGCCCACAACTGCTTCGCCCCCGGCACATGCGGGAAGTTACCCCCACCACTCGCCCGGTAATTGTTCACCGCGAACACGAACCGCGCCGCCGGATCCACCGGCGCACCCTCGAACGACAACCCCACGATCCGCGAACCCACCGGCTTCGCGACATCGATCTCGTACGTCACCCCCGACACCACGTCATAGTTGTAATCCGGAATACCCTCCGCATTCGTCAGCTTCGACGTGTCCACCGGCGCCCCCGCAGCCGTCTGCACGTAATACCGCGCCGAGTACTCCAGATAATCCTTCAACTGCGCACCCGTCAGCAGCCGCGCCTCCAGCGTGTTCTCGAACGGATACAGACCCGCCGCATCCTTGATCGTCACCTCACCCGCGGGAATCGCCGCCGTACGCGAGAAACACGCCGCCTGCGACAGCACCGGCAACGCCGCGTACTCCCCGCCCGCCAGCGCCGCCTTCACCGTCTCCGCCTGCACCACGTTGATCAGATCGATGACCGGCTCGTCCTTCCACGGCGCATCCACCGTCGACATCGCCGACACCGACGTCCCGATCACCTGGTTCACATACGCCACGACCTTCGTGTGCTCGTCACCGAGCAACGACGTGATCCGCGGGTCCTCCTCCACGGTGTTCGAGTTCAGCACCGAAGCGCCGACCTTCTCGACCACCCAACGGCCCTTCTCCCACACCAGATCGAAATCGAACAGCGTCAGCCGCTGCCCCCACTTCAACGGCTCCGACAGAACGACCTGCTTCCCCGTCTCCTTGTTCGTCACGAAGTACTCGGGAATCTCCGAATGCGCGTGACCCACCAGAATCGCGTCGATCCCCGGCACCTGCTCCGCCACCAGTCCCGCCGCGTTCTCGACGTACGGCAACTGATCCCCGTACGACGACGTACCCGACGAACCCGAATGCGCCGAAACGATCACCACATCCGCACCCATCGAACGAAGCTTCGGCACCCACTTCGCCGCCTGCTCCTCAAGACCCGGGAACACCATCTTCCCGCCCACATTCGCCTTGTCCCAGATCGCGATACCCGGATTCGTCAGCCCCAGCACCGCCACCCGCACATCACGGCCGTGCGGCGTCCGCAACCGCTTGATCACATACGGAGCGAACGCCGGCCGCAACGTCTTCGCATCCAGCGCATTCGCACCCAGCAGCGGGAAATCACACTGCTCCTCGAACTTCCGCAGCACCGGAATCCCGTAATTGAACTCATGGTTCCCGAGCGCTGCCGCGTCATAGCCGATCTTGTTCATCGCCTGCGCCATAGGATGCACCGGACCACGCTTCGCCGTGATCGGATCGATCTTCGCGTAGTAGTACGACAACTGAGTGCCCTGGATCGTGTCCCCGGCGTCGATCAGCAGCGTGTTGCGGCGCCCCCGGTCCTCCCGGATCTGATCCACCAGCGTCGAGATCTTCGCCAGCCCGACATCGTTGTGCGCCTTGTCGTCGAACTCCTTGTCCGTGAAGTAGTCCCAGTTGAAGACGTTCCCGTGCAGGTCCGTCGTCCCCATCACGGTGAACGAGTACCGCTTCGCCGGACGGCCGTGACCGTGCCCCCGCGACTCCGAGGCCGCCGCCGGCCCGGCACCGACCCCTCCGGCCAGCGCCACACCCGCACCGGCGACAGCCGAACGGCCCAGAAACGTCCTACGGTTCAACGGCATCCTTGACTCCTCGTTCGTACGAACAACGCGCGTAGATTCTGGCCCAGCCACCACCACCCGCAACACCCCGGGCAGGTTGCGATCTGATGACCAGCGACAACCGCGCACCCGGCCCGGCGCAGCCCGTACACGCTCATCGGAGCACCCCGCCGCACAATTCAACACTTGGCAATAACCCTTAACCCAAAGGCCGTTGCGCAGTCATGCAGAGACAAATACCTACCCACAGGTAAGGTCTAGGCTCGAACCATGCGCCGAGCGAAAATCGTTTGTACCCTGGGACCCGCAACCGACACATACGACCAGATCAAGGCACTGGTCGAAGCGGGAATGGACATCGCCCGCTTCAACCTCAGCCACGGCACCTACGCCGAACACGAAGAGCGCTACCACCGCGTCCGTAAAGCGTCCGAGGAAACCGGCCGCAGTGTAGGAATCCTCGCCGACCTTCAAGGCCCGAAGATCCGCCTCGGCCGCTTCGCCGAAGGCCCCGTACTCCTTGAACGCGGCGACGACTTCACCATCACCGTCGAACCCATGGAAGGCGACCGCCACACCTGCGGCACCACCTACGACGGCCTCGCCGCCGACGTCACCGCAGGCGAACGCATCCTCATCGACGACGGCCGCGTAACCCTCGAAGTCACCCAGGTCGACGGACCCCGCGTCCACACCACCGTCATCGAAGGCGGCATGGTCTCCGACCACAAGGGACTCAACCTCCCCGGAGTCGCCGTCTCCGTCCCCGCACTCTCCGAGAAGGACATCGAAGACCTCCGCTGGGCCCTGCGCACCGGCGCCGACATCATCGCCCTCTCCTTCGTGCGCACCGGACGCGACATCGACGACGTCCACCGCATCATGAAGGAGGAGAACCGTCACCTCCCGGTCATCGCCAAGGTCGAGAAGCCCCAGGCCGTCGACAACATCGACGACATCGTCGCCGCCTTCGACGGCATCATGGTCGCCCGCGGCGACCTCGGCGTCGAAATGCCCCTGGAACAGGTCCCGATCGTCCAGAAGCGCGCCATCAAGCTGGCCAAGCGCAACGCCAAGCCGGTCATCGTCGCCACACAGATGCTCGACTCGATGATCGACAACTCCCGGCCCACGCGCGCCGAGGCCTCCGACGTCGCCAACGCCGTCATCGACGGCACGGACGCGGTGATGCTCTCCGGCGAGACGAGCGTCGGCAAATACCCCGTCGAGACCGTCCGCACCATGGCCCGCATCGTCGAGGCGGCCGAGGAGGACATCCTCGCCAAGGGCCTGCCGCCCCTCACCGACCGCAACAAGCCGCGCACCCAGGGCGGCGCGGTCGCCCGCGCGGCGGCCGAGATGGGCGACTTCCTCGGCGCCAAGTTCCTGGTGGCCTTCACCCAGAGCGGCGACACCGTCAAGCGCCTCTCCCGCTACCGCTCCCCGATCCCGCTCCTCGCCTTCACCCCGGACACGGCCACCCGCGCGCAGCTGAACCTCACGTGGGGCGTCGAGACGTTCCTCGGGCCGCACGTGGACTCGACGGACGCGATGGTGGCCCAGGTGGACGAGGAGTTGCTGAGGATCGGCCGGTGCCAGAAGGGCGACGTCGTGGTCATCACGGCAGGCTCACCGCCCGGGGTCGCCGGCTCGACGAACCTGGTACGGGTGCACCACATCGGCGAGGACGACAGCCCGAAGTAGACAACGGTCGTCAGTACTTCGGCCCGACGTGAGCGTCCATGAGGGCCACGGACGCCCGTCGGGCTACGGAGATGTTCAACGGAGTGCTGCCGCGAGCGAGGGTGGTCCACTCGACACCTACGGCGGTGAGCGTGTTGCTGAAGAGCTTGCGGATGTCGTCAGACTTGTTGGTGAAGAAGTACCGGGGGTATTCGTACCGTTTTCGCTCGCCTCGGATGAGTCGAGTGGTCCAGTTGATGACCCGGCAGCCGTCGGAGTGGATGAGACCGCGGATGAACTCCCACGGGTGGGCGTCCACGATCTGCTGTTGCCACGGTTCGAGCGTGATCGTGCGGTTGTGCTTCTTGCCCGGCCCGTGCTGAGGGAAGAAGCAGGGCCAGTGCTTGCTGAAGCTCGTGACGTACTGACATCCCTGACTCTGCACTCGGCAGACTTTGTTGGCCGGCCGCGCGCGCTGTACGGCGTCGACGCAGGCGTCGATGAGCCCCGGCCAGGCGTCGGCGCACGCGATGCGGAGTGAGTAGACGCCCCGCTTGCCGGGGCTGATGCAGCCGTCACCGAGATACAGGCCGAGCAGGTAGGAGTACGCGCCAGGGTCATCGGGGAGTCTCGGGGTGCTGCTGCACCGAGGGCACTCCGCGCCTCGGTCATAACCGAGAGGCTCTATTCGTTGCAGCCAGGAACGGATGGCAGCTCGGGAGATCCCGGTCTGCTTGCTCACGGAGTTCTGGCTGAAGCCTTGAGTGACGAGCGCCAGAGCCTGCTTGCGCGTATCGAGGTCGTACACGGTGTCGACCCTGGCGCACGAAGCTGGCGCGGAGGCAGACTCGCGAAAGGCAATCACACGATCTCGTGGATTGAGACCAAGTTGCTGCAGCCTTGGAAAGTAAGGAAAAGTGCCCCAGGTGGGATTCGAACCCACACTGTCCGCTGTTTGAGAGCGGCCTCTCTAACCAGTTGGAGTACTGGGGCCTTAGAAAGTAAGGGCATCGCCTGCCCTGCGTAGTGTCACCATATCGTAGCTAGGTAGGCTCGTGGGAGCTGTACCTGCCCTGGAACAAGGAGCCCCCGTGACCACGCCCGAGTCGCCCCAGCCCGTAGACGCCGTCGACGACGACAAGTCGCACGTCCCGCCGCTGACGACCCGCGTCGTCATCGCCGAGGACGAGGCGCTGATCCGCCTCGACCTCAAGGAGATGCTGGAGGAAGAGGGCTACTCCGTCGTCGGCGAGGCCGGGGACGGGCAGCAGGCCGTGGAGCTGGCGCGGGAGCACCGCCCCGACCTCGTGATTCTCGATGTGAAGATGCCGGTCCTCGACGGGATCTCCGCCGCCGAGAAGATCACCGAGGAGTCCATCGCCCCGGTCCTGATGCTGACGGCGTTCTCGCAGCGCGACCTGGTGGAGCGGGCCCGGGACGCCGGTGCGATGGCGTATCTGGTGAAGCCGTTCAGCAAGAGCGACGTGGTCCCGGCCATCGAGATGGCCGTGTCCCGGTTCGCCGAGCTGAAGGCGCTGGAGAACGAGATCGCGGACCTGTCGCAGCGGCTGGAGACCCGGAAGCTGGTGGACCGGGCGAAGAGCATCCTCCAGACGGATTACGGGCTCTCCGAGCCGGCCGCGTTCCGCTGGATCCAGAAGACGTCGATGGACCGCCGGATGTCCATGCAGCAGCTGGCCGAGGCGCTGATCGAGGACGCCGAGGAGAAGAAGAAGGCCGCCGAGTAGGCGCCACGCGGACGACGAGAAGGGCCTGCCCCCGGAGGTGTCCGGGGGCAGGCCCTTCTCGTGTGCCCGGGTGCTCAGTCCTCGCCGAGGTAGGCCTTGCGGACCGACTCGTCGTGGAGCAGGTCGGCGCCCGTGCCGGAGAGGACGACCTTGCCGACCTCCATGACGTGGCCCTGGTCCGCGAGGGAGAGGGCCGCCTGGGCGTTCTGCTCGACGAGCAGGATCGTGGTGCCCGACGCCTTGAGCTCGACGATGGTCTCCATGATCTTCTGCATCATGATCGGTGAGAGACCCATGGAGGGCTCGTCGAGCATGAGCAGCTTGGGCTGGGACATGAGTGCGCGTCCCATGGCGAGCATCTGCTGCTCGCCTCCGGAGAGGGTTCCGGCGGCCTGCTTTCGTCGTTCCCCGAGGATGGGGAAGAGGTCGTAGGCGCGCTGGATGTCCTTCTCGATGCCTGCCTTGTCGCTGCGGAGGTAGGCGCCGAGGAGGAGGTTCTCGGCGATCGTCAGCCGGGGGAAGATGTGGCGTCCCTCGGGGGAGTGGGCGATGCCCAGGGAGACGATCTTGTGTGCCGGGATGCCGGTGAGCGGCTGGCCCTCGAAGAGGATGCGGCCGCCGGAGGGCTTGAGGAGTCCGGAGAGGGTGCGCAGGGTGGTGGTCTTGCCCGCACCGTTGGTGCCGATGAGGGTGACGACCTGGCCGGCCTCGACGGTGAAGGAGATGCCCTTGACGGCTTCGATCTTGCCGTAGGCGACGCGGAGGTCTTCGACCTCGAGCAGTGCGGTCATCGGGTGTCCTCCTCCTCGGTGGTGGTGGTGTCGGTGGTGGCCGGGGTGTCCTTCTTGCCGGCGCCGGTGCTCGTGCCCGCTGCGGAGGCTTCGGCGGCTTCGACCTCGGCGGCCTCCTCGGCGCCGGGGGCGCCTTCGAAGGGGGTGCCGAGGTAGGCGGCGACGACGCGTTCGTCGCCCTGGACGACGGGGGCGGTGCCCTCGACGAGTTTCTCGCCCTGGACGAGTACGGCGACGCGGTCGCAGAGGTTGAAGATGAACCGCATGTCGTGCTCGATGACGAGTACGGCGATGCCCTGGTCCCGGATGGCGAAGATGAGTTCTTCGGTGACGCGGGTTTCCTGGGGGTTCATGCCGGCGGTGGGCTCGTCCAGGAGGAGGAGGCCGGGGTCGCTGGCGAGGGCGCGGGCGATCTCCAGCTTGCGCTGGTCTCCGTAGGGGAGGTTGCGCGCGAGGTGGTCGGCCTTGTCGGCGAGACCGATGAACTCCAGGAGTTCCATGGAGCGTTCGCGGCTGGCGTTCTCCGCCTTCTTGTAGCCGGGCAGACGCAGGAGGGCGGACCAGAGGCCTTCCTTGGTCCTGGTGTGGCGTCCGACGAGGACGTTCTCCAGGACGGTCATGTTGGCGAAGAGGCGGATGTTCTGGAAGGTGCGGGCGATGCCTGCCTGGGTGACGAGGTGGGGCTTGGGCGGCAGGACGGTGCCCTTGTAGCTGACCTTGCCCTCGGTGGGGACGTAGAGGCCGGTGAGGCAGTTGAAGAAGGTGGTCTTGCCGGCGCCGTTGGGTCCGATGAGGCCGACGATCTCGCCCGCGTTGACGGTGAGATTGACGTCGCGTACGGCGGTGAGGCCGCCGAAGCGCATGGTGACGCCGCTGGCGTCGAGGACCGTGGTGCCGGTGGTGGGTGTGTCTGTCTTGGTCATGGTGGTCACGCCCCCGCCTTCGTGGTGCCGGCGGCCGTGTCGGTGAGTGGTGTGTCCGGTGGTACGTCGAGCTGGCCGGTCTCGTGGAATTCGAGCTGCTTCCTGCGGTCGGCGACGAGGCCTTCGGGGCGGAAGCGCATGAGCAGGATGAGGGCGATTCCGAAGAGGAAGAGCTGGTAGTCCTGCATGAACTGGAGCTTGGCCGGGATGAGGTAGAGCAGTGCGGCGCCGACGAGGGGTCCGCTGAGGGTTCCCATGCCGCCGAGGATGACGGCGGCGAGGAGGAAGGCGGAGTTCGGGGGTACGGAGCCGGCGAACTGGTACTGCTCGGGGGTGACCGTGTAGGAGACGTGTGCCTGCACGGTTCCGGCGAGGCCGGCCAGGGTGGCGCCGAGGGCGAAGGCGAGCAGCTTGAGCCGGAAGGCGTTGATGCCCATGGCGGTGGCGGCGGTCTCGTCCTCGCGGATGGCGACCCAGGCGCGGCCGATGCGGGATTCTCCGGAGCGTCGGAAGACGAGGACGACGACGGCGGTGAAGAGGAGCATCAGCAGGTAGTAGTTGGCGGACCTGCCGAGGGTGATGCCGCCGATGTCGTGGCTGATCCCGAAGTCGAAGCCGAGGAGCTTGAGGTCCGGGATGCTGGGGATGCCCTGGGAGCCGTTGGTGAGGTCGGGGCCGCTGACGCCGTTGAGGGCGTTGACGGTGAGCCGGAAGATCTCTCCGAAGCCGAGGGTGACGATGGCGAGGTAGTCGCCGCGGAGCCGGAGTGTCGGGGCGCCGATGACGACGCCGAAGACGAGTGAGGCTGCGGCGCCGGTGAGGACGGCGGCCCAGAAGGGGAACTGGACGCCGACGGGGGAGAGGGGGCTGCCGGAGACGAGTGCGGCGGCGTAGGCGCCGACGCCGAGGAAGGCGACGTATCCGAGGTCGAGGAGGCCGGCGAGGCCGACGACGACGTTCAGGCCGAGTGCGACGGTCGCGAAGATGAGGATGTTGGCGCCGATGAGGGCGTATTCCTCGTTCTGCTGGGTGAAGGGGAAGCAGAAGGCTGCGACGAGTGCGGCGCACAGGGTGACGTTGCGGTGCTTGGCGGTCAGCGTGGTGACGCGGGCGATGAGGCCGGCGCGGGTGAGTGCGGTGAAGCCGAAGGCGACGGCGATGACGTAGCCGATGAAGAGTTCGGCGTATTCGGTGTCGATGCCGTAGACGAAGACTTCGAGCGCGACGCCGAAGGCTCCGGCGATGATGAGGATCTCGGCCCAGGAGGGGAGTGCCTTGGCGCGGGCGGGTGCCGGGGCGCGGAGGCTGCCGAGGAAGCGCTTGAGTGCGTTGGTGCCGGTGGTGTCGTCCAGGGGCAGGTCGTTGGGGAGTCCGAGGGAGGCGACGGCGGCGACGAGTGCGCCGACGAGGCTGATCCAGGCGCCGGGCTCCAGTTCGATCGCGCCGAGGAGGTTGCCGTTGTCGTCCTTGGTGAGGATGACGGCGATGACGGTGTAGGCGGTGGTGACGAGGGTTCCGAGGGCGAGCAGCCGGGTGGGGCTGTTGGTGCCGCCGGGGGTGAGCCAGCGCAGGCCCTTGATGCCGTAGCCGGAGAGGGCGAAGAGCAGGGTGAGTGCTGCGCTGATGAGGGTGAGGACCTGGAGGCCGCCGGGGTAGCCGGTGACGGTGAGGTCGCCGGGGAAGGTGTCGGTGTAGGTCCAGGCGAGGAAGGTGCCGATGAGGGCGAGTGCGGCGCCGGTGGTGGTGGCGGCGCGGGCTGCTGTGGTGGGCAGCGGGAGGGTGGCGGTGTTCGCGGTGGGGGTCGTGGTGGTCATCGGTATCACGCCCTGTCCGCGACGCGTTCGCCCAGCAGGCCTTGCGGGCGTATGAGGAGGACGAGGATGAGGAGTACGAAGGCCCAGACGTCCTTCCAGGCGCCGCCTCCGAAGAGTTCCATGCCGGGTACTTCGCTCATGTAGCCGGTGGCGAGGGCTTCGGCGACGCCGAGGACGACTCCGCCGAGCATGGCGCCGTAGATGTTGCCGATGCCGCCGAGTACGGCGGCGGTGAAGGCTTTGAGGCCCATGATGAAGCCCATGCGGAAGCCGATCTGGCCGTTCTTGAGCCCGTAGGCGACGGCGGCGACGGCGGCGAACGCGGCACCGATGGCGAAGGCCATGACGATGATGCGGTCGGTGTTGATGCCCATGAGCTTGGCGGTGTCGGGGTCCTGCGAGGTGGCCTGCATGCCGCGGCCGGCTCGTGTCTTGGAGACGAAGAGGCCGAGGGCGAGCATGCAGACGGGGGCGGCGATGAGGACGAAGAGGTCGCCGCGCTGGATGTGGGCGCCGAAGATGTCGATCGCTTCGCCCTTGAACTGGGGGAAGGAGCGGTCCTTGGTGGCGTCGGGGTACCACATCCATACGGCCTGCTGGAGTGCGAGGGAGAGGCCGATGGCGGTGATGAGGGGGGCTAGGCGTGGTGCCGTGCGCAGGGGCCGGTAGGCGAAGCGTTCGGCGGCGACGCTGACGGCGACGGAGCAGATGACTCCGCCGGCGATCATGAGGGGTATCGCAGCGAGCAGGGAGAGTCCGGACGGAAGCCCGAGGTAGACCGTGAGGGCTCCGAAGCCCCCGATCATGAAGATCTCGCCGTGTGCGAAGTTGATGAGCTGGATGATTCCGTAGACCATCGTGTAGCCGATCGCGATGAGACCGTACATCGCGCCGAGGATGAGTCCATTGGCCAGCTGTTGCGGCAGTTCGTTCACCGCAGGGCCTCCGTGGAGTGGTTCGGATATGGCACCGCGCGGGAGCGCTCGTAGCGCTCCCGCGCGGGTGGTTTGCGTGCGCTGTGGCTGTGGTGGGTCCTTGCGGACCTACTTGACGGCCTCGCTGAGCTTGGAGACCCACTTGCCGCCGGTGACCTGGTAGGCGGTCATGAGGGTGTTGGTGGTGTCGCCGTACTCGTCGAAGGCGACGGGGCCGGTGACGCCTTCGAAGCTGACCTTGGCCATGGCGTCGAGGACCTTGGCGCGGGCGTCGTCGGGGAGCTTGCCGTCGTTCTCGGCGACGACTGCCTTGACGGCCTCGATGATCGCCCAGGTGGCGTCGTAGGTGCCGCCGCCGTAGGCCTCGTAGGCGTCCTTGTAGCCGGCGGTCTTGTAGTCGGCGATGAACTTCTTCGCGGAGTCGAGCTCTTCGACGGGCTTGCCGACGGAGGTGGCGATGTCGCCTTCGGCCTTCTTGTTGAGCTTGATGAAGTCGGCGCTGTACATGCCGTCGCCGCCCATGAGGGGGATCTTGACGCTATCCTTGAGCTGCTGGCTCAGGGGTGCGCCGGCGGGGTACTCGCCGCCGTAGTAGACGGCCTTGGCGCCGGAGCTCTTGACCTTGGTGACGACGGAGTTGAAGTCGCGGTCGTCGGGGTTGATGTGGTCGGTTCCGACGATCTTTCCGCCGAGCTCGGTGAAGGTGGTCTTGAAGGAGGCGGCGAGGCCGGCGCCGTAGGGCTTCTGGTCGTCGATGAGGTAGACGTCCTTGACCTTGGCGGTCTTGAAGAGGTAGTTCGCGGCGAAGGCGCCCTGGATGGCGTCGGTGGTGGCGGTGCGGAAGTAGGCCGCGTAGGGGCGCTTCTTGTCGCCGGTCTTCCAGTTGTTGCCCTGGGTCAGCTCGGTGCCGGTGTTGGCGGGGGAGACCTGGGTGAGCTTGGCGTCGGTGAAGGGCTTCTGCATCGACTGGGCGACGCCGGAGTTCAGCGGGCCGACGACGCCGAGGAGGTCCTTGTTGCCGATGAACTTCTGGGCGTTCTGCTGGCCGACGGAGGGCTGGGCCTGGTCGTCGAGCGCCTGGAGTTCGAATTTGATGCCGGGGACGGTCTTGTCCTTGTTGGCGGTCTTGACGGCGAGGTCGGCGGAGTTCTTGATGCCGAGGCCGAGGGCGGAGAGGTCGCCGGTCAGGGGTGCGTCGACACCGATGACGACGGTCTGGGTGTCGCCACTGCCGCTGCCCTTGGAGTCGTCGTCGCGCGAGCCGCAGGCGGTGAGCGTGAGTGCGCCTGTGGTGAGCACTGTGGTGAGGATGAGCAAAGAACGGTGTCGCACGAAAGGTCCTTTCCCTGGCGCGGCCTCCTCTGCTGAGGTGCCGTGACGTTCGCCGGGCCGTACTGGTCTGAGGGCCGTGCAGTGGACGCGCCCGGCGGCGCGGTGACTGGCCGTGACTCTAAGGGCAGGTGAGGGGGTGCGGGACGGGTCGGCTGATGATGTGACTGTCTTGTTATGCCGTGGGGAAGGCTTCGTGGTCACTGTGTGGACATGTACGGCTTTTCGTCCGGGGGAGAAGTGACCGCATGGTGAGAACGCGCAGCTCTGCTAAGGGGCTTGGGGCGATCTTGGTGCTGTCGCGCGAATCGGGGCGGAAGGGGCGCGGCGGGCGGTCGCGGGGTGGGTCGGGGTGTGGCGGGCGGGCTTTTACGTGTATTGCACACATGTTACGCAGTGTTACATCCGCGGGATGTGTTTGACATGCGGCGCGTGCGGCGTAGCTGTTGAAGTGGGTCAAGGAACAGCTCTGCCGGGCAGGGGTGTTGACCGTGCGTGTTCGGCAACTTCCCGGAAATCTTCCGGATATGGGTCTGCCCGGTCCGGTATGCGGTGTGCATTCCGGCCGGGCAGAGGGGTGTTGGGCGTGCGGTGTCAGTCCGTGGCGGGGCGAGGTGCGTCGCGCAGCAGGCAGGTGAGGCGGGCGGTGCAGACCCGCTTGTCGTGCTCGTCGGTGATGACGATCTCGTACGTGGCGGTGGAGCGGCCCCGGTGGACGGGGGTGGCGACGCCGGTGACGAGTCCGTTGCGGGCGCCCCGGTGGTGGGTGCAGTTCAGGTCGACGCCCACGGCGATCTTGGTGGCGCCGCCGTGGAGCATGCTGCCGACGGAGCCGAGGGTCTCGGCGAGGACGGCGGAGGCGCCGCCGTGGAGCAGTCCGTAGGGCTGGGTGTTGCCCTCGACCGGCATGGTGCCCACGACGCGGTCGGCGGAGGCCTCGACGATCCTGACGCCCATGCGCTCGCCGAGGTGCCCGGCGGAGAAGAGTGCCGGGAGGTCGACGCCGAGTGCGGCGTACTCGTCGATGATCTCCTGGGGGAACGTGGGTGCGGTGTGCTCGCCCATGGGGTCCGGCTCCGATCGTGTGCGGTGGTTCGTTGCTGTGTGCACTGTTCTTATCAGACGGCTGAGCAAACGCTTAGGGGTCTGCGTGGGGACCGTGCGGACCGGACGCGGGACCGGGCGGGCTCAGGCGGTCTCGAAGCGGACGACGACCGACTTGCTGGCCGGGGTGTTGCTGGTGTCGGCGGTGGCGTCGAGGGGGACGAGCACGTTGGTCTCCGGGTAGTACGCGGCGGCGCACCCCCGGGCGGTGGGGTAGTGCACGACGCGGAAGCCCGGGGCGCGGCGTTCGACGCCGTCCTTCCATTCGCTGACGAGGTCGGTGTAGGCGCCGTCGGCGAGGCCGAGGGCCCGGGCGTCCTCGGGGTTGACCATGACGATGCGGCGGCCGCCCTTGATGCCGCGGTAGCGGTCGTCGAGGCCGTAGATGGTGGTGTTGTACTGGTCGTGGGAGCGCATGGTCTGGAGCAGCAGCCGGCCTTCGGGGAGGGCGGGGTACTCGACAGGGGCGGCGGTGAAGTTGGCCTTGCCGGTGGCGGTGGGGAAGCGTCGTTCGTCGCGGGGGGCGTGGGGGAGGGTGAAGCCGCCGGGCCGCGCGACGCGGTCGTTGAAGTCCTCGAAGCCGGGCACGACGCGGGAGATGCGGTCGCGGATCGTCCCGTAGTCCTTCTCGAACTCCTCCCAGGGGGTGGTGGAGGCGGGTCCGAGGACGGCGCGGGCCATGCGGGCGACGATCGCGGGTTCGGAGATGAGGTGGGGGCTCGCGGGGGTGAGGTTGCCGCGTGAGGAGTGGACCATGCCCATGGAGTCCTCGACGGTGACGAACTGCTTCTGACCGCCCTGGACGTCCTTGTCGGTGCGGCCGAGCGTGGGCAGGATCAGGGCGCGGGTGCCGGTGACGGCGTGCGAGCGGTTGAGTTTGGTCGAGACGTGGACGGTGAGCCGGGCGCGGCGCATCGCGGCTTCGGTGACGGCGGTGTCGGGGGTGGCGCCGACGAAGTTGCCGCCCATGGCGAAGAAGACCTTGGCTTCGCCGTCGCGCAGTGCCTGGATGGACCGTACGACGTCGTAGCCGTGGTGGCGGGGCGAGGTGATGCCGAATTCCCGGTCGAGGGCGTCGAGGAAGGCGGGGGCGGGCCGTTCGAAGATGCCCATGGTGCGGTCGCCCTGGACGTTGGAGTGGCCGCGGACGGGGCAGACGCCGGCGCCGGGGCGGCCGATGTTGCCGCGCAGGAGGAGGAGGTTGACGACTTCGCGGATGGTCGGCACGGAGTGCTTGTGCTGGGTGAGGCCCATGGCCCAGCAGACGATGGTGCGTCGCGAGGCGAGGATCATGGCGAGCGCCTCCTCGATGGCGGCGCGGTCGAGGCCGGTCGCGGTGAGGGTCTCGTCCCAGTCGGCGGCGCGTGCGGCTTCGGCGAATTCCTCGTACCCGTGGGTGTGCTCGGCGACGAAGCCGGTGTCGACGGCTCCGGCCTCGATGATCATTTTGTTGAGCAGCCGGAAGAGCGCCTGGTCGCCGCCGATGCGGATCTGGAGGAAGAGGTCGGTGAGGGCGGCGCCCCTGAGCATGCCCCGGGCGGTCTGCGGGTTCTTGAACCGTTCGAGGCCGGCCTCGGGCAGCGGGTTCACCGAGATGATCTTCGCTCCGGCGGACTTGGCCTGTTCGAGGGCCGAGAGCATCCGGGGGTGGTTGGTGCCGGGGTTCTGTCCGGCGACGATGATCAGGTCGGCCTGGTGGAGGTCTTCGAGGCTGACGCTGCCCTTGCCGATCCCGATGGTCTCGGTGAGGGCCGAGCCGGACGACTCGTGGCACATGTTGGAGCAGTCGGGCAGGTTGTTGGTGCCGAACTCCCGGGCGAAGAGCTGGAGGAGGAACGCGGCCTCGTTGCTGGTGCGCCCTGAGGTGTAGAAGAGGGCCTCGTCGGGGGAGGCGAGCGCGGTGAGCTCCTCGGCGATGATCTCGAAGGCGCGCTCCCATGTCACGGCCTGGTACCGGTCGGCGCCCTCGGGCAGATACACGGGTTGCGTGATGCGTCCCTGCTGGCCGAGCCAGTAGCCGCTGCGGGTGGCCAGATCGGCGACGGGGTGGGCGGCGAAGAAGTCGGGGGTGACGCGTCGCAGGGTCGCCTCCTCGGCGACGGCCTTGGCGCCGTTCTCGCAGAATTCCGCGGTGTGCCGCTTGTCGCCCTCGGGCCAGGCGCAGCCGGGGCAGTCGAAGCCGTCCTTCTGGTTGACCTTGAGGAGGGTCTGCGCGGTGCGGCGTACGCCCATCTGCTGCTGGGCGATGCGCAGGGTGTGGGCGACGGCGGACAGTCCGGCGGCGGCGTGCTGGGCCGCGTCGGTCCGCGGCGCGTCCTGGACCGGGTCACCGGTCGGGGGCTTGGTGGCCATGGTGCTCCCCTTCGAGCCTTCGTGCGCCTTCACTGTGTCGGTGGCGCGCTGCTTCCTGCCGGCGCGCACCGTCCTTCTCCGTCCCGCCGTCCTTGCGGCGACGCGGCGGTCCTGCCCCGGTACGCCGCTCCGTTCGGCGCCGCACCGTCGTTCGATCCTGTCATGCACGCGCGCGGGGAGGTGGCGCGGGAAACCCGGAGGAAGGGGTGTGGGCCCCGCGGGTGTGGTGGGCGCCGGGTCGGGTGCGGTGGCGGCCGGTCCGGATTGTCAGCGGTCCGTGGCAGGATCGGGGGCGTGGCTGAGACGGCATCGAAGAAGACGGCAGACAACCGACCGCGCCTGCTCCTCATGGACGGGCACTCCCTGGCGTACCGGGCGTTCTTCGCCCTGCCCGCGGAGAATTTCACGACGGCGACGGGGCAGCCGACGAATGCTGTGTACGGCTTCATGTCGATGCTGGCGAACACGCTGCGCGACGAGGCGCCCACGCATTTCGCGGTCGCGTTCGACGTGTCCCGCAAGACGTGGCGTGCGCAGGAGTTTCCCGAGTACAAGGCGAACCGCTCCAAGACCCCCGACGAGTTCAAGGGGCAGGTCGAGCTGATCGGCGAGCTGCTGGACGCGATGCACGCGGACCGGTTCGCGGTGGACGGCTTCGAGGCGGACGACGTCATCGCGACGCTGGCCACGCAGGCCGAGGCGGCGGGCTTCGAGGTGCTGATCGTCACGGGTGACCGGGATTCGTTCCAGCTGATCACGGACAACGTCACGGTGCTCTACCCGACGAAGGGCGTCTCGGAGCTGACGCGCTTCACCCCGGAGAAGGTCCAGGAGAAGTACGGCCTCACGCCCGGCCAGTATCCGGACTTCGCGGCGCTGCGCGGTGACCCGTCGGACAACCTTCCGGGCATCCCCGGTGTGGGTGAGAAGACGGCGGCGAAGTGGATCAACCAGTTCGGTTCGTTCGCCGAGCTGGTCGAGCGGGCCGACGAGGTCAAGGGCAAGGCCGGGCAGAACTTCCGGGACCACCTCGACGCGGTGAAGATGAACCGTGTGCTGACCGAGATGGTCCGTGACGTGGAGCTGCCGAAGGCCCCGGCCGACCTCGAGCGCGCTCCGTACGACCGCACGGCGGTCACCGGTGTGCTGGACATCCTGGAGATCCGCAACCCGAGCCTGCGTGAGCGGCTGCTCGCCGTCGACCCGGGGGCGGCCGAGGCCGGCCCCCCGGAGCCGGCGGCCGGGATCGAGCTGGACGGTGCGGTGCTGGGACACGGCGAGGTCGCGCCGTGGCTGGAGGCGCACGGCGGTCAGCCGCTCGGTGTGATGAGCGTCGACACCTGGTCGCTGGGCACCGGCTCGGTCACGGAGGTCGCGCTCGCCGCCGCGGACGGTTCGGCGGCCTGGCTGGATCCGGCCGAGCTCGACGAGGCCGACGAGCGGGCGTTCGCCGCCTGGCTCGCGGATCCCGAGCGGCCCAAGGTCCTCCACAACGCCAAGAACGCCCTGCGGGTCTTCCCCGAGCAGGGCTGGCGGCTGGAGGGCATCACCATGGACACGGCGCTCGCCGCCTATCTCGTGAAGCCGGGCCGCCGCTCCTTCGCCCTGGACGCGCTGGCCGTGGAGTATCTCGGCCGCGAGCTGGCACCCGCCGCCTCGACCGACGGACAGCTGGCGTTCGGCGCCGACGACCGCGCCGAGGCCGACGCGCTGATGGCGCAGGCCCGCGCCGTCCTGGACCTCGGGGACGCGTTCACGACGCGCCTGAAGGAGGTCGGCGCCACCGAGCTGCTGCACGACATGGAACTCCCCACGTCCATCATGCTGGCCCGGCTGGAGCGGCACGGCATCGCCGCCGACCGGGCGCATCTGGAGGGCATGGAGCAGCAGTTCGCCGGTGCGGTGCAGCAGGCGGTGAAGGAGGCGCACGCCGCGGTGGGCCGTGAGTTCAACCTCGGCTCGCCCAAGCAGCTCCAGGAGGTCCTCTTCGGCGAGCTGGCCCTGCCGAAGACGAAGAAGACGAAGACGGGCTGGACCACCGACGCGGACGCGCTGGCCTGGCTCGCCGCGCAGACCGAGCACGAGCTGCCGGTCATCATGCTGCGCCACCGGGAACAGGCGAAGCTGCGGGTCACGGTCGAGGGCCTGATCAAGACGATCGGTGCGGACGGCCGTATCCACACCACGTTCAACCAGACGGTCGCGGCGACGGGCCGGCTCTCCTCCACCGACCCCAACCTGCAGAACATCCCCGTCCGTACGGACGAGGGGCGGGCGATCCGCCGGGGCTTCGTCGTCGGCGAGGGCTTCGAGACGCTGATGACGGCCGACTACAGCCAGATCGAGCTCCGGGTGATGGCCCACCTCTCCGAGGACGCCGGTCTGATCGAGGCGTTCACCTCCGGGGAGGACCTGCACACCACGGTCGCCTCGCAGGTGTTCGGCGTCGAGAAGACGGCCGTGGACGCGGAGATGCGCCGCAAGATCAAGGCGATGTCCTACGGACTGGCCTACGGGCTGTCCGCGTTCGGCCTCTCCCAGCAACTGAACATCGAGGCAGGCGAGGCCCGAGGGCTGATGGACACCTACTTCCTGCGGTTCGGCGGGGTGCGCGACTACCTGCACCGGGTCGTGGAGGAGGCCAGGGCCACCGGGTACACGGAGACGATCCTCGGCCGCCGCCGCTACCTCCCGGACCTGAACAGCGACAACCGCCAGCGCCGGGAGGCCGCCGAGCGGATGGCGCTCAACGCCCCGATCCAGGGGACGGCGGCCGACATCGTGAAGGTCGCCATGCTGCACGTGGACCGGGCGCTGACGGAGGCGCGGCTCTCCTCGCGCATGCTGCTCCAGGTCCACGACGAAATCGTCCTGGAGATCGCGAAGGGTGAGCGGGAGCAGGTCGAGGAGATCCTGCGCCGCGAGATGTCCACCGCGGTCGAGCTCCGTGCGCCGCTGGACGTCTCGGTCGGCGTCGGCACGGACTGGGAGACGGCCGCGCACTGATGCCGCGGCCCCGGGACGCCGTCAGCCGGCGTCCCGGCCCGCGGGGCGGCTGCGCGCGGCCTCCGCCTCCGGTCCCTCCGCCGGACGGGGGCCCGCCGGTTTCCGCCACAGCCTCATCCACACCCCGTAGAGCACCAGACCCGCCGCCAGGCCCGCCCCGGCGCCGAAGCACGCGGTCGGGACGATGTCGAGGGGCGTGTCCAGCTCCCCGAAGTAGGCGTACCAGCGGGCGCACCGGTGGACGACGCCCAGCAGGACGCACAGCGCGAGGAACGCGCCCGCCCACCGGCGTTCCGCCCGGCCGAGCACCGGGACGCCCGCCGGTGCAGGCGCGGGATCGGTACGCCGCAGCCCGGTGTACGTGAACCACGCCAGGACCGTCAGGGCCACGGCCGAACTGCCGTACTGGACGAGCTGGAACACCGGGAATCCGCCGGCGGACCGGTTGAGTACGGGCAGCAGCTCCGTGCCCCACCGGTCGTGGTGGGTGAAGGCGTCCCAGACGACATGGGTGCCCGAGCCGATCACGGCGGACAGGGCGAACCACCCGGCCTCGGACAGGGTGAGGCCACCGGGCTCCCTGCGCCGCCCCCGTACGAAGGTGTGGACGCGGCCCTGCGCCGCCCGGGGCAGCAGAGCGACCAGCGGTTCGCGCAGCATCAGCCAGAGTGCCACCAGGGCCCCGGTGATGAGGAGATCGACGGTGAACACTCCCCAAACGGCATGGGTCACCGCCCCGAACTCCATCCCGCCCGGGATGACGGTATCGGCGTAATAGGTGACATCAGGGGCGAACGACCCGGCGACCAGGGCGGATGCGACGAGCGGACCGCGGCCCTTGCCGGACCGGCGGATACCCGGGAGCACGGCTGCGGCATGGCTGAGCGTGAACGGCATGGCGGCAAGTATGCGTGAGCCCGTGTCATCCGCCGGGAGATCCTGGTGACTTGCGGGGCGAGAAGCTGAAGAATCGGTGAGAAGCGGGCAAGGGGCAGTGTGCGGGCGGCGGGAGTTGCCGTAGGGTCGCCTGAGTCCTCGCGCTGGGGAGCGCGAACAGCCGTCGACGGGGAGGGACCGACACGTATGGCAGCGCAATTCGGCCGCAGACTTCGCAGGGGGGCCACCACCACGGCGGTGGCGGCGGCTGCCGTGGCGGCCCTGTCCGCCTCGCAGGCGCCCGCCGTCTCGCAGCCCGACAGTGCCGGTGACCAGACCGCGGCCGGCGCGGCCCCGGCCGGTGACGGCGCGGCCACCGGCAACTCGCCCTACTACACGGACCTGCCGCCGCTCACCACGCCCAACAAGCCCGGTACGTCCGTGAATCTGCCCGTGACAGGCAGTGCCGAAGCGGGCATACCCGCCTCGATCCTGGCCGCTTACAAGAAGGCGGAGCGGGACGTCGCGGGCACCGACGCCGCGTGTCGGCTGCCCTGGCAGCTCCTGGCGGCCATCGGCAAGGTCGAGTCCGGTCAGGCACGCGGCGGCAAGGTCGACGCGAACGGCACCACGTTCTCCCCGATCCTGGGCCCCGCCCTCAACGGCCAGGGCTTCGCGCTGATCAAGGACACCGACGACGGGGCGTACGACGGCGACGCGACCCACGACCGCGCGGTCGGCCCCATGCAGTTCATCCCGTCCACCTGGGCCACCTGGGGCCAGGACGGCAACGGCGACGGACGCAAGAACCCGAACAACATCTACGACGCGGCGCTGGCCGCCGGCCGCTACCTCTGCGCCGGGACCCGCGATCTGTCACTCGCCGCGGACCTGGACCGGGCGGTCCTGAGCTACAACCACTCGACGGAGTACCTGCGCACGGTCCGCTCCTGGTTCGACTTCTACAACCGGGGCACCCACGAGGTTCCCGACGGCACGGGCGTCCTCCCGGTGGGCACGGACAGCGGAAACACCTCCCCCTCGCCCAGCCCTTCACCCGGGTCCACGACGCCGAGCCCCGACCCGACGCCGTCCAGCCCCGGTGGGAGCCCGACTCCGGCCCCCGACCCCAAGCCGACGCCCCCCGCCACGCCGAAGCCGCCGACGACCAAGCCCACGCCGTCGCCGTCCCAGACGTTCGGAAGCCTCGAGAACGCGGGCACCGGGATTCTCAGCGCCACGGCGGGCGACGCGTTCGCCGAGCGCGTCACGGTGCGGGCGCGGAACATGCTGGGCGCCGCACTCCCCGGGACGTCGGTGACCTTCACCGTCGTCGGCGACACGGACACCCGTTTCGCGGGCGGGAAGAGCACCGTCACGCTGAGGACCGGCGCGAAAGGCACCGTCACCGCGCCGGTGCTGACGGCCGGTGGGAAGCCGGGCACCTTCCGGGTGACGGCCGTCGCCGGCACCACCGTGCCGCGCGCCCTCAGCTTCTCGGCGAAGGTCGTCGCCCGCGTCGCGGACACGGTCACCCGCACCGACGACAAGGTCCTGACGGCCACGCCCGGCGCCGAGTTCGCCGACCGGGTCGAGGTCCGCACGACGTACAAGGGCACGGGTGTCGCCGACACCGCCGTCACCGCGACGATGATGACCGACGCGGAGACACCCGCCGAGAACGACAAGGGACCGTACTTCAAGGACGCGAACGGCGAACCCGTCCGCACCCTGCAGCTGAAGACCGGGGACGACGGGCTGCTGACGCTCCCGGAGATCTTCGCCGACGACACCGAGGGCACCTTCACGCTGCGGCTCACGACCGCGAGCGGTGCCACGCTGACCGTCGAGCTGAAGGTCGAGGCGGCCGAGGCCTGACGTGCACCGCCCGGCTCCCTCGGGGGCCGGGCACCACGGCGAGACCTCGCAAGGACGACGGGGCCACCGTTCCGAGGACGACGCAGGGCAGCTCCAGCGCCCTCACCGTCGGGACGGTGGCCCCCGCCGTGTCACCGGGACGTGCCCGGCCGGCCGCGTGATCGGAACGGCCGCCCCGGCCGGCTCACCGGGACGCGCCGCCCCGGTCGCGTCGCAGCCGCGCGGAGGTGAAGCGGGTCGCCTCCACCGTCGCCGGGTCCTCGGGCCACGGGTGCTTCGGGTAGCGGCCCCGCAGCTCCGCCCGTACGTCCCGGTAGCCGTCCCGCCAGAACGACGCCAGGTCCGCCGTCACCGCGGCGGGCCGTCCTGCGGGCGACAGCAGGTGCACGAGGACCGGCACCCCGGCCACCCGTGGGGTCTCGCGCAGCCCGAAGAGCTCCTGGAGCTTCACCGCCAGTACGGGCTGCTCCCCGCCGTACTCCAGCCGGACCCTGGACCCGCTCGGCACCTCGATCCGCTCCGGGGCCAGCTCGTCCAGCCGGGCGGCGTCGCCCGTCGTCCACGGCAGCAGCCGCCGCACCGCCTGCGCGGCATCGATCCGGCCCAGGTCCGACCGGCGCCGGGACCGCGACAGCTCGGGCTCCAGCCATTCGTCGGCCCGTGCCAGCAGCGCGACGTCCGAGACATCGGGCCATGGCTCCCCGCGCACCCGGTGCAGGAACGCGAGCCGCAGCCGCAGCTGCTCACCGTCCCGGGTCCACCGCAGCAGCCCCGTCCCCTCGCGGCGCAGTCCCTCCAGGAGCGCCCCGCGTACCAGGTCCGGCGCCGGCGCGCGCAAGGCGCGGGCCGAGAGCTCGACGGCGCCGAGGCGTTCCACGGAGCGGGCCACCACGTCTCCGTCGGCCCAGCGCACCTCCTCGCCCGAGAACAGCAGGTGCCCGGCCGCCAGCCGTGCCGTGCCCTCGTCGACGACCGCCGCGAGCCGCACCCGGGCCGACGCGGCGTGCGCGGGCCGGTCGGCGACCGCCACGGCAAGCCAGGGCGCGCTGCGCAGACGCGAGCCGCCCCCGAGCTCCGCGCCCGTGCCGGACGCCATCAGGAACGCCCCCTCACCCCGGGCCCGGGCCACCCGCTCCGGGAACGCCAGGGCCGCCACGAGCCCCACCGCCGCGTCGTCCGGCCCGAGAGCCGTGTCCACGGAGGCGGACGCCGTGCCCGCGGCGGAGGGAACCGTGCCCGCGGCGGAGGACGCCGTGTCCGCCGAGGAGCCGGGGAACCGCGAGAGGCGCCGCACCTCCTGCCGCCACCGCGCCGCGTAACCGTCCCCGCCGCGCCGCGCCGTGCGCAGGGCGTGCGCCAGGTCGTCCCCGTACTCCCGGGGCGGCTCCTCGCTCAGCAGCGCCACCACCTCCGCCGCCCGGCGCCCGCCCACCTCCTCCGCGCCGTCCAGGAGGGCGCGCGCCAGCCGGGGGTGCAGGCCGAGGCGGGACATCCGCACCCCCCGGCTCGTGGCGTGGCCCGCCGCGTCCACCGCACCGACCGCTTCCAGCACCTCCCGTGCCGCGCCCATGGCCCCGGCGGGCGGCGCGTCCAGCAGCGCGAGCCCCGTGGCCCCGGGATCGCCCCAGCAGGCCGCCTGCAGCGCGAACGCGGCCAGGTCGGCCACCTTGATCTCGGGGGAGGGGAACGCGGCCAGCCGGCCGTCCTCGGCCTCCTCCCAGCAGCGGTACACCGCGCCCGGGGCCTCGCGCCCCGCACGGCCCGCCCGCTGGCGCCCCGCCGCCCGGGACGCCCGCACGGTCGTCAGCGCGCTCAGCCCCCGCGCGTGATCGGTCCGCGGTTCCCTGGCGAGCCCCGCGTCCACGACGACGCGTACGCCGGGCACCGTCAGCGACGACTCGGCGACGGAGGTCGCCAGGACCACCCGGCGCCCCTTCGAGGAACCGGCCAGGACCGCGTCCTGCACGGCCGCCGGTGCCCGCCCGTGCACCTGGAGGACCTCGGCGTCCACGCCCGCGAGCTGCCCCGCCACCCGACCGATCTCGCCCACCCCGGGCAGGAAGCACAGCACGTCACCGTCCCGCTCGGCGAGCGCCCGGCGCACCACGGCGGCCACATGCGTCAGCAGGGCCGGGTCCACCCGCATCCCGTGCGGCGGCCTCACCGGGCCCGCCGGCGGCGCCCACACCACCTCGACCGGATGCGAGACGCCCTGTGCCTCCACCACGGGAGCGTCGCCCAGCAGCCGGGCCCAGCCCTCGGCGTCGGTGGTCGCCGATGCCGCGACCAGGCGCAGCTCGGGCCGGATCGTCTCCCGTACGTCGAGAAGGAACGCGGCGGCCGTGTCCGCGTCGAGGTGCCGCTCGTGGCACTCGTCGATGACCACCACGTCGACACCGGCCTGCTCCTGGTCGCGCTGGAGCCGCTGGAGCAGCACCCCGGTGGTCACGACCTCCACCATCGTGTCGGGGCCCACGACACGCTCGCCGCGCACCGTGAACCCGACCCGGCCCCCCGGTGCCTCGCCCAGCAGCCACGCCATCCGCCGCGCGGCGGCCCGCGCGGCGATGCGCCGGGGCTCGGCCACGAGGACCCGGCGCAGGGGACCGCCTCCGGTCAGCCCGGCGAGCACCAGGGGTACGAGTGTCGTCTTGCCGGTCCCCGGCGGCGCGCAGAGCACCGCGGCCCCCCGCGCGTCGAGCGCGCGCTCGAGGGCGGGCACGGCGGTGCGGACGGGCAGCTGGTCGAGCGCGTCGGTACGGATCACGCCCCCAGTCTCGTACGCCGCCTCCGCACCGCGGGCGGCCGGTGCCCGTGCGCGTGGCTATGCGCCGTCGCCGCCGTCCCGCTCGCAGACGAAGATCGCGGTCCCCGGGATGAGATGGCCGCGCAGCGGGGACCAGCCGCCCCACTCCTGGTCGTTCCAGTCCGGCCACTCCGGCTCGACGAGGTCGACGAGCCGGAAGCCGCCCGCCACCACGTCCCGTACCCGGTCACCGAGCGTCCTGTGGTGCTCCACGTACACGGCGTCACCGTACTCGTCCTGTTCCACGTACGGCACGCGGTCGAAGTACGAGGCGGCGACCGAGAGGCCTTCGGGCCCCGGTTCGTCGGGGAAGGCCCAGCGGATCGGGTGGGTCACCGAGAAGACCCAGCGGCCCCCCGGCCGCAGCACCCGGCGCACCTCGCGGAAGACCTGGACGGGGTCGGCGACGAAGGGCACCGCGCCGTAGGCGGAGCAGGCCAGGTCGAAGGAGCCGTCCTGGAAGGGGAGGCGCCCGGCGTCGGCCTCCACCAGGGGCACGCCGCCCCCGATGCGCAGCGCGTGCTGGAGCTGGCGGTGGGAGAGGTCCAGGGCCACCGGGCGGGCGCCCTGCGCGGCGAGCCAGCGTGAGCACTGGGCGGCGCCGGCGCCGATCTCCAGGACGTCCAGGCCCTTCAGGCCGGCTGCGGGGCCCAGCAGGGCGGCCTCGGCCTCGTCGAGCCCCTCGGGGCCCCAGACGAAGCGGTCGTCCCCGAGGAACGTGCCGTGGTCGTTCTGGTACTCGTCGGCGTTGCGGTCCCACCAGCCGCGGCTGGCCCGGCTGCTCTCCGCGGTGTCGGCCTCGCGGCGGGTCGCCTCGGGTTCGGACTCGGACTCGTGGATCTCTTGGCTCATCGTGCCCGTCATTGTAGTTTGCCTTCACCCGCCTCGCGCGGGTGCCTTCCCGGGCCGTACGGGTGAGTACGCTCGTGTGCGCGCAACACACCGCTGTGACCGATGTGGCCTCGGTGAACGTGAGTTGTGCCGGGAATGGGGTGTTGTGCCCCGGGTGTGCGCCTTCGCGCATTGACCCTGTCCGGCTGCCCCCGTATGCTACAAGTTGCGCTGCGAGCCTGCGCGCTTCAGACCTAGCAGGCCGCGCTCGCGTCTGTTGCATGTCCCCTCGGTTGTCGAGGCGCCCTTCCGGATCATCGGGTCGGTGCTTTCCAGGCTGTCCGGCTTCTGCAGAGGCGATACGGGTTCTCGGCGTAGCAGTACCTACGACTCACTGTCCGTACCGGAGCCCTTTCCCACATGACGAGCAGCACCGAGACCACCGCCACCACTCCGCAGGTTGCGGTCAACGACATCGGCGACGCGGACGCGTTCCTCGCGGCGATCGACGAGACGATCAAGTACTTCAACGACGGCGACATCGTTGACGGTGTCATCGTCAAGGTTGACCGGGACGAGGTTCTCCTCGACATCGGTTACAAGACCGAAGGTGTCATCCCGAGCCGCGAGCTCTCGATCAAGCACGACGTCGACCCGAACGAGGTCGTCAAGGTCGGTGACGAGATCGAGGCCCTGGTTCTCCAGAAGGAGGACAAGGAAGGCCGCCTGATCCTCTCGAAGAAGCGCGCTCAGTACGAGCGTGCCTGGGGCACCATCGAGAAGATCAAGGAAGAAGACGGCATCGTCACCGGTACCGTCATCGAGGTCGTCAAGGGTGGTCTCATCCTCGACATCGGCCTCCGTGGCTTCCTCCCGGCGTCGCTCGTCGAGATGCGTCGTGTCCGCGACCTCCAGCCCTACGTGGGCAAGGAGCTCGAGGCCAAGATCATCGAGCTGGACAAGAACCGCAACAACGTGGTCCTGTCCCGCCGTGCCTGGCTCGAGCAGACCCAGTCCGAGGTGCGCCAGACGTTCCTCACGACCCTGCAGAAGGGTCAGGTCCGCTCCGGCGTCGTCTCCTCGATCGTCAACTTCGGTGCCTTCGTGGACCTGGGTGGCGTCGACGGTCTCGTGCACGTCTCCGAGCTCTCCTGGAAGCACATCGACCACCCCTCCGAGGTTGTCGAGGTCGGCCAGGAAGTCACCGTCGAGGTCCTCGACGTGGACATGGACCGCGAGCGCGTCTCCCTGTCGCTCAAGGCGACGCAGGAAGACCCGTGGCAGCAGTTCGCCCGCACGCACCAGATCGGGCAGGTCGTTCCCGGTAAGGTCACCAAGCTCGTTCCCTTCGGTGCGTTCGTGCGCGTCGACGAGGGCATCGAGGGTCTGGTCCACATCTCCGAGCTGGCCGAGCGCCACGTGGAGATCCCGGAGCAGGTCGTCCAGGTAAACGACGAGATCTTCGTCAAGGTCATCGACATCGACCTCGAGCGCCGTCGCATCAGCCTCTCGCTGAAGCAGGCCAACGAGGCCTTCGGTGGCGACCCGGCTTCGGTCGAGTTCGACCCGACCCTGTACGGCATGGCCGCGTCCTACGACGACCAGGGCAACTACATCTACCCCGAGGGCTTCGACCCCGAGACCAACGACTGGCTCGAGGGCTTCGAGGCGCAGCGCGAGGTCTGGGAGACCCAGTACGCCGAGGCGCAGCAGCGCTTCGAGCAGCACCAGGCCCAGGTCATCAAGTCCCGCGAGGCCGACGAGGCTGCCGCTGCCGAGGGTGCTGCCGCCCCGGCCGGCGCTGCCCCGGCTGCCTCCGGTGGCAGCGGTGGCGGTTCGTACTCCTCGGAGTCCGCGGACAACTCCGGCGCCCTGGCGTCGGACGAGGCCCTGGCTGCCCTGCGCGAGAAGCTGGCGGGCGGCCAGAGCTGACGCTCGGCTTCCAGCCGCTCATCAGGCGTAGAGCTGTAGAGCTGTAGGTGAGGCCCGTCCCCTCCGGGGGGCGGGCCTCACTCGTACCCGGACGGCGATCAGGGCGTGACGGGGATGTTCGTCAGGCCCTTTCCGCCGGTGACCGTGTTGCTCGCGTACACGGTGGTGGGGCAGTCCGCGCTCCGGTTCGTGACGTTGACGGCGAGCTGCCCGCCGCCGGTGGCGCCGGTCAGGTCCGAGGCGTTCCCGCGGAAGACGGTGCCGCAGCCCCAGCCGCTCTGCTGCGTGTGCGTCTCGTATCCGTTGTTGGTGGTACGCACGCCCTGGTTGTTCTCCACCAGGACGTCGTTGCCCTTCACGTCGACCCAGGAGTCGTCGTAGTTGGCGCCGGTCAGCCCGCCGCCGTCGAAGGTGTTGCCGATGATCTGCGCTCCGGTGGTGCCTTCCTTGATGTCGACGTTCTCGCCGCCGACCCCCGGGCCGATGGTGTTGCCGATGATCTTCGCCCTGTCACTGCGGTCGGTCAGGTTGCCCGCCGAGCCGACGTAGACGCCCTCACCCATCCCGCGCCCGTCATGCCCCGTGTCGTGGATCCAGGAGTTCATGAGCGTCCCGTCCCGGCTCGACGCGCGGAAGTGGATGCCCTCCATGTCGAGGTCGTGCACGGTCACCGAGTCGATGACGACCCCGTCCGCCGCGTCGGTCACGATCCCCTTCTGGCCGCCGGTGACCGTGACGCCCCGGACCGTCCAGTAGTCCGCGCCGTTCAGGTGGAGGCCGTAGCCACCGCCCGCCGTCAGGACCGCCCGTGAGGAGCCGGTGAGGGTGATGCGCGCGGCCGAGGTGGCCGGGACGGTCGCCTTGAAGTTGCCGGTGTACGTGCCGTCGGCGAGCCGGATCGTGTCACCGGGAGCGGCGGCGGAAAGCGCCGCCTTGAGCTGCGCCGCCGTTCCGACCTCGATGACCGCCGCCTGCGCCGCTCCGGCCGTGGCGGCGGGCAGGAAGCCCGTGGCGAGCGCGGCCGTCATCAGGGCGGGGATCAGTGTGCGGGTGCGCATGGGGGTGCCTTCCCGTCGGAGGGGTTCCAGGAGTTCTCGTACGTGAACGCAGACCGAGGCTCTGAAGCTGCCCGTGACGGTAGGGACGGGTAGTGGGCATGTCAAGGTCTGGACCAATGGGCCGGTCCGATGGGCTCCGGGTCCTCGAGTTCAGGGCCGACGGGTCGTCCACCGGGAGCGGAAGAGGAAACGTGTGCGATACACGAGTTACTGACGCCCCGTAACACGCCCTTGTCAGGATCCGGCGCAACATCAGGATCAGCAGGGGAGCTTGGGAATGTCTCACGTCTCGAATGCCTCACGCGTCGCACAGACCCCTCCCGCGTCGGCAGGTGCCAGCCGTCGCAGCTTTCTGCGCAGTGTGGGCATCACCGGTGGCGCGGGCGCGATGTTCGCCACCATGGGCGCACTCGGCCTCGCCCCCACCGCCCAGGCCGCCGGCCGGGAACCCGCCTTCCGGGCGCCGAGCCCGGGCGACTTCTCGCTGAAGGGAAGAGCCGCGGCGAAGGTGGTCATCGTCGGGGGCGGCATAGCCGGCCTCGCGGCGGCGTACGAACTGGGCAAGGCGGGCTACGACTGTACGGTCCTGGAGGCCAGGGGCCGCACCGGCGGGCGCAACTTCACCGTCCGGGGCGGTGATTCGACCACCGACACCTACGGCAACGAGCAGACCGCCCGCTTCAGCGAAGGCCAGTACATGAACGCGGGGCCCGGCCGGATCCCGCAGTGGATGGTCACCCTCGACTACTGCCGTGAACTCGGCGTACCCGTGGAGGTGTTCACCAACGAGAACGCCAATGCCTACCTCTTCAACGAGAAGGCCGGCATGAAGGCCCCGGTGCGTTACCGCACCGCCAAGGCCGACATGTACGGCTACGTCGCCGAGCTCCTGGCCAAGGCCGGCGACAAGGGCGCACTCGACCGGGAGATCACCGCCGAGGACCAGGAGCGGCTGCTGGAATTCCTCAAGGACTTCGGTGACATCGGCGACACGCTCGACTACACCGGCAGTTCCCGGCGCGGATACCGCGTCGACCCCGCCGCCGCGGGCACCCCGGGCGAGGAGCTCGGCTCCGTACCCACCGCGTCGGAGGTCTTCGCGAGCGGCGTCGGACGCTACTTCTCCTTCGAGTTCGAGTACGACCAGGCCATGCTGATGTTCCAGCCCGTCGGCGGCATGGACCGGATACCCGCGGCCCTCACCCGCGCGGTCGGCGAGCGCAGGGTCCTCACCGGAGCGGCCGTCACCGACATCACCGACACCGCCCACGGCGTCACCGTCACCTACACGAGGTCCGGCCGTACCCGCCGTATCGAAGCGGACTACTGCATCGCCGCCCTGCCGCCCAACATCCTGGCCAAGACCCGGCACAACCTCGGTCAGGCGGTGCAGAGCGCCCTGGAGGCCTGCAGGCCGTCGTCGGCCGGCAAGATCGCGCTGGAGTACCGCAGCCGCTGGTGGGAGACCGACCACCGGATCTTCGGCGGGATCACCGAGACGGACATGGATCTCTCCCACATCTGGTACCCGTCCTACGGCCACCTCAGCGAGCGCGGCACCCTCATCGGCTACTACAACACCGGCTCCAACGCCGACGCGTACGCCGTCCTCCCGCCGCGCGAGAGGGAGGCGCGGGCGGTGGCCCAGGGCGTGAAGATCCACGGCGCCAAGTACCGCACGGAACTCGCCGCGTCCTTCTCCCACCACTGGCGCCAGACCCCGTACGTGGAGGCCGCCTGGCACTCCCTGTCCGGCGGGCCCGACGCCGCGGCCTTCGCGCCGCTCAACAGCGGTGCCGGGCATGTGTACTTCGCGGGTGACTACCTCAGCCACACCGATGCCTGGCAGCACGGAGCTTTCACCTCCGCGCGGAAGGCGGTGACAGCCCTGCACAGCCGCGTCCTCGCGTAACCGGACGTGAAGCGGCGCGGTCGGGAATGCCGTGGCCGGGCAGGGTGTTCTTGTCGGGGAACACGAGGAGGAGCGGTAACCGTGCCTGAACCGCAGAGTTTGTACGAATGGGAGCCGAAGGGCCTGGCCGTCGTCGACATGGCGCTCGCCCAGGAGTCGGCCGGCCTGGTCATGCTCTACCACTTCGACGGATACATCGACGCGGGTGAGACCGGCGAGCAGATCGTCGACGGCCTGCTCGAGACGCTGCCGCACCAGATCGTCGCCCGCTTCGACCACGACCGGCTCGTCGACTACCGGGCGCGCCGCCCGTTGCTGACCTTCAAGCGCGACCGGTGGACGTCGTTCGAGGCGCCCACTCTGGACGTACGGGTCGTACAGGACGCCACCGGCGCACCCTTCCTGCTCCTGTCCGGGCCGGAGCCCGACGTGGAGTGGGAGAGGTTCGCCGCCGCCGTGGAGCAGATCGTCGAGCGGCTCGGTGTCCGCCTCTCGGTCAACTTCCACGGCATCCCGATGGGCGTCCCGCACACCCGCCCGGTCGGCGTCACCCCGCACGGCAATCGCACCGACCTCATGCCCGGCCACCGCAGCCCCTTTGACGAGGCGCAGGTCCCGGGCTCGGCCGAGGCCCTCGTGGAGTACCGGCTGATGGAGGCCGGGCACGACGTCCTCGGTGTCGCCGCCCATGTGCCGCACTACGTCGCCCGCTCCGCCTACCCGGACGCCGCGCTGACCGCCCTGGAGGCGGTCACGGCGGCGACCGGACTGGTCCTGCCGAGCCTCGCGCACACCCTGCGTACGGAAGCGCACCGGACCCAGACGGAGATCGACCGTCAGATCGGCCAGGGCGACGAGGAACTCGTCGCACTCGTCGAAGGTCTGGAGCACCAGTACGACGCGGTCGCGGGGTCCGAGACGCGGGGCAACCTCGTCGCGGAGCCGGTCGACCTGCCGTCGGCGGACGAGATCGGCAGGGAATTCGAACGCTTCCTCGCGGAACGCGAGGGCGACTCCTGAGCGTGCCTCCGGCCCCTCCCCGGCCGGAGGCTAGGCTCGGCGCATGCTGAAAGTGGGCCTGACCGGCGGGATCGGCGCCGGCAAGAGCGAAGTGTCACGGCTGCTCGCACGCTACGGAGCCGTACTGATCGACGCGGACCGGATCGCGCGCGAGGTCGTGGAGCCCGGCACCCCCGGGCTCACCGCCGTCGTCGAGGCCTTCGGTCCGGACATCCTCAACACCGACGGTTCCCTGGACCGCTCGGCGCTCGGCGAGATCGTCTTCGCCGACTCCGCGCGCCTGGCCACGCTCAACGGCATCGTGCACCCGCTGGTGGGCGCGCGTTCCGCCGAGCTGGAGCGGGCGGCCGGACCCGGCGCGATCGTCGTCCACGACGTCCCGCTGCTCACCGAGAACGGCCTCGCCCCCCTCTACGACCTGGTCGTCGTCGTGGACGCGAGCCCCGGCACCCAGCTCGACCGGCTCGTCCGGCTGCGCGGCATGACGGAATCCGACGCCCGCGCCAGGATGGCGGTCCAGGCCACCCGGGAGGAGCGGCTGGCCGTCGCCGACCTCGTCGTCGACAACGACGGGCCGCTGGAGAACCTGGAACCGCAGGTCCACAAGCTCTGGTCGGAGCTCACCACACGCGCGGCGGCCGGCTGACCCTGTTCGCGGCCCGGCCTGATCCCGTCCCCCGGCCGGGCCCGTTCCCGGCCGGGAGGCTTTGCCGGCTGCCCCCGCCCGTCCCCGGCCGGCGGAATACGGGCACCCGGCCTGATGTTGAAGAGCGGAAGGCGAGGGGAAGGATAGAGCCGTGCCCGAGAGGAACCCGGAAACGCATGTCATCGACTTCCGTGCGGCGGAGCAGTTGCTCGCCGCGCGGGACCCGCGGGGTGCGGTGAAGCTGCTCGACTCGGTGATCGCCGCACACCCGGAGAACACCGCTGCCCGCCTGCTGCGGGCCCGCGCCTTCTTCGCCGCCGCCCAACTGCGCCCGGCCGAGCTCGAATTCGAGCTGGTCCTGGAGCGCGAGCCGGACAACGCCTTCGCGCACTTCGCCCTGGCCCGCACGTTCCAGCGCGCCGGTCGCCCCGAGCAGGCCACCCGCCACTTCCGGCTGGCCGCAGCGCTCGACCCGAACCCGGAGTACCTGCGGGCGGCCCGCTTCGACGACCGCCCCTGAAGGCGGCGGCCGTCGCGGCGGCCTCAGCGGTCGCGCCTGCCCGGCTGCCCGCCCCGGTCCGGCTCGTACGGGGGGATGTCCCTGCCGGGCTGGTAGTGCGGGCCCTGGCGGATGTGGCGGAGGACGAGGCAGAAGTCCGTCACCGTGACCGCCAGCAGCACCCCGCAGGCCGTCGCCCAGCCCGGACGGCCGGCCCACAGGAAAGCCGTCAGGCCGAACACCGCCCAGAGCATGCCCCATACACTCAGTGAGAGTCGCATCCGCAGGGGACTGCGCGCGGTGGACGGTTCACTTCCGGTACGCATCACCATCGCCTCCTCTCCAGCATGAACCAGCGGCGCGGTGTTCGGAAACAGATGCGGACGCGGGGAGCGGACCGTGACGACGACGGGGCAGGGGCACACGATGAGGGGCAGCACGTCATGGGGCGCGGACATCGCCCGCCGGTCCAGGGTGCGGGGTGCGCTGCTGGGTGGCGCGGTGGGTGACGCGCTGGGAAATCCGGTCGAGTTCCTCTCCCTCGACGGTATCCGCCGCGCCCACGGGCAGAGCGGTCTCCGGGGGCCCGTGGCCGACCCCGAAGGGGTCGTCGGGCGGATCACGGACGACACCCAGATGACGCTCTTCACGGTCGAAGGGCTGATCAGGGCCCATGCCCGGGCGGCGTCGAAGGGTATCGGGGGAGCGGAGGCCGAGATCGTCCGCAACGCCTACCTGCGCTGGCTCGACACCCAGAATTACCCCTCCCCGCCGGTGCGTGGCGGCGATGACCGCGTACGGACGGGATGGCTCAGGCAGCAGCCCTGGCTGTACGCGCGCCGGGCACCCGGCAACGCCTGTCTCACGGGACTGGCAGCCGGTCACGCCCTTGACCCCGGCGCCCCGCTCGGGCGGCCCGGTCCCGTCAACCCGCACTCCAAGGGCTGCGGGACCGTCATGAGGTCGGCCCCCTTCGGACTGCTCGGCGAGGACGCGGAGACGGGCTTCCAGCTGGCGGCCAGGTGCGCGCTGATCACCCACGGCCACCCGACGGGCGCGTACGCGGCCGGGGCGCTGGCCGCGATCGTCACACATCTCCTGGAAGGCGACTCCCCGGCCGGAGCCGTCCTGCGCGCCATGCACCTGCTGGCACGCCACCACGGCCACGAGGAGACGTCGGCCGCGCTGCGTGCGGCGGTCGACCTCGCGGCGCAAGGGCTGCCGACCGCCGAGCGTGTCGAGTCGCTCGGCGCCGGCTGGGTCGCCGAGGAGGCGCTCGCCATCGCTGTGTACTGCGCGCTCGTGTTCCCGCGAGCCGAGGACGTGGCCGAAGCGCTGCTGCTCTCCGTCAACCACTCGGGGGACAGTGACTCCACCGGTTCGGTCTGCGGCAATCTGCTCGGCGCCCGCCACGGCGACGTGGCTCTGCCGGCCTCGTGGCTGGCCGTCGTGGAGGGCCGCTCCGTGATCACCGAACTCGCCGACGACCTCTGCATGGAGTCCGACCGTCGGGTGGCCTGGCCGGAAGGCCGCTATCCGCATTTCTGAGCGGAACGCCGGGCCCCGGCGGCACGTTCAGCCGGGTATGAGCCTGATACGCGAGGGACACACAGGGACGGGGCCCGGCTCGATCACACCGGACGGCTGCGCTGTCGAGCTGTACGCGCGTCTGTCCGCCGGCACCGAACCGGAGGTCATCCGGTCGGCCGTGACGCCCGGTGCGAGCGTGCTCGAACTGGGCTGCGGGGCAGGCCGGGTGACCCATCCGCTGGTCGGGCTCGGCTTCGTGGTGACCGCGGTGGACGAGTCGGCGCAGATGCTGGAGCGGGTGCGGGGCGCGCGCACCGTACGGAGCCCGATCGAGACGCTGGACCTGGGCGACGAGCGGTTCGACGCGGTCGTGCTCGGGTCGTTCCTGGTGCACACGAGCGACCACCGGGTCAGGGAGGGGCTGCTCAGGACCTGCCGCAGGTATGTGAAGGACGACGGCGTCGTACTCGTCCAGCGGGAGGGCGCCGACTACCACAGCGACCTCCCCCGGGAGCGGGAGGACCGGGCGGCGGGGTGCACGATACGCATCCTGTCGGCAGAACCCCTCAGCGACGGGGTGGACGAGGTGCGCGCGGAGTACGTCTTCGAGGACGCCCGCTGGACCCAGACCTTCCGCTCGCGCGCGCTCTCGGTCGAGCGGTTCGAGGCCTGCCTGGAGGAAGCCGGTCTCGCGGTCGACCGCTACCTCACGCCGGACGGCATGTGGGTGCTCGCCCGCCCGGGCAGGCTCTGAACGCGCCCGAGGACATCGGGGGCCCGAGGCCCGGCGGGAGCGGACGGCGGAGCTGTTCGCGCTGCCGCGCGGACGCGGCCGGCCGGGCCGCTCCGGTCAGTGGACGAACCGGTAGCTGCGCCAGGGCAGCGCGCGCGCCGCGTTGGCGTCGGAGAACGTGGTGGACACGTAGGCGGTGCTGCGCCCGGAGCAGTCGCGGGTGGGGTACAGGATGATGTCGATGAGGGTGCGGTTGTCGATCGCGTGTGCCCCGGCGGGGGTCATCTTGTGGCAGCCCTTCACCGACGGGCTGTGCACGGTGACGACCTTCTCCCCTTCCGTCGTGTAGGAGACCGGCCCCACCGCCGTGCGCCCGAGGCCGGAGCAGCCGGTGGCGACCAGGGTGAGCAGGACGGCGCCTGCGGCGACGCCGGTGCGGCGGCGGAGAACGGTGGGGGGCGCGGTCACGGACATGGGTGGGGTCCTCGTCTGCTCGTCCGGCTCATCGGTACGTCACAGGGACGTGCTGGCGCTGGCCACCCTGCCCGTTTCCCCCTGGGCCGGCACCTGGGGCGCGGCCGGCCGTGGCCAAGGGCACCCGGACAGAGGTTCGAAGGTGCGCGAATGGGGCATATCGTGGTAATAGACGCATGACGAGTGGGTGCGGGAACGCACTCCCGGACGCAGGGGGCCGTGATGGTCCAGGAGCTGGTAATCGCGCTGGTGGCGGTGATCGCGGGCTGCGTGGCGTATGCCATGGCCGCGGCTCGGGTGGTCAAGCAGTACGAGCGGGGCGTGGTGCTCAGGCTCGGCCGGCTGCACGATCAGGTGCGCCCCCCTGGTTTCACCATGATCGTCCCGGGGGTCGACCGGCTCCGTAAGGTCAACATGCAGATCGTGACGATGCCGGTTCCGGCCCAGGACGGGATCACGCGGGACAACGTGACGGTGCGGGTGGACGCCGTCATCTACTTCAAGGTGGTGGACGCCGCGAGCGCCGTGATCCAGGTGGAGGACTACCGGTTCGCGGTGTCCCAGATGGCGCAGACCTCCCTGCGGTCGATCATCGGCAAGAGCGACCTGGACGATCTGCTGTCCGATCGCGAGAAGCTCAACCAGGGGCTGGAGCTGATGATCGACAGCCCGGCGGTGGGCTGGGGCGTGCAGATCGACCGCGTGGAGATCAAGGACGTCTCGCTGCCGGAGACGATGAAGCGCTCCATGGCCCGCCAGGCCGAGGCCGACCGTGAGCGGCGTGCCAGGGTCATCAACGCCGACGCGGAGCTGCAGGCCTCGAAGAAGCTGGCCCAGGCGGCTCAGCAGATGTCCACCCAGCCGGCGGCGCTCCAGCTCCGTCTGCTGCAGACGGTGGTCGCGGTCGCGGCGGAGAAGAACTCCACGCTGGTGCTCCCCTTCCCCGTGGAACTGCTCCGCTTCCTGGAGCGAGCCCAGCAGGGACAGCAGCCGCCCGGTGTCTCCGGGGCGCAGCAGGGTGCCGGGCCGGCCGCCGGGGAGCAGGGCGCTCCGGAGCGGGACGGCACGGTGGAGCCCGGTGCCGAGCGGCTCGGCCAGGACCGGCCCCTTGCCGGGCAGGACGTGCCGGACCGGTTCATGACGGAGCAGCCTCTCGCGGGGCCCGGTCCGGGCCCGGCGCCGGAGTTCGGCCCGGACGCGTTGCCCGCGTACGAGCCCGAGCCGGAGCTGCCCCCCGAGCGGCGCCGCTCCGAGCCCTTCACCCGCCACTGACCCGCTTGCCGTCCCGGCCCGGCCGTGGACACCCCCGCGACGTCACCGCCCCACCCGCCGGCCGCCGATGGCCCGACCCGTCTGCCCCTCCACGTCGCATGCGCGGGCGGTACCTTCGCATCGCCCGCCCGGGGTGACACCTCTCACGTCGCCCGCGTACGCGGCCGGGGCGGCCCCACGTCCCACGCGCCGACCCGCACCTTCACGTCGTCCGCACCCGCCGGACACGGCCGTCGCGGGCACTGTCACACCCCCCGCCTAGACTCACGAGAGCAGGCGAAACGGCACTCGACCGAGGCGGAGAGGGGTGGGGGACATGGTGCGGCAGGCGCAGGACGTAGCCGGGGACCGGCTGCTCCGGTGCGCTGCGGTGTTCCTGCCGGGTGCGCTTCCCCGCGACGGCCGGATCGCCTTCTGGGACCCGGACGGCAACGCCGGTATCAGCGGTTCCGGCACGGCGTTCCCCGACGAGGACGGACCCGCCTACCCCGTCGGCGAGCTCACGGTCGTCGGGTGGCAAGGTGCCGTAGGCGCCGGTGCCGGCTCCCGCACAGTGCCCTGCGCGACGCTCCCCGTCGAGGACGCGGTGCCCCTGCTCGCCCGCGCCCGGCACCGCGCGTCCGCCCACCCCGCCACCCGTGCCTGGGGCGCGGCCGCACTGCACGCCCTCACCCTCGTGGCGCGCGGCAGACTGCTTCCCGGTCTGACGGCGGACGACCACGACGCCTGGCGCGCCGGGCCGCGCGACGCCGAGGACGTCGCCCACCTGAGGGCGATCGCCGCCTCGATGCCGCCCGAAGGACACGCGGTCCCGGTCGGCGGCGCACCCCTGCGGGTGCCCGAGCCCCGCGCGCTGATCAGCGCCTTCCTCGACGCCGTCGCCGACACCCTGCCCCGTACACCCGCCGCCGCGCACGCGATGGGAGCGCCGTTCGCCGCCCGCGAGCCTCAGCGGCTGCCGGAGGCCCGGGCCTGGGCCGTCGAGGTGGCCGCCGGTCTCGACGCAGGGGTGCGCGTCTCGCTGCGCCTCGACCTGTCGGCCTACGCCCTCTTCGACGCCTCCGGCGACGGCGCGCAGCAGCCCGGGACGAAGGACGCGCAGGGCGCCCCGGCAGCCTCGCGCCATGCCGCCGCCGCCATCACCCAGGTGCACAGCCTGGCCGATCCGACGTACGTCACCGACGCGGCCACGCTGTGGAACGGCGAGGCCGGTGAGCCGTTCGGACCGAGGGCACGGATCGACGCCGTGCTCGCACTGCGCCGCGCCGCCCGCGTCTGGCCGCCCCTGGAGCGGCTGCTGGACCAGCCCGTCCCCGACGTCCTCGCCGTCACCGAGGACGAGCTCTACGAACTGATCGGCGAGGCCGGGGCGCGGCTCGCGGCGGCCGGGGTCGCGGTCCACTGGCCGCGCGAGCTCGCCCGCTCGCTCACCGCGGCGGCCGTCGTCCGGCCGGCGCCCGGTTCGGCCACCGACGGCACCTCGTTCTTCGACGCCGAGCACCTCTTCGCGTTCGACTGGCAGCTCTCCCTCGGCGACGACCGGCTCACCGAGGCGGAGATGGACACCCTCGCCGAGGCGCACCGCCCGGTGGTGCGGCTGCGCGACCAGTGGGTCGTCGTCGACCCGGCGCTCGTCCGCAAGGCGCGCAAGCGGGAGCTCGGGCTCCTGGACCCCGTCGACGCGCTCGCCGTCGCCCTGACCGGCACCGCCGAGGTCGACGGCGAGCAGGTGGAGGCCGTGCCGGCCGGGGCGCTCGCCACCCTCCGCACGCGCCTTCTGGACGAGCACGCCACGCTCCCCGCGCCACCCGGTCTCGATGCCACCCTCCGCGACTACCAGCTCCGCGGCCTGGCCTGGCTCGACCGGATGACCTCCCTCGGGCTCGGGGGCTGTCTCGCCGACGACATGGGGCTTGGCAAGACGATCACCGTCATCGCGCTGCACCTGCACCGTGCCCACGCCGCCCCCACCCTCGTCGTCTGCCCCGCCTCCCTCCTCGGCAACTGGCACCGGGAGATCAACCGTTTCGCGCCCGGAGTCCCGGTCCGCCGCTTCCACGGCACCGACCGCAGCCTCACCGGCGCGGACGCGGGATTCGTCCTCACGACGTACGGCACGATGCGCTCCAGCGCGGAGCAACTCGCCGCGCACACCTGGGGACTGGTCGTCGCCGACGAGGCGCAGCACGTGAAGAATCCGCACTCCTCCACGGCCAGGGCGCTGCGCACCATTCCCTCCCCCGCCCGGGTCGCCCTGACCGGCACCCCCGTGGAGAACAACCTCTCCGAGCTCTGGGCCCTGCTCGACTGGACCACCCCCGGGCTGCTCGGCCCGCTCAAGGCCTTCCGCGCCCGGCACGCCCGCATCGTGGAGAACACCGGCACGGCCGCGGGCCTGGGCAACGAGGAAGCGGTCGAGCGGCTGTCCCGGCTGGTCCGCCCCTTCCTGCTGCGCCGCAAGAAGTCCGACCCGGGCATCGCGCCGGAGCTGCCGCCGAAGACGGAGACCGACCACCCCGTCTTCCTCACCCGCGAGCAGGCCACGCTCTACGAGGCGGCCGTCCGCGAGACCATGGCGTTCATCGAGCAGTCCGAGGGCATCGCCAGGCGAGGGCTGATCATGAAGCTGCTGGGCTCGCTCAAGCAGATCTGCAACCACCCCGCGCAGTATCTGAAGGAGGAGCCGACGCGGCTCACGGGCCGCTCGGGCAAGCTCGCCCTGCTCGACGAGCTCCTCGACACCATCCTCTCCGAGGACGGCTCCGTCCTGATCTTCACCCAGTACGTCTCGATGGCCCGGCTCCTCTCCGCCCACCTCGCCTCCCGCTCCATCCCCTCCCAGCTGCTCCACGGCGGCACGCCGGTCGCGGAGCGGGAGCGGATGGTGGACCGGTTCCAGTCCGGCGAGGCCCCCGTCTTCCTGCTCTCCCTCAAGGCCGCAGGCACGGGGCTCAACCTCACCCGGGCCGCCCATGTCATCCACTACGACCGGTGGTGGAACCCGGCGGTCGAGGAGCAGGCCACCGATCGCGCGTACCGCATCGGCCAGACCCAGCCCGTGCAGGTGCACCGGCTGATCGCCGAGGGCACCGTCGAGGACCGGATCAGTGAACTGCTGGCCTCCAAGCGAGTCCTCGCCGACGCGGTGCTCGGTTCCGGCGAGGCCGCCCTGACCGAGCTCAGCGACCGTGACCTGGCCGATCTCGTCTCGCTCCGGAGGGCGGCATGAGCCCCGGCGCGGGCCCCGCCGCCCGCCCGGGCCCCGACGACCTGCGGCGTTCGTTCGAGGCGGTGCCCGCCCGTGCCCCCGAGGCCGACGGCCCCTTCGCCGACAGCTGGTGGGGCCGGGCCTGGGTGGACGCCCTGGAGTCCCTGTCGATGGACGAGGGGCGCCTCGAACGCGGGCGCACCTATGCCGACGGCGGCCATGTCGCGGGGATCACCGTCACCCCCGGCCGGGTCATCGCCTACGTCCACGGGAGCCGCCCCCGCCCCTACCGGGCGGAGCTCCGTCTCCGTACGTTCTCGGCGTCGGACTGGGACACCTTCCTGGACGCCGTCGCCGCCCGGCCCGGGCACCTGTCCTCGCTGCTGGACAAGGAGATGCCGCACTCGCTGGTCGACACGGCGGGCGAGACCGGCATCCGGCTGCTGCCCACCGCCGGTGACCTGGACCCGGACTGCTCCTGCCCGGACCGTGGCTGGCCCTGCAAGCATGTCGCCGCCCTCTGCTACCAGACGGCGCGGCTGCTCGACAGCGACCCCTTCGTCCTCCTGCTGATGCGCGGCCGGGGCGAGCGCGAACTCCTCGACGAACTGGGCCGCCGCAACGCCGAGCACTCCGCCCGGGAACGCCCTGAGGCGCCCGCCATGCCCTCGGTCCCGGCCACCGAGGCTCTCACCGACCGCTTCCTGCCCCCGCTGCCCGCGCCCCTCCCCGTCCCGCCGTACGCCGGTGAGCCGCCCACATACCCCGAGCTGCCCGGTGCGCGCGACCCGCTCGGCCTGGACCACCTCGCAGCGGACGCCGCCATCCGCGCCCACACCCTCCTCACCACCGGGGACGACCCGCTCGCCGGGCTCAGCACCTGGCAGGACGCCGTACGCATCGCCGCGTCCCGGCCCACCGCGGGGCTCACCGCCACGACCAGGGCCCTCTACCGCGAGCTGGCCTTCGCCACCGGCCGCAGCACCACCGACCTGGCCCGAGCCGTGGCGGCCTGGCGTCAGGGCGGCGCGCAGGGCCTGGAGGTCCTGGAGCATCCGTGGGACCCGCCCGCCGGCCCCTTCGACCGGGCCCGCCCCGCCCTGGCCGCCGCGGACCTCCCGCGCTTCCAGCCCTGGCGCAACCATCTGACCGATGCGCGAGGCACGCTGCAGCTCCGCTTCGGCCGTGACAGCCGGTGGTACGGCTATGAATCCGACCCCGGCGAGGACGACTGGTGGCCCCGGGGCGCGCCCGATCCCGACCCGGTGACCGCGCTCACCGCACTGCGGCGCTGACGGACCGCCGCGGTACGGGCTCCGAGGGGGCGGACGACGGGGGGCCGGTCTCAGAAGTCGGCGAGGGTGCGCTCGTCCAGCCGTGCCACCGAGTCCTGGGCGAAGGCCTTCTCGTACGCCGCGCGGACACGTTCGACCTGGGGGTCCCGCGTCCGGGCCTCGGAAGCCGGGTACAGCAGGATCAGCTCGTACGAACGCTCCCGCTCGATCACCCCGTGGGAGTCGCGCCACTGGCCCCGGCCCTCCTGCACCGTGAGCCCGTCCGGGAAGGCCGGAGTGACCTGGCGGTCGATGAACGACCGGAACTGACGCGCGGTCACGTCGGGACCGCCGTCGGGGCGCTCGGTGCCGAAGAAGAGGCGCGTCTCGACGTACGCCGTCCCCCGCACGGCCGTGGCGGAGGGAGTCCCGTCACCGAGGGTGGCGTAGGCGATCGGCGCCCCGCCGGCCAGCACGGCGCAGGTCGCCACGGCGGCCGTGAGCGCGGTGCGCCGCGCCGAACGCCTCGGATACGGCTCGGGTTCTGTACACGGACGCTGCACGTGGGTCTCCCCGCTCGCTCGGATGCCGGCCGGCGCCCACCGTGGCACGGAAGGCCCGTGACGGCATGGCGGGACATCCGGTTCGCGGCCGAACCACCCGTACCGGTGAGCGGTCAGGTGACGGGGCCGGGCAGGGACACCCCGCGCCCCGCGAAGAAACGCTCGAAGACGGGCACCGGAAGCGTGGCCGCTCGCGTTCCGGCCGTCGTACCCGAGGGGTTGTGGAAGTGCACCCCGTCCCCGTCCGCGGTGCGGGAGGTGAGCAGCACCAGATGGCCGCCCCGGCCGGGAGCTGGGCGGTCGGGGTGCCGGATCCCGTAGTGCACCGAGGCCATCACCGTCCGGCCCTCGTCCAGCAGGCCGAGGACCCCGGCGGGGGTGAGTTCCCGGTGGACGACGGCGTCCAGGCCGTGGACCTCGGATACGTAACGGGCGAAGGGCGCGTAGACCAGCCCCCTGATCACCCCGCCGGCGTCCTCGGTGTACGCGTCGTACTCCGCCGCGCCGTCCCGCAGGGCGAAGAGGGACGGCGCGGCGGTGCCGAGCGCCATCCGCAGACACGTCATCCCGCACAGGTGCCCCGCCCAGCGCGCGTACTCCGCGGCGGAGGTGGCGCCCGAGTCCGCCCAGCGCGGGTCTTCGGCCGGATCGAGCCCACCCTCCACGATCGCTCCCACCAGATCCGGCGAGGCGAACTGGGTGTGGACGGGGAGGTGGCAGGTCCGGCAGGTCACTGGCGGTATCCGTCCAGGAAGCGGCCGATGCGGCTGATCGCCGCGTCCAGGTCGTCGGCGTGCGGCAGGGTCAGGATGCGGAAGTGGTCCGGGCGCGGCCAGTTGAAGCCCGTGCCCTGCACCACCTGGATCTTCTCCCGCAGCAGCAGGTCCAGGACGAAGCGTTCGTCGTCGGCGATCGCGTGCACCTTCGGGTCGATGCGCGGGAAGGCGTACAGCGCGCCCTTCGGCTTGACGCACGAAACTCCGGGGATCTCGTTCAGGCGTTCCCAGGCCCGGTTGCGCTGCTCGTGGAGCCTGCCGCCCGGGGCGGTGAGCTCGCGGATGGACTGCCGGCCGCCGAGGGCCGCCTGGATCGCGTACTGGGCGGGGGCGTTGGGGCACAGCCGCATGGAGGCGAGCATGGTGAGCCCCTCCAGGTAGCTGCGGGCGTGCTGCCGCGGCCCCGACACCACCATCCATCCCGAGCGGAATCCCGCCACCCGGTACGTCTTGGACAGCCCGCTGAAGGTGAGGCACAGCAGGTCCGGAGCCAGTACGCCCACGCTGTGGTGCTCGGCGTCGTCGTACAGGATCTGGTCGTAGATCTCGTCGGCGAACACCATCAGGCCGTGCCTGCGGGCCAGGTCGAGCATGCCGTCGAGCACCTCGCGGGAGTAGACCGCGCCCGTCGGGTTGTTCGGGTTGATGATCACCATGGCGCGGGTGCGGTCGGTGATCTTGGAGGCCATGTCGGCGAGGTCCGGATTCCAGTCCGCCCCCTCGTCGCAGGTGTAGTGCACGGCCTTCCCGCCCGCGAGCGTCGTCACGGCGGTCCACAGGGGGTAGTCGGGGCTCGGGATCAGGATCTCGTCCCCGTCCTCCAGAAGGCCCTGCACCGCCATGGAGATCAGCTCGGAGACCCCGTTGCCCAGGAAGACGTCGTCGACGTCGACCTCGGTCATCCCCATCGCCTGGTAGCGCTGGGCGACGGCGCGGCGCGCCGAGAGGATGCCGCGCGAGTCGGTGTAGCCGTGCGCCTGCGGGAGCATCCGGATCATGTCCTGGACGATCTCCTCCGGTGCCTCGAAGCCGAAGAGCGCCGGATTGCCCGTGTTGAGACGGAGCACGCTGTGCCCCGCTTCCTCGAGGGCGTTGGCCTGCTCGATGACCGGGCCCCGGATCTCGTAACAGACCTCGTTGAGCTTGCTGGACTGCCGGAACTCCATGCGGTGCCTCCCCGACGCGAATTGCGATACTTGGTTTTACCAAGCTCGGGCTTGGAAAGTCCAACAACATGTCTAGACTGCGTCGCATGCCACGTCAGCAGCCCACCCGTCCAGCCCGCCGCAGGAGCTATGACCAGTTCTGCGCCACCGCCCGCGCCCTCGACTCCGTGGGGGACCGCTGGACACTGCTGATCGTCCGTGAACTGCTGGCAGGGCCCCGCCGTTACACGGACCTGCACGCGGATCTGCCCGGAGTCAGCACGGACGTGCTGGCGTCCCGGCTCAAGGACATGGAGCAGGGCGGCCTGGCCGTGCGCCGCCGGCTGCCGCCTCCCGCCGCCGCCTCGGTCTACGAACTGACCGAGCGCGGCCGGGGGCTGCTCCCCGTCCTCACGGCGCTCGCCCACTGGGGTGCGCCCGCCCTCGCCGAACGCCGACCCACGGACGCGGTCAGGGCCCACTGGTTCGCCCTGCCGCTGCTGCGCGCCCTGGACGGCCTCACCGGTGCCGGAGTGATCGAAGTCAGGCTGGCCGAGGGTCAGTTCCACCTCCGCACGGGCACCGAGGCCACCGCCGGTGAGGTGTACGGCTACGGGCCGTCCGGCCACCCCGACGCGTGCCTCGTGCTCGGCACGGAAGCGGCACTCGCCCTCGCGCGCGGCGAGGTCACCCTCGCCGAGGCGGTCGAGGCCGGCCTTGTGGACGTGCTGGGGGAGGGGCCGCTCGCCGAGGAACTCCGCGCGGGCCGACCGTCGTGTCAGTGAGGTGACTCGGACAACTCGTCGGTAGCTTGAGGGCGTTCATCGGTCCCGGGTGCTGAGGGAGTCCTTCATGAGGTTCGGCGGCATGGTCGGCGCGAAGAGCGGCGGGCGCGGGAGGAACGGGAAGGGCGCGGCGCGGCACGGAGTGCTGCGCAAGGCGGGGCTCGTGGGCGCCTGTGTGGCCGCGCTGGGGCTGGTGCCCGCGGCGGCGGTCGCCACGCCCGGCAGCGGGGTGAGCGGCACCGTCGTCGCCGTCGGCACCTCCGCGGGCAAACTCAAGATCAAGCCCCCGAACGGTCCTACGGACGTGACCTTCCGGGAGATCACGGTGCAGCCCGGCGGGTCAACCGGCTGGCACACGCACAGAGGGCAGCTGATCGCCGTGGTCAAGGCCGGGACGCTCACCCGCACGCTCGACGACTGCTCGGTCGAGGTGACTCCCGCCGGGACGTCCTTCGTCGAACCGGCCGGGAGCAACCACCGGCACATCGGGCGCAACCTCGGGGCGGAACCCGTGGTCCTGTGGGTGACCTATCTGCTCCCCGAGGGCAGCGAACTCTCCGACGACGCCGACGCGGCGGACTGCCCGGCGGCGAAGTAGACCAGAGACCAGGTCAGTTGGCGGGCGTCTCGCCGTACGCGCCGAAGCCCGCCACCACCAGGCCGTCACGGAAGGTCAGCACCTCGCTCACCCGGCCGCCGATCTGGTTGAGGTAGTCGATCACCAGCGCGTCGACGCTCGCCCGTACGTCCATCACCTCGAACCTCAGGTCCGGGATCCGCTCCAGGCCCGCCGCCCAGTACGCGCGCAGGGCCTCCTTGCCGTGCACGGTTCCGGCGGAGTCGCCCGTCAGCCGGGCGATCATGGGCGAACTGAAGGTCACGTCCTCGTGGTAGTGCGCGAGGACGCGGTCCAGGTCGTGGGAGTTCCAGTCGTCCTGCCACTGGGCGGCGAACCGGCGGGCGAAAGCGAGATCCATACGCATCATGATGACGCGGGGCGATGATGGATGTGTGCACTTTGAACCCATCACCTGGGATCGGCTGGCCCGCGCCCTCGCCGTCCATGTCGACGGACTCGAACCGGCTGACGGCGGGCCCTGGCTGAAGGTCGGCGTGGACGGCGCTCCCGCCGCCCGCCCCGAAGAGCCCGCCGCGCAGCTCGCCGAGGCGCTGCGGGCCCGCGGGCGCCCCGTCCTCACCGTCTCCACGGGCGGTTTCCTGCGCCCGGCCAGCCTCCGCTACGAGTACGGCAGACACGACCCGGACTCGTACGCCGACAGCTGGTTCGACACCAATGCGCTGTGGCGCGAGGTGTTCCGCCCGCTGGAGGCCGGCGGCAGTGGACGCGTGCTGCCCGATCTGTGGAACCCCGTGACGGACCGGGCCACCCGCAGCCCGTACCAGGACCTGCCCCGGGGCGGCGTACTGATCCTCCACGGACCGCTGCTCCTCGGCCACTGGTTCCCCTTCGACCTCGGCATCCATCTGAGCCTCTCCCCGGGTGCGCTGCGGCGGCGTACGCAGGAGAGCGAGCGGTGGACGCTGCCCGCCTTCGCGCGCTACGAGGACGAGGTCGGGCCCGCGGGACGCGCGGACACGGTGATCCGTGCCGACGACCCGCGCCACCCGGCCTGGACCGGGCTGGGCGCCGCCGGCGACCGTACGGGCGAGTGAGGGGCCGGCGGCCCGGTCATGCGGGGCGGCCCCCGACCGTCGTGACCGCCTCCGCCCCCGCCCGGCAGCCCGCGGCTGCGGCTGCCACTTCGTCGGCGCCGGCGGCCAGAGCGGCGAGGAAACCTCCGGTGAAGGCGTCCCCCGCCCCCGTCGAGTCGACCGGCGCCCGCACCACGGCCGCCGGCACCCGCGCGGTCACCGTGCCGCCGGCCGCCAGCAGGACGCCCCGGCCCCCGAGCGTGACGGCCACCCGGCCGACGTGGCGGCTCAGCTTGACCGCCGCGTCCGCGGGCTCCGGAAGCCCCGTCAGTTCGCGTGCCTCATCGGCGTTGGGCAGCAGCAGATCCACGCCCTCGACCAGATCGAGGAACGCCCCGGCGCCCAGCCCGGCGAGGAAGCCGGCCGAGGCCGGGTCCACGCTCACCGGCACCCCCCGCCGCCGCGCCTCCCGCAGCGCGAGCGCCGCCGTCGCCCGGCTCGTTCCGGCGAAGAGGAGGTAGCCGGACAGATGGAGCCGGGCCACACCGTCGAGCAGCGAGGGTTCCCAGTCGCCGGGGGAGAGGCGCAGGACCGCCCCGCTGTCGGTGAGGAAGGTGCGCTCCGCCGACGGGTCGACCAGCGCCACGACCGTGCCGGTCGGGACCTCTTTGTCGACGGCCAGCACCGGACGCACCCCCGCCCGCAGCAGCGCGTCCCGGTGCCAGTGGGCCGACTCCGCCCCCGCCCTGGCGAGAAGCCGTACGTCCCGCCAGCCCGAACGCACGGCCCAGCACGCCACGTTGGCCCCCGAGCCGCCCGGCAGCGTGGTGATCCGGGCGGGCGTGTCCGTGCCGTGGAGCGGTGCCGAGCCGTGCCGGACGACGACATCGGTGACCACCTCCCCGACCACGAGCAGGGCGCCCCCGTTCACCGGGACGCCGCGACGGCGATCCGCGCGGCCAGCTCCACGTTCCCGCGTACGGCGGCGAGATTGGCCTCCAGGGACGCACCCCCGGTCTCCGTCATCAGGTACTCCAGGAGGAACGGCGTGACGGCCTGACCCGTGACCCCGCGCTCCCGGCAGGCGGCCAGGGCGCCGGCGAGCACCCGGCCGTGCACGGCGGGGTCCAACTGCTCCTCCTCCGCCACCGGATTGGCGACGATCAGTGCGGCGGGCGGGCCGCCCAGCTCCTCCCGCGCCCGCATCACGTCGGCCACCTCCTGCGGGGTGCGCACGGTCCAGTCGACCGGTTCGCCCGAACTGCGCAGATAGAAGCCGGGGAAGCGCTCCGTGCCGTAGCCGAGCACCCCGACCCCGAGCGTCTCCAGGCGCTGAAGCGTGGCGGGCACGTCCAGGATCGACTTCACGCCCGCGCACACCACCGTGATCCCGGTGCGTGCCAGCAGACGCAGGTCGGCGGACTCGTCCTGCGTCTGCGTCCACTCCCGGTGTACGCCGCCGAGGCCGCCGGTCGCGAAGACGCCGAGCCCGGCACTCGCCGCGAGGAACGCCGTCGCGGACACGGTGGTCGCCCCGCTCGCCCCGAGCGCGAGGGCGGGCGCGAGATCGCGGTGGCCGAGCTTCCGCACGGCCGGCTCCCCGGCGACCCGCTGCAACTGATCCGGGGTCAGGCCCACGTGGGCCCTGCCGTCCAGCACCGCGACGGTCGCGGGGACCGCGCCCGCCTTCCGGGCGATCTCCTCGAGTTCCTGGGCGACCTGGAGGTTGCGGGGGCGAGGGAGGCCGTGGGCGATGATCGTCGACTCCAGGGCCACGACGGGCCGCCGCCCCGCGAGAGCCTCCCGTACCTCCTCGGAGAGCTGGGGCGCGTGGCGGCCGGATTCCTGCGACAGGGGTGCTGGATTCTGAGGCATGCCCCATCCCTGTCGCGGCCACCGGGGCCGCAAACCAGGACCCGGAGCCTTTCGCCGGGGACCGGTTGGGGCGCGGCGGGAAACGGGTCCGGGAGCAGCGTCGGGAGCCCGGCAGCCGGGATCGTACGGCCGAGACCCACCGCACGTGTCCCGGCCCGGCTCTCCGTGTTCCGGGCGGCGGACGACGAACGGTCGAAACCGCACCCCCGGCTCGTCCGGGACGAGCGGTCTCGCGCACCGGGGAACTGGGGCCCGGGACGTCGATCCGGAGCCCCGCGCCGCCACGGGTTCCGGACGGGACGGTCCCGGAAGCATCGGAAGGACGCGGGAGTCCTTCACCATGGTGCGATGGATCATCACTTCGTAGGCATCCCGGAGTTGACCTCCGCCCCGCGCGTCGCTGTCGTCGTCGACGTCATGCGCGCCTTCACCGTGGCCGCCTGGGCCTTCTCGCGTGGCGTGGAGAAGATAGTCCTGGCCTCCACCGAGCGCGAGGCACTCGCCCTGAAGGGGAGCCGGCCGGGCTGGCTGGCGCTGAAGGACGGGGAGCCGGCTGCGGGCTTCGACGCGGTGAACTCACCCGCCCTGCTCAGGTCGTGCGACTTCACGGGCCGCACGCTGGTGCAGAAGACGACGGCGGGGACCGTGGGCGCGCTGGCCGTCGCCGACGCACCGCTGGTCCTGTGCGCGAGCTTCGTGGTGGCCGGCCCGACCGCGCGGTACCTGCGGGCCGACGGTGGCGGCCCCGTGACATTCGTCGTCACCGGGGAGGACGGCCGGGCCGACGAGGACCTGGCCTGCGACCAGTCCAGGGGGAGCGAGAACTCCCGCAGCCCGCCGGCGAAGTACGCGGCGAGCTGGCCGGCCGGCCCGGCCAGCCGCGCGGAGTGCGGTGCCTCCACGAGCTCCGCGCCCAGGCGCGTCCGCAGCTGCCCGAGCGCCCGGTCCCGGGCCCGGGGGTGCGCGTGGAAGGCCACGGTCACCAGGCCCGCGCGGGTGGCGGCGAGCAGCAGGGGGCCGATGTCGCTCGGCACGACCGACCATTCCACGACCTGCTCGCCGCTCTCCATGCCACCACCGTACGACCGGCCGCCGACAACGCCCCCCGGCCTGCGGTTCAGCGGGTGGCGTCGCGGATCACGTCGGGGTAGTTCGTGATGATGCCGTCGACGCCGAAACCGGCCACCTTCACCGCGTCGGCCGCGGCGTTCACCGTCCAGGTGTTCACCCGGAGCGGCTTGCCGTGGGCGCCCTTCAGCTTCTGCACCGCCGCGACGTAGTCGCCGTCGATCGACGTGTACGCCGGATTGATCTGGTCGGTGAACTTCGCGTAGGACGGCAGATCGGCCACCGCCGGGGTGCCCAGGAAGCCCGTGACGACGTCCGGACGCCGGGCGTGGACAGTTTTCACACTCTCTGCACCGAAGCTCTGGATGATCAGCCGCTGCTTGACGTGAACGCGGTCCAGCCAGCCCTCTTCGCGCAGGACGCGCAGGGTCTCCTTCTCGATACCCGGGTAGGTCTCCGGGCTCTTGATCTCCAGCAGAAGCTTCTGGTGGTTGCGCTCGACGCGGTGCAGGTACTGCGCCAGCGTCGGCACCCTGGCACCGGCGAAGCGGTCGCCGAACCAGCTGCCCGCGTCCAGCTTCGCGATCTCCGCCGCGGTGAAGTCCTTGACCGCCCAGGGTGCCCGGCCGGGGAAGACTTCCTCGGCGTCGGTGGTCCTGCTCAGCGTGGTGTCGTGCACGACGACCAGCACGCCGTCCTTGGTGAGCTGCACGTCGTTCTCCACCCAAGCGATGCCGAGGTCGTCGGCCGCGTCCACGGCCGCCAGGGTGTTCTCCGGGGCGTAGGCGGAGGCTCCGCGGTGGGCGTAGACCGCCGGGCCGTCCTGCGCGCCGGAGGCCTGCGCCTGGGTGGCGGGCAGGACGACGCAGGCGCCGAGCAGGCCGGCGACGGCGGCGGAGGCGGTTGCTGTGCGTACGGACACGTGTGCTCCTCGCATCGGTGCAATGACAGGAAGAGACTCTCAGCCGCTGCCCAACGGACGGCGGGACGACGGTGACCATGGTGTGAACGGATTGTCGGGTATCCGGGCCCGCCCCGCTCGGGGAGCGGATAAAATGCCTTTCTTATGTTTGCTTGCCGGGCCTTGCCCTTTAGGGTCACCCCCGAACCCGGGCCACCGCGAAGGGCGTACCAGGATGCAGGGCACAGTTGACGGATTCACCTACGGTCTCGTGACGCCGGTCGCCGCGTTCCTCATGGCCTGCCTCGGCGCTGCGCTCGGTCTGCGCTGCACCAACCGGTCCCTGCGCACCCGGGGGGTGTCCAGAGCGGGCTGGCTGGCCCTGGGGGCGACCTCCATCGGTTCCGGCATCTGGACGATGCACTTCATCGCGATGCTGGGCTTCAGCGTCCGCGAGGCCCCGGTCAGCTACGACCGGCCACTCACCTTCGCCAGCCTCGCCGTGGCGATCGTGATGGTGGGGATCGGCATCTTCCTCGTCGGCTACCGCGGTGCCACCCCCATGGCGCTGGTCACGGGCGGGACGATCACCGGCCTGGGTGTCGCCTCCATGCACTACCTGGGCATGGCCGGAATGAGCTTCGAGGGGCTGTTCGAATACGACACGCTCACCGTCGCGCTCTCCGTCGTCATCGCCGTCGTGGCCGCCACCGCCGCGCTGTGGGCGACCGTCTCCATCGACGGCTTCCTCCCCAGCCTCGGCGCGAGCGTGGTCATGGGCGTGGCGGTGAGCGGGATGCACTACACCGGGATGGCCGCGCTCCAGGTGCACCTGCATCCCGACGCGGTGCCCGCACCGCCCGGCGACGCGCCCGTCTCGCTGCTCCTCCCGATGATGATCGGGCCGGGCTGCTTCCTGCTCCTCGCCGCCGTGGTCGTGATGATCGACCCGCTCGTGGTGACCGCCAGCGCCGCGGGTCCCGCGCGGCCGGCCGGCCGCGTCCCGGGCCGCGGCGGAAGGGTGACGGCCATCCCCGTGCAGCACCGGCGCAGGCCCTACGAAGCGGTCTCCCCTCGCGAGTACCGGCAGCAGCGGAACCGCTGATCACCGGCCGTTGTCAGTGGGGGGTCGTACGGTGGTTGCATGCGGCCCGTTTCGAAGATCGAACGTTCGGTGGCGCCTTTCGAGGTCGTCAGTCCCTACCAGCCCAGCGGTGACCAGCCCGCGGCCATCGCCGAGCTGGAGCGGCGTATCCGCGCCGGCGAGAAGGACGTCGTCCTGCTCGGCGCGACCGGCACCGGAAAGTCGGCGACGACCGCCTGGATGATCGAGAAGCTGCAGCGCCCCACCCTGGTGATGGCGCCGAACAAGACGCTGGCCGCCCAGCTGGCCAACGAGTTCCGCGAGCTCCTCCCGAACAACGCCGTGGAGTACTTCGTCTCGTACTACGACTACTACCAGCCCGAGGCGTACGTCCCGCAGTCGGACACCTACATCGAGAAGGACTCCTCGATCAACGAGGAGGTCGAGCGGCTGCGGCACTCGGCGACGAACTCCCTGCTCACCCGGCGTGACGTCGTCGTGGTCGCCTCCGTCTCCTGCATCTACGGCCTGGGTACACCGCAGGAGTACGTCGACCGCATGGTCCAGCTCAAGGTCGGCGACGAGATCGACCGGGACCAGTTGCTGCGCCGCTTCGTCGAGATGCAGTACACCCGCAACGACCTGGCGTTCACCCGCGGCACCTTCCGGGTGCGCGGCGACACCATCGAGATCTTCCCGGTCTACGAGGAGCTCGCCGTCCGCATCGAGATGTTCGGCGACGAGATCGAGGCCCTCTCCACGCTCCACCCGCTCACCGGCGAGATCATCAGCGAGGACTCCTCGCTCCACGTCTTCCCCGCCAGCCACTACGTCGCGGGCCCGGAGCGCATGGAGAAGGCCGTCGGTCGTATCGAGCGGGAGCTGGAGCAGCGCCTTGCCGAGCTGGAGAAGCAGGGCAAGATGCTGGAGGCCCAGCGGCTGCGCATGCGCACGACGTACGACATCGAGATGCTCCGCCAGATCGGCACCTGCTCGGGCGTCGAGAACTACTCGATGCACTTCGACGACCGCGACCCCGGAACAGCCCCCCACACCCTCCTCGACTACTTCCCCGAGGACTTCCTCCTCGTCCTGGACGAGTCGCACGTCACGGTGCCGCAGATCGGCGCGATGTACGAGGGCGACGCCTCACGGAAGCGGACCCTCGTGGACCACGGCTTCCGGCTGCCTTCCGCCCTGGACAACCGCCCGCTGAAGTGGGAGGAGTTCCTCGGCAGGATCGGGCAGACGGTCTACCTCTCCGCCACCCCCGGGAAGTACGAGATGTCCCGTGGTGACGGCTTCGTCGAGCAGATCATCCGGCCCACCGGGCTCGTCGACCCCGAGGTCGTCGTCAAGCCCACCGAGGGCCAGATCGACGACCTGGTGCACGAGATCCGCAAGCGGACCGAGAGGGACGAGCGCGTCCTCGTCACCACCCTCACCAAGAAGATGTCCGAGGACCTCACGGACTACTTCCTCGAGCTCGGCATCCAGGTCCGCTACCTCCACAGCGACGTGGACACCCTGCGCCGCATCGAGCTGCTGCGCGAGCTGCGTTCCGGGGAGTACGACGTCCTGGTCGGCATCAACCTCCTGCGTGAGGGCCTCGACCTCCCCGAGGTCTCCCTGGTGGCCATCCTCGACGCGGACAAGCAGGGCTTCCTGCGCTCGGGCACCTCGCTGATCCAGACGATCGGGCGTGCCGCCCGTAACGTCTCGGGACAGGTCCACATGTACGCCGACAAGGTCACCCCGGCCATGGCGCAGGCCATCGACGAGACCAACCGCCGCCGCGAGAAGCAGATCGCCTACAACACCGAGCGAGGCGTCGACCCCCAGCCGCTCCGCAAGAAGATCAACGACATCGTCGCCTCCATCGCGCGGGAGGAGGTCGACACCGAGCAGCTGCTCGGCACCGGCTACCGGCAGACCAAGGGAGGCAAGGGAGCCAAGGCGCCGGTGCCCACGCTGGGTGCGCAGACCCCGGCCGGCCGCAAGGACAAGGGCCGCAAGGCCGAAGGCGCGGTGGTCACCGACCGCCCCGCGACGGAACTCGCGGGGATCATCGAGGAGATGACGGACCGCATGCGGGCGGCGGCTGCCGACCTGCAGTTCGAGGTCGCCGCCCGGCTCCGTGACGAGGTCGGGGAGTTGAAGAAGGAGCTGCGTCAGATGAGGGAAGCGGGGCTGGCCTGACCGGTGGGACCCGCAGTGTTGCAGGAACGACACAAAAACGGTCCATCACTGCTGCTCGCCGCCGGGGACTGCGTAGGGTGCGGGGAACCGCACATCGACTGCTGCGGGGCAAGCGGAGAGGGGACAGCGCGTGACGGTCAACATGACCAAGGGCCAGGCCATCAGCCTGCAGAAGAGCGACGGGGGGACCCTGACCGCGGTACGGATGGGGCTCGGCTGGCAGGCGGCCCCGCGCCGCGGGCTGTTCGGCTCGCGTACGCGGGAGATCGACCTGGACGCCTCGGCGGTTCTCTTCGCCGACAAGCAGCCCGTGGACGTCGTGTTCTTCCGCCACCTCGTCAGCGACGACGGCTCGGTCAAGCACACCGGTGACAACCTCGTCGGAGGCGCGGGCTCGGGCGGCGACGACGAGGCGATCCTGGTCGACCTCCAGCGGGTCCCGGTCCACATCGACCAGATCGTCTTCACGGTGAACTCCTTCACCGGGCAGACGTTCCAGGAGGTGCAGAACGCCTTCTGCCGCATCGTCGACGAGACCAACGGCCAGGAGCTCGCCCGCTACACGCTGGACGGCGGCGGCCAGTACACGGCGCAGATCATGGCCAAGGTGCACCGCGCGGGCAACGGCTGGCAGATGACCGCCCTGGGCAACCCGGCCAACGGCCGGACCTTCCAGGACCTGATGCCGGCGATCCTGCCGCACCTGTAGGCGAGGCGCGGGCTACACCAGGCCCGCGGATCCGTACGAGCAGCTCCCGGAGGCACCGCCGCCGGGAGCTGCGCCCATGGCAGGGCTCCACACCGAACGTCGAGGGGACAGGGCAATGACGGCCGAGCTGGTCCGGGGGCAGAACCACACCTTGCCCCAGACCCGACTGGAGATCAGGGTGTCGGCGGGCTCACCGGTCGTGGCCGGGGCCACGCTCGGGGACGAGCGGGGCACGGTCCGTGGCGCCGAGTGGATCGCCCACCCCGGATCGCACCGGCTGCCCGGCCTGGAGGTCTCCCGTCAGGCCGCGGCCGACCACCGGCTGGCCGTGGACCTCGACGCCCTGCCCGACGCGGTGCACCGCGTCACCGTGCTCCTCGCCCTCCCGACGGGAGCCGGGCGGCCGGTCAGGTTCGGCGCGGTCGCCGCACCCTTCGTCGCCGTCACCGGACTCGACGGCACCGAGATCGCCACATTCACCCTGACGGGCCTGGACACCGAGTCCGCCGTGTCGGCGCTGGAGCTCTACCGGCGCCAGGGCGTCTGGAAGGTCCGCGCCGTGGGCCAGGGGTACGCCTCCGGGCTCGCCGAGATGCTCGCCGACCAGGGCGTGGCGGAGGCGGCGGAGCTGGCCGCCTCGATACAGCAGGCCGTCGCCTCCGGGCTCGCGCGCTCCGTGGCGCCCCCGCCGCCCCGCGCCCCCGACGGCGAGCGGGTCCGCCACCCGGCGGGCCCCGCGCCGTCCGGAGGCGCCGGACAGCCGCCCGGCCGCCCGGCGCCCGAGCCACTGGGCGACAGCACGCCTCAGCCCCCGGCCACCGCGCCGGGCGGTCCCATCGACTACGCGCACCCCCGGCGCCAGACCTCGGCCCCGCCCCCGCCGCCTCCCGCCGCACCGCCCTCCGCGCCGGGGCAGCCCGCGCAGCCCGTCGCGGGCGACGCCACGGGCTGGTCCATGGACGAGCGCCTCTACAACCAGGTCTGGGACATGTTCCAGGATCTCGCGCGGGCGGTCGCGGCCTACCGCAGCGCCGTCGACTTCGCCGAGTCCCGGATGGACCAGGAGCTCGACCGGGCCCTCTCCGACCCCCGCAGCCGCATCGGAGGCACGGGCGACCGTGTCCGCGAGGAGGCCAGGGCCAAGCGTGACGATCTGACCGCCAGGGCCCGCGAGGTGCTGGACCGGGATCTCGCCCAGCTGGCCGCCGAGTCCGCGGTGGTGGAGCCCGCCCTCCCCGCCTCCTACGCGGGCTGGGACAACCCCGTCTGGCACGGGTACCGCGTCCCGATGGAGATCCCCATGGCGCTGCGCATCGGCGACCTCCATCTCCCCGAGCGCACCGACCTGCGCATCCCGCTGCTGGTGCGCCTGCCCCTGGAGCGCGGGATCTGGGTCGACAGCGGACGTACGGCCTCGGAGGCCGCCGCGGCGACGGACGGGGACCAGCTGCGCAGGCTGGCCATGGAGACCGCGGTCGCCCTGGCCGCCCGGCTGCTCGCGGTCTACCCGGCGAACGAGTTCTCGGTGCACGTCATCGACCCGGCCGGCTCCGCCGCCGCCGCGCTCTCACCCCTGGTGAACTCCGGGGCCCTGTCGGGGCCGCCCGCCGCCGGGGCCGCCGGTGTGTCCTCGGTCCTCGCCCACCTCACCCGGCGCGTCGACCTGGTGCAGATGGCGCTCCGGGCGGGGGCCGCGGACTCGCTTCCTCCGGACCTCGACCCGGGCGAGCAGCTGCTGATCGTCAACGACTTCCCACACGGCTTCGACGACCGGGCCGTCACCCAGCTGCGCTATCTGGCCGACGAAGGTCCCTCGGTAGGTGTGCACCTGCTGATGGTCGCCGACCGGGAGGAAGCCCGCGCCTACGGCCCGGTCCTCGACCCCCTGTGGCGCTCCCTGCTGCGGATCACCCCCGTCGCCGACGACCACCTCGCCGACCCGTGGGTGGGACATGCCTGGACGTACGAGCCGCTGAGGGCGCCGCAGGGGAGCCGGGTCCTGGAAGAGGTCCTGGCGCTGGTGGCAGCTGCCCGGCGCGCCGGCTACCGCTGAGGGGGACGACGGCGGGTCACTACGCTGCATCCAGCCTCTGAGCAGGCGCTTTGATCACGCCTTGGCGAGGACTTTACCGTTTCTTGGTGCTTCATGTACTGTTCTTGGTGCGGAGGGGAGTACTCCCGATCGCGGCGTTCCCGTCAGTACGGACTGTGACCGGTCCCGGGGCGTCGGCCCGGCACGCAAGCCCGCGTGTCTCGGGTGGAAGAGACCTCCGGCAGCGACGACGCTGATCTATAGCCGTAGCGAACTGCCGGAGGCGCAGTGGACGTTTCATGGACTCTCTGGACGCTGACCATTCTCGGTCTCGTCGCCCTCATCGCCGTCGACTTCTTCATCGGGCGCAAGCCTCATGACGTGTCGACCAAGGAAGCCGGAATCTGGACCATCATCTGGATCGCGCTGGCCGTCCTCTTCGGACTCGGCCTGCTGGTCTTCGGTGAGAGCCAGGCATCAGGCGAATTCTTCGCCGGCTTCATCACCGAGAAGTCGCTCAGTGTCGACAACCTCTTCGTCTTCGTCCTGATCATGGCGAAGTTCTCGGTGCCCTCCCACCTCCAGCAGCGGGTGCTGCTCGTCGGTGTACTGATCGCCCTGGTGCTGCGTGCCATCTTCATCGCAGCCGGAGCCGCGGTCATCGCCAACTTCTCGTGGGTCTTCTACATCTTCGGCGCGTTCCTGATCTACACCGCCTGGAAGCTGATCCAGGAGGCCAGGGCCGGCGAGGAGGAAGAGGAGTTCGAGGAGAACCGCCTCCTGAAGTCGATCGAGCACCGGTTCGGTGTCGCCGACAGGTACCACGGGACGAAGCTCTTCATCCGGAACAACGGCAAGCGCGTGCTGACTCCGCTCATGGTGGTCATGCTCGCCATCGGCACCACGGACGTGCTGTTCGCGCTGGACTCGATCCCGGCGATCTTCGGCCTGACGCAGGACCCGTACATCGTCTTCACCGCCAACGCCTTCGCCCTGATGGGCCTGCGTCAGCTGTACTTCCTCATCGGCGGTCTGCTGAAGAAGCTGGTCCACCTCAGCTACGGGCTCTCGGTGATCCTCGGATTCATCGGCGTCAAGCTGGTGCTGCACGCCCTGCACGAGTCCGGGGTGCACGTCCCGGAGATCTCCATCCCGTTCTCCCTCTCCGTCATCTGCGGCGTCCTGGTGATCACCACGATCACCAGCCTCATCGCCACCAGGAAGAAGGACGCGGTGGAGGGCGCGGAGACGGACGAGCAGAAGGACGACAGCGAGCACGTCGGCGCGGAGAAGTAGCGCCGCACGGACAAGCCGACGGCCGGGGCCCCGCGGGGGCACCCGGCCGTCGGGCTTTCACCGGCTCACCAGCCGCGTTCGCGCCACTCGGGCAGATGGGGACGCTCGGCACCGAGCGTGGTGTCGTGACCGTGGCCCGGGTAGACCCACGTCTCGTCCGGCAGCCGGTCGAAGAGCTTGGTCTCCACGTCGTGCAGCAGGCTCGCGAAGGCCTCCGGGTCCTTGTTCGTGTTGCCCACGCCGCCGGGGAAGAGGCAGTCCCCGGTGAACAGGTGCGGGGCCCCGTGCGGGTCGTCGTAGACCAGGGCGATGGAGCCCGGGGTGTGGCCGGTCAGATGCCTGGCGGTCAGGGTGACCTGCCCCACCCGGATCGTGCCGCCGTCCTCGACGAGCTCGTCGGTCGGTACGGGAATGCCCTCGGCGTCGTAGCGCCCGGCGTAGGTCCGCGCGCCGGTGGCGGCCACCACCTCGCCGAGTGCCTGCCAGTGGTCACCGTGCCGGTGCGTCGTGACGACGGACGCGATGCCGTCCTCGCCGATCAGCCGCAGCAGGGTCGCCGCCTCCGCCGCCGCGTCGATCAGCAGCTGCTCGCCGGTGGCCCGGCAACGCAGCAGGTACGCGTTGTTGTTCATCGAACCGACGGCGACCTTGGAGATCATCAGATCCGTCAGCTCGTGCACATCCGCAGCTCCGCCGACCTTGACCGTTCCGCTGTACGTCATGTGACGCAGCCTATAGCGGGGGCAGCGCGGGAAGGCTGCCGCCGTCGACGGTGAGCGCGGAGCCGTCACGGCGCCCGCAGAGCCAGCCGAGGATGCCGGGGGCCGTGCCCCGGACGGTGACCGGAGGGCCGTCCGAGCCCCCGCCCGTGGTCCAGATACGGCCGTCCTCGGTGACGGCGGTCGTGGGCGGGACGTCGGGGTGCCCGGCGAAACGTTCGGCCAGGAAGTCGTTCTCCCGGGTCACGAACTCGTCCGGCAGGTCCTCCAGCCCGTACCCGATCCCCAGGTCGACGTGGTGGAGCTCGATCTCGACCCAGCGGCGGAAGGGAATCCGGGCGGCGGAATCCGTCACGCCGTTGCGCAGGGTGACCGTGCGGGACCGGTCGCCCGGCTCCGAGGCGGCCGCGAGGAAAGCCGCCCCGCTCGTGCGCAGGTCGGCGAGCTGCTCGGCCAGGGGCCTCGGCGCATCACGCGCGATCTCGTGGTCCCGGGTTTCGCTGCTCGCGTACATGGGCCGCCCCCGGAGAACATTTACGAGGGCGTCGGCGTTACGTGACAGGTGGGCGAGAACATGGCCGCGGCTCCAGCCCGGCAGGAGCGACGGCTCGATGACCGAGCCGTCGTCGAATTCGCCCATGGCGCTGAGCAGTCGATCGGTCGCTTCACGTACAGCTTCCAGGTCGCGCGCATGATCAGTCATGGCTCGAGCGTAGCTCTCACCACTCGTTCGGGTGATGCGGTCTGCGGTCGTCCGTAAATCGAATGCGCGTGCTATACGCTCGGAGTCGAAAGCTTCGTACATCGCTGTGGCGCCCCCCCATACCCTGGGAGAGGGGCTCAGTTCTCCCACTTCTCTCCAGAAAGGTGCGGACCGGCGTGGCCGACCGTCTCATCGTCCGTGGCGCGCGCGAGCACAACCTGAAGAACGTCTCGCTCGATCTCCCCCGTGACTCCCTCATCGTCTTCACCGGGCTCTCCGGATCGGGCAAGTCCTCGCTCGCGTTCGACACGATCTTCGCCGAGGGGCAGCGGCGCTACGTGGAGTCGCTCTCCTCGTACGCCCGGCAGTTCCTCGGCCAGATGGACAAGCCGGACGTGGACTTCATCGAAGGCCTCTCGCCCGCCGTCTCCATCGACCAGAAGTCGACCTCGCGCAACCCGCGCTCGACGGTCGGCACCATCACCGAGGTCTACGACTACCTCCGGCTGCTCTTCGCCAGGATCGGCAAGCCGCACTGTCCCGAGTGCGCCAGGCCCATCTCGCGGCAGTCGCCGCAGGCCATCGTGGACAAGGTCCTGAACCTTCCCGAGGGCAGCCGTTTCCAGGTGCTCTCGCCGCTGGTGCGCGAGCGCAAGGGAGAGTTCGTCGACCTCTTCGGCGACCTCCAGACCAAGGGCTACAGCAGGGCCCGGGTCGACGGCGAGACGATCCAGCTCTCCGAGCCCCCGAAGCTGAAGAAGCAGGAGAAGCACACCATCGAGGTGGTCATCGACCGCCTCACGGTGAAGGACAGTGCCAAGCGCCGGCTGACCGACTCCGTAGAGACCGCCCTCGGCCTCTCCGGCGGCATGGTCGTGCTCGACTTCGTCGACCTCGACGCGGACGACCCCGAGCGTGAGCGGATGTTCTCCGAGCACCTCTACTGTCCGTACGACGACCTCTCCTTCGAGGAGCTGGAGCCCCGCTCCTTCTCCTTCAACTCCCCCTTCGGCGCCTGTCCCGACTGCACGGGCATCGGCACGCGGATGGAGGTCGACCCGGAGCTGATCGTCCCGGACGAGGACAAGTCCCTCGACGAGGGCGCGATCCACCCGTGGTCGCACGGCCACACCAAGGAGTACTTCGGGCGCCAGATCTCGGCGCTCGCGGATGCCCTCGGCTTCCGCACGGACATCCCCTGGGCGGGACTGCCGCAGCGCGCCAAGAAGGCGCTGCTCCACGGCCACAAGATCCAGACCGAGGTGCGCTACCGCAACAGGTACGGCCGCGAGCGCGCCTACACCACCCCCCGTTTCGAAGGGGCGGCCCAGTACATCAAGCGGCGCCACTCCGAGGCCGAGAGCGACTCCAGCAGGGAGCGCTTCGAGGGTTACATGCGTGAGGTGGACTGCCCGACCTGTGAGGGCACCCGCCTCAAGCCGCTGGTGCTCGCGGTGACGGTGATGGAGAAGTCCATCGCCGAGGTCGCCGCGATGTCGATCAGCGAATGCGCCGAGTTCCTCGGCCGTCTCAAGCTCAACGCCCGCGACAAGAAGATCGCCGAGCGGGTCCTCAAGGAGGTCAACGAGCGGCTGCGGTTCCTCGTCGACGTCGGTCTCGACTACCTCTCGCTGAACCGGGCCGCCGGCACCCTCTCCGGCGGCGAGGCCCAGCGCATCCGGCTCGCCACCCAGATCGGCTCAGGCCTCGTCGGCGTGCTGTACGTCCTGGACGAGCCGTCCATCGGCCTGCACCAGCGTGACAACCACCGGCTGATCGAGACCCTGGTCCGGCTCCGGGACATGGGGAACACCCTCATCGTCGTCGAGCACGACGAGGACACCATCAAGGTCGCCGACTGGGTCGTCGACATCGGCCCCGGCGCCGGTGAGCATGGCGGCAAGGTCGTCCACTCCGGTTCGCTGGAGGAACTCCTGGCCAACGAGGAGTCGGTCACCGGGCAGTACCTCTCGGGCGCGAGGGCGATCGAGTTGCCGGAGATCCGGCGTCCGGTCGACCCGAAGCGCCTGCTCACGGTGCACGGCGCACGGGAGAACAACCTCCAGGACATCGACGTCTCCTTCCCGCTCGGTGTGCTCACCGCCGTCACGGGCGTCTCCGGCTCGGGCAAGTCGACCCTGGTCAACGACATCCTCTACACCCACCTGGCGCGGGAGCTCAACGGCGCCAAGTCGGTCCCGGGACGGCACACCAGGGTCGACGGGGACGACCTGGTCGACAAGGTCGTGCATGTCGACCAGTCGCCGATCGGCCGTACGCCGCGGTCCAACCCGGCCACGTACACCGGGGTCTTCGACCACGTCCGAAAGCTGTTCGCCGAGACGATGGAGGCGAAGGTGCGCGGCTATCTGCCGGGCCGCTTCTCCTTCAACGTCAAGGGCGGACGCTGCGAGAACTGCTCGGGCGACGGCACGATCAAGATCGAGATGAACTTCCTGCCCGACGTGTACGTCCCGTGCGAGGTCTGCCACGGTGCGCGCTACAACCGGGAGACGCTGGAGGTCCACTACAAGGGCAAGTCCATCGCCGAGGTGCTCGACATGCCGATCGAGGAGGGCCTCGAGTTCTTCGAGGCCGTCCCGACGATCGCCCGTCACCTCCGCACCCTCAACGAGGTGGGTCTCGGGTACGTCAGGCTCGGTCAGTCCGCGCCCACGCTCTCGGGTGGCGAGGCGCAGCGCGTGAAGCTGGCGAGCGAGCTGCAGAAGCGCTCCACCGGGCGCACGGTCTACGTCCTGGACGAGCCGACGACCGGTCTGCACTTCGAGGACATCAGCAAGCTCATCACGGTGCTCTCGGGCCTCGTCGACAAGGGCAACACGGTGATCGTCATCGAGCACAACCTCGATGTCGTCAAGACCGCCGACTGGGTCGTCGACATGGGCCCGGAGGGCGGCAGCGGGGGCGGTCTCGTCGTCGCCGAGGGCACCCCGGAGCACATCGCCTCGGTGCCCGCCAGCCACACCGGGAAGTTCCTCCAGGAGATCCTGGGCGCGGAGCGGATCGATGAGGCCGTGGTGCCGGCGGCCCGTAAGGGACGCAAGGCGCCCGCGAAGAAGGCTGTGGCCGCGAAGGCCACGACGGCCCGCAGGACGGCCACGGCCAGGACGGCCAAGAAGGCGGCTGCCGAGAAGCCCGCTCCGAAGAAGGCCGCCCGCGCGCGGAAGGGCTGACATCGCGGGACGGGGCGGTCCCCGGTGCCCCGGGGACCGCCCCGGTGCCGGGGACCGCCCCGGCGCCGCGCCTCCGGGGGCCGGGGGCCGGTGGAGGTACAGGCGTTCTCCGTCGGTATCGTCGGGTCTGTCGCCCATGCCTCCAGATGCGGCCCGTGTCCGGTCTCCGGGCACCCGGTGCTCCGTACGGTGCGGGCGGCCCCATGTCCCCCCGACCCGTGGAGACCGCATGTCCGGCCTGCCCGCCGCCCGCCGCACCGTACTGAAGGGCGCCGCTCTCGCCGGTGCCGCCGGGCTGGGAGCGGCAGCCTGCTCGACCGATTCGAAGCTCGGTCACGCGCAGACGCCCACCCCCACCGCGCCCGTGGAGCTCGGCTCCCCGGACGAGGTGCCCGTCGGCGGGGCGAAGCTCTACCGGGAGCAGCGGGTCGTCGTGAGCTGTCCCGCCGCCGGGAAGTACAAGGCGTTCAGCGCCCAGTGCACCCACGCGGGCTGCCTCCTGGACAAGGTCGAGGGCACCGAGGGCAACTGCCCCTGCCACGGCAGCCGCTTCGACATGACCACCGGCAAGGCGCTGCGGGGGCCTGCCACCGTGCCGCTGCCCTCCGTCGAGGTGCGGGTCGAGGGCGGAAAGCTCGTCGCCGGTCCCGAGGCCTGACCGGAAGCCTGCCGGGCCCCCGGGTCTGACCGGAAGCCTGCCGGGGGCTCCTGGTTCCCCGGGAGATGCCGGTCTGTCACCGCCCGCAAGTAGGGTGTGAGACATGGCAGACCCCTCCAGCTACCGCCCCAAGCCGGGACAGATCCCCGACTCCCCGGGGGTCTACAAATTCCGCGACGAGCACCGCCGGGTGATCTACGTCGGGAAGGCCAAGAACCTGCGCCAACGCCTGGCCAACTACTTCCAGGACCTGGCCGGCCTGCACCCGCGTACACGCACGATGGTCACCACGGCCGCCTCGGTCGAGTGGACCGTGGTCTCCACGGAGGTCGAGGCGCTCCAGCTGGAGTACACCTGGATCAAGGAGTTCGACCCCCGGTTCAACGTCAAGTACCGCGACGACAAGAGCTATCCCTACCTCGCGGTGACGCTCAACGAGGACTTCCCGCGCGTCCAGGTCATGCGCGGGGCCAAGAAGAAGGGTGTCCGCTACTTCGGCCCGTACGGCCACGCCTGGGCGATCCGCGAGACGGTCGACCTGATGCTCCGCGTCTTCCCGGTGCGCACCTGCTCCGCCGGGGTCTTCAAGAACGCCGAGCGGACCGGGCGGCCCTGCCTCCTCGGCTACATCGGCAAGTGCTCGGCCCCCTGCGTCGGGCGGGTCACCCCTGAGGAACACCGGGATCTGGCCGAGGACTTCTGCGACTTCATGGCCGGCCGCACCGGGACGTACATCCGCCGCCTGGAGAAGGACATGATGCAGGCGGCCGAGGAGATGGAGTACGAGCGGGCGGCCCGGCTGCGTGACGACGCGGAGGCGCTGAAGCGCGCCATGGAGAAGAGCGCCGTCGTCCTCGCCGACGCCACGGACGCCGACCTCATCGCCGTCGCCGAGGACGAGCTGGAAGCGGCGGTCCAGATCTTCCACGTCCGGGGCGGACGGGTACGGGGCCAGCGCGGCTGGGTCACCGACAAGGTCGAGGCGGTCGACACGGCGGGCCTGGTCGAGCACGCGCTCCAGCAGCTGTACGGGGAGGAGTCGGGTGACTCCGTGCCCAAGGAGGTGCTGGTCCCGGCCCTCCCCGAGGACCCGGAGGCCGTCTCCCAGTGGCTCGCGGGACGCAGGGGCTCCCAGGTCAGCCTCCGCATTCCGCAGCGGGGCGACAAGAAGGACCTGATGGGCACGGTCCAGCGCAATGCCCAGCAGGCGCTGGGGCTGCACAAGACCAAGCGGGCCTCCGACCTCACGACCCGCTCCCGCGCCCTGGAGGAGATCGCCGAGGCGCTCGGCCTCGACACGGCGCCGCTGCGCGTCGAGTGCTTCGACATCTCGCACCTCCAGGGCGACGACGTGGTCGCGTCGATGGTCGTCTTCGAGGACGGTCTCGCGCGCAAGAGCGAATACCGCCGCTTCCAGATCAAGGGCTTCGAGGGCCAGGACGACGTCCGCTCGATGCACGAGGTCATCGGCCGCCGCTTCAAGCGCTACCTCCAGGAGAAGGAGCGCACCGGGGAGTGGGAGGACACCCCGGCCCCCACCGGACCGGTACCAGCTCCCGCGGACGGTGCGCAGGCCCCCACGGGCGCCGTACCGGCCCTCACCGGACCGGTAGCGGCTCCCACCGCCCCGGTACCCGCTCGCGCAGACGGTGCGCCGGACCCCGCAGGCGCCGTACCGGCATCCCAGGGAGAGCCCGCTCCTGGGGCGGCGGCCCCGGCGCCGGGTGACACCGCTCCCGTGCGGGAGGAGCCGCGCGAGGACGACGGCCGGCCCAAGCGCTTCGCCTACCCGCCCCAGCTCGTCGTCGTCGACGGCGGGCAGCCCCAGGTCGCCGCCGCCAAGCGGGCCCTGGACGAGCTGGGCATCGACGACATCGCCGTCTGCGGTCTGGCCAAGCGGCTGGAAGAGGTCTGGCTGCCCGATGACGACGACCCGGTGGTCCTGCCCCGCTCCAGCGAGGGCCTCTACCTCCTCCAGAGGATCCGCGACGAGGCCCACCGCTTCGCCATCACCTACCAGCGGGCCAAGCGGGCCAAGCGCATCCGCAGCAGCCCGCTGGACGAGGTCTCCGGCCTCGGTGAGACCCGCAAGCAGGCGCTGATCAAGCATTTCGGCTCCGTCAAGAAGCTGCGGCAGGCGACAATCGACCAGATCTGCGAGGTGCCGGGGATAGGGCGCAGGACCGCGGAGTCGGTGGCCGCCGCCCTCGCCGCGGCGGCCCCGGCCGCGCCTGCCGTGAACACCGCCACAGGAGAGATCATTGAAGAGGACGACGGGGGCAGCAGGACATGACCGAGCACGCGCATGAGCACCAGGACGAACGCGGCCGAGCAGACGGAGCAGCACACGTGAGTACGGGAAGCACCACGGAGAAGGCCGAGGCGACCGCCCCCGCCATCCCCGAGCTGGTGATCATCTCGGGAATGTCGGGCGCCGGGCGCAGCACGGCCGCCAAGTGTCTGGAAGACCTCGGCTGGTTCGTCGTCGACAACCTGCCGCCCGCCCTGATCCCCACGATGGTCGAGCTCGGGGCCCGGTCCCAGGGCAACGTCGCCCGCATCGCCGTCGTCGTCGACGTACGGGGCCGTCGTTTCTTCGACAATCTCAGGGAGTCCCTCGCGGACCTGGAGGCCAAGCACGTCACCCGGCGCATCGTCTTCCTGGAGTCCTCCGACGACGCCCTCGTACGCCGTTTCGAATCGGTTCGCCGGCCGCATCCGCTCCAGGGCGACGGCCGCATCGTCGACGGCATCGCGGCCGAGCGCGACCTGCTGCGTGAGCTGCGCGGCGACGCCGACCTGGTCATCGACACCTCCAGCCTCAACGTCCACGAGCTGCGGGCCAAGATGGACGCCCAGTTCGCCGGGGACGAGGAGCCCGAGCTGCGGGCGACGGTGATGTCGTTCGGCTTCAAGTACGGCCTCCCGGTCGACGCCGACCTCGTCGTCGACTGCCGTTTCCTGCCCAATCCGCACTGGGTCCCCGAGCTCCGCCCCTTCACCGGACTCAACGAGGAGGTGTCCGACTACGTCTTCGACCAGCCGGGCGCCAAGGAGTTCCTCAACCAGTACACGGAGCTCCTCCAGCTCATCGCCGCCGGCTACCGCCGCGAGGGCAAGCGCTACGTGACGATCGCCGTCGGCTGCACCGGCGGCAAGCACCGCTCCGTCGCGATGTCGGAGAAGCTGGCCGCACGGCTGGCCACCGAAGGGATCGAGACCGTCCTCGTCCACCGGGACATGGGGCGAGAGTGACCAGTCGCAACATGCGTCTGCGACGGCTGAGCAGAGCCACGGCCGCGCTCTCCGGCCGCAATCGTGGCGCGCCCAAGGTCGTCGCCCTCGGCGGCGGCATGGGTCTGTCGGCGTCGTTGACGGCGCTGCGCCGGATCACGGGGGACCTCACCGCCGTGGTCACCGTCGCCGACGACGGCGGCTCCAGCGGCCGGCTCCGCGAGGAGCTCGGAGTGCTGCCGCCCGGCGACCTGCGCAAGGCGCTCGCCGCGCTCTGCGGGGACGACGAATGGGGCCGGACCTGGGCCCAGGTCATCCAGCACCGCTTCGAGTCCAAGGGGGATCTGCACGAACACGCGGTGGGCAACCTGCTCATCGTGGCCCTCTGGGAGCAGCTGGGGGACCACGTCCAGGCGCTGGACCTGGTCGGCAAGCTGCTCGGGGCGCACGGCAGGGTGCTGCCGATGTCCGCCGTGCCCCTGGAGCTCCAGGCGCTGGTGCGGGGACACGACCCCGAGCGGCCCGAGGAGATCGTGACGGTGCGCGGGCAGGCCACGGTGGCGCTGACCCCGGGGGAGGTGCAGTCGGTCCACGTCGTGCCCGCCGACCCACCCGCGGTCCCCGAGGCCGTGGCCGCCGTCCTCGACGCCGATTGGGTGGTTCTGGGTCCGGGGTCCTGGTTCTCCTCCGTGATTCCGCATCTACTGGTGCCCGAGCTGCTCGACGCACTGGTGACCACGAAGGCCCGTAAGGTCCTCTCGCTGAACCTCGCACCACAGCCCGGTGAAACAGATGGCTTCTCACCGCAGCGTCATTTGGAGGTTTTGGGGCGACACGCCCCTAAACTCGCCATGGACGTGGTGCTGGCCGACGAGGCCGCCGTGCCTGACCGCGAGTCCCTCGCCGACGCCGCCCAGCGGCTCGGAGCCGCGGTCGAGCTGGCCCCCGTGGCCTCACCCGACGGCGTTCCGATTCATGATCCGGAGCTGTTGGCCGCCGCGTACGACCGTATTTTTCGGATGCATGGAAGGATCGGCCCATGGCGATGACGCCAGCGGTGAAGGACGAAATCTCTCGGCTTCCCGTGACCCGGACCTGCTGCAGAAAGGCAGAGGTCTCGGCGATTCTCCGGTTCGCGGGCGGGCTGCACCTGGTGAGCGGCCGGATCGTGATCGAGGCCGAGCTGGACACGGCGATGGCGGCGCGCCGCCTCAAGCGGGACATCCTGGAGATCTTCGGGCACAGCTCAGAGCTGATCGTGATGGCTCCCGGCGGACTGCGCCGGGGTTCCCGGTACGTCGTGCGGGTGGTGGCCGGCGGCGACCAGCTGGCGCGCCAGACGGGCCTGGTGGACGGCCGGGGCCGCCCCATCCGTGGGCTGCCCCCGCAGGTGGTCTCGGGGGCCACCTGCGACGCCGAGGCGGCCTGGCGTGGCGCGTTCCTGGCGCACGGTTCGCTCACCGAGCCGGGCCGCTCCTCCTCGCTGGAGGTGACCTGCCCCGGTCCGGAGGCCGCGCTCGCTCTGGTCGGTGCCGCACGCAGGCTCTCCATCGCCGCCAAGGCCCGCGAGGTGCGGGGGGTGGACCGTGTGGTCGTCCGTGACGGCGACGCGATCGGGGCCCTGCTGACCCGCCTCGGCGCGCACGAGTCGGTGCTGGCCTGGGAGGAGCGCCGCATGCGGCGGGAGGTCCGGGCCACAGCCAACCGCCTCGCCAACTTCGACGACGCCAACCTCCGCCGCTCCGCACGCGCTGCCGTGGCCGCGGGAGCCCGTGTGGGGCGCGCGCTGGAGATCCTGGGCGAGGAGGTCCCGGAGCACCTCGCGGCGGCCGGACGGCTGCGCATGGAGCACAAGCAGGCATCCCTGGAGGAGCTGGGCGCGCTCGCCGATCCGCCGCTGACCAAGGACGCCGTCGCGGGCCGCATCCGCCGCCTGCTGGCCATGGCCGACAAGCGGGCCCAGGATCTCGGTGTCCCGGGTACGGAATCGACCCTCAGCGAGGAAATGGCCGACGGCCTCGTGGGCTGAGCACCGCGGCAGGCCCCGGCCCGCCCTCGGGTGCGGCCGGGGCCCGGACGGTGCCGGGGCATGAGCAGGGCCGATCGGGGGTATTTCCCCGCCGTCGCAGGATCCATTCCGAATTCCGCGGAGTGTTTTCCGGTAAAGGGCGAGCGCATCGGTGCCGGATTGGCCGGGCGCGGGTCCGTCGCATTGACCGACCGATCTCCCGCCGGATTGACCGACCGCCGTCCGTCGCTTTGACTGAGCGCCACCCCGCACGATTGAGCGGTTCGGGGTGCGGCAGTTACGGGCCACGCGCCGCCCGAAAGAGTGCGGCCCCGCCGCAATATCGATTGAGTACTGCTCCGCCCAATTGAGCGTCGGTTCCGGGCGTGGCATTCACCGGTGCGGGGCCTCCGGTGGGGCGCGGGCGGGCGGAGGTCGTATCGGTGACTCCTCGTGACACCGATGCCGACGGCCTTGCCCATGTGCCATGCCCGTGCAAGAAGTTGGGTCCGGGCGGGGGGTGACGCTCGGTGACCGCAGGTGCGGCAACGGCCGGCCTCGCCGGCCCGCTCGCACGGAATCCAGCACTCCTACTCGGGAGTAAGTAGATCTCCCTTCACGCCGCCCCTCTCGATGTCACCCCGGGGCCTTCGGAGAGGTAGGGTCGGAGGCGGTCGGGGACATCCCTATAAAACTCGCCGGCATCGAAACCGGCGTTCCTAACGAGGAGATCGGTTCGTGACGATCCGCGTAGGCATCAACGGCTTTGGCCGCATCGGTCGTAACTACTTCCGCGCGCTGCTGGAGCAGGGTGCGGACATCGAGATCGTGGCTGTCAACGACCTGGGTGACACTGCGACCACGGCCCACCTGCTGAAGTACGACACCATTCTGGGTCGTCTCAAAGCAGAGGTGAGCCACACCGCCGACACCATCACCGTCGACGGTCACACCATCAAGGTGCTCTCCGAGCGCAACCCGGCCGACATCCCCTGGGGTGAGCTGGGCGTCGACATCGTCATCGAGTCGACCGGCATCTTCACCAAGAAGGCCGACGCCGAGAAGCACATCGCCGGTGGCGCCAAGAAGGTCCTCATCTCGGCTCCGGCCAAGGACGAGGACATCACGATCGTGATGGGCGTCAACCAGGACAAGTACGACGCGGCCAACCACCACGTCATCTCCAACGCCTCCTGCACCACCAACTGTGTGGCGCCGATGGCCAAGGTTCTGGACGAGAACTTCGGCATCGTCAAGGGCCTGATGACGACGGTCCACGCGTACACGAACGACCAGCGCATCCTGGACTTCCCGCACTCGGACCTGCGTCGCGCCCGCGCCGCCGCCGAGAACATCATCCCGACCACGACGGGCGCCGCCAAGGCGACCGCCCTGGTCCTCCCGCAGCTCAAGGGCAAGCTCGACGGCATCGCGATGCGCGTCCCGGTCCCGACCGGCTCCGCCACCGACCTCGTCGTGACGCTGCAGCGCGAGGTCACCAAGGACGAGGTCAACGCCGCGTTCAAGAAGGCCTCCGACGACGGCGACCTCAAGGGCTTCCTGACGTACACCGAGGACCCGATCGTGTCCTCGGACATCGTCGGCGACCCGTCGTCCTGCACCTTCGACTCCTCCCTGACCATGGTCCAGGAGGGCAACTCGGTGAAGATCCTCGGCTGGTACGACAACGAGTGGGGCTACTCCAACCGCCTCGTCGACCTGACCGTCTTCGTCGGCGGCCAGCTCTGATCCTAGGATCGGCAGGCATCCAGGTGTGATGTGAGGGGCTCGGACGGCGCGACGCGGCGCCGTTCGAGCCCCCTTGCATGCTCATCCGTCCTTCCAAGGAGTATGGGAACAGATGAAGACCATCGACGAACTTCTCGCCGAAGGGGTCGCGGGCAAGCGGGTATTCGTCCGCGCCGACCTCAATGTGCCGCTGGACGGCACCACGATCACCGATGACGGCCGCATCCGCGCCGTCAGCCCGACCGTCGCCCAGCTCGCCGCAGCCGGCGCGCGGGTCGTCGTCGCCTCGCACCTCGGCCGCCCCAAGGGCGCCCCGGACCCGGCGTTCTCGCTGGCCCCCGCCGCCGCCCGCCTGGGCGAGCTGCTCGGCACCGAGGTCGCCTTCGCGACCGACACCGTCGGTGACTCCGCCCGTGCCACGGTCGACGCTCTCACCGACGGCCAGGTCGCCGTCATCGAGAACCTCCGCTTCAACGCCGGCGAGACGTCGAAGGACGACGCCGAGCGCGGCGCCTTCGCCGACCAGCTCGCGCGGCTCGCCGACGTGTACGTGGGCGACGGCTTCGGTGCCGTCCACCGCAAGCACGCCTCGGTCTTCGACCTCCCGGCCCGGCTGCCGCACGCGGCCGGTGGCCTGATCGCCACCGAGGTCGGCGTCCTCAAGAAGCTCACCGAGGACGTCGCGCGCCCCTACGCCGTGGTCCTCGGCGGCGCCAAGGTCTCTGACAAGCTCGGGGTCATCGACCACCTGCTGGAGAAGGCCGACCGCATCCTCATCGGCGGCGGCATGGCGTACACCTTCCTCAAGGCCAAGGGCCTCGAGGTCGGGACCTCGCTGCTCCAGGAGGACCAGGTCCCCGCCGTCCAGGGTTACCTCAAGCGGGCCGAGGAGCTCGGCGTGGAGTTCGTGCTCCCCGTCGACGTCCTGGTCGCGGGCGAGTTCCCGGACCTGAAGACCAAGGCCCCGGCTCACCCCACCACGGTCGCCGCCGACGCCATCCCGGCCGACCAGGAGGGCCTGGACATCGGCCCCGAGACCCGCAAGCTGTACGCGGCGAAGCTCGCCGACGCGGCCACCGTCTTCTGGAACGGCCCGATGGGCGTCTTCGAGCACCCCGACTACGCCGAGGGCACCAAGGCGGTCGCCCAGGCCCTCGTCGACGCCCCGGCCTTCAGCGTCGTCGGCGGCGGGGACTCCGCAGCCGCCGTCCGTATCCTCGGCTTCGACGAAAATGCTTTCGGCCACATCTCGACCGGTGGCGGCGCCAGCCTCGAATACCTCGAGGGCAAGACGCTTCCCGGACTCGCCGCACTGGAGGACTGACCCTCAATGACCACCCGCACCCCGCTCATGGCGGGCAACTGGAAGATGAACCTCAACCACCTCGAGGCCATCGCGCACGTCCAGAAGCTCGCCTTCGCCCTGGCCGACAAGGACTACGACGCCGTCGAGGTCGCCGTCCTGCCGCCCTTCACCGACCTGCGCTCCGTGCAGACGCTGGTCGACGGCGACAAGCTGAAGATCAAGTACGGCGCCCAGGACGTCTCCGCCCAGGACTCCGGCGCGTACACCGGCGAGATCTCGGGCTCCATGCTCGCCAAGCTGAAGTGCACGTACGTCGCCGTCGGCCACAGCGAGCGCCGCCAGTACCACGGCGAGAACGACGAGATCTGCAACGCCAAGGTGAAGGCCGCGTACAAGCACGGCCTGACCCCGATCCTCTGCGTCGGCGAGGGCCTGGACATCCGCAAGGCCGGTGACCAGGTCTCCTACACGCTGGCGCAGCTCGACGGCGCCCTGAAGGACATCCCGGCCGAGCAGGCCGAGTCCATCGTCATCGCGTACGAGCCGGTCTGGGCCATCGGTACCGGCGAGGTCGCCACCCCCGAGGACGCACAGGAGGTCTGCGGCGCGATCCGCCGCCGGCTCGCCGAGCTGTACTCGCAGGAGCTGGCCGACGCCGTCCGTATCCAGTACGGCGGCTCCGTGAAGTCCGGCAATGTCGGGGCCATCATGGCGCAGCCCGATGTGGACGGTGCCCTGATCGGCGGCGCCGCTCTCGACGCCGACGAGTTCGTCAAGATCGTCCGCTTCCGCGACCAGTGAGTATGCGGTAGCGCCGATCCGTCGTACCCTTGCGGGGGCCGAGGGGGTAATACCCTCAGGCCCCCGCTGTTCGTACATGCAGTCCTATGAATTCCGGAAAGTAGGGACCAGCCGTGGTTTTGGCGTTCGAGATCGCCCTGATCGTCTTCAGCCTGCTGCTGATGCTGCTGGTGCTGATGCACAAGGGAAAGGGCGGCGGCCTTTCCGACATGTTCGGTGGCGGAATGCAGTCCTCCGTCGGCGGCTCGTCGGTCGCCGAGCGGAACCTCGACCGCATCACCGTCGTGGTCGGTCTGGCCTGGTTCGCGTGCATTGTCGTCCTTGCACTGCTCATCAAGCTGGACAGCTGACCCGTCGTCCGCGATTCCTGGTGAGGGTGTAACTCCTTTCACTGGACGCGCGTTGGGCCTTACGTAGACTGGGGCATCTTCGAGCACCATCACGCAGGGAGTTACGACCGTGGCAAGTGGCAACGCGATCCGGGGAAGCCGGGTCGGAGCGGGGCCGATGGGGGAGGCCGAGCGGGGCGAGTCAGCACCGCGCCTCCGCATCTCCTTCTGGTGCTCGAACGGGCACGAGACGCAGCCGAGCTTCGCCCATGACGCGCAGGTACCGGAGACCTGGGACTGCCCGCGCTGCGGTTTCCCGGCCGGGCAGGACCAGGACAACCCGCCGGACCCGCCGCGCACCGAGCCGTACAAGACGCACCTCGCGTACGTACGCGAACGGCGCAGCGACGCCGACGGGGAAGCGATCCTCGCCGAAGCCCTCGCGAAACTCCGCGGCGAAATCTAGTCGTTCACCGGCCGGTCACCCCTCGGGTGCCCGGCCGGAATCCGTTTGTCGCCTCCGGAGCCTGCCATTGCTCCGCCGCACCCTCCCGATCAATTAGGTTGGAGGGGCAGCGGGGAAGGTTGCAGGTACGAGAAGAAGTGGGCGATTTCCGGGATGAACGCACAAAGCCGAACCAAGCTCAATCAGACCCCCGAGTGGGCGGCTCTCGGCAAGCACCGTGAGGAGTTCGGCGACACCCATCTGCGCCGGCTGTTCGCGGACGCGCCTGACCGCGGTACGGCGTACACCCTCAGGGTCGGTGACCTTCACATCGACTACTCCAAGCACCTGGTCACCGGCGAGACGTTGCGCCTGCTGAGGGACCTCGCCGCCGCGACGGGAGTGGCCGAGCTGCGGGACGCGATGTTCCGGGGCGAGAAGATCAACACCACCGAGGACCGAGCCGTCCTGCACACCGCGCTCCGCGCCCCGCGCGACGCCGTGATCGAGGTCGACGGCGAGAACGTGGTGCCGGCCGTGCACGCCGTCCTCGACAGGATGGCCGCCTTCGCCGACCGCGTCCGGGCGGGCGAGTGGACCGGCCACACGGGCAAGCCGGTCAAGAACATCGTGAACATCGGCATCGGCGGTTCCGACCTCGGGCCCGCCATGGCCTACGAGGTGCTGCGCTCCTTCACGGACCGCTCGCTCACCGTCCGCTTCGTGTCGAACGTCGACGGCGCCGACCTCCACGAGGCCGTCCGTGACCTCGACCCGGCCGAGACCCTGTTCATCGTCGCGTCCAAGACCTTCACGACGATCGAGACCATCACCAACGCCACCTCCGCCCGCGACTGGCTGCTCACCGAGCTGAGGGCCGGTCAGGAAGCCGTCGCCAAGCACTTCGTGGCGCTGTCGACCAACGCGGACAAGGTCACGGACTTCGGTATCGACACGGCCAACATGTTCGAGTTCTGGGACTGGGTCGGCGGCCGGTACTCCTACGACTCGGCGATCGGCCTCTCGCTGATGATCGCCATCGGCCCGGAGCGCTTCCGCGAGATGCTCGACGGCTTCCACCTCGTCGACGAGCACTTCCGCACCGCGCCCGCCGAGGAGAACGCGCCGCTGCTGCTGGGGCTGCTGGGCGTCTGGTACGGCCACTTCTTCGACGCCCAGTCGCACGCCGTACTGCCGTACAGCCACTATCTGTCCAAGTTCACGGCGTACTTGCAGCAGCTGGACATGGAGTCCAACGGCAAGTCCGTGGACCGGCAGGGGGATCCGGTCGAATGGCAGACCGGACCGGTCGTCTGGGGCACCCCCGGCACCAACGGGCAGCACGCCTATTACCAGCTGATCCACCAGGGCACCAAGGTCATCCCGGCCGACTTCATCGGCTTCGCGGCGCCGGTGCAGGACCTGCTGCCCGGCCTGATCGCCCAGCACGACCTGCTGATGGCCAACTTCTTCGCCCAGACCCAGGCGCTCGCCTTCGGCAAGACGCCGGAGGAGGTCCGCGCCGAGGGCGTGCCGGAGGAGCTCGTGCCGCACAAGACGTTCCTCGGCAACCACCCGACGACCACGATCCTCGCGGACCGGCTCACCCCCTCGGTGCTCGGCCAGCTGATCGCGCTCTACGAGCACAAGGTCTTCGTCCAGGGCGCCGTGTGGAACATCGACTCCTTCGACCAGTGGGGCGTCGAGCTGGGCAAGGTCCTCGCCAAGAAGATCGAGCCGGTCCTGACCGAGGGCACGGGCGGCGAGCAGCTGGACAGCTCCACCGCCGCGCTGGTCTCGGCGTACCGCTCGCTGCGGGGCCGCTGAGCCCATGGCGGAGGGGGAGGGGGCGATACGGCTCAGGCCGCCGCGCGACAGGCTGGATCCGCGGGCCGTCGGCTGGTGGAGAGCCCAGTGGCTGCTGCTGACCGCGGCGCCGGTGGCGGTCCTGGGCATCCTGGGGGCGTTCATCGCTCAGGCGAGGTTCTGGCTGCTGGTGCCGGCCGCCGTCCTCGCGGGTGCCGGCCTGCTGTGCGCCGCCCTCTTCCCCTTCTGGTGGTACCGCACCCACCGCTGGGAGGTCACCGATGACGCGGTCTACGTGAGCACCGGGGTCCTCCTGCGGGAGTGGCGGATCGCGCCGATGTCCCGCATCCAGACCGTGGACACCGTCCGGGGCCCCCTGGAACAGCTCTTCGGGCTGGCCACGGTCACCGTCACCACCGCGTCCGCCAAAGGCGCCGTGCGCATCGAGGGACTTGCCCACGAGGCCGCGGCCTCGCTCGCCGAGCGGCTGGCCCGCATCACCCAGGACACCCCCGGGGACGCCACGTGAGCACGGCTGCCGGAGCCGACCCCGGCTGGCGCCGGCTCCACTTCCGTACGATCCTGGTCACCGCGCTGGTCACGGCGGGGGTCGCCGCGGGCGCCGCCGTGCCGGTCACGGTCGCGCTGTCCGGCCGCCTCGGGTACGCGAGGGCCATCGGCTGGGAGCTGGCGGGGGCGGCGCTGCTGATCGGCTGCGCCGCCGCAGGGGACTACGTGCGCTGGCGGCGCACCCGGTACCGGATCGGCACCGAGCGCGTCGATCTGCACACCGGGCTCCTCCTGGTGAAGCGCCGCTCGCTGGCCCGCGAGCGGATCCGCAGCGTCGATCTCACCGCTCACCCGCTGCTGCGGGTCCTCGGGCTGGTCACGGTGCGCATCGGCACCGGGGAGCAGGGCGGTGACTCCACCCTGGAGCTCGATCCCGTCACCCGCGCGGAGGGCGAGCGGCTGCGCCGAGAACTGCTCGACCGTGGAGCCCCGCGGACCCCCGGGACGCACCGGGAGGGCGAGCTCGCCACGCTCGACCCCCGCTGGATCCGCTACGCCCCCGTGTCCTTCGTCGCGCCCATGCTCGGCGGCGCCGCCGCGGGCGGTGTCCTCCAGGTCAGCGAGTGGGTCGGCGCCCAGGGGGAGGTCATCGACTGGGTCGCCGACCGCTTCCGGGACACCCCGCTGCTCTGGGCGATCGCCGTGCTGGTCCTGGCCGCCCTCGTCGCCGGTGTGGTCGGCGCACTCGGGCTCTGGATCGAGATGTGGTGGAACTACCGGCTGGAACGCGAACCGGGCGGCACCCTCCGGGTCCGGCGAGGACTGTTCACCTCGCGTTCCCTGTCCGTCGAGGAGCGCCGGCTGCGCGGGGTGGACCTGGTGGAGCCGCTGGGCGTACGGCTGGTGGGCGCGGCCCGGGTGGACGCGATCACCACCGGCCTGACCAAGGACGAGGAGTCGCGGAGCGGCGACCACAACACCCTGCTGCCGGCCGCGCCCCGCGCCGTGGCCGACGCCATCGCGGCCGAGGTCCTGCGGGAGCCCGGCGCCCCGACCGGTGCCGCGCTCACGGCCCACCCCCGCGCCGCCCGTGGCCGGCGGCTGCGCCGTGCCGTGGCCGTGGCGCTCGTGCCCGTGCTGGTCCAGGCCGTCCTCGGGGTTCTGCTGACACCCGTACTGCTGTGGACCGCGCTCGCCTGCGGCGTGCTGTTCCTGCCGCTCTCCGTGCTCCTGGGCCTCGACGCGTACCGGTCGCTGGGCCACACGCTCAGCGGCGGTTATCTGGTCACTCGCTCCGGGACGGTCCGGCGTTCCACGGCGGCCCTCCAGCGGGCCGGGGTGATCGGGTGGACGGTGAAGCAGTCCTGGTTCCAGCGAAGGGCCGGGCTGCTGAGCGTCACCGCCACGACGGCGGCCGGAGGCGGCGCCTACACGGCGCGCGACACGGACGCGTCCGAGGGTCTCGCCTTCGCGTCCGAGGCCGTCCCGGGGCTGCTGGAACCGTTCCTGGACCGCGGCTGAGCGGCTCGGGCGCGCCCTTGGCCCGGCTCCTGCCGCCTCGTGCGGGCTGCCGGCTCGTACCGGGCCCGCGGTGTCAGCGGGCGAGCAGCGTGGTGGCGCCGAAGGCCGGGATGCCGGCCGGTGGGGGAGCGTCCCGTGCCGCCGGAGCGGGATGCCCGGCGGCCAGCACGTAGAGCGGGACGTGACCGGTGTTGTCCAGGCCGCAGCGGCCGGCGAGCTCGGAGTCCCTGAAGGCGCCGGTCTGGGCAGGGCCGAGGCCGAGGGCCGTCGCGGTCAGGGCGAAGGTCTGCCCCAGGTGCCCGGCGTCCAGCAGGCAGACGCGGTATGCGCGGGGCGTCGGGTACTTCGCGCTCATCCGCTCCAGCCGCGCTGCGAGGACGACCAGGAAGGCGGGCCGTGCCGCCCACTCCTGATCGGCACAGAGACGGGCGGCCTCCGCGGGCGTGAAGCCCTCGGAGAGCAAGGCGAGACCGTGCCGCAGGCCGTCGTAGTGATACCAGCCAGGGTCGAGGCCCTCGACGTCCAGGACGCCCACGTACGCGTCGATCTCCTGACGGGAGCCGCCCTGCGGACTGGTGCGCCGGTACAGGGCGCCCCGCCCGCAGTCGATGAAGTCGACCGGTCCGAAGACCACGGACAGCAGAGCGGCCAGGGTCTCCGCCGGCACCGGCCCGCCGGTGAAGTCGCGGTGGGTGCGGCGCTCGTACAGCACCTGCTCGAACGGCGTCCCGAGCCCCGCCGGTCTGCGAGGGAGCAGGAGGAGGGGCGCTCGCGGATGGTCCGTGAACAGGGGAGGCGGTAGGGGTGCGGGCGCGGCCCCGGCCGGCTCCACGGCCTGCGTGGTGCTCCCCGGATGCGCGCCCGGCTCTCCGGATGCGACGAGGGACAGCGGATTCCCGGCTTCGACGACGGCCGGCGGGTTCCCGGCGGACGCGGGGCTCGGGGGCCCTGCGGCGTCCGGGGGGTCGTACACGTCCTGCGTGGCGTAGTGGAAGAACGACGCCTCGGGCATCCATGAACCCCATCGCGCCGCGATCTCCTCGTCCCGGTGTGCGGCTGCGCCGCCGTGCTCCAGGAGGGCCCCGCTCCGCACCAGCGTCTCGACGGCCTCCTCGACGGTGTCCCGGGTCAGATGGCCGAGCTCTCCGGCCGCCTCGGCGGCAGTGCCCCAGTCCTCGAAGGCGGCGAGGACCTCTGCGGCTGCCGGGTGCAGCGCCGTGGGGGTGCCGTGCGGGTGGGGGTGGACGACGAACGCGCCGTCATGCCAGTAGCAGGTCAGGCAACGGGAGCGGCGTAGACGCAAGGTGACTCCTCGGTACACGGGCGGCTGGAGGGAAGGAAGGCCGGGACATACGTGTGGGGCCGGGCAGGGGAGTGCCCGGCCCCACACGCGCGGTCACGCCTGGCGGTAGGCCCACGTCCAGTTCCAGGTGGAACCCTGACCGGCCGCGGGGCGGTCGGCCCGGACGGCGAAGCGGTGCTTCATCTCGATCCTGCGCATTATTCGACACCTCCTTTCGGGAACTCTCGTGCATGTGTCGCCGCGACGACTCCTCAATGACGCACCACGGAATTCCGACATGCAAGAGGCGCAATCGTCGATCACTCTTTCGTGGCGAAATCCTTGGCCCCGGATTCTCATTCGAGTTGCATTCGTGGGGAGTGTTGTCACGCACTGTCAACTCGTTTCGTATACCGGCGGGAGGGGTGATCGGCGCGTGCCCGTCCATATTCGAACGGCGTCGATCCCAGACGGGCAGGGTGGTCACGGAAGGTGCGAGTGGCACATCGCCGCTGTTCAGAGCGTTGTGTGGCGATCGCTTACCAATTTCTTTCAGTCTTTTTTCGGCTACCTGTCGGTGCGGATGAAGCTCTACCGGAGGTGTCATAGCGTGCGGTCATCGACGCTCGACGAGCAAACGCACTCCCGCTGTCCGGTCGGAGGCATGCGCACCGCTCCAACGGAATGCATTCCCGTGTGAAGGCATCCGGATGAACAAACCCGTTCCTTGTGCGGAGGGCGTCGGACCGCCGATTTATCAAAGGGGAAGCATGACCGTATTCTCGTCCAGCGAAATGGCGTCCGACGTGTTCGGCCGGCTCTTCGACGTGCTGCTGGAGGACGAGCAGTTCGTGGAGAAGGCGCGCAGGGAAGCGCTCTCGGTGCAGCTGGTGCACAGCAAGCCCGACTGCCGGATCTTCGTCTCGTCCGAGGGCGTCGTCCACGGGGAGCCGCCGTCCAAGGCCGCCATCACCCTCAAGATGTCCTGCGACACCGCGCACGCCCTGTGGATGGGCCGCCTGCTGGTGCCCGCCGCCATCGCGACCGGCAAGGTCCGGATCCGCGGCCGCATCGCCAAGGTGCTGGAACTCGTGCCGATGCTCCAGCCCGCCTTCGACAGCTATCCGGCGATCGCCGCGGAGTCGGGCGTCGGTGCCTGACCTTGCTGACCTTCCGAGACATCCCGACGACACCGACCAGGAAACCGAGGAACCCATGACCGTCGACGTACCGGCAGACCTCAGCCCAGAGCTCAACTTCGACACCTTGCCCCCGGAGGTACGGCAACTCAAGGAGGACGCCAGGCGGTTCGCGCAGGAGACCGTCAAACCTCTGGTCCAGCAGCTCGACCAGGCGCCGGCGGAGGACTTCGACTGGGACGTGATGCGCCGCGGCCACGAGATCGGCCTGACCCGGGCCGCCGTCCCCACCGACTACGGCGGCCTCGGCCTCGGGATGCTCGGGGTCGCCACCGCCCTGGAGGAAGTGGCGGCCGTGTGCCCCGGCACCGCGCTTGTCTTCGGTGCCACCATGCTCGGCCAGGCACCGCTCCTCCTCTCGGGCGACCCCCGCCTCCAGGCGCGGTACCTCCCGCTCTTCTCCGGCGACGAGCCGGTGCTCGCCTGCAACGCCGTCACGGAGGAGGACGCCGGGTGCGATCTGATCATCCCGGCCAACGCTCCGCACGCACGTAACGTCATGACCGCACGCCGGGACGGCGACCAGTACGTACTCACCGGCAAGAAGCGGTTCATCACCAACGCACGCTTCGCGGCCTTCGCCTCCGTGTTCGCGAACATGGAGGGCAGCCCGGGCGCCACCGGACTCACCTCCTTCATCGTGCCCCTGAACCTGCCCGGCGTCGTACGCGGCCCGGTCGCCGACAAGATGGGCTACCGGGCCTGCCTGGGAAGCGAGTTGGAGTTCGACGAGGTACGGGTGCCCGCCGAGAACATGATCGGCGGCGAGGGCGAGGGCATGCCCATCAACATGGCGCAGAGCAACATGGCCCGCGCCGCGGTCGCCGGCATCTCCACCGGGGTGGCCCGCGGCGCCCTCGAACAGGCCGTGGCCTGGGCGGGGGAACGGGTACAGGGCGGTGAACTGCTGCGCCGTCACCAGTTCACCGCGGCGAAGCTGGCAGACATGACCGCGAAGGTGGACGCGGCGCGCCTGCTGTACCTGCACGCGGCGAACACCGTGGACACCCAGCTTCCCCCGCCCGCCTACGAGCCCGCCGTGGCCAAGCTGTTCGCCGACCGCGCCGCCGTCGACGTCGCCGACGCCGCGCTCTCCCTCGTCGGCGCCCGGGGCTACCTCCGCTCGTACGGCGTGGAGAAGATGCTCCGCGACGCCTACGGCACCCGGATCTACGAGGGCACCCCCGAGGTGCTGGCACTCACGATCACCGAGAGCCTCTACGCCGAGGACGACGCCGAATGAACACCGCATTCCCGCGCGCGGGCGGTGACGGGCACGCCCGCACCACCATCCCGACCTCCGCGGACCCCTCGGGCTCCCGCGCCCTGCGCTACGTCGCCGACATCATCGAGCTGCACGAGCGGCTCAGCTACCGGCAGCTCCCGGCGGAGATCTCCGGCACCCCGCTGTACCACGCGGAGGACGTCCACAGCGGTCTGATCACCCTCACCGTACGGGACAGCCAGATCCCCGCCCGCTACCTCCGGGGGATCCTCGGCTTCCGGCTCGCCCAGTACCTGCGGCTCAGCTGGATCTCGGCCGACCTCGTCTACCGGACGGCCGCGTACCACGAACCGCTGCCCCGCCCGGGCCAGATGGAGAGCATCCACACGGTGACCCTCTGCTCGCGCACCGGGAGGATCCGGGGTTACGTCGGGCTGAGCTGTTCCGCCGACCCGGTCAGTCTCCCCCTCGACTCGCCCCGGCGCGCCCTGTTCCCGACCGAGGCCGCCCACGGTATCGACCTGCTCGGGCAGTACGCGCGTCTCGGGCTCGGGACCCACCAGGTCTTCGAGCTCAAACGCTTCCTGCGTGACCAGTCGATGCCCCTCGGCATCCAGCACGACCGGGTGCCGTGGCACCTCATGCTCGGCATGGGCGAGGCGATGATCCAGCTCGACGACGCGATCCGCCTCGTGCTCGGCGACGCCAAGGAACACGTGGCCCTGCGCCACCTGCGTCTGGCCGGTTTCGACCTGCACGTCGTCGAGGACACGTCCCCGAGCCTGCCCTCGTCGGACCCGCTGGCGCCCATCTACCATCAGGGCGTCCTCGCCAAGCCCTTCGTCGCGCCGGTGCCCGAGGACCTGCCCTGGTACCGCGACGTCGTCCGCTCCTACATGGACGGCAGCAGCGACCTGACCTCGTACCACGAGATGGTGGCCCGGCTCGCCGGGCGCAGGCAGGCGAACGGCGGCTCCATGATCCCCCGCCAGCGTGGGGGTGCCGCATGACCCTGGAACACCTGGGCCGTACGCCGGCCGAAGGGGAATCGGGACCCCACAGTCTCTTCTACGACGAACTGGTCACCCGGAACGCGGGCGTCGTGTCGGCGGGGGAGCAGTCGGCGCTGCGCCATGCCACGATCCTGGTGGCGGGCTGCGGGTCGATCGGTGGCGCGGCCGTGGAGCCGTTGACGCGGCTCGGGGTACAGCGCTTCGTCGTGGCGGACCCGGGGACCTTCGAACTGAACAACCTCAACCGCCAGAGCGCCGTCGCCGCCGACATCGAGCAGAACAAGGCCGCCGGCGCGGCGGAACGCATCATGTCGATCAACCCGCACGCCCGGGTCACCGTGTTCACCGAAGGGGTGACCGCGTCGACGGTGCAGCGCCTCACCGCGCCGAGCCAGCTCGTCATCGACGGGGTGGACGTCACCACCCTCGACGGATGGCGCGCCAAACACCTGCTGCACCGCGTGGCCGTCCAGCGGAGGCTACCCCTCATCACCGGCTGGGACATGGCCGGAACCCAGTACGTGCGCTGCTACGACTACCGCCGCCTGCGCGAACCCTTCGACGGGGCGATCACCGTCGAGGACATCGAGAGGGTGGACACCTGGGAACTCCTGCGGCGGGCGGTGCCGTTGCACAGGGTCCCCGCCGAGATGCTGGCGGAGATCCGGGCCAACCACACGCGCACGGACTACAGCTTCCCGCAGGTCGCCTACACCGCGACGGCGTTCGGCGTACTGAGCTCGCACATGGCGGTGCGTGTGCTGGCGGGCAGGCGCGTGCGTCAGGAGATCGGTCTGGACGTGCACCAGCTGGCCCGGCCGCTTGGTGAGCGCTGGCTGACCCGGCTGCGGTGGCCCTTCGAACTGGCAGCCCTGGTGCCGCCGATGATCCGCGTCATGCGCGGCACGGGCGCGCGCTGAACCGACCGGGCACGCCTCACCGGCGCGCACCGAACCGACCGCGCACGGCTCACCGGCGGCGGTCTCGCGGCTCCCCTCCCGCGAGGCCGCCGCCGGTGTCAGGTTCGCGGCCCATCCACCAGGAAAAGGCAATCATGCATGTCTCCAAGCGGAACGTCCTGTGGACGTTCCTGTGCTGTGGCCTGGGCGTGGCCATGGTCTCCCTCGACAACCTGGTCGTCATCACCGCTCTGCCCGCGATCCGGGAGAGCCTCGGCGGCGACATCCAGCAACTCGAGTGGACCGTCAACGCCTACACCCTCACCTACGCCGTCCTCATGCTTCCCGGTGCCGCCCTGGGCGACCGGTTCGGGCGGAGGCGGATGTTCGTCGTGGGACTCGGCGTCTTCACCGCCGCGTCGGCAGCGGCGGCGCTCGCCCCCGGCATCGGCGCCCTCATCGCGGCCCGTGCCCTGCAAGGACTCGGCGCCGCCGCTCTGATGCCCCTCAACCTGACCCTGCTCACCGCCGTGGCCCCGGCGGCCCGCCGCGGCGCCGTCCTCGGCGCGCTCAGCGCAGTGGAGGGCCTGGCCATCGCGATGGGGCCGCTCGTCGGCGGGGTGATGGTGGAGCACCTGACCTGGCAGTGGATCTTCTGGATCAACGTGCCGATCGGGCTGGTCCTGCTGCCGCTCGGCCGATGGAAGCTCGCCGAGAGCCGCGGCCCCAACTCCCGCCTGGACCTGATCGGGACCGTGCTGGCCGGCGTCGGTCTGTTCGGCATCGTCTTCGGCCTCATCCAGGGCCCCACGGACGGCTGGACCAGTCCCCTCGTCCTGACCGCGCTGGCCGGCGGCGCCCTCGTCCTGGTTGCGTTCGTCGCCTGGGAACTCCGCACGGACATGCCCATGTTCCCGATGCGGCTGTTCCGCCACCGGACCTTCAGCGGGATGAACGCCGCGGGGCTGCTGATGTTCGCCGGCATGTTCGGCTCGGTCTTCCTGCTCACCCAGTTCTTCCAGGGCCCGCGCGGCTACTCCCCGATGGAGGCGGGGCTGCGCATCCTGCCCTGGACCGCGGTACCGATCTTCGTCGCGCCGCTGGTCGGGTTCCTCTCCGACCGGATCGGCAGCCGGGTCATCGTCGCGATCGGTCTGACCTTCCAGGCCTGCGGGCTCGGCTGGATCGCCTCCCGTGTGTCGCCGGACGTGGACTACGTCTCCCTGATCCCGGCCCTGGTCATGTGCGGGCTCGGCATGACCTTCTACTTCTCCCCGACCGCGAACCTGGTGATGAGCTCGGTCGACGCCCAGGACCGGGGGATGGCCTCGGGCGCGGTCAACTCGCTGCGGGAGCTGGGCGGTGTCCTCGGAGTCGCCGTACTGGCTTCCGTGTTCACCGCGCACGGCGAACTCACCACGCCGGACGGGTTCACCGGCGGCATGGTCCCCGCCCTGTGGACCGGTGCGTGCCTCATCGCCGTCGGCGCGCTCGCCGTCCTGACGACGCCGCGACGGCCGGGCACGGGCCGGGCCGCCGGAAGGGACGCGGGCCTGAAGATCTCCGGCGCCGAGAGCGCCCAGGCCTGACGCCGGCGCGCCGAAGCCTGACGCCGACGCCGGCGTCACCGAAAGCCCCGACCACCAAGGCGTTCTTCCACGCTCAGCACGAAGGGAGAGACCGATCACCGCATCTGTCCGCGTTCTGCTCGTCGACGACCGTGCCATCACCCGGACCGGCATCCGGGCCATCCTCGACCAGGATCAGGGCATCGAGGTGGCCGGTGAAGCCGCCGACGCCGCCGAGGCCGAGCGGGAGGTGCTGCGCCTCGGGCCCGCGGTGGTGCTCGCCGACGCACAGTCGCCCGGTCTCGACGTCGTCGGATTGGTCAGGGCACTGGCCACACGCCACGGGGACTCGATGCCGGCGGTCCTGCTGACCGCCCAGGGCACCGACGGCACCGCGAGAGAAGCCCTGCGCGCCGGCGCCACGGGAGTGGTGCTGAGCAGCGCCACACCGGAACAGCTGGTGGCCGCCGTCCACATGGTCGCGGCGGGGTACGCCGTCCACGTCGCCCCCGGACTCCGGCACGGCGACGCCGGCCAGGAGCCCTGGCCGGTGACGGTCCCCCGCCCGGGGGCGGGCGCGGACCGCGCACGTGCGGATCTGCTGACCCGACGCGAGCGAGAAGTGCTGCAACTCCTCGCCCACGGCCTCAGCAACGCCGAGATGGCCGCCGAACTCGTGGTGAGCGAGAGCACCGTCAAGTCCCACGTGCAGAACCTGCTCGACAAGCTGCACCTGCGCAACCGGGTGCATGCCGTGATCTACGCACACCGGACGGGCCTGGTGTCCACCGCCTGCGGTTGCTCCGGCCAGCCGAGGGCCGCAGCGGCGTGAGTGCGGGCGAGGACCGCGTGTATTCCGGCCGGAGCAGCGCGAGCCGGCCCCGACCGCGTGACTCCGGCCGGAGCGGTGTGAGTCGGCCAGGGGGCCGCGTGAGTACCGTTCGATGACCGCGTGGGTACGGCCGAAGCCCACCCACCCGTGGAGCCCCTGCCGGACCGGCGTCCGGCAGGGGCTCCACGGTCAGCCCAGCGCTTCCAGCAGGTAACCGCGCCTGCTGGCGGTGCGGAGCCGCAGTCCCAGGGGCAGGAGACGGCGCCGGATCCGCATCACGTGCAGGTCCAGGGCGTTCCGGCTTGCCGTGCTGCCCCGCGTGCTCAGGAGCGTGAGCAGCTCGTCTCGGGCCACCAGGCTGCCGAAACGCTGCACCAGGGGCCGTAACAGGTACATCTCGGTCGGGGACACGGGCACCACGCGGCTGCCGTACCTGAGCAGTCCGTCATGGTCCAGCGCCGGAACGTCGTGCGACGAGGCCCTGGCACGCAGCGCGGAGATGCGTGCGGCGAAGTCCTCCCGCGTGATCGGGGACCGGACCCAGTCCTCCCGCACGTCCGTCGACACGGGTGGCGTCGCCCCGTTCTCGATCACGAGGAGGCGGAGGACGCCCTTGTGCCGGAAGTGCTCCAGCTTCGACGCTTCGAGGGGCCAGCGGACTACTTGAACCTGTTCCTCGGCCGAGGACGGGTGAGGCCTTTTGGTGTGCGGCACGAATCTCCCTTTCCGGTTTTTGCATGAGAACGGGAATGCCGGAGCCCCTGGCCTCATAGTGCATTGCTTTATTTTTGAAGTGCACGGGGCCAAGGTGCGGGGAACTGTTCTCTGCAGCCTCTTTCTTTACTATGCAGCATTCCTGAGCGTGGTGGCAATAAGCAATAATCGAAGGCATAGTACGACAAGTCAGAAAGAATTTGATCATGGTGCTGAGCTCGGCATACTGTACGCGCAAAGGGGGTGAAGTGCTCTCTTCGCCGTTTGATTCTGCGCCCCCTGCGCCCCCCTGACAGGAGAGACTCCGCTAAAAGGGGGAGTCGATAATTCGACAGAACAGCCGAGGCGGGGAGGGGGTGCTGTCGCTTAGCTTGAGTTGCGGTTGCGGCGAGAGGAATCTGCAGCCGGTAACTCGTCTCTGTCTTGTGGCATTCTGTGCGCCCGTCCGGGGTCTACGGCATTTTCAAGCCACACGCGGTGCAAAGGAATGGGGAGCTGGTATGTGTGTGACTGTGGAAACGAATGCATTTCAGGGCGGGGAGGAGAGTGGCCGGGGAGGTGGCCGGGACGGCACAACCGGTCCGGGTCCGGAGGCCCTGGGGGACACGGACGCCGTCACGCGCCCAGCAGCGCACGACGAGCCGGCCCAGGTGGCGGGCGCCCTCGATCTGATGCTCGCCGTGGCACGGCTCACCGTCGCGGGACTCAGCAGGCGCGCATGGTCGGCCGAGGGTGCGGGCGAGAGGGGCCGTCGTGCGGCGTACGGACGGTGAGACCGCGCGTCGCCGCGGCGGGCCGGTGAACGACGTACTGGTGACGGGCATGGGGGCCACGACCCCGCTCGGCGCCGATGTCCCAGGCACCTGGAACGGGCTGCTGGCGGGCCGGTCCGGCATCACGCCGATCGCCGCCCCCTGGGTCACACAGCTGCCGGTCCACATCGCCGGCACCATGCTCCAGGACCCCTACGCCGAGGTGGACCGCGTACAGCGGCGACGGCTGGACCGGAGCCAGGCTGCGGCGCTGGTCGCGGCCAGGGAGGCATGGTCCGACGCGGGGCCGCCCGAGGTCGAACCCGAACGACTGGCCGTCGTCGTGGGCACCGGCATCGGCGGAGCGCTGACCATACTGGACCAGCACGACCGGATGGGGGAGCGGGGACAGCGCGCGGTGTCCCCCTACACCGTCCCCAGGCTCATGCCCAACGGCCCTTCGGCGGTGGTGAGTCTGCTGCTCGGGGCGCGGGCGGGAACCCATGCCCCGACCAGCGCCTGCGCCTCGGGTGCCGAGGCGATCGCCGTCGGGGCCCTGCTCATCCGCGCAGGCCGCGCCGATGTGGTCGTGGCCGGAGGCACGGACGCCTGCATCCATCCGCTGTCGCTCGGCGCCTTCGCGCAGATGCGCGCGCTGTCACTGCGCAACGACGCCCCCGAGCAGGCCTCCCGGCCGTTCGACCGGCAGCGGGACGGCTTCGTGATGTCCGAGGGTGCGGGAATGGTCGTCCTGGAGCGTGGCGACTTCGCGCGGGCGCGCGGCGCCCGTGTGCACGCGGCGCTGGCCGGGGCCGGTGTCACGTCCGACGCCCACGACATCACGCTGCCCGACTCCGCGGGGCAGGCACGCGCCATCGAGGAGGCCCTGCGCGACGCGGGGCTGACGGGCGGTGACATCGGGCACGTCAACGCACACGCGACCGGGACGCCGCAGGGGGACGTCGCCGAGTCCCGGGCGCTGACAGCCGCCGTGGGGAATCATCCGGTGGTCACCGCCGCCAAGTCCGCCACCGGCCATCTCCTCGGCGCCTCGGGAGCCCTGGAGGCGATCCTCACGGTGCTCGCTCTCACGGAGTCGATCGTGCCCCCGGTGCGCAACCTCGAGAAGCCGGGCGACGGCATCGAACTGGACCTGGTGACCGGTGCCCCTCGCACGATCGGCGCCACCGCGGCGTTGTCGACGTCCTTCGGCTTCGGCGGCCACAACGTGGTGCTGACCTTCACTCGTGACTGAGCTCCCGGCGGGCGCGCCGCCCGCCCCGCCCCGGAGCCGTGGACCGGGGGATGCGGCCGCATCACCAGCGGGCAGCCGCCCGCCCTCGCACCGCGACGAGGTGGCCGGCGACCTCGTCAGGATGCGTGAGCTGGGGATAGTGGCCGGCCGACGCGATCTCGGTGACCGGAAGTCCGGTCGGCTCGGCCAGGGGGTCCCGCGCCCCGACGACGAGTTCCACGGGCACCTCGACACGCGACAGGGCACTCCGAAGAGCATCGCGCCGGCCGTAGGCCGAGCGCAGTGCCGCGACGACCCTGACCGCCGCGCCCGAACGCCGCAGGTCCGCCACCGGGCCCTCCAGGTAACCGTCGTGCGGCAGTCCGAGCGATCCCGCCAGCCGTTCGGCGGTCATCCGGCGCAGTACCGGCACGGCGAGAGGGGAGCGCATCAGCCATGAGGACGGCGGCTGGAGGAAGGCCGGGGAGACGAGGACCAGTGCCCCCACCCGCCCGGGATGCCTGAGCGCGTAACGCAGGGCCGGTCCGCAGGAGTAGGAGTGCGCGACCAGGACCGGCCGGCTGCTGAGCGGCTCCAGGAAGGCCGCCAGCCAGTCGTCGTGGGACTGCCGGGCGGGCGCCGACCGTCCGAACCCCGGCAGATCGGCGGACAGGGAGGAGTCGTCCACCCGGTCGGCCACCCCCGACCAGGAGTCCGCGTCGACGGGAAGGCCATGCAGGAAGACGTAGCCCGGCCGCTCCCGGTCGCCGATCACCCACGTCCTGTCCTCACCCACCTGCTGGAATCCGTACGGCGAGCGGGGTGCCCGGACCCGGCCGAAGCGCGCGGCCACCAGATCGTCGGTCCATCCGCGCAGGGCGTCGCCCACGGGAGGCATCTCCAGATCGCAGGACGCGGCGAACTTGCGTGCGGGCGAGGTGTCGTACCGGTCGGTGGAGAGGAAGGAGAGCGTCTCGGGGTCAGCCTTGGTGAGGGCACGGGGCAGCCGCTTCAGGAGCTGCACGGGAACGAAGCGGCGCGGAGCCCGTAAGCCCATGTGCCCGGCGAGCAGTGAGACGAGCTGCGGCAGCGGGGGTGTGGTGTCGTCGAGCACCCAGTAGGTGTTGCCCGCGCTCTCCTCGTGCTCGGGAAGGGAGGCCAGGAACCGGACGAAGTAGTCGAGTTCGACGACGGGCAGGAAGATGTCCGGGCCGCCGGGCAGCGCGGCGAGAGTGCCCCGCCACAGCTCCTCGACCAGGTCCGCCAGGCCGACGTACTGTCCCGGGCCGATCACCGTGCTGGGGTTGGCGACGGTCAGCGGCACGCCCAGCTCACGGGCCCGGGCGCGTGCCGTCGCGTCCCCCTCGCGCTTGGATGCCTCGTAGGCGCCGTCCCGCCGGTAGTCCGGGGAGTCGGCGTCGGCCGCGGCCATGCGATAGCCGCTGATGTGCACCACCCGGCGCAGGTGCGGGCGGGCCGCGGCCCACTCGATCACATGCGCGGCGCCGTCCACGTTGACCGCCCTGGCTTCGGCCGGGTCGATGCCGAAGGCGAAGCGCGCCGCCGTGTTGTAGACGTCGCGCACGTCCTCCACACCCTCCTCCGGCAGGCCGAGTCCGGGGCGGGTGATGTCGGCGTGGACGACGGTCAGCCGGCCGGTGTCCACCCGCTGTTCCGCGAGCCATCGCGTCAGCCGGTCGCCGCTGCCGTGCACGGCGGCGGCGACGTCCTGGCCGCGGCGCAGGAGTTCCACCACCAGGGAGCGGCCGATGAAACCACCGGCACCGAGGACGACCGAGTTCGCGGGCATGCCATCTCCTTGCGGCCGGGCACGAGGTGACGTGTTGCGTCGGATGACGGAGCGGGCGGGAGGGCCCGCGCACGACCTCTGTCACCGTACCGGCAATCTCACTCTCCGTGAACAGTTATGGGCATGGAGTCACCCGAAAGCGCGTCGTACCGGCGGTGACAGCACATCAGCTCGCGTCCCGTCAGCACCGAGAGGCGCCCGTCCGAGCGGCGCCCGTCCGTGAGAAGCCCGTCCGTGAGAAATCCCCACCCGGGAGGCACCTCCATGCAGATCCCTCATCTCCGCCGCACCGTCCGCGCCCATCCGGCAGACCGGGAGCACCGGCCCCGGCGTCGGCCCCGGCGTCGGTCGCGCCGGCCGGCCGTGACGATACTCCTCGGCCTCCTGCTCCTCCTCGCAGCGGTCTCCGCTCCGGACGGCAGGCCCCTGCGCACCGCCTACTCCGGAGGAGAGGCCGATGCCGGACACTCCCGCTGGGAGCGCGCCTTCGTCGCATCCGTCGACCATCCCGACGCGCCGCCCCCCGGCGCCGATGACTGGAGCTGCGAACCGGGCGCGCGCCACCCCAGGCCCGTCGTCCTCGTGCACGGCACGTACGAGAACGCCTTCAGCAACTGGAGTGCTCTGGCGCCCCGTCTCAGGGCCGAGGGCTACTGCGTCTTCGCCGGCAACTTCGGAGCCCCGCGAGGCGACGTGGTCAAGGGCCGTGCGGCCGTCCCCCGGTCCGCCGCCGAGCTCGCCCGCTTCGTCGACCGGGTCCTCGACCGGACCGGAGCCCGCCAGGTCGATCTGGTCGGCCACTCCCAGGGTGGCGGCATCCTGCCGCGCTACTACCTGAAGTTCGCGGGCGGTACGGAACCCGGCGACCCTGATCGCAACAAGGTCCACCATCTGATCGGCATCGCGCCCGCCAATCACGGAAGCACCGTCTCAGGGCTCGCCACTCTCGCCCGGCGGCTGCACATCCTCGCCCCGGCAGCGGAATTCGGTGGTCAGGCCCTGGCCGACCAGACGATCGGCTCGGCGGTCAACCGGCGGCTCGACGCCGGCGGCGACACCATGCCCGGCGTGCGGTACACGACCGTGGTCACCCGGCGGGACAGGATCGTCACTCCCTACGAGCGCCAGTACCTCAGCCCCGCCCCCTCCGGCGGTCCGGTCACCAACATCACCGTCCAGGACGTGTGCCCAGGGAACCGGGCCGGGCACATGGGCAGCCCGTACGACTCTGTCGTCCTGCGACTGGTGAGCAACGCCCTCGACCCCGCAGCCGCGCGGCGGCCCGACTGCGCCGACGCGCCCGGGAAGCGGAGCTGAGGCTCGCCCTCCAGGCGGACGGTGACCTCCAGGGCGTTCCCGGCCACCGGTCACGGTGTGGGTGGACACGCTGTCCTGCCGGGGCCGCCGGCCCCGGCACGGCAGGAGGCCCTGCCTCCGCTCCGGGGAGCGAGGCAGGGCCTCCGTGTGTGTCGCCTACGCCGAAGCCGGCGGATACAGCGCGCGCGGCAGCCGGGAAGCCGCCGCGGCGTCCAGCAGCCACAGCGTGCGGCTGCGGCCGTACGCCCCGGCGGCCGGGGCCTGGATCTCCCCCGCACCGGAGAGGGCGATCTCCGCCGCCTCCGCCTTGTCCTCACCCGCGGCCAGCAGCCACACCTCTCGCGCCGCGCGGATGGCGGGCAGCGTGAGGGTGACCCGGGTCGGAGGCGGCTTGGGGGCGCCGTGCACACCGACGACGGTGCGCTCGGTCTCCCGCACCGCGGGCAGCTCCGGGAAGAGCGACGCGACGTGGGTGTCCGGGCCGACGCCCAGCATCAGCACGTCGAACGTCGGCACGGGCCCGTGGTCCTCCGGGCCCGCCGCGGCGGCCAGTTCCGCCGCGTACCCGGCGGCCGCGGCATCCGCGTCGTCCCCGTACGGACCGTCCGACGCCGGCATCGCGTGGACCCGTGAGGGGTCCACTTCCACCTTGTCCAGCAGGGCCTCGCGGGCCTGCGTGACATTGCGTTCCGGATCGCCGTCGGGCAGGAACCGCTCGTCGCCCCACCACAGATCGAGCCGTGACCAGTCGATCGCGTCCCGCGCGGGCGAGGACGCGAGCGCGGCCAGCAGGCCGTTGCCGTTGCGCCCGCCGGTGAGCACCACCGATGCCGAGCCACGGGCGGCCTGGGCGTCCACGATCTTCGTGATCAGCCGGGCCGCCGCGGCCTGGGCCATCAGCTCCTTGTCGCGGTGCACGACGAGCTGCGGAGCACTCACTTCGACGCCGCCTTCTTGGCCGCCGCCTTCTTCGCGGCGGGTGCGGCCGCACCCGCCGGCTCGGGCCGCTTCTGACCCGTTCCGACCGACGAGGGTTCCGTGGGCCCGCCGAGGCGCTCCACGCCGAACTTCACCGTGGCCTCGTAGATGTTGTCCGGGTCCAGACGGCGCAGCTCCTCGGCGAGGAGCTCGGCGGTCTCCCGCCGCTTGAGCGCCACCGCGCGGTCCGGCTGTCCGGCCATGCAGAGCGTGGCCAGCGAGCCGTCGGGGCGGTCGAGAACGATCGTGCCGTTCTTCGTCTCCATCCGGACGGCCGTCAGACCGGGGCCGCCCGAGAGGGTGCGCTCGACCGGTACGCCGAGCCGGTCCGCGAGCCACATGGCCAGCAGTTCGCAGCTCGGGTTGTCGGACTCGCCCTCCACCGTCGCCGAGACGACCTGCGCCGGCTGCTGGTCGAGCGCCGCCGCCAGCATCGAGCGCCACGGCGTGATGCGCGTCCAGGCCAGGTCGGTGTCGCCCGGCCGGTACGTCGCCGCGCGCACCGCCAGCTCGTCGAGCGGGTGCTCGGCGGAGTAGGTGTCGGTGATGCGGCGCTGGGCCAGCGCGCCCAGAGGGTCCCTGGCCGGATCGGCCGGGGCGTCCTCGGGCCACCAGACCACGACCGGGGCGTCCGGCAGCAGCAGCGGCAGGACGACCGACTGGGCGTGGTTGGCCAGCTCACCGTGCAGACGCAGCACGACGGTCTCGCCCGATCCCGCGTCGGAACCGACCCGGATCTCGGCGTCGAGCCGTGCGTCGCGCCGTGCGCGCGGCGACTTGCTGACCCGCTTGATCACGGCGATGATCCGCGACGGGTGTTCGCGGGAGGACTCGCTCGCCGCGCGCAGCGCGTCGTAGGCGTTCTCCTCGTCGGTGACGACGACGAGCGTGAGCACCATGCCGATGGCGGGCGTGCCGATGGACCTGCGTGCCGACACCAGGGCTTGGTTGATCTTGCTGGACGTGGTTTCCGTGAGATCGATCTTCATGGCCGGCGCCAGCTCCGTCCGTCGCGTGCGAGCATCTCGTCCGCCTCGGCGGGGCCCCAGGTTCCGGCCGCGTACTGGGCGGGCTTGCCGTGCTTGTCCCAGTACTCCTCGATCGGGTCGAGGATGTTCCAGGAGAGCTCGACCTCCTGGTGGCGTGGGAAGAGGTTGGCGTCGCCGAGCAGGACATCGAGGATGAGCCGCTCGTACGCCTCCGGGCTGGACTCGGTGAAGGACTCGCCGTAGGCGAAGTCCATCGTGACGTCCCGTACCTCCATGGACGTCCCCGGGACCTTGGAGCCGAACCGGACCGTGACCCCTTCGTCCGGCTGCACCCGGATGACCAGGGCGTTGCCGCCGAGCTCCTCCGTCGCGCCGGACTCGAAGGGCAGATAGGGGGCGCGCTTGAAGACGACCGCGATCTCCGTGACCCGGCGGCCGAGGCGCTTGCCGGTGCGGAGGTAGAACGGCACGCCCGCCCAACGGCGGTTGTTGATCGTCAGCTTGATCGCGGCGAAGGTGTCGGTCTTCGACTTGGGGTCGATGCCGTCCTCCTCCAGGTAGCCGAGCGCTTCCTGACCGCCCTGCCAGGCGTGCGCGTACTGGCCGCGCACCGTGTGCTTGCCCAGGTCCTCGGGCAGCTCCACCGCCGTGAGCACCTTGAGCTTCTCGGCGACCAGCGCCTTGGGGTGGAAGGAGCCGGGCTCCTCCATCGCCGTGAGCGCCAGCAGCTGGAGCAGGTGGTTCTGGATGACGTCGCGGGCCGCGCCGATGCCGTCGTAGTAACCGGCCCGGCCGCCGATGCCGATGTCCTCGGCCATCGTGATCTGGACGTGGTCGACGTACGACCTGTTCCAGATCGGCTCCCACATCGTGTTGGCGAAGCGCAGGGCCAGGATGTTCTGGACCGTCTCCTTGCCGAGGTAGTGGTCGATGCGGAAGACCTCGTTCGGCGGGAAGACGTCGTGCACGAGCTGGTTCAGCTCCTGCGCGCTCTCCAGGTCGTGGCCGAACGGCTTCTCGATGACGGCCCGGCGCCAGGAGCCTTCCTTCTGGTCGGCCAGCCCGTGCTTCTTGAGCTGCTGGACGACCTTGGGGAAGAACTTCGGCGGCACGGAGAGGTAGAAGGCGAAGTTGCCCCCCGTTCCCTGCGCCTTGTCGAGCTCCTCGATCGTGTTCTTGAGGGTGTCGAACGCCTCGTCGTCGTCGAAGTTGCCCTGGACGAAACGCATGCCCTGGCTGAGCTGCTGCCAGACCTCCTCGCGGAAGGGGGTCCGGGCATGCTCCTTGACGGCGTCGTGGACGACCTGGGCGAAGTCCTCGTCCTCCCAGTCGCGGCGCGCGAAGCCGATGAGCGAGAAGCCCGGCGGCAGCAGGCCGCGATTGGCCAGGTCATAGACGGCGGGCATCAGCTTTTTACGGGACAAATCGCCCGTGACGCCAAAGATCACCAGGCCCGACGGCCCCGCGATACGCGGGAGCCGTCGGTCCTGAGCGTCACGGAGCGGGTTGGCTCCGGGAACACCAGACAAGGTGGTCAGCCCTCCGAAGGAGCGAGGCGCTTGAGCTCGGCCTCGGTCGAGTTGAGCAGGTCGATCCAGGCGGCCTCGAACTTCTCGACGCCCTCGTCCTCCAGCAGCTGGACGACGTCGTCGTAGCTGACCCCGAGCTCCTTGATCGCGGCGAGGTCGGCGCGGGCCTGGTCGTAACGTCCGGCAACGGTGTTGCCGGAGATCTCGCCGTGGTCGGCCACGGCTTCCAGCGTCGCCTCCGGCATGGTGTTCACCGTGTTGGGGGCGACGAGGTCGTCGACGTACAGGGTGTCCTTGAGGGACGGGTCCTTGACGCCGGTGGAGGCCCACAGCGGGCGCTGCTTGTTGGCCTGCGCCTTGTCCAGGGCGGCCCAGCGGTCGCCGCCGAAGACCTCCTCGTACGCCTCGTACGCCAGGCGGGCGTTGGCCAGGGCGGACTTGCCCTTGGCGGCCTTCGCCGCGTCGCTGCCGACGGCGTCCAGGCGCTTGTCGATCTCGGTGTCCACGCGGGACACGAAGAAGGAGGCCACCGAGTGGATCTTGGAGAGGTCGAGGCCGGCGGCCTTCGCCTTCTCCAGGCCCGCCAGGTAGGCGTCCATGACCTCGCGGTAGCGCTCCAGCGAGAAGATCAGCGTGACGTTGACGCTGATGCCCTTGCCGATGACCTCGGTGATCGCCGGCAGGCCGGCCTTGGTCGCCGGGATCTTGATGAGCGTGTTCGGCCGGTCCACCAGCCAGGCCAGCTGCTTGGCCTCGGCGACGGTGGCCGCGGTGTGGTGGGCCAGACGCGGGTCGACCTCGATGGAGACCCGGCCGTCCTGGCCGTCGGTGGCGTCGAAGACCGGACGCAGGATGTCGGCGGCGTCACGGACGTCCGCCGTCGTGATCATGCGGATGGCCTCGTCGACCGTGACCTTGCGGGTGGCGAGGTCCGTGAGCTGCTGGTCGTAACCGTGGCCCTGCGAGATCGCCTTCTGGAAGATCGACGGGTTGGTCGTGACACCCACGACGTGACTCTGGTCGATCAGCTCGGCGAGATTGCCGGAGGTGATCCGAGTGCGGGACAGGTCGTCGAGCCAGATCGCCACGCCCTCGTCGGAGAGGCGCTTGAGTGCGTCTGTCATGAGAATTACATCTCCTACTTGTCGTATGTCCGCGTCAGCGCGCAGCGGCGGCGAGAGATTCCCGGGCGGCTTCCGCGACGTGTGCGGCGGTGAAGCCGAACTCGCGGAAGAGGACCTTGGCGTCGGCGGAGGCACCGAAGTGCTCCAGCGAGACGATCCGGCCCGCGTCGCCCACGTACCGGTACCAGGTCAGGCCGATGCCCGCCTCCACGGCGACCCTGGCCTTCACGGCGGGCGGCAGCACGCTGTCCTTGTACGCCTGGTCCTGCTCCTCGAACCACTCGACACACGGCATCGAGACCACACGGGTCGGAACGCCGGCCGCCTGGAGCTCGTCGCGGGCCTCGACGGCCAGCTGGACCTCGGAACCGGTGGCGATGAGAACGGCCTTCGGCTCGCCGCCCTCGGCGTCGAAGAGCACATAGCCGCCCTTGGCCGCGTCCTCGTTCGCCGGGTAGGTGGGAACGCCCTGGCGAGTGAGCGCCAGACCGTGCGGAGCGCTCTTGCCGAAGTCCTTCTTGCCGCGCTTGAGGATCTCGCGCCACGCGATGGCCGTCTCGTTGGCATCGCCCGGACGGACGACGTTGAGGCCCGGGATGGCGCGCAGCGAGGCGAGGTGCTCGACCGGCTGGTGCGTCGGGCCGTCCTCGCCGAGACCGATCGAGTCGTGCGTCCAGACGTAGGTGACCGGCAGGTGCATCAGGGCCGACAGCCGGACGGCGTTGCGCATGTAGTCGGAGAACACCAGGAAGGTGCCGCCGTAGATGCGGGTGTTGCCGTGCAGCGCGATGCCGTTCATGGCCGCGGCCATGGAGTGCTCGCGGATGCCGAAGTGGATCGTCCGGCCGTACGGGTCGGCCTCGGGCAGCGGGTTGCCGACGGGGAGGAACGACGAGGTCTTGTCGATCGTGGTGTTGTTCGAGCCGGCCAGGTCGGCGGAGCCGCCCCACAGCTCGGGGATGACACCGCCGAGAGCCTGGAGGACCTTGCCGGACGCGGCACGCGTGGCGACGCCGTGCCCGGCCTCGAAGACCGGGAGGTGGTCCTCCCAGCCCGCGGGCAGCTCGCCCGCGGCGATGCGGTCGAAGTCCGCGGCGCGCTCCGGGTTCGCGGTGCGCCACGCGGCGAAGGACTTCTCCCACTCGGCCTTGGCCTCGCGGCCGCGGTCCAGGGCCTCACGGGTGTGCGCGATGACCTCGTCGGAGACCTCGAAGGTCTTCTCCGGGTCGAACCCGAGCACCCGCTTGGTGGCCGCGATCTCGTCGTCGCCGAGCGCCGAGCCGTGCGCGGCCTCGGTGTTCTGGGCGTTCGGGGCGGGCCAGGCGATGATGGAGCGGGCCGCGATGAAGGACGGGCGCTCCGTCTCGGCCTTGGCGGCCTGCAGCGCGCGGTACAGACCCTCGGGGTCCAGGTCGCCGCTGGGCAGCTGGTCCACGCGCTGGACGTGCCAGCCGTAGGACTCGTAACGCTTCAGGGTGTCCTCGGAGACCGCGGTCTCCGTGTCGCCCTCGATCGAGATGTGGTTGTCGTCCCACAGCAGCACCAGGTTGCCGAGCTTCTGGTGACCGGCCAGCGAGGACGCCTCGGCGGAGATGCCCTCCTGGAGGCAGCCGTCCCCGGCGACGACCCAGACCATGTGGTCGAACGGGGAGGTGCCGGGGGCCGCCTGCGGGTCGAAGAGACCACGCTCGTAGCGGGCGGCCATCGCCATGCCCACGGCGTTGGCGACACCCTGGCCCAGCGGGCCCGTCGTCGTCTCGACACCGGTGGTGTGGCCGTACTCGGGGTGACCCGGGGTCTTCGAGCCCCAGGTGCGGAAGGCCTTGAGGTCGTCCAGCTCCAGGCCGTACCCGGCGAGGTAGAGCTGGATGTACAGCGTCAGGCTGGAGTGGCCCGCGGAGAGTACGAACCGGTCCCGGCCGGTCCAGTCGGCGTCGGCCGGATCGTGCCGCATCACCTTCTGGAAGAGGGTGTACGCGGCGGGAGCCAGGCTCATCGCCGTACCCGGGTGGCCGTTTCCGACCTTCTGTACGGCGTCCGCGGCGAGGACGCGGACGGTGTCCACGGCCCGCTGGTCCAATTCGGTCCACTGGAGGTCTGTGGTGGTCGGCTTGGTGCTCACCCTGAGTCAGGGCTCCTCTCCACTGTTCGTAAACCGGTGACTGGTTACCGCACCGGGCATTGTCGAGCCTACCCCCGACGGAAGGCCCTACTTCTGCCCTTTCCACAGTGCGGGCGACCTGCGGACTTCGCCTCCCGTATGAGCGCTCCCGTTCACTTCTGCGCCACCCCAACACGAGCCCACCCCCGCGAAGGGCGGCGTATGCCCAACGTCTACAGTGGTCTGGTTCGCGCAAGTCTTTACCGGGTCTTCATGCCCGGAGCTTGCTGGGATTTCTCTGTCAGGGGTGTGCGTGACGGCCGTCGAGTCCCGACCCGCAGGGGTCGCCTTGACTCCGAGCCCGGCGGGCCAGCGCCCGTTCGGCGCCCGCATCAAGGCATTTGTGGCTCTTACCAAGCCGCGCATCATCGAGCTGCTGCTGATCACCACCGTTCCGGTGATGTTCCTGGCCGCTCAGGGCGTGCCCGATCTTTGGCTCGTGGTCACCACCACCATCGGCGGATATCTCTCCGCGGGCGGTGCCAATGCGCTCAACATGTATATCGACCGTGACATCGACGCGCTGATGGACCGCACGTCGCAGCGGCCTCTCGTCACCGGCATGGTGAGCCCGCGTGAGTGCCTGGCCTTCGGAATCGCGCTCGGGGTGATTTCCACGGTCTGGTTCGGGCTGCTCGTCAACTGGCTCTCCGCGGCGCTCGCGCTGGGCGCACTTCTGTTCTACGTCGTCATCTACACGATGCTGCTGAAGCGCCGCACCTCGCAGAACATCGTCTGGGGCGGAATCGCCGGCTGTATGCCCGTACTCATCGGCTGGTCCGCCGTGACCAATTCGATGAGCTGGGCCGCGGTCATTCTTTTCGCCGTCATCTTCTTCTGGACGCCGCCGCACTACTGGCCTCTGTCGATGAAGGTCAAGGAGGACTACGCCCGGGTCGGCGTCCCGATGCTCCCGGTCGTGGCCTCCAATCGGGTGGTGGCCCGCCAGATCGTGATCTACAGCTGGGTGATGGTCGCGGTCTCGCTCCTGCTGACCCCGCTGGGCTACACCGGCTGGTTCTACACGCTGGTGGCGCTGCTGACCGGTGGCTTCTGGCTCTGGGAGGCGCACGGCCTCCAGAACCGGGCGAAGGCCGGGGTCACCGGCGCCAAGCTCAAGGAGATGCGGCTGTTCCACTGGTCGATCACCTACGTGTCGCTCCTCTTCGTCGCCGTCGCGGTGGACCCCTTCCTGAGGTAGTCCGCACGCACCGGAGCTCCGCCGACGGGCGGGGGACGTGGCCCACGCCACGTCCCCCGCCCGTCGCCCGTTGTTCTACCCGTCGGTAGCATCCTGTCCATGGCAGAGACGGCAGAGGCTCAGACCCAGCAGACGGACGACAGCAGGCACGCGGCCCGCGCGGAGCGCAGGGCGGCGAAGCTCGCCAAGCAGATCGGCGCCTTCGCCGCCGCGCACGGCGGTGCCGAGGGGCAGCTCGCCTACATCGGTCAGACGGGCACCCGCATCGTGCTGGTCGGCGAGGACGGCGGCTGGGGCGATCTGGTGGCGCCCTCCTACGCCGTCGCCGAGAGCGCCGTGCGGAAGGCCGGCATCACGATGCACGAGGACTTCGACGGGGAGTTCGCGGCCAAGGTCCGCACCGGCCCGTACGAGTGGTCCCGGATGGCCGGGATCCAGGTCGGCGGCCCCTCCAACGGCTGAGCCCGCGCACAGGCGCGCGACGGCCTCGGCCCCCCACCCGTCCGGGTGGGGGGCCGAGGCCGTCGCGCGTGCCGGATCAGACCGCCGGAGCGTGCTCCTGCTGCTGCCCGGAGGCCGGGGCGGGCACGGGGGCCCCGGCGGCCGGACGCTCGCGCAGCGACAGCAGCAGGCGCAGCACCGCGATCCACATCAGGGAGGAGCCGAGCATGTGCAGGCCCACCAGGATCTCCGGCACGTCGTTGAAGTACTGGACGTAGCCGATCCCGCCCTGCGCCACGAGCACGAACAGCAGGTCCCGGGCGCGCGCCCGGGTGTCGACGGGGGCGTCGACGACGCGCAGGGCGAACCACATCGCGAGGGCCAGGGCGCAGACGACCCAGGCGGCGACCGCGTGCACGTGCGCCGCGGCGCTCCAGTCCCACGGCATGCGCGGTACGTCGCTGCTGTCCCCGGCGTGCTTGCCGGAACCGGTCACGGTGGTGCCGAGGGCGATCAGGACGACCGTGGTGGCGACGAGGGCCCAGGCCAGCCGGCGTACGGGAAGAGGGGCGCGCGGGCGCGGAGCTCCGTCGCCCTCGCCGATCCGCACCCAGGTGAGGACGGCCACGGTGAGCAGGCCGTTGGCGAGCATGAAGTGCCCGGCGACCGACCACGGGTTGAGGCCCGCCCAGACCGTGATCCCGCCGATGACGGCGTTCCCCATCACGATCCAGAACTGGAGCCAGGCGATCCGCGTGAGGCCGCGCCGCCGGGGCTTCAGGGAACGCGCCGCGATGATCGCCCAGCCGACCGCGGCCGACAGCACATACGTCAGCATCCGGTTGCCGAACTCGATGGCCCCGTGCAGGCCCTGCTCGGGGGTGGCGAAGAGGCTGTCGTCGGTGCACTTGGGCCAGGTGTCGCAGCCCAGACCGGAACCGGTCAGCCGGACCGCGCCGCCGGTGACGATGATGAAAACGCTCATCACGACCGCGGAGAGCGCGGCTCGCTTGGCCGTCCTCATCGACGGTGTCCAGCGCTTGGCGATGTAGGAGAGGGGGGTTTCCACGCGCACCATCGTAGGCAACGGCTTGTGCATGTTTTCACGAGGGGTGGCCATTCCCGGATGAGCTGGGACATCGGCGATGCACCGCCGCGCCCGCTCGGCGGGGAGGGGGCGCCCTGTCCGCCCGCGCCCGCGCACGCCTGCTCAGCGGAGACGCGGCCGCCCGCGACCGCTCACTCCCAGCGGAAGAACTTCGCCGCGGCTCCCAGCCCCAGCACCGCCCAGACCGTGAGGATCGCCACGTCGCCCCAGGGCATCGCGGCGCCGTGCTGGAGGACGTCCCTGAGCCCGTCGGAGAGGGCCGCGATCGGAAGCAGGCCCAGGACGGACTGTGCCGCGTCCGGGAACTTGTCCAGCGGCACGACGACCCCTCCGCCGACCAGCAGCAGCAGGAAGACGAGGTTGGCCGCCGCCAGGGTGGCCTCGGCCTTCAGCGTGCCCGCCATCAGCAGCCCGAGCCCGGAGAAGGCCACGGTGCCCAGCACGAGGAGCAGCAGCACGGCGAACGGACTGCCCTCGGGCGACCAGCCCAGCGCGAAGGCGATCACCGTCAGCAGGACGATCTGCAGCACCTCGGTGACCAGGACCGAGAGTGTCTTCGCGGCCATCAGGCCCCAGCGGGGCAGCGGCGAGGCGCCCAGCCGCTTGAGCACCCCGTAGCGCCGCTCGAAGCCGGTGGCGATCGCCTGGCCCGTGAAAGCCGTGGACATCACGGCGAGCGCGAGGATGCCGGGCGTCAGGAAGTCGACCGGCTCACCCGCGCCCGTGTCCACGATGTCGACCGCGCTGAACAGCACGAGCAGCAGCGTCGGGATGACCACCGTCAGCAGCAGCTGTTCGCCGTTGCGCAGGAGCATCCGCGTCTCCAGCGCGGCCTGTGCGGCGATCATGCGGGGCAGCGGGGCGGCGCCCGGCCGGGGGGTGTACGTACCGGCGCTCATGCGCGCAGCTCCTTGCCGGTCAGCTCGAGGAAGACGTCCTCGAGGGTGTGGCGTTCCACCGAGATCCCGTCGGGCATCACGCCGTGCTGGGCGCACCAGGAGGTGACCGTCGCCAGCAGTTCCGGGTCGATCTGCCCCGTGATCCGGTACGCGCCGCTGGTGAGCTCTGCCGCCTCGCTGCCGTCGGGCAGCGCCTTCAGCAGCGAACCGAGGTCCAGGCCCGGGCGGCCGGTGAAGCGCAGGGTGTTCTCGGCGCCGCCCCGGCACAACTGCTCGGGGCTGCCCTGGGCGATGACCCGGCCGGCGTCGATGACGGCCACGTCGTCGGCGAGCTGCTCGGCCTCGTCCATGAAGTGGGTGGTGAGCACGACCGACACGCCGTCGGCCCGCAGCTCACGGACCAGGTCCCAGGTGGAGCGCCGGGCCTGCGGGTCGAGGCCCGCCGTCGGCTCGTCGAGGAAGACCAGCTCGGGGCGGCCGACGACGGCCATGGCCAGGGCCAGGCGCTGCTGCTGCCCGCCGGAGAGCCTGCGGTAGGTGGTCCGGCCGCAGCCGCCGAGCCCGAGGCGCTCGATGAGCGCCCCGACGTCCAGCGGCCGGGCGTGCAGCTTCGCCATGTGGCGCAGCATCTCCTCGGCGCGGGCGCCGGAGTACACACCGCCGGACTGGAGCATGACGCCGATGCGCGGGCGGAGCCGCGCGGCGTCGGTGACGGGGTCCAGGCCGAGGACCCGTACGGTGCCCTCGTCGGGACGGCGGTAGCCCTCGAAGGTCTCGATCGTGGTGGTCTTGCCGGCTCCGTTGGGGCCGAGGACCGCGGTCACCGCGCCCGCCGCGACCTTCAGATCGAGGCCGCTCACCGCCGTCTTGTTGCCGTACCGCTTGACAAGGCCCCTGGCCTGTACGACGGGCTCGCTGCTCATGGCGGGCAAGTCTAGGCGGGGGAGCGCGACCGCCCCGCAGGAGGGCACCCTCACGGAGCGCGGGACGGGGGCGCGCGGCGCCATGGCTCGAGGCGCGGCACGCGGGCGCGGGAGCGGGGATCCGGCCAATCCCGCCGTGCCCGCCTGGCGGACGGCACCCACGGGATCGAGCTGGGCTTCGCGGAGCGGAGGGCAGGACGCTCGTGAACGCGATCAGGGTCACCGGGCGACCCGGCCTCGCGGCCGACCGTGGCCCGCGGCGCGCCCACGGCCGGCCCCCGGTGGATGTCCTCCCGGGGCCGGCCCCGTCGCGCGCGGGGGCGGCGGCGCCCGCGCCCGCCGGGGGCCCTTGACCTGCGGGGGCACCGCGGTGATCGACATTTCCGCAGGTCAACTTAGGTTCACCTAAGTGATGCAGCGCACCGTGGCGGGACCGGAGGCGGGTTGTCACGCCCGAAGGAATTACGCAACAATGGCGTTGTGAAATACGTTGGCGAGGCTCCTCAGGAGGAACTCGCGACCGGTGAGCGCTCGACGCGCAACCGGGTCGCGCGCTCCATCCTGGACCACGGCCCCTCCACCGTCGCCGATCTGGCCAAGCGGGTCGGCCTGACCCAGGCGGCCGTCCGGCGGCACCTGGACGCCCTCGTCTCCGACGACGTGGTCGAGGCCCGTGAGCAGCGGGTCTACGGGGCACGGACCCGTGGCCGCCCGGCCAAGGTGTTCGCCCTCACCGACTGCGGCCGGGACGCCTTCGACCAGTCCTACGACAAGCTCGCCGCCGACGCGCTGCGCTGGATCGCCGAGACGGCGGGGGACGAGGCGCTCGTCGCCTTCGCCCGCGCCAGGATGGCCGCCCAGTCCGAGTCCTACCGCGCTGTGGTCGAGGCGGCGGCCCCCGAGGGGCGTACCGAGGCACTGGCCAAGGCCTTGTCCGCCGACGGGTACGCTGCTACGGCGCGCAGCGCGCCGGCCCCTCAGCAGGGCGAGCAGCTGTGTCAGCACCACTGCCCGGTGGCCCACGTCGCCGAGCAGTTCCCGCAGCTGTGCGAGGCGGAGACGGAATTCTTCTCCAGCCTGCTCGGGACCCATGTGCAGCGTCTCGCCACCCTCGCCCACGGTGACGGTGTGTGCACGACGTTCGTTCCGCGCAGCAGCCCCGCAGCGCCACAGGCTTCACAGACCACCCATTCAGCATCTGCAAGCACGGCCGGGAGGAACCCCGCATGACGCTCCCCACGGAGACTGCCCACCCTGAGCTCGAGGGTCTGGGTACGTACGAATTCGGCTGGGCCGACTCCGACGCGGCAGGCGCGGCGGCGAAGCGCGGCCTGTCCGAAGCTGTCGTCCGCGACATCTCGGAGAAGAAGAACGAACCGGAGTGGATGCTGAAGCTCCGGCTCAAGGGCCTGAAGCTGTTCGACAAGAAGCCCATGCCGAACTGGGGCTCCGACCTGTCGGGCATCGACTTCGACAACATCAAGTACTTCGTGCGGTCCACGGAGAAGCAGGCGGAGTCCTGGGAGGACCTGCCCGAGGACATCAAGAACACGTACGACAAGCTCGGCATCCCGGAGGCGGAGAAGCAGCGCCTGGTCGCCGGTGTCGCCGCGCAGTACGAGTCCGAGGTGGTCTACCACCAGATCAACGAGGAGCTCGAGGCGCAGGGTGTCATCTTCATGGACACCGACACCGCGCTGAAGGAGCACCCCGAGCTCTTCAAGGAGTACTTCGGCACCGTCATCCCCGTCGGTGACAACAAGTTCGCCTCGCTGAACTCCGCCGTGTGGTCCGGTGGCTCCTTCATCTACGTGCCGAAGGGTGTGCACGTCGAGATCCCGCTCCAGGCCTACTTCCGTATCAACACGGAGAACATGGGCCAGTTCGAGCGGACGCTGATCATCGTCGACGAGGACGCCTACGTCCACTACGTCGAGGGCTGCACCGCGCCGATCTACTCGTCGGACTCGCTGCACTCCGCGGTCGTCGAGATCATCGTGAAGAAGGGCGGCCGCTGCCGCTACACGACCATCCAGAACTGGTCGAACAACGTCTACAACCTGGTCACCAAGCGCGCCGTGGCGTACGAGGGCGCGACCATGGAGTGGGTCGACGGCAACATCGGCTCCAAGGTCACCATGAAGTACCCGGCCGTCTACCTGATGGGCGAGCACGCCAAGGGCGAGACCCTGTCCATCGCCTTCGCGGGCGAGGGCCAGCACCAGGACGCCGGCGCCAAGATGGTCCACATGGCTCCGAACACCTCCTCCAACATCGTCTCCAAGTCGGTGGCGCGAGGCGGTGGCCGCACCTCCTACCGCGGTCTCATCGAGATCGGCGAGGGTGCGCCGGGTGCCAAGTCCAACGTGCTGTGCGACGCGCTGCTCGTGGACACCATCTCCCGCTCGGACACCTACCCGTACGTCGACGTCCGCGAGGACGACGTGTCGATGGGTCACGAGGCGACCGTCTCCAAGGTCTCCGAGGACCAGCTCTTCTACCTGATGAGCCGCGGCATGACCGAGTTCGAGGCCATGGCGATGATCGTGCGCGGCTTCGTCGAGCCGATCGCCAAGGAGCTGCCCATGGAGTACGCCCTGGAGCTCAACCGGCTGATCGAGCTGCAGATGGAGGGTTCGGTCGGCTAGTACGCCCGCCGACCGCGTCCCGAAGAGTTCTTGACTGAGAAAGCGAGCACTACGACAGCCATGGCTGAGGCTCAGAACATCCCGGCCGGTTCGACGACCGCCGGTTCCATCGCGGTGGCGGCCGAGTCCACCGTCGCCACGCGCATGAGCGCGCCCCCGTCCTTCGACGTCGCGGACTTCCCGGTCCCGCACGGCCGCGAGGAGGAGTGGCGGTTCACGCCGCTGGAGCGGCTGCGCGGCCTGCACGACGGCACCGCCGTCGCCACCGGTGACGGTGTCAAGGTCGTCGTAGAGGCGCCCGCGGGCGTCACGGTCGAGACCGTCGGCCGCGACGACGCGCGGCTCGGCAAGGCCGGGAAGCCGGTGGACCGGGTCGCCGCCCAGGCGTACTCGTCCTTCCAGCAGGCCTCGGTCGTCACGGTCGCCAAGGAGGCCGTGCTCAGCGAGCCGGTCCGGATCACCGTGCACGGCGAGGGCGGCGTGGCCTACGGCCACCAGGTCATCGAGCTGGGCGCCTTCGCCGAGGCAGTCGTCGTCATCGACCACACCGGTGACGCCGTGCTCGCGGCCAACGTCGAATACGTCCTGGGCGACGGTGCCAAGCTGACCGTCGTCTCCGTCCAGGACTGGGACGACACGGCGGTCCACGTCGGCCAGCACAACGCGCTGGTCGGCCGCGACGCCTCCTTCAAGTCCATCATCGTGACGTTCGGCGGGGACCTCGTCCGTCTCCACCCTCGCGTCGCGTACGCGGCCCCCGGCGGCGAGGCCGAGCTCTTCGGCCTGTACTTCACCGACAAGGGCCAGCACCAGGAGCACCGTCTCCTGGTCGACCACAACACGCCGCACTGCAAGTCCAACGCCGTGTACAAGGGCGCGCTCCAGGGCGACGACGCCCACGCCGTCTGGATCGGTGACGTGCTCATCCAGGCCGCGGCCGAGGGCACCGACACCTACGAGATGAACCGCAACCTGGTTCTCACCGACGGCGCCCGGGTCGACTCCGTACCGAACCTGGAGATCGAGACCGGCGAGATCGTCGGCGCCGGCCACGCCTCGGCGACCGGCCGCTTCGACGACGAGCAGCTGTTCTACCTGCAGTCCCGCGGTATCCCGGCCGAGGAGGCCCGCCGACTCGTCGTGCGCGGCTTCTTCGCCGAGCTGGTCCAGCAGATCGGTCTGCCCGACGTCGAAGCCCGTCTCCTCGACAAGATCGAGACCGAGCTGAAGGCGTCGGTTTGATGGCCTTCGTCAAAGCCTGTGCGCTGAGCGAGCTGGAGGACGACACCCCCAAGAGGGTGGAGCTCGACGGCACGCCGGTCTCCGTCGTCCGCACCGAGGGCGAGGTGTTCGCGATCAACGACATCTGCTCGCACGCGAACGTCTCGCTGTCGGAGGGCGAGGTGGAGGACTGCTCGATCGAGTGCTGGCTGCACGGATCGAGCTTCGACCTCCGCACCGGCAAGCCGTCCGGTCTTCCCGCGACGCGCCCCGTCCCCGTATACCCCGTCAAGATCGAAGGGGACGATGTGCTCGTCTCCGTCACCCAGGAGTCCTGAGTCACCCATGGCAACGCTTGAAATCCGCGACCTGCACGTCTCCGTCGAGGCCGACAACGCCACGAAGGAGATCCTCAAGGGCGTCGACCTGACCGTGAAGCAGGGCGAGACGCACGCCATCATGGGCCCCAACGGGTCCGGCAAGTCCACCCTCGCGTACTCGCTCGCGGGTCACCCCAAGTACACGATCACGAGTGGCACGGTGACCCTGGACGGCGAGGACGTCCTGGAGATGTCCGTCGACGAGCGCGCCCGCGCGGGCCTGTTCCTCGCCATGCAGTACCCGGTCGAGATCCCCGGCGTCTCGGTCTCCAACTTCCTGCGCACCTCCGCCACCGCCGTCCGCGGCGAGGCCCCCAAGCTGCGGACGTGGGTGAAGGAGGTCAAGGAGACGATGGCCGAGCTCCAGATGGACCCGTCCTTCGCCGAGCGCAACGTCAACGAGGGCTTCTCCGGCGGTGAGAAGAAGCGCCACGAGATCCTCCAGCTGGAGCTCCTCAAGCCGAAGGTCGCCATCCTCGACGAGACCGACTCCGGTCTCGACGTCGACGCCCTGCGCGTCGTATCCGAGGGCGTCAACCGGGTCCGTGAGAGCGGTGAGGTCGGCACCCTGCTGATCACGCACTACACGCGCATCCTCCGCTACATCAAGCCCGACTTCGTGCACGTCTTCGCCAACGGCCGCATCGCCGAGTCCGGCGGCGCCGAGCTCGCCGACAAGCTGGAGAACGAGGGCTACGAGGCATACGTGAAGGGTGGCCCCGTGAGCGGAGCGAACTCAGGAGGTACGGTCGCGTGACTGACGCCCGACAGGGGCTCTCCGGCCTCCTCGACACCGAGGCGATCCGCAAGGACTTCCCGATCCTGGACCGCACGGTCCACGACGGCAAGAAGATCGTGTACCTGGACAGCGCTGCGACCTCGCAGAAGCCGCGCCAGGTCCTCGACGCGCTCAACCAGTACTACGAGCGGCACAACGCCAACGTCCACCGCGGTGTCTACACGATCGCGGAGGAGGCGACCGCGCTGTACGAAGGCGCTCGCGACAAGGTCGCGGCCTTCATCAACGCACCCAGCCGCAACGAGGTGATCTTCACCAAGAACGCCTCGGAGTCGCTCAACCTCGTCGCGAACATGCTCGGCTGGGCGGACGAGCCCTACCGGGTCGACAGTGACACCGAGATCGTCACCACCGAGATGGAGCACCACTCCAACATCGTGCCGTGGCAGCTGCTCTCGCAGCGCACCGGCGCGAAGCTGAAGTGGTTCGGCATCACGGACGACGGCCGCCTGGACCTGTCCAACATCGACGAGATCATCACGGAGAAGACGAAGATCGTCTCCTTCACGCTGGTCTCCAACATCATGGGCACGATCAACCCGGTCGAGAAGATCATCCGCCGTGCCCAGCAGGTCGGCGCGCTGGTCTGCATCGACGCCTCGCAGGCGGCCCCGCACATGGTGCTCGACGTGCAGGCGCTGCAGGCCGACTTCGTGGCCTTCACCGGCCACAAGATGGTCGGCCCGACGGGCATCGGCGTGCTCTGGGGACGGCAGGAACTCCTCGAGGACCTGCCGCCGTTCCTCGGCGGCGGCGAGATGATCGAGACCGTGTCGATGCACTCGTCGACGTACGCGCCGGCCCCGCACAAGTTCGAGGCGGGTACGCCTCCGATCGCCCAGGCGGTCGGCCTCGGCGCCGCGGTGGACTACCTCACCTCGATCGGCATGGAGAACATCCACCGCCACGAGGAGGCCATCACCCGGTACGCGGTACAGCGGCTCCTGGAGGTCCCCGACCTGCGGATCATCGGTCCGTCCACGGCCGAGGACCGCGGGGCGACGATCTCCTTCACGCTCGGCGACATCCACCCCCACGACGTGGGCCAGGTACTCGACGAGCTGGGCATCGCCGTCCGGGTCGGACACCACTGCGCACGGCCGGTCTGCCTGCGCTACGGAATTCCCGCGACCACGCGAGCGTCGTTCTATCTGTACTCCACGCCCGCCGAGGTCGACGCCCTGGTGGACGGCCTGGAGCACGTGCGGAACTTTTTCGGTTAGATGGCAGAGCGGCTGAGGGTTGACTGGTGAAGCTTGAATCCATGTACCAGGAAGTGATCCTGGACCACTACAAGCACCCCCACGGGCGTGGCCTGCGGGACGGCGACGCCGAGGTGCACCACGTCAACCCGACGTGCGGCGACGAGATCACGCTCCGCGTGAAGTACGACGGCGAGACGATCGCCGACGTCAGTTACGAGGGCCAGGGCTGCTCCATCAGCCAGGCGAGCGCCTCGGTGCTCAACGAGCTGCTCGTCGGCAAGGAACTAGGGGACGCGCAGAAGATCCAGGAGACCTTCCTGGAGCTGATGCAGTCCAAGGGCCAGCTGGAGCCGGACGACGCGATGGAGGAGGTGCTGGAGGACGCCGTCGCGTTCGCCGGCGTCTCCAAGTACCCGGCCCGGGTCAAGTGCGCGCTGCTGAGCTGGATGGCGTGGAAGGACGCGACGGCGAAGGCGCTGTCCGAAGGGAAGACGGCATGAGCGACAACGAGACTCTGACCACCAAGCCGGCCTCCGAGGAGGAGGTCCGCGAGGCGCTGTACGACGTGGTCGACCCCGAGCTGGGGATCGACGTCGTCAACCTGGGCCTGATCTACGGCATCCACATCGACGACGCCAACATCGCCACCCTCGACATGACGCTGACGTCCGCGGCCTGCCCGCTGACCGACGTGATCGAGGACCAGGCGAAGTCCGCGACCGACGGCATCGTCAACGAGCTGCGGATCAACTGGGTCTGGATGCCGCCGTGGGGCCCGGACAAGATCACCGACGACGGCCGTGAGCAGCTTCGCGCCCTCGGTTTCAACGTCTGACCCCTGATGTCCAGGACGGCCCCCGGCACACGCCGGGGGCCGTCCTGCGTATCCGCCCCGTGTGCCGGACGTCGGCCCGGGGTGCCGGACCGTGTCCCTCGCATCGCTCCACCGCGCCCCGGCGGCCGACGGGTTCCCAGGGTCACGGCCCCGCCGCGAGTGACAACGGCGGCGCCCGCCGGGCAGACTGGCGGGCATGGCCGTTCGTATGTATCAACTCACCGTGGACACCCACGACCTGCCCTCGCTCGCCCGCTTCTGGTGTGCGGTGCTGGACTGGAAGGTGCTGTTCGAGGACGAGGAGGAAATCGTCATCGGGGCCGACGCGTCCGCGCTGCCCGGCATGTGCTTCGTCCCCGTGCCGGATGCGAAGACCGTCAAGACCCGGCTCCACATCGACCTGGCGCCCGACGACCAGGACGCCGAGGTGGAGCGGATCCTGGGGCTCGGGGCGCGGCGCGTCGACATCGGGCAGGGCGAGACCACCTGGGTCGTGCTGGCCGACCCCGAGGGGAACGAGTTCTGCGTGCTCAGCCCGAAGAACTCGCTGGTGGACTGAGCTCCTGACGCCCCGTGAGCCCCGGACCTCGCGCGGGACCCACGGGAGGACGGTCAGAGGTGGGCGCCGCCGGACGGCGGCGGGCTCTGCGGCGGCGGGCCGGCTGCCTCGGCCAGTACCGGCCCCAGGTTCTCCGTCCGTATCCGCCGGTCCACGTACAGCAGCCCCACCACCAGCTGCGGGAACGTCGTCGAGATGATCTGGCTCACGAGCTGCCCGAGCAGCGTCGCCACCAGGTAGCCGCTGACGGCGACCAGCACGGCGGCGGTGCTCGGGTCGTCGCCCATCGACGACGTCCCGATCACGCCGGGGAACATCCCGAGGATGGAGAACGGCATCTGGATGACGTAACCCGCCGCTGCCGCCATCGCACCGGCGAGCAGGGTGATGCCGAAGATCCGCCACCAGTCGCCCCGCACCAGCTGGGACGAACGCCGCAGCGCCGCCAGGGGCCCCTGCCCCTCGAAGACCACGACCGCCGGTGCCAGGCAGAACTTGATCCAGAGCCAGACCGCCAGCGGCCCGGTCAGCAGCGCGCCGAGCACGCCGAGCCCGATCGCGGTGGCGGCGCCGGCACCCCCGCTCTCCATGGTGAGGAGGCTGACCATCACCGCGATGAAGGCGACCATCAGCAGGATCACGGGGACGACCGCGATCAGCGCGGTGAGCAGCACGGTGCCGATCACCGGGGTGACCCGGGACCAGGCCCTGCGCCACACCGTGCCGAAGGAGACGGGCCTGCCCAGGACCGCCTCCTGGAGCACGGCCGGCACCGCCGCGTACATAAGCCCGGAGACGAGCGCCATGACGGCGATGCCGAGCAGCAGCAGGACGGCGCCCGAGACCACGAGCGGCACGATGTCGGAGGACGCCGCCTCCTCCTCGTAGTTGAGCGAGACAACCCGCTCCAGGTGGTCGGCGACGGCGGAGTAGGCGACCGCGACCGCCGCCACCATCAGCAGCGCGGCGCCGCCGTAGAGGACGGCGGCCATGCCGAACAGCTGTTTCCAGTACCGGCCCATCGTCGAGAAGGCCCCGCCCAGCAGGTCTCCCAGCTTCAGCGGGGCGAGCGGTATCACCCCTGGCTTCGGCGGCGGCACCCAGCCGCCCCATCCCGGCGGCACCCCGTAAGGACTGCCCCCGTACGGTGCGCCCCCGTAGGCGCCCCCGCCCCACCCTGCGTCCTGCGCCACTACCACTCCGTTGTTCGTATCGTCCGGTCATCGGTCCAGCCGGTCCGGACACCGTAGCGTCCCCGGACGGACCCGAACCCTGCCCCTGCTGGTCCGAGGGCGGGGCGGGCCTTGTGTACGGGTGTACGCAACGATGCGTACACCCGTACGCGTGCGATACGAACTGCCGGCCGGGGGCGCGGCCGGGTCCGGCAGCTGAACCGTCAGTCGGCGCCCCGGCGTACGGCTGCCAGGGCGGCCCCCACGCCCGCGTCGATGTCCGTGATCGGGTACAGCGCCTCGACGACGGTCCGGTCCCGGTCCACCACCAGTGTCAGCCGCTTCAGCCGGCTGACACCGGCCGCGCGGAACGTGGCCGGCCGGTCGCGATAGGTGCACGACTCGAGGGTGCAGCCGCTCGCACCCGGGATCGCGGCCCACCCCGGCGGATAGGAGTCCCGCCGCGCGTAGGCGCCGGGGAAGCAGTACTGGCGGCGCGGCCGGTGCGGAGACCCTCCCGGACGCTGAGACCGGTTCGCCCGCGCGGGGCCCGGGCGGTTAGGTTTTGGTCATGACCGACACGACTTCCCAGGGTTCCGCCCGCACCACCGGCGCCGTCGCCGCCGGCCTCGCCACCATCGCCGGTGACGGCACCGTCCTCGACACCTGGTTCCCCGCCCCCGAGCTCGCCGCCGAGCCCGGCCCGGCCGGGACCCAGCGCCTCAGCCCCGAGGAGGCGGTGAACCGTCTCGGCGAGGGCGCGGCCAGGGCCATCGGTGTGGACGCGCGCCGCGGGGTGGAGATCGTCGCCGTGTCCACGGTCATCTCCTCCCTCGACGACAAGCCGCTCGACGCGCACGACACCTACCTGCGCCTGCACCTGCTCTCGCACCGGCTCGTCCAGCCCCACGGCCAGAACCTCGACGGCATCTTCGGCTTCCTCGCCAACGTCGCCTGGACCTCGCTGGGGCCGGTGGCCGTCGACGACCTGGAGAAGGTCCGGCTCAACGCCCGTGCCGAGGGCCTGCACCTCCAGGTCACCTCCGTGGACAAGTTCCCCCGGATGACGGACTACGTCGCGCCCAAGGGTGTGCGCATCGCCGACGCCGACCGGGTCCGGCTCGGGGCGCACCTGGCCTCGGGCACGACCGTGATGCACGAGGGCTTCGTGAACTTCAACGCGGGCACCCTCGGTACCTCCATGGTCGAGGGCCGCATCTCCGCGGGTGTCGTCGTCGGCGACGGCTCCGACATCGGCGGCGGCGCGTCCACGATGGGCACGCTGTCCGGCGGAGGCAAGGAGCGCATCGTCATCGGTCAGCGCTGCCTGATCGGCGCCGAGGCCGGTATCGGGATCGCGCTGGGCGACGAGTGCGTGGTCGAGGCCGGGCTTTACGTCACGGCCGGCACCCGCGTCACGATGCCCGACGGGCAGGTGGTCAAGGCCCGCGAACTCTCCGGAGCCTCGAACATCCTCTTCCGCCGCAACTCGGTCACCGGTGCCGTCGAGGCCCGCCCGAACAACGCGGTCTGGGACGGGCTCAACGACATCCTGCACAGTCACAACTAAGCGGTGGCCGCGAGGAGTTCCTCGTAGATCCCGCGCAGCCCGCCGACCGTCTCCCGGTCGGCGGGCTGTAGCGGTTCGCGGACCGGGCCCGCGTCGAGCAGCGCCTTCGCGGTGACCGTGCCGGGCAGGCCCGATGACATCATCGCCTCGACCAGGGCCGCGGTGAGCCCGTTCAGGCGGGCGGCCTCCGTGGTGTCACCGGCGTCGAACGCGTCCAGGACGGCCCGCATGCGGCGCGGGACCACGTTGGCGACCGTACTGACGTAACCCGACCCGCCCAGCGCGTACAGCGGCAGGTTCAGCTCCTCGCAGCCCGAGTAGTAGGCCAGTGAGGTCCGCGCCATCACCTTCGTCGCCGCGAGCAGGTCGTACGAGCAGTCCTTGACCGCGACGACGCGCGGGTGCTCCGCGAGGCGCAGCAGGGTGTCCGGTTCGATCCGTGTGCCGGTGCGGCCGGGGATGTCGTAGAGCATCAGCGGGACGCCCGTGGCCTCCGCGATCCGCAGGAAGTGGGCCTCCACGGCTGCCTGCGGGGGGCGGCTGTAGTACGGCGTCACCACGAGGAGCCCGTCGGCGCCCGCCTCCTCGGCCTCCCGTGCCAGCCGCACCGTGTGGCGGGTGTCGGAACTGCCGACGCCGGCGAGGAGCGGGACCGAGCCGCCGACCGCCTCACGGACCGCCCGGAGCAGTGCGGTCTTCTCCTCGTCCGTCGTGGTCGGGGACTCACCCGTGGTGCCGCTGAGCACGAGGCCGTCGCAGCCGTCCGCGACGAGCCCGGAGGCGTGCAGGCGGGCGGCGTCCAGATCCAGCTCACCCGCGGCGGTGAACGGCGTGATCATGGCGCAGAGGGCGCGGCCGAAGGGCTTGGCCGTGTGGGATGTCATCTCCGCAGTCTCGGCGCCCGGTCCGTGCGGGTCCACTTAGATCTGCTCGGGGTGACGGCCAAGAGATGCTGAACTGTCGTACCGGACGGCCGCGTCTGACATGATCGAACTGATGGGCGACGGGCCGTTCCAGGGGTGGGGCACACGGTATGCGCGTACGGAAGACGATCCCGGCCGCCGTGCTCACGGTGACCGCACTGAGCCTCTCCGGCTGCGCCGGCTTCCTGGTGCCCGCGGGGGAGGGGGAACCGGGCCCCGCGAAGAGCCCCGCCGTCACTGCGCGGCCCACGCCCTCCGCCGTGGTCCCGGACGCCGGGGACACGGCTGACGCACCCGCCCAGGGCGCCCCGGACCCCGTGGAGCCGGTCGGTGACTGCCCCGCGGCGGGGGTGACCGTGGACATGGGTGAGGTCCAGACGGCGATGTTCCACCGCGCGGTCGTGCTCACCCTGACCAACTGCGGGAAGAAGCCGTACCGCGTCCACGGCTATCCCTCCGTCCGCGCGCTGGGCGAGAACGGCGAGCGTCTCGCCGTCCCGGTGAACGCGGGCGCGTCGATGTTCGGCGACGACGAGGGACCCGAGGGGATCATGCTGAAGCCGGGCGGGACGGTCCGGTCCACCCTGGCCTGGGTCTCCACCGAGGAGGGCGGAGACCTCATCGAGGGGGACGCCCTGGCGATCGCCGCGGCCCCGGACGCGGGCGCGCGCGTCTTCCCGCTGGAGGGCCACGACCTGCGCCTGATGGACGAGCTGAACACGACAGCCTGGCGCACGAGCACGACGGGATGACGGGCTGAGGGAGGAGGGGTTGATGGGCCGACGGGCCACGGAACCGGGCGCGGCTGAGCGCGTACGACGCGGCGCTCCTGTCCTCGGGCGGCACACCACCGCCGCCCGGCCGCGCGTGTCCGGCCGGTGCCGGCCTTCGAAGCTCGCGCCCGCGTGCCAGGGTGTGGACCGGACCCCGCGAGACGGCTCACCCGAACCTGTCCGCGCACGTCCGGAAAAAATTCCGGACGCGATGTCGAGAACCGGTGACCGGCTCCGTCCCCGCAACGAAAGCGACCACGAAGGGTCGCACCGGCGAGGAGAGACACCATGGCCAAGTACCTGATGCTCAAGCACTACCGCGGCGCCCCGGCCGCGGCCAACGACGTGCCGATGGAGCGGTGGACACCCGAGGAGATCTCGGCGCACATGCGGTACATGCACGACTTCGCGGCCCGGCTGGAGAAGAGCGGCGAGTTCGTCGACGGCCAGGCGCTCGCCCCCGAGGGGATGTGGGTCCGGTACGACGGTGAGGGGCGCCCGCCGGTCACCGACGGCCCGTTCGCCGAGACCAAGGACCTCATCGCCGGATGGATGGTGATCGACGTCGACAGCCAGGAGCGCGCCGTCGAACTGGCCGGGGAACTGTCGGCCGCCCCGGGGGCGGGCGGGAAGCCGATCCACGAGTGGCTCGAACTGCGGCCCTTCCTGTCGGCGCCGCCCACCGTCACGGAGTGACCTCACCGATGGACGAGGCCCTGCTCCGCAGCCTCATTCCGGGCGTCATCGCCGTCCTCGTCCGCCGCGGAGCCGACTTCGCGGCGGCCGAGGACGCCGTCCAGGACGCGCTGGTGGAGGCGCTCCGCGTCCGGTCGGCCGGGCCCTCCTCGGGCGAACTGCCCGGGGAGCCCGTCCGGGACCCCAAGGGCTGGCTGATCACCGTCGCCTGGCGCCGGTTCCTCGACGCCACCCGGGCGGATGCCGCCCGGCGCCGGCGTGAGGACCGCCTCGACGAGGAGCCGGCGCCCGGCCCCGCGGCGGCGGTGGACGACACGCTCCAGCTCTACTTCCTGTGCGCCCATCCGTCGCTCACGCCCTCGTCCGCGGTCGCGCTCACGCTGCGGGCCGTCGGCGGGCTGACCACCCGCCAGATCGCCCAGGCCTATCTGGTGCCCGAGGCGACCATGGCGCAGCGCATCAGCCGGGCCAAGCGCACCGTCTCCGGTGTGCGCCTCGGCCGGCCCGGCGACGTGGCCACCGTGCTGCGCGTCCTCTACCTGGTCTTCAACGAGGGATACTCCGGCGACGTCGACCTCGCCGCCGAGGCCATCCGGCTCACCCGGCAGCTCGCGGCCCGGGTCGACCACCCCGAGGCTGCGGGGCTGCTCGCCCTCATGCTGCTCCACCACGCCCGGCGTGCCGCACGGACCGCGCCGGACGGCAGCCTCGTACCGCTCGCCGAGCAGGACCGCGGCCGGTGGGACACAGGCGCGATCGCCGAGGGCGTCACGATCCTCCAGACGGCCCTCGCCCGCGACCGGCTGGGCGAGTTCCAGGCCCAGGCCGCCATCGCGGCCCTCCACGCCGACGCGCCCACCGCCGGGGAGACGGACTGGGTGCAGATCGTCGAGTGGTACGACGAACTCACGCGTCTGACCGGCAACCCCGTCGTCCGGCTCAACCGCGCGGTGGCCGTCGGCGAGGCAGACGGTCCGCGCGCCGGGCTTGCGGCCCTCGCGGAGCTGGACGCGTCACTGCCCCGCCACAGCGCGGTGGCGGCCTACCTCCACGAGCGCGACGGCGACCTGGCGAGGGCGGCACGGCTGTACGCCGAGGCGGCTCACAAGGCGCACGACCTCGCCGAGCGCGACCACCTGACCCGCCAGGCCGCCCGGCTCAACGCCCGTCTGTCCCGCTGACGTTGGGTACCAGGGCGCTTGCCTGCCGTTTCCGCCGACGGTGGGCGTGACCCGTGCGCGAGCGGCGGCGGAGTCCGGGGCCCGAGCCCTCGCGCGCGGCCCCGTGGCCGGCCTGTGCGAGAACGGGCGGCTCGGGACGAAATGCGGTCTAGGCTGGGGCCGCGGCCGAGGACCCCGTACGCGCCGGTCCGGCCCCGCACACAGCCCGCGCACGCCCCGAGGAGAACCCCCTGATGTCCGCAGAGCGCCCCTCCCTGCCGCCGGTGCGGCTGCACTCCGAGGCCGAGCTGGCACGGGACGCGCTGGCCGCTCCGCTGCTCGTCCGCGCCGTCCGCCTCGCCCGCTGGGCCGGGCCCGGGACACGTGTCGGCGCCGGCGGCGAACTCGTCGAGGCCCAACTTCCCGCGGCGGCCGAGCACCTCGGACTCGCCGACGACGAGGACGGTGCCGCGTACGCGAGCGAGGCGTGGCGCCTCGCCGTCGACACCGGGCTCGTCGACGTGGAGGACCCGCAGGACGAGGACGGTCTGGACGAGACCGCGGGCGACGACGCCGAGGGGACCGCCACCGCCGGGGAGAATCTCGCCCTGCTCACGTCAGGATCCCCGCAGGACGTCCTCGCGATCTGGCTCGACGGTCTGGACGCCGTGCACGCGGACGCCACCGCCCCGGCCTTCGACGACTTCGCCGACCTCATCGGCGAGGACGGCAGCGTCGACTTCGACGCCCTGGACTGGGACCCGGAGGCGGAGGCCGAATTCCTCGACGGGGTGCTCGCCAACCTCTACCTGCTGACCGTCTCGGAGGCGGGCCCCGCCGACGCGCCGGTACCGTTGCCCGCCCTCGCCGCGTCCGTGGTGGTGCCCGAGGACATGGGCGAGCCCACCGACGACGTCCTGGAACAGGTGTCGGAGGCCATGATGCGGCTGGACGACCAGTTCCGGGTGCTCGAACCCATCGGGATCGTCGAATACCAACCGGTGGACGAGTCGTTGCTCACCGAGGAGGGCGACGAGGCCACTCCGCCCGCCGACGACGAGGACGTCACCCGCTACGGCCTGGTGAAGCTGACTCCGCTCGGCCTCTACGGCATCCGGGAGCGGATGCTGGAGGCAGGGGTGGACGCGCCCGCCGTCGGCGACCTCGCCGACAAGGGAGCCGACGCGCTCCTCGACGGCATCGCCTACTACCCCGAGGAGGCCGCGCGCTCCGAGGTCGGGTTGTGGCTCGCCCGGCGCGGCGCCGCAGGCGCCGAGACCGCTGCCGCCGAACTCCTGGGCGCCGCACGCGGCGCGGACCGGCGCGCCCCGCTGCGCAGGCTCCACTGCCAGCAGGCCCTCGCCCTGGTCGGGCCGGAGGCGGAGCCCGCCGTGCGCGCCGTGCTCGGCGACCCCGAACTCGGCGGGCTGGCGCGCGTCTGGCTCGTGGAGCGCGGTGCGGGGGACGTGCCGGCGCCTCCCGAGTCGATGATCTTCTGGCTCGCCGTGGACACGATCGCCGCCCAACTGGACGCCGACGGCGATCTGGACGAGCTCCAGGAGCTGGTGGAGGGGCTCTCCGGCCAGCACAGCGGCTTCTTCGACGAGGCATGGCGGGTCGAGCACCCCGCGACGTCCGAGGTGCTGGAGGCGGTGGGCCGGCTGCACCGTGACCGGAAGATCGCGAAGGAGGCCCGTAAGGCCGCCTTCAAGGCCCGTTCGCGCGCCAAGGACTGAGGCGCGGAGGACCGGGAGACGGACGGGGAGGCTTTTCGGCCAGGCGCGGTACGCCGCGCCCGGCCGGAACCTCGCAGGGTGGCGGGGTTTGTCCCTGATCGCCGGAGGGCTTGATCAGAGAGCCCGCTCGGCGTCGTACGTCGTTCAACTGCTGTTGGTCCTGGGGAGGGAGCGTGATCACGCCAACCACCCGGCCACGTACCACCAGGAGTCCGCGATGTCAGTCACGCGCAGGGAATTCACCAGACAGTCAGCCCTCACCGGGGCCGGCATCGCCCTCACCGGCGCCGTCGGCGCACTGGCCACCGCCCCCGGCGCCCTTGCCGCGGAGGACGCCCGCCACGGTCACGGCAACGGTCACGGTCACGGCGAGGGGCACGGCAAGGAGCTGGGCTACGGCCCGCTGATCCCCGACCCCGACGGGATCCTCGCGCTGCCCGCCGGATTCTCGTACCGCGTCCTCACCCACAGCGGTGTCACCAAGCTGGAGACCGGCGAGCCGACCCCCTCCAACCATGACGGCACCGCCGCCTTCGAGGGGCCCCGCGGTGTCACCCTCCTCGTCAACAACCACGAGCTGAGCGGTACCCGCGCCGGCTGGCAGTACCCGGTCCCGCTCACGGAGGGACTCGTCTACGACCCGGTCGCGGCCGGCGGCTGCACCGTCGTGGAGACGCGCCGTGACGGCCGTACCGCCGAGTGGGTCGGCATCGCCGGTACGTCCACCAACTGCGCGGGCGGCAGCACCGAGTGGGGCACCTGGCTCACCTGCGAGGAGACCGAGGACAAGGCCGGCAAGAACGGCCTCCTCAAGGACCACGGCTACGTCTTCGAGGTCGACCCGTACGACAAGCGCGCCAACCGCGACCCGCGCCCCATCAAGGCCTTCGGCCGTTACGCCCACGAGGCCGTCGTCATCGACCCGAAGCAGGGTCACGCCTACCTGACCGAGGACGCGTCCGGCCCCAACGGCCTGCTCTACCGCTGGGTTCCCCCGAAGGGCTTCAAGCACGGCCGCGGCAAGCTGCGCACCCTCGCCGACGACGCCGGTGTCCTCCAGGCCACCAAGTGCTTCGACAAGAAGGGCGCGTTCGTCGACGACCTGTCCCGTGCCACCGAGATCGGCACCGTCTACGGCGTGGACTGGGTCGACGTGCCCGACCGCGACGCGAAGACCGTCTCCGTGCGCAAGCAGTTCACCGACGGCCAGGTCACCCGCGCCCGCAAGCTCGAAGGCATGTGGTGGGGAGACGGCGGCGCCTACTTCGTCTCCTCGTTCGCCCGGGACGAGAGCCCCGTGGCGCACGACGGCCAGGTCTGGTTCTACGACCCCAAGCGCCGCACGATCACCCTGAAGGTCCTCCTCGGCGTCAACCCGGACCCGTCCGTGGACGGCGCCCTCGACGGCCCGGACAACATCACCGTCTCGCCCTACGGCGGCATCGTCATCTCCGAGGACGGCAACGGCATCCAGCACCTCTTCGGGGCGACCGACAGCGGCCGCACCTACCCGATCGCTCGCAACGAACTGAACGACGGAACGGAGGAGGACCCCTCCTACAGCGAGTTGACCGGGGTGACCTTCTCGCCCGACGGAAAGACGCTGTTCGCCAACATCCAGACCCCGGGCATCATGCTCGCCATCACGGGTCCGTGGAAGCGACAGCCCAACAAGTGACGAAACCCGCGCGGTGCCGGGGGAGGAAAATCCCTCGCCCGCCGCGCGGTCTCTCTTCTATGGTCATGGCCATGCACCTCCCGGTGCGAAGGCAGCGGCTACTTCCTTTTCCGAAATCACGCCGCAGCCGTCCTGACCTCGGGAGGCACGAGCGCCGGGGTGCCCGGTGCGCAGGCGACGGTTACTTCCTGATGCGAGGGTTGCGGGTTCGAGTCCCGCCCGGCCCCGGCCGGTAGCTCAATCGGGTAGAGCATCGACAATACCGCCGCCGATTCCGATCTCGGGCACCCCATCACCGTGCCCTCCCCCATGAATTCGGGGGAATTCACATGGCTCGCTTCAACACCCGCTCCGCGCGTCCCCTTGTCACCTCGCCCGTGCGGACGACCGGCCGCACCACCCTCAACCACCAGGGCGGTACGGGACATCTCAGGGACTCCCGGTCCGAGCTCTTCCTGCTGGCCGTCGCGAACTTCGTGTCGCAGCAGACCTTCTGCGAGGACGGCGGGGAGCGCGACACCCGGTTCGCCGCACTCGTGCGGACCCTGGCTGTCGAGGACCCGGAGTGGACGGCGGGGCTGCTGAGCTGGCTGCGCCGCGAGGGACAGATGCGCACGGCGTCCGTCGTCGGCGCCGCCGAATACGTGAAGGCGCGGCTCGACGCCGGGGCGGTGGACGGCCCCTCCAACCGCCAGGTCGTGGACTCGGTGCTGCTGCGCCCGGACGAGCCCGGGGAGCTGCTCGGATACTGGACCTCGCGGTACGGCCGCGCCGTGCCCAAGCCGGTCAAGCGCGGCATCGCCGACGCCGTGCGCCGGCTCTACAGCGGCAAGGCGCTGCTGAAGTACGACACCGCGTCCAAGGGCTACCGCTTCGGTGACGTCCTGAATCTGGTGCACGCCGCGCCCGACCCCGCCAAGCCCTGGCAGGGCGAGCTGTTCCGCTACGCCCTGGACCGCAGGCACCACCCCGAGGACGCCGTCCCGCCCGCGTCGGACACCACCCTCACCGCCCACCGGGCTCTGATGGCGGTGCCGGTCGCCGAGCGCCGCGCGGTGGTCACCGGGCCCGGAGGCGCGGAGCGGCTGGCCGAGGCGGGCATGACCTGGGAGGCGCTCGCGGGATGGCTGCAGGGACCGATGGACGCCGCGGCCTGGGAAGCCGTGATCCCGTCCATGGGAGCCATGGCGCTCGTACGCAACCTGCGCAACTTCGACGAGGCGGGGGTCTCGGACGAGGTCGCTGCCGGGGTGGCGGCGCGGATCAGCGACCCGGAGGCCGTCGTGGCCTCGCGGCAGTTCCCCTTCCGCTACCTGGCGGCGTACCAGCACGCCCCGTCGTTGCGGTGGGCCTACCCGCTGGAGCAGGCGCTCGGGCACTCGCTGCGGAACGTCCCGGCGCTTCCCGGCCGCACGCTGGTCCTCGTCGACCGCTCGGGCTCGATGTGGTCCCCGCTGTCGGACCGCTCCCAGCTGAACCGGGCCGACGCGGCGGCCGTCTTCGGTGCGGCGCTCGCGCTGCGGGCCGATGACGCCGACCTGGTCGAGTTCGGTACGACCAGCGCACCGGTCGCGTACCGCGGGGGTGAATCCGTGCTGAAGGTCCTGGAGCGCTTCGGCGACCTCGGCGGGACCGACACCGTGCGGGCGGTGCGCAAGCACTACCGCGCACACGACCGGGTACTGATCGTCACCGACGAGCAGGCCTCCTTCACCCACTACGGCGACGCCACCGAGGGCATCCCGCCGACCGTACCCGTCTACACCTGGAACCTCGCCGGATACCGGCTCGGGCACGCGCCGTCCGGAAGCGACAACCGCCACACGTTCGGGGGTCTTTCCGACGCGGCGTTCCGCATGGTGCCCCTGCTGGAAGCGGGCAGGAGCGCGGTCTGGCCCTGGAAGCGCTGATTACGAATGCGGCACTACTGACCGCTCCGGAGCGGTCGGGCATGGCGTCGGCGGCTCCCAGGGCGCATACTCGACCGTAATGAAACAGTCAGCCGGTTCCCGGCGTCACCTGCCTTCCAGTCCCTTCAACCGCCCGGCCCAGGAGGCCCCCCCGGTCGAATGCTTCGATGTGGGCGACAGGGTGTCGCACGACCAGTTCGGTCTCGGGCGAGTTCTCGCCGTCGAGGGCGACAACGACGCGGTGCTCATCGACTTCTCGGGGCGCCAGGGGAGGATCCTGAGCCCGTACTCCAAGCTGACCAAGCTCTGAGAGAGCGAACGAGCACGCACAGCGTCCCACCGGAGACTCTCCGATCCGGGGCACCCTGGGGATGAGACCCCTCGGGTGCCCCGGAAGCCGTTCCGGGGCGGCCGACGGTGGTCCTACAGGGCCTTCGCGGCCGGCTTCACCATGCCCCGGACGGTCCGCGACTTCACGAACTCGCCCATGCCGGTCATCTCCCATTCGCCGGAGAACTGCTTGATCAGCTTGGCCATCATCACGCCGGTCTGCGGCTCCGCGCCGGTCAGGTCGAAGCGGACGAGCTCCTCGCCCGTGGCGGCGTCGATCAGCCGGCAGTAGGCCTTGGCGACCTCGGTGAACTTCTGGCCCGTGAAGGAGTTGACCGTGAACACCAGGCCCGTCGCGTCCGCGGGGATCCGGCCGAGGTCCACGACGATCACCTCGTCGTCGCCCGCGCCCTCACCCGTGAGGTTGTCGCCGGAGTGCTTGATCGCGCCGTTCAGGATGGAGAGCTTGCCGAAGTAGCAGCTGTCCAGGTGATTGCGGTTGGGGCCGAAGGCGATCACCGAGGCGTCGAGGTCGATGTCCTTGCCGCGGAACGCGGGCTCCCAGCCGAGGCCCATCTTGACCTGCGAGAGCAGCGGCCTGCCGCCCTTGACCAGGGAGACCGTCTGGTTCTTCTGGAGGCTGACCCGGCCCTTGTCGAGATTGATCTTGCCGGAGCCGGCGGGTGCGGGCGGCGCCGGGGGCGCCGGGGGAGCGATCCGCGGGTCCACGGGCGGGGTGGTCCGGGGTGCGACGGGCGGTGCGGCCGGGGGAGCGAGGGGCGCCGCCGGGGCGGGCGGGGCGGCCGCTGCGGGCTCCTCCACCGAGACGCCGAAGTCGGTGGCGATGCCCGCCAGGCCGTTCGCATAGCCCTGGCCGACGGCGCGGGCCTTCCAGGCGCCGTTGCGCAGGTAGATCTCGATGACCACCAGTGCCGTCTCGCCGCCCAGCTGCGGCGGGGTGAAGGTGGCGAGCACACCGCCGTCGTCCGCGTTGCGCACGGTGGCGGTGGGCTCGACGCCCTGGAAGGTCTGGCCTGCGGCGTCGGGGCTCGCGGTGACGACGATCTTCTCGATGCCCGGGGGGACCGCGGTGGTGTCCACCACGATCGCGTCGGGCGCGGACCCGCCGCCCGAGCGGTAGGTCACGCCGGGGCCCGAGGGCTGGTTGTAGAAGATGAAGTCGTCGTCGGAGCGCACCTTGCCGTCGGCGGTGAGCAGCAGGCCCGAGACGTCGAGCCGCACGGGGGCGGCGACGTCCACCGCCACGCGGGCGGCGGAGAGAGGGATGTTCGAGCCGGGGGTCATTGCGGTCATGCACGGGGTAACGAACGACCCGGCTTTGCCGTTCCCTTACCTTCGGCGGCTTGATCCGTACGGCTCAGCGCCGGCCGCCCGCCCGGTTGCGGGGGTGGTCCCGGGCGGTCCGCTCGTTGCCGTGCCGGTACGCGCCCGTCCAGCGCGCCATGACGAGCTGGGCGTCACCCGATGCCACTTCGGCCAGGAACTTCTCCGCCCGGCCGCCGCGCAGGGTGCCCGCGGGGCGGCCGTGGTGGGTGAGGGTGACGCTCGCGTCGCCGTGCTGCTCGTACCGGAATCCGGAAGGTCGGGGCATGGCCGTATGGTGCACCCGCTGGCGCGCCGGGGCACGGCATTTTTCCCCGGCCGGCCGAGGTTCTCAGTAGGGCCAGATCGGCGGGTCCGTGACGAAGTGGCCGCCGATGTGGGCGTGGTCGGGATTCTCCGGGTCGAGCTCGCCGTGCTCGGCGACGAGCTTGTCCGCGTACTGCTCGGAGTCGTCCTGGGGGTCGTACCCGAGGGCGCGGGCGCTCGTCAGGTCCCACCACAGGCGGGTGTTGTCGGAGGAGCCGTAGACCACCGTGTGCCGCACGTCCTCGGCGGTCAGGGCGGCGTGGAAGAGGCGCGCCCCGTCGCCGGGGCTCATCCAGACGGACAGCATCCGCACCGACGTCGGCTCCATGAAGCAGGATCCGATGCGCACCGAGACGGTCTCCAGGCCGTGCTTGTCCCAGTAGAACTGGGCGAGGTCCTCACCGAAGGACTTCGACAGGCCGTAGAAGGTGTCGGGGCGCCGGGGGGTCTCGACCGGGATCAGCGGGTCGCCGGGCAGGGGACGCGGGGTGTAGCCGATGGCGTGGTTGGAGGAGGCGAACACGATCCGCCCGACACCCTCCTCGCGCGCCGCCTCGTAGAGGTTGTAGGTGCCCTCGATGTTGGAGTGCAGGATCTTGTCGAACGAGGATTCCAGGGAGATGCCCGCGAGGTGGATGATCGCGTCGACGCCCCGCACGGCTTCCCGGAGCGCGTCCTTGTCACCCAGGTCCGCGGTGACGGCGCCGGGCTCACCCTCGATGGGGGTGAGATCGAGGAGCCGGAGGTCGTAGCCGTAGGCGGGGAGCAGTCCCCGCATGAGGGTGCCGAGGCCGCCGGCGGCGCCGGTGAGCAGGACGGTGCGGGGAGCGGGCATACGGGGATCTCCTCGGTGCGGGCGCAGGACGCGGGCGCGGCGTGCGCGGACAGGTGCGGCAAGGTGCTGCGCGGAGCTGGACGTACGGACAGCAAGGTACGCGCGGCGCGCGGACATGGCGCAACCCGCCCGGAGCGTCAAATCCATGGATCGCATTCACATGCGTGGACACGCTAGGAACTCCTGGCGGACCGCGTCAAGTGCGGTGCCCACGCGAACGATCCGGGCTCGAGTCGGGTGTTCGCGTCTTGACCTGCGCCGTACGGCTGCCTTAGCGTGGCTGCGTTCATAAATATGGACATCGATCATAATTGTGCACGCCTGAATCTGCTCAGGGAGCGCCCGTGACCTCAGCCCCCCTTGCCGCCCGACTCACCGACGTCGCCGGGCCGCTCTTCTTCCCCGTCACCGCCTACGGGCCGGACGGCGCCGTCGATCTCGACGCCTTCCGCGCACACGTGCGCAAGGGTGTCGACGCCGGCGCGGCGGCCGTCTTCGCCTGCTGCGGCACCGGCGAGTTCCACGCGCTGGCCCCCGACGAGTTCCGCCTCGTCGTGGCCGCCGCCGTCGAGGAGACGGCGGGGCGGGTGCCCGTCGTCGCGGGCGCCGGTTACGGCACGGCGCTCGCGATCCAGTACGCGAAGCTCGCCGAGGAGGCGGGCGCGGACGGCCTGCTCGCCATGCCGCCCTACCTCGTCGTCGCCGGCCAGGAGGGGCTGCTGGCCCACTACACCGCCCTCGCCGCCGCGACTCCGCTGGAGACGATCGTCTACCAGCGGGACAACGCGGTCTTCACCCCGGAGACCGTCCTCGCCCTGGCCGCCACCCCCGGGATCATCGGGCTGAAGGACGGCGTCGGCGACCTCGACCTGATGCAGCGCATCGTCAGCGCCGTACGCACCGGACTGCCGGGCGAGGACTTCCTGTACTTCAACGGGCTGCCCACCGCCGAACTCACCGGGCTCGCCTACCGCGGCATCGGTGTCACGCTCTACTCCTCCGCCGTCTTCGCCTTCGCCCCCGACATCGCCCTGGCCTTCTACCGGGCGCTGGAATCCGGCGACGACGACCAGGTCAACGCGCTGCTCGACCACTTCTACCGGCCGCTCGTCGAACTCCGGGCCAGGGGCCGGGGCTACGCCGTCTCGCTGGTCAAGGCGGCCGTCCGGCTGGAGGGCCTTGACGTCGGACCGGTGCGCACCCCGCTCACCGAGCCCCCGGCGGCGCACATCGAGGAACTGGCCGCGATCATCGCCAACGGCCGCGCCCTGCTGGAGAAGTACGGCGCTGAGGGGGCGAAGTGAGGGCCTCCGCCTTCCTGTACCCCTGGGACGTCGTGGGGGATCCCGAGGCGCCCGGACGGCTCGCCGGACTCGGCGTCGAGCAGGTGACGCTCGCCTCCGCGTACCACTCGACCCGGGCCCTGACCCCGCGCCACCCAGGCCACCGGATCGTCACCGCCGAACACGCGGCGGTGCTCTACCCGCCGGACGCCACCCGCTGGAAGGGGCGCGAGCTGAGCCCCTACGCACAGTCCTGGGTGCCGGGGGAGGACCCGTACGCCGAGGCCGCCGACGCGCTGGCGGGCGCCGGTCTCCAGGTGCACTCCTGGGTGGTCCTGGCGCACAACTCCCGGCTCGGGGCGGAACATCCGGACACCTCCGTGGTCAACGCCTACGGTGACCGCTACCCCTGGGCGCCGTGCATCGCGCAGCCCGCCGTCCACGCCTACCTGGTGGACCTGGCGGCCGAGGCCGCCGTAAGGCCAGGGGCGTCGGGCACCGAGCTGGAGTCGTGCGGCTGGTACGGCTTCGGGCATCTGCACGCCCACGACAAGACCGCGGGGGTGGGCCTCGGGGACGCCGCGCAGTATCTGATGTCCCTCTGCTTCTGCCCCGACTGCCGGGCCGGGTACGCCTCGGTGGGGCTGGACCCCGACGGGCTGGGCGCGGCGGTCCGCCGCGCGCTGGAACCCGTCTGGGCCGGTCAGGGGTCCGCGGAGTCCGGCTGGTCCGGCGTGGGGGCGCTGCTCGGCGAGGACCTCGCCGACGCCACCCTGCGGTGGCGTACACAGGTCGCCAGGGGCCTCCAGGAGGCGGCTGTCGCGGCGGTGCGGGCCGCCGCGCCGGGTCCGGACTTCCAGGTCCTGCTGCACGCCGACCCGGCGCCGTACCGCACCGGTGCCAACGTCGGGACGGACCCCGCGCACATCCTGTCCACGGCGGACGGGGTCGTGCTGCCGTGCACCGGTCCGGACCCGGCCCGCGAGGCGGTGCTCGGCCCGTACGGGGGCCTCTCCGGGGTGCTCGCCGCGAACTTCAACGTGGTCTCGGGGATGGGTGGCAGCCCCGGCACGCTCGCACGGGACGCCGCGCACGCGGCCTCGCTCGGCGCGGGCGAACTGCGCCTGTACCACGCGGGTCTGGCCTCCGGCCCGGACCTGAGTGCCGTCACGGACGCCCTGTCCGCCCTGCGCGGCGGCTGACCCGGCCGGCACCCACTCCCGCGCGCAGGTCCCCGGCACACGCCGGGGACCTGCGGCTTTTCCGGCTTCCCGCGACGAAACCAAATTTCTTCTGTCAGAAGCGTTGACGAAACATTCACACCGCTCTAGCTTCATCGCGTCATACTTCGTACGTCATATATGAGACGCGATACGCGAGATGTGAGAGCACCTTTCCATGACCTTTGCGCCTGCCCCGATCCCTTCCAGGACCCAGTACGTGCTGGAGGCGATCAAGCACGCGATCCTCACCGCGCAGCTGAGACCGGGACAGGCCCTCGTGGAGACCGAACTCGCCGCCCAGTTCGGGGTGTCGAAGACCCCCGTCCGTGAGGCGCTGAAGACGCTCGCCGGTACCGGACTGGTCGTCATGAGCCAGTACAAGGGCGCCACGGTCCGCCTCGTGGACGCCGCCATGGCCCGGGAGGTCTACGACGTGCGCCTGCTCCTGGAGCCGGAGGCGCTGCGCCGCACCATCACCCGGCAGGCATCGCTGGAAGCGGCCCAGGAGGCCCTGGAGCGGTCCGACTCGGCGATCGACAAGGCGGACAGGTCGCTCGCCAACCGCGACTTCCACCGGGCGCTCTACCTGCCCTGCGGCAACCCGCTGCTCGGCCGGATGCTCGACGAGGTCCGAGACCAGGCCGCACTCGTGTCGACCGTGGCCTGGTCGGCGATCCCCTCCTGGGAGCGCGAGGCGGCCGAGCACCGCGAGATCCTCAGGCTCGCGCTGGCCGCCGACGCGGAAGCCGCCGCGGGAGCCCTGCACGACCACATCGCATCGTTCGTACGCCGTGCGTTCCCCGACGACGAAGACGGGGGTGACACGGCGTGAACCACCCGCTGGATCCGACTCACCAGCACTCCGACGAAAGGCCAGTCCGCATGGACATCTCCCCGCTGAAGGCGGCCCTCGCAGACGTAGTGGCGATCCCGGTGACCCCGTTCGCCGAGGACGGGAGCATCGACGTCCCGGCGCACCGCGTCCTGCTGAGGCGCCTGCTCGACGGCGGCGTCCGCATCGTCACCCCGAACGGCAACACCGGTGAGTTCTACGCGCTCACCCCCGACGAGCGGCGCTCCGTCACCGAGCTGACCGTCGAGGAGGCCGGCGGGCGCGCCACCGTCCTGGTGGGAGTCGGCCATGACGTGCCCACCGCCGTCGCCGCCGCCGAGCACGCCAGGGACACCGGGGCCGAGATGGTGATGGTGCACCAGCCCGTGCACCCCTACGTCTCGCAGGACGGCTGGATCGACTACCACCGGGCCATCGCCGAAGCCGTCCCGGACCTCGGCGTCGTCCCCTACATCCGCAACCCGCTGCTGGCCGGTGAGGCGCTCGCGGAGCTCGCCGACAACTGCCCCAACGTCATCGGCGTGAAGTACGCCGTCCCGGACGCCGCGCGCTTCGGCGCCTTCGCCCGCGACGCCGGCCTGGAGCGGTTCGTGTGGGTCGCCGGGCTCGCCGAGCTCTACGCCCCCTCCTACTTCGCCACCGGCGCCACCGGCTTCACCTCCGGCCTCGTCAACGTCGCGCCCGGCGTCTCGCTGGGCATGCTGGAGGCGCTGCGGGCCGGTGACTACACCGCGGCCATGAAGGTCTGGGAGGAGATCCGCCGCTTCGAGGAGCTGCGCGCCGACCGGCAGTCCGCCAACAACGTGACGGTCGTCAAGGAGGCACTGGCCTCGCTCGGGCTCTGCCGCCGAGACGTGCGCGCGCCGAGCCGGGTCCTGCCCGAGGCGCAGCGCGCGGAGGTCGCCGACCAGGTCGCCGGGTGGTCCATATGACGGACAACGGCACGACGGAACGCCGCATCTCCCCCGAGGAGCTGCGCAGCCACCAGTGGTACGGCACGGACGGCCTGCGCTCGTTCAGCCACCGCGCCCGCACCCGGCAGCTCGGCTACCTCCCCGAGGAGCACCTGGGCAAGCCGGTCATCGCGATCCTCAACACCTGGTCCGACATCAACCCCTGCCACGTCCACCTGCGCGACCGCGCCCAGGCGGTCAAGCGGGGCGTCTGGCAGGCGGGCGGCTTCCCGCTGGAGTTCCCGGTCTCCACGCTCTCGGAGACCTTCCAGAAGCCGACCCCGATGCTCTACCGCAACATGCTGGCGATGGAGACGGAGGAGCTGCTGCGCTCCTACCCCGTCGACGGAGCGGTGCTGCTGGGCGGCTGCGACAAGTCCACGCCGGCGCTGCTGATGGGCGCCGCGTCCGTCGACCTGCCGACGGTCTTCGTGCCCGCCGGACCGATGCTGCCGGGCCACTGGCGCAACGAGGTCCTCGGCTCCGGTACGGACATGTGGAAGTACTGGGACGACAAGCGGGCCGGGCTCATCGGGGACTGCGAGATGGCCGAGCTGGAGAACGGGCTCGCCCGCTCGCCGGGCCACTGCATGACGATGGGTACGGCCTCCACGCTGACCGCCGCCGCCGAGGCGCTGGGGGTCACCGTGCCGGGCGCCTCGTCCATCCCGGCCGTCGACTCCGGTCACGACCGGATGGCCGCGCAGTCCGGCCTCCGCATCGTCGAACTGGTGTGGCAGCAGCTGACGTTGTCGAAGATCCTCACTGCCGACGCCTACGAGGACGCCGTCGCCACCGTCCTCGCCCTCGGCGGCTCCACCAACGCCGTCATCCACCTGATCGCCATGGCCGGCCGCTCCGGGGTGAAACTCACCCTGGACGACTTCGACCGCATCGCCCGCACCGTCCCGGTGCTCGCCAACCTCCGCCCCGGCGGCAAGTACCTCATGGAGGACTTCCACTTCGCCGGAGGGCTGCCGGGCTTCCTGGCACGGCTCACCGACGTACTCCACCTGGACCGGCCCACCGTCACGCACGGCACGATGCGCGAGCAGCTCGACGGGGCGCTCGTCCACAACGCCGACGTCATCCGGGAGCGCGACAACCCCCTGGCGGAGGAGGGCGGCGTGGCGGTGCTGCGCGGCAACCTGTGCCCCGACGGCGCGGTCATCAAGCACATCGCCGCCGAGCCCCACCTGCTGCGTCACACCGGACCCGCGGTCGTCTTCGACGACTACAAGGAGATGCAGCGCACCATCAACGACCCGGCCCTGGCCCTCACCCCGGACCATGTGCTGGTGCTGCGGAACGCCGGCCCCAAGGGCGGACCGGGCATGCCCGAGTACGGCATGCTGCCGATCCCGGACTACCTGCTGAAGCAGGGCGTACGCGACATGGTGCGGCTGTCCGACGCCCGGATGAGCGGCACCAGTTACGGGGCCTGCGTCCTGCACATCGCCCCCGAGTCCTTCGTCGGCGGACCGCTCGCCCTGGTCCGCACCGGGGACCTGATCACGCTGGACGTCGAGGCGCGGCTGCTCCATCTCGACGTCTCCGACGAGGAGATGGAGCTCCGCAGGTCCGAGTGGACCGAGCCGCCCGCCCGTTACGGGCGCGGATACGGCGCGCTCTACCAGGACCAGATCACCCAGGCCGACACCGGATGCGACTTCGCGTTCCTGGCGAGGCAGGGAGAAGTTCCCGACCCGTACGCGGGCTGACCCGGGCGAACGGAATTCAGCGCACCACCTGTCCGGGATACCGAACGGCATGCGGTAAGCGCTTGCACCATGCACCGAATGCACGGCACATCCAGCACTTCCCAGAGATCGGAGACGCGTCATGGCCCACACAGCCGTGGCCACACCGCCGCCCAAGGCGAAGGCGACCAAGCGCCGCTCGGCAAGTCCCCGCCGCCTGCCGTACCTGCTGATCGCGCCCGCGGGCCTGCTGATGGTGGGCTTCATCGCCTATCCGGTCATCAGCGTCTTCTACTACAGCCTGCAGAACTACAACGTCACCAAGCCGTGGCGCAACGGCTTCGCCGGCTTCGACAACTTCACCCGGATCTTCACCGAGGACGACCAGTTCTGGTCGACGCTCGGCTTCAGCGCCCAGTGGGTCTTCACCCAGGTCACCCTGCAGCTCGCACTCGGCCTCGCGCTCGCGCTGATCGTCAACCAGACCTTCATCGGCCGCGGCATATCCCGCGCCATGGTCTTCTCTCCCTGGGCCGTCTCCGGCGTGCTGACCAGCACCATCTGGATCCTGCTCTACAACTCCTCGACCGGCTTCAGCCGCTACCTCGCGGACGCCGGGATCGGCGAGTACGGCACCTCGGTGCTCTCCGACACCGGGACCGTCTTCTGGGCGGCGACCATCTCCGAACTCTGGCGCGGAGTCCCCTTCTTCGCCATCCTCATCCTCGCCGACCTGCAGTCCGTCTCCAAGGAACTGTACGAGGCGGCGTCGGTGGACGGAGCGGGGCGGATGCGCCAGTTCTTCCACATCACCCTCCCGCACCTGCGCGACGCGATCATCCTCGCCACCCTGCTGCGCGGGGTCTGGGAGTTCAACAACGTCGACCTGCTCTACACCCTCACCGGTGGCGGGCCCGCGGGTGAGACCACCACCCTCCCGCTCTACGTCGCCAATACCGGCATCGAGGGCCACGACTTCGGATACGCCTCGGCGCTCACCACCGTCGCCTTCGTGATCCTCCTCTTCTGCTCGATCGTCTATCTGCGCCTGAGCAAGTTCGGAGGCGACCACAAGTGACTGCCGCACTCGCAGAGAAGAACAGCGCCCGCACGCCGGGACCGTCCACGGGGAACGACGTCCCGCCGCCCCCCGCCCACCGCCGCACCAAGCGTGAGCGCGCCTTCGACGACGTACCGCGCTGGCAGATCTACGTGCCGCTCGGCATCTACCTGCTCTTCACGCTCATCCCCTTCTACTGGATGTTCCTCTTCGCCGTACGGCCCGCGGGCTCCACCTCGCTCGTGCCGTGGCCGATGACGGGGGAGCACTTCTCCAAGGTCTGGAACGAGCGCAGCTTCGCGGTCTTCTTCCAGAACAGCATGCTCGTCGGCGTCGCGACGCTGATCGCCACGACCCTGGTCGCCCTGGCCGGCGGTTACGCCCTGGCCCGGTTCGACTTCAAGATCAAGGGCGCCTTCATGCTGGCGCTGCTCTGCTCGCAGTTCATCCCGGGCGCGCTGATGCTCGTACCGCTCTTCGAGATCTTCAAGAACCTCCAGATGATCAACTCCCTCGGGAGCGTCGTCATCGCGGAGACCGTCTTCCAGCTCCCCCTGTCGATCATCCTGATCAGCGGCTTCATCAAGAACGTGCCGGTCTCTCTCGAAGAGGCCGCCTGGGTGGACGGCTGCTCGCGCTTCAAGGCCTTCTGCGCGGTCGTGCTGCCGCTGCTGCGCCCCGGCCTGATCGCCGTCGGCTCCTTCGCCTTCGTCCACAGCTGGAACCACTTCCTGTTCGCCCTGATGTTCCTCAGTGAGCAGGACAAGCAGACGATCCCGGTCGGCCTCAACACCCTGATCGGCGCCGACAGCGTCGACCTGGGGGCACTGGCCGCGGGCGGCGTCATCGCCGCGGTGCCCGTGGTGATCGTCTTCGCCTTCATCCAGAAGTGGCTCATCACCGGCTTCAGCGCCGGCGCGGTGAAGGGATGACGGACATGATCCCGAAGCCCCGTCCCCGGACCGCCCGCCGCGCCGCCGCGGCGCTCGCCCTGCTGCTGGGCAGCCTGGCCCTTCAGCCGGGGGCCCAGGCCGCGACCGCGGCGCCGGAGGCCCGGCCCGCCGCCCCGGAGCGCGACCTCGGCCGCGAGGTCCTCCCCGAGGGCGACGGCTGGGCGGCCGAGGGCGCCGGAACCACCGGCGGCTCGGCAGCGGACGACTCCCACGTGTTCACCGTGCGCAACCGCGCCCAGCTCGTCGCCGCGCTCGACGGCGGCAGCCCCACGCCCAAGATCATCAAGATCGCGGGGACCGTGGACGCCAACACCGACGACCGCGGCCGCCGGCTGGACTGCGCCGACTACGCCACCGACGGCTACGACCTGGACGCCTATCTCGCCGCCTACGACCCGCGCACCTGGGGCGGCGCCAAGCCCGCCGGAGCGCAGGAGGACGCCCGCAAGGCGTCCGCCGCCCGCCAGGCCGAACGCGTCGAACTGCTGGTCGGCTCCAACACCACGATCGTCGGCCTCGGCACGAGCGCCGTCCTCAGGGGCGCGAGCCTGCGGGTCGACGGTGCCGACAACGTCATCGTCCGCAACCTCGAACTGCGCGACGCCTACGACTGCTTCCCGGCCTGGCAGCCCAACACCGGCGGGCTCGGCGACTGGAAGACGGCGTACGACACCCTGTGGCTGCGCGGCGCCACCCACGTCTGGGTCGACCACGTCACCGCCAGCGACAAGGGCCACCCCGACGACCGGGAGCCCACCTACTTCGGGCGCAACTTCCTGCGCCACGACGGGCTCCTCGACATCACCAACGGCTCCGACCTGGTCACCGTCTCCTGGAGCCGGTTCGCCGACCACGACAAGGCGATGCTGATCGGCAACGGCGACGGTGTCACCACCGACCGGGGCAAGCTCCGCGTCACCCTGCACCACAACGAGTTCCACTCCGTCGTCCAGCGCGCGCCCCGCGTCCGCTTCGGCCAGGTCCACCTCTACAACAACCGCTACGTCATCCCCGAGGACGGCGGCGACTTCCGCTACTCCCTCGGCGTCTCCACCGAGTCCCGGATCGTCGCGGAGAACAACGCGTTCGAAGCCCCGGGCCACGTGGAGGTCGCCGACCTGGTCAAGAGCTGGAACGGCAGCGCCCTCACCGAGCGCGGCACCGTCTTCAACGGCTTCCCCGTCGACCTCGTCTCCATCCACAACGCCTACAACTCCGGCAGCGAGAGGGACCTCACCACCGACACCGGCTGGACCCCGGTCCTGCACGGCCCGGTCGACGACGCCGGGAGCGCGGCGGCCGAGGTGGCCCGCGGGGCCGGAGCGGGGAGGGCGGGCCGATGAGCGTCACCACCCCCCTGCCCGTCGTCCTGGCCGGTGCCCGGGGCCACGGCCGCTGGCACCTCGCCAACATCCGCAGGCTCCAGCACCAGGGCCTGGTCAGACTCGCCGGGATCTGCGAGCTGAACCCGCTGACCGAGGACGAACTCGAGGCCTTCGCAGGCGAACTCCCCGAGCAGTCGGCCGACTTCGGAGCCCTCCTGGACTCCACCGGCGCACGCGCCGCCGTCATCTGCACACCGATCCCGACGCACACCGAGCTCGCCCTGACCGCGGCCTCCCGCGGCGTCCACCTCCTCCTGGAGAAGCCGCCCGCCGCCACCTGGGCGGACTACGCCCGCATGACCGAGGGCGTGCGGGAGGCGGGCGTCGCCTGCCAGATCGGCTTCCAGTCCTTCGGGTCCCACGCGGTGCCCGCCATCAAGGAACTCGTACGCTCCGGAGCCATCGGGAACGTACGCGGCATCGGCGCCGCCGGTGCCTGGGTCCGCGACGACACCTACTTCCGCCGCGCTCCCTGGGCGGGCCGCCGCCGGCTCGGCGGCACGGACGTGGTCGACGGGGTGCTCACCAACCCGCTGGCGCACGCCGTCGCCACCGCTCTCGAACTGGCGGACCGCGGCACGGCCGAGGACGTCACCTCCATCGAGACGGAGCTCTTCCGGGCCCACGACATCGAGTCCGACGACACCAGCTGCTGCCGTGTCACCACCACCGGCGGACTGCCGGTCACCGTCGCGGTCACCCTCTGCGCCGAGGAGGCCGGCGAACCGTACGTGATCGTGCACGGCGACCGGGGCCGCGTCACCTTCTGGTACAAGCAGGACCGCGTCCTCGTCCAGCGCGCCGGACACGGCCCCGAGGAGGCCGTGCACGGGCGGACCGACCTCCTGGAGAACCTCGTCGACCACCTGGAGCACGGCACCGAGCTCCTCGTACCGCCGGAGCGCACGGGCGCCTTCATGCGGGTCGTCGAAGCCGTGCGCACCGCACCCGACCCCACCGCGCTGCCCGCCACGGCCTGGCACACCCGGCCCGACGGGCCCGGCGGAGGGAACCGGCGCGTCGTGCGAGGCGTCGACGGCACCGTCGCCGCCGCTGCCGACACCCTCACCCTCTTCTCCGAACTGGGCGCCTCCTGGGCGCGCCCGAGCGAGGTGAGCACACCGTGACCACCGCACTCCTCAGCTGCGCCGGACGCCCCGTCGGCCGCTACACCTACCGGCCCGGGACGGACAGCCGGCCCTACCTCCACCCCGTCACCACCCTCGCCGGAACCCCCGTCACCGAGGAGCGCCCGGCCGACCACATCCACCACCTCGGAGCCTCCGTCGCCGTGCCCGACGTGGCCGGACACAACTTCTGGGGCGGACGCACCTTCGTCCGCGGCCAGGGACCCACCGAGCTCGACAACCACGGCACGCAGCGCCACATCGGCTGGAAGCTCCGCGACCCGGACGGTTTCGTGGAGGAGCTCAGCTGGGAGGCCGCCGGCACCGAACTGCTGCGCGAGCACCGCACGGTCGCCGTCGCCGGACTCTCCACGACGGCCTGGGCCCTGGACTTGTCGTTCTCCCTGACCAACCGGGGCACCGCTGACCTCTCCATCGGCAGCCCCGCCACCAACGGCCGTCCCGGCGCCGGATACGGGGGCTTCTTCTGGCGGGCCCCGAAGGAGGCCCGGCCGCCGGCCGTATTCAGCGGCACGCTCGACGGCGAGGAGGCCGTGCACGGCAAGGCGGCCGACTGGCTGGCCCTCGCCGGGGACGGCTGGACCCTCGTGTTCGCCGGTGCGACCGAGGAGACCCGGCGCGACCCGTGGTTCGTACGGACCACCGAGTACCCGGGCGTCGGCTCGTCCCTCGCCGCGGAGCGGCGGCTGCCCGTCGCCGCCGGAGCCACCGTCGTACGCCGGATCGTGACCGTCGTCGCCGACGGACGCCTCGACCGCGACGCCGCCGCCGCCCACGTCCGGAAGGCGGTCGCCGCATGACACCCGTCTGGAGAGCCGACCTCGGGGACGGCACCTACCGCAACCCGGTCCTCAACTCGGACTGGTCCGACCCGGACGTCGTGCGCGTCGGCGACGACTACTACCTCACCGCGTCCAGCTTCGGCCGCGTCCCTGGGCTGCCCCTGCTGCACTCCCGCGACCTGGTCAACTGGACGCTCATCGGCCACGCCCTGGAGCGGCTCGGACCGGACGCGGACTTCTCCGTACCCCGCCACGACTGCGGCGTGTGGGCACCCTCGCTGCGCCATCACGCCGGACGTTTCTGGATCTTCTGGGGCGACCCCGACCACGGCATCCAGCAGATCAACGCCGAGGACATCCGCGGACCCTGGAGCGCCCCGCACCTCGTCAAGGCGGGCAAGGGCCTGATCGACGCCTGCCCCCTGTGGGACGACGAGACCGGCGAGGCCTATCTGGTGCACGCCTGGGCGAAGTCCCGCTCCGGCATCAAGAACCGGCTCACGGGCCACCGGATGAGCCCCGACGGACGCGAAGTCCTCGACGAGGGCACCACCCTGATCGACGCCGACACGATCCCGGGCTGGTTCACCCTCGAAGGCCCCAAGCTCTACCGGCACGACGGGTACTTCTGGATCTTCGCCCCGGCCGGGGGAGTGGAGACCGGCTGGCAGGGTGCCTTCCGCTCGCGGACCTTCGACGGCCCCTACGAGGAGCGCGTCGTCCTGGAGCAGGGCAGCACCGAGGTCAACGGCCCGCACCAGGGCGGCTGGGTCCGTACCGCTGCCGGCGAGGACTGGTTCCTGCACTTCCAGACCCGCGGAGCCTACGGCCGGGTCGTGCACCTCCAGCCGATGCGCTGGGAGGCGGGCTGGCCGGTCATCGGCGACGAGGGCGAACCCGTCCTCGTCCACCGCCGGCCCCGGGCGCCGGAGCAGGCCGCCGGGGCACCGGCGTCCAGCGACGACTTCCCCGGCGGGCGCCACGGCCGCCAGTGGCAGTGGACGGCCAACCCCCGGCCCGGCTGGACCGTCGGGCACGCGGGCGACGGCCTGCGGCTGAGCTGCGTACGCACCGCGTACGCCCACGATCTGCGGGCCCTGCCCAACGTCCTGGTGCAGCGGCTCCCCGCCGAGGAGTTCACCGTCGAGGTGGGCATCACCCTGGACACCGGTGAGCCGGGCGCCAAAGCAGGGCTCGCCGTCCTCGGTGACGCCTTCTCGTGGATCGGCCTGGAGGCCGGGCCGGACGGCTCGGCACAGCTGGTGCACCGGTACGCCGAGGCCGTGGCCGAGCACGAGCGGGACGCCGAACACCCGCGCCCCGCACCCGGGGCAGCGGTCCGGGTCCGGATCGAGGTCACCCGGGGCGCCCGCTGCCGCTTCTACGCCGACACCGGCGACGGGGCCGGGTTCCGCCGTTCCGGCCAGGTCTTCGCCGCCACCCCCTGGCGCTGGGTCGGAGCCCTGCTCGGCCTCTTCGCCACGGCACCGGCCGGCACGGGGCCTTCGGGCACCGCAGGTTTCACCGCGTTCCGCACCAGCGAAAGACCACGCACCTCCTGATTCCGCACCGCTGTATGGGAGCCGCAATGACGCACCTCCGTACCGAGCGCACCAGAACGAGGACGCTGTTCACAGCGTTCGCCCTCGCCGCCGCCTTCCTCCTGCCCACCGTCCCGGGCGAGGCGACAGCCGTCCAGCCGGGCGCCGGCCGGCCGTCGGTCCCGCACGGATTCGCCTCGCTGGCCGGGGGCACCACCGGGGGCCTGGGCGGCAGGGTGGTGACCGTCACCGACCAGGCGGGCCTGGAGAGGTACGCCGGTGCCGAGGAGCCCTACGTCATCAGGGTGGCGGGATCCATCGCGGTGGAACCGTTCGGCGCGGACATCGACGTCGCGTCGCACAAGACCATCGTCGGAGCGGGAGACACCGGCGAGATCGTCCACGGCGAGCTGCACCTCGGCCCGGGCACCAGCAACGTCATCATCCGTAACCTCACCATCCGCGACTCCTACGTCGAGGGCGACTGGGACGGGAAGACCACCGACTTCGACGCGATCCAGATGGACTCGGCCGACCACGTCTGGATCGACCACAACCGGCTGACGCACATGGGCGACGGGCTGCTCGACATCCGCAAGGACAGCGAGTACATCACCGTGTCGTACAACCACTTCGACAACCACAACAAGGCGCTCGGCATCGGCTGGACCGAGAACGTCCGGACGCAGATCACGATCGACCACAACTGGTTCAGCGGCACCAAGCAGCGCAACCCGTCCGCCGACAACTGCGCCTACGCCCACCTCTACAACAACTACCTCTCCGCGCAGGTCGCGGACGGGGACCCCACGTGGACGTACGGCAACTGGGCGCGCGGCGCGACCAGGATGGTCATCGAGAACAGCTACTACGAGGACGTCCAGCACCCCTACCAGGCCGACGCCACGGCCGAGCTCGTCCAGCGCGGATCGATCCTGAAGAACACCACCGGGCGCACCGACGCCTGGGGCGCGGCGTTCGAGCCGCGCGACTTCTACCCGTACAGCCTGGACCGCGCCGCCGACGTGCCGAAGCTCGTGACCAGGAACGCGGGCCCGCAGAGGCACCTCGGCAACGTGCCGCACGGCACACACCACTGATTTCCCCCCACGTACGCGTACAGACCCGAGAGAGAAGAGCCGACATGAACATCTCGAAGACGCTCCGGGGGCGTGCCGCGACCGCGGTGTCCCTCACGGCGGTCCTGGCCCTCGCGGCCACCGGCTGCGGTGACGACGGCAGCAGCTCCGGCACGGAAGGCAGCGGCAAGGGCGAGATCACCTTCTGGGACAACAACGGTGGTCCGCGCACCGCGATCTGGACCGAGATCATCAAGGATTTCGAGAAGGCCAACCCGGACATCAAGGTCAAGTACGTCCCGATCCCGATCGCCGACGTCCAGTCCAAGTACGACACGGCCATCGCGGGCGGCGGTCTGCCCGACGTCGGCGGTGTCGGCACGGCCTACCTGGCCAACATCGTGTCCCAGGAAGCCCTGGAGCCCGTCAACGACCGGCTGGAGAAGTCCTCCCTCAAGGGCAAGCTCGTCGAGGGCATGGTCGAGAGCGTCAGGGACGCCGGCGGCCGGGGCGACGACATGTACTCCGTGCCGACCTCCGCGAACAACGGCGCGCTCTGGTACCGCACCGACCTCTTCGAGCAGGCCGGCCTGGAGGCCCCCACCACCTGGGACGCGTTCTACGAGGCGGCCGAGAAGCTCACCGACGCGAAGAAGAACAAGTTCGGCTACACCATCCGCGGCGGCGCCGGCTCCATCGCGCAGGCCCTGGACGCGATCTACGGCCAGACCGGCATCACGGAATTCTGGGACGGCGAGAAGACCACCCTCAACGACCCGAAGAACGTCGCGGCGCTGGAGAAGTACGCCGCCCTCTACAAGAAGACGACGCCCGCCGCCGACGTCAACAACGACTTCACCAAGATGGTCGCGCAGTGGGACACCGGCACCATCGGGATGCTCAGCCACAACCTCGGTTCCTACCAGGACCACCTGAAGGCCCTGGGCGAGGACAAGTTCGCCGGCATACCCGCGCCCACCGGTGACACCGGCAAGCGCGTCCAGGTCTCCAACCCGGTCGACGGCCTCGGCCTCTTCCGTTCGAGCAAGAACAAGAACGCGGCCTGGAAGTTCATCGAGTTCGCGGCCTCGCACGAGTCCAACAGCAAGTGGAACAAGTCCGCCGGCGCCATCCCGGCGAACACCGAGGCCGCCGGGGACCCGTGGATCAACGAGACGGAGCCGACCGCGCTCGCCGCCAAGGCGCTCACCGACGGCTCCACGACCATCGTCAACCTGCCGTACTACCTGCCCGACTGGAACAACATCAGCAAGGCCGACAACGAGCCTGAGTTCCAGAAGCTGCTCCTCGGCAAGACCACGGCCAAGGCCTTCCTGGACAAGATGGCCGAAGAGCTGAACGCCGCCCAGAAGGAGTGGAAGGAACTGGGCAACGGCTGAGCTGCCGCCCCGCCACACCTCGGCACCCCGGTGACCGGGGGACCGGCGGCGGTCCGGGTCGCGTCCCGCCGCCGGTCCCCCCTCCACGCACCACCTCACGTTTGTCATCCGAGAGAGGCAGTCATCCTGTGTCACTCACCCGCAGACGGACGGCCGCCGCGCTCCTCGCGCTGCCCCTCGCCCTCGGCGCCACCCCCGCACTCGCGGCTGCCGGCCGAGGGGGGCCCCGACGCCGGACGCTGCACATCGCGGGCGACTCCACGGCGGCCCGGAAGTACGCCGACGCCGCGCCGGAGACCGGATGGGGCATGGCCCTCCCCTTCTTCCTCGGCCGCCACCTCACCGTCGCCAACCACGCGATGAACGGCCGGAGTTCCAAGAGCTTCATCGACGAGGGCCGGCTCGCCGCCCTCCTGGAGGGCGTCCGCCCGGGCGATCTCGTCCTCGTCCAGTTCGGTCACAACGACGAGAAGACCGAGGACCCCACCCGGGGCACCGACCCTTACACCACGTACCAGGACTGTCTGCGCAGGTACGTCGACGGCGCCCGCGCGCGTCGCGCGACACCCGTGCTGCTCACGCCCGTCGAGCGCCGCCGGTTCGCCGAGGACGGCACCGCCAAGGCCACCCACGGCGAGTACCCCGCCGCGATGCGCGCCCTGGCGGCGGAGGAGAAAGTGGCCCTCCTCGACACACAGGCGCTCTCCCTGGCCCGCTGGCAGGAACTCGGCCCGGACGGGACCCTGGCGTACTTCAACTGGCTCGAGCCCGGCGAGTCGCCCAACTACCCGGACGGCAGGCAGGACAACACCCACTTCGCGCCGAAGGGCGCAGTCGAGGTGGCCCGCATCACCGCCCGCGCGCTGCGGGACGGGCGCGTGCTCGCCCCGCGCGATCTGCGCCGCCTGGAGGAGCCGGTCCCCGAGACGTGGATCACCTGGCCGCAGGCCTGATTCCCGCTCCCTCCCGGCTCCTCCCGCACACCTCTCCTTTCCCGCGTACGACAGTTAAGGATTCGCCATGCCCGCACGCATGAGACATGTCCGCGCCATTGCCGTGGTGATGGGCTGTGCCTCGCTGGCCCTCGCCGTGAGCGTCCCCGCCCAGGCGGCCTCCCACGGCAAGGGGATCGAACGCGCCGTCCTTCCCTCGGGCGACGGCTGGGCCTCCGCCGAAGGCTCCACCACCGGCGGTGCGCAGGCCACCCCGGAGCACGTCTACACCGTCTCGAACCGGGCGGAGCTCATCGCCGCCTTCGAGGAGGCCGGGGACGCGCCGAAGATCGTCAGGATCGCCGGCACCGTGCACGGCAATTCCGATGCCGACGGCACCCCCATCGGCTGCGAGGCCTACCAGCGGGACGGCTACACCCTGGAGAAGTACCTGGCGGCCTACGACCCCGCCGTCTGGGGCAGCGACACGGTCCCCTCCGGCCCGCTGGAGGACGCCCGCGCGGCGTCCGCCAAGCTGCAGGCCGCCGCCGTCAACGTGAACGTCCCGTCCAACACCACGCTCGTCGGTGTCGGCAAGGACGCCACGATCATCGGCGCCAGCCTCCAGGTCAAGAACGTCTCCAACGTGATCGTCCGCAACATCTCGTTCGAGGACACCTACGACTGCTTCCCCCAGTGGGACCCGACCGACGGTGACCAGGGCGCCTGGAACTCCGAGTACGACAACCTGGTCGTCTACGGCTCCCGCCACGTCTGGGTCGACCACAACACCTTCAGCGACGGTGACCGCCCCGACGCCGACCAGCCCCACTACTTCGGGCAGGTCTACCAGCAGCACGACGGTCTCTTCGACATCGTGCGCGGGGCCGACCTCGTGACCGTGTCGTGGAACGTCCTCAAGGACCACGACAAGACCATGCTCATCGGCAACAGCGACGGCGCCGGCGCGAGCGACCGGGGCAAGCTCCGCGTGACCCTGCACCACAACCTCTTCAAGGACGTGAAGGAGCGCGCGCCCCGCGTCCGCTTCGGCCAGGTCGACTCGTACAACAACCACTTCGTGGCCACCGCCGGCAGCGCCTACGGCTACACGTACGGCATCGGCGCCGAGTCCAAGCTCGTCGCCGAGCACAACGCGTTCACCGTCCCCAAGGGCTTCGACAAGGCGACCATCCTCAAGAAGTGGTCCGAGTCCTCGCTCACCGCGGAGAACAACTACGTCAACGGGCGCAAGACCGATCTGGTCGCCGTGCACAACGCGGGCGTTCCCACCGAGCAGCTCACCGAGGGCGCCGGCTGGACCCCGACGCTGCGCACGAAGGTCAGCCACCCGCTGCTCGTCCCCGTGCTGGTGGGCCTCAAGGCGGGAGCCGGCAAGGTCTCCGGCCGCTGATCCCCCTCCCCATGAACCGGCCGGAGCGGCACCGCACCCTTCCACCACCCCGGAAGGCGCCGCTCCGGCCTGCCACCTGCGCAAGGAGTTCCGCAATGCCCAGCAGACGCAGTGCCCTGTCCCTGCTCGCCGGCGCGGGGGCGGCCCTCGCCGTCGGCGCCCCCGCCGCCCATGCCCGGCCCGCACCGCACGGCCCCTTCGGACGCTACGGCTCACCCGCCCGGCGCCTCGACGCCCTGACCCTGTACGTCGACCCGCACGGCAGGGGCGACCACACCGACGTGCAGTCCGCCGTCGACGCCGCCACCGGCACCGGTCACACCCTGGTACTGGCTCCCGGCACCTACCGTGGCAGGGTCACCGTCGGCGCCGCCCGGACCGGACTCACCCTCATCGGCGCGAGCGGCGACCCGCGCGACACCGTCGTCGTCCACGACACCGCAGCGGGCACCCCCAAGCCCGACGGCTCCGGCACCTACGGCACCAGCGGATCCGCCAGCGTCACCGTCCAGGCCGCCGGCTTCACCGCCCGCGACGTGACCTTCGCCAACGACTGGCTGCGCTCCGACAACCCGGAGTACACCGGCACCCAGGCCGTCGCGATCAAGGTCCAGGGCGACCGCTCGGCGTTCTACCGCTGCCGCTTCCTCGGCCACCAGGACACCCTGTACGCCGACTCCCTCGCCCTGACCGCCTTCGCCCGGCAGTACTACCGCGACTGCTACATGGAGGGCGACGTCGACTTCGTCTTCGGCCGCGCCACAGCCGCCTACGACCGCTGCCACTTCCGCACCCTGACGCGCACCGACCTCACCTCGGCCCCGTACGGCTTCGTGTTCGCGCCCAGCACCGCCGGAGCCAACCCGCGCGGATACCTCGTCCTGCGCTCGCGGATCACCAGCACCGCGCCCGACGCGTACTACAAGCTGGCCCGCCCCTGGGTGCCCTCGTCCGACCTCACCGCGCACCCGATGCTGACCGTCCGCGACAGCCACCTAGGCGCGGGCATCGACGCCGTCGCGCCGTACGGCACCATGTCCGCCGGCTTCCCCTGGCAGGAACAGCGCTTCGCCGAGTTCCGCAACACCGGCCCCGGCGCGCGCGTCACCGTCCCGGACAACCGCCCGCAGCTGACCGCCTCCGAGGCCCGGGCGCACACCCTGGCCGCACACCTCGGCGACTGGCGCCCCTACGCGTGAGCCTGGGCCTCACCCAGGGGGTGCTCCCCGCCTTCCACGAGCGGCTCAGGGACGAACTCACCTTCCCGCTCTCCTGGGAGAGGGCCACGGCCCGTGACTTCCCGGCCTGGCGCGCACGGGCCCGCGCCGTGGCCGGGGAGTCGCTGCTGCAGCCGGCCGGCCCGGGCCCCGAGCCCTTCGACCCGGTGACGGTCGAGGAGCACCGCTCGCGGGCGTACACCGGGCGCACCGTCGAGTTCGCCCTCAGCCGCTACGGACGCGCGCGCGGCTCCCTGCTGGTGCCGCACGGCGCGGGGCCCTTCCCGGCCGTGCTGCTCCTGCACGACCACGGCGCCGAGTTCACGATCGGCCGCGAGAAGCTGGTGCGGCCCCGGTCGGACCCCGCCCGGCTCGCCCTGGCCACGCAATGGGCGGACCGGCATTACGACGGACGGTTCATCGGCGACGACCTGGCCGCCCGGGGCTACGTCGTGCTCGCCGTGGACACCCTCGGCTGGGGCGACAGAGGTCCGCTCGCCTACGAGGACCAGCAGGCCCTCGCCGCGAACCTCATGCAGCTGGGCACCTCCGCGGCCGGTCTCGCCGCGCACGAGGACATCCGCGCGGCGGCCTTCCTCGGCTCACTCCCGGAGGTCGACGGACGCCGGGTCGGGGCGCTGGGCTTCTCCATGGGCGCCTTCCGTGCCTGGCAGCTGTCCGCCCTGACCGACGGCGTCCGTGCCGCGGCGGCCGTCTGCTGGATGACGGGGCTCAAGGAGCTGATGCTTCCGGGCGGCAACGCCCTGCGGGGCCAGTCCGCGTACTTCATGCTCCACCCCGGCCTGCACCGCCATCTCGACCTCCCGGACGTGGCGTCCCTCGCCGCCCCCAAGCCCGCGCTGTTCCTCTCCGGTGCCCGCGACCACCTCTTCACGCCGGCCGGGGTGCGGACGGCGTACGCGAAGCTGCGCGCGGTCTGGGAGGCGGCGGGAGCGGGCGACCGGCTCACCACGACGGTGTGGCCGGGGGTGGGTCACGCCTTCACGGCGGCCATGCAGGACGAGGTCCACGCCTGGCTGGACACCTGGCTCGGCGCCCCCGCCGGATCCGGACCCGGACCCGGCGGGGGCACCCCACTGCCGCCTCCTAGTCGTAGCTGAGGTCCGACGCGGTGTAGCGGCAGTACGTGCCGTCCGGGCCGCTGCCCGTCTCCTTCGGCTCGGCACCGGTGTTGTTGCCGGTGTAGCGGACGCACGGCTTGATCTTCTTGCTGCTGTCGCCGTGGATCCGCACCGAACGCAGTGCGGCGGTGTCCCCGTAGTTGGTGTTGATACCGACCAGGGACGTGCCCGGCGCCGTTATGTCGACGTCGTTCACGATGATGGAACGCTGGTACTGCGTGGAGCAGTTGCCGCAGGAACGGACGAGCTTGCCGAAGTCCGCGACCTGGAACTTCGTGATGACCAGCTTGCCCGCGCCGTTGAACTGGAAGACCTTGTCGGAGGCCTTCCTGGCGCCGCCGCCGTACACCGTGTAGACGGAGCCGGTGGACTTGCCCTTGAAGGACGCGGCGTCCTCGCCGACGTCCTCCCACCAGACGTTCTGGATCGTGCAGCTGCCGGAGCAGTGGACGCCGTCCGCGGCGGGGGAGCCCAGGATGACGTTCTTGAGCGTCGCCCCGTCGGCCAGCTTGAAGATCGGGTCCTGGCCCTCGTCCTGACCGCCGTCGCCGAGGTCGCCGCTCCCGTAGAAGCGCTTCAGCGACCCGTCGTACGTCCCGGAGACCTCGATCGTCTTCGTGACGGCCTGGCTGCCGGTGGCGCTGGGCCAGGCGGGCACGGCGGCGGTGGCCGCGCCTGCGGGCTGGAGCATCACGTTGGTGGCCAGCGCGGCGCCGGTGAGAGCCAGGGCCGCGGTCAGCGCGGCGGCCATGCGGCGCCTGCCGGGACGGCGGCGGTGGGTGTGCGCTCGTTCGCTCATGTCGGTCGGTCCGTTCCTCGGGGGTGGGGGTGTGTGCAGCGCTGATGGGTCGCCACCGCCCGCGAAAGGGTTGCCGTGTCATGGACGCGTATTCTCCGCACGGAGACGGCGCGCCCTCAGCGGGTGTCGCCGAAGTCCCCGCCCACCGAGGCCGGACCACCCGTCGTGTGTGCCCGCGCCGTGTAGTCGTCCCGCCCTGTGTCGCGCGTGCCCTCGTCGTGGTTGTACTGCCCCGCGAAGGTGTGCGTACCCACCGGCACGCTCCGGCCCGGCTTCAGCGCCCAGCGGTAGACGAGGTACCCCTCCTCCTCGCGCACCGAGACCTCGAAGTCCCCTTCCGGCAGGGAACGCCAGGAACCGGTGGTGTTCACACCGCCGTTCAGCGCGATCCGGAGCTCGACGGTCAGCCCGGACAGCTTCTCCGTCGTCTTGACGACCACCTCGCTCTGCGCCCAGTAGCTGTTGCTGTTGGGGTCCAGCGACCCGTCCGACCACAACGGTCCCTGGCCGGCCGGCAGCGCGGCGCCCCGGGGGGCGGACGGCGACGAGGGCGCCGGCGGGACGGGTTCGGCTGCGACCCGCTGCCCGCCCGTGGGCCCTTCCCGGCCCGCAGAGGTGACCGCGAGCGCCCCGGCCGTCAGCACGCCGCACACCGCCACCGTCGCGCCCGCGACACGCAGCCACGGCATGGGTGTGCGGGGGGCGCGGGCGGGGCGGGCCGGCGGCTCCTCGGCCATCCCGCGCTCGATCCGGGCCAGCATCCGGGCCCGGTCGGGCCGGTGCGAAGCGGCGGCCGTGCGCAGCCGCTCCCGCAGCTCCTCGTCCATCAGTGCCTTCCTCCGGCGCGCTGACCCGCAGCCGCCACCTGTACCTGTGCCGCCGGGGTCTCGGATCCGAGCAGCCGCTGGAGTTCCGCCACACCACGCGAGGTCTGGCTCTTCACCGTACCGACCGAGACCCCGAGGACGAGAGCGGTGTCGCGTTCGGACAGGTCGAAGGCGTGCCGCAGCACCACGCACGCGCGCTTGCGGAACGGCAGCCGCCGCAGTGCCTCCTGGACGTCCACCACCGCCGACACGTCGGGCCCGTCGGCCGTGTAGGCGTCCCCGGCCCCGCGTGGCATCCAGAACAGGGCGATCCTCCGGCGCTCGCGCACCGCGCTGCGGATGCGCGTACGGGCCAGGTTGGCGACCACCCCCCGCGCGTACGCCCCCGGATGATCGGCGTCCCTGACCCGGTCCCAGCGGTGCCAGAGGGCCAGCAGTGCTTCGGCTGCCAGGTCGTCCGCCGCATCGGCCTCGCCCGTCAGCAGATGGGCGAGCCGGGCGAGTTCGGTGTAGTGCGCCTCGAAGAACGCATGGAACTCGGCGGCGGCGGCATCATCGACGACCGTGCCCACGGATTACCTCTTCTCTGCACCGGGTGCCTGCGCGCTCGGACCAACTGTGTACGTTCCCAACTCCGTTCGCGGGGCGAGAGCGTACCAACGCGCACCCCGGAAGCGCTTCGACGCGGGTGCGCCTCCCAGTAAGGCGTAACACGGCGAAAACCTGAACCCCCCTGCGGCAGGTGAACGATCCGGTTACGCCGGACCGGGCCCCGCACCGAGGCTGCGGCGGGCCGAAGCGGTCCGTGTGTGTGCCGGCCCGGGGGTCAGTCCTTCAGGGCCGCCTTCATCATCTTCTGCGCGATCGGAGCCGCCAGGCCGTTCCCGCTGACCTCCGAGCGGGCCGCCCCCGAGTCCTCGACGACCACCGCGACGGCGACCTGCTTGCCGGACGAGTCGTCCTTCGCGTACGAGGTGAACCAGGCGTACGGGGTGTTGCTGTTGTCCACTCCGTTCTGCGCGGTTCCCGTCTTGCCGCCCACCTCGGCGCCGTCGATCCTCGCGTTGCCGCCTGTCCCCTCCTCCACGACGGTGACCATGGCGCTGCGCAGCTGCTCCGCCGTCGACTCCTTCACGACCCGCTCACGGTCCCCGTCCGCGTATTCCTGGAGCGTGGAGCCGTCGGAGTCCGTCACCTTGGAGACCATGTGCGGCGAAGCCAGCTCGCCACCGTCGGCGAGCGCCGCGGAGACCATCGCCATCTGGAGCGGGGTCGCGGTCACCTCGAACTGGCCGATGCCGGTCAGCGCGGTCTGGGCATCGTCCATACCGCTCGGGTACACGCTCTCGGCCGCCCGCACCGGCACGTCGAGCATCGAAGTGTCGAAGCCGAAGGCGTCCGCCATCGCCTTCAGCTCGTCCTGGCCGAGGTCGGCCGCCGCCTTCGCGAAGACGTTGTTGCAGGAGTACTGGAGCGCGGTGCGCAGCGTGGCGTTCTCGCAGGGGGCCGTGGCGTTCTCGTTCTTCAGGACCGTGGACGTTCCGGGCAGGGTGTAGGGGCTGGGGCTGTCCGTCGGTTCGTCCACCGAGCCGTAGAGGCCGTTCTCCAGCGCCGCCGAGGCCACCACGAGCTTGAACGTCGATCCGGGCGGAAGCGGCTGCCGCAGGGCCCGGTTGACCAGCGGCTTGCCCGGGTCGTCGAGCAGCTTCTGCCAGGCCGCTCCGTCCGACGTGCCGCTGATGTCCGAGGGGTCGTACGAGGGCGAGGAGACCATGCCGAGGATCCGCCCGGTCTCCGGGTCGATCGCGACGGCCGCGCCCCGGTCGTCCCCGAGCGCTTCGAAGGCCGCCTTCTGGACGCCGGGGTCGATGGTCGTCACCACGTCGCCGGGTGACGCCCGCTCGCCGGTCAGCAGATCGGCGGGACTCTTCAGCCGGTCGTCGGTGCCGTCGAGCACATCGCTGTAGATGCCTTCGAGCTGGGTGGCGCCGTAGGCCTGCGAGCTGTAGCCGGTGACCGCCGCGTACAGCTCCCCCTGGGTGTAGCCGCGTTCGTAGCGGAGGTCGCCGTCCTGGGTCTCCTTCGAGCCGGTGACCGGGGAGCCGGCCACGATGATGTCGCCGAGCGGCTGCGCGTACTGCGCGATCACGTTCCGCCGGTTGTGTTCGTCGTCTGCGAGCGCCTCGGCCTCGTACGCCTGCACCCAGGTCGCCCGCACCAACAGGGCGAGAACCATCAGCAGACAGAAGACCGAAGCGCGCCTGATCATCTTGTTCATCCCGCTGGAGGGACGAACGGGGGCGCGGGGGGCGTTCCCGTTCGTGTTCCTTCTCACCGGTTTCTCAGGCGCACCGCCCCGGGCGCGGCGGTGCGCCCGGTGCTCAGAGCCTCCGGGTCGCGAGGGTCAGCCGGTCGCGGGCGTCGAAGAGGGCGTCCTTCACCATCTGCTCGTGCGCGGGCGTGAGGCGGGCGACCGGCACCGAGCAGCTGATCGCGTCGCGCGCCGGGGTGCGGTAGGGGATGGCCACGCCGAAGCAGCGCAGCCCCAGCGTGTTCTCCTCGCGGTCCACCGCGTATCCCTGCTCGCGGATCAGGTGCAGTTCCTCGATCAGCTTCTCGCGGTCGGTGAGGGTGTGCTCCGTCAGTGCCGGCAGCGTCTCGGGCAGCATCTTGCGGACCTGCTCGTCGCTGTGGGTGGCCAGCAGGGCCTTGCCGAGCGAGGTGGAGTGCGCGGGCAGGCGGCGGCCGACGCGCGTGAAGGGGCGCAGGTAGTGCTGGGACTGACGGGTGGCGAGGTAGACCACGTTGGTCCCGTCGAGCCGGGCCAGGTGGATGGTCTCCGTGGTGTCGTCGGAGAGCCGGTCGAGGGTGGGGCGGGCCGCCGCGACGACCTCGTCGCCGTCGATGTACGAGGTGCCGACGAGCAGGGCGCGCACGCCGATGCCGTACCGCGTGCCGGTGGCGTCCGTCTCCACCCAGCCGAGCTCGACCAGCGTGCGCAGCAGCATGTAGAGGCTGGACTTGGGGTAGCCCACGGCCTCCTGCACCGCGGCCAGCGAGTGCATACCGGGGCGTCCCGCGAAGTATTCGAGGAGTTCTACCGTCCGTACAGCGGACTTGACCTGCGCCCCACCAGACTCGGCTACCGACATGCTTTGTGCCCCTTCCAGCCTTCTTGTACGACCCTGCTACTTCTTGCAACCGCGAGCGCCCGGAAATAGAGTTCCCATGTATTCACGTTCAGGAACGCTGTTCAGAATACCGAACAACTTCTCCTGTGTGGCAGTGGACCGGAAGGAAATACGGTGGCAGCAGCACCAGTCTGGAGCGTCGACCCCCGGACGGGGAACCCGCGCGAGCAGGTTGCGGTGGAGGCTACAGCGGAGGAGGTCGACCGCGCGGTCCGGGCGGCGCACGCCGTGCGCGGCACGCTGGCCGACCGCACCGTACGCGCGGCGTTCCTGCGAACGGCGGCCGATCTGCTCACCGAGGCCCAGGAACAGATCGTCGAGACCGCCGACGCGGAGACCGCGCTCGGCCCCGTCCGGCTGACCGGCGAACTCGCCCGCACGGCCGCGCAGTTGCGGGCCTTCGCGGAGGTCGTGGACGAGGGTGCCTACCTCGACATCCACATCGACCACGAGGACGGCAGCAGGACCCCGCCCTGGCCGGACCTGCGCCGCTACAAGATCCCGCTGGGCGTCGTCGCCGTCTACGCGGCCAGCAACTTCCCGCTCGCCTTCTCCGTCCCCGGCGGCGACACCGCGAGCGCGCTCGCCGCGGGCTGCCCGGTCGTCGTCAAGGCGCACCCCGACCACCCCGCGACGTCCGAACTCTGCGCCTCGATCCTGCGTACGGCCGCGGCACGCAACGGCCTGCCCGAGGACGTCGTGAGCGTGCTGCACGGCTTCGACGCGGGTGTCGAGCTGGTCAAGCACCCACTGATCTCCGCCGCGGGCTTCACCGGATCGATCCGCGGCGGCCGTGCCCTGTTCGACGCGGCGGCGGCCCGCCCCACCCCGATCCCCTTCCACGGCGAGCTCGGCTCTCTCAACCCCGTCGTGGTCACCGAGGCGGCCGCCTCGGAGCGCGGCGACCAGATCGGTGCCGGACTCGGCGGCTCGATGACCATGGGTGCCGGACAGTTCTGCACCAAGCCCGGTTTCGTGTTCGCCCCGTCCGGTGAGGCCGGTGACCGGCTGCTGAAGTCCCTCACCGAGACGGTCGGCGGCACGGGCGCCGGCACCATGCTCGACCACCGGATGCGGGACGCCTTCGTCAAGGGCGTGGCCGAGCGGGCCGCGCTCCCGGACGTCGAGGCCCCGGTCGCCCCGGGCGCCGGGGACGACCACACGGTCTCCCCGGGCTTCTTCACCGTGCCCGCCCGGCACCTGGCCGAGGAGGGCCCCCACGACGCGCTGCTCGAGGAGTGCTTCGGCCCGGTCACCGTCGTCGCGCGCTACGACTCCGCGGACGAGATCACCGCCGTGCTCTCCCGGCTCCCCGGAAACCTCACCGCCACCCTCCAGATCGCCACCGAGGAGGCCGACGGCAGCGCCGCCGGGCTCCTCGGCGAGCTCACCCCGGTGGCAGGGCGTGTGCTGGTCAACGGCTGGCCCACCGGCGTCGCCGTCGCGCCCGCCCAGCACCACGGTGGCCCCTACCCGGCCACCACCTCCACCTCCACCTCGGTCGGTGCCACCGCGATCGAGCGCTGGCTGCGCCCCGTCAGCTACCAGTCGACGCCCGATGCGCTGCTCCCTCCGGAGCTGCGCGAGGACAACCCGCAGGGCCTGCCCCGCCGGGTCGACGGGCGCCGCGCATGACCGCGATGCAGCTCCCCGAGCTCCCCTTCCCCCTGGAACCGGCCGGGCCCGAGGGCGGATGGACGTACGAGGGCGGGGTACTGACCGGCCTGGCGGGCCCGGAGCAGGACCGTTTCGTCCCGCCGGGCGGTGACGCCCTGGAGCCCGCCACCGACGCGCCGCGGCTGCTCGGCGCGGCACCGGAGGGTGACTTCCAGCTGATAGCCCGGGTGCGGGTGGGCTTCGCCGCCGCCTTCGACGCGGGGGTCCTCTACCTCCACGTGGGGGAGCGGGAGTGGGCGAAGCTCTGCCTGGAGCTCTCCCCGGAGCGCCCGACGATCTGCACCGTGGTCACCCGCGGGCAGTCCGACGACGTCAACTCCGCCGAGGTGGAGGGCGACACCTACTGGCTGCGGCTCAGCCGCACCGGCGGCGCGTTCGCCTTCCACGCCTCCGCCGACGGCGAGCGCTGGACCTTCGTCCGGGTCTTCACCCTCGGTACGGAGCAGGAGCGCGCGGCCGCCCGCATCGGCTTCCTCGTCCAGTCGCCCACGGGCAAGGGCTGCGAGGTGTCGTTCGACCACATCGCCTTCCGGCCCGCCGCCCCCGGCGATCTGCGGGACGGCAGCTGACCCGGCGGACGCACACGGACGGAGGGCCTGGATCCGAGAGGATACAGGCCCTCCGGTCCGTCCGGGGCCCGCTCCTCGGTCCGGCCGTCGCGTCGCCTCCACGATCGCCGAGGCCGCGGACGCACACCGAGGCCGCCTGATCGCCGAGGCCCACGGAGGCCGTCCGAAGCTCGGCACCGGCCCGGGTGACCCGCGCGCCCGCGCCGGGAGACGGTTCAGCGCACGACGTCGAAGACGTTCTTCTGGAGTCCGTTGGCGTACGCCTCGTGCTCGACGAGCTTCAGCTTCTGGGTGTCCTTGTCCGTCGCGCTGAACAGACGCTTGCCCGCGCCGAGCAGGAGCGGGAAGACGAGCAGGTGGTAACGGTCGATCAGCCCCGCGTCCGAGAGTCCCTGGTTCAGGGTGGCGCTGCCGTGGACGATGATCGGCCCTCCCTCGGTCTCCTTCAGTGCGGCGACGTCGTCGAGCGAGCGCAGGATGGCGGTCTCGCCCCACCCCGGTACGAGGTCGCCCTCGGCGAGGGTCGTGGAGACGACGTACTTCGGCATCATCTTGTAGTCCGCGAAGTCCTCCATGTCCGGCCACACGGGGCTGAAGGCTTCGTAGCTGACCCGGCCCATCAGCATCGCGGAGGCCTCCTTCTGCTCCCGGCCCTTGATCTCGAAGGCCTCGGGGAGGAACTCCACCTCCTTGAAGGTCCATCCGGAGTTCCGGTAGCCGGGCTCGCCGCCCGGGGCCTCCACGACGCCGTCGAGCGAGACGAAAGCGGTGCTGATCAGAGTGCGCATCTGAAGTTCCTCGGTTCTCGTGTCAGGTCCGGAGGCTCGTCCGGTGAGCGCCGCGGCCTCGTCGTGGCCGCCGCGCGCTCCTCATGGTCTTCGACTGCGGCTCGCCGGGAAACTCATCGGTCCAGGACCCGCCGCCCGGTCACCTCAGTGCCGCCGATCACCGCCCGGTCACCTCAGTGCCCCCGCTCACCGCCCGGTCACCTCAGCGCCGTGCTGTTCGCGCCGTCGATCGCCTCCCGGACGATGTCCGCGTGCCCGGTGTGCTGGGCCGTCTCCTGGAGGAGGTGCAGCAGGATCCGCCGCACCGTCCAGTGGCGTACGACCCCGGGCTCCCACGGTGTCTCCGGAAGGCGGGCCTCCGCGTCCGGGCGCGCCGTCGCGGCGGCCTCGTCGGTGGCGCGGGCGGCCTCCTCGTACGCGGCGCGCAGGCCGGTGACGGTGGCGCCCTCGGGGCACTGGTACTGGCCCATGTCCCACATGCCGTCCGGGGTCCGGCCGGTGGTGTCGGTGAGGACGTGCGTCCAGACGCGCTCGCCCCGGGTGAGGTGGTTCAGGATGCCGCTGAGCGTCAGCTCGCTCACCGTGGACCGTTCTGCCAGCTGTGCGTCCGTCGCGTCCCGCGTGGTGATGAGGAGGAGCCGGCGCGCTTCGCGCAGGGAGGTCAGGAGTCCTTCGGTCTCAGGTGTCATGCGGACACCGTAGAAGGCGAACAGGTCAGAACCTGTCCTCATCCGGACCGGGGACCGCCCAGGGACGCCCGGAGCCGGGGCGTGTGTCCCGGCCCCGGGAATCAGCTGCCCGGTCCGCACGTTGAACCGGCGGCGGAGGCTCCCTCCGCACCCGTACGGCAGAGGTGGAGAGCAGAAGAGTCATGCGCGTCGAGATATGGAGCGACATCGCTTGCCCGTGGTGTTACGTCGGCAAGGCACGCTTCGAGAAGGGCCTGGCCGGGTTCGCCCACCGTGACGAGGTCGAGGTGGTCCACCGCTCCTTCGAGCTCGACCCGGGGCGGGCCAAGGGCGACATCGAGCAGGTCGTCGACATGCTGGCGCAGAAGTACGGGCGCACCCCCGAGCAGGCTCGCGGGATGGAGGCCAACGTCGCGGCGAACGCGCAGGCCGAAGGGCTCGGCTACCGTGTCGAGGGGCGCGACCACGGCAGCACCTTCGACATCCACCGGCTGCTGCACCTCGCCAAGGCCAGGGGGCGCCAGGACGAGCTGCTGACCCGCGTCTACCGGGCGAACTTCGCCGAGGAGCGCTCGGTCTTCGACGACGCGGTACTGGCCGACCTGGCCGTCGAGGCGGGACTCGACGGTGACGAGGCGCGTGCGGTGCTGGCCGACCCGGAGGCGTACGCCGACGACGTACGCGCCGACGAGCGCGAGGCCGCCGAGTTCGGCGCCAACGCCGTGCCGTTCTTCGTGCTCGACCGGCGGTACGGGATCTCCGGCGGCCAGCCCGCGGAGGTCTTCGCCCAGGCGCTGGAGCAGGCATGGAAGGACCGCGAGGTGCCCGGTCTCACCCAGGTCGGCGGGGACGCCGCGGCCTGCGATGCGGACGGAGCCTGCGAGGTGCCGCAGCAGAAGGCGTCTGACCAGCGCGTATAAGGCTGCCTAGGGCGTGCCGCTCATATCTGCGCGATTGACGTGAGGTTGGGCGGCCGTCAGGCTGTGGCGCATGGAGACTTCTGCGATCGACCAGGTGAGGGCCGCCGAATTCGCACCTGAGACCACCTATCTCAACACCTCCACCTGCGGGTTGCTGCCCCGCCGCACCGTCGAGGCCGTCACGGCACTGGCCGGCGAGAACGCCGCGGGCACCCGGGCCGGCGCGGGCAGCTTCGAGCGGGTGGACGCCGCCCGGGCGGGCTTCGCCCGGATCGCCGGGGTCGGCGCCGACCGGGTGGCCATCGGCGGCTCCGTCGCCGCCCATGTGGGGCTCGTGGCCGCCTCCCTCCCCGCCGGGGCCGAAGTCGTCGCTCCCGAGGGTGAGTTCAGCTCCGTCGTCAGCCCTTTCGCCGTGCGTGGCGACCTGAAGATGCGTTACGTCCCGCTGGCCGGGCTGGCGGACGCCGTGCGGCCCGGGACCTCGCTCGTCGCCTTCTCGGCCGTCCAGTCCGCCGACGGCCGGGTCGCCGACCTGGAGGCGATCCGCGCGGCCGCCGCCGAGCACGGGGCCCGCACCCTGCTCGACGCCAGCCAGTCGGCCGGCTGGCTTCCGCTGGACGCGGGGGCCTACGACTACACCGTCACCGGCGGCTTCAAGTTCCTGCTGTGCCCGCGGGGCACCTCGTTCCTCACGGTGACCGAGGAGGCGCAGGCGACCCTGCCCGTCCTGTACGCCGGCTGGGTCTCGGCGGAGGACCCCTGGAACAGTACGTACGGCCCGGTGGAGCAACTGGCCGTCACCGCCCGGCGGTTCGACGAGCCGGTCGCCTTCCTCGCCTATCACGGCGCCGAACGGTCGCTGGAGCTCCTGGCCGGGATCGGCCCCGACGCGCTGTACTCCCATGCCACCGGGCTCGCCGCCCGCCTCCGGGAAGGGCTGGCGTCGATCGGGCACGAGACGGTGCCCGGCACCTCCGCGATCGTCGCCCTGCCCGGACTCGGCGGCCTGGAGCCGGAGCTGGCGGCGGCCGGGGTGATGGTCTCGGCCCGGGCGGGGAACCTGAGGGCGGCCTTCCACCTGTACAACACCGAGGCGGACGCCGACCGTGTGCTGGACGTGCTGTCGGGCTGAGCCGGCTACCCCCGGGGCGGTCGCCCCCCCCGGCTACCGCCCGGGGCAGTCGCCGGTCTCCCGGCAGAGGTTCTCCTCCACCTTGGCGAGCAGCCTGATCAGCTCGGTGCGCTCGGCCGGTTCCAGTCCCGCGAGGGTGTGCTCCTCCAGGCTCGACCAGGCATCGCACACGTCGGTGCGCAGGGCGCAGCTCTCCACGGTCGCCTCGACCAGCACGGCCCGCCGGTCGTCAGGGTCGGGGCGGCGGCGTACGTGCCCGGTCTGTTCGAGGCGCTGGAGCATCTTGGTGACGGTGGAGGGGTCGAGATCCATGGCCTTGATCAGTTCGCCCTGGCGGACCGCTCCCGTGTCCCACAGGTGCATCAGCAGGAACTCCTGCCCGGGATAGAGGCCGAGCCCCCGGAGCAGCTTGCCCGCCGCGTTCCTGTGCAGCCTGGCGACCCGGGAGACGGCATGGCTGGCCGGGCCGCCCATGGCCGCGCTCGGCAGTCCGGCGGCACACGCGGGATCGGCGGAAGTGGTGCTGTCGATCTGCATCGTGACTCCTCCGGGCGGTGTCTCTGCCCGGTCCGCAGCCGGGTTCATGACGTCCTCGTGAACTTTACCTTGGTCGGCCAATTAATAGGTTACAGTGACCGGCAGCTGATTACTTGGCCGACCATGTAAATTCGACGGAGGCTTTCATGACCACCGTGTTCGACCCCATCGACCTCTCCGGCACCCAGCTCGCCAACCGCATCGCCCTCGCGCCCATGACCCGCAGCAGGGCCGGCGAAGGAGGCACGGCGACCGACCTCACCGTCGAGTACTACACCCAGCGGGCCTCGGCCGGTCTGATCGTCACCGAGGGCATCCAGCCGTCCGTGGTGGGCCAGGGCTATCCCTCCACCCCCGGCCTGCACAGTGCCGAGCAGGTCGCCTCCTGGCGCGAGGTCACCGACTCCGTACACGCGGCGGGCGGCCGGATCTTCGCCCAGATCATGCACGCCGGCCGGATCGGCCACCCCGTCCTGCTGCCGGACGGGCTGACGCCGGTCGGCCCCTCCCCGGTGACGGCGCCCGGCCAGGTCTACACCCATGTGGGGCCGAAGGACTTCGTGGAGCCCCATGAGCTCACCGACGCGGAGATACGCGCGACGATCGCCGACTTCGCCGGCGCCGCGCGCAACGCGGTCGAGGCGGGCTTCGACGGAGTCGAGCTGCACGGCGCCAACGGTTATCTGATCCACCAGTTCCTGGCCCCCAACACCAACCTGCGCACGGACGGATGGGGAGGCTCCGACCAGGCGCGCATCCGCTTCGCCGTCGAGGTGACCAAGGCGGTCGTCGCCGAGATCGGCGCCGCACGCACGGGACTGCGCATCTCGCCCGGAAACCCCTACAACGGCATCGAGGAGCCCGAGCCCGACGCCGTCTACCACGCGCTCGTCGCTGAGCTCGAACCGCTCGGGCTCGCCTACCTGCACGTGCTGGAGCAGGCCGACGGCCGTGAACTGACGCTCGCGCTGCGCAAGAAGTTCACCGGAACGCTCGTCCTCAACGTGTTCTCCGACGGGCCGACCGGCCCCGAGCACCACACGGTGATCGACGACGGCATCGCCGACGTCATCTCCTACGGTGCGCTCTTCCTCGCCAACCCGGACCTGCCCGCCCGCCTGAAGGCCGGCGGGCCCTTCAACACCCCGGACCCGGCGACCTTCTTCGGTGGAGGAGCGAAGGGCTACACCGACTATCCGGCGCTGACGGACTGACGCCGGGGCCCTGGCCACCGGGCCCGCAGGGCCTACGCCGAATCCCGGCGTACCAGTTCGGTGGGGAGTATGACCGCCGCCGGGTCCTCCCCGCCGATCTGCGCCAGCAGCACCCGGACCATCTCCGCGCTGATCCGGTCCCACGGCTGACGGACCGTCGTCAGCTCCGGGCGTGCCGCGAGCGCCGCGGGGGAGTCGTCGAAACCGCCCACAGCGATGTCCTGCGGCACCCGCCGGCCCGCCCGTTCCAGGGTGCTCAGCACCCCCTGTGCCATCAGGTCGGACGCCACGAACACCGCGTCCACGTCCGGCGCCCGCTCCAGCAGCAGCGCCGCCGCGGCCTCACCGCCCGCCCTGCTGTAGTCGCCCGGCACGATCAGCGACTCGTCCGCCGGCAGCCCGCACTCGGTGAGCGTCTCGCGGTAGCCCGCCAGCCGGTCCACACCGCCCGGAGTGTCCAGCGGGCCGGTGACCGTGGCGATCCGGCGGCGCCCGGACTCGTACAGGAAGCGCACCATGTCCCGGGCGCCGTTGCGGTCGTCCGCCGCCACGTAGCTGACCCGCGACCCCTGGCCGAGCGGCTTCCCGCACGCCACGAGCGGTACGCCGGCCTCGTACAGCTGGGCCGCCACGGGATCGCCGGAGTGATTGGAGACCAGCAGCACCCCGTCCACGTGCCCGGCGATGTAGCGCATGTTGCGGCGCCGCTCCGCCTCGGTCCCCGCGATCATCAGCAGGAGCGGGATGTCGTGCGCGGCGAGCGCGGTGGTGCAGCCGCGCAGCAGCACGTTGAAGTTCGGGTCCTCGAAGAAGCGTTCCTGGGGCTCGGTCAGCAGGAACGCCACCGAGTCGGAACGCCCGGTGATCAGCGACCGGGCATGCCGGTTGACGGTGTAGCCGGTCCGCCGGATGGCGGACCGAACCGCTTCGGACGCGGCCGGGCTGACGTTGTGACCACCGTTGAGCACCCGGGAGACCGTGCCCCGGGAGACCCCGGCCTCCCGGGCGACGTCATGGATCGTCGGCGGCCTGCGGCGTCCCGCGCCGTTCTGTTCTGTGCGGCTCATGGTGCTCGATCTTTCATGAAGGGGTGCCCTGTTGAGGAGCTGTCAGGACTTTACGGCGCCGGAGAGCAGGTCGAGACTCCAGAACCGCTGGATGACCAGGAACAGGGCGATCAGCGGGATGATCGCCAGCAGCGCTCCCGTGATGACCAGTGTGTAGAGCGCCGGGGTGTTCGAACCCTGCTGGAGCAGCGTGTAGAGCCCCAGGGTGACCGGGAACTTCTCGTCGTCGCCGAGCATGATGTACGGCAGCAGGAAGTTGTTCCAGACCGCCACGAACTGGAACAGGAACACCGTCACGAGCCCCGGCAGCATCATCGGCAGCGCGATCGTCCGGAAGATCCGCCACTCGCCGCCGCCGTCCATCCGTCCGGCCTCGATCACGTCGGCCGGCACGGCCGCCGCCGCGTAGATCCGGGCGAGGTAGACGCCGTACGGCGAGAGGATCAGCGGCAGCAGCACCGAGAGGTAGGAGTCGGTCATGTCCGCCTCGGCCAGCAGCAGGTACTGCGGCACGGCCAGGATCACCGGCGGCATCAGCACCCCGGCGAGCAGGATGTTGAAGACCGTCTCCTTGCCCCGGAAGCGGTACACGGCCAGCGCGTACCCGGAGACGGCGGACACCGCGGTGGAGAGCAGGGCGCCCGCCCCCGCGTAGAAGGCCGAGTTGGCCATCCACTTCCAGTACACCCCGTCGCGGTACTCCGTGAGGTCGGCGACGTTCTGCGTGAATCCGGAGCCCGGCAGGAAGGTGAAGGTGGAGAACAGCTCGCTGCCGGACTTCGTCGAGGCGACCAGGACCCAGGCGACGGGCAGCAGGCAGTACAGCGCGCCGAGCAGCAGCGCGGCGGTCGGCACGAGCGGGAGGCGACGGCGGCCGGGGGAGGGGAGTGGCTGGGTGCTCATCGGGAGTCTCCCTGCTTCGTACGGGAGTTGGCCGCCTTGAGGAAGCCGAACGACAGGGCGAGGGTGGCCAGGGCGATGATGACCGCCTGGGCGGCGGCCGCATGGATGTCGTTGTTGACGAAGGCGTCCTGGTAGACCTTCATCAGCGGACTCCAGGTGGTGGAGAGCGAGTTGGTCAGCGGCTTCAGCGTGGTGGGTTCGCTGAAGACCTGGAGCGTCGCGATGATCGAGAAGAAGAAGGTCAGGATCAGGGACGGCGCCACCATCGGGATCTTGATGCGCAGCGCGATCTGGAGCTGCGAGCAGCCGTCGAGCCGGGCGGCCTCGAAGATCTCGGCGGGGATCGCCCGCAGCGAGGTGTAGATCACGATCATGTTGAAGCCGGTGCCGCCCCAGACCGCGATGTTCGCCAGCGAGGCGTACAGCGGACCGCCGTCCAGCAGGTCGCGCTGTGGGAGCCCCACGGCGTCGAGCACGTAAAGGAAGGGGCTGACGTCGGGCAGGTACAGGAAGCCCCACATCAGTGCGGCGATGACGCCCGGGATCGCGTACGGCAGGAAGATCGCCAGCCTGCTGAAGCCCCGCATGCGGAGTCCGTCCGTGTCCAGCAGCAGGGCGAAGAGCAGGGCGAGACCGAGCATCACCGGGACGACGATCGCGCCGTAGCCCAGGATGCGCAGTGCGCCGTGCAGCAGCTCCGAGTCGGAGAGCGCGTCCGTGTAGTTGGCGAGGCCGGCCCAGATCTCCTCCCGTGCGCCTTTGCCGAGGCCCAGTCCCTTGACCTCGGTCCTGCGGAAGCTGAGGTACACGGCGTAGCCGATGGGCAGGGCGAAGAAGAGCAGGAACAGCAGGGTCGCGGGGATCAGGAAGACGTACGGGGCGCTCCTGACCCCGTACGCCTTCCCGCGGGGTGCGCGTGTCACTCCGAGACCCCGAAGCCCTGCTTCTTCAGGTCCGCGACGGTGGCGTCCTGCATGGCGGTCAGCGCGGAGCCGAAGTCCGACTTGTTCTTCGCGGCGGCGGCGAAGTTGTCCTTGAAGGCGCTGTACGCGACGTTGACGTTCGGGCCCCACGCGGCCGGGGCGGTGCCCTGGGCGATCTCGGCGGCCTCGGTGTAGAAGGCGGGCTGGTTGGAGAAGTAGTCCGGGGCCTTCGCCAGGGCCCCGCCGGTCTGGGCGGCCGTGGCGGCGGGGTAGATGCCGCTCTCCTTCACCAGTGCGGCGAGGGCCGCCGGGTCGGTGTTCAGCCACTTCGCGAAGGTGGCGGCGGCCTTCTTGTTCCTGGAGTCGTTGGTGACGGCGGTGGAGGAACCGCCCCAGCTTCCGGTGACGTTCTCACCGGCGGTCCACTGGGGGAGCGGGGCCATGGCCCACTTGCCCTTGGTGTCGGGCGCCGCGGTGGTCAGCGTTCCCGGTGCCCAGACCGCGCTGACCCAGGCGACCTGCTTGCCGGTGTTCAGCGCCTTGTTCCAGGCGGGGGTGTACATCGGCTGGTTGTCGATGGCGCCCTCCTTCACCAGGCCGCCCCAGAAGTCGGCGACCTTCTGCGTCGCGGGGTCGTCGATCGCGACCTTCCACTTGTCGCCGCCCGTGGTCCACCACTTCGCGCCCGCCTGCTGGGCGAGACCCGCGAAGAGACCCGAGTCGTTGGAGGAGAAGGTGGTGAGGTCCTTGTCCGGCGCCTTCTTCTTCAGCGCGCGGGCGGTCTCGGCGAACTCGTCCCAGGTGGTGGGCACGGTCAGGCCGTACTGCTCGAAGAGGTCCTGGCGGTAGTAGAACATCAGCGGACCGGAGTCCTGCGGCAGTGCGTACAGGGCGTCCGAGCCGAGCGTCGCCTGCTGCCAGATCCCGTCGGCGAACTCGCCCTTCGCGTCGCCCGCCTCCTCGGATATGTCCGCGAGGACGTCGTTGGAGACCAGGGTGGGGAGCGCCTGGTACTCGGCCTGGACCAGGTCAGGGGCCTTGTGGGCCTTGGCCGCCGTGATGATCTTGGTGACCAGGTCGTCACCCGAGGCCTGCTTCTTCACCGTGACGGTGATGCCGGCCTCCTTGCCGGGGCCCTTGTTCCAGATGTCGGCGACCTTGTCCAGGCCGGGGGCCCACGCCCAGTACGTCAGCGAGGCGGGCCCGGAAGCGGCCGGCTCGTCGCCGCCGTCGTCCGAGCCGCACCCCGAGAGCAGGGCGGTGGCGGCGAGAGCGGCGGCGGTGGACACCGCGACGGTGCGGTATTTCATGGTTTCTCCCCTGACGAGACGAACAGACGCTTCGGCGGACTGGCCGGAAAGGCGCTGTGAGCGTTCACAGTAGAGAAACCAAACCGACACTTGTCAATGGTTGTTGCTGTGCGGTTATGTTGGCCCTGCGCCGCCGAGAGTGTGTGTGCACGTTCCCAGAAGTTGTCCCGAAGAGCCAGGAGCTGTCCATGCCCCACTCAGAATCCGCTCCCTACCCGGCAGGCCTGCGCAAGCTGGCCTTCGGCGGCGACTACAACCCCGAACAGTGGCCCGAAGAGGTCTGGCACGAGGACGTACGCCTGATGCGGGAAGCGGGCGTGAGCATGGTCAGCGTCGGGATCTTCTCCTGGGCACTCCTGGAACCCGAGCCGGGTGTGTACGACTTCGGATGGCTCGACCGCCTCCTGGACCTGCTGCACGTCAACGGCATCCGCGCCGACCTCGGCACCCCCACCGTCGCCCCGCCCGCCTGGTTCTACCGCGCCCACCCCGAGGCCCTGCCCGTCAGCAGGGACGGCGTCCGCTACGCCTTCGGGTCGCGCGGCGCCATCTGTCACAGCTCGGCTCCCTACCGCGCCGCCGCGGCGAACATCACCGAACAGCTCGCCCGCCGCTACGCGAAGCACCCCGCCCTCGCGCTCTGGCACGTCCACAACGAGTACGGCGTCCCGGTCAGCGCCTGCTACTGCGACAGCTGCGCCGCGCACTTCCGCCGCTGGCTCGCCGCCCGGCACGGCACGGCCGAGGCGGTCAACGAGGCCTGGGGCACCGCGTTCTGGGGCCAGCGCTACCGCAGCCTCGACGACATCGACCCGCCCCGCACCACCCCCACGGTCGGCAACCCGGCGCAGCAGCTGGACTACGCCCGCTTCGCCGACGCCACCATGCGCGAGAACTTCACCGCCGAACGCGACATCCTGCACCGGCTCGCCCCCGGCATCCCGGTCACCACCAACTTCATGACCGCCCTCAGCCAGTGCGAGTCCGTCGACTACTGGGCCTGGGGCCGTGAGGTCGACCTCGTCACCAACGACCACTACCTGATCACCGACGGGCGCCGCACCCACGTCAACCTCGCCATGGCCGCCGACCTCACCCGCTCGGTCGCGGGCGGCGCCCCCTGGCTCCTGCTGGAGCACTCCACCAGCGGCGTCAACTGGCAGCCCCGCAACCCCGCCAAGCGCCCCGGCGAGATGGCCCGCAACAGCCTCGCCCACGTCGCCCGGGGCTCCGAGGGCGCGATGTTCTTCCAGTGGCGGCAGTCCCGGCGCGGCGCCGAGAAGTTCCACTCCGCGATGGTCCCGCACGCCGGCACCGACTCACGGGTGTGGCGCGAGGTGAGCGCGCTGGGCGCGGGTCTGGGCCGGCTGGAGGGTATCCGGGGCTCCCGCACCGTCGCCGATGTGGCGATGCTCTGGGACTGGGAGTCCTGGTGGGCGCAGCGCCTGGAATGGCGCCCCAGCGAGGAGCACGACGCCCGCGAGCGCGCCGACACCTTCTACGCCTCGCTCTACGACCGCCACCTCACCGTCGACTTCGCCCACCCGGACTCCGACCTCTCCAGCTACCCCCTGGTCGTCGTCCCGGCCCTCTACCTCGCCACCGAGGAGACCGGCCGCAATCTGCGCCGGTACGTCGAGCGGGGCGGCACCCTCGTCGTGTCGTACTTCTCCGGCATCGTCGACACCGACGACGCGGTCCACCCCGGGGCCTACCCGGGCGCGCTCCGGGACGTACTCGGCCTGACGGTCGAGGAGTTCTCCCCGCTCGGGGAGGGCGGTACCGTCCGGCTGATCACGCCCGAGGGTGCTCCGGAAGGCCCCGAGCTGACCGGCGACCTCTGGTCGGACGTGGTGATCCCGCGCGGTGCCGAGACCGCCTGGTCGTACGCCGACGGCATCCCGGCAGGCCGCCCCGCCGTCACCCGCAACCGGCTCGGCGAGGGCACCGCCTGGTACATCTCCACCCGGCTCTCCGGCCCGGACCTGGACGCCGTCCTGGACCGCGCGGCCACCGACGCCGGTCTCGAACCGCGCACCGGCCTCCCGTACGACGTCGAGGTCGTGCGCCGCACCGGTGACAGCGGCACCTTCCTCTTCGCGATCAACCACACCGACGCCGACGCGGGGGTACCGCTGGACGCCCCCGGCACCGAACTCCTCACCGGTGAGCCCGCCGTGGACAAGCTCGCCGTTCCGGCGGGCTCGGTCCGCGTCGTACGGCTCGACGGCTGAGGCGCCCGCACGTTCACCCGCACAACTGTCGAAGGGACATCGACGATGTACGGAACGACGCACATCCGCGCGAGAGCGGCCGGAGCGGTGGCCGCGCTCTCCGGCCTCCTGTTCGCCGCACTTCCCGCCCAGACCGCCCACGCGGCCACCACCCCCGTCAACACCGGCTTCGAATCCGGTGCGACGGGCTGGTCGACGTACTCGGCCGGGGGCCAGAACACCGCCTCGTTCACCGAGGCGGGCGGCCACGGCGGCAGCACCCGGCTCAGCCACTGGTCGGCCTCGGCGTACAAGGTCGAGACCTACCAGTACCTGAGCGGCCTCACCGACGGTACGTACACCCTCAGTGCCTGGGTCCGCTCCGGCGGCGGTCAGAACTCCGCCTACATCGCTCTGCGCAACTGCGGCAGCGCCGAGCAGCGCACCGACCTGCCGCCGACCGCGAACGGCGCCTGGATCAGGCTCGTCACCTCCGTCAAGGTGACCGGAGGATCCTGCACGATCAGCCTCAACTCCGACGCGCACGCGGGGGAGTGGGCCAACTTCGACGACATCACCTTCACCCCGGGCAGTACGGGGCTGAGCGTCAGGGGCGGTGACCTCTCCACTCTCCCGAAGAACGAGGCGTACGGAGCCACGTACCGCAACGCGAGCGGCGCGGCGGGGGACGCCATGAGCATCCTCAAGAGCTCAGGGATGAACTACGTACGCCTCAAGGTGTGGGTGAACCCGGCCGACGGCTACAACAACAAGGCCCGCGTCCTCGCCATGGCCAAGCGCGCCAAGGCCCTCGGCATGAAGACCCTCGTCGACTTCCACTACTCCGATGCCTGGGCCGACCCCGGCAAGCAGAACAAGCCCGCCGCCTGGGCGGGCCACAGCTACGCGCAGCTCCGTACGGACGTCCACAACCACACCTACGACGTGCTGAACGCCCTGAAGGCCCAGGGCACCACCGCCGACATGGTGCAGATAGGCAACGAGATCAACGGCGGGATGCTCTGGCCGGAGGGCTCGACCGACAACTGGTCCCAGCTGGCGGGCCTGATCACCTCCGGGGCGAACGCGGCCAAGGCGGTCTCCTCCGGCACGAAGGTGGCGCTGCACCTCGCCGAGGGCGGCGACAACGCGGGCACCCGCTGGTGGTTCGACAACGCCGTGGCACAGAAGGTGCCCTTCGACGTCATCGCCCTCTCCTACTACGGCTACTGGCACGGCTCGCTGTCCGAGCTCCAGACCAACCTCGATGACGCGGCCTCCCGCTACGGGAAGCCCGTCCTCGTCGCCGAGACCGCCTACGCCCACACGCTCGCGAACGACGACGGCCTGGAGAACAACGTCGCCACCGCCGGCCAGCTGGTCTCCGGATACCCGGCGACCCCGGCGGGCCAGGCGGCGAACCTCCGGGACGTCATGAACGTCGTCGAAGCCGTCCCCGGCGGGCGGGGACTCGGTGCCGTCTACTGGGAGCCGGCCTGGACCGCCGTCACCGGCAGCGGCTGGGACCCGGCCGACCCCTCCTCAGGCAACGCCTGGGAGAACCAAGCGGTGTTCGACTACAACGGCAGGCTGCTCCCGGCAGCCGCCTGGTTCTCGCACAGGTAGCCGCTACAGCGGCGCACCGTGCCACTTCCACGAGGTGACACGGTCGCGGCCCGGCAGATCGGCACGGCCGGTGGACCACAGCAGTACGGTCCACCGGTCGTCGTCGTCCGGCGCGTCGGGGAAGAGCCGGGCCAGCGCCCGGTCGCAGAGGTCCCGGGGCGGGGCCCAGTCGAGCGACAGCCCGGCGGCGACGTCGTGGGTGTGTACCAGGGTCTCGACGACGCCCATCGCGGCGAAGCCCTCCGGGTCGGAGAGTCCGAACACGTGGTGGGAGCGCACGTCCGCAGGCGTCGTCCGCACCATCGCGGCCAGCAGGGCTCCGCTCGCCTCCAGAGTCTGGAGCAGTCCGGCGGTCCCCGCCTCCGGGTTCGCGAAGATCGAGTTCGCGGGGCCTCCCTCGCGCTCGGACGCGTACCGGTACGGCACCTCACGCCCCTGCGGCGGCCTGCGCGGGCCGAGCTGGACCGCGTACGCGAAGAGGTCGTCGCTCAGATGTTCCACGGTCTCCCAGCAGTCCCACGTCAACGACCCCGCCGGGACGCGCCAGTCTTCCGCCGGGGACTGTGCGAGGGTGTCGACCGAGAGCCGCACCGCCAGCGTGACGTCGTCGGCGGTGACGGGCAGCCGTGCGCCGGTCAGCGCGGCGCGTTCCGCGGCGCCGCACTCGACGCAGAACTCGTTGCCCTCGGGATCGGCCAGGGTCGCCCAGCCCCGGCCGTTCGGCTTGCGGTGGTCGGCGACCAGCGTGGCGCCCAGGGCCAGCAGCCGTTCGACCTCCTCGTCGCGGGTCCGTTCCTGGGGACGCACGTCCAGATGGACGCGGTTCTTGCCGCTCTTGGCCTCGGGCACCGTGACGAAGAGCAGGGCCGCCCCCGGGGCCTCGACGAGTGCCTCGGGATCGCCGGGCGCGTCGTCGTCGGACAGAGGTGCGCCGAGCACCTCGGCCCAGAACAGGGCCAGTTCGTAGGCGTCGGCGCAGTCGATGGTGATGTGCTGTACGAGCGAAGTCATGGGCGCCACTGTCTCCGCTGACCGGTGCCGAGGTCCAGCGGATTGCGCGGCTCCAGGTCGTTGGGAATTCGAGGACAGAATGCGGGGCGATTTGACCGATTCGAGCGTCCGTATCTCACCACCGGGTTGCGCATGACCCAGACCAGGGCGACCTGGGCCGGGGACAGACCCCGCTTGCCCGCGATCTCGTGGACGCGGTCGGCCACTGCATGGTCCCCGTCGCGGTAGAGGATCTTGCCGCCCTCGTCGGTCTCGGCACGCGTCGTGGCGGTGTCGCGGACCCGCGTCAGCCTGCCCCGCGCCAGCGGGCTCCACGGGATCACGCGCTGGTCGGCGCAGAGCGGGAGCATCTCCCGCTCTGCTTCCCGGTGGATGAGGTTGTAGTGGTCCTGCATCGACACGAACCTGGTATCGGGGTGTCGTAGTCCCAGCGGTGGATCTGGTACAGGTCGATGTAGTCGGTCCCCAGTCGCTTCAGGGAGGCGTCGAGCTCGGCGAAGATCGCCTTGCGGGACAGGCCGGCGCCGTTCGGGCCGGGGCGCATCCGCATCCAGACCTTGGTGGAGAGAACGGCTCATGCAGCCGAGGGTGATGGCGGAGCAAGACGTGTCGGTCCGGACTCCGGAGACGTGAGGCGTGCGCGCCCTGCCCCGTCAGTCTTCAGGGCTCCTGTGCCCGCACCAGTGCGTCGCCGAGGACCGAGCGGTCGTAGAGCACGGACCGTCCCGCGCGGCGACGGCCGACCAGCCCGGCTTCCAGGAGCACCTTGAGGTGGCGGCCCACCGAACCGAGGCCCTGGCCCGTCACCGCCACCAGGTGGGTGGTGCTCATGGGGCTGTCCAGGAGTACCAGTACGCTCGCCCGCCCGGCACCGAGCAGCCTGGCCAGAGCCTCCGGAGCGGCCGCACGCTCAGGTTCCGCCAGTGTGCCGGAGCACGGGTACACCACCGCGTTGCGGTGCACTGCCCCGTGGGAGTCCGGGCGGTCGATGGAGATCCACCCCTTGCGCGGGGTGACCGGCACGAGCAGCAACTCTGATCCCGTCAGGTGCCGAGGCGGGAAATCGCGGTTGTTGATACGCAGCCGGTTGCCGCCCAGCCACCGCATCTCCGGATGTATGTCGTCCAGCGCCGCTGCCCAGCCCGTCCGGCTCAACCGGCCCGTACGAGCGATCACATCGGCCTCGATGACGCGTCGCCGCCGGGGCCAGTCGGGCGCCACGATCTCCCGCCACACCCACTCCAGCAGATCGGCGATGCGCTCCGGCAGACCGGGGCCCAGCAGCGGACCTGGAAGCGGTCCGCGGTGAGAGATTTCGAGGTCGGCGCGGGCGGTGCCGGCGGGTGTCTCGCGGATGCGTGCCAGTTCGCCGTGGAACTCCGCGCCGCCCGGTGCCTCGCCCTCGCGGGACGGCACCGGCGTGAGGAAGTCGGCGATCCATCGGTGTCGGCCCAGCGCGACGGGCACCAGCAGGGCGGTGACCGGATCGGCGGCCAGCCGCTCCCGGTAGGCGGGCCCGTGGCTGTCCAGCCAGCGGCGCTCGGCCGGATGCGCGGGCGCGTTCCTCTCCAGAACCATCAGGGTTGCCGTCGTCTCGCAGAGGGGCGATACGACGAACCGGCTGTTCGCGAGCGTGTCCGCGTTGACTTCCCACCAGCCCAATGGTTTCGCCTCCCCGCGAAACATTACCGTCGCCTGCGGCCACCTGCCGAAACTGCGGCCATGCGCACGTACCAGGAGCTTTTCAGGACCCCGGAGTTCACCCCGTTGTTCGCGGCCTTCGCCTCTCACGTGGCGGCCCAGACGGTGAGCAGAATGGCCGTGGGGACGCTTGTCTACGGCGCGACCGGATCGCCGCTCCTGGCCGCCCTCAGCATGTTCGGCCCGTTGGTGATGCAGATGATCGGCGCGAGCATTCTGCTGTCGGCGGTGGACCGCCTGCCGCCGCGCGCCGCGACGGTCGGCCTGGCGCTCTTCTTCGCCGGGGCCACCGCTGTTCTGGCTCTTCCCGGCCTGCCCGTCGGCGCGCTCTTCGTGATTCTGTCGGTGCAGGGCATGCTCGGCTCGGTCGGCGGCGGCGTGCGCTACGGACTGCTCACCCAGATCCTTCCGTCGGAGGGCTATCTGCTCGGCCGTTCGGTGCTCAACATGTGCGCGGGGAGCCTGCAGATCTGCGGTTACGCCGTCGGCGGCGTACTCGTCAACGTCCTGGCGCCGCGCGGGGCGCTGCTCTCCGGAGCCGTCCTCTTCCTGGTCTCCGCTGCCGTCGCCCGCATCGGGCTCGCGGGGCGGCCTCCCCGCGCACAGGGCCGCCCGTCCGTGCGCGAGACCTGGCGGACCAACGCGCGCCTGTGGGGTGCGAGACCACGGCGCCGTGTGTACCTCGCCCTGTGGGTGCCGAACGGACTCGTCGTCGGCTGCGAATCCCTCTTCGTCTCCTACGCACCCCACCACGCTGGGCTCCTGTTCGCGGCCGGGCAGTGGGGATGCTGGCAGGGGACACCCTGACCGGTCGCTTCCTGCCCCGGCAGTGGCGCGACAGACTCGGTGCGCCGCCCCTGCTCCTGTTGCTCGCCGCCCCCTATCTGATCTTCTTCCTGCACCCGGCGCTGCCCATGGCACTCGCCGCCGTGGCCGTCGCGTCAGTCGGCTTCTCCGCCAACCTGCTGCTCCAGGAACGCCTGATATCCCTGGCCCCGAGCGAGCTGAGGGGGCACGCGTTCGGCCTGCACCACTCGGGGATGTTCACCATGCAGGGCGTCGCCGCAGCTCTCGCCGGCGGCATCGCGCAGTTCACCTCACCCGCGACCGCCATGACCGTGATGGCCTCCGCCTCAGCCGTGGTCACCCTCGTCCTGACACCTGGTCTCCGACGCCTGGGGATTGTGCGGACCGGAGGCGGCTTCGAGCGCGAAACGCCCTCCAGGGCAAAGGGGTTGAGCGCCTGAGCAGATGGCACGCAGGGGGACCTCCTGGCATCTGGAGTGGCCCGGTGATCGCTACCACCAGCCCCGTAGAACTGCTCATCCTGGTGCCCTTGGTCCTCCTCATGCTCTGCGTGCCGCCGTTCATCGCCTATCGCAGGGGGGTGGAGCGCCTGACCGGCGGCCTGATGGCCAAGGTCAACATCAGCCTCGACGCCGAACTGGTGGTGGAAGTGATGGTCCTGGCAGGGGTCGGCTCACCCCAGGATGCCGTAGAGGCGGTCGTGCGCGACTACATCGCCCGGGGGCACCGCACCGAGGCACGCACCGAGCGCACGGACCAGAGCCTGCGCGAGGTCGAGGTCAAGCCACAGGAACCTCAGGCCTGACTGGTGAGCCCGTGCGCTGCCTGAGGCGGCACTAGCCGGTGGCGTCGCTCATGTCCAGCACCTCGGCTGCATCGGGCGGCTGGATGTCCAGCGGCTTGTCGAAGTCACCGAAGGACGTGGTGGTGACCTGCTTCCCGCTCTTGTACACGGCCTTCAGCAGATGCGGCTCGCCCTCGGTGGCGACATAGAAGGTGTACGTGCCTTCCTTGTCCGACGGATCGGTCACCTTCAGCCCGAGCGCCTCCCGGCCCTCGACGCGGGTGGCCTCCCCCTTGGTCGCCGTGCCGAACGACTCGAACGGCCTCGTGCACTGGGACAGCCCGCCGCCCGGCTTCGACTCGGCGACGGGCACCTTCGCCCAAACGCCCGGCTCGGCGTCGCCGAGGTCGTTGCCGCTCCACGTCTCCAGGTACGCCTTGTCCGGGCGGACGTAGTCCGTCTCGCCGATCCGGATCTGCTCCAGGGTGCCGCTCCTGGAGAAGGTGTTCCTCACCTGGCAACGGCTTTTGAGGTCCGTGGTCATCCGCCAGGTCACACGGTCGTCGCCGACCGTGTTGCTGATCTCTATGGTGAGGGAACTGAGCTTCTCCATACGGGCGTTGGCCTCGTCGAGCATCTCTGACGCCGACTTCTGCGCCGTCCCCCCGCCGTCGCCCCCGCACCCGGCGAGTGCGGCACCGGCCAGCAGAGACGTCAGCGTCACCGCCATCGTCCTGTGAACCGTTCGCATGGGTCGCCACCTCTCCGACGGGCGCACGATCACAACCATGATCGGCGGTGGCAGCCTAACAACGGCCGCCCGGCCGGCGGCCTGCCGGGGCAGCGGCCGGTACGGAAACAGCCGGCACGGAAAGCCCTTGCCTCAACGGACGGGGCGGGACGCGCGATGCGCCCCGCCCCGTCCGGTCGTCGTACGTGACTACTTCACCGGGGTGAAGTCGCGCGCCCCGATGAACTCGGGTCGGCGGACCGGAGCCGCGAACGGCTCTTGCGCCGTGTTCTCGACGCTGTTGAAGACGATGAACACGTTGCTGCGCGCGTACGGGGTGATGTTGTCCCCGGACCCGTGCATCGCGTTGCAGTCGAACCAGGTCGCCGAACCGGCCTTGCCCGTGAAGAGCTTGATGCCGTGGCGGTCGGCCATCTTCGTCAGCGCTTCGTCGGACGGGGTGCCGGCGTCCTGCATCTGCAGGGACTTCTTGTAGTTGTCCTTCGGCGTCTCACCCGCGCAGCCGAGGAACGACTTGTGCGAACCGGGCATGATCATCAGCCCGCCGTTGGTGTCGTAGTTCTCGGTCAGCGCGATCGAGACGGACACGGTCCGCATGTTCGGCAGGCCGTCCTCGGCGTGCCAGGTCTCGAAGTCCGAGTGCCAGTAGAAGCCCGAGGCGCCGAAGCCGGGCTTCACGTTGATCCGGGACTGGTGGACGTACACGTCCGAGCCCAGGATCTGGCGGGCCCGGCCCACCACACGCTCGTCACGGACCAGGTTCGCGAAGATCTCGCTGATCTTGTGGACCTCGAAGACGGACCGCACGCTCTGGGACTGCGGCTCGATGATCGAGCGCTCGTCGGCACGGATCCGCGGGTCGGCGATCAGCCGGTCCAGCTCCGCCCGGTAGACGGCCACCTCGTCCGGAGTGACGAGCTGGTCGACGGTGAGGAAGCCGTTCTCCTCGAACCCCTGGAGGTCCTTCGCGGTGACCGGCCCCGGCGCGCCCGGCGCGGACCAGATGACCGGGTCCTGGCGGGGAGTGGTCATCTCGGCGGCGCCGCGCGAGGGGTACAGGTCGGCGCGTACATCGGTGGTCATGGTTCAGCCCTCCTCTGTCAGCAGCGGGTAGACACCGTTCTCGTCGTGGTCCTCCCGTCCGGTGACGGGAGGATTGAAGACGCACACGCAGCGGAAGTCGGTCTTCGGCCGCAGGGTGTGGTGCTCGTGTCCGTTCAGCAGGTACATCGTCCCGGGGGAGATCCAGTGCTTCTCGCCGGTCTCGTCGTTGGTGAGCTCGGCCTCGCCCTCGGTGCACAGAACGGCCTCGATGTGGTTCGCGTACCACATCGACGTCTCCGTGCCCGCGTACAGCACGGTCTCGTGGAGCGAGAAGCCCACCTTCTCCTTGGCGAGCACGATGCGCTTGCTCTCCCAGGTGCCTGAAGCGGACCTGATGTGCCGGTCGGTGTTCTCGATGTCACTGAAAGATCGGACGATCACGTGGGATGGTGCCTTTCTCTTCTGTCCTGCTCTTGGTGCCTGTGCCGGGTCGCAGCCCCGGTCAGGCGGTCTCGCGGACGGACCGGGCCAGCGTGCGCAGGCCCTCGTCCAGCTCGTCGGGGGTGATGGTCAGCGGCGGGAGCAGCTTCACGACCTCGGACTGCGGGCCGGAGGTCTCCAGCAGCAGGCCCAGCTCGAAGGCGCGCGCGCAGATGGCGGAGGCGCGTGCCGGGTCGGTGAACTCCAGGCCCCAGACCAGACCGCGGCCACGGAAGTGCGCGGTCTCGTCCTCGCCGCAGATCGCCAGCAGCGTCTGCTCGACCTGCTCGCCGCGGGCGAGGGTCTGCTTCTCCATCTGGCCGTCGGCCCAGTAGGCGTCCAGTGCCGCGGCGGCGGTCACGAAGGCCGGGTTGTTGCCGCGGAAGGTGCCGTTGTGCTCGCCGGGCTCCCAGATGTCCAGCTCGCCCTTGAAGAGGCAGAGCGACATCGGCAGGCCGTAGCCGCTGATCGACTTGGACAGCGTCACGATGTCCGGGACGATGCCGGCCTCCTCGAAGGAGAAGAAGCCGCCGGTCCGGCCGCAGCCCATCTGGATGTCGTCGACGATCAGGAGCATGTCCTGGCGGTGGCAGAGGTCCTGGAGCGCGCGGAGCCACTCCGCACGGGCGACGTTGATGCCGCCCTCGCCCTGCACGGTCTCCACGATCACGGCCGCGGGCTTGTTGAGCCCGGAACCCTGGTCCTCCAGGAGCCGCTCGAACCAGAGGAAGTCAGGGACCTTGCCGTCGAAGTAGTTGTCGAACGGCATCGGGGTGCCGTGCACCAGCGGGATGCCGGCGCCGGCGCGCTTGAAGGCGTTGCCGGTCACGGCGAGCGAGCCGAGCGACATGCCGTGGAAGGCGTTGGTGAACGAGACGACGGACTCGCGCCCCTTGACCTTACGGGCGAGCTTCAGCGCCGACTCGACCGCGTTGGTGCCGGTCGGGCCGGGGAACATCACCTTGTAGGGGAGGTCACGGGGGCGCAGGATCACGTTCTCGAAGGTCTCGAGGAAGGCCCGTTTGGCCGTCGTGGCCATGTCGAGGCCGTGGGTGACGCCGTCGCGCTCGATGTAGTCGATCAGCGCGCGTTTCAGCACCGGGTTGTTGTGGCCGTAGTTGAGTGATCCGGCACCGGCGAAGAAGTCGAGGTACGAGTGGCCGTCCTCGTCGGTCATACGGGCGCCCTGCGCGCGGTCGAAGACTGCGGGCCAACCGCGGCAGTAGCTCCGTACTTCCGACTCAAGGCTCTCGAAGACGCTCAGGGCGGGCGGGGTGATGGTCACAGCGAATCTCCTGCTCGAGGGGGTGTGACGGGCGGCGGGTCGGACATGCCCCGGGGAGCCGCGCCCGGGCGGGGCGCGGAGGGGCGACGGGGCCCTAGAAGGGGCCGATGCGGTACAGCACCTCCGGCAGGTGCGTTCCCTCGGGGAACAGCGACCCGTCGAAGAGCACCTCGCGCTCCAGTGGCACGTCGTGCCGCTGCGCGTAGGAGGTGAACAGTCGGTCGGAGGCGGTGTTGTCCGGGGTGATGGTCGTCTCGACCGAGGCCAGCCCCTGGTCGGAGGCGACGCGAGCGGTCAGCGCGTCCAGCAGTGTCGCCGCCAGCCCCTTGCCACGGTGGGCCTGGTCGACGGCCACCTGCCAGACGACGAGCGTCTCGGGGCGGTCGGGGCGGATGTACCCGGTCACGAAGGCGATCGGGTCGCCGTTCTCGTCGCGGGCGACCACGGAGGTCGCCGCGAAGTCACGGCACCACAGCAGGTAGCTGTACGAGGAGTTGAGGTCCAGGACCTCGGAGTCGCGGGCTATGCGCCAGATCGCGGCTCCGTCCTCCACTCGAGGGGTGTCGATTCTGAGGAATTCACTTCGGGCACGGGCAAAATCTGCTGGTGCGGCGGTCATGCGAATTGAATTTACCCAGCAAAAATCAAAATTGCATCGCCGCAGGGGGTTGGGTGCGGAAGCCTGTTGTGTTATCACGCGGGCGCGGCCCCGCCTCACCTCGGGGGCGATTTCGCCGGTCTTGTGCCGGATTTTTCGACCATAACGGACGCGGTGTGGGGTCTGTCACATCGTTGTAACCCTCCCGGCATCCGTTTTGAGCGCTTAGGCCGATCGGGTGAAAACGGCAGCGTTTAGGCTCGAAGAACGGGGGAAGAAGAATGCGGGGAGCTACTCCCGATAAAGCAGCTCCCCTTTTGCGTCGATTGAATCGGCAACGGACCGCCGATAATTAATTCAGCTGTTCCGCCAGGTTTCCGCGACGGCTTCGCGGGCACCATTGACATCGGTCTCCCGGCCCGCATCGTCCAGTGCGGCCCCCAGGGCGGCCAGCGAGGACAGCACCGCCTCCCGCGTCGCGTCCGCGCCGTAGTGGTTGACCCGGATCATCTCCTTGGACAGGGCCCCACCGCCGGCGATCAGTGGCAGCGAGGAGTCGGCCGCGAGGGCCCGGCCGACGAGCTCCGTCGCGTCGAGACCCGCGGGCACGCGCAGTGTCGTGGCGACCGGAGCCGCGTCACGGGCGTCGTGGACGTACGGCTCCAGGCCGCCGCCGAGCGCCGTGGCACCCGCCCGGGTCGCCGCGGCGGCCGAGGCGTGCCGCGCCATGACGGTATCCAGGCCGTCCGCCTCGATCCGCTCCAGGCATGCCTCCAGGGCCAGCATCTCCAGCTGCGCTGGGGCGTGCGGCAGCGCCCTGCGGCCCCCGTCGATCCAGCGGGCCTTCCAGTCCAGCAGCGAGAGATAGGACTGGCGCGGCGCCTGCGGGTTGGCGGCCATCCGCTCCCAGGCCCGCGCGCTCACCGACACCGCGGACACCCCGGCCGGGCCGCCCATGGCCTTCTGCGCTCCGATGACACACAGGTCCACGCCCCAGGCGTCCACCAGCAGTGGCTCCGCGCCCACCGATGCGACCGCGTCCACCATGAACAGCGCGCCGTGCGCCCGTACGACCTCACCGATCTCCGCGACCGGGTTGGTGTTGCCGGTCGCCGCCTCGGCGTGCACGAGCGAGACGAAGTCGATCCCGGGGTGCTCCGCCAGCGCCCGCTCGACCTGCTCGGCGGTGACCGCCGCGTGGAACGGCACCGAGAGGTCGACGACCTCGGCGCCGCAGTCCCGCAGCCAGTTGCCGAAGGTCTGGCCGTACGGGCCGGTGACGACGTTCAGCGCGGTGGAACCCGGACGGGCGCCGCCCCGGATGCAGCCTTCGAGGGGCAGCAGCGCCTCGCCCTGCATGATGACGACGTCCTGCTCCGTCGCGAGGAGGCCGGCCACCCGCCCTTCGATCGCTGCGAAACGCGAGGCGGTGAGCGGGGCGAGGTCGAGGAACGGGTGTGTCACGGTGGTGCTCTCTTCGGGTCGGCAGGTGCGCGTCAGCGCCTGCGTCGAGGGTACCCAGCGCCCCCAGGAGCCCCGCTGGGCCCGCCTCGTACAGTGCTGTCCATGAGCGATCACGAGGTGGCGCCGGTGCTGCGCATCAAGGGGCGGGTGCTCGTCGGGCCCGACGAGGTGAGGGACGAACTCTGGGCCGTGGACGGGCGGATCACCTACGAGAGGCCGCCGGGTGCGGACGGTGCGACGACCCTCACCGGCTGGGCACTGCCCGGCCTCGTCGATGCCCACTGCCATGTCGGCCTCGGCCACGAGGGGCCCGTCGACGCGGCGACCAGCGAGAAGCAGGCCCTCACCGACCGGGAGGCCGGCACGCTCCTCATCCGGGACGCGGGGTCGCCCTCCGACACGCGGTGGACGGACGAGCGCGCGGACCTGCCGAAGATCATCAGGGCGGGCCGTCACATCGCCAGGACCCGCCGCTACATCCGCGGCTACGCCCATGAGATCGAACCGGGCGACCTGGTCGCCTACGTCGCCCGGGAGGCGAAGCGCGGCGACGGCTGGGTGAAGCTGGTCGGCGACTGGATCGACCGGGACGCCGGGGACCTGACCGCCTGCTGGCCAAGGGGTGAGGTCGAGGCCGCCATCGCCGAGGCGCACCGGCTCGGCGCCCGCGTCACCGCGCACTGCTTCGCCGAGGCGGCCCTGCGCGACCTGGTGGAGGCCGGGATCGACTGCATCGAACACGCCACGGGGCTCACCGAGGACACCATCCCCCTCTTCGCGGAGCGTGGCGTCGCGATCGTCCCGACCCTGGTCAACATCGCCACGTTCCCCAGCCTCGCGGATGCGGGCGAGGGCAGGTATCCCCGCTGGTCCGCCCACATGCGACGTCTGCACGCCGGCCGGTACGACACCGTGCGCGCGGCGTACGACGCGGGCATCCCGGTCTTCGCCGGCACGGACGCGGGCGGCTCCTTGGCCCATGGCCTCGTCGCCTCGGAGGTCGCCGAACTGGTGAAGGCCGGTATCCCGCCCCTCGACGCCCTCTCGGCGACGGCCTGGGGCGCGCGGAGCTGGCTGGGTCGCCCGGGCCTGGAGGAGGGCGCCCCGGCGGACCTGGTGCTGTACGACGAGGACCCGAGGGCGGATGTGCGGGTGCTGGGGTCCCTGCGCAGGGTGGTGCTCAACGGAAGGGTGACCGGCTGACACCTGTTGACCCGCCCGCGGGCGTCGTGTTGACCGGCGGTGACCTCGGGCCGTATCTCTCGTTGAAACAAATCGGCCCGCGCGGAGGCGAGGCGTGAGGTCCGTGCCGGACGACCGGTGAAGCAGGTGATTCCGGGCGATTCGGGGTGACTTGTGCGGAACTCCTGTGTCGGTGGATTCGAATGTGCACACGGAAGCCCCTCTTTGGAGTGAACTGGCGGAAGGTAGCGGCCAGTTCACTCTCCGTGCGTAAAGATTCACGGAGTCGAGGCCACCGGCGTCCGCGATGTCCCCCATTGGACGGCGCCGGCGGCTCCATGTCTCTTGTGGGGGTTCCACCATCTTGAACAGCAACACCTTCCGTCTGGCTGCCCTGGCGGTCGCCGCGGCTCCCGTCGCTCTGCTGGTCGCCGTCCCCGCGCACGCAGCTCCCGCGACGAACCCGGCCACGCCGGGCGGCGGCCACGGAAAGGCCGGCGCCGTCGTGCTCCGCGCCGGGCTCGACGTCTCGCTCGTGAACAAGTCCGTCCAGGTCCCGCTGGAGGCCACGCTCAACGAGGTGCACGCCCCGGCCACCGCGAAGAAGACCGCCCTCAGTGTCGAGCTCGACGGTGTCGAGCGGGGGCGGCCGATCCACATCCTGAAGGCCGACCTGGCGACGGCGAACGCCACCGTGGACGCGCACAAGGCCGAGGCCTACGCCAACCTCGCCAGGGCCCGGGTCCATGTGCCGGGGCTGCCGCTGCTCTCGCTGATCGAGGTCCAGAAGGTCACCTCCAAGGCGCTGTGCGAGGTGGGCCGCAAGCCGGTCGCCGAGTCGAACGTCCTGGGCCACGTGTCCGTGCTCGGCAAGAGGGTCCGGCTCACGTCCGGTGGTACGACGAAGATCGAGGTGCCGGGCGTCGGCGAGGTCACGCTCGACCTGTCCAGGACCGAGACCACCACGCGCACGGCAGCCGCGACGGCGCTGCGGCTGGCGGTCTCCGTGAACCCGCTGAAGCTCAATGTCGCCGAGGTGGAGGGTGAGGTGACGCTGGCCGAGGCGACCTGCCGGACGCCCGAGAGCGGTGGCGGTTCCGACGGCACGGACGGCTCCGGCGGAACCGGCGGCACGGACGGCTCCAGCGGAACCGGCGGCACGGACGAGGGCGTCGATGTGAAGCCGCAGACCGGATCCGACCCGGTTCAGGCGTCCGGCTCGGGCGATCTCGCCGAGACCGGCTCCAGCTCGTCGACGCCGTACGTCGCGGGCGGTGCGGCAGTCCTGCTGGCCGCCGGTGCGGGGGCCACGGTTCTCGCCCGCAGGCGCGCCCGGGGCTGAGGCCCGTCCCAGGAGAGCGGCGCCGCCCGTGCTGTGGAGCGGTGCTCTCGCGGCGGGGGTGGGGCGGTGGCCGTTTTGTGGAGCGGTGCTCTCGCGGCGTGGGTGGGGCGGTGGCCGTTTTGTGGAGCGGTGCTCTTCGGCGGGGATGGTGTTCTTGGGCCGGAGCGCCGCTCTCCCGGACCGAGACCGGTCCAGGGAGTGGGCGGTGTCGGTGCGTGCAGCGGAGCACTGCTCTCTGACGGGGGCTGCGTCCCTGTACCGGAGCGCCGCTCTCCCCTCGGGGGTGGGGAGGGCGGCGGGCACGCTTGGAAGCGGTGCTCTCCAGGCGGGCAGCGCTCACGCTGTGGAGCACTGCTCACTGCTCTGCGGCGGAAGCGGCGCCGCCGCACCGGAGCACTGCTCTGTACCGGGGGCGCCGCCGCCGCGCCGGAGCGCTGTTCGCAGGGGTTGCGGGGCGCGCTCCGGCGGGCGGTGCGCGCATAGCGGAGCGGTGCTCTCCAAACGGGCGGTGGCCGCGTCGCGGAGCACTGCTCTCCGCGAAGTGCGGTGCCGCCGTACGCGAGCACCGCTCTCGCCGAGTCACCCCCCGTCCCGCCGCGTCACCCGCCCCCGCGCACACCTGCCCCGCCCTCGCCCCCGACCCCGCACCCCGACCCTCAGGCGCCGGCTCTCCGGGGCAGTCCCTGCAGCGCCAGATCGAGCGCCTGCAGGAACCGGTTGGTCGTCACACGGTCGCGTACGGCGAGGCGCAGCCATTCGCTGCCCAGCCCCGGGAAGGTGTCCCCACGCCGCGCAGCGAACCCCCGGGCCCGCAGCAGTTCCCGCACCTCGTCCGCCCGCTCCAACCGCAGCAGCACGAACGGACCCGCGGCCGGTTCCACCACCCGCACCTCGCTGAACTCCGCAAGGCCGGCCAACAGATGGGCCCGGTCGACCGCGATCCGGTCCGCCGCGTCCGCCGCCTCGACCAGCGCACGCGGCTCCATGCAGGCCTCGGCCGCCGCCAGCGCGGGGGAGGACACCGGCCACAGCGGCTGCGCCTCCTGGAGCAGCGCGATCGTCGAAGGGTCGGCCAGGACGTAACCGATCCGCAGACCCGCCAGCCCCCAGGTCTTGGTAAGGCTGCGCAGCACGACGAGTCCGGGGACGTCCTGGCGTGAGCAGAGCGCCTCCCGCTCGCCCGGCACGGCGTCCATGAACGCCTCGTCGACCACCAGAGTCCGGCCAGGCCGCGCCAGTTGCTCCAGCACGCCCGCGGGGTGCAGGACGGAGGTCGGATTGGTCGGGTTGCCGACCACCACCAGATCCGCGTCCTCGGGCACCGTCGACGGGTCCAGCCGGAAGCCGTCCTCGGGACGCAGCAGCACCCGCCCGACCTCATGTCCCGCCGCGCGCATGGCCGCCTCCGGTTCCGTGAACTGGGGGTGCACGACCACCGGCCGCCGGGCCGGCAGGGCCCGCGCGATCAGCACGAACGCCTCCGCCGCGCCCGCCGTGAGCAGGACCCTCTCCTCGGGCAGCCCGTGCCGCCCGGCGACCGCCGCGCGGGCCGTTCTTCCGTCCGGGTAGGAGGCCAGGGAACCCAGCGAAGCGCTGATCCGCTCCCGAAGCCAGTCGGGGGGTGTGCCGGTCCGTACGTTCACGGCGAGGTCGATCAGATCCAGACCGCGTATCTCCGCGTCGCCGTGGTGCCGCAGATCGGGCCCGGCGCCATCAGTGGGCTTCGTGTGCTTCGTGGGGGGCAGCATGGCAGCCATGGTGGACGGCCGGGAGCCATTCGTCGATGCCGAGTTCTCGGCCATCGGACTCCGGCGGGCCACCGCGCAGGTCGCCGAGGCCGACTTCCGCTTGGGGACGAGCAGTTCACCGGCTTCCGCGAGTGCCGCCGCCTCCGCGACGGAACCGGTGGCGACAGCGGCGTACGGCGCTGCCGAAGGATTCGGTACGCGTACCTCCGCCAGCCTCTCGGCGGCGTACGCACGCACCGGCACCCCCAGCCGCGCCGCCGCCCCGGTGATCCCCGGCTCGTCCGCCCTGCTGTCGAGGGTCGCCAGTTCCACCACGTCACCGGCCGAGAGGCCGGCCGCCTCCAGCGTCCCGTGGATCAGCCCGAGCACCTCTTCGGCCGGGGTGCCCCGGCGGGCACCCACACCGACGACGAGGGCGGCACGGGTCATGGGAAGAGGTCCTTTCGAGGGGCGCGGGTAAGGAGGGCCTGAGGTGCGGGGAGCGGGGTCAATCCGCTAGCAAGGGCCCATGGCGGTATTCGTCGCGCTCGGCGCGTTCCTGATGACCCTGGCGGGCGGCTGGGTCGCGCAGCGCGTCAGCGACCGCCGGCATCTCGTGCTCGGCCTCGCCGGCGGACTGATGCTGGGGGTCGTCGGCCTCGATCTGCTGCCCGAGGCGCTGGAAGCCGCGGACGGAGCCGTCTTCGGCGTGCCCGCGGCCCTGCTGCTCTTCGTGGGAGGCTTCCTGACGGCCCATCTCGTCGAGCGCTCGCTCGCCGTACGGCAGGCGGCACACGGGGCGAGCGACGAACGTGTGCCGCAGGTCGGACTGACAGCGGCGGCGGCGATGGTGGGCCACAGCCTGATGGACGGCATCGCGCTCGGCGCCGCCTTCCAGATCGGCGGAGGCATGGGTGCCGCCGTCGCGCTGGCCGTCATCACCCACGACTTCGCCGACGGATTCAACACGTACACCATCACCAGCCTCTACGGGAACGCCCGTCGCAAGGCGCTGCTGATGCTGTACGCGGATGCCGTGGCCCCGATCGTGGGCGCGGCGACGACCCTGCTGTTCACCCTTCCGGAGGAACTGCTCGGCTGTTATCTCGGCTTCTTCGGCGGGGCGCTCCTCTACCTCGCCGCCGCCGAGATCCTGCCCGAGGCGCACCACCGTCACCCGGCCCGCTCCACGATGCTGTGCACCGTCGTGGGAGTGGGCTTCATCTGGCTGGTGGTCGGCATCGCGGAGTGACACCGCCCCCGGCACAGGGCGGCCCCACGCCACCCGCAGCGCCCCAGGTGCCGACGCTTCCGCCCGCAGTGCCCCGAGCACCGGAGCCCTCCAGGCAACCGCCGGCCCTCGCGCCCCACGCACCGGCGCCCCCCACACCAGGGCCACCTGCCGCACCCGCGACGGGACCGCGGCCCGGAGCGCCGGACTCACCCCCGGCCTCACCCCCGGCACTGCTCCACGAAGCGCCGGGCCACCTCGGGGGACGCGGCCCAGTGCGTGTGCAGATAGCTCGCGTGCACACCCCGCTGGACGAAGCCCTCCACCCGCCGCTCCGGCTGGTGCAGGCCCCAGGCGGGTGTCGGGCCGGCGCCCGGTTCCAGCACCGTCCGGTGGAACTCGTGCCCGCGCATCCGCGTCCCCGCCACGGCCAGCACGCTGTCGGCCACCGCCACCGCCTGCCGGTACCCCAGCGTCAGCCGCTCGGACATCCGGGCCGAGGCGTCCAGCACCCCGCACATCGGCCGCCCGTCCAGCTCGCGGGCCAGATACAGCAGCCCCGCACACTCCGCCGCCACCGGGGCCCCGGACAGGGCCAGTTCGGTCACCGCCCGGCGCAGCGGCTCGTTCGCGGACAGCTCGGGCGCGTACACCTCGGGGAAGCCGCCGCCGATCACCAGCCCCGCCGTGCCCGGGGGGAGCTTCTCGTCGTGCAGGGGATCGAAGACGGCCACCTCCGCGCCGGCCGCCGCCAGCAGCTCGGCGTGTTCCGCGTAGGCGAAGGTGAACGCCGCGCCGCCCGCCACGGCCACCACCGGCCGGGCCCCGCCGTCAGGGTGGCACTCCGGTTCCCACGCCTCGCCGGGCAGGGTGGGCGCCGTACGAGCCAGCGCCAGCAGGGCGTCCAGATCGCAGCCCTCCCGCACCCGCTCGCCCATCGCCCGTACGGCGTCGAGAGCCTCGGCCTGCCGCTCGGCCACCGGGACCAGCCCCAGATGGCGCGAGGGCGTCGCCACCTGCGGCGCGCGCCGCAGCACCCCGAGCACGGGCAGCCCCGACTCGTCCAGCGCCTCCCGCAGCAGGGCCTCGTGACGGTCGGACGCCACCTTGTTCAGGATCACCCCGCCGATCCTCACCTCCGGGTCCCAGGAGGCGAAGCCGTGCACGAGGGCCGCGACGGAACGCGACTGCGAGGACGCGTCGACCACCAGCACGACCGGCGCCCTGAGCAGTTTGGAGACCTGGGCGGTCGAGGCGAGCTCGCCCTGCCCCGAGGCCCCGTCGTACAGCCCCATCACGCCTTCGACGACCGCCAGATCGCAGCCGTCCGAACCGTGCGCGAACAGCGGGGCGATCAGATCGGTCCCGCACATGTACGCGTCGAGGTTGCGCCCCGGCCTGCCCGTGGCCAGCGCGTGGTACCCCGGATCGATGTAGTCGGGTCCCACCTTGTGCGGGGACACCGCGAGACCGCGTCCCGCGAAGGCCGCCATCAGGCCCGTGGCGACCGTGGTCTTGCCGCTGCCCGACGACGGCGCCGCGACGACCAGACGAGGAACACTCACCACTCGATGCCTCTCTGGCCCTTCTGCCCGGCGTCCATCGGGTGCTTGACCTTCGACATGTCGGTCACCAGGTCGGCGGCGTCGATCAGCTTCTGCGGGGCGTTGCGCCCCGTGATCACGACGTGCTGCGTCCCCGGCCGGTCACGCATGACCTCGACGACCTCGTCGGTGTCGATCCAGCCCCAGTGCATCGGATAGGCGAACTCGTCGAGCACGTACAGCTTGTACGTCTCGGCGGCCAGGTCACGCTTGACCTGCTCCCAGCCCTCCCGGGCCTTCTCCTCGTTGTCGGAGTTGTCACCGTGGATCCCGCGCTGGACCCACGACCACCCCTCGCCCATCTTGTGCCAGGCGACGCTGCCGCCCTCGCCGCTCGCCCCGAGCACCTTCAGGGCGTTCTCCTCGCCGACCTTCCACTTCGCCGACTTCACGAACTGGAACACCCCGATCGGCCAGCCCTGGTTCCAGGCCCGCAGCGCCAGCCCGAAGGCGGCCGTGGACTTGCCCTTGCCGATGCCCGTGTGCACGAACAGCAGCGGGCGGTTGCGCCGCTGTCGCGTCGTCAGTCCGTCGTCCGGTACCGATACCGGCTGTCCCTGTGGCATTACGCGGCCCTCCCGGCAGCAGTGAAGTCCTTGACCAGTCCGGCGATCGAGTCGGCGCGCAGCTCGTCGAGCGTGACCGCGCTGCCTCCCAGATCCCGGGCGAGCTGTGCGGCGAGACCGAGGCGTACGATCCCCGACTCGCAGTCCACGACGACCGACGCGGTGCCCTCGGAGGCGTGGAGCCGCCCGGCCCGCGCCGCCAGCGCCACCGGGTCGACGCCGCCCGTGGCCCGGCCGTCGGTGACCACCACGAGCAGCGCCCGGCGCGAGGGGTCGCGCAGCCGTTCCACCCGCAGTACGTCGTGCGCCTTCAGCAGCCCGGCCGCCAGCGGGGTCCGCCCGCCGGTCGGCAGCGACTCCAGCCGAGCCGCCGCCGCGTCGACCGAGGAGGTCGGCGGCAGCGCGAGCTCCGCGTCCCTGCCCCGGAAGGTGACCAGACCGACCTTGTCCCTGCGCTGGTAGGCGTCCAGCAGCAGCGACATCACGGCGCCCTTCACGGCGCTCATCCGCTGCCGGGCCGCCATCGACCCGGAAGCGTCCACGACGAACAGCACGAGGTTGCCCTCGCGCCCTTCCCGCGTCGCCTGACGCAGATCGTCCCGCCGTACGACGAGCCCCCGGCCCGAGCGCCCCCGGGCCCGCTGATGAGGCGCCGCAGCCTGCACGGTCGCCGCCAGATGCAGCTTCGTCAGCGCCCCTTCGGGCCGCCGTGAGCCCGTGGTCCGGCCGTGCTCCGTGCGCGCCCGGGACCGCCGCCCGGCCGCCCCCTCGCCCAGACCCGGCACGCTGAGCACCTTGGTGCGGAACGGCTCGCCGGAGCGCACCGCCTGCCGCTCGCCCGCTCCGGCGCCCGGCGACGGCGCGGGCGCGTCACCGCTCCCGGCCTCCGTCCTCTCCGGCGCACCCGGGCTCCGGTCCTGCGGGCCGCCCTCGGGGCCGCCTCCCTGGGGAGGCACATCGCCGCCCCCCTGCGGAGGTGCTCCGCCGCCGGGGCCCCCGGGTCCCGGGTCGTCGTCGCCCTCGCCCTCCGCGTCCTTCAGCGCGTCGTCCAGCTTGTCCTCGTCGAGCCCGGGCGCGTCGAACGGATTGCGGCGGCGCCGGTGGGGGAGTGCGAGCAGCGCGGCCTGCCGCACATCGTCGGCGACGACCTCGTCGCGCCCCGCCCACGCGGCCAGGGCGGTCGCGGTGCGCGCCATGACGATGTCGGCACGCATCCCGTCCACCTCGAACGCCGCGCACGTGGCGGCGATCTGCCGCAACACGCCGTCGCCGAGCACCACTCGGGGCAGCAGGGCGCGCGCGGCTGCGATCCGCTCACGCAACGCGGCCTCCTCGTCCGCCCACCGTGCGGCGAACGCCGCCGGGTCGTCGTCGTACGCCAGCCGCCGGCGCACGACCTCGACGCGCTGGTCCGTGTCACGCGAGGCGGCGACCTCCACGGTCAGCCCGAAGCGGTCCAGCAACTGCGGCCGGAGCTCGCCCTCCTCGGGGTTCATCGTCCCGACCAGCAGGAAGCGCGAAGCGTGCCGTACGGAGACCCCTTCGCGCTCGACGTACGAGGCACCCATGGCCGCCGCGTCGAGCAGCAGGTCCACCAGGTGGTCGTGGAGCAGATTGACCTCGTCCACGTACAGGATCCCGCGGTGCGCGTCGGCGAGGAGACCCGGCTCGAAGGCCTTGACGCCCTCCGACAGTGCCCGTTCGATGTCCAGTGCGCCGACGAGCCGGTCCTCCGACGCGCCGACGGGCAGCTCCACGGTCCTCGCCGGACGCGACACGCCCGGCGCCGCCTCGTGCGGCCCGTCGGGACACGCCGGGTCGGGCGCGGCGGGGTCGCACGAGAACCGGCAGCCCGCCACCACCGCGACCTCCGGCATGAGCGCGGCCAGCGCCCGCACGGCGGTGGACTTGGCGGTGCCCTTCTCACCCCGCACGAGGACCCCGCCGACGGCCGGGCTGACGGCGTTGAGCAGCAGCCCGAGCCGCAGATCGTCCTGGCCCACCAGGGCGGTGAAGGGATACGGGGTACTCACGGAGCCTCCTCTGTCGCAACGACACCTGCATGATCGGACCCGCCCGGCGCCCGGGCGGCGCGTGGCTCCGGCACGGGCGGCGCGCCCGGCGCGAGGAACGGCAGCCCCGCAGGCGCCCCCCGCTCGATGAGCCGCCACAGCGCGTCCGTGTCCGCGTGCTCCTCGATCAGGTCCCCCAGCCGGTCCAGCTGTTCCTCCCGCAACGCCCCGAAGCTCGTGTCCGGCGCCGCGGTGAACCGCCGGCCCGAGGCCCGCGCGACCTCGGCCAGGAACGCCCGCCGGAACGCGTCGCTCTCCAGGGAACCGTGCCAGTGCGTCCCCCACACCGAGCCCACCCGGCACCCGTCCAGGAACGGCTCACCGCCGTGGACATCGGCGACGCCGTGGTGGATCTCGTAACCTTCCACCGGCTCCCCGAGCGCCGAACCGGCAGGCCTCTCCAGGACCTTCTCCCGGCCGAAGCGGACGCGTACGGGCAGCAGCCCGAGCCCTTCCACCAGTCCGGCCCGGGACTCCACGTCGTCCTCGATCCGTTCGCCCAGCACCTGGAACCCGCCGCAGATGCCCAGCACCGGCCGTCCCTCCGCGGCCCGCCGCACCAGGGCGTCAGCCAGGCCCCGCTCCCGCAGCCAGGCCAGCGCCTTCACGGTGCCCCGCGTCCCCGGCACGATCACGAGATCGGCGTCCGCCAGTTCCTCGGCCCGGTCCACGAACCGCACCACCACACCGGGCTCGGCGGCCAGCGCGTCCACATCGGTGAAGTTCGACATCAGCGGCACGGCGCACACCGCGACCCGCAGCACGTCCTCGCCGTGCGGGGGCGCCACGACCGACTCGCGCACGGTCCCGCGCATCGAGACGCGCAGCCCGTCCTCCTCGTCGATGCCCAGCCCGTGGGCGTACGGGAGCACCCCGTACGTGCGCCGCCCCGTGAGCCCGAGCAGCATGTCGAGGCCCGGCTCCAGCAGCGAGACGTCCCCGCGGAACTTGTTGACGAGGTACCCGGCGATCAGCGACTGGTCCTCGGCGCTCAGCAGCGCCGTCGTACCGAAGAACGAGGCGAACACACCGCCCCGGTCGATGTCGCCGACCACCAGGACGGGAAAGCGCGCGGCCCGCGCGATGCCCATGTTCACGATGTCCGTACGCCGCAGATTGATCTCGGCAGGACTGCCCGCCCCCTCGCAGATCACGGCGTCATACGTGCCCCGCAGCTGCTCCAGGCAGTCCACGACCGTCCCGAGCAGCGCCTCCTGGCGTCCGCCGTGGTAGCCGCGCGCACTCATCTCGCCGACCGGCTTCCCCATCAGGACGACCTGGCTGGAGCGGTCACCGCCGGGCTTGAGCAGCACCGGGTTCATCAGCGCCGACGGCTCCACCCGGGCCGCCTGCGCCTGCATGGCCTGGGCCCGGCCGATCTCCGCGCCCTCGCGGGTGACGAAGGAGTTCAGCGACATGTTCTGCGCCTTGAACGGCGCGACCTTCACTCCCTGGCGCACCAGCCAACGGCAGATCCCGGCCGTGACGACGCTCTTGCCCGCGTCCGAAGTGGTGCCGGCCACCAGCAGCCCGCCGCTCATCTGCCCCTCCGCCCCATGGCCAGCCGCCCTGCCGCGCACACGGCGAGGGCCAGCACACTCACCCGGCGCGAGAGCCGCGCCGCGCGTTCGATGTCCGTGACCCGCACCTCGCGGCCGGCCTCCCCGTTGAGCACCGGCCGGTGCTCGACCCGCCCGCCGTACGCCAGGGTCCCGCCGAGACGCACGCCCAGCGCCCCCGCGAAGGCGGCCTCCACCGGGCCCGCGTTGGGGCTCGGGTGCCGGTCCGCGTCGGCCCGCCAGGCCCGGACGGCCTCGCGCGGGCGCCCCCCGCAGGCCACGGCGAGCGCCGCGGTCAGCCGGGCGCCGGGCCAGCCGGCGAGGTCGTCGAGCCGCGCGGAGGCCCAGCCGTAGCGCCGGTAGCGGGGCGACCTGTGCCCCACCATGGCGTCCAGGGTGTTGACGGCGCGGAAGGCGACCAGGCCCGGTACACCGCCGAGCGCCCCCCACACCAGCGCGCCCACGACGGCGTCCGAGGTGTTCTCGGCGACGGACTCCACCACCGCGCGGGCCATCTGCTGCGCGTCCAGGGCCTGCGGGTCGCGCCCGCACAGGTGCGGCAGCCGCTCCCGGGCCGCCTCGACGTCCCCTGCGGCGAGCGCCCCGCCGACCGCGCGCGCCTCGCGGCCCAGCGACGTGCCACCGACGACGGACCAGGTGGCGGCGGCGGTCAGCACCACGGCGGCGGCCGGGCGGTTCCGTACGGCGCGGGTGGCCAGTGCCGCGGCAGCCGTGGCGCCTCCGGCGCAGACAAGGGTGTGCAGCGCGCCCCAGCCGCGGTGATCGCGCCACAGCCGGCTCTCGACGCCCGCAGCGGCACGCCCGAAGGCGGCGACGGGGTGGCCCCGCCGGGGATCACCGAGCAGCAGGTCGCCGATCAGGCCGGCGGCGGCGCCGTACACGAAGATGCGGTCGGCTCGCACGGCTCAGCCGGCCGTCGCGCCTCGAAGGGCCTTCGTGGCGGGTGGCGGTGCGGTGACCGACGCAGGGCAGCCAGACATGGCGTATGTCCTCACTCAGGGTCCGCGCCCTGGTTCGACGTGACCGGCGACGAGAGTCTCCTGGCTCCCGGATCCGCAGTTCCTCCGGCCTTCCAGTCCGCGTCTGCGGACCGTGACTTCCGTGTGGAGGCTGCTCCCCGGTGACAGTGGCGGGACCGCGCCGGATTCGCACCGGCTTCCTCTCCTGTCGCCGTAAATGGCTCCGGCAGTCCACCACGCCCCACGAAGGCCCGTCAACCTGCCGTTGACCTGCGGGGCTTCAGTGTGCTGAGACGCACACCGGGCCGGACACACACGGGGTGTGTCCGGCCCGGCCGGGTCCGCCCAGGGGTCAGGCGACGATCAGGTAGATGCCGTACGCCACCGCCGCCGCGCACAGCGCGAAGCAGGCGTACGCGCCGGTGCGCGCCAGGACACCGGTACCGCCGGCCTGCGTCGTGGACGCCTGCTTCGCGAGTCCCGTGATGCCGAGGGTGAAGAGGCCGACCAGTGCGACGGTGACCACGAGGCTGACGCCGAAGACGGACGCGAGAGCTGCCCAGTCGATGTTCATGTGGATCTGTCCTTACACCGTGGCCGGCCGCTCGGCCGGGGTCTCGGCCGTCGGGGCGTGGATGGTGGTCTTGAGGTCCGGGACGCTCACGCCGGCGGGCGGCGGGCTCACGGCCGCGATGGCGGTCGTGACGACGCCCGCGGGCTCACCCTCGGTCGCGTTGACGTTGGTGTGGTCGACCGGCTTGCGGCGCGACAGGAGCCAGATGGCGCCGGACCCCACGACGAGCAGCACGGCGACCACCGCGACGCCCCAGGAGCCCTGCTTGGTCAGGAACTCGGCGCCCGCTCCGACCAGACCGGCGGCCGGGAGCGTCAGACCCCAGGCGATGAACATCCGGGAGGCGGTGGACCAGCGGACCACGCCCCCCTTGCGTCCGAGGCCCGCGCCCATGACGGCACCGGAGCAGGACTGGGTGGTCGAGAGGGAGAAGCCGAGGTGCGAGGAGGCCAGGATGACCGTGGCCGCGCTGGTCTGGGCCGCGAAGCCCTGCGGCGGACGCAGGTCGGTGAGGCCGCTGCCCATGGTGCGGATGATGCGCCATCCGCCGAGGTAGGTGCCCAGCGCGATGGCGATACCGGCGGAGGCGATGACCCAGACCGGCGGGTTCGAGCCGGGGGCGAGGACGCCGCCGGTCACCAGGGCCAGGGTGATGATGCCCATGGTCTTCTGCGCGTCGTTGGTGCCGTGGGCGAGCGAGACGAGACCGGCCGAGGCGATCTGACCGGCGCGGTACCCCTTGGCCGTCGACTTGAGCTGCGCCTCGTCGGTCATCTTCCGGTTGAGGCGGTACGTCAGCCTCGTGGCCAGGAGCGCGGCGATACCGGCCACGAGGGGCGCGGCGATCGCGGGCAGCAGGATCTTCGTGACGACGGTGCCGCCGTTGATCGAGGACCAGCCGGCGGACATGACCGCGGCGCCGATGAGGCCGCCGAAGAGTGCGTGGGAGGAGCTGGAGGGCAGGCCGACCAGCCAGGTCAGCAGGTTCCACAGGATCGCGCCGACGAGCGCGGCGAAGATGACCTCGGTTCTGAGGTTGCCCTCGTCGACGATTCCGCCGGAGATCGTCTTGGCCACCTCCACCGAGAGGAAGGCGCCGACGAGGTTGAGGACGGCGGACATGGCCACCGCGGTCTTCGGCTTGAGGGCGCCGGTCGAGATGGTTGTCGCCATCGCGTTGGCGGTGTCGTGGAAACCGTTCGTGAAATCGAACACGAGAGCTGTCACGACCACAATCGCGAGCAGCAGCGTGATGTGTTCCATTTACCCAGGCAATCTTTCGACGTCATTGGCTCGTGGAACGTAAGCAACCAGGATGAACGGAAGGTGAACTGGGCGGGGCTGCACGGTGACCCCAACCGCGTATGCGGGTTCCGCTTGTGTGTTTCCTGAGCGGCGGGGCGGCCCGGCACCGTTGCGGCGCCCGGCCCGTGGGGGTGGCCGCGACGCCACGGCCTGCGCGGTCCCGCCCTCCGGGGAGACCTCGGTCACCTGATCGTCCGCGTCCTAGGATCTCCGCATGAGCGACGGACTTCAGGACGCGATCGCACGGGCGTGGGAAGGGGTCGTCGCGACGGCCCGCCGGACGCGGGAGGAGGGCCTGGTCGTCGGCACCTCGGGCAATGTGTCCGCCCGGGTCGGTGACCTCGTCCTGGTGACCCCCAGCGGGGTGCCCTACGACAAGCTCGGCCCCGGCGACGCGGTCGGCGTCGACCTGGAAGGCCGCCGTGTCCTGGGCGACCTCGTCCCCACCAGCGAGCTCCCGCTCCACCTGGCCGTCTACCGGGGCAGCCGGGCCCGGGCCGTCGTCCACACCCACGCCGTCCACGCCACGGCCGTCTCCACCCTCGTCCCTGAGGTCCCGCTCGTCCACTACGCCGCCGCCCTGCTCGGCGGCCCCGTCCGCACCGCCCCCTACGCGCGCTACGGGACGCAGGAGCTCGCCGACAACATGCTCACCGCCCTGCGCGACCGCACCGGATGCCTGCTCCGGAACCACGGCACCGTCACCTACGGGGACACCCTCGACGAGGCCTACGACCGCACCGCCCAGCTCGAATGGATGTGCAGGGTCTGGCTCACCGCGAGCTCCGTGCCCGGGCACAGCCCGTCCCTCCTCACCCCGGACCAGCTGACTGAGGTGCGGGAGGCGCTGGAGGGGTACGGCCAGCCCGGCTGAGCCCGCCGCCGTACCGTACGGCCGCCGCCCACTGGCCGTCGGCGCCCCCGCCCGTGACACTGGAGCCGTGCGCCCGGCAACAGCGGCGGCAGTGGCCGCCACATCGATCCTCGGCGTCGGCGCGGCTACGGTCGCCGCCGGACGCTACGCCAGCGACGCCGCCCTCGGGGCGCACTCGCCACGCCCCTTCCCGGCCGACCGCCGCCTCACCGTGCACGCCACCGCGGCCGGGCACATCACCCTGACCCGCTCCTTCCCGGCGCTGCGCCCCGGCACGTACGGACTCGTGGGCCGCGGCGTCCACGCGGTCGTCGGCCCCGTGGTCGAACAGCTGCCCGGTGCCGCCACGGCCTCCGCCGACACGGTCGTGCGCCGGCTGGAGCGCGTCACCCTCGGCAGCCTGAAACGGGGCTCCAAGGTCCGTCTCACCCCCGAGGTGCACCGGGGCGACCCGCTGGCCGCCCTCGGCCTCGCCCACAAGGAGGTCGAGATCCCGGGGGAGCTCGGCGCGCTGCCCGCCTGGTTCGTGCCCGGTGCCCGCGACACCTGGGTGATCACCGTGCACGGCCTCGGCACCACCAGGGAACACCCGCTGAACGTGCTCGGCTTCCTCCACGGCCAGCAGCTCCCCGTGCTCGACCTGGCCTACCGCGGTGACCCGGGCGCCCCGCGCTCCCCGGACGGCCTCGCCCACCTCGGCGAGTCCGAATGGCGCGACCTCGACGCCGCGATCCGCTACGCCGTGCGGTACGGCGCCGAGAACGTGATCATCCACGGCTGGTCCTCGGGCGCGTCCATGGCCCTGCACGCGGCCGTCAACTCCGCGCTCCGTGACCGCATCCGGGGTCTCGTCCTGGACTCCCCGGTCCTGGACTGGCGGACCACCCTGCGCGCCCTCGCCTCGGCCAGGGGAGTCCCCTCCGCCCTGCTGCCCCTCGCGGTCCGCGCGGCCCAGGGCCAGACCGGCCTGCACGGGGCCCGGCTCCTGGACACCGCGGTGCCGACGGCCCTGCACGCCCCCACCCTCGTCTTCCACGGCCCCGACGACACCCTGGCCCCCTGGGAGCCGTCCCGGGAACTCGCCGCACGCCGGCCCGACCTGGTGACCCTGCACTCCGTGCCCCGGGCTCCGCATGCGGCGATGTGGAACGCCGATCCCGCCGGCTACGAAGAGGTCCTCCGGCGTTTCCTCACGCCCCTGATGTGAGCTGATGGGCCGGAACCGCCCGGTTGGTGACCCTGCCCCGAGGCCGTGCCAAGCCCGGTGACACAGCTTCCGTTTGGGCTTTCGGCCCGTCAGAGGCAAGACTGCTCCTCGTGACGTCCCGTACCCCGCGCGACTCCAGACTGCGACTTGTCCGCCCACGACCCCAGGCGACCGCCCGTAAGGCCGTGTCGACCCGGCGCACCAGGCCGGCCCCCCGCCCACCGGAGGGCACCCCGCCCCCGGCGGAACTGGCACGCCAGGCCAGGGCCGTACTGGCCGACGCGGTGCGGATCGCGCACTGGGCGGCGGACGGCACGAGCCCCGGATCCGCCCCGCTCGCCGCGCAGGCCCTGCGACGGGCCGCCTCCGCGCTGGACCTCTCCCCGGCCCAGGTGCTGGCCGGCTGGGACCGGGCCAGGCTGGCCGGGCTCATCGAGATCCACGGCGACACCGCCCGCCCCGGCTGGCGGCTCCGGGCCTGGGACCGGGACGACTCCGCCGTGCTCCGCGGCTGGGTGGCGCTCTTCGACGCATGGTCCCTCGTCCACGCCTCACCCGAGGGCATCGAGGCCACCGCGGTGGCCGAAGCCGTCGAGGCGGTTCCCCAGGTCCTCTCGCTCCTCCAGCTCTCGGCGGGCCCCGTGACCGTGCCCGCGCTCCTGGACCTGCTGGCCCAGCGGGTCGCGGAACTCCACGAGGAGCGGTGCGAGGTGCCGTACGGGCCGCAGGAGCAGTCCGCCCCGGCAGACGCCGACGGGCAACCCGCCGACCTCAACGCGCTGCTGCTCGACTGGGCGCTCGAAGGCCTCGCCTCCGTCGGCGCCCTCACGCTCGGCGCCGGGCACGCCACCCTGACGCCGCTGGGCAACTGGGCGGTCTGGGTCAAGCTGGAGCAGATCTGCGTCGCGGCCCAGAGTCCGGCCGGCAACATCGAGCAGTCCGCGGCCGACATGCTGCTCGGCTGCGCACGGCTCACCCCCGGCCCGGCCCGCGCGGAGTACCGGGCCTGGCTCGCCGCCCGTCCCGTCGGCAGCGCGGTCGCCGAACTGCTCGCCGTCGCACGGGGCGAGGACGCCCTGCTGCGCGGCCTCGCCTTCGAGGCGCTGCGCGTCGTCGGAGCCCCCGCCGAGCCCGTCGTCCGCTCCGTCGTCACCGAAGCGCCCCTGCGGCCGTACGCGCTGCTCTGGCTCGCCGAGTACGAGGGCACTGACCCGGACGACGCCCAGGACGTGCTGAGCCGCGAGGAGGCCACCTGGCTCTGGGTCGACACCGCCGCCGCCGTCGCCGACCACGGCGAGACCGGTCTGCTGGTCAGGCATCTCGACTCCGCCGTCCAGGGCACGGTGCCCGCGCTCCTGGACGAGGTGCGGGCCGTGGGCCACCCGCGCACGGTCCAGGTGCTCGTCGCCCTGGCCGCCGCCCATCCGGACCCCGCCCTCGCCAAGGCCGTACGCCGCGCAGCCTTCCAGGTGCACACCGGCGGGGCGTGACGGGCGGGCGCGCCCGGCGCGGCCCCGGGGAACTCAGCCCGAGGACCCCGGGGCGTAGGTCCCGAAGCTCCACACGTTGCCCTCCGCGTCCCGCGCCATGTAGTCCCGCGAGCCGTAGTCCTGATCGGTGGGCGGCATCAGGATCTCCACGCCGTGCTCCACGGCCCGGGCGTGGTGCTCGTCCACCTCGTCCACGACGACGTAGACCGCCGCGGGCCCGGCGCCCGCCATCGCCTTGGCGAAGACGCCCTCGCCCCCCTTGGACCCGAGCATCACCCTGCCGTTCCCGCAGGACAGCTCGGCGTGCATCACGCTGCCGTCGTCCCCCTCGTGGACCGCTTCCTCCGTGAAACCCAGGGCCTCGGTCAGCAGCCGGATCGCGGCCTTCGCGTCGTCGTACAGAAGCGCCGGACACACCGTGGGTACACCGTCCGTGCGTGCCATCGCGCTCACTCTCCTCAGGCCGATGCGATGTGATCTGCGTCTCAGTCTTCCACCCGCTGTCGGAGCCGTCAGCCGAAGGTGCCGCGACGGGCGGGAACGCCTGTGCGGAGGCGCTATCAGCTGGTTCGGTACGGGATGCCTGATCAGGGACGTGTCACGACGGCTGCGGGGAGCACGCGGAAAAGCAGGTGGACACCGCCAGTAGACTGAGTGCCATGGCAATTCTCCTTGTGCATTAGACGGCGTCGAGTCGTGAGCCCGCTGTCCCTCCGCCGTCCATACCGCCCTGGAGTATTTCCGTGATCACCGCCTCCGGCATCGAGCTGCGTGCCGGCGCCCGCATCCTCATCGAGTCCGCCTCCTTCCGTATCGCCAAGGGCGACCGCATCGGCCTGGTCGGCCGCAACGGCGCGGGCAAGACCACCCTCACCAAGTGCCTGGCGGGCGAGGGGAACCCGGCCGGCGGCACCATCACGAGCAGCGGCGAGGTCGGCTATCTCCCGCAGGACCCGCGCACCGGTGACCTCGAAGTGCTCGCGCGCGACCGCATCCTCTCGGCCCGCGGGCTCGACGAGATCCTGCGCAAGATGCGGGAGAACGAGGAGCGGATGGCGAACGGCAAGGGCGCCACCCGCGAGAAGGCGATGAAGAAGTACGAGCGCCTGGAGACCGAGTTCCTCACCAAGGGCGGGTACGCCGCCGAGGCCGAGGCCGCCACCATCGCCGCCGCGCTCAGCCTGCCCGACCGGGTGCTCGGCCAGCCGCTGCACACGCTCTCCGGTGGTCAGCGCCGTCGTGTCGAGCTGGCCCGCATCCTCTTCTCGGACGCCGACACCCTGCTCCTCGACGAGCCGACCAACCACCTCGACGCGGACTCGATCGTCTGGCTGCGCGACTACCTCAAGTCCTACCGCGGCGGCTTCATCGTGATCTCCCACGACGTCGAACTCGTGGAGACCGTGGTCAACAAGGTGTTCTACCTCGACGCCAACCGCGCGCAGATCGACATCTACAACATGGGCTGGAAGCTCTACCAGCAGCAGCGCGAGGCCGACGAGAAGCGCCGCAAGCGCGAGCGCCAGAACGCCGAGAAGAAGGCCGCGGCCCTCAACTCCCAGGCCGACAAGATGCGCGCCAAGGCGACCAAGACCGTCGCCGCCCAGAACATGGCCAAGCGCGCCGAGCGCCTCCTCTCCGGTCTGGAGGCCGTCCGGGTCTCCGACAAGGTGGCCAAGCTGCGCTTCCCGGAACCCTCTCCCTGCGGCAAGACCCCGCTGATGGCCGAGGGGCTCTCCAAGTCCTACGGCTCGCTCGAGATCTTCACCGACGTGGACCTGGCCATCGACAAGGGCTCCCGCGTCGTCATCCTCGGCCTCAACGGCGCCGGCAAGACGACGCTTCTGCGGCTTCTGGGCGGCGCCGAGAAGCCCGACACCGGCCAGGTCATCGAGGGGCACGGGCTCAAGCTCGGTTATTACGCGCAGGAGCACGAGACCCTCGACCCGGAGCGCACCGTCCTGGAGAACATGCGCACCGCGGCGCCCGACCTCGATCTCGTCGAGGTCCGCAAGACGCTGGGTTCGTTCCTCTTCTCGGGTGACGACGTCGACAAGCCCGCCGGGGTGCTCTCCGGTGGGGAGAAGACCCGGCTCGCCCTGGCCACCCTGGTCGTCTCGTCCGCCAACGTGCTGCTGCTCGACGAGCCGACGAACAACCTCGACCCGGCCAGCCGCGAGGAGATCCTCGGGGCCCTGCGCACCTACAAGGGCGCGGTCGTCCTCGTCACCCACGACGAGGGTGCGGTCGAGGCGCTCCAGCCGGAGCGGATCATCCTGCTGCCCGACGGGGTCGAGGACCTCTGGGGTGCGGACTACCGGGACCTGGTCGCCCTCGCCTGAGCCCTGGGGGGACCTCCCGGGCGGGTGTGGCGCCCGGTGATCCAACGCATATGGATCATTCGGCCCATCGGTGATCCATCATCTGGGTGAGGGGGTCTCGTACCCCGGCGCGGCGCCCGGCAGATAGCTGCCGGGCGCACCCATTTCGGGCGACCTCACCCCTTACGGCCCTGACCTGGCCGTTCTTCTCGCTGCCCGTTCCGGAAGGCCTCCGGGACCCTCGGGAGCCCTGGATTCCGCTTGTGTCGGACCGTCTCGGGGTGCGGAATCCTCTCGTACGGACCTTGCCGAATGGGTGGCCAGGAAGCCCAGGAGGGGTGATCATGAGAGTCCAGAGCGCACTTCCTTGAGGAGGCACGGGTGGCCGAGACTCTGAAGAAGGGCAGCCGGGTTACCGGCGCCGCGCGTGACAAGCTCGCGGCAGACCTGAAGAAGAAGTACGACTCCGGTGCGAGCATCCGGGCGCTGGCCGAGGAAACCGGCCGCTCCTACGGATTCGTCCACCGGATGCTCAGCGAGTCCGGAGTCACGCTGCGGGGACGCGGTGGAGCGACTCGCGGCAAGAAGGCCGCTTCGGCCTGACGGCGGGCAGCGGTCGGGGACGGGCGCAGGCCCGGCCCCTGGAGGCTCACCGGAACACCGGGTGGCCACCCGGCCGATCGGCAGATCGTCCGGGTGGTTACTGTTCAGTTACTTGCCAGTAAGTGCTGACTGCACCCGATCCGGAGGCGCTCCATGACCTCGCTCGACTCTGTGCTCGACAAGGACGGCGTACGGCTCACCGTCGAAGACGCGGTTGCCACGGTGACGCTCACCAACCCGGCCAAGCGCAACGCTCAGTCTCCCGCTCTGTGGCGGGCGTTGGCAGAGGCCGGAAGGGCACTCCCGGGGAGCGTGCGGGTCGTCGTGCTGCGCGGTGAGGGCAAATCCTTCTCCGCCGGCCTCGACCGGCAGGCGTTCACCCCCGAGGGCTTCGACGGCGAGCCGTCCTTCCTCGACATGGCGCGCGGCCCGGAGGCCGAACTCGACGCGACCATCGCCGAATACCAGGAGGCGTTCACCTGGTGGCGCCGCAACGACATCGTGTCCGTCGCGGTCGTCCAGGGACACGCGATCGGGGCCGGCTTCCAGCTCGCCCTCGCCTGCGATCTGCGGATCGTCGCCGAGGACGTGCAGTTCGCCATGCGTGAGACCAGCCTCGGTCTCGTCCCCGACCTCACGGGCACCCACCCCCTGGTGAACCTCGTGGGATACGCCCGCGCACTCGAGATCTGCGCCACCGGCCGCTCCGTGCACGCCGAGGAGGCCGAGCGCACCGGCCTGGCGAACCTGGTGGTGCCCGCCGACCAGCTCGACGCCGCCGCGCGCGACCTCGCCGGGGCCCTGCTCGCCGCGCCCCGTGACGCGGTCGTCGAGACCAAGGCACTGCTGAGCGGCGCCGTCTCGCGTACGTACGAGGAGCAGCGCACGGCCGAGCGTGCCGCCCAGGGCCGCCGTCTGCGCGACCTCGCGGGCATCGCGGACTGAACGAACCGAACGGCAGGGCGTGCCGGGCCCAGGCCGCGCGGCGGGGAGCCGGCTCGGCCGCGCGGCCCGTCCGTCCGGCCGTTCAGCCGTTCGGTCACCCCGCCGCTGTCATTCCCTGTCCACGACGGCCGTGACCAGTACGGCGACGCCCGGACGGCCTTCCACCGCCTCGGTCACCGCCCCGCGCACGGCCTGGGCCACGTCGAGCGCCCGGTGGTCCCCGGCGGTCGCGAGCTCCACCCGGACGTGGCCCTCCGTGTGCTGGACCGCGCCACCCAGCACCCGGGTCAGCGCGACCACGCCCGGGACGCCGGCCGCCGCCGCCCCTGCGGCCCCGTCCGGCTCCGCCGCACGGACCTCCGACGGCGGCTCCCCGGACGCGACGGGTTCCTCCTCCAGCAGCTCCGTCACCCGCAGGTCCACCTCGTCGACGACCAGGCCGAGCCGCTGTGCCGCCGCCGCCAGCAGAGCTGCCCGCAACGCGTCCGCGGTTACGGTCAGTGGCCGCCGGGCCGTGGCGGCGAAGCCGGCCTCGATCCGCAGAGGGCCGGGCGGGAGCGCGCTGGGAGGCCCGGGCACCACCGGCTCCGGCCCCTCGTAGGCATCGTCGACGGGGCCGATCCTCAGCGTCCCCAGCACCGCGCCGGAACCGGAGGCGGCGCCGCGCAACACCGCTTCCGCCGCCCTTTCCGCGATCCAGGAACCGTCCCCGGGACCACCCAGAGGCAGCAGTCTGCCCAGTCCGAGCCGCTGGCGTACCGCGGCGGTCCATCCATCGGCCCGGTACGGGCCGTCAGCCGTTGTCATTGCTCCACCCTGCCCCATCCGTGGCGCGGGACCGGGCAAGCGCACTTACTGTGGGCAACGGAAGTTCCACCCGCCCCGAAGGGAAGAGCGGCGATGACCGAGACCCCACAGCGGAACCGGCCCGAGAACCCCGGCAGTGCGTCCGGCGGGGACGAGGGCAGGCAGAGCCAGTTCAGCAAGCGCGGAGGCGGCGCTCCCGGGACCCGGGGCCGCACCACCATCGCCGACGGCGTGGTCGAGAAGATCGCCGGAATGGCCGCACGTGACGTGGCCGGTGTCCATGTGATGGGCAGTGGCCTCTCCAGGACCTTCGGAGCGATGCGCGACCGTGTCCCCGGCGGCGGCAGGTCCGTGTCGCGCGGTGTCAAGGCGGAGGTCGGTGAATCGCAGACCGCCCTCGACCTGGAGATCGTCGTCGTCTACGGGGTGTCGATCAGGGAGGTGGCCGGCGACGTACGCGAGAACGTCATCGCGGCGGTCGAGCGGATGACCGGTCTGGAAGTCGTCGAGGTCAACATCGCCGTGAGCGACGTGAAGCTGCCCGACGAGGAGGACGACGACGAGGACGAATCCGAGTCACGCGTCCAGTAGCCCCACACGCGCGGCAGTTGAGGAGCACAAGATGAGCATGGCTGTGGTCGGCCTGGTGGCCGGCATGGCGCTCGGTTTCGCCGGTTACTTCGGCGGCTTCGGGGCCTTTCTGCTGGTGGCCGCACTGGGCGCGGTCGGCTTCATCGCCGGCCGCCTCCTGGACGGCGACCTCGAACCCGGTGACTTCTTCAGGCGCCGCGATCGCGGCGACCGGCGACGGTGACGGCGGTGACAGGCCGGGTCGACGCCGCCGAGCGCGGGCAGACCCGGATCGCCGACCGGGTCGTAGCGAAGATCGCCGCGCAGGCGGCGAAGGAGGCCGTGGACGAGCGGCCCAAGGGCGCCGCCTCCCCGCGCGCCACCGTCACCGTGCACCGCGACACGGCGCGCGTGCGGGTCAGCCTCGACCTGGCCTACCCCTGTGACATCGGCCGTCAGTGCGGTGCGGTGCGTCGTCGCGTCGCCGAGCGGGTGAGAGCCCTGGCCGGCATGGAGGTGCCCGAAGTGGCGGTGCAGGTCGAACGGCTGCACGCACAGGGATCGGGCGCGACACCGGAGGGGAGCATCCGATGAGCGAGCCCCAGGACCCGGAGAACAGCACGCGGCGCCTGCCCACGGTGGAGCCGGCACCCTCCGGTGGCGTAATCGAGATGGACCGGTCCGCGTCGGGCTCGACCTACGAGGCCGCTGACGCGGCGCAGCGGAAGGGCGGCCGTGCGGGCCGCTTCTGGTCCGCGCGCAGAGTCCCTGCCGTGCTGGTCGCCCTGATCGTCCTCGGTGGCAGCGGACTCCTGCTCTACGACATCGCGGCGGTCCGCGCCGACCACCCGGCCATGCAGTGGCGGCGCTCGGTCGCCGACGACCTGGCGAGCCGTCACCTCGACGACGTGTGGGTGCTCGCGGGATCCGCCCTCGCGGCTGCTCTCGGGCTCTGGCTGCTCGTCCTGGCCCTCACCCCAGGACTGCGCAAGCTGCTGCCCATGCGCCGCGAACACCCGGAGGTCCGGGCCGGTCTCGACCGGAACGCCGCGGCACTCGTGCTGCGTGACCGGGCGGTGGAGGTGGCCGGGGTACAGGCCGTACGGGTCAGGATGAAGCGCCGCAAGGCGAGCGTGCGGGCCGTCTCGCACTTCCGTGAACTCGACGACGTCAGGGCCGACCTGGAAACCGTCGTGTCCACGGCGATCAGTGATCTGGGCCTGGCGCGGCCGCCAGGCCTCTCCGTGCACGTCCACCGGCCGGCGAAGAAGGGATGACCCCGTGATCGGAACCGTCAACCGGGTCCTGCTCGGCCTGGCCGGGCTGGTCCTGCTCGTCGTCGGCGGCGCCGTCCTCGTGACGGGCCTCGGCCTGTCCCTGCCCTCCTGGTGGCCCTGGGACGGCACGGACGACGTGCTGCTCAGCAGGTCCGACCGGACCAGGTGGCGGGACGAGGGCTGGTGGTGGCCCACCGTCATCGCCGTCCTGGCCGTCCTGGTGGTCCTGGCGCTGTGGTGGTTCCTGGCCCAGCTGCGCCGCAGGCGCCTCGCCGAGGTGCTGGTGGACAGCGGCGACGGGGAGGGAGCACTGCTGCGCGGCAGGGCGCTGGAGGGCGTACTCGGCGTCGAGGCGGCCCGGCTGGACGGGGTCGCCGACGCGAAGGCCACGCTCACCGGGCGGCGTACCGCCCCGCGGGCCAGGGTCCGCATGCTGATGGAGCCGCACGCGTCTCCCGGGCTGGCGCTGCGAGGCCTCTCCGAGGGGGCGCTGACCCACGCGCGGACCTCGGCCGGGCTGGACGAGCTGCCCGCCGAGGTCCGTCTGAAGGCGGTCAAGCACCACGCGGAGCGGGTGACCTGACGCCGGACCGCCCGCGAGGCGGTCTCAGGAACCGTGCCGCGCGCCACCGCCGAGGGGCGCGCGAGGCGGTCTCGGAAAGCGCGCTGCCGGCGGCCCGCGAGACGGTCTCAGAAACCGTGCCGCGCGCCACCGTCGACGGGCACCATGATGCCCGTCAGGTAGGAGGCGGCCGGGGAGAGCAGGAAGGCCGAGGTCTTCCCGAACTCCTCCGGGGTGCCGTAGCGGCGCAGCGGGATGCGCGCCTCGTTGGCCGTGCGGGACGCCTCCGCGTCGCCGGACAGGGCGTCGAGCTCGCGCACCCGGTCCGTGTCGATCCGCGACGGCAGCACTCCCACGACCCGGATGCCGCGCGGGCCCAGCTCGTCGGCGAGCGACTTGGCGAAGCCGGCGAGGCCGGGGCGCAGACCGTTGGAGATGGTCAGCCCGGCGATCGGTTCGTGCACCGATCCGGACAGGACGAAGCCGATGACTCCGCCCTCGCCGAGCGCCTCGGCAGCCGTACGGGCCAGCCGGACGGCGCCGAGGAAGACCGACTCGAACGCCGACTGCCACTGATCGTCCGTGTTGTCGGCCAGGAAGCCCGGCGCGGGCCCGCCGACGCTGATGAGGATGCCGTCCAGCCTGCCGAAGCGTTCCTTCGCCGCGTCCACGAGACGCCGGGCGGCCAGGGGGTCGGCGTTGTCCGCGCCGATGCCGATCGCGTCGGCCCCCAGCTCGGCGGCGGCCTCGACGGCGCCCTTCTCGTCACGGCCGGAGATGATCACCTTCGCCCCGTCGGCGGCCAGGGCACGCGCGGTGGCGTTGCCGAGCCCGCGGGTCGCCCCGGTGACGATGTACACACGGTCCTTCAGTCCAAGATCCATGGGCCTATCCTGCCAAGTCCTCACCGGCGAGGTCGACCGCGCTGTTCACCAGGCCGATGTGACTGAAAGCCTGCGGGTAGTTGCCGAGCTGGCGCGCGGCCACCGGGTCGTACTCCTCTGCCAGCAGCCCCACGTCGTTGCGCAGCTCCAGCAGCCGGGTGAACAGCTCCTCGGCCTCCTCCCTGCGGCCCGTCCGCAGCAGGGCGTCGACCAGCCAGAACGAGCACGCGATGAAGGCACCCTCGTCGCCGGGCAGACCGTCCACCGACGCGCCCTCGGTGCTGTAGCGGCGGATCAGACCGTCGTGGGCGAGCTCGTCCCGCACCGCGTCGACCGTTCCGATCACCCGGGGGTCGTCGGGCGGCAGGAAGCCGGTGCGCACGATCAGCAGCGTCGAGGCGTCCAGGTCCTGGGAGCCGTAGTACTGGGTGAAGGTGTTGCGCACGGGGTCGTAGCCCTTGTCGCAGACCTCCGCGTGCACGGCGTCCCGCATCGCCCGCCAGCGGTCGGCGTCGCCCGGGAGCTCGGGGTTCTCCTCCAGAGTGCGTACCGCGCGGTCGGCCGCGACCCAGGCCATGACCTTGGAGTGCACGAAATGGCGGCGCTGACCGCGGACCTCCCACAGGCCCTCGTCCGGCTCGCGCCAGGTGGACTCCAGGAAGCCGAGCAGGCTGAGTTGCAGGTTCCAGGCGTGCGGCTTGTCGTCGAGCCCGGCGGTGCGGGCCACCCTGAGCGAGTCGATGACCTCGCCGTAGACGTCGAGCTGCCGTTGCCGCACCGCCGCGTTGCCCGTCCGGACCGGCAGGGAGTTCTCGTACCCCCTGAGCCAGGGCAGCTCCGTCTCCGGAAGCCTGCGCTCGCCCGCGAGCCCGTACATGATCTGGAGGTCCGCGGGGTCACCGGCCACGGCACGCAGGAGCCAGTCCCGCCATGCCGCCGCCTCCTCCAGATATCCGGCCGAGATCATGGCTCCCAGGGTGAGCGTGGAGTCCCGCAGCCAGCAGTAGCGGTAGTCCCAGTTCCGTACGCCTCCGATCTCCTCCGGGAGCGAGGTCGTGAGCGCGGCGACGATTCCGCCGGTGGGGGCGTAGGTGAGCGCCTTCAGGGTGATCAGGGAGCGCAGCACCGCCTCTCTGTGCGGGCCGTGATAGGTGCACCGCGCCGACCACTTCGCCCAGTCGGTGAGAGTGTGCTTCAGCGCCTTGTGCGGATCGATCAGCTTGGGCCGGGGGGAGTGCGAGGGGTGCCAGGTCAGGACGAAGGCCACGGACTCGCCCTCGGCGACCGTGAAGGAGGAGCAGGTGCTGAACTGCTGGCCCCAGGTCTTGACCGGCGGTTCGCTGCGCAGCCAGACGGAGTCGGGGCCGGCCACCGCCACCCGGTGTCCGTGCGAACGGCGCATCCACGGGACCACGGAGCCGAAGTCGAAACGGAGCCGCAGGACGGAGCTCATGTCGACGCTCCCGCTGATGCCCTGCACGATCCGCATGACGTCGGGGGCCTTGTCGCGCTGCGGCATGAAGTCCACGACCTTGACCGTCCCGGTCCTGGTCTCCCAGTAGGTCTCCAGGACCAGGGAGTCGTCCACGTAACCGCGCCGGGTGCAGTTCTCCGTGCTGTCCGTGCCCTGGGGGGCGATGCGCCAGTGGCCGTTGTCCTCGTCACCGAGCAGGGCCGCGAAGCAGGCGCCCGAGTCGAAGCGGGGCAGGCACAACCAGTCGACAGAACCGTTCCTGCCGACCAGGGCGGCCGTCTGGAGATCGCCGATGAGGGCGTAGTCCTCGATGCGTGGGGTCACGCTCTGGCGTCTTCCCGAACCTGGGCGCCGCTAAGCAGCGAAACGGGTGCGAACAGGCGTCGCGACGCCGTCTAGGCGGTGGCCGGTTCCCGCTCCTGCGCCGTCTCGCCGTCGGCGGTGGCCTGGGCGCGGTCGTGCTTCTCGCGGCGTACGAGAATGACCCAGCCGACGGGGACACCCGCGGCGAAGAGCCACCACTGGACGGCGTACGCCATGTGCGGGCCGATGGAGCCGTCGTCGGGGGCGGCGATCGTCTCGGGACTTCCGCCGGCCGGTTCGGGGCTCGTCAGCTCCATGTAGCCGCCCAGGACCGGACGGCCGAGCAGGTGGGACTGCTGGGCGCTGTTGATCAGCATCACCTGACGGTCCGGCAGGCCCTGAAGGTCCTTGATACCGCTGGCGCTCGTCGTCTCGTCCGCCTTGAGCCGGCCCGCGACGGTGACCTCGCCGCCGGGCGGCGGAGGAACCTCTGGGTAGGCCTGCTGGTCCGCCGCGGCGGGAACCCAGCCGCGGTTGACCAGGACGGTGCCGCCGCCCTTGAGGTCCAGCGGGGTCAGCACCAGTACGCCGATGCGTTCGTCCCGCGAGGTACGGCGCCGTACGACGACCTCGTGCTCGGTGTCGAAGGTCCCGGTCGCCGTCACCGCCTTCCAGTAGTCGGAGCGCGGGACCGTGTGCCCGGGAGAGGTCACCCGGGCCACCGGGACGGGCTCCGCCTCGAGGTTCCGCGTGATGAGCGCGTTCTGCTCGACCCGGTGTTCATGCCGGTGGAGCTGCCAGAAACCCAGCTCGATCATCGTGGGAATCATGGCCAGGACGAGGAGGGTGAGAATCACCCACTGCCGGGTCATCAGGAAGCGGTACACCCCATGACCGTACAACCGGGGTCATGGGGTGCGGCACGGAGGGTGCCCCGTGCGGACGGAGCGGACCGTCACACTTTGTCCACGATGCCCGCCCTCCCCTCGGCGCGGGCGCAGTGGCCGCCGCAGTACCAGTGGCCGTCGACCTCGACGCCCTGGCCGATGACCTGTACCCGGCAGTGCTCACAGATGGGCGCCATGCGGTGGATGGCGCAGGAGAAGCAGTCGAAGACGTGCACCGCGCCCTGCGCGTGCACCTCGAAGGACATCCCGTAGTCGTTTCCGCAAACCTCACATCGTGCCATGCGCCACAGGGTGGGACGCATGAGGGCGGCGGGCGAGCGGATGCAGGGCGAGTCGCCCCCGGTTCACTCCGATGACGGTGACGGCCTCGGCACGACGACCGTCTTCGCGGGGGCCACATCCCTCAGCAGATGGGTGAAGGCGCTCTCCTCCAGGATCGGCGTGCCGAAGGACTTCGCCTTCACCGTCTTGGAGGTCACCGAGTCCGGATCGTTGGTCACCAGCAGGCTCGTCAGTCGCGACACGCTGGTCGCCACATGCAGGCCGGCCTCCACGGCCCGGTCCTCCAGGAGCTCCCGGTCGACGGAGGTGTCGCCGGAGAACGCCACCCGCATGCCCTGCATGAGAGGTTTGTCCGACTCGTAGCGTCCCGGGTTCGGATACGGGCACGCCGGACGCTTGCGCGAGGGACGCCAGCTCTGCGTCGGCGAGGGCCGGTATCCGGCGCGAGGGGTGACCGGGGAGTCGTACCACTCCGTCAGGGGACGGCACTCCAGCAGCGGCAGGCGCACACCACCCCGGGCCGCCGCGTGCAGGCTCGGACGGAACGCCTCGGCCAGCACCCTGGCGTCGTCGAGCGCGTGGTGCGCGCGCTGCTGCACCACACCGAAGTGCGCGGCCAGCGACTCCAGCTTGTGGTTGGGCAGGGGGAGCCGGAGCTCCTTGGACAGCGCGATGGTGCACAGCCGCTGCTCGACGGGCGCGGTGACCGCCGCGCGTGCGTACTCCCGGGCGATCATCGACCAGTCGAACGCGGCGTTGTGGGCGACCAGCACCCGGCCGGCCAGCCGCTGCGACAACTCCGCCGCGACCTCGGGGAAGAGCGGCGCGCCCTCCAGGACGTCACTGGTCAGCCCATGGATCCAGACGGGGCCGGGGTCGCGCTCCGGATTCACCAGCGTGTACCAGTGGTCCTCGACGTCACCCTGGGCGTCCAGCCGGTAGACGGCGGCGGACACTATCCGGTCGTCGCGGGCGAGTCCGGTGGTCTCCACGTCGACGACCGCGTACCCCTGGGGATACGCGGCCGGCCACGGCGCTGCGGTCTGACGGTCGTCGAGCATGGTCACAGAGAATACGGGCCGGGACCGACAGTGACCTATCCGGGCGGTTGTGTCCCTGAACCCGGTGGCCCGGGCGAGCAGTTGGCCGTGACCGTGAAAACGCGGGTCGTGGATCCCGCCGGGGAGTGGGCGGTGAGACGCTCCCGGCATGACGGAGAGACAGGCGCGGACACACGACGAACCCCACGGGGCCGGGCTCGGCACCCGGCTCAACTGGCTGCGTGCGGCGGTGCTCGGGGCGAACGACGGAGTGGTCTCCACGGCAGGCCTGGTCGTCGGCGTCGCCGGGGCCACCGGTGCGCGTTCCACCCTGCTGACGGCGGGCCTGGCCGGGCTGCTCGCGGGCTCCATGTCGATGGCGGCGGGCGAGTACGTCTCGGTTTCCACCCAGCGCGACTCCGAGAAGGCCGCCCTGGCGACCGAGACCCGGGAGCTGGAGGAGGCCCCGGAGGCCGAGCTCGCCGAACTGACCGGGCTGCTGGAGCAGAAGGGGCTCAGCAGAGGGCTCGCCCGGGAGGCCGCCGTCCAGCTGACGCAGCGCGACGCGCTGCGGGCCCATGCGGAGGTCGAGCTGGGCATCGACCCGGACGAGCTCACCAACCCGTGGCACGCGGCGGGAGCGAGCTTCCTGGCCTTCACGGTGGGCGCGCTGCTGCCCCTCCTGGCGATCGTGCTGCCGCCCACGTCGGTCCGCCTCCCCGTCACGGTGGTCTCGGTCCTCGCGGCCCTCGCCCTCACCGGCTGGTGGAGTGCCCGGCTCGGTGAGGCGCCGGCCGGGCGCGCGGTGCTGCGGAACATGGCCGGGGGAGCCGTCGCCATGGCGGTGACCTACGGGGCGGGGGTGCTGCTGGGGGCGGCGGGGGTGTGAGAACTCCGGCCCGCGGGGGCCCCTTGCTTTGACGTCACTCGTGCCGGGCCGGCCGATGCGTCCGTTGGTGGAAACTGCCAAACACTCATGACGGCGTGTCTCACATACTTGTCGGTAACAACATCTATGCCCGGCACCTCCGGCGGCTCTACGGTGCACGCATGGAGCCGAACCTGCCCGATGTCGTGCTGTGGTCGATCCCGGCCTTCGTCCTGCTCACCGTCGTCGAAATGGTGGTCCACCGGCTTCACCCGGACGAGGAGGCCGCCGGGTACGACGCCAAGGACGCCGCCACCAGCGTCACCATGGGCCTCGGCAGCCTGGCCTTCGACCTGCTGTGGAAGATCCCCGTCGTGGCGATCTACGCGGCGGTCTACGAACTGACCCCGCTGCGCGTCCCCGTCCTGTGGTGGACGATCCTGCTCATGCTCCTGGCCCAGGACTTCTTCTACTACTGGTCCCACCGGGGCCACCACGTCATCCGGATCCTCTGGGCCTGCCACGTCGTCCACCACTCCAGCCGGAAGTTCAACCTCACCACCGCGCTGCGCCAGCCCTGGACCTCGCTCACCTCCTGGCCCTTCTACCTGCCGCTCATCGCGCTGGGCGTGCACCCGGCCGCGCTCGCCTTCTGTTCGTCGGCGAACCTCGTCTACCAGTTCTGGGTGCACACCGAGCGGATCGACAAACTGCCCAGACCCTTCGAGTACGTCCTCAACACGCCCTCCCACCACCGGGTGCACCACGCCTCCCAGGGCGGCTACCTGGACCGGAACTTCGGCGGGATCCTCATCGTCTGGGACCGGCTCTTCGGCTCGTTCGCGGCCGAGACCGAGCGGCCCGTCTTCGGCCTCACCAAGAACATCAGCACCTACAACCCCCTCCGCGTCGCCACCCACGAGTACGTGGCCATCGCCCGCGACGTGCGGGCGGCGGCCACCTGGAGCGAGCGGGCGGGCCGCGTCTTCCGGGGGCCGGGCTGGCAGCCCTCGCCCACCACGGCGACAGCACCGGCCGACGTGCGGTCGCACGCCGACGCGACGGCACCGACCGCCGCCGCGCAGTCGCACGCCGCCGGGACCAGCGGATGACGCCGCGCTCCGGTGCGCCCCGGCTCGTGCGCCCGCTGCTCGTCGCCTTCCTGGCCGTCTCCGCCGTCCATCTGGCGGGGCTCCTCGCGGGGCAGGACGCCGTGCACGTGGCCACCAAGCCGCTGCTGATGCTCCTGCTCGCCGGCTACGCCGCGGCGCGCGGCGGATCCCGGATCCTGATCGCCGCCTTGCTGTGCGGCTGGGCGGGGGACGTGCTGCTGATGCCCGACGCGGAGCCCGCGTTCCTCGCCGGTATGGGCTTCTTCGCCGCCGGGCACGTCTGCTACCTCCTGCTCTTCGGCCGCGCCCCCGTGCGCCCTGGCACCGGCCTCGTGTACGCCGCCGTCCTCGTGAGCTTCGTCGTGCTCCTGTGGCCGGGGCTGCCGGGCGGGCTGCGCGTCCCCCTCACCGCGTACAGCCTGCTGCTCACGGCGATGGCGTGGCGGGCGGGCGTCCTCGGCCGGAGAGCCGCCGCCGGCGGCGCCCTCTTCCTGTTCTCCGACGCCCTCATCGCCACCGGCATCGCGGAATGGCCCCAGCCGCCCGCGCACAACTTCTGGATCATGCTGACCTACATCGCCGCGCAGTACCTGCTCACGCGGGGGGCGCTCGACACATGCGCGGATTCCACCGGCGCCGCCCCCGGGGCGTACCGTGAGAGGCGTATCAGAATCTGAGACCAGCGAGGATCCCCACGCATGCGCGCCACAGTCATCCACGCCCCCCACGACATCCGCGTCGAGGAGGTGCCCGACCCCACGGTCCAGCAGCCGACCGACGTGGTCCTGCGGGTTCTGCGGGCCTGCATCTGCGGCAGTGACCTGTGGGCCTACCGGGGCGAGTCCGCCCGGCAGCCCGGGCAGCGCATCGGCCACGAGTTCCTCGGCGTCGTCGAGGAGGCCGGGGCCGGGGTCAACGGCTTCGCCGTCGGCGACCTCGTGGTGGCCCCGTTCGTCTGGTCCGACGGCACCTGCACCTACTGCGCGGACGGGCTGACCACCTCCTGCCCCCAGGGAGGCTTCTGGGGATCGGTCGGCTCCGACGGCGGTCAGGGTGAGGCCGTGCGCGTCCCGTTCGCCGACGGCACCCTGGTCAAGCTCCCGGCCGCAGCCGCCTCCGACGACCGGCTGCTCACCGCCCTCCTGGCGCTCTCCGACGTCCTGGGCACAGGTCACCACGCGGCGCTCGGCGCGGGCGTGCGGCCCGGCAGCACCGTCGCCGTCGTCGGTGACGGCGCGGTAGGCCTGTGCGGCGTCATGGCGGCCAAGCGGCTCGGTGCCGAACGGATCATCGCGCTGGGCCGCCACCAGGCCCGTACCGACATCGCCCGCGCGTTCGGTGCCACAGACGTCGTCGCCGAGCGCGGCGACGCCGCCCTCGCCGCCGTACGCGAGCTGACCCGCGGCGAAGGCACCCACGGGGTGATCGAGGCGGTCGGCACCGAGCAGTCGATGCGCACGGCCCTCGCGATCGTCCGCGACGGCGGCTCCGTCGGTTACGTCGGCGTCCCGCACGGCAGCGGTACCGGAGTGGACCTCGGCGTCATGTTCGACCGCAACATCGCCCTGCGCGGCGGCGTCGCGCCCGTGCGGACGTACATCCCCGACCTGCTCCCCGACGTGCTGGACGGCACGATCGACCCGTCGCCCGTCTTCGACCTGACGGTCGGGCTGGACGGCGTGCCCGGCGGATACAAGGCGATGGACGAGCGCACGGCGCTCAAGGTCCTCGTCAAGCCGTAGTCGGCGGGACGGAACACAGGAGGGGCCGGGGACAGCTGTCCCCGGCCCCTCCCTCATGCCCTACTTGCGGACCGCGTCCAGCGCGTCCACGACACCGGCTCCGTAGAAGCCGTTGTACTGCGTGCCGCCCTCGCAGACCGCGTCGACGGTGCCGTCACCGTCGATGTCGTACGGCGCGCCGCACGCGGTGGCGTCGGCCTCGTGGGTCAGCAGCGCCTTCACCACCGCCGGCGAGGCGTGCGGGTGGGTCGACTTGATCAGGGCCGCGACGCCCGCGACGTGCGGGGACGCCATCGACGTACCGGCCTTGTAGCCGAAACCGCCGCCCGGCAGCGTCGACAGGATCAGACCGCTGACGGCCGGTGCCTCCGGCGTCTGGTAACGCGTCGAGTCACCGCCCGGGGCGGCCACGTCGATGACACCGAGACCGTAGTTGGAGTAGGAGGACTTCAGGCCCTTCGCACCGGTCGCGGCGACCGTCACGACACCCGGCAGCATGGTCGGGATGTCCGGGCAGGCGCTCGGGTCGACCGTGCGCGTGACCGGAGTCGTGTCGTTCGGGCTCGTCGAGTCCTCGATGGCGTCGAGGGCCAGATCGTGGTCGGAGTTGCCTGCCGCGGCGACGTTGACGACGCCCTTGCCCTCCGCGTAACGGGTGGCGCGGGTGACCGCCTCCACGAGAGCGCCCTGGTCGGGGTCGTTCTTGCAGTTGAACAGCCAGGGGTCCGTGTAATAGCTGTTGTTGGTCACGTCGACGCCGTGCTCGGCGGCCCAGACGAAGCCGCACACCACGGCCTCGGCGTAGAAGAAGCCGGCCGGGGTGGACACCTTGATGCCGGAGACCTTCACACCTGGCGCGACGCCCGTGACGCCGGTGCCGTTCTTCGCGGCGGCTATGGTGCCCGCCACGTGCGTGCCGTGGTCGCTCTCGCCGGCCGCGGGACGCCAGGCGCCGTCCGTGGTGTCCGGGGCGCCGGACACGCAGTTCACCGAGGCCTCACGGTCGAAGTTCGGGGCCAGGTCCGGGTGGGTGTCGTCCACGCCCGTGTCGATGACCGCGACGGTGACCTTGCTGCTGCCGAGCGACTTCTCGTGCGCCTTGTCCGCCTTGATGGCGGGCAGGTCCCACTGGAGGGGTTCGAGCGCGTCCTGGCCGGCCTCGGCCTCGGCCGCCGCCGCCCGCGCCTGACCGGCGGTGAGGGGCTGCCCGGCGCCGATGTCCTTCGTCGCCTGCGGGACGATCGGGTTGGTGCGCGTGGCGCCCGCCGACTGGACGCCCTTGGCCTTGCGGATCGTCGCGCCGAAGTCCGGGTTCTTCGAGTGGACGACGACGACGCCTATCTTGTCGTACGAGGTCACGACGGTTCCGCCGGCCGCGGCTATCGCCTTGCGGACCTGCTTGACCGTGCCGTGACCGGCCCTCGTGTTCACGACGTACGACAGCTGGGGGCCGTCTGCCGTCACCGCCGCCGGCTCCTCCGCGGGTGCGGCGGCCGCGGTCCCCGTCGGGAGGAAACCGAGCGAAGCCGTGAGCGCGAGCCCGACGGGCAGCGTGAGTACGCGTGTCCGTCTGGATGCCAGATGAGCCATGGGTTCTCCACATCATCCGTGCCAGTGGTCCGGACACAGGCGTGACCGGACCGGTACATGACCTGTGAAGTTATCGCTGATCTTCCCGGCACATCAATGAATACGGGCAAGTGAGTTCGAGGTGTGACCTATGGGAGGCGCGTCCACGGCCCACACCGGAGAAGACCGAACCTGCGGTGAACCGCTTCGCCGTGCTCTCCGTGCCGTTGCACAGGGAGCCGTGCACCAGCCCCGATCAGGCAGAGGACTCCCTGTGAAATCCACCGTGCCCACCACCGCACCCGCGTCGCGAGGAGAATCCGTGGCTACCGAAGCACCGCCGCCCCAGAAGCGTGAGGACGACAGCCCCGTCCAGCCCACGACCGAGGCGTTCCTCGAGGCGCAGAACAGCGCGGAGTTCACCGAACTGCGCCGCTCCCACCGCTCGTTCGCCTTCCCGCTGACCGTGGGCTTCATCGCCTGGTACCTGCTGTACGTGCTGCTGTCCAGCTATGCCGGCGACTTCATGGGCACCAAGGTCGTCGCCAACTTCAACGTGGCCTTCGTCTTCGGCCTCGCCCAGTTCGCCACCACCTTCCTCATCGCCTGGTTCTACTCGCGCCACGCCACGAACAAGCTCGACCCGCAGGCGGCGGCCATCAAGTCCCGTCTGGAGGCCGACGCATGAGCGCCGCGTACGAATCCCACGCCGTGATCCAGCTCGCCGCCTCCTCCACGACGGAGCACCGGCCGCTGATCATCACCCTCTTCGCGGTCTTCGTCGCCGCGACCCTGGGCATCACCGTCTGGGCGGGCAGGCAGACCAAGAGCGCGTCCGACTTCTACGCCGGCGGACGGCAGTTCACCGCCTTCCAGAACGGCCTCGCCGTCTCCGGCGACTACATGTCGGCGGCGTCCTTCCTCGGCATCGCCGGGGCCATCGCGCTCTTCGGCTACGACGGCTTCCTCTACTCCATCGGCTTCCTCGTCGCCTGGCTGGTGGCCCTGCTGCTCGTCGCCGAGCCGCTGCGGAACTCCGGCCGCTACACCATGGGCGACGTCCTCGCCTACCGGATGCGCCAGCGGCCGGTGCGTACCGCCGCCGGTGTCTCCACCATCGTCGTGTCGATCTTCTACCTGCTCGCCCAGATGGCCGGCGCGGGAGTACTCGTCGCCCTGCTGCTCGGGATCACCAGCGACGCCGGCAAGGTCCTCATCGTCGCGCTGGTCGGCGTACTCATGATCCTCTACGTCACCATCGGCGGCATGAAGGGCACCACCTGGGTCCAGATGGTCAAGGCCGTGCTGCTCATCGCGGGCGCGCTGCTGATGACCCTCATGGTGCTGTGGAAGTTCGACTTCAACGTCTCCGACCTGCTGGGCACCGCCGCGGAGAAGAGCGGTCACGGCGCGGCGTTCCTGGAGCCCGGCCTCAAGTACGGCGCCACCGACGTGTCGAAGCTGGACTTCATCTCGCTCGGCATCGCCCTGGTGCTCGGCACCGCGGGCCTGCCGCACATCCTCATCCGCTTCTACACCGTCCCGACCGCCAAGGCCGCCCGCAAGTCCGTGAACTGGGCCATCGGCATCATCGGCGCCTTCTACCTGATGACGATCGCCCTCGGCTTCGGTGCCGCGGCGCTCATCGGGCCCGAGGAGATCAAGGCGAAGAACCCGGCGGGCAACGCGGCGGCCCCCCAGCTCGCCGAGTACCTCGGCGGGGTCGGCACCACCGGCGGCGCCATCATGCTCGCCGTCATCTCCGCCGTCGCCTTCGCGACGATCCTCGCCGTGGTCGCGGGCCTCACCCTCGCCTCCTCGTCCTCCTTCGCCCACGACATCTACGCCAACGTCATCCGCAAGGGGAAGGCGACCGAGAAGGAGGAGATGAGCGCCGCCCGCTGGGCCACCGTCGCGATCGGTGTCGTCTCCATCGGCCTCGGCGCGATGGCCCGCGACCTGAACGTGGCCGGACTCGTCGCCCTGGCCTTCGCCGTCGCCGCCTCCGCCAACCTGCCGACCATCCTGTACAGCCTGTTCTGGAAGCGCTTCACCACGCAGGGCGCCCTCTGGTCGATCTACGGCGGCCTCGCCTCGTCCGTCCTGCTGGTGCTCTTCTCCCCGGTCGTCTCCGGCAAGGCCACCTCCATGTTCCCGGACGTGGACTTCGCCTTCTTCCCCCTGGAGAACCCGGGCCTCATCTCCATCCCGCTGGGCTTCCTGCTCGGCTGGCTCGGCTCGATCCTCTCCAAGGAAGTGCCGGACAAGGGCAAGTACGCCGAGCTCGAGGTCAAGTCCCTCACCGGCACCGGAGCCCACTGACCCGCACGCCTGACCGCCCGCGGAGCCCCGTCGTCAGACCTACGGCGGGGCTCCGTCGTAGGTCCCTACGACGGAGCCCCGTCACACCTCGTGGCAACCGCGCACCCTGGATGTCACCGCTCTCGCGTAGTCTCGGAGGAGTCAGACCGCAACCGCGGACATCACCGGGGGAGGGGGCCCACAGTGCTCATCGACACCTACGGGCGGGTCGCCACCGACCTGCGTGTCTCACTGACCGACAAGTGCAATCTCCGCTGCACCTACTGCATGCCCGAAGAGGGCCTCCAGTGGCTCGGCAAGACCGAGCTCCTCAGCGACGACGAGATCGTCAGGCTCATCCGCATCGCCGTCACCGACCTCGGCATCAGGGAAATCCGCTTCACCGGCGGCGAGCCCCTGCTGCGCCCCGGGCTGGTGTCGATCGTCGAGCGCTGCGCCGCGCTGGAGCCCCGCCCGAAGATGTCTCTCACCACCAACGGCATCGGACTCAAGCGCACCGCGACCGCCCTGAAGGCCGCGGGTCTGGACCGGGTCAACGTCTCCCTGGACACCCTGCGCCCCGACGTCTTCAAGACCCTCACCCGCCGCGACCGCCATCAGGACGTACTCGACGGACTCCAGGCCGCCCGGGAAGCCGGACTCACCCCGGTCAAGGTCAACTCCGTCCTGATGCCCGGCCTCAACGAGGACGAGGCCCCCGACCTGCTCGCCTGGGCCGTCGAGCACGACTACGAGCTCCGCTTCATCGAGCAGATGCCGCTCGACGCCCAGCACGGCTGGAAGCGTGACGGAATGATCACGGCGGGTGACATCCTCGACTCGCTGCGCACCCGGTTCACTCTCACCGAGGAAGGTGACGAGAAGCGCGGATCGGCCCCCGCCGAGCGCTGGACGGTGGACGGCGGCCCGCACCGCGTCGGCGTCATCGCCTCCGTGACCAGGCCCTTCTGCCGCGCCTGCGACCGCACCCGGCTCACCGCCGACGGCCAGGTCCGCACCTGCCTCTTCGCCCGCGAGGAGACGGACCTGCGAGGCGCCCTGCGCTCCGAGGCGCCGGACGAGGAGATCGCCAGGATCTGGAAGCTCGCCATGTGGGGCAAGAAGGCGGGCTCCGGTCTCGACGACCCGTCCTTCCTCCAGCCCGACCGCCCGATGTCAGCGATCGGTGGCTGAGGACTCCCATTCCCCGAGGGGCACGACGTCCTTCAGGAACCCCCGCACCCCGAGGAACGAGGAGAGGTGCTCCCGGTGCTCCTCGCAGGCCAGCCAGGTCTTGCGCCGCTCGGGGGTGTGGAGCTTCGGGTTGTTCCAGGCCAGCACCCACACGGCATCGGCGCGGCAGCCCTTGGCGGAGCAGACCGGTGCGCCCGAGGCGCTCTCGGCTGAAGTATCGGGGAAGTTCACGGCCTCAACCCTAAGGGTTCGCAGCCGGGGCGCCGCGGGCATCCCCGCCGGAGAAAGGCGACGCCGAGCAGCCACGGGGGGAGCTGCCCGGCGTCGGTCCGTCGCTCCGACGGGGGATGCGGAGCGCTCACGAAGTATGCCACGCGGACCCGGGTGAGGTGCACCGGAACGTCATGATTGATCTGAGCTTTTCTTGAGCTTCGGGCCCCGGCGCCCGGTCAGTCCGTGCCGCGGGGATCACCGGTGCCGCCCGGCCGGTGAGGCTCCGCCACGGGCTCCTGGGCCGGTTCCCCGGGGCCCGCCGCGGCGGGAGCCCCGAGCGCGGGGCGCATCGGGGCGGGCACGAACGTGGACGGCAGTGAAGGGGCGTTCTCGCGACCGGCGTTGGCGATGACCACCGCGACATAGGGGAGCAGAACGCCCAATGCGAGCGCCACCACGGCCACATGCCTCTCGATGTTCCACAGCGTCGCGGCCAACACCACGGACACGGTGCGCACGGACATCGAGATGATGTAGCGCCTTTGTCTGCCGCGCACGTCGTCGGCAAGTCCCTGCCGGGCGCCCGTGATACGGAAAACCTCCGGGCCGCTCTGCTTCCGCATCGTGATTCCACCACCAGATCTCTGTGCCGGACTTCCCCGGACGGCGCGGGTCCTACGGTACGCCCGGTGTCCGCAGGCTTCGAGACCGGGGCATGTCCCGTTCGTACCGGTCCGTGGCGCCCTGCCCCGTACGGCCCTGTCCAGCATGCGGCGTACGACCGGGGGGACGAGACTGGGCGAACGTGCGCACACCGCGCCGCACGAGGAGGCGATATGAGCTGGTTGTGGGCAATCATCGTAGGACTGGTGCTGGGTGTGATCGCGCGCGCGATCCTTCCCGGCAAGCAGGACATCCCCCTCTGGCTGACGGCGGTGTTCGGCATCCTCGGCAGCATCCTGGGTAACGCAGTCGCGTCCTGGATCGGCGTCGAGGACACCAAGGGGATCGACTGGATCCGTCATGTGCTCCAGCTGATCGGAGCCGTGGCCGTCGTCGGTGTCGGCGACATGCTCTGGCAGTCGATCAGGCGAAACAAGGGCAAGAGGCAGAGAACCTGAGCCCGGTAAGGACAGCACCGCGGCCGGCCACGCGTCATGCGTGACCGGCCGCGATGCTGTGCGTACCGGAACCTCAGCCCGCGACGACCTCGACGGCGGCCAGGTTCTTCTTGCCCCGGCGCAGGACCAGCCAGCGGCCGTGCAGCAGCTCCTCGGCGGCGGGGGCGCTCTCGCCGTCCGTGACCTTCACGTTGTTCACGTACGCCCCGCCCTCCTTGACCGTGCGGCGGGCGGCCGACTTGCTGGCGGACAGCCCCACCTCGACCAGGAGGTCCACCACAGGGCCCAGCTCGGCGACCCGGGCGTGCGGCACCTCGGACAGGGCGGCGCCGAGCGTCGCCTCGTCCAGCTCACCGAGATCGCCCTGCCCGAACAGCGCCTTCGAGGCCGCGATGACTGCCGCGCACTGCGCACCGCCGTGCACCAGCGTCGTCAGCTCCTCGGCCAGCGAACGCTGCGCCGAACGCGCCTGCGGACGCTCCTCGGTGAGCTTCTCCAGCTCCTCGAGCTCCTCACGGCTCTTGAAGCTGAGGATGCGCATGTACGTCGAGATGTCCCGGTCGTCCACGTTCAGCCAGAACTGGTAGAACGCGTACGGCGTCGTCATCTCCGGGTCCAGCCAGACGGCACCGCTCTCGGACTTGCCGAACTTGGTGCCGTCGGCCTTCACCATCAGCGGGGTCGCCAGCGCGTGCACCTGGGCGCCCGGCTCCAGGCGGTGGATCAGGTCGATGCCCGCGGTGAGATTGCCCCACTGGTCGCTGCCGCCCTGCTGGAGCGTGCAGCCGTGGCGCCGGTACAGCTCCAGGTAGTCCATGCCCTGCAGGAGCTGGTAGCTGAACTCCGTGTAGCTGATGCCCTCCTGCGACTCCAGCCGACGGGCCACCGAGTCCTTGGTCAGCATCTTGTTGACCCGGAAGTGCTTGCCGATGTCCCGGAGGAACTCGATCGCGGACAGACCCGCGGTCCAGTCCAGGTTGTTCACCATCGTGGCGGCGTTCGGGCCCTCGAAGGTGAGGAAGGGCTCGATCTGCCCCCGCAGCCGCTGGACCCACGCGGCGATGGTCTCCGGGTCGTTCAGCGTGCGCTCCGCGGTGGGCCGCGGGTCACCGATCTGGCCGGTGGCCCCGCCCACCAGCGCGAGCGGCTTCAGCCCGGCGAGCTGGAGCCGCCGCATGGTGAGGACCTGCACCAGGTGGCCGACGTGCAGACTCGCCGCAGTCGGGTCGAACCCGCAATAGAAGGTGACCGGGCCGTCCGCGAGAGCCTTGCGCAGTGCGTCCTCGTCGGTGGACTGGGCGAACAGCCCACGCCACTTCAGCTCGTCGACGATGTCGGTCACGGTCGATTCTCTCCTCGGGGGGTTCGGGGTGTGCCGGTCCAGTCTAGGACGGTCAGACGCCCCGGCTGACCGAGCTCATGTGGAAGTCCGGGATGCGCAGCGCGGGCATCGCGGCGCGGGTGAAGTAGTCGCCCCACTCGCGCGGCAGCGTCTTCTCCGTGCGGCCCGCCTCCGACGCCCGCGACAGCAGCCCGACCGGCGACTCGTTGAAGCGGAAGTTGTTCACCTCGCCGAGCACCTCGCCGTCCTCCACCAGATAGACCCCGTCCCGGGTCAGCCCGGTCAGCAGCAGCGTGGCCGGATCCACCTCCCGGATGTACCAGAGGCAGGTCAGCAGCAGGGCACGGCCGGTCGTCGCCGCCACCATCTCCTCCAGGGACCGCTCACCGCCGCCGTCCAGCACGAGGTTGTCCATGGCCGGCGCCACCGGCAGCCCCGTCAGCCCGGCGGAGTGCCGCGTCGTGGTCAGCCGCTCCAGCACGCCGTCCTTGATCCAGTCGGTCGGAGCCAGCGGCAGCCCGTTGTCGAACACCGAGGAACCGTCCCCCGACGCGTGCGCGATCACGAACGGCGCGGACTCCAGGCCCGGCGCGTGCGGATCGCTGCGCAGCGTCAGCGGCAGCTCGGAGAGCGTCTCGCCGATCCGCGTGCCACCACCGGGCCGGGAGAAGACCGTCCGGCCCTCCGCCGCGTCCCGGGCACCCGCCGACCAGTACTGATAGATCAGCAGATCGGCCACAGCGGTCGGCGGGAGCAGCGTCTCGTATCGCCCCGCCGGCAGCTCGATCCTGCGCTCCGCCCACCCCAGACGCTGCGCCAGCTCGGCATCCAGGGCCGCGGGGTCGACGTCCTTGAAGTCGCGCGTCGCTCGGCCCGCCCAGGCGGACCTGGTCCGGTCGGGGGACTTGGCGTTCAGCTCGAGCGTCCCGTTCGGCTGGTCGTGGCGCAGCCGCAGGCCCGTCGACGTACCCACGTACGTCGAGGTCAGCTGGTGGTGGGCGAAGCCGTACAGCTCGCGGCCGCCCGAGCGGGCCCGGGCGAAGGCGTCGCCGAGCGCAGGCGCGAAGTCCGCGAAGACGTCGGAGCCGGTCTCCGCCGGCGCGTCCGTGAAGTCGGCGGACGCCGGGACGCCGGAGACCAGCGGCTGTGCGTCCTCGGCGGGCCCGGCGCCGCGCGCGGCTGCCTCGGCGGCCCGTACGAGGGGTTCCAGGTCGTCGGCCGTGACGGCCGAGCGGGACACCACTCCCGATGCCGTCCCCTCCGCGCCGTCCACGGTCGCGATCACGGTCAGAGTCCGCCCCCGCGTCACCCCGTTCGTGGTGAGCGCGTTGCCGGCCCAGCGCAGATTGGCGGAGGAGTCCTCGTCCGCGACGACCACACAGCCGTCGGCGGTGGACAGCTCCAGTGCGCGCTCGACGATCTCGTACGGCTTGCTGACGCGGCTCATCGCCCGGCCTCCTGCGTCGTGTTGAGGATGTTCACGCCTCGGAAGAGGGCGGAGGGACAGCCGTGCGAGACCGCGGCGACCTGACCCGGCTGGGCCTTGCCGCAGTTGAACGCGCCGCCCAGCACGTAGGTCTGCGGACCGCCCACCTTCTCCATCGAGCCCCAGAAGTCGGTGGTCGTCGCCTGGTACGCCACGTCCCGGAGCTGGCCCGCCAGCCTGCCGTTCTCGATGCGGAAGAAGCGCTGACCGGTGAACTGGAAGTTGTACCTCTGCATGTCGATGGACCACGACCGGTCGCCGACGACGTAGATCCCGCGCTCGACCCCGCCGATCAGGTCCTCCGTGGAGAGCCCGCCGGGGTCCGGCTTCAGCGAGACGTTCGCCATGCGCTGCACGGGGACGTGCTCCGGCGAGTCCGCGTACGCGCACCCGTTGGAGCGGCCCAGACCCGTCAGCTTCGCGATCCGCCGGTCCGTCTGGTAGCCCACCAGGGTCCCGTCCTTGACCAGGTCCCAGGACTGCGCCTCGACGCCCTCGTCGTCGTAACCGACCGTCGCGAGCCCGTGCTCGGCGGTGCGGTCACCGGTCACGTTCATCACGGGGGACCCGTACGCCAGCTTCCCCAGCTGGTCGAAGGTGGCGAACGACGTTCCCGCGTACGCCGCCTCGTAGCCCAGTGCGCGGTCCAGTTCGGTCGCGTGGCCGATCGACTCGTGGATGGTCAGCCAGAGGTTCGACGGGTCGACGACCAGGTCGTACGTCCCCGCCTCGACGCTCGGCGCCCGCATCTTCTCGGCCAGCAGCCCGGGGATGCGCTCCAGCTCCGAGTCCCAGTCCCAGCCCGTGCCCGTGAGGTACTCCCAGCCCCGGCCCACCGGCGGCGCGATCGTCCGCATGGAGTCGAACTCACCGGTCGTGCCGTCCACCGCGACCGCGGTCAGCTGCGGATGCACCCGCACCCGCTGCTGGGTGGTGACCGTACCTGCGGTGTCCGCGTAGAACTTGTTCTCGTGGACGGTCATCAGGGACGCGTCCACGTGCGCCACACCGTCGGCCGCCAGCAGCCGCGAGCTCCACTCGGCGAGCAGCCCGGCCTTCTCGGCGTCCGGTACGGAGAAGGGATCGACGTCGTACGACGACACCCAGGTCCGCTCGCCGTGCACCGGCTCGTCCGCCAGCTCGACGCGCTCGTCGGAGCCGGCCGCGGCGATCACCTTCGCCGACAGCTTCGCCATGGCCACGGCCTGCGAGGCGACCTTGGCCGCCGCGTCCATGGTCAGGTCCACCCCGGACGCGAACCCCCAGGCACCGCCGTGCACCACCCGGACGGCGAAACCGAGATCGGTGGTGTCCGACGTCCCGGCCGGCCGGGCGTCCCGCAGGCGCCAGGAGGCACCGCGCACCCGCTCCAGCCGGAAGTCCGCGTGTACGGCACCGAGTGCCCGGGCGCGGGCCAGCGCCGCGTCGGCGAGGGCACGCAGCGGCAGGGCCAGAAACGACTGATCTACCTCGTGGGCCACGCGGGCCTCCCCTTCTCCACCTCTGAAAAACGTCTCCGCAGTGAATCATGAAGGGTTCCGGCATCCCCGTGCGCTCCTTTTACCGTGCCGAGGACATGCCCGGAGCATTCTGTAGGGATCCAACAGTCGCGGCCCGGCGGCGCTGTCAGGGCCCGATTCCCTGGATGCGGGGTGGTACCGATAGGTTTTCGAGGTACCAGACCGCCAAGGAAAGGGTGATCCGTTGAGCCGCTCGGTTCTCGTCACCGGAGGAAACCGGGGCATCGGCCTCGCCATCGCCCGCGCCTTCGCCGACAACGGCGACAAGGTCGCCGTCACCTACCGCTCGGGAGAGCCGCCTCAGGAACTCACCGACGCGGGGGTCCTGGGCGTTCGGTGCGACATCACCGACACCGAGCAGGTGGAGCAGGCCTACAAGGAGATCGAGGAGAAGCACGGTCCCGTGGAGGTGCTGGTCGCCAACGCCGGTATCACCAAGGACCAGTTGCTGATGCGGATGTCCGAGGAGGATTTCACCTCGGTCCTCGACACCAACCTCACCGGCACCTTCCGCGTCGTCAAGCGGGCCAACCGCGCGATGCTGCGCGCGAAGAAGGGCCGGGTCGTCCTGATCTCCTCCGTCGTCGGCCTCCTCGGCTCGGCCGGACAGGCCAACTACGCGGCGTCCAAGGCGGGCCTGGTCGGTTTCGCCCGGTCGCTGGCCCGTGAGCTCGGCTCGCGCAACATCACCTTCAACGTCGTCGCGCCCGGGTTCGTCGACACCGACATGACGCAGGTGCTCACCGACGAGCAGCGCAAGGACATCGTGTCGCAGGTGCCGCTCGGCCGCTACGCGCAGCCCGCGGAGATCGCCGCCGCGGTGCGCTTCCTCGCGTCCGACGACGCGTCTTACATCACTGGAGCCGTCATCCCCGTTGACGGCGGATTGGGCATGGGTCACTGATCACCATGAGCGGAATTCTCGACGGCAAGCGCATCCTCATCACGGGTGTGCTGATGGAGTCGTCCATCGCTTTCCACACCGCGAAGGTGGCCCAGGAGCAGGGCGCCGAGGTCATCCTCACCGCCTTCCCGCGGCCGACGCTGACCGAGCGCATCGCCAAGAAGCTTCCCAAGCCCGCCAAGGTCATCGAGCTCGACGTCACCAGCGACGAGCACCTGGAGCGGCTCGCCGGCCTGGTCAAGGAGGAGCTCGGCTCGCTGGACGGCGTCGTGCACTCCATCGGCTTCGCGCCGCAGGACGCGCTCGGCGGCAACTTCCTGAACACCCCGTTCGAGTCGGTCGCCACCGCGATGCACGTCTCGGCGTTCTCGCTGAAGTCGCTCGCCATGGCGTGCAAGCCGCTCATGGCGGAGGGTGGCTCGATCGTCGGCCTCACCTTCGACGCGCAGTTCGCCTGGCCCCAGTACGACTGGATGGGCCCGGCCAAGGCCGCGCTGGAGGCCACCTCCCGCTACCTCGCCCGCGACCTGGGCAAGGACAGCATCCGCTGCAACCTGATCTCGGCCGGGCCGATCGGCTCCATGGCCGCCAAGTCCATCCCGGGCTTCGGTGAGCTCGCGGACGTCTGGAACCACCGCTCCCCGCTGGAGTGGAACATGGCCGACCCGGAGCCGGCCGGCCGTGGGGTCGTGGCGCTGCTCTCCGACTTCTTCCCGAAGACGACGGGCGAGATCATCCACGTCGACGGCGGCGTGCACATGATGGGCGCCTGACCGCCCAGGACCACCGACAGCCGCGCACTCCCGCGAGGGGTGCGCGGCTGTCGCGCGTCCGGGCCTCGCCGGGGTGCGCCGCTGTCCGTACGCCCTGGCCCCACCCCGCCCCTCTCCGCTCAAGTCGAAAAGATCGCCGCCCCACCGCAGAATGTGGGGGAACCGGACTTTTGGTCAGGCTGTGGGGAGGAGATCGCTGTGCGCTCCACACGTCGCCGAACCTGGGCCCTGCTCGCAGCGGCGGCCGTCATCGCGGGAATCGCGGCTCCGGTCGCCGTGAGCGCGGCCAACCGGGCGGGTAGCGGAGCGTCGGCGCCCCTCGCGCCGGAACCCGGACCCTCGGGCTCCGAATGCCGTACGTCGGTCGAGGGCTCCCGGGTGACCGCCTACTGCCACAACCCGTATCCCAGCACGGATGTCGTACGCCTCCACACCGAGTGCGCGCGCTGGTGGGACGTCGACGCCGACAGCAGCGCGGTCGCCGTGCAGCCGGGCCGGACGGTCAAGCTGGAGGACCGCTGCTGGAAAGAGGTCGGCTCGGTCTGGGTCAGCCATTCGGTGACCTCCTGAGAGGTCCCGGATCTGCTTCCCCTCAGGCCTGGGCCCGCTCGCGCAGGCAGTCCATCGCGTGGGCCGCGGCCTCGGCGGCTGCCGTCTCCGCGTCACCCGCACGGATCGCCTCGACGAGCCGGGTGTGGTCCATGAGTTCCTCCGGCCGCAGTTCCGGTCCCACGTCGTCGCGCAGGTAGTCGCGGAGCAGGTCGTTCAGATCGGCGTAGAGCTCCGTCAGCACGTCGTTGTGGGACGCGGCGACCACGGCGAGGTGCAAGGTCGCGTCCGCGGCCACGAAGGCCTCCAGGTCCCCGGAGGCCCAGGTCTCCTCGCGGCGCGCCATCAGCGCGTCCAGCTGCCGCAGGTCCCGGTCCGTGCGCCGCAGTGCCGCCAGCCGGGCCGCCGAGGACTCCAGCGTGGAGCGCAGCTCGGCCACGTGCCGGGGGTCGGCGTCCGCGAACCTGCGGTGCATCACCCCGGCCAGCTCGCTGGTCGCCACCACGTACGTACCGGAGCCCTGGCGGATGTCCAGCAGCCCGTTGTGCGCCAGGGCGCGCACCGCCTCGCGCACGGTGTTGCGGGCGACCCCCAGCTGTTCGACCAGCTCGGGTTCGGTGGGGATCCGCGAGCCAACAGGCCACTCGCCGGCGGTGATCTGGTTCCTCAGCTGGGCAATCACCTGATCGGCGAGAGCCGAACGCCGCGGGGACGTCAGCGCCATGCTGCTCCTTGCTCGTGTTCCGGAAGGGGGCGTCCGGGAGGTGCGGGCCCGTCGGATCGTCTCCCCCGATTGTCTCAGGGGCCGACGCGAGGTGGACAGTCAATCATCCCATGATTCTATGATGGGTCCCATGCGTTCCGACGAGTCCCCGACCCTGAGCCCCGCCGCCACCCCCGCACGCGCGCGGTCCGCCCCCGCGCCGTCGCCCTGGGTGCTGCGGACCGTCATCCTCGGCCTCGTTCTCGCCGCGCTCAACCTCCGGCCCGCGATCACCAGCCTCGGCCCCCTCCTCGAAGAGGTCCGGGACGGGCTGCACATGAGCGGCAGCGTGGCCGGTGTCCTCACCTCCGTACCACCGCTCTGCTTCGCGCTCTTCGGCTTCACGGCCCCACGGCTGGCCCGCCGCTTCGGAGCCGGCGCCGTCGTCTGCGCGGGCATGGTCGCCATCGCCGTGGGCCTGCTGCTGCGCCCCTTCGTGGGCGGCACCGCCGGGTTCCTCGCCGCCAGCGCCCTCGCGCTGATGGGGATCGCGGTCAGCAACGTCCTGATGCCCGTCATCGTCAAGCGCTGGTTCCCCGACCGGGTCGGCACCATGACCGGTCTCTACTCGATGGCCCTGGCCCTCGGCACCGCCCTCGCCGCCGCCCTCACCGTGCCTCTGACCGACGCGCTGGGCGGTAACTGGCGGACCGGGCTGGTGGTGTGGGCCGCCCTTGCCGCGGTCGCCGTCCTGCCGTGGCTCCCGCTCGTACGGGACCGCGGCCGCGGCCCCGGCTCCGGGCAGCCGGCGGAACAGGCCCCGCAGCACGCTCCCGCGCCGAGGATCACCCGTAGCCGTACCTCGTGGGCGCTGGCCTGCTTCTTCGGCCTCCAGGCCACGGCGGCCTACATCACCATGCAGTGGATGCCGCAGATCTTCCGCGACGCCGGCGTCTCGGCGGGCACCGCGGGCGTCCTGCTCGCCGTGACCATGGCCATGGGCGTACCGCTCGCCTTCGTCATCCCGCGCGTCGCCGCCCGGCTGAAGAACCAGGGGCCGATCGCCCTGGTGCTGGGTGGGTGCGGCCTCATCGGCTACGCGGGTCTGTACATGGCCCCGGCCGGCGGCGCCTGGCTCTGGGCGCTGCTGCTCGGCATCGCCAACTGCGCCTTCCCGCTCGCCCTCACCATGATCGGGATGCGGGCCCGCACCGGCGCGGGCGTGGTCAGGCTCTCCGCCTTCGCCCAGTCCACGGGCTATCTGATCGCCGCCCCGGGGCCGCTGCTCGTCGGGGTCCTCTACCAGCACAGCGGCGGCTGGGGACTTCCGATCGCCCTGATGGCGGGGCTCCTGGTGCCGCAGATGGTGGCCGGGGTGCTCGCGGGACGGGACCGGACGATCGAGGACGAATGCTGAGATGCGACACTGTGCGCATGCCAGTGCTCGATCCGAATCCCCAGAACGGCCAGAAGAAGCTCCTCCTCGTGTTCGGGACGATGCTTCTCATCTCAGTCGTCATCGGTGTGATCGCCACCATCGCCTCCCCCTGACCGGCCTCGACCGTCCTCGATGGTGGGGCTGCCCCCACCATCCCCTAGGGGGCCAGGTTCAGGGTGGAGTGGGTGGGTCACCGGATGGGACCGCCGCCGGCCGGCCCGTAGGTTCTGGGTAACACAGCCGAGGACCACGGAGGCGGACATGCCGGCCCGTACACACACCCGGACCCACCGCCCGGCCGAGGGCACCTTCGAGGTCCGGCTGCCGTGGTGGGCGATCGCGCTGCCCGCCCTCGCCTTCGCCGGACTGCTCCTGCTGATCGTGGAACCGGGCCAGGCCCACGCGGCGGCCGGCGACCCCGCGATCGGCCGGCTGCTGGGCCGCCTCATGGCGCTGCTGCCCGCCTGACCGGCGCCCCGAGGCCTGCCGGTGCCGTCGTTTCACCCGTGACGGGCGAGCACGCCAACACCCTGCGCCCGGAAGCGCAATTCGTGCGAAGCTGAGGTGTATGAGCGCCGATACACCTCGCAGGATCGTCCTTCTCAGGCACGCAAAGGCGGAATGGTCGCAGGAGTCCGACCATGAGCGGCCACTGGCCGAACGGGGCAGGAAGGACGCCCCCGTCGCCGGCCGCAAGCTGGCCGATTCAGGAACCGCCTTCGATCTGGCGCTGTGCTCGACCGCCACCAGGACCCGCGAGACCTGGAAGCTCGCGGTCCACGAGTTCGCGCAGCGCCCCAGGACCGTGTACGAGGAGAGGTTGTACGAGGCCTCCCTCGGCGAGCTGATCGCCCTGTTCGACGAGACCCCCGACGACGTGCGCAATCTGCTGGTCATCGGCCACAACCCCGGTATGCACGGCGCGGCGGACGCGCTCAGCGGATCGGCCGAGGGTGACGCCCTCTCCCGCATGACCAGGGACGGGTTCCCGACCGCGGCCTATGCGGTCGTCGAGTTCACCGGCCCCTGGAAGACGCTGGAACACGGCGTGGGCAAGCTCGTCGAGTACTGGACGCCGAACGACTGACCGCGGACACGGAAAGGGGGGCCGGCACAGTCACTGTGCCGGCCCCCTTCACGCTCGGTCTTTTGCGCCGGTACCGGTCTCCCGGTCCTGGAAGTGCGCCGGTACCGGGTGCGTCAGTCCACGAGGCCGTCGGCGGCCTCGACCTCCTCGCGGGTGATCCCGAGCAGATACAGCACGGTGTCCAGGAACGGGACGTTCACCGCGGTGTGGGCGGCCTGGCGGACGACCGGCTTGGCGTTGAACGCGACACCGAGGCCGGCGGTGTTCAGCATGTCCAGATCATTCGCGCCGTCGCCGATCGCGACCGTCTGCGCCAGCGGTACCCCCGCCTGCTCCGCGAAGCTGCGCAGCAGCCGGGCCTTGCCCGCCCGGTCCACGATGTCGCCCACCACCCGTCCGGTGAGCTTGCCGTCGACGACCTCCAGCGTGTTGGCGGAGGCGAAGTCGAGCCCGAGCCGCTCCTTGAGGTCGTCCGTGACCTGCGTGAAGCCACCCGAGACCACGCCTACCTGGTAGCCGAGCCGCTTCAGCGTGCGGATCAGGGTGCGGGCGCCGGGGGTCAGCCGGACCTCGGTCCGCACCTTGTCCACCACGGACACATCGAGCCCCGCCAGCAACGCCACGCGTGCGTGCAGCGACTGCTCGAAGTCGAGCTCGCCCCGCATGGCCTGCTCCGTCACCGAGGCGACCTCGGCCTCGCAGCCCGCATGGGCGGCGAAGAGCTCGATGACCTCGTCCTGGATGAGCGTCGAGTCCACGTCCATCACGACCAGGCGCTGCGCGCGGCGGCTCAGTCCGGCCGACACGACCGCGATGTCGACGCCGATGCCGGCGGCCTCCGTCGCCAGGGCGGTGCGCAGCTCCTCGGTCCCCGTACCCGACACCGCGAATTCGACAGCGGTGACGGGATATTTCGCCAGACGGAAGATGCGGTCGATGTTGCCGCCCGTCGAGGTGATCCTGGCCGCTATGGCCGCCGTGGACTCCGCGGTCAGCGGGTGTCCCAGCACGGTCACATGGGAACGGCCGTAGCCGCGGGGCCGGTTGTCACCCGTGCCCGAGATGATCTCCGCCTGGAGCTTCAGGGACTCCGCCCAGCTGTGCACGGTGGCCCGGAGGTCGCCCTCGGTCGTGCCGTCCGGGGCGGGGGAGGTCACCAGGGCGCACAGCACGATGCGGCCACGGGTGACCACCTGCTCGATGTCCACAACATCGACGGCGTAGGCGGCCAGGGTGTCGAAGAGTCCGGCGGTGATGCCCGGACGGTCCTTCCCGAAGATCTTGACGAGAAGGGTGGGTGCGTCCGCGTACCGAGGGGGCTCGGGGAGCTCAGGAGACCGGGGAGACCGAGGTGGCTGAGATGCGCTCATGGTGGTCCCACCGTATAGGGCGGCCGGGGGAGCTCCGAAGCCGTCCCGAGTGGCGGACAGCCCGGGACACTGCCCGGGAGGGGGCGGCGGCCCGGCGAAGGGGTGCCTCGGATGCGGTGCTCCCTACCGCTTTCTCCCGAGTCCGCGGGCGGGATGCGGAGCCTCCGCGCCCTCTTCACGCCGCCCGGCTTTCCGTCGGGGGACCGCTCCTGGAATAGTTCCCCACGATGTTCAGCATCCCTAGGCTCCCCGCGGCGGGAGCGACACGGGGGACAACTAGTGGGGCGCGGAGTGCCGGAACTCGTACTGGAATTGAATGGAAGGACCTGGACGCTCGATCCGTCCAGGTCGTACACCCTCGGACGTGATCCGCAGGGCGACCTGGTGATCGACGACGCCAGAGTGTCGTGGCGGCATGCCACGATCAGCTGGAACGGGCGCGGCTGGTCCATCGAGGACCACGGCAGCACCAACGGCACGTATGTGCAGGGCCGGCGGATCCAGCAGCAGGAGATCGGCCCCGGGACGGCCGTGCACCTGGGCAACGCCACCGACGGACCCCGGCTGAGCCTCACGGCCGCCGCGGGTGCCGGAGTCCAGGGCGGGCACGCGGTGGGAGCCCAGCAGGCCCCCGTACAGCAGCCCCACCAGGCTCCGGTGCAGCAGCAGCCCCACCAAGCCGCGGTGCGTCAGCCGCATCAGGCTCCCGTGCAGCCGCCCCAGCAGCAGGGTGCGGGCGGATGGCCCGGCGGGCCCGCGCAGCAGCAGGGCTGGCAGCAGGCTCCGGTCCCGCACCAGCAGGGCCACGGGGGCGGGGCGGGTGCCCTCGGGGGCGGGGCGGGTGCGCCGCCGGTCTACGGGGACCGCAGCCCGACCACCTTCCACCAGCTGGACCTCGGCCGCGTCATGCGGATCGGCCGTGCGCTGGAGAACGAGCTGGTCGTCTCCGACCTGCAGGTGTCACGCCTGCACGCGGAATTCAGGGCGACTCCCGACGGCCGCTTCGAGATCCGTGACCTCGGGTCCCACAACGGCACGTACGTCAACGGCCAGCCGCTCAGCAAGTCCGGTTCGGCGCTCATCGGCCCGAACGACATCGTCGGTGTCGGCCACTCGACCTTCCGGCTGGTCGGGGACCGGCTGGAAGAATTCGTCGACACCGGTGAGGTCTCCTTCTCGGCCCGCCACCTCACGGTCACCGTCGACGGCGGCAAGGACATCCTCAAGGACGTCTCCTTCGGCGTCCCCGAGAAGTCGCTGATCGCCGTCATCGGCCCGTCGGGCTCCGGCAAGTCCACCCTGCTCAAGGCGCTGACCGGCTACCGGCCCGCCAACCAGGGCGACGTCCTCTACGACAACCGGAACCTGTACAAGCAGTTCGCCGAGCTGCGGCAGCGCATCGGCCTGGTGCCGCAGGACGACATCCTGCACAAGGAACTCACGGTCACCAGGGCACTGCGGTACGCGGCCAAGCTGCGTTTCCCCGCGGACACGACCGAGGCCGAACGCACCGCCCGGATCCACGAGGTCCTCGCCGAGCTCAAGCTCGACATCCACAAGGACAAGAAGATCACCTCGCTCTCCGGCGGCCAGCGCAAGCGCGTCTCGGTCGCCCTGGAGCTGCTCACCAAGCCGTCGCTGATCTTCCTGGACGAGCCGACCTCGGGTCTCGACCCGGGCATGGACCGCGACGTCATGCAGCTGCTGCGCGGCCTGGCCGACGACGGCCGTACGGTCCTCGTGGTCACGCACTCCGTGGCCGAGCTCGCCATCTGCGACAAGCTCCTGGTGATGGCGCCCGGCGGCTCCGTCGCCTACTTCGGCCCGCCCGAGGAGGCGCTGAACTTCTTCGGCTACACCAGCTGGGCCGACGTCTTCTCCGCGTTCGAGAACTACCGCGACTACGACTGGGCGGGACGCTGGCGTGGCTCGCAGCACTACCAGATGTACGCCGCGGACATCGACGCCGTCGCCGCGCAGTCCGTACACATGCCCCCGCCGCAGCAGATGCGCCCGCCGAAGCCTTCGGGATGGGCGGCCCAGCTGTGGACGCTGATGCGCCGCTACGTCTCGGTGATCGCCTCCGACAAGGGCTTCCTGCTCCTGATGGTGCTCCTGCCGGCGGTGCTCGGAGTCGTCAGCGTCGTCATCCCCGCCGAGTTCGGCCTCGCGGAGCCCGAGCCGCCCTCGCGGTTCAACGGCAAGGCCGGGACCATCATGCTGATCCTCGCGGTCGGCATGTGCTTCGCCGCCGCGGCCAACTCCGTACGAGAACTGATCAAGGAACGGGTGATCTACGAGCGGGAACGGGCCACCGGGCTCTCCCGTTCCGCCTACCTGCTGTCCAAGGTGATCGTCCTCGGCGTGATCACGGCCTTCCAGGGCGTGATCATCTGCGGCATCGGCTTCTCCACCCGCAAGCTGCCGGAGGAGGGCCTGTTCATGCCTCCCGCCGTGGAGATCTGCGTGTCGATCATCGTGCTCGGCTTCACCTCGATGATGGTGGGCCTGCTGATCTCCGCGCTCGTGAAGACCGCCGAGAAGACCATGCCGCTGCTGGTCATGTTCGCCATCGTCCAGGTCGTCTTCACCGGCGTGCTCTTCCAGGTCTACGGGTCGCCGGGCCTGGAGCAGTTCGCCTGGCTGATGCCGTCGCGCTGGGCGGTGGCCGCCGCGGGCACCACGCTGGACCTCGCCCACCTCATGCCGCCGTGGGACCCGGAGAACCCGACGGACCTGGACCCGCTCTGGGAGCACGCGGCCGGGCAGTGGGGGATCGACATCGCGGTCATGCTCGTCATGAGCGGGGTTCTCTTCTTCGCCGTCTCGCGGATGCTGCGCCGCCACGAGCCCGAAGTGATGCGCAAGTAGCGCCGCCGGGCCGCACCGGCCGGTCCCGGAAACGCCCGAGGGCGGCACCCCACGGGGTGCCGCCCTTCGGCATGTGCCTGCCGGTCACGCGACGCTGCGTGCCGGCGGGTCAGCTCTGCCAGGCCCTGCTCGGTGCGTGACTCAGTACGCGCTGTCGACGTTGTCGATCGAGCCGTACTTGTCCGCGGCGTAGTTGGCGGCAGCGGTGATGTTGGCGACCGGGTCGTACTGGTCGTGCTTGGTGCCCTTGACGTGGTAGAAGTCGAAGGTCGGCTTGATGACCTGCAGCAGGCCCTTCGACGGGACGCCGTTGATCGCGTTGATGTCCCAGTTGTTGATGGCGCGCGGGTTACCGCTGGACTCACGCATGATGTTGCGGTGCAGGCCCTCGTACGTGCCGGGGATGTCCTTCTTGTCCATGATGGCGAGCGCCTCACGGATCCAGCCGTCGAGGTTGTTCGCGTAGACCGGCTTGCGGTCGGCGGCGCGGCTGGCCTTCTCGGCGGAGCGCTTCTTCGCGGCGGCCTTGGCCTTCGCCTCGGCCTTCTTCTTCGCGGCGGCCTTGCTCTTGGCCTCGGCGACGGCCTTGGCCTTCGCCTCTGCCTTGTCGGCCGCCTTCTTCTTCGCGGCCGTCTCCTCGGCCTTGGCCGCGTCGACGGTCTTCACGAGCTGGTCGGTCGTGTTCTGCCCCAGGCCGGTGGCCTTGAGGGTCTGCGTCTGCGAGCCGGTGTACGCGACCGGCGCGGCGGCCGAAGCGGCCTGCGGCTCGGTCGTGGCCGACGCGTCCTGCGGGACGAGCGAGAAGGCGAGAGCGGCGGCGGCCAGGGTCGAGACCCCCGCGACGGAGAGCTTCTGCGCCTTGTTCAGACGACGGCTACGGCTGGAGATGCGGGACACGGACATACAGTCGTACCTCTTCGAATAGCAGGGGTCCTCGGCGAGGACGCGGACGGAAGCGCCGGGGCGCATCTCCGTCGGGGACAGATGCAATTCTTAGCGCCAGCAAAATGGCCTGGCAAAGGTGTGACGTACGAAGCTGAGTAGTGGAAAGGGGTCTCGTTCGTTCCCGCTTGTCCGGTTTGAACCCCGAAAAATTGCCCGCTTTGCGTCAACTATCCGTCTTCGTAAGTGACGTGGGTCCTATGCCTGGGCTCACATGGAGAGCCCTTCACGCTCACGAATAGTTGCTTGTGTGATGCGGAGCGTAAGGGGCATCTCGGGCATGCCGAAGGCGGGAGTCCGGGCGCCGCCGGGCGTCTGCCGGAGAGCGGGGCCGGGCTGCCGGCACCCGCGGCGGGGCCCGGCCTGCGGCCGTGAGGCCCTAGGCCCAGGGTCCCGTCCCGGGCCCGTCCACAGGCCGATACGGCGGCGCCGGGCCCGCCGGTACGGTGAGCACATGAGTCACCGCCCACCGTCGGGCCTCGCCGCGGTCAGCGCCGCGCTGCTCGCCATGAGCCGGCACCTCGAGGTGCGGGACGTCCTCAAGACCATCGTCGCGTCCGCGCGTGAACTGCTGGACGCCGAGTACGCGGCGCTCGGGGTGCCGGACGACCACGGCGGCTTCGCCCAGTTCGTCGTCGACGGTGTGAGCGACGAGCAGTGGAAGGCCATCGGGCCGCTGCCCCGGCAGCACGGCATCCTCGCGGCGATGCTCCACGAGCCGAAGCCCCAGCGGCTCGCCGACGTGACCCAGGACCCCCGCTTCGAGGGCTGGCCCGACGCACACCCCGACATGTCCGACTTCCTCGGACTGCCCATCCAGGACGGCGACGAGACCATCGGCGCGCTCTTCCTCGCCAACAAGCGCTGCGCCCGCCCGGCGGGCGGCTGCGGCTTCACCGAGGAGGACGAGGAACTCCTCGGGATCCTCGCGCAGCACGCCGCCATCGCCCTCAACAACGCACGTCTCTACGAGCGCAGCCGCGAACTCACGATCGCGGAGGAGCGCTCACGGCTCGCCCACGAGCTGCACGACGCCGTCAGCCAGAAGCTCTTCTCGCTCCGGCTCACCGCGCAGGCCGCCGCCGCTCTGGTCGACCGCGACCCGGTCCGCGCCAAGGGCGAGCTCCACCAGGTCGCCGCCCTGGCGGGTGAGGCCGTGGACGAGCTGCGGGCCGCCGTCGTCGAACTGCGCCCCGCGGCCCTGGACGAGGACGGCCTCGTCGCGACGCTCCGTACACAGGTCCAGGTCCTGGACCGCGCCCACACCGCACGGGTCACCTTCGAGAGCGCCGGGGTGCGCGCCCTGCCCGCCGGCCAGGAGGAGGCGATGCTCCGGGTCGCGCAGGAGGCCCTGCACAACGCCCTGCGTCACTCCGGCGCCGGGCGGGTCGCCGTCACCCTCACCCGCGACACGTCCGCCGTCATGCTGCGGATCACCGACGACGGCCGCGGCTTCGACACCGACGCGGTGCGCCACGCGGGCCGGCATCTGGGGCTCGTGTCGATGCGGCACCGGGCGGGCAGTGTCGGAGGCCGCCTCACCGTCGAGTCGGGGCCCGGTGAGGGCACGACCGTCCAGATGGAGGTTCCCTGTGGCTGACAAGATCATCAAGGTGCTGCTGGTCGACGACCACCAGGTGGTCCGCCGGGGACTGCGCACCTTCCTGGAGGTCCAGGACGACATAGAGGTCGTCGGGGAGGCGGCGGACGGGGCGGAGGGTGTCGCCAGGGCCGAGGAGCTGCGGCCGGACGTGGTCCTGATGGACATCAAGATGCCGGGTACGGACGGCATCGAGGCGCTGCGCAGACTGAGGGAGCTGGAGAACCCCGCCAAGGTCCTGATCGTCACCAGCTTCACCGAGCAGCGCACGGTGGTACCCGCGCTGAGGGCGGGGGCCTCGGGATACGTGTACAAGGACGTGGACCCGGACGCCCTCGCCGGTGCCATCCGCTCGGTGCACGCGGGTCATGTGCTGCTCCAGCCGGAGGTGGCAGGCGCGCTGCTGGCCCAGGAGGACACGGGTGGCGGCACCGGCAGGGGGAGCACGCTGACCGAGCGGGAGCGTGAGGTGCTCGGTCTGATCGCCGACGGGCGCTCCAACCGGGAGATCGCGCGAGCGCTCGTCCTGTCGGAGAAGACCGTGAAGACCCATGTGTCGAACATTCTGATGAAGCTCGACCTGGCGGACAGGACCCAGGCGGCGCTGTGGGCGGTCCGGCACGGAGCCGCGGGGTGACAGAGGTGCGGGTCGCCGTGGGGGCTGGTGGCTTCGGTGGTGCCGGTCGCTGTCCGGGGCCGAGGAGGATCCCGAACCCGGCCTTCGGCAACCTCGGCCCGAACGGCTGACCGCCGCCTCACCCCCACCGGCCGCCGGGCGGGCTCGACCGAGCCCCCGGCGGCCGGTGCCGTGCCGTCCGGTCCGAGGCGCTTCGGCCGGCGCCCGCGACACGCGCCTACCGGTCCGAGGTGCGAGGCCGGGGACGCGGCGCCTACCGCCCCCGCTCCTCCACATACGCGTTGTACGCCGCGACCTGCGCCCGCCGGGCCACCCGCTCCACCGGCCGCAGCGCCTCGCCCCGGGCCGCGATCTCCGAAGCGCTCACCGCGCCGCCGTGCCCGTTCTCATGGGCCACCGACACCAGCAGCCCCACCCGCTGCGCCAGCTCCAGCACGCGGACCGCCCGCGGCGGATAACCCGGCGCCAGGACCTCGCGCCCCCGCTCCGCCCGCGCCCGGTACGCGTCCACAGCGGCCTCCGCGACCGGGCCGGAGCCGGCGACGTCCAGACGCGACAGCACCGCTGTCGCGTCCCGCAGGGCCTCGGCGAGCTCCCGCTCCGCCTCGCCCAGCGACGGCACATCGGCAGGCGGCGCCTCCCGTACGGGCAGGCACTGCCACACCACCTCGACATGAAGATCCCCGGCGGGCCCCACCTCGCTCACCTCGGGCACGAGGCCGTACGGCGCGCCGGAGGTGACGACGGCCTCCTGCGCGTCGAGCGCCCGCGCGTTGAAGTCGGGCGGACCGCTGAGCCCCAGCGGGTGGCCGGGCACCGGCAGCGCGACCCGGAAACCGGTCGCGCCCAGCCCCCTCAGCCGGCCGAGCGCCAGGGTGAGACCGACCGGACCGGACTCGTCCGGCAGCCCCTCCACACGATGGACCGCGTCCTCGCCGACGATCGCGAGCGCCGCGTCGTCGGGTGACACAAGTCCGGCCAAAAGCGCGTTTCCCCATGCGGCGAGCCGCCCTGAGCGTGGTTCCGAAAGCATGGGGACAGCCTAGGGAACGGCCCCAAGGCCTGAGCACTCTCCGGGTGGCGTAGGTTTTCCCTGGGAGCTGTGCCCACAGGCACGCGACGATCTCGACACTGTATGGGGAGACAACGCGCCATGAGCGATGTACTGGAGCTGGTGGACGTATCCGTGGTCCGCGACGGACGCGCTCTGGTGGACGACGTCTCCTGGTCGGTCAAGGAGGGGGAGCGCTGGGTCATCCTGGGCCCGAACGGCGCCGGCAAGACCACCCTCCTCAACCTCGCCTCCAGCTACCTCTTCCCCAGCGCCGGTACGGCCAAGATCCTCGGTGAGCGGCTCGGCGGGGTCGGGACCGACGTCTTCGAGCTCCGGCCCCGCATCGGGATGGCCGGTGTGGCGATGGCCGAAAAGCTCCCCAGGCGCCAGACCGTGCTGCAGACGGTGCTGACAGCCGCGTACGGCATGACCGCCACCTGGCACGAGGACTATGAAGCCGTCGACGAGGAGCGCGCCCGCGCCTTCCTCGACCGCCTCGGCATGACCGAGTACCTCGACCGCAAGTTCGGCACGCTCTCCGAGGGCGAGCGCAAGCGCACCCTCATCGCCCGCGCCATGATGACCGACCCCGAGCTGCTCCTCCTCGACGAGCCCGCCGCGGGGCTCGACCTCGGCGGGCGCGAGGACCTGGTACGCCGCCTCGGCCGGCTGGCCCGGGACCCGTACGCCCCCTCCATGATCATGGTCACCCACCACGTCGAGGAGATCGCCCCCGGCTTCACCCATGTCCTGATGATCCGTCAGGGCAAGGTGCTGGCCGCCGGCCCCATGGAGACCGAGCTCAGCTCCCGGAATCTCTCCCTCTGCTTCGGCCTGCCGCTCATCGTCGAGCACCACGGCGACCGCTACACCGCCCACGGGCTGCCCCTCGGCCGGTAGTCGCACCACGGCCAACCTCTCCTGCGCCCTGTCGGGGAGCGCACCCGCGGTCCTACGATGACCCTGTGGACATCGACGCGTGGGTGTGGTGGCTGATCGGAGCGGTGGGACTGGGCATCCCCCTCGTCCTGACCGCGATGCCCGAATTCGGGATGTTCGCCGTCGGGGCGGTGGCCGCTGCCGTCGTCGCGGCCCTCGGCGGCGGCATCGTGGCCCAGGTCCTGGTCTTCGTCGTGGTCTCGGTGGCCCTGATCGCCGTCGTACGCCCCATCGCGGCCAGACACCGTGCGGGCCGGCCCGGGGAAGCCACCGGCATCGACGCCCTGAAAGGCCGTCAAGCCGTGGTGCTGGAACGGGTGGACGCCAACGGCGGGCGCATCAAGCTCGCCGGTGAAGTCTGGTCCGCCCGCGCACTCGACGCCGACCAGAGCTTCGAACCCGGCTTTCAGGTCGACGTCGTGGACATCGACGGTGCAACGGCCGTCGTCATGTGAGCGAACCGGTCACACGGCAGCCCGCAGTCTGCCAAACTCGAAGTCGATCATCATGGCAATGCAACTGTCGTGAACACCATGACAGTTCGACCTCGATCACCGCGATCCGTCGGCAACCGAAGGGCACGAGGCACACGATGCAACCGATCATCATCGTCCTGATCATTCTGGTGGTGCTCGTCTTCATCGCCCTGATCAAGACGATCCAGGTCATCCCGCAGGCCAGTGCCGCCATCGTGGAGCGCTTCGGCCGCTACACCCGCACCCTCAACGCCGGGCTGAACATCGTCGTCCCGTTCATCGACTCGATCCGCAACCGGATCGACCTCCGCGAACAGGTCGTCCCCTTCCCGCCGCAGCCGGTGATCACCCAGGACAACCTGGTCGTCAACATCGACACCGTCATCTACTACCAGGTGACCGACGCCCGCGCCGCCACGTACGAAGTGGCCAGCTACATCCAGGCGATCGAGCAGCTCACCGTCACCACACTGCGCAACATCATCGGTGGCATGGACCTCGAGCGGACCCTGACCTCCCGCGAGGAGATCAACGCGGCGCTGCGTGGAGTCCTCGACGAGGCCACCGGCAAGTGGGGCATCCGCGTCAACCGCGTCGAGCTCAAGGCCATCGAGCCGCCCACCTCCATCCAGGACTCGATGGAGAAGCAGATGCGTGCCGACCGCGACAAGCGGGCCGCCATCCTCACCGCCGAGGGCATCAGGCAGTCCGCGATCCTCACCGCCGAAGGCGAGAAGCAGTCCGCGATCCTGCGCGCCGAGGGTGAGGCCAAGGCATCCGCGCTCCGCGCCGAAGGTGAGGCGCAGGCCATCCGTACGGTCTTCGAGTCCATCCACGCGGGGGACCCGGACCAGAAGCTCCTCTCGTACCAGTACCTCCAGATGCTCCCCAAGATCGCCGAGGGCGATGCCAACAAGCTCTGGATCGTGCCCAGCGAGATCGGTGACGCGCTCAAGGGTCTCAGCGGAGCCTTCGGCAACCTCGGCAGCGGTGCGCCCGGCTTCAACACCGGTTCGGAGCGCAGGGAGCAGCCCCCGGTCGAATGACCGGGAAACACCTTCGTGCATGATCAGTGAGGCCCCTCGACCTTCATGGCGGGGAGGCATCACTGACCATCGAAGGAGATGGCCTTGTCCATCTGGGAAATGCTCGCCGTCCTCGCGGCCGGGATCGGCGCCGGCACGATCAACACCATCGTCGGCTCCGGCACGCTGATCACCTTCCCGGTGCTGCTCGCCACCGGCCTGCCACCGGTCACCGCGACCGTGTCCAACGCACTCGGCCTGATCCCGGGCTCCATCAGCGGGGCGATCGGTTACCGCGAGGAACTCACCGGCCAGCGCCGCCGGATACTGAAGCTGAGCGTCGGCGCGCTGATCGGCGGTCTCACCGGGGCCACCCTCCTGCTCGCGCTGCCCTCCACGGCGTTCGAGACGATCGTCCCCGTCCTGGTGGCCCTCGCTCTCGTCCTCGTCATCCTGCAACCGCGCATCAGCAAGGCGGTCCAGCGCAGGCGCGAGCACAACGGCACCTCCGCCCGCGCCGACGGCGGGCCGCTGCTCTTCGTCGGCCTGATGCTCGCCAGCGTCTACGGCGGCTACTTCACGGCGGCGCAGGGCATCATCTACCTCTCCCTGATGGGCATGCTGCTCGACGACACGATGCAGCGCCTCAACGCCGTCAAGAACGTCCTCGCCGCCGTCGTCAACAGCGTCGCCGCGCTCTTCTTCCTCTTCGTCGCGGACTTCGACTGGACGGCCGTCGTGCTCATCGCCGTGGGCTCAGCGATCGGCGGCCAGATAGGCGCCAAGGTCGGCCGCAGGCTCAGCCCGGGCTTCCTGCGCATCCTGATCGTCGTCGTCGGCACCGCCGCCATCGTCCAGCTGCTGCTCCGCTGACGCACGGGAGCCCGCCCCTCCGGCACGAAGGGGCGGGCTCCACAGCCGTCCGGGCGCGCGGTTCACGCGGCCGAGCGCGCCAGCCACTCCGGCAGCGCCGACCGGTCACCGGCTCCCAGCGCCAGCAGCATCGCGTCCGCAGGCGACGGCACGAAAGGCTGCCGGAGCAGTGGCATGCCCGCCTGCTCGGGCGTCCGGGCCGCCTTGCGGTGGTTGTCCTCGGCACACGAGGCGACCGTGTTCAGCCAGGTGTCCTGACCACCCTGGGCGCGCGGCACCACGTGGTCCACAGTGCTCGCGCGCCGGCCGCAGTACGCACACCGGTGCTGGTCCCGTATGAGTACACCCCTCCTGGACCACGGCGCGTGTCTTCGGAACGGCACCCGTACGTACCGGCAGAGCCTGATCACCCGGGGCACCGGGATGTCCACGGCGGCACCTCGCATGCGGAGCCCGGGATGCGACTGCTCGACGACGGCCTTGTCCTGCAGGATCAGGACCACCGCGCGGTTGAGCGTCACCGTCGACAGCGGCTCGAAGCTCGCATTGAGTACAAGTGTGTCCCGCATCCTGCCCACCTCCCGTGTGCCGCCCGTCTGTCGGCGGGCCCGGAACAACTCTGTCCGGGCGAACCGTGATGGACAACGCAATAAAAAGTGCCCTGCCCTGATCTCTCCAAGACCAGGGCAGGGCAAACAGGAGGCGAACCTTCAGCTTGTGGGAGCGGTGTACTCCCCGACGAGCTGTGCGCGGCCCAGAGTGTGGAACCGCAGGTTGAATCCGACCACCGCGGGCGAGGCGTCACTGTCGGGCCCGAGCTTCTCGGTGTCCACCGCGTAGACGGTGAACACGTAACGGTGGTTCTCACCCGCCGGCGGAGCGGCACCGCCGAACTCCTTCGACCCGTAGTCGTTCCGGGCCTGGACCGCCCCCGGGGGCAGTCCTTCGAACGCCCCGCTCCCCGCACCGGCCGGGAGCTCCGTGACCGACGCCGGGATGTCGAAGAGCACCCAGTGCCAGAACCCGCTGCCCGTGGGGGCGTCCGGGTCGAAGCACGTCACGGCGAAGCTCTTCGTCTCCGCGGGGAAGCCCTCCCACCGCAACTGCGGCGAGGTGTTGCCCGCCGCGTACACCTGGGCGTCCGCCAGCACGGCGCCCGGCGCCAGATCCTCGCTCACCACGGTGAACGAAGGGACCTCGGGGTGGAAGTCGTGCGGCAGCGGCGCCCTCTTCGGCTCGGTCACGTCAGCACCTCTCCTGATCGGCTGTGGGGTGTCCTTCCCCTCGACCTTAGGGGGTGTCAGAGCCAGTTGCGCTGGCCGCCGACCTGCGCGAGCCACTGGTTGAGGTAAGCGGCCCAGTCGGTGCCCTGGAAGTCGTTCAGCCCCACCTTGAACGCGCGGTACGAGTCGCTGCCCTCGCTGAAGAGGCCCGGCTTCTTGTCCATCTCGAGCACGACGTCCATCTCGCGGTCGTCGGCGATGAACGTCAGCTCCACCTGGTGCAGGCCACGGTACTGCTGCGGCGGGAAGAACTCGATCTCCTGGTAGAAGGGCAGCCGCTGGCGCGTCCCGCGGATGTGGCCACGCTCCATGTCGGCGGAGCGGAAGCCGAAGCCCAGCTGCCCGAAGGCGTCCAGGATGGCCTGCTGCGCGGGCAGCGGGTGCACGTTGACGGGGTCGAGGTCGCCGGAGTCCACCGCACGGGCGATCTCCAGCTCCGTCGTCACCCCGATGTTCATGCCGCGCAGATGCTGGCCGCCGAACATGGTGATCGGCGTCTCCCAGGGGACCTCGAGCCCGAAGGGCACGACGTGCACCGCGCCGGCCTTCACCTCGAAGGCACCGCCGAGGCGCTGCTTGGTGAACTCGATGTCCTGCTTGGTCTCCTGGTCTCCGCCCTCGACCTCGACCCGCGCCTGCATTCCGACCGAGAGGCCCTCGATCTGCTGGTCCACGGATCCGCCCTGGATGCGGACCTCGCCCTGGACGACGCCACCGGGGACGACGTTGAGTTCGGTCAGTTCGGTCTCGACCGAAGCACCGCCGGCACCCATGCTCGCGAGCAGCCGCTTGAAGCCCATGTTTTCCTCCTTGGTCCTGACCCCTACATACGCGCCACGACGGTAGCCGGTTCCCGAAGCGCCGAGCCCAGTACCCTCGGACGCCATGAACGAGGGCATGGACCGCACGCCGCTGACGCGGGACTTCTTCGACCGCCCCGTCCAGGAGGTGGCCCCCGATCTGCTGGGCCGCATCCTGGTCAGGAACACCGACCAGGGCCCCATCGAGCTACGGCTGACCGAGGTCGAGGCGTACGCGGGAGAGGTCGATCCGGGCTCCCACGCCTTTCGCGGCCGCACGGCCCGCAACAGCGTGATGTTCGGACCGCCCGGCCACTCGTACGTCTACTTCACGTACGGGATGTGGCACTGCCTCAATCTGGTGTGCGGTCCCGAGGGGCGCGCGAGCGGTGTGCTGCTGCGGGCGGGGGAGATCGGCGTCGGTGCGGAGATGGCCCGCAAACGTCGGTTCTCGGCCCGGCACGACAGAGAACTGGCCAAAGGGCCGGCACGTCTGGCCACCGCCCTCGATGTGGACCGCGCGCTGAACGGAGTCGACGCCGTGGGCTGTCCGCCGGGTCCGCTCTCCGTCCTCCAGGGGGCACCGCCCTCCCGCGACCAGGTGCGGAGCGGTCCCCGTACCGGAGTGGGCGGTGACGGCGCCCACCAGCCGTGGCGCTTCTGGATCGACGGGGACCCCACGGTCAGCCCGTACCGGGCCCATGTGCCGCGCCGCCGCCCAACTTGACTCGTCCCAGCCGCTTCCCTAATGTAGTCCGAGCCGCTTGAACGGATGCAGTTGTCGGCGCGGTCCATCGGACCGGGTCGAGGCATCGTGAGAGGGCCAACCACTACCTACGATTCACCCCTGGCGGGTGCAATTTCGGCATGCCGGAATTTCGCCCATCGGCTCGATTATGAGTCGCAGCGGAAATCAGTTAACGTAGTGACCACGCCGAAAGGGAAACGCGAAAGCGAAGAACTGGAAAGCGAAACAAGCAGTAACCCGCTTCGACCGGGAATCGGACACGAAAGAGTCTGATAGAGTCGGAAACGCAAGAACGAAGGGAAGCGCCCGGAGGGCCCCGGTGAAACGGGACCGAAGGAAGCGTCCGTTCCTTGAGAACTCAACAGCGTGCCAAAAGTCAACGCCAGATATGTTGATACCCCGGCCTGCATCGCAGGTTGGTGGTTCCTTTGAAAAAGTCCTGCACGATCTTCGGGTCGGGTAGGCAACAACAGCGAGGACGCTGTGAACGACCGGTCTTATTCCGACCTGGTCGTTCCGCTCTCGTG